>NZ_DASZUV010000014.1:0-254922 GCF_035548095.1 Rhodopila sp. | reverse complement strand
AATCCCATCCACGCGTCGAACTGCTGGTCTTTCGGTAGCGTGCTCGTGTCGAAGCGCAATGATTCCATCGGACTTTCAGCTGTCAGCGGGTCAAGCGGACGGTGCCATGAGGACTATGACCGGAGGAGCTATCACGAGGAGCTGTCACAAGCAGGACTGTCACGGTGAGGACTACCGTATGTCGCGAGGCGGGAACACGCAACGACATTGAGGGCGCAAGGCCGTCATTGCCTTGCGCCCGATCAAACCGCCCCATCCGCGCCGCATGCCGCGGACCGGCCTCCCGCGGCCGGCCGCACGCCGATTCCCGCGCCGGATGCCGAGGCCTATGGTTGCGCCTGCAAGCCTTCCAGCGCCTGCCGCAAAACATGCTCCTTCGTCTCATCGAAGGAGCTCCGCATGATCGTGCCGCCGGTGCCAGCCAGTTCCGCCGCGACCTTCTCGGTGGTCATCTTGCGGATCAGCAGGAACAGCGCCGCATTACCGGACTGCAGGGTACTGCCGACTCCCTTCATGAACTTGTCGTCGATGCCGACATCGGTCAGCGCGCCGCCGACAGCGCCTGATGCGGCGCCGATCGCCGCGCCGGCCAGCGGCATCATGAACAGCAGCCCCACCAGGGCGCCCCACAGCGCACCCGACGCCGCGCCGGTCTTCGCCGGGTGGTACAGCTGATTCAGCCGGACATGACCTTCGGGACATTTCGTCACGATGACCGCATCTCCCAGCTCGATCAGGTATTCCTTCTGCATGGCCAGAAGGCGCTGGCGGACTTCCTCGGCCTTCGCCTCAGTCGGATATTCGATTACGAGCAGGTCTGACATGAAGAACCCTTTGTCACATGACTGAAACGTCATGCCGTGCCGCCGGCCGACGGCACGGCATGACGTCGTCTTCTACTTGATCATAAGGGTCGTGGTATCGAAATTCACCGTTTCCATCTTGCCGGCCGTGGTCGACACGACGGCGATGCCGCGGTTGAAGTCCAGCGCGACGATCCGGCTGCCAGGGTGCTTCAGCTTGATGTTGTTCAGCAACATGGTCTGCAGGATCTCATAGACCGTCTGGCCGCCCTTCGACAGGCGGGTCTGCACCTCGGCGCGCTTCTCGGGCGACAGCCCGGCCATCTCCGCCTGTTCCAGCGTCGTTGCCGTCTGCGCGTAGGCAAGCGGGGCCGCGATGGCGGTGAAGGCAGCGCCCAGAATCAGGGCCTTGCGAATGGTTGCGATCATTCTGATCTCCTGTGAACGGCGAAAGGCCGCTTGTGTCCCGGCGGATCACCCGCCGGAAATCGGCGGAGAGATACCAGTCTTCGCCATGCCTGGGATGTGCCTGGAGTCCCAGCGGCAAGTTGCGGCGTCCCAATTGCCAGACCGCCCCGATCGCGGCTGTATCTTGATTGGGACTACGAATTTTTCACATTGCCGCCGACACCGCAATACCACGACACCACGACACTGGCACGGCCGGTGCCGGCTGCTGGCTCAGCCCCACATCAGCGCCGCCAGCGCCAGGACCAGCGCGAGCAGCGACGCCGTGGCGACCGGCCATAGCCGGGCGGCCGCATCCACCCGCTCGATCGCCGCGCCGACGGACAAGGTCGACCGAGCGACGGTGCTGGAGACGGGCAGCACGATGGCCTGGTCGCGCAGCAGGAAGCCGCCCCAGCGCCGCCATCCCAGCCCCAGCACGACACCCACCGCGACCGGCAGCGCCGCCTCGATCAGGTTCAACGGCGACAGCGCGTCGACCACATCCTCGCCCGGCACGGCGGCGAAGAGCACCCAAGGCAGCAGCACCGAGGCCAGGGCGGTCGCCAGCCACGGCCAAGCAAGCACGCGCGGCGGCTCCGGCACGCCGGCAACCAGCGGCAGCGCGGCGACGCGGCACAGGAAATGCGTCATCAGCAGGGCGGTCGCCGCCGATGACAGCACGCCCAACACACCCGCCAGGCCGTAGCCCAGCACCGGCTTGATCGCCAGCTTGGCCAGATAGCCGCCGGTCAGCGGCAAGCCGGCCATTCCCAGCGCCATGATCGCCGCCGGCACCAGCACCAGCCAGCCGCGCCGCGCTCCGGACAGCGGCGCAAGCCCGACACCGAGGAACAGGCCGCCCTTCGCCAGCGTGTGATGGGCGCCATAGAAGGCCGCCGCCAGCGCCACGGCGGTGCTGCCCGTCATCAGCCCCATGCCGAACACCGCGACGATCACGCCCATCTGGCTGATGCTGGAAAAGGCCAGGACGGTTCGCGGATTGCTCTGCCGCAGGCCGACCAGCGCGCCGTAGAACGCCGAGACGAAGCCCAGCACCACCATTGCCTGCCCCCAGCCCGGCAGCGCCGCGCCCAGCGGCAGAAAGCGGATCAGTCCGATGACGCCGGCCTTCACCGCGGCCCCGCTCATGACCGCGGCGGCGGGGATCGGGGCGGTGCGGTAGGTCACCGGCATCCAGGCCTGGAACGGCACCATGCCCAGCTTGATGCCGAATCCCAGGATGAGCAGCGCCGGAACCACCACGCGATAGCGCGAGCCAGGCAGCGCCGCCACCACCGCGTGGATCATGCCGGCGTCGCCGGGCGCGGATTGCGCCAGCATGACGAAGGCGATCAGCAGCAGCGCCTCGCCGACCACCGCAAAGGCGACATAGATCAGGCCGACGCGCTGGGCATCGGCCGTCGCCGCCTCGATCACCAGGCCGTAGGCCGCCAGGCTGACCAGCGAATACAACAGGTAGAAGCTGACAAGGTCGGCGGCGACGAAGACGCCCAGGCTGCCGGTCAGGGTCAGCAGCCACCAGACGGCGATGCGGCCCCGCCTGGGATCGTCGCGCAGCCAGCCTGCCGCGTAGATCCCGGCCGCCATCCACAGCAATGCCGCCACGCCGAGCAGGATTGCGCCGGGCAGGTCCAGGCTCAGCCGCAGCCGCAGCAGCAGGGGCGGCAGGTCCAGTGACTGGTTCACGGCGAACAGCGCCGCCCACAGGCCCGGCACCGGCGCCAGGACCAGCCATGTCACCATGCGGTCCCGAACGCCGGCCCGCAGGCAGCCGAGCAGCATCAGCAAGGGCAAGACCAGCGTCGCGGCCAGCGGCACCGCGAACGACAGCGCCAGGGCTGCGACCAGCGCGCTCATTGGACTGCCTGGATCAGCGCGGGGCGGCCGATCTCCAGCAACAGGGACGGCCGCACCGGCATCAGGCCCAGGGCCAGCGCCAGGATCGCCAGCCCCAGCACGACGGCCTGCCGGGTCCACCCGACCGGCGCCACGACCACCGCCGGGGCAGCGGCCGACAGCGCCGGGCTTAACACGCGGAACGTATAGCCCGCCGCCAGCAGGCCACCCACCATGATGACCAGCGCCCACCACCACTGCCCCTCGCCGACCGACGCCAGCAGCAGCATCGCCTTGGCGATGAAACCGCCGCTGGGCGGCAGCCCCATCAGCGACATTCCCGCCAGGCCGAAGGCGAACAGCACCATCGGCAGCGTCCGGCCCACACCGGCCAGGCCGGCGATGCGGTCATGGCCCAGCGCCTCGGCGATCAGGCCGGCAGCCAGGAACATCGCCGCCTTGGCCACCGCATGGGCGACCAGCTGCATCATGCCGCCGGTCCAGGCGAAGCGGGTCCAGTCCGTATCCGCACCCGCCAGGGGGGAGACAGCCAGCGGCGACGCGGCGAGGGGAAACAGGAAGAACAGGTAGCCAATCTGTGCCACGGTCGAGTAGGCGATCATCATCTTCAGCCGCGCCTGCCGCAGGGCCAGCACGCTGCCGACGATAATGGCGCACGCCCCCATCGCACCCAGCAGGGTGGCGGCGCCGGCCCCTGCCCCGCCCACGCCGGCGGTGGCATCGAACCACAGCCGCACGGCCAGGATGAAGGATCCCTTGACCACTAGGGCCGAGAGCAGCGCGCTGGCAGCCGCGGGCGCCCCGGCATGCGCCGGCGGCAGCCAGAGATGCAGCGGGAACAGCGCGGTCTTCGCCGCCAGCCCCGCCGTCATCAGCGCCACCGCCACGTAAGTCACCGGCTCGGCCCGCACCGCGTGGCTCAGCAGGGTGATATCCAGGGTGCCGTAACCGCCATACAGCACCCCGCATCCCAGCAGGTACAGCACCGACCCGATCAGCGCGAACAGCATGTAGCGCAGCGCCGCGACCAGCGTTTCCGGCTTGCCCTCCAGCGACACCAGCGGCACGGCGCCGAAGGTCAGGAGCTCCAGCGCGACGTAAAGCGAGAACAGGTCACCGGCGAGCCATACCATGCTCAGCCCGGACCAGACGCCCATCAGCATGGTCCAGAATACCAGCGGCGCCCTGTCCGCGCCGCCGTCCGTGGTGGCATCGGCCTTATGCGCGAACCCGGCCTGGGCATACAGCGCGATGGCGGCGATCACCACCGCGCTGACCAGCAGCATGACGGCGGACAGGCCATCGGCGCGCAGCGCGATGCCCAGCGGCGGTGCCCAGCCGCCCAGGACGTACACCAGCGGGACGCCGGTCCGCCACAACGTGCCGGCGATCCCGGCAGCGATGGCCAGCTCGGCGGCGCATACCGCCAGCATGGTCCAGGCGGCGACCCGGCGGCCGAAGGCCACCGCCAGCACGACGCCGACTGCCGGCACCGTGATGGCCAGCACCGGCAAGGCGGAGGCGTCGATCATTCCTCCCCGGTTCCCGTCGGCTCCAGGACCGTGTCCCCCGTCGCCTGGAAGATCCGCAGCAGCAGCGCAACAGCCAGCGCGGTCGCGGCAAAGGCGACGACGATGCCGGTGATCACCATGGCCTGCGGCACCGGATCGCCGCCCAGGCCGGCATCGGCGCCGCGGCGGGATACCACGCCGAACATCAGGAAAGTCCCCGCCCCGAACAGGTTCAGCGCCAGGATTTTCCGCAGCGGTTGCGGGTCGACCAGCGCGCCGTACAACCCGATGCCGATCAGCCCCGCCGCGCACAGGCCGAACAAGGTCAACGAGCTCATGGCCGCCGCTCCGCCGGGCCGGTCACCAGCAGGCCCAGGATCACCGCGATCGACAGCAGCAGCGGGAATTCGATCAGGATGATCATCGCCTTGGCGACGCCGGGCGGGTAGGACAGGAATCCGGCCGGGAAGGCGAACCCGGCAAACCCGGCCGCCAGGAAGATGGCCGGCCCGACCGCCACGGTCCAGCGCACCAGCCGGCTGCCCAGCAGCGGCGCCTGCCGCAGCCCGGCCAGCAGCACCAGCAGCCACATCGCCGCCAGGATGGCCCCGCCCTGGAAGGCGCCGCCCGGTTCCTCGGCGCTGACCCACAACAGATACACCGCGACGACGATGCCGATCGGCGGCAGCAGCCGCGCGATCAGGGTAACCGCGCCACCCTGGGCCGGGATGGCGGCGGGAAATGGCCTGCCGCCCCAGACCGTGTCCCGCGCCAGCGACCACACGCCGACCAGGGCCAGCAGCAGGACGATCTTTTCCATCAGGGTGTCGAAGCCGCGATAGGCCATCAGTACGCCGGTGACCGCGTTGTACAGGCCCAGTTCGGGCAGGTGGCGCAGCGCCGTCGCTGCCTGGCTGTGCGACGGGCCGGTGGTCCACAGGACCAATCCGGCCAGGCAGGCGGTGACCAGGCCGGACAGCAGCAGCGCCGCCAGGCGGATCGCCGCCTCCCCGAGAATGACCTTGGGGCGTGCCGCCCAGCCAGGCATGACCTCGGGGCGTGCCGCCCCGCCGGGCATGGCCTTGGGGAATGCCGCCTCGGGGTCCGCTTCGGGCGGAATGTGCGGCAGCGTCGGTGGCAAGCGCATGGCGGCGGCGACCAGCACCGCGCCGGTGACCCCGCTGCCGATCGCCGCCTCGGTCAGCGCCACGTCGCCGGCATGCAGGCGCATCCATGCGAGTGCCAGCAGCAGCCCGAAAGCGACGAAGGCCACCACCGCCGCGAAGGCATCCGCCGCCGCCGTCGCCCGCAGGGCCAGCCCGAGCAGCAGCAGCACCAGGACGCCGTCCGCCACCAGGGTCGCGCTCACGACCGGGGAGCCTCCGATGAAGAAGCGTGCGATGGCGAAGCACCGGGTGGCGACGCTCCGCGCCAGATCGCCCGCGCCATCACCTGCGTGACCGTCGCGCCGGCCACCTGGGTCAGCAGCCAGATCGCCAGCAGCTTCAGCGCACCCGACACGCTGGCGGCCTGCGGCAGCAATCCCAGCACGATCAGCCCCAGTCCCAGGTTGTCGGCCTTCGACAGGGCGTGCAGCCGGGTCATGGCATCCGGAAAGCGCAGCAGCCCGACCGTGCCGGCGACGAAGAACACGACGCCGGCGGTCACCAACACGGCCGTCGCGAGGGCCGCCGGCAGCGCCGTCACCGCCGGACCTCCGCGTCCCGCGGCGATGGATCGGGGCTGGCCGCCAGTCCGCGCACGAAGACCACCGCCACGAACACCGCCAGCAGCGCCAGCACCAGCGCCAGGTCGACCGAGCCGGGCAGGCCGGTGGCGATTCCCAGCAGCAGCAGCGCCGCGATGCCGCCCGTACCCAGCAGCTGGGCGGCCATCATCCGGTCGAAGTCCGACGGCCCCCGCAGAATGCGCACCAGGCCGATGGCGACCATCAGCAGGATGACGGCGGCGGCGATGAGCAGGAATTCAGGCATCGTCTCGGCCCAGCATGCGGATGAAGCATGCTTCCTCGTCCGCCATTTGCTGTCCGACCGGCTGCGCGCCGTCAAGGCAGTGGATGACGACGGCGCCATCATCGCCGGTCACCACCGGCACGGTGCCCGGCATGGTGCTGGCATAGGCCAGGAAGGCGTCGCGCGCCGGTCCGGGCGGCAGGCGCGGCGCGAACGGCACGACGTCCACCCGCAGAGGCATTGCCGGCGAGAAGGCACGGCGTGCCACGTCGATGCCGGCGGCCAGCGACTGCGGCGGGAAGCGCAGCACCATCCGCAGCAGGTCCGGCAGCGACAGCACGCCCTCGGCCGGCGGCGACAGCACCATGCTCGCCCAGGCGGCCAGGACGGCGGCGGCGGCGGCCGCGGGCAGGTCGGCCAGATGGGCGCCGGCCAGAACCAGCCACAGGATCAGGAACAGCACCCCGCGCAGCAGGACCTCGATGGCGGCGATCATGCCTGACGACCGAGCGTCTGCACCGGTGGATCATCCCGCGGCCCGCCGGGCGCGCTCTCCCGTGCGTCGGCCGGAATATCGTCCTGCGTCCTGCCGCGCGTCGCGCCCGGGGGTGGCTCCGGGATCCGGAACCAGGTGACATACAGGGCCGGCAGGAAGATCAGCGTGACGAGGGTGCCGATCAGGAACCCGCCCATCACCGCGAACGCCATCGGCCCCCAGAAGATCGTCGCCGCGATCGGGATCAGGCCCAGCACGGTGGAGATCGCGGTCAGCATGATCGGGCGGAAGCGCGACACCGCCGCGTCAACCACGGCCACCCAGCGGTCTTTCCCGGTCACCAGCTCGATCTGGATCTGCTCCACCAGGATGACGGCGTTGCGGGCGATCATGCCGATCAGCGACAGGATGCCCAGGATCGCCACGAAGCCCAGCGGCTGGTTGAAGATCAGCAGGGCGGCGATGACGCCGGTCATCGCCATCGGCACGACGAGCAGCACCAGCGCCAGCATGCTGAAGCTTTGCAGCTGGATCATCAGGAAGGTGATCATCACCAGCAGCATCATCGGCACGACGGCCTTCACCGAGGCCTGGGAGTTCGCGCTCTCCTCCACCGTGCCGCCGACCGCGATCCGGTACGGGACCGGCAAGCCGGCATTCAGCGCGTCGACCTCGGATTCCAGGTGGGAGACCACGGTCTCCGGCAGGATGCCCGGCACCACGTCGGCCTGCACCGTCAGGGTCGGCACCCGGTCACGCCGCCAGATCAGCGGGTATTCCTGGTCGAAGGAGAAGGTGGCCAGTTGGCTCAGCGGCACCGTCCGCCCGTTCGGCAGCGGCAACTGCACGTTGCGCAGCGTCTCCAGCGAAACCCGCTGCTCATCGGTGGCACGCACCATCACATCCACGAGGTAGATGCCGTCGCGCAGCTGCGTGACGGTGGTGCCGGCGACCACGGACTGCAGCACCGATGCCAGTGCCGCAGAGCTCAGGCCCAGCAGGCGCGCCTGGTCCTGGTCGATATTGATGCGGACCCGCCGCGCCGGCTCCATCCAGTCGAAATTGACATGGGTGGCGCCGGGATCGGCGGCCACGATGCCGGCCAGCTTCATGGCGATGTCGCGCACCTCGGCGATATCGGGTCCGCTGACCCGGTATTGGATCGGCCAGCCCACCGGCGGCCCCAGGCCCAGTGGGGAGACGCGGGATACCGCGCTGGGGAACTGGTCGGCCAGCACCTTTTCCAGCCGCGCATGCAGGCGTTCGCGGGCGGCGACGTCCTTGGCGATAACCACGGTCTGGCTGAAGAAATCGTTCGGCAGTTCCACCGCCAGAGGCAGGTAGAAGCGGATGGCGCCGCGGCCGACATAGGTGCTCCAGCTCGCGACATCCGGATCGGTGGACAGGAATTTCGACAACCGGGCGGACGCGTCCTCCGACGCGAAGATGGAGGCGTTCTGCGGCAGGCGCAGGTCGACCAGCAGCTCCGGCCGGTCGGATGGCGGGAAGAACTGCCGCTGGATCAGCGGCGACAGCAGCAGCGCCACGACCAGCGCGCCGGCGGTGACGCCGATGGTGATCCAGCGCATGCGCATCGCGCGCAGCAGGATTCCCTTGAACACGGCCATGATCCGGCTCGGCTTCGGCTGGGTCTTCGGCGGCCGCAGCAGCCAGACACCCAGCAGCGGCGCGAAGATCACCGCGACGAACCAGGATACGATCAGCGACACCCCGACCACGACGAAGATCGAGAAAGTGTACTCGCCCGCCGAACTCCTGGCGAAGCCGATCGGAATGAAGCCGGCGGCGGTGACGAAGGAGCCGGTCAGCATCGGCATCGCGACGGTCGTATAGGCGTACGCGGCCGAATCTTCCCGGCTGTCGCCGGCGGCCAGCCGCGCGGTCATGACGTCGATCGTCGTCATCGCGTCATCCACCAGCAGGCCCAGCGCGATGATCAGCGCGCCCAGCGAGATGCGCTGCAGGTCGATGCCCGCCAGCTCCATGATCGGGAAGACGATCGCCAGGGTCAGCGGGATGGTGATCGCCACCACCAGCCCGGCGCGCACGCCCAGGCTGACGAAGCTGACCGCCATGATGATGGCGATCGCCTGCCACAGCGAGGTGGTGAAGTCGGCGATCGCGTGCTCCACGACATGCGGCTGGTCGGCGACCAGGATCGGCGTGATGCCCAGCGGCAGGTTCTGAGTGATCTGGTGGATCGCCGCATCGACGTTGCGGCCCAGCGCCAGCACGTCTCCACCCTCCCGCATCGAGATCGCCAGGCCGATCGCCGGCTTGCCGTTCACCCGGAACAGCGGCTGCGGCGGATCGGCGAAGCCGCGGTGCACGTCGGCGATATCGCGCAGCCGGATCATTCTGCCGCCGACGACGAAATTGATATTGCGAAGGTCTTCCTCGGATTCGAACGCGCCGCTGACGCGCAGCAGGATCTGTTCGTTGCCGGTCTGGATGATCCCGGCCGGGCTGACGACGTTCTGCGCCTGCAAGGCCGCGATCAGGGCGGAGCGGTCGATCCCCAGCCCGGCCAGGCGCTGCATGGAGAATTCGACGAACACCCGCTCATCCTGCGCGCCCAGCATCTCCACCTTGGAGACGTCCTGGACGCCGAGCAGCCGGGAACGGACATCGTCGACATAGTCGCGCAATTCGCGATGGGTGAAGCCGTCGGCCGTGAAGCCGTAGATGATGCCGTAGGTATCGCCGAACTCGTCATTGAAGCCGGGGCCGACCACGCCGGCCGGCAAGGTATGACGCATGTCGCCGATGCTCTTGCGGACATGGTACCAGACATCCGGCACCTCCCGCGCCGGCGTCGCCCCTTTCAGGTTGACGAAGATCGTCGTCCGCCCCGGCGTGGTGAAGCTGCGCAGGAAGTCCAGGTGCGGGGTTTCCTGCAGCGTACGCTCCAACCGCTCCGTCACCTGCTGCAAGGTGTCGTCGATCGTGGCGCCGGGCCAGGCGGCCGAGACGACCATGGTCTTGATGACGAAGGCCGGATCCTCATCGCGACCCAGGCTGCGAAACGATGTCAGCCCCGCCAGGATCGAGGCGATCATCAGGTAGACGACCAGCGAGCGATGCTCGAGCGCCCATTTGGAGATATTGAAGCCCACTAGGTCGAGGGCTCCAGCAGACGGACTTTCTGTCCGGGATGCAGCGCCTGGATGCCCGCGGTCACCACGATGTCACCCGGCTGCAGCCCGTGCGCCACCGTCACGCTGGCCTGGCTGAAGGAGACCGCCTCGATGTTGCGCAGCGACACGGAAAGCGTCTTCGGATCGACGATCCAGACGGCGGGTTTGCGATCCAGCTCCGTCAGCGCCGAGGCGGGGATGGCGATGACCTGATCCGCCTCCAGCCGTAGCTGGCCATTCACCGTCGCGCCCAGGCGCATGGCCGGCGGCACGTCGGTCAACGCGATCCGGACGGCGAAGGTGCGGGTAACGGGATCCGCCTGCGGGGCGATCTCCCGCACCCAGCCGCGGGCGGTGACCGACGGATCATCGGCGAGATGCACGACGATGCGCGGATCGGAAGGCGCGGAACGCAGCACCTGCGCCGGCACGTCGAACACGGCATCACGGCCATCCTTGCGGGCGATGGTGACGATCATCTGCCCGGCCTGCACCACCTCGCCCGGTTCGGCGCCGCGCGCGGTGATCGAGCCGGCGGCATCGGCCTGCAGCACCGTGTAGCTGACCCGGTCGGCGTCGATGCGGACCTGTACCTCGGCCGCGTCCACATTGGCCTGCGCGGTGTGCAGCGCCCGTTCCGCCACCTCGAACTGCGCGCGCGGCGTATGGCCCTGGGCGAGCAGCGTCCGCTGGCGCTGGAACTCCGACCGGGCCTGCGTCAGCGCCGCCTGCGCGGCATTCAGCTGGGCCTGCGAGGCGCGCAGCGCGTTCAGTTCGTTCTGCGGGTCCAGCCGGGCGAGTTCCTGCCCGGGCTCGACCTGGTCGCCGACATTGACGAAGCGCTCGATCATGCGGCCGCTGATGCGGAAGGCCACGTTGGAGGAGTCCTGCGCCTCGACATGGCCGGTCAGCGTGACCGTGTCACCGGCCGTGGTCGGCTCGACCGTCACTGTCCGCACCGGACGGGGAACCGCCGTCTCCCCCTGCTCATTCTTCTTACAGGCGCTCAACAGAAGCACGACGGATGCCGCCATCAGACAGGCCATCGGGCGGCCGTGGCCGAACCGGTGCCGGATCATGCCACGCCTCGAACGAGGCGGTCATAAAAATCCAATACAATCATCATGCTTCGCGGAGCACCCTGGGGAATCGGCCGGAACACAATCGTCGGGTCGGCTGGATTTTTCAATGGCCAGGACGGCGACGAACGTCATCCGAGCCGGCGATGCCGGCCCTGCGTCCCACCACCGTCCTGCGCGTCCCGCGCGTCCCGAACCGGCAACCGATCGATACTTTCCGGATCAACACCCGCGTTGCCGACACGCCAGCGGGTTGTTAGGACCGGGACGAGCCCCTTCGGAGGAGGTCGAAACCGATGCGTAGTCCGGTCGCAGCGCTGCGTCGGTCGGCCAACCGGTCGCTCGGCGTGATGGTCGGTGTCGGCACCGCGATCCTGTCGGTGGCGGCCCTGGGCATCGGCCAGCCCGTCTTCGCCCCGCTGTTCTTCGCGCTGTTCATCATCGCCGTCGTCTGGCCGCTGCAGGCTCGGCTGGAGCGATGGATGCCGGGCCTGCTCGCGCTGCTGCTGACGATGATCGCCGCCATCGTGCTGTTCGGGGCCTTCGCCTTCCTGATCAGCTGGGCGTTCAGCCATGTCGCCCGCTATACCGTCAGCGAATCGGCACAGTTCCAGGTCTTGTACGAGCGGGTCACGCAGTGGCTGGCCGGGCATGGCGTGGACGTGTCCAGCCTGTGGACGGAGCACTTCAACGCCGGGTGGCTGCTGGCCGCGGCGCAGCGCATCACGACGGTACTGAACAGCATGCTGAGCTTTTCGCTGGTCGTGCTGATCTATGTCGTGATCGGACTGCTGGAGGTGGAGGACACGATCGCGCGGCTGCAACGGATGCGGGACAGCACGCTGGCCTTTGTCCTGCTGACCGGCGGCGCCCGCATCGCCGCGAAGTTCCGGCGCTACATGGCGGTGCGCACGCTGATGAGCCTGATCACCGGCCTGCTGGTCTGGGGGTTCGTGGCGCTATGCGGCGTGCCGCTGGCCCGCGAATGGGGCATCATCGCCTTCGCCTTCAACTATATCCCGGTGATCGGCCCCGCGCTCGCCACGCTGTTCCCGACGATGTTCGCCATCGCGCAATTCGATTCCCTGCAAAGCGCGGTATTCGTGTTCGCCGTGCTGAACCTCATCCAGTTCCTGGTCGGCAGCTACATGGAGCCGCGGGTGGCCGGCAATGTGCTGGCGATGTCACCCTTCCTGGTCCTGCTGTCGGTGTTCTTCTGGACCTGGCTGTGGGGTCTGGGCGGCGCTTTCATCGGCGTGCCGATCGCCATCGCCATCCTGACCTTCTGCGAGGTGCATCCGGCCAGCCGCTGGGTCAGCGAGTTGTTTGGGGCGGAGCCCGAGGAACGTCCGACGTGACGACGCCCGCGCGCGACTCCTCCCCTGATCCCATCCTCGATCCCATTCTTGACCCCAGGGCCGGCGACTTCGAGGACGACGCGTCGAGCACCCATCAACGGTCCCTGCTGTCGCTGGCCGGCAGCCTGCTGAGCGAGATCAGCCTGCCGAAGCTCATCACGCTGTGGCTGCTGCTGCTGCTGCTGCCCGCGGTGCTGCTGGGACTGGCGCCGCTGTTGATCACCGCCTGGGCGATTGCCGTCTGGACCCACACAGCCGGCGTCGGAACCGAGCTGTATCCGATCCTGCTGCTGCCGGTGCTGGCCGCGATCGGCTGGTTCGGCGGACGCCGCCTGCTGCGCGTGGCGGAGAAAAGCTTCTGGTCGCTGAACGCGCTGGCGGTGCAGCCGATCTACATCTTCTTCCGCGAGGGGCTGCGGCACCTGGTGGAAGGCCTGCTGCCGGCATTGATGCGGCCGAGCTGGCGGGCGCTGGTCCGGTCCTTGTGCGCCGCCGCGTCCGGCATCGTGCTGTGCCTGCTGGGGGTCGGCCTGATCATGCTGCTATGGCCCGCGACGCTGTGGGTGGCGCACCTGGCGGATTTGCGCGGCCTGCATCTGCTGCTGCCGAGCCTGCTGGCGAACAGCATCGTCCTGATCACCGTCTACTGCGCCGCCGCCGCGCTGGTCTGGGGCGTCGGCGACGCGTTCATGGCGCAGCCACTGGATCTGCCGGGCTTTGCCCCGCCGCGGCCGGATGACCGCACCTGGCGTGTCGCGCACCTGTCGGATGTCCACACGGTGGGGGAGCGCCATGGCTTCCGCATCGAGAGCGGCCGAGCGGGCCCCAGCGGCAATCGCCGCCTGGAACGGACCCTGGCGCGGCTTGACGCGATCCATCGCGCGCAGCCATTGGACCTGATCCTGATCACCGGCGACATGACCGATGCCGGCCGGTCCGGTGAATGGGCCGAGTTCTTCGCCGCGCTGGACGCGTATCCGCATCTGGCGGAACGGATCGTCGCCCTGCCCGGCAACCACGACGTCAATGTCGTCGATCGGGCCAGCCCGGCCAGGATGGACACCCCGCTGAGCCCGATGCGGCGGCTGCGACAGATGCGGACCCTGTCGGCCCTGGAACGGTTACAGGGCCGACGCATGCACGTCGTCACCGAAGCCGGCCTGGGTGGGACGCTCGGCACGGCACTGCGTCCGCTGGCGGAGGACATCGAGGCGTTCGCCGATCTGGGCGGGCCGCGGCGCCGGGAACGGGAGCTGGGCGCGGCGTGGGATTCGGCGTTTCCGATGGTACTGCCGCCTGCCGCCCCGGACGGGCTTGGGGTGATCGCGCTGGATTCCAACGCGGACACGCATTTCTCCTTCACCAACGCGTTGGGGCTGATCCCGACGGAGCAGTTGCGGCGCGTGATGGCGGCCACCACGCTCTATCCCAAGGCCGGCTGGATCGTCGCGCTGCACCATCACGTGGTGGAGTACCCGCAAAAGGCCAAGGCACTGTCGATGCGGATCGGCACGGCGCTGATCAACGGCAGCCTGGTCATCCGCCGCCTGCAGCGCCTGGCCGGACGCGCGGTCATCATGCACGGGCACCGGCATGTCGACTGGATCGGCCAGTGCGGCAAGCTGCTGATCGTATCGGCCCCGTCACCGGTCATGGCGCCGCGCGACCCTTATTTCTATGTGCATACCTTAGTCATGGGAACGGACGGGACGGTGCGGCTGCGCGCGCCGCAACGCGTAGAGGTGGACGGGTAGGAAGCTGCCCGTCACTGCCTGCCCGTCACGGCGGACCCGAGCCCGTCATGAAAGGACTCGCCATGAAGGGTCTCATGACGCGGCAACGCCGCGTCACCTGATATCAGCCTCCACGACCCACGGGATCAGTCGTTGCCGGCGGCGGCCTGCTGCTGTTCCTCGGCCGGGTCGGCGGCCGGGATGTTGATCCCGCCACCCCGCCGCGCGGCGATGGCATTCGGAGTGGCATCGCTGGCGACGACCGATCTGCCATAGGCGGGGATCGGCGGAATCGCGTCGCGCGCCAGCGGCTGCATCCGTTGCTTCCGCCGCAGCGCCGCCTCGATATACGGCGCCAGCTCGGCCTGCTTGCGGGCGTCGCGTTCCGCCTGGTCGGCCTTCATCACCGGCATCACCTCGGCGGCGAACAGTTCCAAGGAGGCAATGATATCGGCATGGGTGTTGCGTCCGGCCTGCTGCACGAAGATCACCTGGTCCACGCCGGCGGCCTGGTACTGCCGCAGCCGGTCGATCAGTTGCGCCGGCGTGCCGATCCCGTTGCCCACGGCCGGCGGCAGGCTGCCGCGCGCCCGTTCGAACCGCTCCCAGACATTGGTCACGCCCGGTGTATGTTCGCCATAGACGTAATGATGTCCCAGCGCGTAGCCGAAGAACTGGAACCCGTCCTGGCCGCGCCGGACCGCCTCGGCCTCATCCCTGTGCACCGAGAAGCCGGTCGCCATGGCGATGTTGGCGTTCACCGCATGGCCGATCGGCACGCATTCATCGGATTTGATGATCTCGTAGTATTCACCGGCCCATTTCGCCGCCTCCGCCGGGTCCACGAAGGCGAAGGCCAGCGCGCCGATGCCGTTGCGCGCGGCAACGTGGATCGTTTCCTTGTTGGAACAGGCCAGCCAGATCGGCGGATGCGGCCGCTGCAGCGGCTTGGGCAGCACGTTGCGCGCGGGCATCGAGAAGAACTGGCCCTTGAAGCCCGGATAGGGCTCCATCACCATCATGTTGGCCGACTGTTCCGTTGCCTCGGCCCACATCAGCTTCTTCATCGCGGGATCGATATTGAAGCCTTCCAGCTCCGCCCGCGACGCCGAGGACCCGGTGCCCCATTCCGCGCGGCCCGACGACACCAGATCCAGCATGGCGATCCGTTCCGCCACGCGGGCCGGCGGGTTGTAGCCGGGCGGCGACAGCACCACGGCATGGCCGATATGGATCCGCCTGGTGCGCGCGGCGGCGGCGGCCAGGAACACTTCCGGCGCGGAGTTGTGGGAATATTCCTCCAGGAAGTGGTGCTCGTTCGCCCACACATAGTCGAAGCCCAGCCGGTCGGCGACCACGACCTCATCCAGCGCGTCCTGCACCAGCCGGTGTTCCGAGTCCGCATCCCATGGACGCGGCAGCTGAAGCTCGTAGATCAGGCCGAATCTCATGGCGCGTCCGCCTCCTGGATCGTGGATTTTCTACCGCTCAGTAGCCGAAGCGGAGACCGGCGTCTACCGAACCGGCGGATCATCGGCCAGCACCCGGACCAACCGGTCGAACTCGGCCACCGTCAGCGTCTCGGCCCGCCGTTCCGCGGCGATGCCGGCCTTGTCCAGCAGCGCCTCGCCGCCCAGTCCGCGCAACGCGCCGCGCAGCATCTTCCGGCGCTGGCCGAAGGCGGCCGCGGTCAGCGACTCCATCCGCGCGAACAGCGCCGGTTCCGGCTGCGCCGGGTGCGGGGTCAGGCCGATCACCGCCGACCAGACTTTCGGCGGCGGCGTGAAGGCGGCCGGTGGGATGCGCATGACGATCCGGGCGTCGCAGCACCATTGGGCGAGGACCGACAACCGACCATAGGCGCTGGTACCCGGGGGCGCGCAGATCCGCTCCGCCACTTCCTGCTGGAACATCAGGGTCAGGCGCTCGAAGGCCGCCGCCTGGCGCAGCCAGCCCACCAGCAGGGGCGAGGCGATGTTATAGGGCAGGTTCGCGATCACCTGCCGCGGCGGCGGCACCAGCGCCGGCAGGTCGACGGTCAGCGCGTCCGCCTCGATCACCCGCAGCCGGCCGCCGGCGGTCTCCGCCAGTTCCGACACGGCGCCGACGGCCCTGCTGTCCAGCTCGATGGCGGTCACGCTGGCGGCCGGCGAGGCCAGCAGCGACCGGGTCAACCCGCCCGGTCCGGGACCGACCTCGATGACGTGCCGGCCGGTCAGGTCCCCGGCTTCGCGCACGATCCGATCCGTCAGGTTGCCGTCCAGCAGGAAGTGCTGCCCCAACGCGTGGCGGGCGGCCAATCCGTGCCGGGATATGACGTCCCGCAACGGCGGGCGTGTCACCGTCCCGGAGGGCGGCGCTGTCACACGTTGCCGCGCAGGTCGATATTCGCCTGCCGGTGCAGGTCGCGCATGACCTGCCGCGACAGCAGCTCCACACGCTCATTGATCACCAGACGCTCCGCGTCTTCCTTGGAGATGGCAGCCAGGTTCTTTTCCTCGCGGGAGCAGACCACCATGACGGTGATGCCCTCACGCGACACCAGCGGCTCGCTCACCTTGCCGATCGGGATGGTCGCCAGCATCTGGCGGAACTGCGGCGGGTTGACCGCTTCCAGCCGGACATCGCCGGGATCGACGCCATGGGCGTCCAGCTTGTTCGCCTTGGCGTATTGTTCCATCGCGTCGCAGCCATGCACCGCGCCGGCGATCTCCCGCGCGCGGTTCAGGGTCTGGCGCTGCTGATCGGTCGGCTTCGTCGGGTCGGTCAGCAAGGAGGTGAATGGCAGGAAGGCCTGCCGCACGGCGACGACCGTACCCATCTCCCGACCGATTTCCCGCCGGCCGCGCATCTGCACGATCATGATGCCGCCGGGCACGCGCACCGGGTTGCTGATGGCGCCCACCGGCATCTGATTGGCCAGCGGCAGGATGGCCTGATCCAGCTGGTTGGCTTCCAACCAGCCCATTTCACCGCCCTCCAGCGCGTTCGGGGTCTGGCTGAACTGGGCGGCAACGATCGCGAACGGCGCGCCGGACCGCAATTCGTGGATCACCGTCTCGGCAAAGCGCTCCGCGTCCGCCGCGTTGGCGGGATCGTCGATCGGAATGAAGATCTCGCCCAGGTGATACTGCGTCTGGCCGACCATCTGCTGCATCATCTTCTGCCGCTCCGCCACATCGGCGGGGGAGATGCCGCCCCGTTCGCCCATCACCTGCCGCAGCACCTCGCCCCAGGCGAGCTGCGAGCGCACCTGGTCCACCATGGTGCGGAAACTGACGCCGTCGGCCGCCAGCTTGGCGCGCAGCATGCCCTCGCCCAGGCCGTTGCGCTGCTCGATCTCCCGGATGGCATCGGCGATCTGCTGGTCCTGGACGATGATCTTGCGCCGCAGGGCCTCCTGCATGCGCAGCCGCTCATCGACCAGCTGGCGCAGGATTTGCGGCCGCAGACGCCCCAGCACGTCCGGCGACAACGGCAGGCCGGTGGACATCGCGAACAGCCGCGTGCGCGCCTCGATATCGGCGCTGGTGATCACATCGCCATTGACCACGGCGGCGATCCGCATGGCATCAGGCCGAATGGCACCAGGATTGGCCTGCGCGGCTGCCGGCTTGCCGGCGGGGGCCCGCGGCGGCGATGCGGCCAGGGCGCCGCCAGCCGTCACCAGTATTCCGGCGGTCAGCAGCGCCGCCCGCAGCCCGGGTCGAAGCGGCGACAGCAGGCCTGGCCGCGGCACGCCTGGCCGCGGCACGCTCGGGCGGCCGCGGCCCGAGTGCCGAAGACGGATGCGAATGGCGGCCGGCATGTCACAATTCTCCCGAGGTCACAGCGCCCGATAGCCGAACTGGCCGATGGTCTTGAAGGTCAGCAGGAACAGGACCGCCGTGGCCCCGTTGTCGCCGTTGTAGCTCGTATAGCGACGGTAGAACCGCAGATCAAAGATGAAGCATTCATCCTCATACACCGCGTCGCCGCCCACATAGACCATCTGGTTGGTGGCCAGGTCGCGCCGCACATTGGCACTGAGCCGGTAATGACCCCATTGCGAGGACGCACCCAGGGTGATCTCGTTACGCGGCACATAGTAGCCGGAGCTGGCCGGCGGCGGCGGTGCCTGCTGGTAGTAATAGTAGGGATCGTAGTTCGTATAGATGTAGCCCGCGTTGACCCGGAACAGCGGCACGCCGGCGGATGCGACGGCATCCGCGAAATGCGTGGAGATCGGGCCCGGGTTGAGCCGGGTGCGATAGGTCACGTCCAGCCAGGGCGACGGCGCGAAGGTGGCGCGGGCGACGATATCCGACACCTGGTTCTGCAGGCCGGAGGCGGCCGGAAACAGATAGTCCTTGTTGGTGCGATATGACTGGCCGATGATTCCGTCGAACGCCGTGCCGCCCAGATACCAGGCGGTGTGCAGCGCGACGTTGGCGCGCGTGCCGCCTTCCAGGCGATCCACGCCGGGAAAGCGGTTGAAGCCGAACAGGTTGGCGTCGGTGAACTCGAAATCCAGGCTGTCCTCGTTCGGATAGCGCCAGTTCTGGCTGTCGCCGGTCTGCGGCGCCACGATCACCTGCGCGATCGGCTCGATCAGCTGGGTACCCCAGGCGCCGCTATTGCGCGCGAACGGCCAGCGGAAATCCAGCGCCACCTGCGGCAGCGCCCGCGCCGCGGACATGTTGTCGGTATTTCCGAAGGTCGGCTGGTTCTCAAGCTGTGAGGCATTATAGCCGATCGCGTCGCCATGCAGGGTGACCTTCCACAGATCGCCCAGCCGGCCGACGAACGGACGCTCCCAGTTCAGCGCCAGGGAGGCGCGGCGGGTATTGGTGCCGTCGGTACGGATCACGTTGAACGCGCCGGCATCGACCGAGAGCCGTCCGCCCAGGGAGTCCTGCCGGCCGAAATAGGAATACTCGTAGCGCGGCAGCACCACCGGCAGCTGGCTGTCGGTGATGGTGTCGTTCAGGCCCTGGTAGATGCGGGAATCCAGCCTGGCGTACGCGCCGTCACCGAACCCTTCCAGGTAGAACTGGCTGGCCAGGATGTTCGGATCACCGCTGAGGCCGCTGGTCAGGTGAAAGTCCCGCACATAGTCGGCGGACGACGCGCGGTTGACGACGAAGCCGTAACGCCAGGTATCGTCCCAGGAAAACTGCCCCGTCGAGGCGACGCTGCCTTGCAGCGAATCGTTGATGTAGCCGGCGGAGCCATTCAGGACGAGGTAACCGGAATTGAAGCGACGCCGGTACTCGGCGTCCATCTGCGGTCCGGCGCGGCTGGTGATCATCGGGGTAAAGGTGGCATCCGACTGGTCGTCGATCACCCAGTAGTAGGGCTGACCGTAGAACGCGCCGATATTGGACGAATTGCCCAGCACCGGCGGCAGGATGCCCGACATGCGCTTCACCGACGGATCGGCGTGCCAGAAATACGGCACGTACGCGACCGGGATGCCGAACATGTCCAAGGTCGCGTCGTAGTACTCGATCTTCTTGTGCTCCAGGTCCTGCACGGCGGACTTCGCGCGGATCTGCCACAGCAGCGGCCGGCTGGGATCGGTCGCGCATGCGTTGCAGACCGAGTAGACGACCTTCGACATCTCATTGATCTGGCCGCCGGTACGCTGCGCGCCGTTTGCCGCCATGCGTCCGTTCTGCTGCAACAGGGCACGCACATCCTTCAGGATGCCGTCCTTCATGTTGTTCCGCATCTCGGCATAGTCGGCGAACATCACCTCGCCGTCCGGCTCCAGCAGCACGACATTGCCGGTGGCGGCGGCGACGCCGGTGTTGCGGTCGAAGGTGATCCGGTCGGCGCGCAGCACGTGCCCGTTCTGCCAGGCCTCCACGTGCCCGGTCGCGGTGACCAGCGCCTTGTCCTTGTCATACTCGACCTGGTCGGCCGAGAAGGTCACCGGCTCATCCTTCTTCACATTCTCCGTCGGGGTCGGCGCCAGGATATTGCTCATCTGCGCGTGCGCCGCGCGATGCGGCAGCACCGAGCAGATGACGGCAAGCGCGGCGAGCGGCAGGCAGCAGCAGTATCGGATACCCATCATCTCAGCCGTCTTCCGTGTGCAGCAGCAATGCGACCGCCAGCATCAGTCCGGCGGCCGCCGGTGCCCAGGCCGCGAGCGTGACCGGCAGGGCGCCGGACTGTCCGATCTCCTCGGCGACCTTGGAGACCACGAACAGGGCGAATCCGGCAACCACGCCGGAGCCGATCATCTTCGCTACGCCGCCGCGCCGCGCCGGCCGCATGGAGAACCCGGCCGAGACCAGCGCCATGGTGGCGGTCAGCAGCGGCAAGGCCAGCAGGGCCTGGAAGTGCAGCCGATGGCGGATGGAGGAGAAGCCGGAGCGGTCGAGCAGCGCGATGAAGTCCGGCAGCGCCCAAACCGACAACGTATCGGGCGAGGCGAAGCTCTCCTGGACACGGTTGACCGTCAGGTCGGTCGGCAGCGTGCGGTTCTCCGGCAGTTCGGGCAATTGATCGGGACGGATGGTGCGGGCGTTCTCCAACTCCCACGCACCCGGTATCAGGGTGGCCTTCGTCGCCTCGATTCGTGCAAGCAGCTTGTCGTTGCCGTCCAGGCGGAAGACGCTGACGTCGCGGGCGGACAGCTGATGCCCCTTCAATTGCACGCCATAGGCGTGGATGATCGCCACGCCCTGCGGATTGAGCAAGCGGTCCGACTGACGCAGCCAGAGCTGACCGCCGTTCAGGGCCAGCGGGCCACCGCCGCTGCGCAGATAGGCGTTCTCCATCGCCTCGGCCCGCGCCAGCATCACCGAGGAGACAGGGCTGATGCCGGCGGTGGCGACGACGCCGAAGAGAAAGGCACAGAAAGTGGGCGCGGCCAGAAACTCCCAGGCCGAAATCCCCGCGGCGCGGGCGACGATCAGCTCCGAAGACCGGGTCAGCCGCCAGAAGCACAGGATGCCGCCCAGCAGCACCGCGAACGGCAGGATCTGCATGGCGATATAGGGCAGGCGCAGCAGCGCGATCTGCGCCACGATGCCGAACGTCGCCTCCGGCAGGCTGGCGGAGCGGCGCAGCAGCTCGATGAAGTCGAACATTGCCACCAGCCCTGACAGGGCCAGCAGCATGCCGAAGACCGCCAGCGCGAACTGCCGGACGATGTACAGCGACAGGGTGACGACGATGGTCATCGGTCAGGGTGCGCTCTCACGCAGGCGTCTGGGCGTCGGAACCAGCGACGGACCCATCAGCAGCACGCCGCAAACGATCGCCGGCAGGATGGCGTGCAGCCACATCAGGAAGATCAGCCGGTTGTCGCGCGCCGCCAGGGTGCCGATCGCCAGTCCCAGGGCGAGCAGCCCGACCATGATCCCCACCGTCACCAGCGGCCGGACCCAGCCGCCATGCCGGCGGAACGCTCCGCCCAGCGCCGACCACAGCGCCACCATCGCATAGGAGACCGTCGTCAGCGGCGCGGTCAGCCGCTTGTATCCCTCGGCGACCCATTTCGACTTGTCGCGCTCCAGCGCCGGATGCGGGTCCAGCAGCTCCGGCAGCGAGACTTCCGACATGTCGGGCAGGCGGGCGCCGGTATCCTTGGTGGCATCGGCCAGGTCGATCTCGTTCTGCTTGAAGGTCAGCATGTTCAGCCGGCCGGTCTGGTGGTCGATCTGCTGGCGACTGCCATCCAGCAGGACGACGCGGGGACCGTTCGGCCCTTCCACCAGGCGTCCGCGCTCCGCCAGGATCGTGGCATGGGCACTGGGATCACGGGCGTCATCCACCAGGATGCCGCTGAGCGTGCCGTCGGGGGCGCGGGAACGGATATAGACCGTCAGCTTGTCGGACAGCGGCGTGAACACCCCCTCCTGCAACAGGAAGGCGGCGAGCCGGTTGCGGATCTGCCACTGGTAGTCGCGAAACGCCGCCAGGCTGGCCGGCACCAGATACAGGGTCAGCGCGTACCCCAGCATGGTGGTCAGCAACGCCACCATCAGTGCCGGCCGCGCCAGCGCCCAGGGCGAGAGCCCGGCGGCACGCATCACCGTCAGCTCCCGATCCGTCGACAGGCGCTGATAGACGAACTGGATCACGATATAGGTGGTGATCGGCAGGATGACCGCGACAAAGCTGGGGATCAGCAGCCCCGTCAGGTGCACGAAGACCGCGAACGACAAGCCGCGGTTGACCACCAGCTCCACGAAGCGGAGCGACTGCGTCAGCCAGATCAACGCGGTCAGACCGCCGGTTGCCGCCACCAGCGCGACCAGCACCTGGCGGAAGATATAAATATCGAGCCGCTTGACGAGTCTGCCGGAACGCATGCGGCTTTCTGCGGCAGCCACCGGCGGGATGCAACCCACGCATTGGTAACCGCCCGGATCCGCGGCGACCGGGGCGGCCCGCTACAGCCGCACGATCCAGGCCACGATGCCGGCCGCCACGACCAGCGTCGCCAGCGCCAGCAGCGGGCTGCGCAGGCGCGGCGGCGCCATGCCGGCTGGCATCGCCTTGGTGCCGGTGATCATCGGCCGCAGCAGGTTCTGCCGCTTCAGCACCAGGTAGACCAGGATCGCCAGCACGTGCAGCACCACAACGGCCTGGATCAGCGTGAAGTTCAGACCGTGGATGTGGGTCAGCCAGTCGCTCCTGTCCTTGCCGACCAGGTGCATCAGCGGCCCCTCGGTCATGATGTCGTCATTGGCGAACAGGCCGGTGCCCGCCTGCACGCCGATCAGCGCCAGCATCAGCAGCACCATCCAGCCGCCGGCGGCGTTGTGTCCGACCTCGGTATCCGGCTCCCGCCTGGCCAGGCGGGACAGGTGGCGCAGCGCCGCCAGCGGACTGCGGACGAAGCCGGAGAAGCGGGCAGTGTCGCTGCCGACGAAGCCCCAGATCACGCGGAAGATCAGCAGCGCCAGGACCGCGTAGCCGACCAGCATGTGCCAGTCCATGTGGTTGCTGCGTTCCGTCCACCAGGCCAGCCCGATCAGCACCACCAGTATCCAGTGGAACAGCCGCGTCGGCAGGTCCCACACCGTGATCGGCCGCATCCAGGTCTCCTTGTCCGAACCGGCGCACACCATATGGTCGCTCCGGCCAACGTGCCACTATGGACATGCCGCGTCGCGCATGTCCCTCAATGGCCCCTACGGCCACATCCCCCACGGCCTTATCCCCACGACCATATCTCCACGGCCTTGTCCTCGCGGCCTTGTCCGCGGAGCGCACCCCGGTGGAGAAGCCACCACGGGCGTGCCGCATCCGCCGGCGGCGGTTGCGCCGCGTCGCCGGATCGGCTTCTCTTCCGCCACAAGCGGAGGGACCCATGCGCGTCAGCGTGATGCAGATGAACCCCGGCGCCGACAAGGAACAGAACATCGCCCAGGCGCGCCGGCTGATCGAAAGCGCGGTGGAGCAGGACCGCCCGGATATCGTCAGCCTTCCCGAGGTGTGGGATTCGCTGGGCGGCGACCGCGCGACGCGCGCCGCCAATGCCGAGACCCTGCCGCCCCCCGGCTCGAACGAGCCCGGCGGGCCGGCCTATGCGTTCCTGCGCGAAACGGCCCGCGCCGCCAGGGTGCATGTGCATGGCGGCTCGATCATCGAGCAGGGCCCCGAGAAGCTGTTCAACACCACCGTGGTGTTCAACCCGGACGGCACCGAGCTGGCGCGCTATCGGAAGATGCACCTGTTCGACATCGTGGCGCCGGACGGCACCGGATATCGGGAGAGCAACAGCTACGACGCCGGCCGCGAGGTGGTGACCTACAAGGCCGGCGACGTCACCGTCGGCTGCGCGATCTGCTACGATATCCGCTTCCCCGACCTGTTCTGGACGCTGCGCGAACAGGGCGCCGACCTGATCTTCCTGCCCAGCGCCTTTACCGCCGCCACCGGCAAGGATCATTGGGAGGCGTTGATCCGGGGCCGCGCGATCGAGACCCAATGCTGGTTCGCCGCGCCCGCGACCTGGGGCAAGCACCTGGAAGGCAAGGGTGAGCCCCGCTTCACCTACGGCCATTCCATGGTGGTCGATCCATGGGGCCATGTGGTCGCCCGGGTGTCCGACGGCGTCGGCTGGGCCACCGCCCGCATCGACCCGGCGGTGACCGACCAGGTCCGCCGCAACATGCCGGTGCTCGCCCACAGGGTCCCGGCGGCCAGGATGCGCGTGTGACGATCTCCCCGGCCACCGGCGCCCCCTATGGGCCGGTCGCCGGTGAGGATCACGGCTTTCAGGCCGGACAGATCGCGTTCCTGGCGGCGGCGACCCCGGTGGCCGTCGACGCCCATACCCGGCTGGTCGAACGCTATGGCAACTCCGACCTGCAACGGGCCGCCGTGGTGGTGGCGCTGGGCGGAGACGGCTTCATGCTGGAGACCATCCACCTGGTCCAGCCGCTGCGAATCCCGGTCTACGGCATGAACCGCGGCTCCGTCGGCTTCCTGATGAACGCCTATCAGGAGGACGAGCTGCCGGAACGCCTGTCGCGCGCCCAGGCGGCGGAGCTGCATCCGCTGCGGATGCACGCGGTGACCGCGAACGGCGCGGTGGAGGAGGCGCTGGCGTTCAATGAAGTCAGCCTGTGGCGCCAGTTGCGCCAGGCGTCGAAGATCCGCATCACCATCGACGGCCGCGTCCGGCTGGAAGAGCTGTCCTGCGACGGGGTGCTGATCTCCACCCCTGCCGGCTCGACCGCCTATAACCTGTCGGCGCATGGTCCGATCGTACCGCTGTCGGCCAATCTGCTGCCGCTGACACCGATCAGTGCCTTTCGGCCGAGGCGCTGGCGCGGCGCCCTGCTGCCCTCCAGTGCCGACGTCGTCTTCGCGGTGCTGGAGCATGAGAAGCGGCCGACCGCCGCGGTGGCCGACTTCACCGAGGTTCGCGACGTGGTTTCGGTCGCGGTCAGCGAGGACAGGTCGATTTCGGTTACCGTGCTGTTCGACCCGGACCAAGGTCTGTCGGAGCGCATTATCGCGGAACAGTTCACCGTCTGAACGGTTCACCGTCTGAACGCGGCCGTCAGCCTCGTTTGGCCGCCTCGTCCGCGCCCAGGGAGCCGTGCGGCTCCAGGCCCTGTCCGACCATCCTGGGGTCGGACCCCGGCCGGCCGCGCAGGATGCCCATCAGGCCGGCGACCAGCGCGAAGGCGACGAGCAGCCACAGACCATCGGCGATCGCGGATAGCAGATGGCGTTCCGCCAGGTTGCGGGTGGTGTCGACGGCGCCGGTGTAGACGTGCAGCCGCCAGGCCAGCAGCGCCGAGGCGCAGGCCACGCCGAGGCTGGTGCCGAGCATGCGGGCGAGGTTCAGGAGACCGCCGGCCTGGCCGCTGCGGGCGGCGGGAGCCGCGCTCATGGTCGCGCTGTTGTTCGGTGCGATGAACAGGCCAAGCCCGGCGCCGAACAGTCCGAGCGCGGCCATGACCGGGCCAAGGCTGGCCGGGGTGCCGTCCATCACCCGTGTCAGCAGGATCAGGGCCGCGCAGCAGGCGGCCATTCCACCCAGCAGCAGCACGCGCAGGCCCAGCCGCGCCTGCAGCGCGCCGGTGAACGGCGCGATGATGCCCAGCAGGACAGGCACGATGGCCAGCCGAACCCCCGCCGCCAGCGGCTGGTCCCCATAGCCGCGGACGAGCGCGAACGACATCAGGAAGAACATGCCGTAGAGCAGCGCGTAGGACAGCACGATCGCCAGGACGCCTCCGGCAAAGGCCGGCGCCCTGAACAGGCCGAGATTGAGCAGCGGCGCCGGGGCCCGCAGCTGGCGCCGGATAAATCCCGCCAGCAGGATCACCGCGGCGGCACCGCTGGCGCGCAGCAACGGCGAGGCCAGCCCCCAGGCCGCGCTTTCGCTGATGGTCAGCAGCAGGGCGGTCAAGGCGGGCATCAGCAGCAAGGCGCCGGGGCCGTCGAAGCGGCGGTCCGCCGCCGCCGCGTCCGCGGTGCGCGGCACGATCAGCCAGCCGGCCAGCGTCCCCACGACGGCAAACGGGACAGTGACCCAGAACACCCAGCGCCAGCCCAGCGCCGACAGAATGATACCGCCAGCAGCGGGCCGACGCTGACGCCGATCGCCTGCGCGGCGGCAAATACGCCCATGGCGGCTCCCTGCCGCTCCGGCCCGGCCGCCTTCACCAGGATCACCACGCTGTTCGCACCCAGCATCGCGCCCGACAGGCCCAGCAGGACGCGGAAAGCGATCAGCTGCCACAGTGTCCCGGCCATGCCGCACAGCAGGGACGCCACCGCGAACAGCGCGAAGCCGATCAAATACATCAGCTTGCGTCCGGCAATCTCCGCCAACCGCGCATAGACCGGCAGGATGGCGGCAAAGCTGAGCTGGTAGCCGATGGCAACCCAGCTCACCGCGCTGAGCGGCGCGTCGAACGCCTGTTCCAGCGTCGGCAGCGCGAGTTGGACGATACTGGCGTCGACCTGGCCGATGAAGGCGCCGATGCAGGTGACCGCCACCACCATCCACGGATAGGACGGCAATCGCCGCAGCGGGCCGGCCGGGCTGGGTTCGAAACGATTGAGCGAGGTCGTGGCGGTTTCGGACATCCGGGCCATCGTCTGGCGCATTGCATGGACAGCATAGCCAGCAGGGCCGGGCCACGCACCCCGGAATCCGCGGCATGCCGATCCCGGGCAATTTGCCGCAGCCCGCGCGGGGGTTAAGCTCCCTGCCTCCCAACGTGAGGAAACCGGCACCATGACGACCCCCCTGCCCTCTGCCCGTCCCGAGGAAGTCGGCCTCAGCCAGGCCGGGCTGGACCGGCTGGCCGCGGCGCTGAACGAGCGGATCGTCAGCGGCCACCTGCCCGGCGCCGTGGCACTGGTCGCTCGGCACGGGAAGGTCGCCTGGTTCAACAGTTTCGGCCTGCTGGATCCGGGCTCCGGCGCGGCGATGACCAAGGATGCGATCTTCCGCGTCTATTCGATGACCAAGCCGATCGTATCGGTGGCGGTGATGATGCTGTGGGAGGAAGGCCGCCTGCTGCTGAGCGACCCGATCGGCAAATACATCCCCGCCTTCAACCAGACCAAGGTCGGCGTGATCGAGGGCGACACCTGGCGCGCGGCCGAACCGGTGCGCCCGATCACGGTGCAGGACCTGCTGCGCCACACGTCGGGCCTGACCTATGAATTCCTGGGCGCCACGCCGATTCACAAGGCCTATGCGCAGGCGCGCGTCGCCCGGCTGAAGCAGTCGAACACCGACCAGGCGAATGAATTGGCGGCGCTGCCGTTGCTGCACCAGCCGGGGACGGCATGGGAATACAGCCGCTCGACCGATGTGCTGGGCCGGTTGGTGGAGGTCGTGTCGGGCCAGACGCTGGGCGCCTTCCTGTCGGCGCGCATCCTGCAGCCGCTGGGCATGACGGACACCGCGTTCTCGGTTCACGAAGCACAGCAGCACCGGATCGCCGAGGCGTTCGCGCGGGATCCGGAGAATGGCACGGCCGTCGCGCTGCTGGATGTGCGCCGCCCGGCGATGTTCGAGTCCGGCGGCGGCGGACTGGTCGCCACGACGATGGACTATGCGCGCTTCTGCGCCATGCTGCTGGGCAACGGACGGCTGGGCAACGGGCCACTGGGCGAGACCCGGCTGCTGGGCCGCAAGACCGTGGAGCTGATGACATCCGATCACCTGGGCCCGGTCATGGGCGCGCCGGACCTGCTGCCGCCCGGCCATGGCTTCGGCCTGGGCTTCGCGGTGCGCACCAGCGCCGGCATGGCGACGTTCCCCGGGTCGGTGGGCAATTATTATTGGAGCGGCATGGCCGGCACGTCCTTCTGGATCGACCCGGTGGAGCGCCTGTTCGCCGTGCTGATGATCCAGGCGCCGGTCCAGCGAGAGTACTACCGCCTGCTGTTCCGCGACCTCGTCTACGCGGCGGTGGCCGACTGACATCCGCGGCGGTGCGCCGGTTCATCGGCTGGCCAGCGCAATGACGTCGGTCGCGCAATGACATCGATCGCGCAATGACACCGGTCGCGATGAGCCGCCCCGCGTTAACGGCTTGCTAACCCTTCCGCCCGAAGCTGCGGGGCGATGGCGGACGGGTCTTCCTTGCTGGGGTTTGCTCATGGTGCCTTGCCGGCCTTGCGCATGGCGCTGCCGCTGGCCGCGCTGTGCGTGGCGGTGGCCGCGCTGACGAACGCCCGCAGCCTGTCGCGACGCCTGGCGTTGCAGGGCCGGCGCATGCGCGCCCTGGCCGACGCCGCATTCGACGGCCTGATCATCGCCCGCGCCGGCCATATCGTCGACGTCAATCCGGCACTGGCGCGATTGATGGGCGTGGGACCGGGCTGGTTCGACCATCGGCGCGTCGACTCGCTGCTGCAATCCGGGCCGCCATCGCATCTGGAGCCGGCGGCGGAACAGCGCCTGATCCTGCCCGACGGCTCATTGCATCCGGTGGAGGTCGTCGCCCGCCAGGTGGACGACACGGCGGAGCAGGTGCTGGCAATCCGCGACCTGGCGCCCAGCAAGGCGACGCAGGCGCAGATCGACCGGCTGACCCATACCGATCTGCTGACCGGCGTGGGCAATCGCCAGGCGCTGCAGAAGAGCCTCGCCAAGATGATTTCCATGGCGGACAGAGCCGGCAGGGGATTCGCGCTGCTGCGCGTCGACCTGGACCGGTTCAAGGCGATCAACGATGCGTTCGGCCTGGGTATCGGCGACCGTCTGCTGGTGCAGGCCGCGCAGCGGCTATGCGCGACGGTGCGCGAGGTCGACACCGTGGCGCGCATCGGCAGCGACGAATTCGGCATCGTCCAGCCGCTGACCGGCAGGCCGGCGGATGCGGCGGCCCTGGCCGGCCGTATCATATCGGAAATGGCATTGCCGTTCGACATCGATGGCCAGCTGGTGAAGCTGGGTGCCAGTGTCGGCATCGCCCTGTATCCCGATGACGGCGCCTCGGGCGCCGATCTGATGAGCCGGGCCGCCCTGGCCTTGAACCGGGCGCGCAAGGATGGCCATGGAACGTGGCGCTATTGCGAACCGGGCATGGACCGGCTGCTGCGGCAACGCCAGGCCCTGGCGCACGACCTGGGCACCGCCCTGATCGAGAACCAGTTCTCCCTGGTGTACCAGCCATTCTTCGAAAGCGACTCGCTGCGCGTCGCCGGCTGCGAGGCCCTGCTGCGCTGGACGCACCCGCGGCAGGGGATGGTTTCCCCCGCTACCTTCATCCCGATCGCCGAGGAATGCGGCCTGATCGTACCGATCGGCCTGTGGGTGTTGCGGACCGCCTGCGCCGCCGCCGCGGCCTGGACCAATCCCATCACCGTGTCGGTCAATCTGTCGCCGGTTCAGTTTCAGCAGGACAACATCGCCGAACGGATCGGCGCAATCCTGCGGGAGACCGGTCTGGCCCCGACTCGGCTGGAGCTGGAGATCACCGAGGGCTTGCTGATGGACGATACCGAACAGGCCATGGCAATGCTGACGGCATTGCGCCGGCTGGGCGTGAAGCTGGCGATGGATGATTTCGGTACCGGCTACTCCAGCCTGAGTTATCTGAAGAAATTCCTATTCGATAAGTTGAAGATCGACCGCAGCTTCATCCGCGACCTGGATGACAGCGCCGATGCCAGGCCGATCGTGCAGGCGATCATCGCCATGGCCCGAAGTCTTCATCTGAACGTGACCGCCGAGGGCGTGGAGACCGAACGCCAGCTGGCCTATCTGCGCCAGCAGGGTTGTCGCTTCGTACAGGGCTTCCTGCTGGGCCGGCCGGAGCCGATCGCCGATCTGCGCTGGGCGACGCACGCCGAGGAATGGGAAGCCGCCGCGGCGGACGCGGGCGAGGTGGCGGCGCACAGATCAGCCACCGGCGATTAGGCGCGACGGCGGGCGATACTGGACTTTTCCACCCGTTTCGCGCAGAAAAACACAATGAAAAACCAAGCACTAATTGACAAAGCACTGGCGACGGTGCTGGCGCGGGGGGAAATACCTGGTCTCGTGGCGACAGCGGCCGACCAGTCCGGTGTCATATACAGTTCGGCGTTCGGCCGCCGCGACATCGCCGGCCCGGCGCGCATGACCGAGGATTCCGTCTTTCGCATCGCATCGATGACCAAAGCCATCACCGGCACCGCCGCGATGCAGATGGTGGAGCAGGGCAAGCTGTCGCTGGACCAGCCGGCACAGGAGATCCTGCCGTTCCTGGCGGACACCAAGGTGCTGACCGGATTCGGCACCGGCGGCGTTCCGATCATGCGTCCCCGGAACGGGGAAATCACGCTGCGCAACCTGCTGACCCACACCGCGGGCTTCGTCTACGATACGTGGAACGGCAACATGGCCCGCTACACGCAGTTGACCAGCTTGCCGGCCGCGCGCACCGGCAAGCTGGCCGCCTTGTCCGCCCCGCTGGGCTTCGATCCGGGCGAACGGTGGGAATACGGCATCGGCATCGACATGGTCGGGCGCATGGTGGAAGTCGTCAGCGGCCTGGACCTGGAGACCTATTTCCAGCGCCACATCTTCGGGCCGCTGGGCATGGCGGATTCCACCTATGTCGAACGGTCTGAGTGGGGCAACCGGCTGGTGCCGGTCCATGCCCGAGCGGCAGATGGCCGCATGAGCATTCTGCCCTCGCCGCCCGGGCCGGTCACCGACCGCGAATTCTTCGCCGGCGGCGGCGGCCTGTTCTGCACCGCGGGCGACTACCTGCGGTTCCTGCGCGCGTTGATGGCCGGCGGCGAACTGGACGGGGAACGCATCCTGAAGCCCGGGACTGTTGCCCTGATGGGGCAGAACCACATGGGTGACCTGAACGTGCTGCCCATGAAGACCTTCAATCCGCCATTCTCCAACGATGTCGACCTGTTTCCGGGCATGCCGAAGAAATGGGGCCTGACCTTCCTGATCAACACGCAGGACGTCCCGGGCCGCCGCAGCGCCGGCAGCCTGGCCTGGGCGGGGATCAACAACACCTATTACTGGCTCGACCCAACCCGGGCCGTCGCCGGCGTCCTGATGACGCAGATCCTGCCCTTCGCCGACAAACCCGTGCTGGACGCCCTGGATGCGTTCGAGGCGGCGGTCTACGAGAGTCTGAGCTGACGACATCCGCCTGGTCCGGCCCGACCCGGGCAGGCCTCATGGGCCGCCCTCGCCCGGGTTGGTCCCGGCCCGATCTACCCCTGGAACCGACCGCCGCCCCAGCGCCTGGTTGACAAGGCGGCGGGCTGTGCCTAACCCGCCGCCTCCCTGTCGCCCTCCCTGCCGTACCGAGTGCCCCGATCATGTCCCGCCGCAAACCGCGCGGCCGTCCGCTCGACGGCTGGCTTATCGTCGACAAGCCGGCCGGCTTGACCAGCACCGACGTCGTCAACCGCGTCCGGCGCCTGTTCGACGCCCAGAAGGCGGGCCATGGCGGCACGCTGGACCCGCTGGCGACCGGCCTGCTGCCAGTGGCCTTCGGCGCGGCGACCAAGACCGTTCCCTATGTGATGGACGGTACCAAGCTCTACCGCTTCACCCTGCGTTTCGGAGAGGCCCGGGACAGCGACGACGCCGACGGCAAGGTGATCGAGACCAGCGATGTCCGCCCCGATGATGCGGCGATCCGCGACGCGCTGCCCGGCTTCCGCGGCACCATCATGCAGGTGCCGCCGATCTTCTCGGCCATCAAGGTGGCCGGGGAGCGGGCCTATGACATGGCGCGGGAAGGCCGGGCGCCGGTGCTGGAGCCGCGTCCGGCGCAGGTGGACCGGTTCGAGCTGATCGAGCGTCCCGACGCCGATACGGCGGTGTTCGAGGTTGCCTCCGGCAAGGGCGTCTATATGCGCTCCTTGGCCCGCGATCTGGCGCGTGCCTGCGGGGCGGTGGGCCACATCGCCGCGCTGCGCCGCCTGCGCGTCGGCCCGTTCCTGGAGCGGCACGCCATCCCGCTGGACCGTATCAACCGGGCCGAGGACGGCACGCCGGCCCCGGCCGATCTGCTGCTGCCGGTGGTCACGGCACTTGGCGATATCCCGGCGGTGCGGCTGACCGAACAGGAGGCGATGGAGCTGCGCCACGGCCAGGCGTTGAGCCTGGTCGGGCTGATGGGCCGCATCCCCGACGCGGCCGACCCGGATGGCGGCCTCGCGCGGGCCATGCTGGGCAGCCGGGTGATCTCGCTGTGCCGGCTGGAGGATGGGCTGCTGCGGCCGGAGCGGACGCTGTAAGGCAGGGGGACCCGGCGCCGGCCCATGCTCTCCTGCCCGCCGATCGCGGCAGCCATGCGGCCGGCAGGCGCGCGCACGATTTCACTTGCCAAACCGCCGTGTCCCGAGGATACCCCGCCGACCTTCCGGACCGCGCGATCCGACACTGACTCTGCTGGCCGACATCCCGGCACAGCCAGGGGCGGCACTCGCGGGCCGTCATCCGCATGCGCGGATGGTTCCGTGGCCATTTGCGCCGCGGCGGACGGTGGATCTTAACCCTGTTCCAGGAGACAACACGATGTCGATCACCGCGGAGCGCCGCACGGCGCTGATTGGCGAATATCAGACCGGAGGCAGCGACACCGGCAGCCCGGAAGTGCAGGTCGCCCTGCTGTCGGAGCGGATCAGCAACCTGACGGAGCATCTGAAGACGCACGCGAAGGACTTCCACTCGCGCCGTGGCCTGCTGATGCTGGTCGGCCGCCGTCGCCGGCTGCTCGACTACCTGAAGAAGAAGGACCAGGCTCGGTACCAGACGCTGATCGGGCGGCTGAACCTGCGCCGCTGACCGATACCCGCCCCGGACTTCGGCCCGGGGCGGCACGACTGCATGAATCACGGAGATAAAGCTGGCCAACGGCCGGTTTCATCCCTATGTGCAGCGCGTCGAAAGACGCGAACCTGATCGGGGGCAGGTGAACCCCCTTCAACACCGCGACGCGGTGGACATTGGATCGCCGATCCGGCACGCCCTTCATGGTGCGGGGACCAAGCGACGGCGTTTCCGGCCACATGGCCGCGGCTGCGATCCCCGGACTCCGGCCCGCAGCACGCGCTCCGTGTTACCCGAGACGCCGCCACCCCAACCCACCAGGGGGGAAGCGCGGACCGGCCGTCTACCGTCCGCCGATGCCGCGCATCCACTGGGACACTGAATGTTCAATTACTTCCGCAAGGAACTCGACTGGGGCGGCCGCAAGCTGGTCCTGGAGACCGGCAAGATCGCGCGCCAGGCCGATGGCGCCGTCATGGTCTCCTATGGTGAGACCATCGTGCTGTGCACCGCGGTTGGCGTGAAGACCGCCAAGCCGGGCCAGGATTTCTTCCCGCTGACGGTGAATTACCAGGAGAAGGCGTTTGCCGCCGGCAAGATCCCGGGCGGGTTCTTCAAGCGTGAGGGTCGACCGAGCGAGATCGAGGTACTCAAGAGCCGGCTGATCGACCGGCCGATCCGGCCGCTGTTCCCCGAGAATTTCCGTAACGAGGTCCAGGTCATCGCCACGGTGATGAGCTACGACAACGAGAATGATCCGGACATCGTCGCGATGATCGGTTGTTCCGCGGCGCTGACGCTGTCGGGCATCCCGTTCTTCGGCCCGGTCGCGGCCGCCCGCGTCGGCTACCAGGACGGCAATTACATCCTGAATCCCACCGATGACCAGAAGAAGACCAGCCAGCTCGACCTGGTGGTCGCCGGCACCGCCGAGGGCGTGCTGATGGTGGAATCGGAAGCGCAGGAGCTGTCCGAGGAGGTCATGCTGGGTGCCGTCACCTTCGGCCACCAGAACTTCCAGCCGGTGATCGAGGCAATCATCGAGCTGGCGGAACGCGCCGCCAAGGATCCGTGGCCGCTGCCGGAACTGACCGAGGCCGAGAAGGCACTGAAAGCACGGGTGGACGCGCTGGGCCGCGCCTCGCTGGCCGAGGGCTATCAGGAGAAGGTGAAGCAGGACCGCTATGCCAAGGTTGGCGCCGCGAAGAAGGCGGTGCTGGAGGCGCTGGCCGCCGAGGGGCTGGATACCGCCAAGGCCGGCGCGATGCTGCACGACCTGGAAGCCGACATCGTCCGCAACGCCATCCTGGACACCGGCATCCGCATCGACGGCCGCGACACCAGGACGGTGCGGCCGATCCTGGCCGAGGTGCACATCCTGCCACGCGCGCACGGCTCCGCCCTGTTCACCCGGGGCGAGACACAGGCGTTCTGCGTCGCCACCCTGGGCACCGGCCAGGACGAGCAGGTGATCGACGCGCTGGAAGGCGAGTACCGAGAGAATTTCATGCTGCACTACAACTTCCCGCCCTACTCGGTCGGTGAAGCGGGCCGCATGGGATCGCCGGGCCGGCGTGAGGTGGGCCACGGCAAGCTGGCCTGGCGCGCCATCCATCCGCTGCTGCCGGAGAAGGACAAGTTCCCCTACACGCTGCGCGTGGTGTCGGAGATCACCGAATCCAACGGCTCCTCCTCCATGGCCACCGTCTGCGGCACCTCGCTGGCGCTGATGGATGCCGGCGTGCCGCTGAAGCGGCCGGTGGCGGGTATCGCCATGGGGCTGATCAAGGAAGACAAGGGCTTCGCCGTGCTGTCCGATATCCTGGGTGACGAGGATCACCTGGGCGACATGGACTTCAAGGTGGCGGGCACCGAGCTCGGCGTGACCAGCTTGCAGATGGACATCAAGATCACGTCCATCACGCCCGACATCATGAAGATCGCGCTGGCGCAGGCGAAGGATGGGCGGATGCACATCCTGGGCGAGATGGCCAAGGCGTTGACCGGCCATCGCGGCGACGTGGCGACCACCGCGCCGCGCATCACCGTGATCAACGTGCCGAAGGAGAAGATCCGCGAAGTGATCGGCACCGGCGGCTAGGTGATCCGGGAGATCGTCGAGCAGACCAAGTGCAAGATCGATATCGACGATGACGGCACGATCAAGATCGCCGCGGTGGACGCCGACCAGGCGCAGAAGGCGATCGACTGGATTCGCGGCATCGTGGCGGAGCCGGAGATCGGCGTGATCTACACCGGCAAGGTGGTAAAAACCGCCGATTTCGGCGCTTTCGTCAACTTCCTGGGCTCCCGCGACGGGCTCGTGCATATCAGCGAGCTGGCGCAGGGCCGCGTCGCCAAGACCACCGACGTGGTGAACAACGGCGACACGGTGAAGGTGAAGGTCATCGGCTTCGACGACCGCGGCAAGGTCAAGCTGTCGATGCGGGTCGTCGATCAGGCGACCGGTGCCGACATCACCGACCAGGTCGGCGCCAAGCCGCAGCGTGACCCGCGGCCGGAGCGTGAGGATCGGGGTCCCCGCGGAAGCGATCGCGGCGACCGTCCGCGGCGCGACCGTGAGCCGCGTGAACTGGCACCGGTGCCGGAAGAGGCTGGACAGCCGCCCGTGGCGGAGTAACGCCGCGGCGGAGTAACAGCATTGCAACATCGTCCGGCTTTCGGGCCGGACGATGCTTAACATTCCCGTGATCGGACGATATGGTGCCTCGCTTTCAAACGAGGCACACCCGCCACGGATCGCCGGACCGGACGCTGCCTATCAGGCGCTCCCTGCGGCGCAACCGGACCGCTGACGACTCCGGCGAGTTCGGAATCCCTGAACGAGGCGAGCGTTCCCCCCACCCATGTGACGCGGCACCGCCGCGCCGGATGTCTGAAACACCATGTCTGTGATCAATGCGATACGGATGGGCGGCGCCGAAGTCCTGCCGCTGATCGAAGGTGGCAAAGGCGTTGCGATCTCCAACGGCATCTCGGCCGGCCACTGGGCACTGGCGGGTGGCGTCGGCACGTTCAGCGCCGTCAATGCCGACTCCTATGACCAGGATGGGCGGGTCATCCCGCAGATCTATCACGGCCGCACCCGACGTGAGCGGCATGAGGAGTTGATCGCCTACGCGATCCGCGGCGCATTGGCGCAGGCTCGGCGGGCCTTCGACATCACCGGCGGCAAGGGGCGCATCCACGCCAACATCCTGTGGGAGATGGGCGGCGCCGAACGTGTCATCACCGGCGTGCTGGAGCAGGCGAAGGGCTTGATCCACGGCATCACCTGCGGTGCCGGCATGCCATATCGCCTGTCCGACATCGCCGCGCGCTTCAACGTGCACTACTATCCGATCGTCTCCTCGGGCCGCGCGTTCAGCGCCTTGTGGAAGCGCGCCTATCACAAGACCGCGTCATTGCTGGGCGGCGTGGTGTATGAGGATCCGTGGCTCGCCGGCGGCCATAACGGCCTGTCCAACAGCGAAGACCCCACCAAGCCCGAAGACCCGCTGCCGCGTGTGCTCGCCTTGCGCAAGGCGATGCGGGATTTCGGCCTGCACGATACGCCGATCATCATGGCCGGCGGCGTCTGGTGCCTGGATGACTGGGCGGACTGGATCGACAACAAGGATCTGGGGCCGGTTGCCTTTCAGTTCGGCACCCGCCCGCTGCTGACCGTGGAAAGCCCGATCGGCGATGCCTGGAAGCAGCGGCTGCTGACGTTGAAGGAAGGCGACGTCTTCCTCAATCGCTTCAGCCCCACCGGCTTCTATTCCAGCGCGGTGAACAACAGCTTCATCCGTGAACTGCGTGACCGCAATGACCGCCAGGTTGCCTACTCGACCGAGGCGGTGGGTGAGCACACCGCGGAATACGGTGTCGGCCCGCGCCGGCGCCTGGTCTATCTGACGCCGCCCGACCTGGAGCGCGCCCAGGGCTGGGAGCAGAGCGGCTTCACCGAGGCGCTGCGCACGCCGGACTCGACCCTGATCTTCGTGACGCCGGACAAGGCGCGGGAAATCCTGCAGGATCAGACCGACTGCATGGGCTGCCTCAGCCAGTGCCGCTTCTCCAACTGGTCGCAGCAGGAGCCGGACTTCACCAACGGAAAGAAGGCGGACCCGCGCAGCTTCTGCATCCAGAAGACGCTGCAGGACATCGCCCATCGCGGCGATGAGCCGGACGCGGTGGAGCACAACCTGATGTTCAGCGGCCACAATGCGTTCCGCTTCGCCAAGGACCCGTTCTACTCGAACGGCTTCATTCCGACGGTGAAGCAGCTGATGGAGCGGATTCTCACCGGACGATAGCGGCCGGCGGGCAAGGGAGGCCGCCGCTTCTGCCACCGGACAGCGGCTCAGGATGCTCGCATGTCGGCCGGCGCAAATGGACAATCGCCGAAACAGGCGGCGCATAGACGCTTGCCTGTCGCATTGCACAGGCCAGGACCGCTTGCCAGGGCGCCGGCGACCAGTCCGGCCAGCGCCGCCACGAAACCGGGATCGGCGTTCTGCGTTGGGACGCGGAAATACCCGGGCACCCCCTTCGCCCTGGCCAGATCGCGATATTCCACGTCCAGTTCGACCAGCGTCTCGGAATGTTCCGACACGAAGGCGATCGGCACCACCAGTACCGCCGTCCCGTCATGTGCCGCCCGCTCCACCTCCACCTCTGTGCTGGGCTCGATCCATTTCTGCGGCGTGGCGCGCGATTGATAGCAGATTGCATGATCGACGGACCGGCCCCACGCGGCCAGCACGGCGGCGACGGTCAGTTCGATCTGCGATTGATATGGATCGCCGCGCCGGACGATGATCTCCGGCAACCCGTGCGCAGAAAACAACACCCGCAACGGTACTCCAGGGTCCAGCTCGGTTCGAGCCTTGTCATAGGCCGCGGCAACCAGGGCGGCCGTCGCGCGGATATAGGCGGGATCGGTGGGATAGCAGCAGATCGCCGTGGTGCGGACCATCAGGCCGACGCGTGACGCGGCCTCCCTCCAGGCGATCAGCGAACTGCCCGTGGTCGTGCTGGAATAGTGCGGATACAGCGGCAGCAGAACGATCTCGTCCGGTCCCCAGGCCTTCACCGCGCGCGCCGCTTCCAGGCTGAACGGATGCCAGTACCGCATGGCGATGAAGCACCGCGCCTCGTGGTCCGGCAGCGCCTTTTCCAACGCACTTGCCTGGTCTTGCGTCAGTGCCAGCAGCGGCGACTTGCCGCCAAGCAGGCGGTAGTTCCCGGTCGCCGGCGCCACTCGGGCGCGGGCAATGACACGTGCAAGCAGCGGACGGACAAAGAAGGGAACGCGCAGGATCGCCGGGTCGCGGAACAGGTTCAGCAGGAACGGCTTGATTGCCGCCGGACTGTCGGGGCCGCCCAGGTTGAACAGGACCACCGCGACCTTACGCGCCACGCACCTGCTCCCGCAGCATCGCGACGTGTTCCGGCGGGGTCTGCGGCACGATGCCATGCCCGAGGTTGAAGATGAAGGGCCGGCCGCGCGCCGCCGCCAGCACGGCCCGAGCCTCGGCAGTCAGCGCGTCGCCGCCGGCGACCAGCGCCATCGGGTCCAGATTGCCCTGCACGGCAACCGAGGCCGGCAGCATCGACGCGGCGGCGCGCAGATCGCTGCCGGTGTCGACGCCGATACCATCGACGCCGGTATCGGCATAACCGCCCAGCATCAGCCCGGCCAGGCGCGGGAAGCCGATCACCGGCACATGCGGATAGCGGCGCTTCAAGGCAGCCGTGATGATCCGGGCCGGAGCCACGACATGGCGGCGGAACAGGCTGGGAGCCAGGATGCCGGCCCAGGAATCGAACAGCATCAGGGCTTCGGCCCCAGCCTCGACCTGCGCCGACAGATACTGGACGGTGGTTTCCGTCAGCAGATCCATCAGGTCCTGGAACAGCGCCGGCTGCGCATAGGCCATGGCGCGCACCACGCCGAAGTCACGGGATCCGCCGCCCTCGATCATGTAGCAGGCCACGGTGAACGGGGCGCCGGCAAAGCCGATCAAAGCCGTTCCCCCCTCGAACCCTTCCCGCCGCAACCCGGTCCGGACCAGCCGCACCGTCTCCATCACCGGCGCGACGCGCTCGGCGACCAGCGTCGGGTCCAGCGCCGCCAGGCCGGCCCGGTCGCGCAGCTTCGGCAGCACCGGCCCCTCGCCTTCGCGGAACTCCAGCCCGTGTCCCAGCGCCCAAGGCAGCACGAGAATGTCGCTGAACAGGATCGCGGCGTCGAAACCATAGCGGCGGATCGGCTGCAGCGTCACTTCGGCCGCGAGATCGGGGTTGGTGCACAGGCCCATGAAATCCCGGACCTGGGTACGCACTGCGCGGTATTCGGGCAGATAGCGGCCGGCCTGGCGCATCAGCCACATCGGCGGAGGCCACACCGCCTCCCCGTTCAATGCCCGCAGCAAGGGTTTCATGAATTGCCGATCCATTGCGCGACCGGAGATGGGGCCGCGGCGCCTGTCTCCAAGGTCTGGCGGAAGGCGTCAAGGAGATGGATCAAATCCGCCCCGGAATCCGCCCCGGCGCCGCGGCCCGATCGAAGCGGTGCGATCGAAGAAGCCGCCGATCAGCCGTCCGCCCGCGACACCCAGGGGATGCGAGCGACCGCGATCCCCTCGTCGGCCAGGCTTTCCGCCTGTTCCTCCGACGCCTCGCCGTAGATCGGCCGTTCATCCACCTCGCCACGGTGAATGCGCCGCGCTTCATCAGCAAAATCATTGCCGACATAGTCGCAGTGCTTTTCGATCTCGGCGCGCATGCGCTGCAGCATCGCCATCATCTGTGCCGGCAGCCTGCCGGCGGCGACCTGGCCGGGCGCCGCACGATCCGGGACAGCCCCCGGCCGCGGCCTGGCGGGCACCGGCAACGCCTCCTGCTTCCGGCTCGCGACCGCGGGGGCCATCAGGGCACGCTCGACCGACGTCTCGCCACACGCCGGACATTCGATCAGCCGGCGGCCGGCCTGCTTCTCGAACGCGGCGCTGTCCTTGAACCAGCCGTCGAAATCGTGACCATCCTTGCAGCGCAACTGGTAATGAATCATCCGCTATCCTGTCATCCGACCGGTGCTTCTCGCCTCGGCCTCATGAGTCTGGCCATTCCGGGATTTTGGCACTCGAACGCCATGAGTGCCAAGCCCCTTCGTAACCGACCGCAAAAGACCTGTCCCATCAGACCAATCCCATCACGCCAGTCCCAAAAGCGGGTCCAGCTTGCCCGCCCTGTCCAGCGCCAGCAAATCGTCGCATCCGCCGATATGCTGCCCATCAATGAAGATCTGCGGCACGCTCGTCCGTCCTGAGCGGCGGATCGATTCCTCGCGCGCGGCGGAGCCGGATTGGGCGGCAATCTCCCGGAACGGGACGCCCTTCCGCGTCAGCGTGTGAACCGCCCGCTCACAGTACGGGCAGAACAGCTGCGTGTAGATTTCGATATCCGGCATTGTGTCACCTCTTATGACCCATCTTGGGCCGACGGCGACGGGACGCAAGCCTGGCGGGCGAGTTCTGCAAGGCATGCAGAGCGGTCGGCGACCGCGCCACCGGCCAGCCACCAGGCGCGGACGGCGTACAACAGCCGCCCCACCGCCGGTCCGGGCGCTTTACCCAGGGCCAGGACGTCCTTGCCCATCAGCGGAAACACCGGCTGTGGCAATGCCACCAGGCGCTGGCGCAGCCTTTCCGGTGCACCGGCGATCCAGCTTCGGTCGATGAGGTCGTCCCGGCGATAATCCGCCAGCAGGCGGCGCAACGCCGCATCGTCGTCAGCCGGTTTCGGTGCCGGCGTCGCGCGCAGACGCAGCAGGCGGTCGCGATCGTCGTTCGACAGTTTCAGGCGCTCGGCGAAGCCTGCAGGGTCGGCGTCCAGCATCGCGGCCACGCGCAGGATCGGGTCGGCGGGCGCCCCCGCATCCCGCAGCGCAGCCAGGGGCGCGGCCGACAGCTCCGGCGCCACCGCCGGCAGCACACCCAATTCCGCCATCAAGGCGACGCCGTCGACCGGATCGGCCGCGGACAGGATACGCCGCAGCTCCATCCAGACACGCTCGACCGACAGACGCGCGAGGCCGGGAATGCCGGCGCGAAGGGCCTCACGCGTCGCGGCGTCCGGCGGTGACCGCCCGTAGCGGGACTGGAACCTGAAGAAGCGCAGGATGCGCAGGTAATCTTCCCGAATTCGCGTGGCCGGATCGCCAACGAAGCGAACCAGGCCGGCTTTCAGATCACCCAGCCCCCCGGCATAGTCATAAACGCCGCCATCCCGGTCCAGCGACAGGGCATTGATGGTGAAGTCGCGCCGCATCGCGTCGGCCCGCCAATCCTCGGTAAACAGGACGACGGCGTGCCGGCCATCGGTTTCCACGTCGCGGCGCAGGGCGGTGATCTCGAAGCCACGCCGATCGACGACCGCCGTGACGGTGCCGTGCGCCAGGCCCGTTGGCACCACCTTGATGCCGGCGGCCCGCAACGCTTCCGCCGCGGCTTCCGGGGCCAGCGGCGTGGCGAGGTCGATATCGGCCACCGGCAAGCCCAGCAGTGCATCGCGCACGGCGCCCCCGACCACGCGCGCGAGCGGGAGCGCATCCCAGATACGGCTCAGCGCGACGTCTCCGGCGAAAGGCGGCGGGCTCAGTCGCAACGCCGGCACTTCGTTCGCCGCGGGGGCCGTCGCCGGGGTCATCGTGGGGATCATCGCGGGGTCATCGCGGTGCGGCATGGCCGGGGACGATCCGGCCATTGTCCATTCTGGCGGGAACATAGGCCAGATCGGCATCGCCGGCATCGCGCCCGCGCAGGAACAGCAGCAGGCCCAGCATGGCCACAACCGAGACGGCCAGCGCCGGCACCGCCCAGCGCGGCAGCGCCTGGGACGGCGATAGCAGCCGCAATGCCGCGAAGGCGGCGAAGGGCGACAGGAACAGGACGATCTCGATCAGGCGCATGGCGGGGTGCTGTGCACGATCCGGGCGATGTGGCCGGGCAGCTTGGTGCGTCCGGCAGTGCTTGACCAGCCGGATCATCACGCCGCCATACGGCGGGCCGTTTATCACGCCGCCGGGCTGCCAGGGTCCGGCGGAACGGCGCTATGGCGGTGCGATGGCGAAAATCTCGTCCACGGTGAGGCGCAGGCTGTCGCGCCATGGCGGCAGGACGACGCCGAATGTCTGCCGCAGCTTCGAGCAATCCAGGCGGGAATTCGCCGGGCGTCTTGCCGGGGTCGGATAGTCCGCGGTGCGGATCGGCGCGACCGAGGGCGTGCGCGCGCCATGACGGGCGGCCTCCTCGAAGGCCGCGACGGCCAGGCCATGCCAGGTCGTCGCACCGGTGCCGGTGGCGTGGAACAGCCCTTGATAAGCCGCCTGCCAGCCGGTTTCATCCAGGCGCCTGATGATGGCCAGGATCGCATCGGCAAGGTCGGCGGCGGTGGTCGGGCACCCCTGCTGGTCGGCGACGACACGCAGCGCGTCGCGGGTTTTCGCCAGGGTCAGCATGGTGCGGACGAAATTCCTGCCCGTCGCGGCGTACACCCATGCGGTCCGCAGGATGACCGCCTGACCGCCCTCCGCCAGCACCGCTTCCTCACCGGCCAGCTTGCTGGCGCCATAGACACCCTGGGGCGCGACCGGGTCCGTCTCGACATAGGGTTCCGGCTTGGCGCCGTCGAACACATAGTCGGTGGAGATGTGGATCAGTGGAATGCCGGCTGCCTTGCACAGCCTCGCGAGCGTCGCCGGGCCGTCGCGGTTGGCGCGGTAGGCGGCCTCGGAGTCGGATTCGGCGGCATCGACGGCGGTGTAGGCGGCGGCGTTCACCACCAGCCGCGGAGCGGTTGCCCTGACCGTCGCCTCGATCGTCTCCGGCCGGTCGAAATCGAAATCCGGACGGCCGACACGGACAACACCCGGCGCGCGGGACAGCGCCGAGGCGACCTGCCCCGCGCCGCCGGTGACGAGGATGGGTCCGGCCTCAGGCATGGAACCAGGGCTCACAGTCGCGCAGGCGCGGCAGGACCTTGTCCTTGTCCGACAGGATCACATCCGCCACCGGCCATTGGATGGCGATGTCGGGATCGTTCCAGATCACCCCGCGTTCCGCCGGTTTATCGTAGGGGGCGGTGACCTTGTAGATGACCTCGGTTTCCTCGGTCAGCGTGCAATAGGCATGCAGAAAGCCGACCGGCACCCAGATCTGGGTCCAGTTTTCCGCACTGATCTCCGCGCCCGCCCATTTGCCGAAGGTCGGCGAGCCCTTGCGGATATCCACCGCGACGTCGAAGATCGCGCCCTTGACGCAGCGCACCAGCTTGCCCTGAGCGTTCTGCCCGATCTGACAGTGCAGGCCGCGCAGCACGCCACGCGCGGTGGACAGGGCGTGGTTGTCCTGCACGAAGGGTCCCGGCACGCCGGCATCGGCGAAGCGGCCGGCATTCCAGGTCTCCGAGAAGAAGCCGCGCGGGTCGTTGAAACGCGGCGGCGTGATCAGCTTGACCTCGGGGATCGCCAGCGATTCGACCTTCACGCGTGTTCCCCCTCGGCCAGTTCCAGCAGCACCCGCCCCAGCTCCGTCTTGCCCAGGCTCAGCGCCTGTTCCCGCAGGTGATCGGCATCGATGAAGCCCATGCGGAAGGCGACTTCCTCGGGGCAGCCGACCAGCATGCCGGTGCGCGACTGGATGGTCTGCACGAAGGTTGCCGCCTGCAGCAGGCTGTCCGGCGTTCCCGCATCCAGCCAGGCGCAGCCGCGCGACAGCTTTTCCACGTGCAGCATGCCGGATTCCAGATAGACCCGGTTCAGATCGGTGATCTCCAGCTCGCCACGGGCCGAGGGGCGGATCTGCGGGGCGATCCGGCTGATGTTCTTGTCATAGAAATACAGGCCGGTGACCGCCCAGTTGCTGTTAGGCACCGCCGGTTTTTCCACGATCTCCACCGCCTTGCCGGTCTGGTCGAAGGACACGACGCCATAGCGTTCAGGATCGCGGACCTGATAGGCGAACACCGACGCACCCTGCGGCCGGCCGGCGGCGGCGCGCAGCAGGGCCGACAGGTGGTCGGCGTGGATGATGTTGTCGCCCAGCGCCAGCGCGCAGGGCTGCCCGTCGATCCAGTCCTTGCCGATCAGGAAGGCCTGGGCGATCCCCTCGGGCTTCGGCTGCACCGCATAGGCGAAGCGGACGCCGAAGCGCGAGCCATCCCCCAGCAGACGGCGGAACTGCGGCAGGTCCTCGGGCGTGGAGATCAGCATGATGTCGCGGATGCCGGCCAGCATCAGCGTCGACAGCGGATAGTAGACCATCGGCTTGTCGTAGACCGGCAGCAGCTGTTTGGAGGCTGCCAGCGTCATCGGATGCAGACGGGTGCCGGAACCGCCGGCGAGCAGAATCCCCTTCATGCCGCCCTCTCCGTCTTCGCGCCGAGCCGTTGCCCGGCATAGCGGGCCGCGCGGACGGACCGCCACCAGGCGGTGTTGGCCAGGTACCAGTCGATCGTCTTGGCCAGACCGGCCTCGAAGTCGTGCGGCGCCTTCCAGGCCAGCGCGCCCTCGGTGCGTGTCGGGTCGATCTCATAGCGGAAGTCGTGGCCCGGCCGGTCGGTGACGAAGCGGATCAGCCGCTCCCGCTTGCCGGCCGGGTCGGGAACACGGCTGTCCAGGTGGGCGCAGATTGCCTTCACCACTTGCAAATTGGTCCGCGGCTGGCGGCCGCCGATGGCATAGGTCTCACCCGGCTTGCCCTGCTCCACCACGCGGACCAGCGCGGCGGCATGATCCTCGACGAACAGCCAGTCCCGCATGTTGGAGCCATCGCCGTAGACCGGCAGCTCCTTCCCTTCCAGCGCGTTGAGCGTCACCAGCGGGATCAGCTTTTCCGGGAACTGCCAGGGGCCGTAATTGTTGCAGGTGTTGGAGACGATGGTCGGCAGCTTGTAGGTGTGCTGCCAGGCGCGGACCAGATGGTCGGAGGCCGCCTTGCTGGCGGAATACGGGCTGCGCGGGTCATAGGGCGTGGTTTCGCAGAACGGCGGGTCGTCCGCTTCCAGCGCGCCGAACACCTCGTCAGTGGAGACGTGGTGGAAGCGGAACACCGCCTTGCGGCCCGCATCCAGCGCCTCGTAATACGCTCGGGCGGCTTCCAGCAGGATGAAGGTGCCGACGACGTTGGTCTGCACGAAGTCGGCCGGACCGTCGATCGAGCGATCGACATGGCTTTCGGCCGCCAGGTGCATCACCGCATCTGGCTGGTGCGTCGTGAACACCTGCCGCATGGCGGCCGCATCGGCGATATCGGCCCTGATCAGGACGTGGCGCCGGTCGGTCCGCGCGTCCTCCAGCGCCTCCTCGGACGCGGCGTATGTCATCTTGTCGACGTTGACGATGATGTGATCGGTGTGCCGCAGCAAATGGCGCACGACGGCGGAGCCGATGAACCCGCATCCACCGGTCAGCAATAATTTCATTAAATGCAAAACCCCTGCTGTTTGCAGCCCGGGAGCCAGCCGTATCACCTTTGTGGGCGGTGCAGCAACCCGAAGCGAGGCCGAGCGGGCAAGGGTTGTCCGGCCGGCGCGCCGCTATGGTGAGCCGGACATAGGCGTCGGTCCGTCCGCATGTCTCAAAACATTGACAACCCGTCATGTGGCGGTATCGTTATTTCCAAATGGAAATAGCCAAACGGGGGTATCACCATGCGTTACGGGATCATCGGCCTGACGGCCATCGGACTGGCCCTGCTGGCGCCGGCGGCGAAGGCGGACCTGGTCTTGTCGGGGCCGACCACGGGGGCCGGCGACTATAGCACCGCCCAGCTGGCGGCGATGGCGAATGCCGGCAACACCGTGTCGGACAGCACGCTGGGCCTGACCGGTATCTCACTATGGAGCCTGCTGGGCGGCTCGTCCGGCATCACCACCAGCACAGCCGCCGGCGACAACAGCAAGAACGCCATCCTGCGCTATTACCTGGTGGGCAGCGGCGGCGGCCAGACCTCGGTGGTGTCAGCCGGTGAGATCAACCCGTCCTTCGGCAACAAGTCGGTGTTCGTGGCCTATGAGACCACGGGCGGCAGCCTGCTGGCGCAGCCGGAGCTGATCGTGCCCGGCGCGACCGGACGTGACGTGACCAGCCTTGGCAGCCTTGTGCTGACCTCGGTGGCGGCGCAGCCGAGCAGCGGCGGCGGGCAATCGAGCAGCGTGACACTGTCCGGCAACGTGGCCAGTCCGGGCACCTACTCCCTGGCGGACCTGCAGGCGCTGCCCCCCATGACGACGAGCCTGCCCGGCACGGCGACGACCTATGAAGGCACGTCGCTGTTCAATTTCATCGACCCGACGGGTGACATCACCAGCGAGATCGTGACGACGATCGGGACCGACGGCTATACGGTCGCATTCGCGGCGGCGGAGCTGGACCCGGCCTATGGCGGCGATCCCGAGAACATTCTTGCCTACGCCTCCAACGCCGGCGATTTCCCCGACAGCGGCATCGCTCGGACAATCCTCCCAGGCGACACGGTCAAGCATGGAAGATGGATGTCGAACCTGGATTCCGTGATCGTCACGAATGTGCCGGAACCGGCCTCGATGGCGGTGCTGGCGGGGGCGCTGGGCCTGTTGGGCGCGATCCGCCGGAAGACGCGGCAGCCGTCGCCGGTCTGACGGCGCGATCCCACAGGGCAGGCGGCGGACACGCGCGACCCGCCGTCTGCCCGGGGCAGCCCGCGGATCAAAGCCCGCCGCACATGACGGGGTCAGGCTGGCCTCGTCGTCCCTGGCCACGATCCGAATACCCTGGATTACCGACGCGGGCCTTGGACGGTATGCCGGGATCAGGCGTAGTGCCGCCGCAGTTCCCGCTTCAACAGCTTGCCCGCGGTATTGCGCGGCAGCGTATCGACGAACTGGACCTGCTTCGGCAGCTTGTACGGAGCCAGGTGCTGGCGGGCATGGGCGATCAGTTCCGCCCCGGCGACCTGATGGCCCGGCCGCAGCACCACGAAAGCGGTCACGGCCTCGATCCATTTCTCGTCCGGCAGGCCGACCACCGCCACCTCGGATACCGCAGGGTGGGTGAACAGCACCTCCTCCACCTCCCGGCTGGCGACCAGAACACCGCCGGTGTTGATCACATCGCGGATGCGGTCGACGATGTAGAGGTAGCCTTCCGCATCGAAATAGCCGACATCGCCGGAATGAAACCAGCCGCCGGCGAAGGCTTCCGCGGTTTCCGCCGGCTTCTCCCAATAGCCCTGCATCAGGTGCGGGGAGCGGTGCACGATCTCCCCATGCGTGCCGGGCGGCACGTCGTTCATGTCGGGATCGACGACGCGGGTGCGCACGTTCAGGCAAGGTCGGCCGCAGGAGGCCGGACGCGCCTCGTGCTCCTCGGGGCGCAGCACGGTGGCGAGCGGCGCGATCTCGGTCTGGCCGTAACAGTTGTAGGGACGCGCGTTGGGCAGGCGTTCCCGCAATTCCCGCAGCACCGGGACCGGCATGATCGAGGCGCCGTAATAGACTTTCTCCAGCGACGAGAGATCGCGCGTGGCGAAATCCGGGTGGCGCAGCAGGCTGATCCAGACCGTGGGGGGTGCGAAGAAGGAGGTGATGCGTTCCTGCTCGATCAGGCGGAGCACGAGGTCCGGCACCGGCGCCTCGATCAGGATGGTGCGGATACCGACCAGCAGTTGCGGCATGGTGAAGGCATGGGTCTGCGCCGTATGATACAGCGGCAGCGCGGCCAGAGCTCGGTCGGTCTCGGCATAGTCCATGCCGTGGATGACCGAATAGTACTGTGACAGCATCGCCTTGTGCGACATCATCGCGCCCTTCGGCGCCGCCGTCGTGCCGGACGTATAGACGATCTGCGCCAGGCTGTCGTCGTGCAGCTCCGGGTCCGGGACCGGGCCGGCCGGCGGGGCCTGGGCGATCGCCACCATGTCCATGAGCGGGTGTGACGGCACATCCAGGCCGGCCAGATTCGCTTCCAGCCCCTGCCCTACCAGCACGAGGCGGGAGCCGGACTGGGTGACGATGTAGGACAATTCCTCTCCGGTCAGGGCGTAGTTGACCGGGACATGCACGAAGCCGCCACGCACGCAGGCGAGCCAGGCGATGAAGTACGCGTCGGAGTTGCGGCCATAGGCGGCGATGCGATCGCCCGCTTGCACGCCCTGGCTGGCGAACCACGCCGCCACGCGATCGGCCGCCTGGTCCAGGCCGGTGAAAGACCAGTCGCGGTCGCCGAACAGCAGGGCTGAACGGTCCCGGAAGATATGCGCCGTGCGACCGACGGCGTCACCGACGGTGTTGCGGCGGATGATGTCCATGGTCAGGCCACCGCCTCGGCCTCGATCTCCACGACGAAGCGCGGGTCCGCAAGGCCGGCGACGAACAGCAGCGTGGAGGCCGGCGCATGGTCGCCGAACACGGCGCCGCGCGCGGTGCGGAACGCGGCCAGCAATTCCCGGTCGGTCAGGAATACGGTAGTCTTGACGATATTCTCCACACTCATCCCATTATCGCTGAGCACCGCGCGGAGATTGGCGAAGGCCTGGCCGATCTGGGCCTCGCCACTGTTCGGTATGGTGCCATCGAGCGCCATGCCAACCTGGCCGGAGACGATGAGCCGCCGCGCCGCGCCGGTGATTTCGATCGCATGGGTATAGCCGCTGGGCTCACGAACCGCCGGCGGATTGCTGCGCTTGATCTGGACTGGCATCGTCTGGTCTCCCTTTGAAACGTGGGTCGAGGCCCCTATTGGCTGGTGGGGTAACGCGAATGCGGGCGCGGAGGCAATCCTGCATCAGGTGTCCAGCCAGGCCCGGACTTCTTGTCTGATAAAGGCCGCATCGGCCGGATTGCCGACCGGGTTGCCGGCGCGATGGCCCCAGATGCTGTCGATCGGGCGCAGGACGGCGTGACGCAGGAAGGGCAGTTCCGCCTGGTTGTCGGCCACCCGGAAATACAGATCGGTCGCGCCGGGCATCAGCAGCACCCTGGCCTGGATGGCGCGCAGGGCGGCGACCAGATCGCCGTCATACAGGTCGTTGGCGCTGATGTCCGCCGCGTCCCAGGTACGCAACTGCGCGTACAGGTTCGCCGCTCGGCGTGCACCGAACCGGGCCTCCCAGTCCGTCTTGAGAAATGTTTCCAGGTCGGGCGCACCCAGATTCGGCCGCGGGCCGGACCCCAGGTGCAGGTTGGCGCGATAAAAATCCTGGCTGAGCGCCCAGGCCGCGTAGATCCGGCCGAAAGCGCGCTTCGCCGCCGCCGGTTCCGCCGAGAACCGGCCATTGCCGAGGTGCTGGGGCGCCGCCTCCAGCGTGGCCATCAGCGAGCGGAGGAAGACCTGGTTGTGCACGGCGGTGCGTGCGACGCCGCAGTTTACCACGATGCGCGCCACGTCGGCGGGGAACAGCGCCGCCCAGTGATAGGCCTGCAACGCGCCCATGGACCAGCCATAGACGCAGGCGACCTGCCGGACTCCGAACAGGCTCTCCAGCGCCGTTCGCTGTGCCCGCACATTGTCGTGGATGGTGACCAGCGTGGGATAATCGTCCCGATCCGCCGGGGACGAGGACAGGCCATTGCCGAACATGTCCGGGATCACGATGAACCAGCGTGTCGGGTCCAGCACCTTGTCGGGCCCGATCAGCCATTCCAGCTCCGGATGCCGGGCGCTGTAGCTGGTGGGGTAGACGATCACGTTGTCCCGCGCCGGCGACAGCGTGCCGTGCGCCTTCCAGGACAGGTGCGCATCGGTCAGGCGGGCGCCGGATTGCAACGTGAGATCGCCGAGCGCGAAGACGCCATGTCGGGTGGGCCAGGTCATCCGTAGGGTCTCCACTGGTGTCGCCGGAGTATGCCTTGGCGGCGCCGGCCTGGGCAGTATTTTGAAAATTTTCCTTGCACGCGGCTTTCGGGTGCGATAGTAGGCATGGAACATAACAGGAACATAGACAAGGACCCTGTGATGCCGACCCACTCCAACGCCCCCGACAACCGGTTCCTGACGGAGCGCGCGGTCGCCCGGATCGCCCCGTTCTTCAGCGACGGCTCCGCCTTGTACACCGATGAGGATTGCCGCCAGATGGCCCGCAGCGTGCTGGGCAGCTTCTCCCCCACCAACGGGCAGGAACTGCAGCTTTCGGCGCAGATCGCGGCGCTGGAGATGGCGAGCCTGGACTGCCTGCGCTGCGCCGCGCTGCTGTCGTCGACCCAGGCGGCGACCACGTTGCAGATCCATGAGGACGTGATCCGGCTGAACGCCCTGTCATCCCGCGCGCAGCGGCGCCTGGCCCGGCTGCAGCAGGATCGCGGCCATGGCGAACCGGCCGGGTTCGACGAGGAGGAGTTCAACGCCGTCCTGAGCAGGGCGCGGGAGATCGTGATGCGCGCCCGCACGCTGGGTGAGGCGTCCCGCGTCGCGCAGGACCTGGAAGCGTCATCCAAGCGGCGGGTCACCAGCGCGGCGCGGCGCAGGGCGGAGCAGGCCTGGGCCGACGACCTGCAGAACCTGACCGCGTGGACGGAGCAGACGCAGCATTGAAGGGGCGGGATCAGACCGCGAGGTGGGTGACCGGCTGGCCGGTTTCGGCGCTGATCATCTCGGCGATCAGGCGGCGGTGACACATGCGGTGGTCCCGCTCGAAGCACAGCAGGCAGGCGGTGCGTTCCTTCGCAAGCTGGACCGCCTGGTGCAATTCCGCCTGGGGCCGGTCGCCGGTGATGTGCTGCTTGTAGAGCGCGATCATCTTTTCGGGATGGCCCGCCCGCACGGCATCCCTGCCCGGTTTCGGCGTGCCGAGCGCCTGAAGATGGATGTAGGCGATGCCGGCCTCATCCAGGGCGGCCGCCAGCTGCCGCTTGGAGAAGCCGGGTTTCCGCGATTGCGGCACGGCGCGGACATCGATCAGAAGCCGGGTGTGCGCGTTGGACAGCGTCCTGATGACGCTGTCGATCGTCGTGCCTTCATAGCCGATCGTCTGGATGACGGGGGCCTGGAGGGCGGGGGCCTGGAGGGCGGGTGCTTGTGTGTCGGACATCAGCCGTGCGCGAGCCAGTCCTCGATCAGGCGGCGGGCGATGCTGTCGACGCGCGGCAGGTCGAAGCCCAGCGCCTTGTGGTTGCGCATCTCCGCCCGGCTGAACCACCGGGCGTCCTTCAGTTCGTCATCCTGCAAGGTGATCTCCTCGGTCAGGCCCTCGGCGTAGAAGCCCAGCATGATGTTGCCGGGGAACGGCCAGGGCTGGCTGGAGTGGTAGTGGACGGCGCCGCACTGGATGCCGGATTCCTCCAGCACCTCCCGCCGCACCGCTTCCTCCAGCGTTTCGCCCGGTTCGACGAAGCCGGCGAGCGTGGAATACATGGTCGCGCGCGGGAAGCGGGTGGAGTGGCCGAGCAGCGCCTTGTCGCCGCGGTGGACCAGCATGATGACGGCGGGGTCGGTGCGGGGGAAATGCTGGGCGTTGCAGACCGTGCACTGCATCATGTGGCCGGCGCTTTTGATCTCGCACGGGTTGCCGCAGACGCCGCAGAACCTGTGGCGCTGGCGCCAGTGCATCAGGCCGCGGGCATGCGCCAGCACCGACGCCTCGGGCCGCGGCACGCCCCACCCGACCGCTCGGAGGTCCACGAAGGTGCCGAGTTCGGGGGGCAGCAGCGGCACCGGGTCCTCGGCGGCGCTGATGTCGATGGCGAACACGGCGCGGGTTTCCAGGATGCCGAGGAAGGCCCAGGGCGCGTCGTCCTCGCCGTGGGCCATGCGCAGCGTGTGGGCGGTGGCACCGGAGATATAGACGGCCTCCGGCTCCTCGCCGCCATGGCCGCGGACGAGGTTGCGGGAGCGCCAGACGGGGATGAAGAGGGAGTCGGGGTCGGCCAGTCTTTCGGCGACCCAGGCCGGATCGTCGCGGCGGGGGGCGAGGCGGTCGAGCGGGGAGTTGGCGTAGACGTTGGGGCGGGAGGCGAGGATCAGGGTCATGGGCGGTCGTCCCGGGTGGGTGGTTGGGCGGGACGGTGCCATGGGGTGGGGGTGGGGGCAATGGTGGTGGGGGTTGGGGCTCCTCTCTCTGGATTTTGACATGTTGCCGCTGCGTGGTGGCACCGCTGATGAGGACAGGTTAGAAAGCCGACTTTCAGATCGCCGCTTATCGAGGCCTCATGCTCTTCAGACCACGCGTCAGATCGAGAATTGCTGTCGACGCACACACACGACGCCATGAAGGCCCAGGACATGCCAAGAGGGCCGCCCGATGATTGAGCCACACTGGCCCCCGCTTCGCTGCGCGGACTCCAGACTGAGCGAGCTACGCCGAGAAGCATCCGTTGCCGACGCCAACCCCTTCTGGGCCTTGGCTACCAGCGTTAAGCTCTTGTCGATTGGCGGTCATATATCGCTGGCACGTGGCTTGCTGGAGCAGCTGGAACAGGAATATCTGCCTGGTCAGATGAGACCGGAAATGGTCTTGCGACTTGTCGTTGGCGCCATCATGGCACGCGATCCTGATCGCGCAACCAGAATGCTGACGAGACATTTTGGGGATTCTTATCAATACCGCTTTGATATCGACACATGCGGCTTGCCGGCCAATAGCGCCCGGATGCAAGTAGATGGAAATGAAGTCTGGTTTCAATTCAGCGAGGCGATGTTTCAGTCAAAGGCGCCCGATATCATCATTGAGCGTTGGGCGTCAGTTCTTGTTTTGATCAACCACTTTATGGGATCGCCCTATCGGACCGACGGTAGTACCGCACTCAATTTGGGTGACGATGGCGGCATCCCCGGTCTGGCATTTTGTGATTTTCGACCGGGAGCATTCTTGATTCCCGATTCGCACTATCTTAGCAACAATCGATATCAGATCTTGCGTGAAGAATTCAGCAGGAATCGCATTCCCTGGCAGGAGCGGGAAGCATTGGCCTTCTGGCGTGGTTCCACGACCGGGCAAGTCGGCGGTCTGGCGAATGGGTGGCGCGGGCTGCCGCGGATCAGACTGTGCGAGATCAGCCAAGCTTTTCCCAGTATAGTGGACGCCGGCATTACCCGAGTGAGCCAAATCTTAGATAAGGATGCACAGCACGAACTGACACAAAGGGGGCTCATACGACCGGCCGTCAATCGCGTTGCATTGAATCGTTATAAATATCAGATTGATATAGACGGCAACACAAACGCGTGGGACGGCTTCTATATGCGCCTACTGACAGGAAGTCCGGTTCTGAAGGTAGCATCTCGCCAAGGCTATAGGCAATGGTACTATGACAGGCTCAAGCCATGGGTGAATGTGGTTCCTGTCGAAGCTGACATGGGCGACTTGATTGAAAAAATTGACTGGCTTCGAGCCAATGATTCCATCGCGCAGAGGATTGGCGAGGCGGGATGGGCGCTCGCGGAATCGCTTGCTGAAGAGGGAGAATTGAATAGGGTTGCACCTACTGTTGCCGCAGCTTTGCATGCTTGCTCCCGTCAGCCACTAACGGCAATTCGGTTCGATACCTTGCAAGGAGGTTCGCCCGCTACATTCGCGCCGACCAACGCTCTGGCGGCTAGCGTATCAGTGCCAGATGGCCAATTTACGTCCATCATCACGCTGCCTCCCCCGCAAGGGATCGGCGATTTTGTTCTTCTGATGGATGCCTCCTCCCACCAAAGTGATCAGATCGAAGTCGATCTGTATTTGGATGGTCAAAGAATTGCCAGTTGCATACTGGGCAGACGCCGGACCGTTTACGCCCAAATACCGACATCGCTGATCGAGGCCAAGGATGCGCTGACACTGACGTTGGTTCCGACAGGTATGAACGCGTCGGGGGAACAACACTGTCTGAAAGTGCATAGGGCAGGCATCGCTCTGGCCAGATTGGGCGTGTGGGACGGATATGAAAGTGTTTTACACCTAGTGGAGGCACTGCAGAAAATCTCGCTTGGAAAGTCGACACATGACCTTGGGGTAGCAACACGGGACCGGCCAGTTCTCTTGCCCAAACCGAACACGGTCCTGGAACCCGTTTATACGTGCTTCGGAACCAAATTATATGGGGACACGGACAAGGGCCGGATCAGACATGGATGGGACGGCGCGGTACCCGATAATTTGTTTCTTATTTCGCACGGTGGCTCGGCAATCCTGGTCCGAAAGGATCCAAATGGCACGCTTCTTCGGGTAATCGTCCGCGCGGAGGGACCGGAAGCACCGCGTGATCCCTGGACGCCGTGGACGGGGGGCTATCACCACGTATTCGGATTGGAAACCGCCGAAAATGTTGATGGGGCTCAATTTGCTTTGCGTGGTGGCAGGCTCTTCTTATGCGCTGAACCCTCTGGAGACATAACGCTCAGCCGCAAACGACGCGCTGCGTGGGAGACGTTCCGAACTAGGCCGAAAGAAGCCTCGGCATGAAATCGGCAAAATCAAGATTCTGCCGCGTGGTTCGCAAGGTCGTAGAGGAATTGCGTCGGGTGTTTGCCCTGATCTGGAGTAACTCTCCGAAGGGGCCTCGATCTTGTGGCTTCCACGCACTGCGATTTATTTCGTTCCGAGGGTAGCAGCCACAAGGATCTGTCGATGACAAGTCTTCTGACCCGTTGGCGCGATTGGCGAGAGCGCCGCGCAGGATTACGCGAACTTTATGGTCTCCGGGCAGAGGAGCGGGAGCGGGAGCGGTTTCGGGTGAAAGACGTTCTCGCCGACGCCGTTTCCGCCATCAAACGCGATGATCTCCAGCATGCAGAAGACATGTGGATAAAAGCGATATCGCTTAGCAAGCAAGACGCGGAGACGTCTCCCTGGGCCCTGCCGATCCTCCTGGGTCTAAAGCGCTTCGATGAAGCAGAAGAACTGATGAAGCGTCTTCAGGCGCGCAGACCATCCAACTCGGAATATGCACTCGGCCTTGTGAAGGTCGCCCAGGCTAAGGGGGACCACGAGGCAGCAGCGCAATTTGCCGTCCAGGTCAGAAAGCGGTTTCCACGTGTCATGGAGGGTTACACCCTGGGCCTCTCCTCTCTTCGCGATAGCAAGCGCTTTCAGGAAGCGGAGTTATTAGCACAGGAAGCAATGGAGCGCTTCCCCAATCAGGTTGAGATGTTCATGGAGCATGCGCGCTTGGCATCCGACCAAACCGACTGGGCAGCGGCCCGAGAACGATGGAACACAGTGCTGACCCGCTTCGATCATGCTAGCGGATATATCGGCGTGGGACATGTGCTAATCGAACTCAAACAGTTCGAGGAAGCGGATGAACTGCTCGCCGCTGGACGTGTTCGCTATCCGCTTGAGGTCAGTATGGTAATCGAATACGCGCATTCTGCAGAACAGCGCGGCGACACAGCCGAGGCAAAGGCAAGGTGGCGACGAGTGATAGATCGCTTCCCAACGCATGTGATCGGCGTAACTGCGGCAGCTGCGGCATTGGAACGTCTGGGGGATTCTGATCAGGCCGAACAAGTTCTTTTAGAAACGGTCGAGCGAATTCGTCACGTTCCAACTCCTCTAATTCGCTTGGGTGAAGTGCAGTTGCGACGGCATGATTTTTCTGCCGCATCGGAAACATTTTCCAAGCTGAGGGAAAGGTTTCCAGGTGAGGCGATCGGTTATCGCCGCGGCGCCGAAGCAATGGATGGCCTTGGACGTTCTGATGAAGCCAAAGCCTTGAGAACGATGCATCCTTCTGCTGAACATTAGAATTTGATCTCTGTGTACTATAGTGTGATGAAAATCCGCAATTACGCTACGCTGCGACGTCTCGACAACCCCGTGGCCGTTAGCGTCACCAGAAAACGGCCGATCGTGTTTATCGCGGACCAGTTGCGCCTGAATCCCTTGCGAGTGAACTGTGGCAGCACCGGGATCAAAGCGAGTCAGCAAGGTCACCTGTTCATGGCATTTCCTAACCGGAACCATGTCTTCAGCTCAAAGATTGAATATTTCAAGGGAGGATTTGGAAAGAACTTACCTTGATCACCGAAGACTGCCTTATTTCGGCTATACTGCACTGATCTCTTAAGGTAAGTTATGTTCGATAAGAACTCACTGCCGGTAGGATAAATTATGACACTTCTCCGTAATCAACTTGTGAGTAAAATTTACCGCGACCAAGATCCATTTATCGGATTTCCTAAGGGTCTTTACACGGTGGACATGCAGGGCTGGAATTCTCAACATCCTATCTTGCAGGAAGTTGTTAGCAGGACCGAGGCCCCAGTTGTGGTAGAAATTGGCGTCTGGAAGGGCGGTTCCACAATTCAAATGGCAAAAGCCATGGAGCGAGCCGGCGTAGATGGGGTAATAGTTGCAGTTGACACATGGCTTGGATCGCCTGAACACTGGATGGCTGACAATTTATTTTCAATGCTCCGCCTTGAACATGGCAGACCAAGTTTGATGCAAACGTTTATGTCAAACGTAGTTGAGGCGGGGGTGGAACAATATATCCTGCCTCTTCCCATCGATTCTCTCAATGCTGCGTATATGCTTCAGCGGTGGGGTTTGCGTCCTGATGTTATCCACCTCGATGCCGCACACGAATACGAAGCTGTTCTCAACGACCTTAAGGCATGGTGGCCACTACTGAAACCCGGCGGCATCTTTATTGGGGATGATTATAGTCCCACTGGCGCATGGGTCGGCGTATTGCATGCTTTCGATGATTTCTTCTCCGCACCCGGCCTTCCCCCGATCGAGCACCGGGACGGCAAGTGTTGGATACCCAAGCCAGCCTGAGCAGGCGGCAAAAGAGCAAACCCTACCGCCCCCGATAAACCCCCTCCGCATTCCCCCGGAACACCGCCTGCCTCTGCGCTTCCGTCATCTTCATCGGCAGCGCATGCGCGGGATCGTCGAAATCCCAATGCGGATAGTCCGTCGCGAACAGCACGCGGTCCCAGCCGATCCAGTCGAACACCTCGGCCAACTGCGTCCTGGGGTCAGGCTCCTCGATCGGCTGCGTCGTGAACCACACATTCGTCCGCATATACTCGGACGGCGCCTTCTTCAGCCTTGGCAGCTCCCGCTTCAGCTTCCTCCACTGCGCGTCCATCCGCCACCCCAAGGCGGCCGCCCAGGCCAGCCCGCCCTCGATCAGCACCAGCTTCAGGGTCGGATATGTCTCGAACACGCCCTCCAGGATCATGCTGATCAGCAGCGCCTGCTGCGCCTGGGCATGGCCGACCATCTCCTCAATATAGTAGCTGCCCCAGCCGCCGGCGGTGTTCGGCCAGCCGCCATTGCCGAACGCGTGCACGCCGATCGGCAGGCCGGCCGCCGCCGCCGCCTCATAGATCGGCCAGTAGCGTCGTTGCCCCAGCGGCTCCGCCGTCCGGCTCAGCAGCAGCACCTGCGCGAAGTCGGGGTTCGGCGCGCAGCGCTCGATTTCCTTCACCGAGGCGGCGGCATCCTCATACGGCACCACCACCGATCCGCGCAGGCGCCGGTCCCGTGACGTCCATTCCGCCACTTGCCAGTCATTCACCGCACGCGCCACGGCGGCCGAGGCGTCGGGGCTGATCGCCCCCTGCCCCGCCCCGAGCGGGTTGAGGATGCCCAGGGTGACGTTGTTCGGATCCAGGTGCTGGGCCTGCATGAAGGCCAGGTCACTGCCGGGCCCGCCGCCGCCGGGCGGCCAGGCGTCCCGCCGGCTCGCCTGCGGCTGGTTCTTCGGATAGGCCGCGCCCTTCTCCCACGGCTGGCGGTAGGTCAGGCTGAATTCGTGGAAATGCTCGACCCATCGCTTTTCCATATAGGGAAACAGCGACGTGCTGACGCCGCCGACCGACTTGCCAGCCGCGCGCGGGTGGATGTCGCCATCGGCGATGGCCAGCTTGCTGGTGCTGACGCTCTGCGCACCTGGCTGCTGACGCGGAAGGACATCGACGGTCATGTCACGGTCTCCCTTTCCCTCAGTCGGACATAGGTCCGCAGCGGGTTCTCTTCCATGATTTTTCGGCCCAGCGCCGGATCCAGGCCGGCCGGCAGCACATCGCTGCCATCATATTGCCAATGCGGATAGTCGGTGGAGAACAAAATCATCTCGTCCGAGCCCATATGGTCGATGATCCGCATCACGGATGCGGCATCGGGCGGCACGTCGAAGGGCTGCAGCGTCAGCTTCACCCGGTCCCGCACGATGGAGCCGGGGGGATCGGCCACCCACGGGTTCTCACTTCGGACACCCTTCCAGAATTTTGTCAATCGCCACAGATAGGCCGGCAGCCAGGTGACGCCGGATTCCATCAGCACGACGGTCAGGTTGGGGAACTTGGCGAAGACACCCTCGGCGATCAGGCTGGTGAGCTGCGATTGGAACGCCGTCGCCTGGTTCACGTATTCCTCGGTATAGCTGGTCGGCCAACCCACCGGCGTGATCGGATGGCGATACATCGATCCGGCATGGATACCCACCGGCAGCCCATGCCGCTCGGCCGCCGCATAGATCGGCCAGTTGTGGCGGCGACCCAGCGTCGTCTCCGACCCGACCAGCAGCATCACCTGCACGAAGCGGCGGTCGGCGGCGCATCGGTCGATCTCGTCCACTGCCATCTCGACATTCTGCATCGGCACGATGATGGAGGCGCGCAGCCGCGAATCCCGGTCCAGCCACTCCCGCGCCACCCAGTCGTTCAGCGCTCGGCACATCGCCTGGCCCAGGTCCTCGCTGAACTGAGCCTGCACGCCATACAGGCAATTGAGAATCCCCAGCCGCGTGCCCAGCGGGTCCAGCGCCTGCCGGGTCAAGGTGCCGACGTCGGTTGCGGTACGGCCGCTGTCGTCGCGCCAGTCCTGCCGGAAACTCAGCGGGTTGCGCGACGGGTAGCTGATCGTCGTCAGATCCTCGATCCCGCGGCGGATCGCGGTCTCCCGCCACAGCTCGTCCAGATACGGCAGCAGCGCCTGCAGGCCCGGAACGACCGGATGCAGGTCGCAATCGATCGGGCCCGTCGCAGGCATGCTCAGATTTCCACCAGCAGGTCGGTGCCCTCGACCTTCACGGGGTAGACGGCGATATCCTCATCGGCCGGCGCCGACAGCGCCTTGCCGGTGCGGATGTCGAACTGCGCCGCATGCAGCGGGCATTCGATGCAGCCGTTCTCGACCCAGCCATCCGACAGCAGCGCGTATTCGTGGGAGCAGACATTGTCCGTGGCCCGGAACTCGCCGCCGGGCAGGTGATACAGCGCGACCTCCTTGTCGCCGACCCGCACGCCGATACAGGCGCCTTCGGCCACGTCACTCGTCGCCGCCACACGAACCCAGTCCGCCATTCCGTCCTCCAGTCACCACGTTCCGCGCAGCATGCCAGCAGAATGGCCGTCAGCCAACCGGCCGGCGCCGGTGCGTCAGAACATCGACCCGCGATGCGCCGCACCGCCGTCGATGGTGATGATCGTGCCGGTGGTGTAGGCGGACAGGTCGGAGGCCAGGAACGCCACCATCGCCCCGATCTCCTCCGGCTTGCCCGCGCGGCCCATCGGCAGCGGCTTCATCAACTCCTGCCAGCGCGCCGCGTCGCCGAACCGGTCCTGGGCGCGCGTCTGCATCATCGTGACCAGCCGCTCGGTGGCGATGGCGCCCGGGTTGATGCCGACGACGCGCAGCCCGTCATCCCCGGCCGATCCGCCCAGCGCGCGGGTAAACGCCATCAGCGAGGCATTGCCGCTGGACCCCGCGATATAGCCGCGATCCACCTTCTCCCCGGCCATGCCCAGGATATTGATGATCACGCCCCGGCCGCGCGCCTTCATCGCGGCATAGAAGGCGCGGCACATGTTGATATAGCCGAAGACCTTCAGATCCCACGCCTCGCGCCACCGGCGTTCATCGATCGCCCACAGGTCGCCGCCGGGAATGGCACCGGCATTGTTCACCAGGATGTCGATGCCGGGATGCCGTTCGGCGAGGAAATCGACGTTGCGGCTGTCGGCCAGGTCCAGCGCGTGCACCTCCACGCCGGCATTGTGCCGCGCCAGAAGCGCTTGCCGAGCGGCATCCAGGTCGGCCTGGGTGCGGGAAACCAGGATGACATTGACACCTTCCGCGGCCAGCGCCTCGGCGCTCGCCAGCCCGATACCTTTCGACGCGCCGGTGATCAGCGCCGTACGGCCAGCCAGTTGCAGGTCCATGCCGTCCTCCCCCGCGATCTGCTGCCCCAGTACGACAGGACCGCCCCGGCGGCAAATCGGCGGGCAGAGACCATGGGATCAGTATCCGCCCGCCGGCGTGCCTTGATGAACGCTCTGTCGAAGGTCGCAGGACGGCTATCAACCGACGCCTGGCAACGCGACCCGGTAGAACGCCAGCGCATTCTCGGCAAACAGCTTGCGCCGATCCTCCAGCGGCAACCCCGCCGTCACGTATTTGAACTGGCAGTAGATCCAGTCCCAGCTCGCCTTCACCCCGTCCACCGGATAGTTGGAGGCAAACATGCAGCGATCGACCCCGAACATGCCGATCGTTTCGCGGATCACCCGCCCGTTCACCTGCAGCGTCCATGGCTCGCCTGCCACCGTCAGGCCGGAAATCTTGCACCAGACATTGGGGCAGCAGGACAGAGCCTCCATGCCTCGCTTCCAGACGGCAAGCTGCTCAGCGGAGCGGTCCAGCGGGTAGCCGGTATGGTTCAGCACGACGCGGAGATCAGGATGCTCCCGGCAGACATCCGCCGCTTCTGCCAGATGATACCACGGGACCCGCAAATCCCAGGACAAGCCGTATTTCGTCAGCAGCCCGAGCCCCTTGCGCCAGGCAGGGTCCTGCAGGCTGCGACTCCGGCCGCGGACCGGCCTGCCGGGGCCTTCGGCAATGATCGGCTTGGTCCGGATACCGCGGACCAGCGGATTGGCGGCCTGCGCGGCGATGATGTCCTCGGCGTCCGGCGTGTCGACCCAGGCATGCGCGACGATCGCGTTCGGCATCCCGTATCGTGCCGCGATGTCGGTCAGCCACGCCGTTTCCGCCAGTTGCTGGCTGCGGTCGCACTCGGCCTCGATATGCACGGTGGCGATCACGTTATGCAACGCCGTGTCGCGCCGATACTCCGGCGGCAAATAACTGCGGCGCAGACGGGAGTAGTCGCCTAGAAATCCGTGCTCCCCCGATGCCAGCCACGGGTATCGCAACGGGCCATCCAGGTCCCACAGGTGGTGATGCGCGTCGACAATCGGCAGGTCGTCCTGTTCCATGGGCGCCACCTAAGCAGCCCGGCGGATTTTTGTCAGCCGCGACCGGATCGCCGGAACCGTGCGCCGGTACCACCCGTGCCGCGATCGCAACAATGCACCGCGGCACCGCCGTGCCTGCCACCGGAATGGCGGCGTCCGTGCCACGGATGCCCCCTCGGTTCGGCATGGCCTGGCCGCGCCAGATCCCGGAACCGCCCCGAACCGATCCTGACAGAACCTTCGTGGCTGTGGCATGCACCGTCACCGCAACGAGCCCATGGCCGCGCAGATCGCTGGGCATCGCCACGCGCAATACGATTGAAACAAATGTCCAGGTTCTGTTGGCGGCCTTGCGCAAATTCCCGTGCAACGTGTACTAAATTATGCACGGTGGCGGCTGATAGATGCCGCATATCGCCGCATTTCACTACGACCGTATGCGGAGAACCCGACCGGCCCTGCAGCGAACTGCGCGCTTTGGTCATGTCTCACGCTGAAGTTTCGAAAACTCGTGGCAGCAAGCGCAACATAGGCTTACACACCGGAAATGCAAAGCGTTACATGTCTTCGAGTGAACTCACAGTATCGTGAGGCAGCGTCACCTCCAGGCTTTGCATCACCTCCTCCAGCTCCTCCAGCAGGCGCTGCAAATCCGCCATGCGCTCCGCCCCGAACGCGTCCGTGATGGCGCCGTAGATCACCTCCGAGTCCGGTGAGACACGTTCGATCAGCGCGGTGCCGAGCGCACTGATCCCGATATGCGCTCGGCGCAGATCGGCGGGATCGGCATGCCGTTCGATCAGCCCGCGCGCTTCCAGGTCCTTCAGGATGCGCGACAGGCTTGGGCCCAGCAGGAATGTCACCCGCGCCAGCTCCGTCACTTCCAGTCGGCTGCCATTGGCCAATGCGCGCAGAATCCGCCACTGCTGCTCGGTAATGCCGTAGCGGCGCAGTTTCGTCCGAAAATGCCGCATCACCCCTTCACGCGCACGCAGCAGAAGCATCGGCAATGAGCGGGAAAAATGCCGAAGCCGCACCCGGACGCGCGGCGCGGCATCCACCAGGTCGTTCATCGGGCAAAATGGCAGTTGATGATGCCGTACGGCCCGTAATCCGCGGTGATGGTATCACCCGGCCGCGCCTCGATCGGGCGGATAAAGGAGCCGGCGAGAATAACTTGTCCGGCTTGCAACGATTCGCCGTAGGCATGCAGCCGCTGCGCCAGCCACACGATCCCGCGCGCTGGATGGTTCAGCACACCGGCCGCCAGGCCGGTTTCCTCCACCTCGGCATTGCGGGCGACGATCGCGCCCATCCAGCGCAGATCGACCGCGTCGGGACGCATCGGACGACCGCCGGTCACGATGCCCGCGTTCGCCGCATTGTCGGCGATGGTATCGAAGATCTTCCGCGCCGCCTTCGTGTCCGGATCGGCGCGCAGCACGCGCGTATCCAGAATCTCCAGCGCCGGCAGCACATAATCCGTGGCGTTCAGCACATCCAGCACCGTCAGGGCCGGTCCCGACAGCGGTGCCTTCAGCACGAAGGCGATCTCCGCCTCGATGCGCGGCTGGATGAAGCGGTCGGGCGGAATGACATCGCCATCCTCGAACATCATGTCATCCAGCAACACGCCGGAATCCGGGATGTCGATGTTCAGCGCATACTGCATCGCCTTCGAGGTCAGCCCGATCTTCCACCCTGTCTGAACCCGTCCATCCGCCTTCTTGCGCGCCATCCAGGCAGCCTGGATAGCGTAGGCGTCATCCATCGTGATGTCTGGATATTGCACCGAGAGGATGCCGATCTGAATGCGCGTGCGTTCCGCCGTGTCGAGGCTTTCGGCGGCCTGGGCGATCTGGTCGGCGGTCAACATGACAGCGGCTCCGCGGCTGGATGGCGCGGCGGCAGCGCCGGCTCTGATTGATTAACATGTTACGGGCGGCCATCGCGCCGGGTCAAGGCGAGCACAATTCCAGGGTTGGCCGGTAGATATTTCTCATGTTAAATATCTGTCACAGGCCGCCAGCGCGGCGAAACGACGACAGGGAAGGACGACGTCATGACCGCTCGCACCGGTGCGCAATACAAGGCCGGGCTGGCCGACTCCCGCACTGTCTGGCTGGGCAGCCAGAAGGTGGACATCCTGACGCATCCGGCCTTCGCCGGCTCGATCGAGGGCATGGCCGGCTATTTCGACTGGCAGAACAGGTTCGCCGACGACTGCCTGGTGGACGATCCGGACACCGGCGCACCAATGAACGCCAGCCTGATCCTGCCGCGCGGCGCCGATGACCTGGCCCGCCGCCACCGTGCGTTCGAGCGGCTGAGCCAATACTCGTACGGCATGCTGGGCCGCACGCCTGACTATGTGAACGTTACGCTGGCCGGCTTCACGGCCCGTGCCGATGTGTTCAGCCCCACCGGCGCCGACCGGTTGCGCCGTTTCTACCGAGAGGTGGTGGATGGCGATTTGTCGATGACTCACACCATCATCCAGCCGGCGATCGACAAATCCATCCCCGATACCCATGGCATCAACGGAGAGTTGGCCGCTCGGGTCGTCCGCCGCACCGATACCGGCGTGGTCGTGCGCGGCGCCAAGGTCCTGGCCACGCTGGGCCCGTTCGCCGATGAACTGTTCGTGTATCCCGCCGCGCCGCTGCCGCCCGGCACGCCGGCGGAATACGCGCTGTGTTTCTCCGTCCCGATGGCGACCAAGGGGCTGCACACGCTGTGCCGCGACCATTGCGGTACCGCCGATAGCCGGCAGGACCACCCGTTCTCCAGCCGGTTTGATGAGCAGGACGCGTACATGATCTTCGACGATGTCGAGGTACCATATGAGCGTCTGTTCATCGATTGCGACATCGAGGTCTATAACGGCCTGCGCCGGGCGGGATGGGCGGCGAACGTGTTTCAGCAGACCTCGATCCGCGCGGCGGTGAAGCTGGAATTCGCCTATGATCTGTGCCTGCGCATGGCGCAGGTGACCAACAGCGAAACCAAGCCGGACGTCGCCGCCGCGCTGGGAGAGATCTGGGCCTATGCGCAATTGACCCGCGCGGCGACCAGGGCGGCGGAAGCCGGCGCGCATGATCAGGGAAACGGCGCCTTCTTCCTGGATGACCGGCCGCTGCGGGCGATCCGCAGCATGATGCCGGCCTGGATGATCCGGGTGAATGAGATCATCAAGTCGCTGGGATCGCACAACCTGCTGGCGACGCCCAGCCTGTCACTGTTCGACAATGGCGAGATCGGTCCCCTGCTGGAACAGCTGATGCCCGGTGCGCGCGGCGTCAGCGCCCGGGAGCGGGCGGAGGTATTCCGCACGGCCTGGGATTTTGCCGGCTCCGCACTGGGCGGCCGCGTGGAGCTGTACGAGCGCTTCTACCTGGCCAGCCAGCAGAAGAATTTTACCCGGGACCACTCCCAGTTCCTGCAGGAATCCGGTGGCGCCGGTTTCGGGTTGTTCAGTGATTTCCTGCGTGAGATTGGCGGTTCCCCGATTGGGCGGTAAGAGCGCGCGCGGCGCCACGCAAGGGGCGCGCCCCGCGCAGGAGAGACCGCCATCACTGCCTTGATCGACGCCACCCTGGCCTTCATCCGGGACCACGAGGCCTGGGCGGCGCCGATCGTCCTGGTGCTGGCCTTTGGGGAATCGCTGGCCTTCATCTCCCTGCTGCTGCCGGCCACCGTCATCCTGTTCGGCGTTGGCGGGCTGATCGGCGCCACCGGCATCGGCTTCTGGGAAATCTGGGTCGCGGCGGCCGTCGGCGCCTTTCTGGGTGACTGGCTGTCGTACTGGTTCGGCTATCACTACCAGCACCAGATCGCCGAGATCTGGCCGCTGTCGCGCTATCCGGATCTCGTGCCGCGCGGCATCCGCTTCTTCAACCGCTTTGGCATAGCCGGCGTGTTCTTCGGCCGGTTCTTCGGCCCCCTCCGCGCGGGTGTGCCACTGGCGGCCGGGATCTGCGCCATGCCGGCCCCCGCCTTTCAAATCGCCAATGCCACCTCGGCGGTGATCTGGGCGACCGGCATCCTGGCGCCCGGGACGCTGCTGTTCGACTGGTTGAAATGACCGGTGGCTGATCAACCGGGGCCGCCTTGGGGCACCGGCTGCGCCGCACCGGCCGCGATCGCCGCCGGTTCCCGCCCTGAGCCTGGATCTGGGCGGCCTGGATTTGGGCGGTCTGGATGTGGACCCGGATTTCCCTTTGGGCCGGAATGAGCAGCGGCCGCGCCGGCGATGCGGATGTGCCGTTGCCGGCCACCCGGCCCGAGACGCAGAATACGCGCCCCCGCCGCCGTTTCGAGGATTCCCAGGATGACCCATCCCCCTCCGGTCGACTATCAGACGGACCCGACGCGTTATCGGCACTGGACCCTGGCCGTCGACGGCCCGATCGCCACCCTGTCGGCCGCGTTCGACGAAGAAGCCGGCCTGCGTCCCGGCTACAAACTGAAGCTGAACAGCTACGACCTGGGCGTCGATATCGAATTGCACGACGCCATCAACCGCATCCGGTTCGAGCATCCCGCGGTCAGGACCGTCGTGATCACCAGCGCCCGCGACCGCGTCTTTTGTTCCGGTGCCAATATCTACATGCTGGGCGTGTCCAGCCATGCGTGGAAGGTCAATTTCTGCAAGTTCACCAATGAGACGCGCAACGGGCTGGAGGATTCATCGCGCCATGACGGCCTGAAATTCCTGGCCGCCGTCAACGGATCCTGCGCTGGCGGCGGCTATGAGCTGGCCCTGGCCTGTGACCGCATCCTGCTGGTGGATGACCGCAGCAGCGCGGTCAGCCTGCCGGAAGTGCCGCTTCTGGGGGTGTTGCCCGGCACCGGCGGCCTGACGCGCGTCACCGACAAGCGACATGTCCGCCCCGACCTGGCGGATGTGTTCTGTACCATGAGCGAGGGCGTGCGCGGCAAGAAAGCGAAGGACTGGCGACTGGTGGATGACATCGCGAAACCCGCGCAGTTCGCCGCGAAAACGGCGGAGCTGGCCAGGGAACTCGCGGCCGACAGCGTGCGCCCGACTGCCGCGAAACCGGTCGCCCTGACGCCTCTGGCGCGATCGGTGGAACCGGATGCGTTGCGATATCAGGCTGTTACCGTATCGATCGATCGATCGGCACGCGTCGCGACGTTCCTGGTGCAAGGTCCGTCCGATGTGCAGCCGGACGATCCGGAATCGATCCTGGCCGCCGGCGCCAACTGGTATCCGCTGACACTCTCGCGGGAATTGGAGGACGCCATCCTGTGGATGCGCACGAACGAGCTGGACATCGGCGTCTGGTTGCTGAAGACGCAAGGCGACCCCCGGGCGGTGCTGGCGCTGGACGAGATTCTTCTGGCCTACCGGGAGACCTGGCCGGTACGCGAGACCGTTGGCTATCTGCGCCGTACGTTCAGCCGCCTGGACGTGACGTCGCGCAGCCTGTTCGCCCTGATCGAGGAAGGATCCTGCTTCGTCGGCTCGCTGCTGGAGCTGGCGCTGGCCTGCGATCGGTCCTTTCACCTGGCGCTGCCCGACGACGAAACGAAAACGCCGCGGATTGCACTGACAGAGGTGAATTTCGGGCTTTATCCGACGGTCACCGGACAAAGCCGTCTGCAACGCCGCTTCTATGACGATGGTGCCATGCTGCAGACCATGCGCGCCGAGACGGGGCGCCTGTTCAGCGCCGATGAAGCATTCATGCTGGGATTGGTGACCAGCAACCCCGATGACATCGACTGGGCGGATGAAACCCGCATCGCCATCGAGGAACGTGTCGCCATGAACCCCGACGCGCTCAGCGGCCTGGAAGCCAATCTTCGTTTCAATGGAAAAGAAACGATGATGACCCGGATCTTCGGCCGCCTGAGCACATGGCAGAACTGGATCTTTCAGCGCCCGAACGCGGTGGGCGAGAAGGGCGCGCTGAAAGTTTATGGCAGGGGGGCACGACCGGAGTTCGACCGCGAACGCGTGTAGCCGGGGTGTAAACGCTTTCTTCACATCTGACGGACAAAATGAAACGGCTGGCAGGACGGGCCTGCCAGCCGTTCAAACCGGAGGATCAGATGGTAACGCATCTCGTCTTCCTGGCGCTGATTGTGGTGATCGCGACCGTCAAAGTCAAGATCATCATCAGGCAGCGTTAGGGGAACGGCCGGCCCTTCGGGGCCGGCCACCCCGGTTCGCGCGAGAATGCTCGTCCGCCCGTCACCCCGACGCGATCTCCTTCAGCCCGTCGGCAACCGTCAGCGTTCCACCGGTCACGGATCTCACCTCCTCCACTGTCAGTCCAGGGGCGATCTCGCGCAGCAGGAAGCCCGATCCAGTCGGCTCAAACAGGCCGTAATTGGTCATCACCAGGGTTACGACACCGCGAGCCGTCACCGGCAGGTCACACGCCTCCACCAATCGAGGTTCGTTCTTGCGCGTAACATGCTCCAGTATGATGAAGACGCGCCTGGCGCAGGCCGCCAGATCCATCGCGCCGCCGATGCCACCGCCCTTCTGGCCGGCCAGCTTCCAGTTGGCGAAATCGCCGCCCATCGAAACCTGATAGGCGCCCATCACCGTCGCATCGATATGACCGCCGCGAATCACGCCGAAACTGTCCGCATGGTGTACCACGGCCGCGCCCGGCCTCAGTGTCACGTTCTGGCCGCCGGCATTGACCAGGTTCAGATCCTCTTCTCCCTCGGGGGCGACGGGACCATAGCCGATCACGCCGTTCTCGGAATGATAGGTGATGTCCCGGTCACCGATATCGGTGTTGGAGCACATGGTGGGGATACCGACGCCCAGGTTCACGATCCAGCCGTCCTGGAACTCGCGCGCCACGCGGTCCGCCATCTGCTGGCGCGTCAGGCCCTTGGTCTTGCTTTCGCTCATGCCGCCTATCTCCCCCTCGCCTGGCGCTTGGCCGGCCATATACCCTCGGGTGCGGGAGGCACCTGCACCAGACGATGGACGTAGATGCCCGGTGTATGAACATCGTCGGGATCGATGGCCCCCGCCGGCAGGATCGGGTCGTCGATTTCCGCGATCGTGCAGCGCGCCGCGGTCGCCATCACGGGATTGAAATTTCGTTGCGAACGATGAAATCGGAGATTCCCCAGCACATCGGCCGTTTTCGCTCGGATGAACGCGTAATCGAGCGGGAGTGCGTATTCCAGCAGGTACTCCCGGCCGTTGATCACGCGCGTCTCACGCCCGTTGGCCAGTTCGGTGCCGACCGCCGTCGGTGTGTAGAAGGCCGGGATACCGGCACCCGCCGCGCGCATCCGCTCCGCCAGCGTACCTTGTGGCACCAGCTCGGCGTCCACCTCTCCGGATTCGTAATATTTGGTGAACGGCAGCACGTCGGTCGGCCGCGTCGCCGCGGTGAAGGCACAGATCACCTTCGCCACCTGCCCGTTTTCCACCAGCATGCCAATATCCGGCATGCGCGGCTGCTGGGCGCCCCCTGTCGTATTGGCGACCAGCGTCAGCCGCTTCGCCCCCTGCTCCATCAACGCCTTGATCAGATTGAACGGCGTGCCTGGCATGGCGAAACCGCCAAATGCGATCGTTGCACCGTCCTGTATATCCGCCACCGCATCGGCGAAACTTGCGCGCAGCTTGCTCTTCTGGGTCATCTCGTCTCCGCCCCGGCATGGGCTCCGGCCCACGCTGTTGTCACCACGTTCGGGACGCGATCAACGGTCAGCCGATGGAAGGTGTCAAGGGATCGGCGGCCGGCCGGGTCAGCAGGCCGGCGATGCATACCAGGAAGAACAATGTGGCAAGCCGTGGCGCCTCAAGCACGTCGTCGAACAGGCCGGAGACCAGGAACGCGGTCACCGCCCCCACCACCGGCGCGGCGCCGGGGATGCCGGATCGCGCACTGGCCAGCGCCTGCAGCAAGGCCGCGCCCGCCAGCGCGAGATACGCCGCGACGCCGAGCAGCCCGGTCTCAAACAACAGCATCAGATAGACGTTCAGCATGCGCCAGGCGACATGCGTGTCGTCGGTGAACAGCCACCGGTCCAGGCCCTGAGCGAAGTCACCATTCGCCAGCAACTGGTTGCCGGCGGCATCGGTCACACTGACATTCCGCACCTCCACGCGGCCGTGCTGGATGAACACGGAAAACTCGACCAGCCGGTGCAGCAGCCCCCCCAGCGCGGCACGCCCCAATCCAGCCGTGGACAGGGTCACGTCCAGCGTTTCCCACCGTCCACGTACAGGCAGGTTGATGGAACCGCCTCGGCATTGATCGGAATACAATAGGACCTTATCGCACAGGGACACCCCAAGCATGTTGGGTTCGTCAACCGCCTTGGCCTGCAGCCGCACCCGCACCGGTCCGCCATCCGTCCCGATCTTCTGGCCCAGGAAGAAAGCGGTCTCGTCACGGATCTCCAACGCGGTGTTCGCGCCCTGTGGCAGCAGGCGCAGATCGCTGGGCCGGTCGACCCGGGACCGGACCAGCATCGCCCGCTGGTAGCTGCCGAGACCCATCCCGAACAGTGTCGGCAGGATGCCCGTATCGCGGACCGCGAGTCCGGCCTGCCAGTTCCCTTCGCGCGTCGTGAAATCGCCGCTGCTGTCGGCGAAGCGAGCGCGCATGCCGGTGAAGGCCACGATGCCCGCAAGGCCGCCCACGACCACGGCCGCCGCCAGGATTCTGCCCAGCACGGATGCGTTCCGGCGGCCGCGCGGCCAGGCGAACCCCGCAGCGACCATCCCCGCGGCGCCAGCCAGGTACGCCGTGCGCGCCAGCGTCGCCGCCAGCGTATATACGCCCAGCATCAGGCCCAGCACGGCAGCGCCGATGCCCAGGATGCGCGGCCGCAGCGTCCCCAGACTCAGCGTCCCCCGACTCAGCGTCCCCAGACTCAGGGCGAATGGCAGTGCGAGAGCGGCATAGGCGCCGATATGGCCGCCACCGACATGCATGCTGGCGAACGGGCCAGCCACGCGGTAGTCGCCGCTGAAATCCAACAGGTTGGCGTATAGCAGCCTTTCCGCCGCCACGATCGCTGTCACCACCGCCAGGCCACAGGCGATGCCCTGGCCCAGGCGCAGCGCCACGTCCCCGTGCGTGCGCTGCCGCCGCGCCAGAAACGGCATCAGCAGCAGCGCGGCAATCAGGCTCCGCGCCAGGCGCAGCGCATTCAGCGGCTCCAGATACGGGATGTCCGACGGCATCGCGCCGAGCGGCGAGGCCAGACCTGCAATAACGGCGATGGCCCAGAGCATCGCGAGTGCCGCCAGGATCCAGCCGCCCGGTCCGCGCGGCAGGTCGCCGGCTTCGGGCGGTGTGCGGAGCAGCAGGATGCCCAGCGTGGCCAACACGAACAGGTCCGCTTCGCCAATGAGCAGCCAGCCGGTCCACATGGTCATGTCATATGCCGGGAGCACGATCGGCAGGATCAGCAGGAAAGCCGCAGGGCGCATCCACAGCAGGATCGCATACGCGGCCAGCACCGCACCCAATACCCAGGGGCCGAGCGGATAGAGAACGACGGTATAGGTGGCCGCAGCCAGGGGAACCAGCGCGGCCACCACGCGGGCCACGGTCTCTGGCGAAGCGTGCCTGGTCACGGATGACATCCCGCCACGCCTGGCGCGGTCCGGCAAGAGCGCGATTCACAGCTTCCAACCGCCGGCTTCAGGCGATCGCGCTTTAGCAGTCGGCGCCGCAGATCCCCGACTTCATATTCACCCTGAAGGCGGGGGCGTGCGGCGTATCGGGGGTGCAGAACTGGTAGGTCGTGCCGCTGGGGCTGGCGTCGACAGCCCAGTTGAAGCTGCCGCCCCCAGCATAGTCATAGTGCAGGATGCCGGGCGCGGTGTCGCTCGCGCCGCCGACCTGATAGGTCCCGGCCTCATCGCCACGTCCCGAACTGGCCATCCCCTTCTCATAGATGATGCCGCTGGCGCCACCCACATGGGTCTCATTCCATTCCAGGTTCGGTCGGCTGGCGCCTGGAGCACCGCATACGCAAACCGACCCCGCAGTGGTAAAAATGGAACGCAGGGCCGACCGCGTCAGGACGGTGGAACAATCGCCCTGCGCCTTAGCGAGCCCGGGCATCAGCGCGGACAGCAACGCGGCAGCGGCCATGAGCCTGGCCATAGGTCGCCTCCCCCCTTCGATTGGAACTATGTCAATTGTGGCACGCCGGATGACACACTGGCAACGCCAGATTGCAAATGCCGACCGTTCGTGCCGATATTTGTCAGTATTCTTCGACGTCACCCGCGGCTCGTCCGGCCGGCGGCGGCGCGAGGTCCCGCCGGTCCCGGCTCCGCGGCGCCGGTACCGATGCAGAGCGGCGAGCGATCGCAGCCAGCAGGGCCCAGGCCAGATCGAGCAGCGGCAACGCCAGCGCGGCCGCCAGCCCGCCGACCGCCACGGCGTTGATGTCGCCCTCCAGACCCGGGCGCAGATAGCGGGCGACCTCGACCAGCATCGACAGCGACGCGCCCAGGCAAAAGGCCAGGGCCATCCGCCCGGTCCGCGGGGCGCATAACCATACGGCCAGCCCGACCGGCAGATACATCAGCGCATGACCGACCAGGTTCTTGGCCGCCTCGGCCTTGGTCACGATGTAGTAGTCATAGAGCGGCAGCCAGCCCAGCGGATTTGTCTGCGCCATGGCATCAGGCCAGGATCGCCATGCGCCGGAAACGAGCTGGTTCGCCAATGCCAATGCCAGCAGGTACGGGATCACCAGCCACGGCACCGTCGCCGCGGCTCTCGCTCGTACCCGGAGGAGGTCCTGCCGGACCAGCCAGGACAGGCCCGCGGCACCGATGGCGATGCCCAGCGTCCGATACAGGATGGCGATCGCGGCTGGTGACGCGCTCAGCACCAGGGTCGACAGGATGAACAGGGCCACCGCCAGGCAGAAGCCGCGCGTGACCGCGGCGACAGTACCGCGCCCGACGCGGTAGCGGCCGGCAACCTTGGTGAAGGCCAGCAGCATGCCCACCGGCACGAAGGCGCTCACGGACGCCACGATCACCAGCACGCGGATCGCCACGGGCCTTCCGGCGCCCGGCACCGCCGTCAGGGTCTCGGGCAGGCGCGCGATCTGCGCCGCCAGGTCCGCCGGTTGCAGGGCGAAATCCAGCGGCATCAGCACGAACACCACCAGCGCTATCAGGTACAGCCGCAGCAGCGTGACCAGGGCGGCCACCGGATCGCGCCGGCGCAGCAAGGTGGGACCCACCGTCTCGTGCCACAAGACGAAGCCGGCACAGCCGATCAGGCAGCCCAGCGACTGCGCCAGGACATAGTTCAGCGTCACGGTACGCGGCGGGAAGAACAGCTGGAGATATTTCACCGCCAGCACCGTGACGACACACCAGGCCAGCGCGACGACAAAGGCGAACGGCTTCAGCCACCCGATCCGGCGCGGCCACAGCGTCGCGGCGACCAGGAAGCCGTAGGGCACCAGGGCCAGCAGATTGCCCATCCAGTCCGCCTGCTGGTCGGAGCCATGCGGGACAAACCGCATGTGCAGGAACGCATTCCAGGCATCCGCCGGACTGCGCGGCACGAAATTGATGCCGGCCGGTCCGACCAGCGTGCTGGAATAGATCAGCAGCGCCAGCAGCCCCAAGCTGAGCAACAGCGCCGTGCCGTTGGCCGGCCAGATGCCGGGCTGCCGTGGCTCAGGCATGCCGGCCGGGTCCGCGCCAGGGGTCCCGCAAGAGACGGCGCCGCAGACGGGCCAACGGCGAAACCCGTCGGCCGGCGGCGAAGCGGACCGCGGGCGCCTTCCTCCCACCATGGCGGGCGGAGAGCCGCTTGTTGAGCGGGCTCAACGCCGGCGGATCACCAGATGCAGCAGCCACAGCCCGATCAGCCCCAGCGGTACCCAGGGCAGCGCCAAGGCCACCCAGGCGATCATGTCTCCGGTCGAAGCGATCACCATCCGCGCGAAATCGTCCATGGCCGCTCGGATCGGTGAGATATCAAACGGCCCGGCCTGCTGGATCAGCCCGTTATAGGTGATATCCACCCGCACCGTATCCGTAATGGTCCGCAGGTAGTCGCGCTGCGCGGTCAGGCTTTCGACCGTGCCCTGCACCTCGGCGAGCTGTTTCTCGACGGCCACGAGATCGCCGACCGAAGCCCCTTGCTGCGCCAGAAGCTGCGTCAACCGGTCGCGCAGCGTGATCTGCGCCGCCAGCCGCTTGTCGATGTCGAGAGAGGCGATGGTCTTGTCCTCGGCATTCTCGGCCTGGCTGACCAGACGGGCCGGGGGAGCGGTGAGGACCGCGACGAAATCCTTGTATTTGTCCGGCGCGATGCGCACGGACAGCGAGCCCTGCACGGAACCGTCCGGCTGGCGGTCCACCCGCGCATGCAAGATCGATCCGCCGGCCGACAGCGCGGCCTGGGACGCGGCGCGCACCGCCGGTTCCACACCCTCACCCGGCAATTCCAGCACGAAGCTCTGCGTGTAGGCGACCCGCCGATCCGAGGCATCCTCGGTGCGCATCTTCATGAAATTGCCAGGCGCGGCGGCCATCATCGGGGCCGCCATCGGCGGCAGCGGCCGGATCGGCGCCTCGCGGCGGCAGGCGCCCAACAGCGCCAGGGCGACGAGCATCAGGCAAAGCAGCGAGTGGCGGCGGTTCATACGGCGGCCTGTCCCCAGCCTGTGTTGCGAGACCATGATCCTGGCAGGTGCCGACACGCACCGGGGGCTCGATAGCATCCCACCTCCGGCACCGCCAGCATGGCGTTGCCGCCACAGGGCCGGTGTTTTCTCGGCGACATGGCAGCCCCGAAGGAGCCAAGCTGGCGAATCCGAGGCGTGATCCGCTAAAGTCAAAATTGAGGTGGGCCAAGGATGGTGCACCTCGCGCCAGAATGTGCCCGACCCTCCTGATTGGAGCCTGAGATGAAACTTCGTTACCTGACCGCCGCTGCTCTCGTGGGGGCCCTGTTCGCGGGCCAGCCGGTGCTGGCGCAGACCACGACCACGGATGCGCCCGCGAAGACGACGACGCACCACCACAGCTCGCACAAGAAGTCTTCCAGCAAGAAGAAGAAGCCGACTTCGACGGCCCCTGCCTCCTCGACGGCCCCCGCCTCCTCAACGGACGGCGCGAAGACCGAATAAGCGCGTTCCGGTGCGGCCCGTGCCGAACGGTCCGCGCCGGCTTTCGCCCAGATGACGACATCGCTTCCGATAAGGCGCCGCGTGGTGACGCCCTATTTGATCCGCTGATTTTGATCCGCTGATATCGACGCATTGAACTTCGGATCGCTGTTCGTCCGTCGCCATCGGCCTCGTCCTGCCTAGGCGCGAAGTCTCAGCGCCCCGGTGCCAGCTGCTCCAGGTCATATGGCGTCCCCTGGTAGACCATATTGATCCAGTTCCCGAACAACAGGGTCCGGTGCGCGCGCCAGGTCATGCGAGGCGCCAGATCGGGGTCATCATCCGGAAAATAGTTGAACGGCAGCGCCGTCTCCAGACCCGCGTCGCGGTCGCGGCGATATTCGCCGAGCAAGGTTTCGGCATCATATTCAAGATGATTGAACATGTAGATGCGCCGGGCGGCGGCCTCTTGAATCAGGCAGATGCCGCTTTGATCGGACTCCACCAGGATCTCCAGCCCCGGCACCGCGACGACATCGGCAGGCCGCACTTCCGTATACCGTGACACCGGAACGAAGAAATTGTCGTCGAAGCCGCTCGTCAGCGGTTCGAACGGCTTCACCGTCCGGTGGCGGAAGACGCCGAATCGCTTGGCGCCCACATCGTATTTCGGCAATCGATGGAAATGGTACAGCGCCGCCTGCGCTCCCCAGCAGATGAACAGGCTGCTGAAAACATGCGTCCGAGTCCAATCCAGAATCTCGGTCAGCTCCTGCCAATAGGTCACCTGCTCATAGGCCAGGTGCTCGACCGGCGCGCCGGTGACGATCAGCGCGTCAAAACGGCGATGCCGTACGTCCTGCCATGTGTTGTAGAATGCAGTCAGGTGTTCCTGCGGCGTATTCTTCGACTCATGCGTCGCCGGGCGCAGCAATGTCATCTCGACCTGAAGGGGCGTCGCGCCCAGCACGCGCAACAGCTGCGTCTCGGTCTTGATCTTCTCCGGCATCAGGTTCAGCAGCGCGATCTGCAGCGGACGGATGTCCTGGCGCAGCGCCACATCCTCGGTAATGACGGGCACACGCTCGCGATCGAGCACGGTTCTCGCGGGCAGGTCGTTGGGGATCTTGATCGGCATGGTTCCGGTCGCTTCGCAATCGCGCGCAGACCATGCCGGGGTCCAATGCCTGGATCAATCGCCCCTGGATCAATCGCCCCTGGATCAATAGCCGGCGCGCGGGCGGACAGTATCCGCGCCGATGCTTGACAAGTCCTGCCCCCGCCCCGGACCCTGCCGGAAACACAGGAGGCGTCCGGGCCATGCGCAATCAGCTCCTCGACATCCAACCCATCGCCGGCGCGCTGGGCGCCGAGATCGGTGGCGTCAACCTGGCGGATGAACTGGGCGATGGCGTCATCGCCGAGATCCGCCAGGCGCTGCTGGACCATGGCGTGATCTTCTTTCGCGACCAGGTCCTGGACGTCGACAGGCACAAGGCGTTCGCGCGCCGGTTCGGGGACATCTTCATCCATCCCAATTTCCGCGGCACGCAGGCAGATCCCGAAGTGGTGAACGTGGTGCGCAACCCGGGCGACGCGCGCATCGTCGGTGAGAAATGGCACCATGACACGACGATGGTGGCGGAGCCGCCGATGGGCGCGGTGTTCTACGCGATCGAGGTGCCCCCGTATGGCGGCGATACGATGTTCGCCAGCCAGTACCTCGCCTATGAAACCTTATCGCCGGGATTGCAGGCCTTGCTGGAGGGACTGCGCGTCAAGCACACCGATCGCGCATTGGCCGGACCACAGGCCGGCGTCAGCAAGACCCGATCGACCGCGGTGCGGGAGGATGCCGACTGGCGCGAGACGATCACCTATCATCCCGCTGTCATCACCCATCCGGAAACCGGGCGGAAGGCGTTGTTCGTCAACCATTCCCACTGCGTCGCCTTCGAGGACATGACCGAGGAGGAAAGCCGGCCGCTACTGGATTACCTGCTGGAGCACGGGCATCGGCCGGAATTCACCTGCCGGTTCCGTTACACACCCGGTTCGGTGGCGTTCTGGGACAACCGCTGCGTCAAGCATATCGCGGTGAACGATGCCGGCCCGTTCCGCCGGGTCGCGCGGCGCATCCAGATTCAAGGCACCCGGCCGCAATAGCGTTCACCCGGCGACGGCGGCCGCCCCCAGGCCAGCCGAGAGGACCGGTGATGCGCGTGGCAGATCGCCACCGCCAGTGCGTCCGCCGCATCTGACCGGCGCAGCGCCGCACCCGGCAGCAGGCGGCGGACCATCATCTCCACCTGCTGCTTGTCGGCGCCGCCGGTGCCCACCACCGCCATCTTGACCGTCTTGGCCGCATATTCCGCGACCGGAATGCCGGCCAGTGCCGGCGCCAGCAGCGCCACGCCGCGGGCATAGCCCAGTTTCAGCGTCGCCGAGCCATTGCGGTTGACATAGGTCTCCTCGACCGCCGCTTCCTGCGGCCGGTGCCGCTCCAGCAGGTCAGCCAGCAAATCATGCAGCGTCCTCAATCGATGCGGCACGGAGTCGCCTCCGTCGGTGGCGATCACCCCGTCGGCAACATGGCGCAGCCGGCTGCCCTCGGCCTCGATGATTCCCCAACCGGTGAAGCGCAGCCCCGGATCGATCCCCAGCAGCCTGACCATCGCGCGAATCGCCCCCGTTTCAGCGATCCGCATGGTTATAGCGGCGGGCGCTGCCGCGCCATGCTATACTGAATCGTGCGACCCTGAAGGCCATGCCACCTCGGATCATATCACCCTGGACTAAATCACCCTGGACTAAATCACCCTGGGCCATGCCGCCCTGGCGGCTGCCGCTCTCGACACCCTGGACGGACCAACCCTGCCTTGATGAACATCTGCGTCGTCACGCCCTATTTCCGCGCCGATCCGGCCTGGCTGCAGCAGGCGCATGACAGCGTGAAAGGGCAGTCGATCCCGGCCCATCACATCCTGGTCTGCGACGGGTCGGAACCGGCACAGATCGCCGACTTTCAGGGCACGCACATCATCCTGCAGCGCAACTACCAGGACTATGGCAATACACCGCGTCTGATCGGCAGCTTCCGGGCGGTCACGCGGGACGCCGACGCCATCGCCTTTCTGGATGCCGATAATTGGTACCATCCGTTCCACCTGGAAGGGCTGCTGCGGTTCGCGCAGGAACGCGGGCTGGATGCCTGCGCTTCGGCGCGCATGCTGCACCGGCTGGACGGCTCGCCGATGATGAAGTGCCCGCATGTCACCGGGCGGCCGCACATCGATACCAGCTGTCTGCTGGTGATGAAGCCGGCCTTCCGCCACCTGATCGGTTGGACGCTGTTTCCCCAGGCGGTGGCGGCCGATACCGACAACCGGCTGTGGCAATACATGCGCGGGGCGGGCGCGAGGCTGGATTTTCTGGACAACCCCACCGTCGCCTATCGCACCCGCCATCGCATCCATTACGACCTGGCCGGCCTGCCGCCGCCGCCCGAGGCCGTGGTACGGTCCGACCTCAGCGGTGAGCACTATCGCTGACAGTCAATTCACGGGGTGCGGCCCGGAAGCGGCCGTCAACCGGACAGGGCCGCCATCACCGCTTCGGGGATGTCGAAATTGGCGTAGACGTTCTGGACGTCGTCATTGTCCTCCAGCGCGTCCAGCAGCTTCATCAGGCTGCGCGCGCGTTCCTCGTCCACGGCGACCGAGCTGGTCGGACGCCAGTCCAGCCGCGCGGTCTCGGGTTCGCCAAACCGCGATTCCAGGGCGTCGCGCACCGCGAAGAAATCGTCGACGGCGCAGGTGACTTCATGCCAGTCGGCGTCGCTTTCCACATTCTCCGCGCCTGCCTCGATCGCGGCTTCCAGCATGTCGTCGGCCGAGGCCGCGGCGGCCGGGTAGCGGATCACGCCCAGGCGGTTGAACATGAAGCTGACGGAATTGGTCTCCCCCAGCGCGCCGCCGTGCTTGGAGAAAGCCGCTCGCACATCGGACGCGGTGCGGTTGCGGTTGTCGGTCAGCGCCTCGACGATCACGGCGACGCCGGCCGGGCCGTAGCCCTCATACCGGACCTCGGCGTAATCGTCGCCGCCGCCCGCGCCGGTCGCCTTCTTGATGGCGCGGTCCACCGTGTCCTTCGGCATGTTCGCCTGGCGCGCTGCGATGACGGCGGCGCGCAGACGGGGATTGGACGCCGGGTCCGGCAAGCCCTGACGGGCCGAGACGGTGATCTCCCGGATGATCTTGGCGAACTGGCGGGCGCGCCGGGCATCCTGTGCGCCCTTGCGGTGCATGATGTTTTTGAACTGGGAATGGCCGGCCATGGTCGATGCGTTCAGGTTCCGTGTACGATACCGGGGGATAGATAGCGTCGGGCGGGCGGCGGGAAAAGCACGCTCAATTCACCTGGCGTGTCACCGGCCGCGTGGCCTGGCAGTCATCATCCGGCGCGGCGGCCAGGATGTCGCGGCCATGAAAAAAAGCACCACATGCTCGGACGAGCGGTGGCTTTATCCAAGGCCTGTTCCCCTTGACCCGGGCCAGGCGCCGGCGACCGCGATGCCGATCGTCAGAAGCACGCCAGCGGCGCTGAGCCATGCCGCGAGGCGCCGGACAGGGGTCCAGCCATCCCGCAGGATGATCGTGCTGTGGCCGGCGGGCAGCGGCAGGACCATCAGCCCGGCGCTGCCCTGCCAGGGCAGCACCGCCTGGCCGTCGAGGCTCACGCGCGTGGACGGAAACCAGGGATGCGCCAACTGCACGAAGCCGGGCGCGTCGCTATCGATCGTCAAACTGACCCTGTCCAGCGTGACGGCGTAGGCGGTCAGCGTGGCATGCCAGGGCTGCCGTGCCGCCGGCAATGCACCGGCGGGGCCGCGGACCGCCAGCGCCACGGCGCGGCCGGCCGCGAAATCCGGCTGCTCGATCCGCAGCAGCGCCTGCAGCGTCGCGCGGATCGACGGAATCCGCGGATCCAGTCGCGACGCCTGAAAATCATCACCCCACAGGACGGGCTTCTCAAGTCCTCGATCGGGCTCCAGGGAGACCAGGAGCCGACTGAACAGGACAGGGGCTCCCGGCACCGGCAGATAGCGGCCCAGCACGGGATCATCCACGCCGCCCACGATCGTATCAGGACAGCCGAGGGCGGTCGCGCCGTAGCAGATGACCCTCCGGACATTGAACAGGCCCAACCCCGCCTCCGCCTCGGCCGACAGGCGCCCGGTCTGCCGCAGATCCCGCGCCGCCAGCTCGGCGACCGTGACCAGCAGGTTGTGCAGCCGCGTGGCTGCCAGGTTGTGATTGCCGACGACCCGCTGCACCAGGGCGTCGTAGCTCATCGGCGTGCCATGCGGGTCGATATTCGCCTCCAGCCTGCCGTCCGGGGCGACGATCAGCGCGACGACGCGCTGGTCCGGCGCGGTGCGTTCCAGATAACGCCCCGCCTCGATCAGGAAGTCCTTGTCGGTGCGGGCCACGGGCTGGATCGCGGTGCTGGCGAGGTCGATCACCACCAGCACCACCGCGGCCAGCAGCGCCCGACCGGCCAGCAGACCGTTGTCGATCAGCCAGTCCAGGCCGATCGCGGCCAATATTGCCAGGAAGAACAGCAGGAACACGATGTCGCGGACCAGCGGGTTCCACAGGAAGAACGACGCCAGCAGACAGACCATGGCCGGCAATGCGACCGCCCGCCGCTCCGACCGCAGCCGGCGCAGCAGCAGCCCAACCAGACCGGCAAGCCCGAACAGCACAAGGCCCAGCCCCAGATAGGCCCAGACATCGGCGCCCCAGGTCGTGCGCGTGTTGCGCCACAGCACCAGATGCAGCAGCCGGCTCAGGCTGGGTATCCGTAGCCGGAACGGCGCTCCCGCCGGCTCGATCATTACCCAGTCAGCCTCGGCCATCACCGGCAGGACGGCGATCATCGACGTGACCACACCGGCGAGCCCGGCAGCCATCAGCCACGGCACGCCACGCCGGTACCAGAAGCCGACAACGAGGGAGACAGCGCTGAACAGCACCAGATAGGCGGCCACGAACAGCGCATGCGGCTGGTGGTTGACGATCAGTCCGGCCGTGGCAAGCGCGAAGATCAGCAGGTTGACCCACCGCCAGCCGCGACCTCGGCACAGCCCGTCGGCCGCGAAGAATACCAGCACCAGAAAGACGATGGTGAAGGCCTGGGGCAGCACGCCGCGGAACAGCAGCAGGTGCAGATGCGCGAACGACCCGGCAAACATCGCCGCCGCCAGCGCCGCCGCCACCGGACCGACCGACAGCCGCCGCATCCAGGCGTAGAACAGCAAGCCGCTGAGCACATGCAGCGCGAACAGCAGCCACTTCGCCGTCAGCAGCGCATCATGCACCGCATAATCGATCCCACCGCCAACGACGTACAGCAGCGGACCGGTGAACCACAGCAGCGGGGCACCCGCGTACTGGTAATTGGTCCAGAACGGCAGCGTACCGTTCTGCAGACCACGGCGCACCTCCAGGATACGCGCGATATGGGAACCGGTATCCCCGCCCAGCAGGACGCCAGGGTTGAGGTAGGCGTGGCCGAACAGGACCACCAGGATCAGCAGCAGGATGAACGCCTCAGCGCCCGAAGCGGTGCGCAGCAGCCGGCTGAAGCTCGCGCGGGCGACCTCCAGCCAGACCAGCAGGAGAAGCGCAAGCGCGGCCAGCGCCAGCATGGTGAAGCCGGCCACGCCTGGCGCCGACAGCAGCAGGCCGGCCCGGATCGGGCGTCCGTGCAGGCTGGCATCGATGACGGCGTCCTTCAGCCGGTCGATCGTAATGAAGGAGACCGCCATGATCGCTGCCGCGGCAGCCGCCAGGGCCAGCAAGGCAGCAACGTTCGCGCGCCGATCCGGCGCCGCACCGGCCTCAGGCATCGTTCCCTCAGGCATCGTTCCCTCGGGCATCGTCCCCTCGGGCATCGTGTCGCCTGAATGGCGGCCGCGCCAAGCAGGACATCAGCCATGGGTCTGGCGGGTTCAACGCCTTGTTTCGATTCGCGCTGGTCCGATGGGTGTGGCCTGGCTGGCTGGCATGCCCTGTCGCGTCCGATCCGATCGCCGGCATGTTTAGCGCAGCCCGCCTGGCCGTTGCCACGAAGAAGGCCAGTTGCGCCGACCGGGCCTTAGGCGTGCACCATCTTCGTCCGCGCGCGCACCATGCCATGCGAAGGCATGGCGGGGCGGCGGCGGCGGAAGCGGGCCGCGGTGCGGGTAGAATCCCGCTCCGCCCGCGCCGATGCGCAATGGCCGATCCTGGCTTAACGCAGCACGGAGGAGACGACAGGCCGCGGCGCCACGGTCATGACAGCTCCGGCATGACCTGCGACAGCCGCCCACCTTGCCGCAAGGGTGCGATCCGGCGGGCCTTGCCGGTGCCGTCGTCGGTTTCGACGAAGACACCGCAGACCGTTGCCTCACCCTCCGCCGGATTCAGCTTCTCACCCGGCATCTTTCGCCAGAAGCGCAGGCCCGCGCCGTCCTTCGCCATGCCGATGACGCTGTCATAATCACCGCACATTCCGGCATCGGACTGGAACGCCGTACCACCCGGCAGCACCTGCGCATCCGCCGTCGGGCAATGGGTGTGGGTGCCGACGACGAAGGAGATCTGGCCATCGAACATATGCGCATAGGCCATCTTTTCGCTGCTGGCCTCGGCATGGAAATCCGCGACGATCGCCTGCACCGAGGTGCCCAGACGGTAATGCGTCAGCACGTCCGCGGTGCCGCGGAACGGGCAGTCCAGCGGGTCCATGAACAACCGGCCCATCGCCTGCAGCACCAGCACCTTGCGGCCATCCGGCAGGGCTACCAGCACCGATCCATTGCCCGGCGTGCCGGGCGGATAGTTCAGCGGACGGATCAGCCTCGGGTTGTCGGCAATGAAGGGGATGATTTCCTTCCGATCCCAGGCATGGTTCCCGAGGGTCAGCACATCGGCCCCGGCATCGAACAGCGCCCGCGCCATATCCGGGCTCAGGCCGAAGCCGTGCGAGGCGTTTTCGGCATTCACGATCGCCAGGTCGATGCGCAGGGCCTGCCGCAGGTCGGGCAGCCTCGCCGCCACGGCGTCCCGTCCGGTCCGCCCCACCACATCACCCAGGAACAGAATTCTCATTCACCCCTCATCCGCATCGCGCCGCGTTCAGCCACGACGGCGTCCAGCGGTATGTCGTAGGAGCCGGCGGAGGTTTCGTCCACCTGTCGCGGCGCACGGACGCGATCCGGCCGGACACAGTCCAGGGCGCGGTCGTGGAAGCGCCGCCACGCGCATCGCCTGCTTCGCGGCATCCAGGTCGTCATTGATCGGGAACGTGCGGAGCCGCCATGGCCGTTGGCGCTTCATCCTCCCAGAGCCTGCTAGTGCAGGTGGGCGCCGGATACCAGGACCACGATCCCGACAGAGCCAGCTCCCGAGGGAGATGCTTAACGGCCCCGGGGATGAGTTGCCTGACGCACCGGGCAGCTCCGCCAAGTGAACTTAGGGTTGCTCGAGCCCGTCCGCAATCTCTTCCGCGCGCTTTGCCATCCGGCTGAGCTTGCGGGTCAGTTTCGGGTCCGGCTTGGCAGCGCCGGGTTCGGCGGCCTCGAGCTGCTGCAGGCGCGCCCTGGTCTCGAACAGATCATCCGCGAGCAGCAGCGAAGCCATCACCAGCATGCGTGCCTCACCCGACGGTCCGGCGGCGGCACGCACCCCGTCGATCCGCCGGTTTACCTCGGCCGCCATCGCCTCCAGGTGCTTTTCCTCTCCGTCCTGGCAGCCGATCACATAGGCGTAGCCGTTGATGCGAAGCGTCACCTGCGCCATCGCGCCTTCCTTCTGCCCGTCCATGCCTGCCGGCTACTGCGTCTTCGGTTCGCCCAGCGCCGCCCGCAGGCGGGCGATCAGCGAATCCAGCCGGTCCGCGATCTGGGGAAGAGACAGGTCGGCGTCCGATCCGTCAACCACGCCGGCCGCCGCGACCGATGGCGGTTGCGGCGACGGCATGGCCGCTGCCGTCATCGGGCGCCCCGCCGCGAGCCTGGCGATCCGCTCCAGCGCGGCCTCCAACCGGTCCGCCGCCGTTTCCGGATCTTCCGCGTCGTCCGCCATGCGCCCTGTGCTATCCCCAGCCGATACTGCGTGAGCCGATGCTGCTTGATCTGATCGCGGCTGGAGGCTTGAACGTCAAGCATGATCGTTCACCCCCCGCCATTGCCTCCGGCCGTGATCGTGCACGGTCTGGCTGATGCGCGGACCGCCCTGGCGGTGGGGATGCCGGTCACGCTGCTGTCGGCGCCAGGTGCGGCCGCCTTCGCCGGCTGTCTTTGGTGGCGTGAGATGGTGACCGCCGCCCGCGCCGCCTGCCCGGCAACCGGGGCAACCGATATCCTGGATTGCGCGGACGCGCCCGGCCTGGCGATGGCGGCCCTGCGCGGCGGGGTTTGCCGGCTGGTGCTGTCCACCGCGGTGCCGGCCTGGGGCCCGGTTCGACGGCTGGCGGAGGCGCAAGGCGGCTTCGTGCTGGCTGATGCTCCTCCTGCCCTGGATCTCGGTGCCGTGGATGGGGCATTCCGACTGCGCGCCTGGCTGAATGCCGCTGATTCCCACCCCGGAAACAGGTGACAGGAAGCAAGGGTGACAGGCACACCGGCGTGAGTTACACCCCGCCGCGCCGCCCAGGAAAACGCAGCCAGGGAAACGCATCCAGGGAAACGTCTCAGGAAATATGTCCAAGAAAGGATTTTCGTCATGCGTGTGACGCAAAAAGTCAAAAAGATGCTGGATTGGTATGAGGGCGAAAATCCCGGCGTGAAAGCCAATCTGGCGCGCATCCTGTGCACCGGGAAGCTGGCCGGCACCGGCAAGGTGGTCATCCTGCCGGTCGACCAGGGATTCGAGCACGGGCCGGCCCGCAGCTTCGCACCCAATCCGGCGGCATACGACCCGCATTATCACTACCAGCTCGCCATCGAGGCCGGGCTGAACGCCTATGCCGCACCGCTGGGCATGCTGGAGCAAGGCGCCGATACGTTCGCCGGCCAGATCCCGACGATCCTGAAATGCAACAGCTCCAACAGCCTGGCCAGCAGCAAGGACCAGGCGGTCACCGCCGGCGTCCAGGACGCGCTGCGCCTCGGCTGCTCCGCCATCGGCTTCACCATCTACCCGGCCAGTGAATACGCCTTCGATCAGATGGAAGAACTGCGCGAGCTGACCCTGGAAGCGAAGTCGGTCGGCCTTGCCACCGTCGTGTGGAGCTACCCGCGCGGCCCGAACCTCGACAAGGCGGGGGAGACGGCGCTGGATATCTGCGCCTATGCCGCCCAGATGGCGGCGCTGCTGGGTGCCAACATCATCAAGGTGAAGCCGCCGACCGCGGTGATCAGCCTGGACGCCGCCAAGAAGTCATACGCCAATATCGACGGCTCCACCCTGGCGAAACGCGTCGCGCATGTGATGCAGGCCTCGTTCGCCGGCAAGCGCATCGTCGTGTTCTCGGGCGGCGAGGCCAAGGATCTCGACGGCATCTATGAGGAAGTGCGCGGCATCCGCGACGGCGGCGGCAATGGTTCCATCATCGGCCGCAACACGTTCCAGCGCCCGAAGGAACAGGCACTGGAGATGCTGGATAAGATCATCAGCCTGTACAAGAACGGAGACTGATGCCGATCATGAGCTCGGGGGAACAGGGCTGCCGCGTCTACCTGATCACCCCGCCCAGGCTCGATCCGGGGCCATTCGCCGAAAGCCTGGCGGCGGCCCTGGACGCCGACGACGTGGCCGCGGTGCAGTTGCGGCTGAAGGATGTGGACGACGACACGTGGCGACGTGCGATCGACACGCTGCGCCCGGTGACGCAGGCGCGTGGCGTGGCGTTCCTGCTGAACGACAGGGCCGACCTTGTGGTCCCGACCGGCTGCGACGGCGCCCATGTCGGCCAGGATGATATGCCGGCGCGCGAGGCTCGGCGGTTGATGGGCCCGGACCTGACCCTGGGCGTGACCTGCAAGGGCAGCCGCGATCTGGCCATGCGTGCCGGCGAGGACGGCGCCGATTATGTCGCCTTCGGGGCGTTCTTTCCGTCCGGCACCAAGGACGTCACCGCGACGATCGGCCCCGAGATCCTGGCCTGGTGGTCCGAGATGATGGAACTGCCCAGCTGCGCGATCGGCGGCATCACAGCGGAGAATTGCGTCCCCTTGGTGCGCGCGGGCGCGGATTTCCTCGCCGTGGTCGGCTGCGTGTGGAACCATCCCGACGGCCCGGCCGCAGGCGTGAAGGCGTTGAACGCGGCGATTCGGGCGGCGGATTGGTACCGGCGGCACGGAGGCTGACGCCCGAACCGGTTCTTTCCGACACGGACGCAGGTGCCCGGTCTCGCCGGCCGCCGCTCTACGCGTCCACCGCCTCGGCCAGCAGTTCCAGAGCCCGCAGGGCGAACGCGCGCATATTGGCGATCCGGTCGTCGCTGCCGGTCTCCAGCGTGATCGCCTTGCTGAAGCCGTCACCGGCGACCGCGATGCAGCTATGTCCGGCCTTGTCGCCATATCGGTTGCCGGTCGGGCCGGTCGCACCGGTCTCGCCCAACCCCCATTTGGCGTCCAGCCGAGCACGCACCGTATCGGCGAGCAGCATGGCATAGGGTTCGGTGGAGGCTCGCTCGATCGGTGCCGGCAGCGGGTTTGGAATCTCCAGGAAGCCCCGGCGCGCCTGCGCGGTGTAGATCACGCCGCCGCCGCGGAAATAGGCGGAGGCGCCGGCCATCGACAACAGCGCGGCGGAGATCAGGCCGCCGGTCGAGGACTCCGCGATGGCGATCGTCTCCCCCCGCTCCCTCAGCTTCGCACCGATCCTGTGTGCGAGCGGCAATAGGCTGTCCATGCGTGTCTCCCCTATCCGTCATGCGATGCCGGCCGAGCCGGATTGTTGCGCGGCTCGTCCCCCATGTCCAATTGGGCGGGATCGCATGCGGCGATTTTCTTTCTTTGGTTTGGCAAACGGCATTATCATGGCGAAGGAGGGATGGTGGTTATGCATCGGTCGAAGACATCGGACTCGTCCGGGCGCCCGCCCAGGCCGGCCGGGGGCTCCTGGATGGCCGGCATGGTGATCGGCAGCGCGATCATGACCATGGCCACGAGCGCCGCCCTGTTCGGCGCATCGATGGCGATCCGTGGCGCCGGGATGAAACAAGGCTGAACCACCGGCCCGGGTGGAAATCGCCCGTAGCCGAACCATCGCCGGCTGTGCCAGAAGGCCGCATGCAGCGACAGCGCAGGCAGCACGCGACAGGAGCGGAGACCGCGGGACGCGCCGCCGGCGATATCGCTATCCAGGACCGCACTTCCCAGGAGCCTGCTTCCCGGAACCCCGTCGCCCACAGCCCCGTCGCCCACAGCCCCGTCGCCCAAAATCCCGGTGCCCAGTGTCCCGATTCCCAGAATCCTGTTTCCCAGAGCCCTGTCTCACAGCCGGGTGCGCCACAGGGAGTCACCGCGGAACTGACGGCGGTGATCGTCGCGGTCACTGACGGTGAGCCGCGCGTCCTGACCATCGAGCACGGCCAGGCGCTGCCCTCGGGGCCCTTCGAACCCGGCCACCGTTCCCTGCAGGCGGGCCTGCGCAGCTGGGTGGAGACACAGACCCGGCACCCGCTGGGCTATGTCGAACAGCTCTACACGTTCGCCGATCTCGACCGGAAAAAAGAGGCGCGCGGCCGCGCCGTGTCGGTGAGCTATCTGGGCCTGACGCGAGAAGTACCGTCCGAGACCGGATGGGATGCGGCCTGGACACCTTGGTACCGCTTCTTTCCATGGGAGGACCTGCGCTGCACGGCGGCACCCGTCAGTCACGGAAGCCTGGGCGCCGCCCTGACCGCATGGGCCGACGCGGCCGGCGATCCCGCCGCCGTCCTGGCACGCCGGCGGCGGGTGGAGATCAATTTCGGCCTCGGCGGTCAGAAGTGGAATGAGGAACTGGTGCTGCAGCGGTATGAGCTGCTGTGGGAAGCCGGGCTCGTCGCCGAATCGCCCGCCGCCGTCAAACCCCTCCCGCCGACGCTGGGAGCCGCGCTGGGCCGGCCGATGCAGCATGACCATCGCCGCATCCTTGCCACCGGCGTCGCCCGCCTGCGCGCGAAGATCAAATATCGCCCCGTGGTGTTCGAGCTGATGCCGCCGACCTTTACGCTTCTGCAATTGCAGCGGACGGTGGAGGCACTCGGCGGCCGCCTGCTGCACAAGCAGAATTTCCGCCGCCTGATCGACCAGCAGGACCTGGTGGAGGAAACCGGCGAGGTCACCACCGGCACCGGCGGACGGCCGGCGAAGCTGTTCCGCTTCCGCGGCGAAGTGCTGGCGGAGCGGCTGGTCGCGGGCACGAAGCTGCCGCTCGTCCGCGCCGTTTGAATGCGCGGCGTGCGGTGAAAATTGGCCTCGGCCCGACCGCCGGCACTGTATTGCCGGTCATGATGGCATAGACGGGCGGCATGCAAGGACGACCCGGAACGGCGGCCAAGGCCGGTCCGGCCGCCGCGTCGCCGAAGCCGTCGCGTTAACCGTCCGGCAACCTTTTGTCGGGCAGACTGCGGCATGACCACCGGTGGCCTTGCCATGGCAGCAGCATCCGCGCACGACGCCGTTTCCTCCAGCCTCATCCGCGCCCTCGTCGCGCCGCCGGTGCCATGAGCAGCGGCAGTTCGACGTCATCGGTACGCCAGTACCATCCGGCAACGTTCCTGGAACGGGGCGTGGCGATCCCGTTCACCACGCCGCTGCTGTACGGCACGCGGGCGCGGCCCGGCCAGCGCAACGGAGCGGAGCTGATCATTCCCAACCCGTCCGGCGGGCGCGGCGTCTACATCATGTCCTGGGCCAGCATGGCACAGCTGTGCACGCCCACGCTGCACGACCGCATCTTCAATGAGCAGATCGCTCTGCTGCCCAGCGTCACACCGGCCTCCATCCGGCGCGTCGCCCGCAAGATCGCCCTTGAAGGCCTGGCTGGTGACCAGGCCATGGAAGCGGCCGATGCCGCCATCGCGGCCGAAGCCACCGACCGCACGGTCACCAATTACGAGTTGCTGATGCGCCTGGTGGACCAGGTCGCGGCATCACCCAACGCGCCCTTCAGCGCGCGCGGCCACGATACCCGGGACGCCGCCCGCCGCGCCCGGCTGACGGCAGATTTCGTATCCCGCCTGCTGGGCCGATCGCCGGATTGGCTGGCCACCGCGCTGGAACAACTGGCGGACATCATCACCCCGTTCGGCACCGGGACCAACGACGCCCGCGCCCGCCTGCCGCGCGTCGCCGCCCGACTGCGCGGCGTGCGCAAGGAACTTGCCAACTGGTCCGAAGCCCAGGTGGAGGAGGGGCTGATCGAGCATTGCCGGGTGATCCTCGCACTGGCTGATGTGACCCTGGCGCTGGCGGACGACGTGCTGAAACAGGCGCAGGAGTTGACCGGCGACGTCATTGAGCTGCTGCGCCAATGGGACGCGAACCAGGACTCCATCGCCGAGCGCGCGGCCAGGCCCGACTGGCTGCTGGACGGGTGGGAACAGATTTCCCTGATCTGGAGTCATGCTCGTGACGATGCCGCCCGCCGTGCGGCGGTGGCCGAGATCGTGGCGCTGACCCCGGTCATGCCGAAGGAGGTGGATGGCTGGCTCGGCGGGGCCGAAGCAGCCAACGACATCCTGCGCTTCCGCCGGCTGGTGCCGTTGAACGAGGATTGGCGCACTGGCGCCGTCGCCTTCAAACTGGTGGCGCGGAACGAGACCTTCCGTGCCCTTGCCGCCTGATCCGGAAGGGACTCATCGCATGAAGACGGCCCCGCCCGCCGCCCCGTCTGCTTCCGCCGCCGACATGCGGCTGCTGCGCCAGGCGCTGACGCATGTCGATGACGACAAGCTGCGCCGCATCGCCGCCGTGGTGGACTCCACCGCCGATCCCGCCGTCAACATGGCGGTGCTGGAACCGTTGCGCGCCCGCCTTGGCCCGCTGCACCCGCCCCGCCTGCTGCGGCTGCCACGCCTGCTGTTCCTGCCGTTCGATCCGATCATGGTGGAGGCCAAGGCCTGGCGCGCCGAGGAGCCGTTGGTACCCCGATCAGCGGTCATGCCGGTCACCGACCTGGTGCGAACCGCCTTGGGGACGGATGCTGCGGAGATCGAGGCCCTGATCGCCGGGCGGGACACCGCGGATGTCGAGGTCGTGGCCCAGGCCGGCGGCATGCTGTGGCCGAAAGCCGCCGCCGTCGCCGCGTCGGCATCCACGCCGCCGCCGGCCTGGGCGGAGAGCGGCCTGCCGGGGGCCGCGTTTCAACCCCTGTTGCTGGGCATGGCAACCGTGTGGCGGCGGGCGGTGCGGTTGCGCGTGCTGGCGCGCGATCGCCTGCTGGACGCGATGAAGGCCAGCCAGAAGATGGTGGAGGAATTGCTGGCCGACACACCGGCCGAGTCTCCGCTGGGCTGCGCCATGATTGCTCGGCTGATCCTGCTGCAGGCCCCCAGTGCCGCCCCGTTCGTGCGCCTGTTTGCCAATGCCGCGACCAATCGCGCGGACCAGGCGATCCTGCACAAGGCGCTGGTGCAGAGCGTAACCTGTGTCGCCGCCAGCCTGGACCAGACCGATGCTTTCTGGGAGCGGATCGGCAAGGCGCCGCTGGAGGATGCCGGCGACGTCGCGCGTGGCCTGGTCTCGCTGTTGACCCAGCTCGAGGAGGACCCCGGCGGCCATGTCCCGCCGCCGCGGTTGCTCGCGATGCGCGACGGGCTGAACCGGGCGTGCCTGGCGCGCTTTGCCGACGGGCTGAACAACGGGGTGACCGCCCCGCTGCAACAGGCCTCGGAGCCGCTGTCCGCCGCCTCCCAGGGCGCGCTGGAAGACACCGCGCGCGACCTGCGGATGCTGGAGACCGCGGCACGCCCGTTGGGCGGCGGCGGCGAATATGATGCGCTGCTGGAGGCCGCGACGCGCGCCGTCCATGACGGTGGCGTCCGCGGCACCTTGTCGCGCATGGGAGAAATCCGGCTGACCGAGATCCTTGCCGGCCCCGAGGCGGCGTTGAGCCTGTATCGGGCCGGCGCGTCCTGACGCCACTTGCGCGGCGGCCGGTGGTCAGCGCGCGGTCAGGTCGGACATGCGCACGATCACTGGCTGGTAGCCCAGCGCGGTCACGAACCGCACCAGGTCGGCGGAGCGCAGCGTGGTCGAAGCTTCGTTGTGCAGCGGGTGGAAATTCACCCATTCGGAGTCCAGCATGTCATGGTCCAGAACGACGGTGACGCGGCGCTTGGTGTCGTTCAGCAGGCCGAACGGCGTCACCGATCCAGGCGTCAGTCCCAGTACCTCCTGCAGCAGAGCGGACCGCGCGAAGGAGAAGCGAGGCGCGCCCAGGGCTTTTTCCAGCCTGCCCAGATCGGCGCGGTTTTCGCCGGGCATCACCACCAGCCACAGCCCGCCCTTGCGGTCCTTGATGAACAGGTTCTTGCAGTGCAGGCCGGGAATCCGGTCATGCCAGTCCCGCCCTTCCTCCACGGTGAAGATCGGCGGGTGTTCCACCGTGCTGTGCTCGATGTGTAGCTGGTCCAGCAGGGCAAACAGGTCGTCGGGCGTCGCGGGCATCGGACGTGGGTCTGCGGTCGGTTTCGGCTATGGAAGTGCGCGAGATGTGCGGGAACCCGCCGGCGGAATCAAGCCACGGCGCGCGGCGCAGTGTTCCGACGCCACCGCGGGCGACCCTTGACATCCTTATACTCATGGCTAGCATAAGCCCAATAATGCTCATATTGAGCATTACAGGACGGGAGGATACCCATGCTGACCGCGGACCTGCTGGAGCGAACAGCGCCGCTTTATGACCGCGTCCGGTCGGTGATTCCGCCGATCGAATGGCCCAGCTTCGCCGAGGACATCGATGCGATCCTGACGCTGAAGAAGCAGCGCAACGCAGTGATCCTGGCGCATAACTACATGACGCCCGAGATCTTCCACTGCGTGTCCGACATCGTCGGCGACAGCCTGGCGCTGGCGCGGGAGGCCACCAAGGTGGACGCCGACGTGATCGTCCTGGCCGGCGTCCATTTCATGGCCGAGACGGCGAAGATGCTGAACCCGAACAAGACGGTGCTGATCCCCGACAGCGGCGCCGGCTGCTCGCTGGCGTCCTCCATCACCGCCGCCGATGTGCGGCTGATGCGGGAGAAACATCCGGGCGTGCCGATCGTCACCTATGTGAACTCCACTGCCGCGGTGAAGGCGGAATCCGATATCTGCTGCACCTCGGGCAATGCGCTGAAGGTGGTGGAATCGCTGGGTGTCGATACGGTCATCATGCTGCCGGACGAATACCTGGCGCAGAACATCGCCGCGCAGACCAGGGTGAAGGTCCTGACCTGGGCCGGCCATTGCGAGGTGCATGAGCGTTTCACCGCCAACGACGTCCGCACCCTGCGCGCCGAGAACCCCGGCGTGATCATCCTGGCGCATCCGGAATGCCCCCCCGAGGTCGTTGCCGAGGCGGATTATGCCGGCTCGACCGCCGACATGTCGGCCTTCGTCGGGCGGGAGAAGCCGGCCAAGGTCGTGCTGCTGACGGAATGCTCGATGGCGGACAATGTCTGCGTCGGCCACCCCGAGGTGTCGTTCGTCCGCCCGTGCAACCTGTGCCCGCACATGAAGCGGATCACCCTGCCGAAAATCCGGCACGCACTGGAAACGATGACCGAGGAGGTGACGATCGATCCGGCCTTGGCCGAACGCGCCCGCCGCTCGGTTGAGCGCATGCTGGAGGTCCGCTGATGCCGTCGCTGCCGATGGTGATGATCGAGCCTGTGGTGCGCGCCGCGCTGTTGGAGGATCTGGGCCGGGCCGGCGACCTGACGACCGATTCGATCGTTCCGGCCGACGCGGTGGCCCGCACGGCGCTGGTGGCGCGGCAGCCGGGCGTTGTCGCCGGTCTGGATTTCACCCGTTGCGCGTTCCAGCTGATCGATCCGGCGATCCGCATGACGGTGGCGCTGCCGGATGGCAGCCGGCTGCGTCCCGGCGATACGATCGCGACGATCGAGGGGCCGGCCCGCGGCGTGCTGACGGCGGAACGGGTGGCGCTGAACTTCCTGTGCCACTTGTCCGGCGTCGCCTCGGCCACGCGCGGCATCGCCGATGCGATCGAGGGGACGAAGGCGCAGGTGTGCTGCACCCGCAAGACCATGCCGGGACTGCGTTTTGCACAGAAATACGCGGTGCGGATCGGCGGCGGATCGAATCACCGTTTCGGGCTGGATGACGCGGTACTGATCAAGGACAATCACGTCGCCATCGCCGGCGGCGTTCGCCCGGCAGTGGAGCGCGCGCGGCGCGGTGTCGGCCATCTGGTGAAGATCGAGCTGGAGGTCGATACGCTGGCGCAGCTTGCCGAGGCCATGACCCTGGGCGTGGATGCGGTGCTGCTCGACAACATGGGTCCTGACATGCTGCGCGAGGCGGTGGGCATGGTGGCCGGCCGAGCGATCACCGAGGCATCGGGCCGCATCCGTCCGGACACCGCCCCGGCGATCGCGGCCAGCGGGGTCGACCTGCTGTCGGTCGGCTGGCTGACCCATTCGGCGACCGTTCTGGACGTGGGGTTGGACTGGGTGGGGTGACCCTCCACCCGGCCAACCCGACGGTCGATGTCAGGAGGCACGGCGCCGCCTACGTTGCGCCATCCGCCTGGCCGGTCTCCCCGTGCATTTCCATACCACCTCCGATACGCTTCCGCCGGCGGCCGGATCTGCGGCGCGTGACGGAGAAGAAGCGCCAATGGTGTCCCGTGGGATGATCCGTGGATAGCCGCCTGACCGCCGGGGCAGAGCGGCGTATTCTGGTGTGGATGTGCGTGCTGGTGGCGGTCAACCAGCTCGGGTTCGGGGCTGTGGTGCCAACCCTGCCGCTGTTTGCACGCAGCTTCGGCGTCGCCATCTCCGCCATTGGCCTGGCCATCGCCGCCTATGGCCTCGCCCGGCTGCTGGCCGCCGCCCCCACCGGGCAGATCGCCGACCGGTTCGGCCGGCGCCAGGCGCTGGCATTGGGCGGGCTGGTCACCTCGGCCGGCAACCTGTGGTGCGCGCTGGCTGGCAGCTTCCCGGAATTCGTCATCGCCCGTTTCGTGGCCGGCGCCGGCGCGGGGCTGGTCGTCACCGCCGGGCAGATCGTGCTGGCCGATATCAGCACGCCCGAACGGCGCGGCCGCATGATGGCCGTCTACCAGGGCAGCTTCATCTTCGCCGCTGGCGTAGGGCCCTTCCCTGGCGGCCTGCTGGCGGAGCTGGGCGGGCTGCGTGCGCCCTTTGCCGCCTACGCCGTCGCCGGGCTGCTGGTCGGACTCGTCGCCTGGCTCGCCGTGGGCGAGACACGCGGCCTGGCACACGCCCATCGCGGCAGCGGAGCGCCCCTGCCGCCGCTGGCGGCGCAGGTCCGGCTGCTGGGCGCCAATGTCGGATTCATGCTGGTCTGCCTGGTCTCGCTGGTGAACGCGGCCACGCGCACCGGCGGACTGTTCAACATCGTCCCCCTGGTAGGCGGCGAGCAGCTGGGCCTGTCGGTCGCCGCTGTGGGATTTGCCATGGCGTTGGGCAGCCTGGCCGGCGTCATCGTCGCCTACCCGGCCGGCTGGCTGACCGACCGGTTCGGCCGCAAGGCGGTCATCGTGCCCGCCGCCTTCGTCACCGCGGTGGCGATGACGCTGTTCAGCGTGGCGCCGAACTATCTGTGGTTCACCGCCGCCAGCCTCGCCTGGGGCGTCGCCAGCGGCATCGGCGGCGCGGCGCCGGCCACCTACGCCGCGGACGCCGCCCCACCCGGAATGAATGCCACGACCATGAGCATGTTCCGCATGGTCGGCGATATCGGCTACGTCGCCGGGCCGGTGCTGCTGGGGCTTGTTACGGATCTGTACGGCACTGGCCTGGGCCTGGCCGTGGCGGCTGGAATGCTGGCGGCCAGCGGCGGATTGTTCGCCGCTTTCGCACCCGAGAGCTATCATCCGCGATAACGCTGCAACCGTCGGGCTGCCGGTGCTGATGCCGGGCGATCCCGCTCATTTTGAACGAGCAGGGCGGAGGGGCCGCTCCAGGCGCCGCGAGGAGCGCGGCTCTGGCCCTGGCGGCGGGCACAAGTCTTGCGCGGCGGATTGGCCAAGGGGGATTGCCCAGGGGAATTGCCCAGGGGGACCTAGGTAAGGGGAATCTCGGCACGGCCACCATCGGCATCCACCGCGTCGCCGCTGCCGACCGCGCCGCTGTGCCACACCTGGCCGGGGCGCATCGGCAGGAACCGGTTCGGCGCCACGCCATGCGCGGCGAGGGCGGCGGCCAGGTCGATGGCCGGTTGTTCCGGTCCCTCATCAGTCAGGCGGAACGTACCCCAATGGTAGCCCAGCGCCTGGCGCGCGCTCAGCAGCCTGAATGCGGTCACGGCATCGTCGGGGTTCATGTGCTGCGGACCCATGAACCAACGCGGCTCATAGGCGCCGATCGGCAGCAGGGCCAGATCCGGCGGCCCATGCCGGCGCATCACGTGATGGAACGGCCGGCCGTTGTCGAAGCCGGTGTCGCCGGCGAAATAGATCGCGCCGCCCAGCCCCTCGATCACGAACCCCGTCCATAGCGCCTTGTTGCGGTCCCATGGCCAGCGCGCCGTCCAGTGATGCGCCGGCACCAGCGTCACCCGCGCCCTGCCGCCCAGCGGGATGATGTCCCCCCAGTCCGCCTCGGTCACCGTGTAGTCGGAGCGGCCGGCGCGCAGCACCGACGCATGGCCCAGCGGGGTGATCACGTGGGGCTGGTCGCGGTCCCACAGGCGGCACAGCGTTTCCAGGTCCATATGATCGTAATGGCCATGGGACAGCAGGATCGCGTCGATCCGCGGCAGGTCCGCAAAGTCGATGCCCGGTGGGTTGTAGCGGCTGGGACCGGCGAAGCGGAACGGGCTCACCCGCTCGGACCACACCGGATCGGTCAACAGATTGAGGCCGCCGGCCTGTATCAGGAAGGTCGCGTGGCCGACGAAACTGATGCGAACCGCCGCGCCATCGACCCGTGACGGCGGCACGTCGAGCGCAAACGGGCTGGGCAGCGACGGCGGCCAAGGCTCGCGCTTGCCGCGGAAACGCCACCGCAGCAGGTCACGCAACCCGCGCACGCCGGCTCCGTGCGGATTGAAGAAACGCTTGCCGTCGAAGTGGTCGCTAGATGCGCCGCGTCCATCGGGACTCATGGCGGGTGTATCGCCGGCCGGCGGATCGCGGGTTGCGGTATCGCGCGTTGGGATATCGGTTGCAGGCACGTCCAGCCGGTCCTCGTCTCTCGGGATGCCGCGTCTCTCGGGATGCCGCCGGCCCATCCCGCGTATCCACTGACGACAGCCGGCAGGATGAAGCTGGTCACTCATCCGGATGGGTAAAGGGGGCAGACAGGAGCATGTGGATCCAATCAATAGCCCTGCCCCAGCCGCCATTCCCGCGCAACAGTCCCGCGCAAGTGGCGTCCTGTCATCACGGACAACGGCACATTGCCCCCGTCACCCGGGTTCGGATCATTGCAGGCCGGATGGCCTGAGGGGAGAATCATGCGATGCGACTGCCTGGAATGACGGCGGCTATCACCCGCACGGCGCGCCTTGCCGCCCGGCCTGTTGTCAGGCACCTGTTGTCAGGCACCGTTGTCAGGCACAGGGGCCAGCGCTCGCTTGACGCGCGCCGCGTTCAGGTGAGACTGCCCCCACCATGACAGAGGGGGAAACAGCATGAGCGACGTGACAATCCTGGCCACCGGCCTCGGATTCCCGGAAGGCCCGATCGTCTGCCCGGATGGCAGTGTGATCGTCACCGAAATCCGCAACCAGCAGCTGTCAAAGATCACACCGGACGGCACCACCAGCGTATTCTCCCGCTGCGGCGGCGGCCCGAACGGCCTTGCGATCGGGCCGGACGGCGCGCTGTATCTGTGCAACAACGGCGGCAGCAAATATGTCGAGGGCTACTCGATGGGCATCGCGCCCCACCCCGACTACAAGTTCGGCTATGTGCAGCGCGTCGACGCCAAGACTGGCGCGTTCAAGACGCTGTATGCCGAGGTCAACGGCAACAAGTTGTCCGCGCCGAACGATCTCGTGTTCGACAAGCAGGGCGGCTTCTATTTCACCGACCTGGGCAAGCGCTATGCCCGCCACCGCGATCATGGTGGACTGTACTACGCGCTGCCGGACGGATCCAAGGTGACAGAGATCGCGTACCCGATCCTCAGCCCGAACGGCTGCGGCCTGTCACCCGATGAAAAGACCATTTACGTCGCCGACACCGAAGGCGCTCGGCTCTGGGCTTTCGACATCGAATCGCCGGGCGTGCTGCGCAAGCCGCCGCCGCACGTGCATCACAGCGGCCGCGTGATCGCCGGCCTGCCGGGCAATGCGCGCTTCGACAGCCTGGCGGTGCTGGCCAACGGCAACATCGCCGTGGCGACGCTGAACACCGGCTACATCACGGAAATCTCGCCCGGTGGCGACATCGTCCGCGCGGTGAAGATGCCGGACACGTACCCGACAAATATCTGCTTCGGTGGGCCGGATATGCGCACTGCGTATATCACGCTGTCGGACTCGGGCCGACTTGGCACGATGCAGTGGCCGACGCCAGGCCTGAAGCTGAACTACTGATCGGACCAAGGCAGGCGTGGCCGATTGCACCAGGCCACGCCCCTTATCAGGGCCTGACGGATCAGCTCTTGGCCGGGGCCCGCATCGCCGCCGCGAACAGCGTGGTGTTGTGGCGCAACATCGACAGATAGGTCGGCGCCGGGCCGCCGGGCGGTGACAGCGCGTCGGAATAGACGGTGCCGCCCAGTGTCGCGCCGGTTTCACGTGCAAGCATTTTTGCCATGCGCGGGCTGGTCATGTTCTCGATGAACACGGCGTGGATCTTCTCGCGCTTGATCTGCGCGATCAGCGCGGCGATGTTGCGGGCCGATGGCTCGAACTCGGTGCTGATGCCCTCGGGGGCCAGGAACTCGATGTCATACCGAGCACCATAGTAGCCGAACGCGTCGTGGGTGGTGATGATGCGGCGCTGGTCCTTCGGGATCGGGCTCAATTGCGCCTCGATCCAGGACTCCATCTGGGCGATCTGCGCGGCGAAGCCGTTAGCCGCCTGCCGATAGGCATCGGCATGAGCGGGGTCGGCATCGGCCAGCCCCTCCCCGATCGCCTGGGCGTACAGGACACCGTTGCGCGGGTCCTGCCAGGCATGCGGATCGGTGGTGATCGCGCCGCCTTCCTCCTTCATCGTGCGCGGCTGCACCTGCGCGGCGGCCACTACGGTGGTACCCTTGAAACCCGCCGCGCCGGTCAGCCGATCCAGCCACCCCTCCAGGCCAAGCCCGTTCTTCACCAGGACCTTGGACTGCGTCAGGGCACGCAGGTCGCCGGGTGTCGGTTGGTACGTGTGCGCATCGCCGTCCGGACCGACAAAGGTACGGACCGCAATCGCATGGCCGCCGACCTGCTTCGTCATGTCGCCAAGGATCGAGAACGTGGCCACGACCGGCATCGGCGCCGTGTCCGCCAGCGCCTCGGTCGCAAGAGCCGCCGCGGGCGCCAGCACCGCGATACCGGCCAGGAAGGTTCGTCTCCGCATCTCAGAACTCGCAATGTTATATTATAACATTATCCCAAGCCGCGCTCCAACTCAAGAGACGTTGACGCGACGCCACGCGATAACTGCATATGGCCGCATGGATCAGACGTTGCCGGCCACTGTCGTCCTGCCGTCAGGCACCGCCCGGATCGCCTGGCGCCGGAGCAGCCGCGCGCGGCGGGTGTCGTTGCGCATCCATCCGGCGGACGGGTCGGTGATCGTCACCCTGCCGCTACGGGCGACCTACAAGGCGGGCATGGCGCTGCTGATGGACCACGCGGACTGGGTATCCGACCGGCTGGCGGCGTTGCCCGAGGCGATCCGGTTCGAGCCAGGTGCCTGCGTACCGATCGGCGGCGTGCCGCACCTGATCCGGCATACGCCGCAAGCCAGGGGCGGCGCCTGGATCGAGGATGGAGCGCTGCATGTCAGCGGCGCGCCGGACTTCGTCCAACGCCGGGTTCGCGATTTCCTGCGACAGGAAGCGCGGCGGCGCCTGACCGCCCTGACCGCCGTCAAGGCGGCCGCGATCGGCATCGCGCCGCTGCGGGTGACGATCAAGGACACCTCCAGCCGGTGGGGAAGCTGCGCGCCGGACCGGACGATCGCGCTGAGCTGGCGCCTGGTGCTGGCCCCGGATTTCGTGCAGGACTATGTCGTGGCCCATGAGGCCGCGCATCTGCGGCACATGAACCACGGGCCGCATTTCTGGTCTCTGGTGCAGCACCTGACGCCGCATAGACATGCGGCCATGGTCTGGCTGAAGGCGGAAGGAACGCGGCTGCTGCGTATCGGGTAAGGCCACGAGCGCTGGCTTTTGCATGACCGGCGGGACTGCGTTTCCGGCCCTGGCGGTGACGGGAAAACCAACCTGGCGGCCGGCCGCGACACCGGCTCGCCCTATTCACCGTCCTGACGCTTCGCCCGCAGTTCCGCCCAATGGGCCAGGCGGCGGCCGATCTCCCGCTCAAAGCCGCGGTCGCGTGGGCGATAAAACTGCTCCCGCGCCATGCCGTCGGGGAAATAGTTCTGGCCGGAAAACGCCTCCTCGGCTTCGTGGTCGTACTCGTATCCGGCGCCGTAACCCAGCGTCTTCATCAGCTTGGTCGGCGCGTTCAGGATATGCGCCGGCGGCATCAGGCTGCCGGTCGCCTTGGCGGCCCGCCGGGCCTGGCCGAACGCGGTATAGACGGCATTGGATTTGGGAGCGGTGCCCAGATAGAGCACGACCTGCGCGATCGCCAGCTCGCCTTCGGGGGAGCCGAGCCGTTCATATGTCTCCCAACCGGCCAGCGCCTGCGGCAGGGCGTTGGGGTCGGCCATCCCGATATCCTCGGCAGCGAACCGTACCAGGCGGCGCGCGATGTAGCGCGGGTCCTCGCCACCCGCAAGCATGCGGGCAAACCAGTACAGGGCGGCGTCCGGATCCGACCCGCGCAACGACTTATGCAGCGCGGAGATCAGGTTGTAATGCTCCTCCCGATCCTTGTCGTACAGGGCCGCCCGCTTGGCCAGCAGGGTGGACAGGGCTGGCACGTCCAGCTTCGCGGTGGCCGGCGGCAAGGCGGCGATCTGTTCCGCCATGTTCAGCAGGTAGCGCCCGTCGCCATCGGCCATGGCCCGCAGCGTGGCACGTGCCTCGTCCGTCAGCGGCAAGGAACGTTGCAGCTCGGCCTCGGCGCGCGTCAGCAGCAGGTCCAGCGCCGCATCGTCGAGCCGGCGCAGCACCAGCACCTGGCAGCGCGACAGCAGCGCGCCGTTCAGGGCGAAGGACGGGTTTTCGGTGGTGGCGCCGACCAGGGTGACGGTGCCGTTCTCCACCACCGGCAGGAACCCATCCTGCTGGGCGCGGTTGAAGCGGTGAATCTCGTCGACGAACAGCAGGGTGCCCTGGCCGGTCCGGCGACGCTTCGCCGCGTCATCGAAGGCCCGTTTCAGGTCGGCCACACCCGAAAACACGGCCGAGAGCTGGACGAAATGTAGATGTGCCTGGGCGGCGAGCAGCCGAGCGATCGTGGTCTTGCCGACGCCGGGGGGACCCCAGAGGATCAGGGAGGCTAGCGACCCGCGGTCCAGCATACGGGTCAGCGTGCCGTCCGGTCCCAGCAGATGGTCCTGGCCGACGACGTCGGCCAAGATCGCTGGCCGCAGCCGGTCGGCCAATGGCCGGTGCCCGGCCGGTTCCACGGCGGGCGGTGGGGGCGCTACGGCGCCGAACAGGTCGTCGGAGGGGGGCACCGAGACAACATAATGCCTGCCACGCGGTGATGCGATGGCAGGCTTCTGATGTCAGCGCAGAAAACCGGCGGCGGTGGGCGCCGCTTATTCCTCGCCGCCCTCGTCTCCTTCCTTCGCCTGCACCGGGCCGCTGTCCTGGCCCTTGGCAGACACGTCGCGATCGATCAGTTCGATCACCGCCATGCTGGCCGCGTCGCCATAGCGTACGCCGGCCTTCAGGACGCGCGTATAGCCGCCCTGGCGGGTCTTGTAGCGTTCCGCCAGCGGCCCGAACAGCTTGGAGACGATCACGTCGTCGCGGAGTTGCGCATAGGCCAAGCGCTTATTGGCCAGCCCGCCCTTCTTGCCCAGCGTGATCAGCTTCTCGGCCACCGGGCGAAGCTCCTTCGCCTTGGGCAGCGTCGTGGTGATCTGTTCATGCTTCAGCAGCGCATGCGCCATGTTGCGGAACATGGCGGCGCGGTGGGTGGAGGTGACGCCGAGCTTTCGGCCGGCAACGCCGTGACGCATCGTAGTGACTTTCCCTTTACATCCAGCCCGTAGTCCAAGTCCCCCGGCGCGCGGCCGCGGGACGGATCACGGGTCAGAACGGCTCTTCGAGCCGCTTCGCCAATTCCTCGATATTTTCTGGCGGCCAGCCCGGCACGGCCTGGCCCAGGCTGAGCCCCATGGAGTTCAGCACTTCCTTGATCTCATTCAGCGACTTGCGGCCGAAGTTCGGCGTACGCAGCATTTCCTGCTCGGACTTCTGCACCAGATCGCCGATGTAGACGATATTGTCGTTCTTCAGGCAGTTCGCGCTGCGGACCGACAGCTCCAGCTCATCCACCTTGCGCAGCAGGTTGCGATTGAACGGCAGGTCATCCTGCGGCTCTTCCTGGCGAACATGCTGCGGCTCATCGAAGTTGATGAACAGCTGCAACTGGTCCTGCAGGATACGGGCGGCCAGGGCCACCGCATCCTCAGGCGTCACCGCGCCGTTGGTTTCCACCGTCAACAGCAGCTTGTCATAGTCGGTCACCTGGCCGACACGGGTCGGGGCAACGCTGTAGGACACGCGGCGGACCGGCGAGTAGATCGAGTCGACCGGGATCAGTCCGATCGGCGCATCCTCGGGCCGGTTGACGCTGGACGGCTGATAGCCCTTGCCCAGGTTGACGGTGAACTCCATGCCCAGCTTCACGCCGTCATCCAGCGTGCAGATCACCAGGTCCGGATTCATGATGTCGATATCGTGGCCGGCCTGAATCTGGCCGGCACGCACCTCACCGGGACCGGTCGCCGTCAGCGTCATGCGCTTCGGACCTTCGCCGTGCATCCGCAGTGCCAGCTGCTTGATGTTCAGGACGATGTCGGTCACATCTTCCCGCACACCAGGGACGCTGCTGAATTCATGCAGCACGCCGTCGATCTGCACCGCGGTCACCGCCGCGCCCTGCAGCGAGGACAGCAAAATCCGGCGGATGGCATTGCCCAGGGTCATGCCGAAGCCGCGCTCCAGCGGTTCGGCGACCACGGTGGCGACGCGCGCCGGATCGGCGCCGGGCTCGACTTCCAGCTTCTCAGGTTTGATCAGAGACTGCCAGTTTCTCTGAATAACTGCACTCTGCCTCATGCTACACCTTTCGAACCGCGCCCCGGCCGTTGCGCACCGGTCGGGAGACAGTCACACGCAGGTCAATCCGGCCGGGCGGGGCCGGACGTTACGATCAAGAACTCAGACGCGGCGGCGCTTGCGCGGCCGGCAGCCATTATGGGGAATCGGCGTCATGTCGCGGATGGTCGACACGCTGAAACCCACCGCCTGCAAGGCGCGCAGCGCGCTCTCGCGTCCCGAACCCGGGCCGCTGACCTCGATCTCCAACGATTCCATGCCGTGTTCCCGCGCCTTGCGGCCAGCATCCTCGGCGGCGACCTGGGCGGCATAGGGCGTGGACTTGCGGCTGCCCTTGAAACCCTGGCTGCCGGCGGAGGACCACGCTATGGCGTTACCCTGGGCGTCGGTGATGGTGATCACCGTGTTGTTGAAGGTCGCGGCGACATGCGCCACCCCGGACGTGATATTCTTACGCTCCTTGCGGCGCGGGCGAGAGGCGGCGGCGGGTTTCGCCATGCTGTATGTTCCTGCCTGAACTGAAGGCCGCGCCCATGACGGCGCGGCGGATACGTGAAATGCGGACCCGGAAGCCGGGGATTACTTCGTGACCTTCTTCTTGCCGGCGATGGCCACGGCCTTGCCCTTGCGGGTGCGCGCATTGGTGTGCGTGCGCTGGCCCCGTACCGGCAGGCCACGGCGGTGACGCAGGCCGCGATAGCACCCCAGATCCATCAGACGCTTGATATTCATCGCGACTTCCCGACGCAGATCGCCTTCCACGCGATAATCACGATCGATCAGCTCACGGATGCGCAGCACTTCCTCATCCGAAAGCTGGTTGACCCGACGCTCATCGGGGATGTTAAGCTTCTGACAGATCTCGGCCGCCTTGCTCGGACCGATTCCGTAGATATAGCGAAGCCCGATGGTCACTCGCTTGTTCGTCGGGATGTTCACGCCGGCAATGCGCGCCACGCTTGAGTCTCCTGTCGTCCGGGGGGCCGGATCATGCATGCCCGTAAGGGCCGAATAAAAGGCGCATGCGACGCCACGCCCTTAACGGGGTGCGCCGGGGGGTCTGCGCCGGAGCGCGGGACTATAGTCGCCGCCGCGCAGGAGTCAACGATCCATTGTCAACTCTACGTGAGACGGCGGGAGCCGCTATAACGTCGCCATGACCGCGTCGATCTGGCGTGCGACCTCATCGATATCGGCCATGCCATCCACCGGCCGCAGGATACCGGCAGCGGCATAATGTGGGATGATCGGCGCGGTTTGCGCATGATAGGCATCCAATCGCGCCGCAACGGTTTCCCGCCGGTCATCGGCGCGGCGGACGAATTCGGTGGAGCCGCAAGCGTCGCAGACGCCGCTGGCCAGGGTCGGCTTGAAGGTGTCGTGATAACCCATGCCGCACCGGGCGCAGGTGAAGCGGCCGGCGATGCGGTCGGTCAACGCCTCATCATCCACCTTCAGTTCGATCACCGCGTGCAGCTTCAAGCCCTTGTCGGCCAGCATCCGATCCAGCGCTTCGGCCTGCGGGACCGTGCGCGGGAAGCCGTCCAGGATGAAACCCTTGGCGGCGTCGGACTTGCTGAGGCGGGACGCCAGCATGCGCACCAGGATGTCGTCCGACACGAGGCCGCCGGCGGCCATTATCGCCTTGGCTTCCAGCCCGATCGGCGTGCCGGCCGCCACCTCGGCGCGCAGCATGTCCCCCGTCGAGATCTGGACGAGTCCATACTTCTCCTCAAGCCGCTTGGCCTGCGTGCCTTTCCCCGCGCCAGGCGGTCCCAGAAGAATGATGTTCACCGACGTCCCTTTGCTCGGTTCTTGCGCATCAGCCCTTCATATTGATGGGCCAACAGGTGCGACTGGATCTGTGTCACCGTGTCCATGGTAACCGACACGACAATCAGAATCGAGGTGCCGCCGAAATAAAATGGCAGCCCATAGTCGCTGATCAGCACTTCCGGCAACAGGCAGATCACCACGAGGTAGATACCGCCCACCGTGGTCAGTCGGGTCAGAATCCGGTCGAAATACTGGGCTGTGGCGCTGCCGGGCCGGATGCCCGGGATGAAGCCCCCATATTTCTTCAGGTTGTCGGCCGTCTCCTCGGGGTTGAAGACCACTGCCGTGTAGAAATACGAGAAGAAGATGATCAGGAAAGCATACAGCGCCATGTAGGCCGGCTGGCCGTGCCCGACCTGCGCCGCGATCCACTGCAGCCAGGGCGGCCCGTTGGTGGCAAAGCCGGCGACGGTGGCCGGAATCAGCAGGATGGAGCTGGCGAAGATCGGCGGGATCACGCCCGAGGTGTTGATCTTCAGCGGCATATGCGTCGAATCGCCGCCGAACATGCGGTTGCCGACCTGGCGTTTCGGATACTGCACCGGAATCCGCCGCTGCGCCCGCTCAACGAAGACGATCACGCCCACCGTCACCACGGCGATCACCACGAACAGCAGGATGAAGAACGGCGACAGCGCGCCGGTGCGTCCCATCTCCAGCAATGAGGCGAGCGCGCTGGGCAGGTTGGCAACGATGCCGGACATGATGATCAGGCTGGTGCCGTTGCCGATGCCGCGGGCGGTGATCTGCTCGCCCAGCCACATCAGGAACATGGTGCCGCCGACCAGGGTGATCACGCAGGACAAGATGAAGAACATGCCCGGGTTGATCACCGCGGAGCCGAAGCTGCCATGCATCGACTCCAGGCCGATGGCGATGCCGTACGCCTGGAACATGGCGATCAGCACGGTCAGGTAACGGGTGTACTGGTTCAGCTTCTTGCGGCCGGATTCGCCTTCCTTCTTCAAGGCCTCCAGCGACGGGACCGCGGCGGACATCAGCTGAATGATGATGCTGGCACTGATATAAGGCATGATGTTCAGCGCGAAGACGGTCATGCGCCGTAACGCGCCGCCGGTGAACATGTCGAACATGCCCAGGATGCCGCCGCCGTGCTGGTTCATCATCTCCCCCATCACGGAGGCGTCGACGCCCGGGACGGGGATGTAGGTGCCCAGCCGGTAGACGATCAGGGCGCCGAGGGTGAACCAGATACGCTGCTTGAGCTCCGTCGCTTTCGCGAAGACGCCCATGCTCATGTTGGCTGCTAGCTGTTCGGCGGCAGATGCCATCACGTGGTCTCTCGGTTGAAGGCTGGCTTATGGGTCGGCGCGCCCTTCGGCGCAAGGTGTTTGGGGGCGGATGGGCGATGCCGGACCTCGACGATTGCGATCGCGCGGGATCATGATCCGAAAAAGCGCCGATCTCATCATTGGTATGTTTTGCACCGCGGACGGCCATGCCTTGCTTCACGATGACAGGGATTCCTGCCGATGGCGACTCATCCGGAATCGGGGCTGGTACCGACCTGAACGGGCCGGACGCCTTGCGCTGTCACACATGGCAGAACGGCGCCGGCATCACGCCAGCGCCGTTCCGATGACCTTCCAATACGCCCGCAGGGACACCTGAACCGCGCGGTCGTGCGACCAGGCTCAGCCAGCCGCCTCTCCCGTGGCTTTCGGCGCCACGGTCGTGGTGATCGACCCGCCGGCCGCTTCGATGGCCGCCTTCGCCGTGGCGGAGGCACCGGACACGGTAATCGTCACGGCCTTGCTGATGGATCCCTCGCCCAGCAGCCGCACGCCGTCCAGATCGCCCGATGCCAGGCCGGCGCCGATCAGGGTCGCCTCGGTGATCGGCTGACCGGCGTCGATCCTGCCGGCGGCGATCGCCGCGTCCAGGGCGCGCAGGTTTACCGGCGCGTATTCCTTGCGGAACGGGTTCTTGAAGCCGCGCTTCGGCAACCGGCGATAGATCGGCAACTGGCCGCCTTCGAAGCCGTTCAGGGACACGCCTTCACGCGCCTTCTGGCCCTTCACGCCCTTGCCCGACGTCTTGCCCTTGCCGGAGCCGATGCCGCGTCCCAGCCGCTTCGACTTCAGCCGGGCGCCGGGATTGTCGCGCAGTTCGTTCAGGTTCATGTCAGGAAAGCTCCTCCACCTTGATCAGGTGGGCGACCTTGCGGATCATCCCACGGATCGAAGGCGTATCGTCCAGTTCCCGCGTCGCGCGGATCTTGTTCAGACCCAGCCCGACCAGGGTTTCCTTCTGGCCAGGCTTCCGCCCGGCCGCTGACGCAACCTGCGTCACGCGTACCTTAGGCATTGGCCTGCACCTCCTGCTGCGCCGGAGCCTGCTCGCGCCGGCCGAACAGTTCCGGCACCTTTTTGCCGCGGCGGGTCGCCACGGAGCGCGGGCTGGCGCATTTCTGCAGCGCCGCGAAGGTTGCCTTCACCATGTTGTGCGGATTGCGGCTGCCGAGGTTCTTCGCCACGACGTCGCCGATCCCCAGCGATTCGAACACCGCGCGCAGCGGGCCGCCGGCGATGATGCCGGTGCCTGGCGTGGCCGACCGCAGCACGACATTGCCGGCACCAAAATGCCCCTCGACATCGTGATGCAGCGTACGACCTTCCTTCATCGGCACCCGGATCATGCCGCGCTTGGCGCGTTCGGTTGCCTTGCGGATGGCCTCCGGCACCTCCCGCGCCTTGCCGGCGCCGTAGCCGACCCGACCCTTCTGATCACCCACGACCACCAGCGCCGCGAATGCGAAGCGCCGGCCGCCCTTCACCACCTTGGCCACGCGGTTGATGGTGACCAGCTTGTCGACGATGCCGTCATCCGCGTCGCGGTCCTGATTGCGCTCGCGGTCCCGGCCCCGGCCGCCACCTTCCCTGGGTTCCCGTGCCATTCGTCCGTGTCCCTACTAGAAGTCCAGCCCGCCTTCGCGGGCGGCCTCGGCCAGCGCCTTGACGCGGCCATGATACAGATACGCGCCCCGGTCGAAGACGACCTGCGTGATGCCGGCGGCCAGCGCGCGCTCCGCCACCAGCTTGCCCACCGCGGCCGCCGCCGCCTTGTCGGCACCGGTCTTCAGCGAGCCCTTCAGGTCCTTGTCCAGGGTGGATGCCGCCGCCACGGTATGACCGCGCGCATCGTCGATGACCTGGGCGTGGATGTTCTTGCCAGAACGGAAGACCGACAGACGCGGACGCCCGTGCGCCTTCTGGCGAAGCTGAAAGCGCAGCCGCTGCTTGCGGCGCGCGGCGAGATCCTGCTTGGCGCTCATTTCTTCTTGCCTTCCTTGCGCCGAATTGTTTCGTCGATGTACCGAGCGCCCTTGCCCTTGTAGGGTTCGGGGGGACGGAACGCGCGTATTTCGGACGCGACCTGGCCGACCAGCCGCTTGTCGATGCCTTCGACCTTGATCGTCGTAGGCCTCTCACAGGTGATCTTGATGCCGTCCGGCACCGGGTAGACCACCGGATGGGAGAAGCCCAGGTTGATCTCCAGGTTCTTCCCCTGCACCGCGGCGCGATAGCCGGTGCCGGTGATTTCCAGGGTCTTGTCGTACCCCGTGGAAACCCCCTTCACCATCGTCGCGATCAGCGCCCGGGTGGTGCCCCACATCATGCGGGCCTGGGTCGTATTGTTGACCGGCTTCACCGAGACCTTGTTGCCGTCGACCGTCGCCTCGACCTGGTCGGTCAGCGAGAGCTTCAGCTCGCCCAGCTTGCCCTTGGCGGTGACCAGCCCGTTGGCGATCGCCACCTGCACCCCGGCGGGTACCTCGACCGGATATTTTCCGACGCGTGACATCCGCGCTTCCCCTTAGAACACGCGGCAGAGGACTTCGCCGCCCACATTGGCGGCTCTGGCCTCGGCATCGCTCATCACGCCGCGCGGCGTGGACAGGATGGAAATACCGAGGCCGGCATAGACCCGCGGCAGTTCCTTGATCTTCGAGTACACACGGCGGCCCGGCTTGGAGACACGATGGATCTCCTTGATCACCGGTTCGCCTTCATTGTACTTCAGCTCGATGCGCAGCTGCGCGATGCCCGGGCGGACTTCCTCGGCCTCATAGCCGCGGATGAAGCCCTCGCGCTTCAGCACGCTCAACACATTGGCCCGCAGCTTCGACGCCGGCGCCAGGCAGCTTGACTGCCGAGCGCGCTGGGCGTTGCGGATACGGGTCAGCATATCCCCCAAGGGATCGGAAAGTGACATGCGCCGCCCCCTTTACCAGCTTGCCTTGACCATGCCCGGAATCTGCCCGGCACTGGCCAGCTCGCGCAGCGCGTTGCGCGACAGCTTGAACTTGCGATAGTTGCCGCGCGGACGACCGGTCAGCTCGCAGCGCAGGCGAATGCGCACGGCGGAACCATTCCGCGGCAGCTGCGCCAGCTTCAGCGTCGCTTCGAACCGGTCCTCCACGGGCAGCGACCGATCCATCACGATCTCTTTCAGAGCCTGCCGCTTCGCCTTGTCGCGCCGGGTCAGTCTCTCGCGCTCTGCGTTGCGGTTGACCTTGGAAACTTTGGCCATCCTACTCTCTTTACCTCCGGAACCTGCGCTCTCCGAGGACAGCGCGGTTTTCCAAAAAACTCAGTTGGCGAAAGGCAGATCGAACGCCTTCAGCAAGGCTTTCGCTTCCGCATCGGTCTTGGCGGTGGTGACGAACTGGATGTCCATGCCGCGCACCTGATCGACCCGGTCGTAGTTGATTTCCGGGAACACAATCTGCTCCTTCAGGCCCATGGCGAAGTTGCCGCGGCCGTCGAAGCCCTTGCCCTGGATGCCGCGGAAGTCGCGGACACGCGGCAGGGCGATGGTCACCAGGCGGTCCAGGAACTCATACATCCGCGCCTTGCGCAGCGTCACCTTGCAGCCGATCGGCAGGCCGGCACGGATCTTGAAGCCGGCGATCGCCTTCTTGGCCACCGTCTTCACCGGCCGCTGCCCGGCGATCACCGCCAGTTCCGCCACCGCGGAATCGAGCTTCTTCTGGTCCGACGTTGCCTCACCAACACCCATGTTGATGACGATCTTCTCCAGCTTCGGCACCTGCATCTCGTTGCCGTAACCGAATTCCTGGCGCAGCTTCGCCCGAATCTCGGTCTGGTACCGCTTCTGCAGCCGCGGCGCCTGTTCCGGCGTCGCCACCGGATTGTCGACGCCGGTGATCTCCACCCGGCGGGCGGCGCGCTGCGCCTCCTTGCCGACCGGCGCGCCCGAGCCGCCGCGATTCGATGCCGGCTTGGCGCCAGCCTTGCCCTTCGAGGCTGTCTTGCTTCCGCTCATGGTCCTAGCTCTCGATCACTTCGCCGGTCGCCTTGGCGACACGGACCTTGCGACCACCCTCCAGCACCCGGAACCCGACCTTGGTCGGCTTCTCCGACTTGGGATCGATCAGCTTCAGGTTGGACAGGTGGATCGACGCCTCGCGGTACTGGATACCGCCCTGCTCGGTCTGGCTCTGCCGCGTATGGTGAGTCGCCATGTTGATCCCGGCCACGACCGCACGGCTTTCCGAAGGCATGACCCGGGTCACCTCACCGCGGCGGCCCTTGTCCTTGCCGGTGATCACCAGGACGGTGTCGCCCTTGCGAATCCGCGCGGCCATCACAGCACCTCCGGCGCCAGAGAGATGATCTTCATGAACCTGCGTCCCCGCAGTTCACGCACCACCGGCCCGAAGATGCGGGTGCCGATCGGCTCCTGCTGCTTGTTGATCAGCACGGCGGCGTTGCGGTCGAAGCGAATGGCACTGCCATCCTGGCGGCGCACCGGGAAAGCCGTGCGGACGATCACCGCCTGGTGCACGTCGCCCTTCTTCACCTTGCCCCGCGGGATCGCTTCCTTGACCGATACGACGATGACGTCGCCGACCGAGGCGGTCTTCCGCTTCGAGCCGCCGAGAACCTTGATGCACTGCACGCGGCGGGCACCCGAGTTGTCGGCGACTTCCAGATTGGTCTCCGGATGAATCATCGCTCGCCCCCGTTACGCGGTGGCCGGCGGAGAGACGGCTTCGCCAACGGGCTCACCGTTCCGCTCGACCAGAGTCCAGGTCTTGCGCTTGCTGATCGGCGGGCATTCGATGATGCGCACCGTGTCACCGACCTTGCAGACATTGCCTTCGTCATGCGCCGCATACTTCTTCGAGCGGCGGATGAACTTCTTGTACAGCGGATGCATCACGCGACGCTCGACAAGAACCGTGACGGTCTTGTCCATCTTGTCGCTGGTCACCCGCCCCGTCAGGACGCGCCTGGGCATCGCCCCTTCTCCTTACGCCTGGGCGGCGGAGTTTTTCTTCTCCGCCTGAATGGTTTTCACGCGCGCAATCTCGCGCCGCACCTCACGCACGCGGGCGGTGCCTTCGGCCTGGCCCGTCGCGCGCTGGAAGCGCAGGTTGAACTGTTCCTTGCGCAGATCGATCAGCAGCGTATCCAGCTCGTCCGAGGTCTTCGTCCGGATATCGCCGGCCTTGTGCAGAGCAGCCTTGGCCATCATGCGTCTCCGATCCGGGCGATGAACTTGGTCTTGATCGGCAGCTTGGCGGCACCCAGCGTCAGCGCCTCACGCGCCAGCTCCGGCGTAACGCCGTCGATCTCGAACATGATGCGGCCCGGCGCCACGCGCGCCACCCAGTATTCGGGCGAGCCCTTGCCGGAACCCATGCGAACTTCGGCCGGCTTGGTCGACACCGGAACGTCCGGGAAGATGCGAATCCATACACGGCCGGTGCGGCGCATGGCGCGCGTGATCGCACGCCGGGCCGACTCGATCTGTCGCGCGGTGATCCGCTCCGGCTCCAGCGCCTTCAGGCCGAAGGTGCCGAAGTTCAGCGACGTGCCGCCCTTGGCATTGCCGTGGATGCGACCCTTATGCTGCTTGCGGAATTTTGTGCGTTTCGGAGACAGCATCTTCCATTACCTCTGCGGGGCCTGTTCGGCCGCCCGGCGGTCCTGCGCCATCGGATCGTGCGCCATGATCTCGCCCTTGAAGATCCAGACCTTCACACCGCAGGTGCCGTAGGTGGTCTTCGCGGTCGCCTCACCGTAATCGATGTCGGCGCGCAGCGTGTGCAACGGCACCCGGCCCTCACGATACCATTCCACGCGGGCGATTTCCGCGCCGCCCAGCCGGCCGCCGCAGTTGATCCGGATGCCCTGGGCGCCCAGGCGCATCGCCGACTGCACCGCGCGCTTCATCGCGCGACGGAACGCCACGCGGCGCTCCAGCTGCTGGGCGATGTTCTCGGCCACCAGCTGCGCGTCGATCTCGGGCTTGCGAATCTCGACGATGTTCAACGCCACCTCGGCCTTGGCCATCTTCGTGAGATCCTTCTTCAAGGTCTCAATGTCCTGGCCCTTCTTGCCGATCACCACACCCGGCCGCGCCGCGTAGATCGTTACGCGCGGCTTCTTCGCCGGACGCTCGATCACCACGCGGGACACGCCGGCGCCGCGCAGCTTCTTGCGCAGGTGCTCGCGCAGCTTGATGTCGTCATGCAGCAGCTTGCTGTAGTCCGCCCCGGCGAACCAGCGGCTGTCCCAGGTGCGGTTGATGCCCAGGCGCAGACCGACCGGATTGACTTTGTGACCCATTACTCGGTCTCCCCTTCGTCCTGCGTGCGCTCCGCGACGACGATCTTCAGATGGCTGAACCACTTCTCCACCCGCGCCGCCCGCCCGCGGCCACGCGCATGGAAGCGGCGCATCACGATGGAGCGGCCAACCTCGGCGCGCGACACGACCAGGCGGTCGACGTCGAGCTGATGGTTGTTCTCGGCATTGGAGATCGCGCTCTCCAGCGCCTTCTTCACCTGACCGGCGATGCGGCGCTTGCTGAAGGTCAGCGTGGCGACGGCGCGCTGCGCCGGCATGTTGCGGATCATCGCCGCGACAACGTTCAGCTTGCGCGGGCTGACCCGCAGGTTGCTGACGATGCACTGGGCCTCATTGTCCGCGAGGCGGCGGGGTGCTTCTGGCTTGCTCATCTCAGCCTCGCTTCGCCTTCTTGTCGGCCGCATGGCCATGGAAGGTCCGCGTCGGCGAGAACTCACCGAACTTGTGCCCGACCATGTTCTCGGTCACCTGCACAGGCAGGAATTTGTGGCCGTTGTAGACGCCGAAAGTGAGCCCCACGAACTGCGGCAGGATCGTCGAGCGCCGCGACCAGATCTTGATGATCTCATTGCGCGAGGACGCCCGAGCGGCCTCGGCCTTGTTCAGGAGGTAGCCGTCGACGAACGGACCTTTCCAAACGGAACGCGCCATCTCTTACTTGCCCTTATTCCGGCGGCGGATGATCAGGTTATCCGTCCGCTTGTTGACGCGCGTCTTGTAACCCTTGGTCGGGATGCCCCACGGCGTCACCGGGTGACGACCGCCGGAGCTGCGACCCTCGCCGCCACCCAGCGGGTGGTCGACCGGGTTCATGACGACGCCGCGGTTGTGCGGACGGAAGCCCATCCACCGCGTGCGGCCGGCCTTGCCGATCTTCTGGTTCATGTTGTCGGGGTTCGACACCGCGCCGACGCTGGCCATGCACTCGGCCCGCACCACGCGAAGCTCACCGGACATCAGCTTGATCTGCGCGTAGCCGGCATCCTTGCCGACCAGCTGCGCGTAGGTCCCGGCCGAGCGGGCGATCTTGCCGCCGGCGCCGATCTTCATCTCCACATTGTGGATGATCGTGCCGACCGGGATCGCCGCCATCGGCATCGCATTGCCGGGCTTGATGTCGACGCGTGGTCCGGAGACGACCGTATCGCCGACCTTCAGCCGCTGCGGTGCCAGGATATAGGCCAATTCGCCATCCTGGTACTTGATCAGCGCGATGAAGGCGGTGCGGTTCGGATCGTATTCCAGGCGCTCGACCGTCGCCGGCACGTTGAACTTGCGCCGCTTGAAGTCGACCACGCGGTAGGCCTGCTTGTGCCCGCCGCCGCGGAAGCGCGAGGTGATGCGTCCGTGGTTGTTACGCCCGCCGGTGCTGTGCTGCCCCTGGGTCAGGCCCTTCACGGGCTTGCCCTTCCACAGCTCCGACCGGTCGATCAGCACGGTGCCGCGCAGGCTCGCCGTGACCGGATTGAATTGCTTCAGTGCCATCCGCTAAGCGCCTTCGTCACAGGGCGGTGGAGATATCGATCGTCTGGCCGGGCGCCAGGGTCACGATGGCTTTCTTCAGATCCGAACGGACGCCGGGGCGACCGCGGAAGCGCTTGGTCTTGCCCTTCTGGATCAGGGTGTTGACCGAGGCGACCTTCACGTTGAACAGCGCCTCGACAGCGGCGGCGATCTGCGGCTTGGTCGCATCGATGGCGACCTTGAAGCCGATCTGGCCGGTCTCGTTCAGGATCGTCATCTTCTCGGTGATCAGCGGCGCGCGGATGATCTGGTACATCGCCTCACGCGACAGCTTCTTCTTCGGCGCGGCGGTCATGCTTGCGCTCCCTGGGCTGCGTCTGCCGTAGCGGCCGCCGGTGCCCCGGCCACGCGGGCCTTCAACCCGTCCAACCCGGCCTGGGTGATCGCCAACACGTCGTGGTTCAGGATATCATAGACATTGGCGCCGATCGTCGGCAGCACATCCAGCTTGTGGATGTTGCGGCTGGCACGCAGGAAGCTCTCATCCACCGTCTGGTCGATGACCAGGGCCGAGGACCAGCCCAGCGCCTTGATCTGCCTTGCCAGCGCGCCCGTCTTGCCGTCGGTGGTGGCCGCCTGCAGCACGACCAGCTTGCGGTCGGCCGCCTTCTGCGCCAGCGCCGAGATCAGACCCAGGCGACGGACCTTCTTGTTCAGGCTGTAGCCGTGGTCGCGGACAACCGGGCCGTGCACGGCGCCGCCGGTGCGGAACTGCGGCGCGCGCAGGCTGCCCTGGCGGGCATTGCCGGTGCCCTTCTGCTTGTACGGCTTCTTTGTCGTGCCGGATACCTCGCCCATGCCCTTCACCTTGTGGGTGCCGGCGCGACGCTTGGCGAGCTGCCAGTGCACGACCCGCGCCATGATGTCGGCGCGCGGCGTCACCGCGAAAATCTCATCCGGTAGCTCCGCGCTGCCGGTGGCGGTTCCCTGGTCCAGGGAGATGATATCGACCTGCATTGTCTCCCCCTCTCTCAGGCTGCCGGAGCCGTGGCTTCGACCAGCGCGGCCGGATAGGCGGCATCGGCCGGGCGAACCCGTTTCACCGCATCGCGCACCAGCACATAGCCGTCCTTGGCACCGGGCACCGCGCCCTTGATCATCAGCAGCCCCTTCTCGGCGTCCACCGCCGCGACTTCCAGGTTCAGCGTGGTAATCCGCTCGACGCCCAGATGGCCGGCCATCTTCTTGTTCTTGAAGGTCTTGCCGGGATCCTGACGGTTACCGGTCGAACCCAGCGAACGATGGCTGATGGACACGCCATGGCTTGCCTCCAGACCGGCGAAGTTCCAGCGCTTCATGCCGCCGGCGAAGCCCTTGCCCTTGGAGGTGCCGCAGACATCGACTTTCTGACCCGGCACGAAATGCGCCGCGGACAGGGTCGCGCCCGGCTCCAGCAGGCCGTCAGCGTCGACGCGGAACTCGACCAGCTTCCGCTTCGGCTCCACCTTCGCCTTGGCGAAGTGACCGCGCTGCGGCTGGGTCACGTTCTTCACCTTCGCCTTGCCCCAGCCGATCTGAACGGCGTTGTAGCCGTCCTTCTCCTGCGTGCGCGCGGCGACGACCTGCACCTGGTCAAGGTGCAGCACGGTGACCGGCACATGGGTGCCGTCATCCTTGAAGATGCGGGTCATGCCAAGCTTCTTGGCCAGAAGACCGGTGCGGACGGCCTGATGGGTCGATGGATTTGGCATGGTCTTAGATCTTGATCTCGACATCCACGCCCGCTGCGAGGTCGAGCTTCATCAGCGCGTCCACCGTCTGCGGGGTCGGTTCCACGATATCCAGCAGCCGCCGATGCGTCCGGATTTCGAACTGCTCGCGGCTCTTCTTGTCGACATGCGGGGAACGATTGACCGTGAACCGCTCGATATGAGTCGGCAGCGGGATCGGTCCGCGAACCCGCGCACCCGTGCGGCGGGCCGTGTTCACGATCTCCTTCGTGCTGTTATCCAGCACGCGGTGATCATAGGCCCGAAGGCGGATGCGGATATTCTGGTTGTCCATCGTTCGCTCTTGTTAAAGCCCCGCCGAAACGAGAGCCGGCGCCCGCCGCCCCGGAAGGGGGCGGGCGCCGGCCAGCGTTTCCGTTTTACTGCGTGATTTTGGCGACGACGCCGGCGCCGACGGTGCGGCCGCCTTCGCGGATCGCGAAGCGCAGACCCTCATCCATGGCGATCGGCGCGATCAGCTCAACCGACATCGACACGTTGTCCCCCGGCATCACCATTTCGGTGCCTTCCGGCAGCTGCACCACACCCGTCACGTCGGTGGTGCGGAAGTAGAACTGCGGACGGTAGTTGGTGAAGAACGGCGTGTGGCGGCCACCCTCTTCCTTCGTCAGGATGTAGGCTTCGGCCTGGAACTTCGTGTGCGGCGTGATCGTGCCGGGCTTGGCCAGAACCTGGCCGCGCTCGACGTCCTCACGCTTCGTGCCACGCAGCAGCGCGCCGATATTGTCGCCCGCCTGGCCCTGATCCAGCAGCTTGCGGAACATTTCGACGCCGGTCACGACGGTCTTGGTCGTCGGCTTGATGCCGACGATCTCGACTTCCTCGCCAACCTTGATGATGCCGCGCTCGACACGGCCGGTCACCACGGTGCCACGGCCGGAGATGGAGAACACATCCTCGATCGGCATCAGGAACGGACGGTCCGTCGCGCGCTCCGGCTGCGGAATATAGCTGTCGACCGCACGCATCAGTTCCAGGATCGCGTCGTGGCCGATCTCCGGCTGCTTGCCTTCCAGCGCGCACACCGCCGAACCCTTGATGATCGGGATGTCGTCGCCCGGGAAGTTGTAGCTGCTCAGCAGGTCACGGACTTCCAGCTCCACCAGCTCGACCAGTTCGGGATCCGCGATGTCCATCTTGTTCAGGAACACGACCAGGGCCGGCACGCCGACCTGGCGGGCGAGCAGGATGTGCTCACGGGTCTGCGGCATCGGGCCATCGGCGGCGGACACCACCAGGATGGCGCCGTCCATCTGCGCCGCGCCGGTGATCATGTTCTTCACATAGTCGGCGTGGCCGGGGCAATCGACGTGCGCGTAGTGACGGTTTTCCGTCTCATACTCGACATGCGCGGTGGAGATCGTGATGCCGCGGGCCTTCTCTTCCGGCGCCTTGTCGATCTGATCATAGGCCGTGAACGTGGCGCCGCCGGTCTCCGCCAGCACCTTGGTGATCGCAGCGGTCAGCGACGTCTTGCCATGATCGACATGGCCGATCGTGCCGATATTGCAGTGCGGCTTGTTCCGCTCGAATTTCGCCTTAGCCATCGTAATCTCCGTCGATCCCGACAGGGATCCTGTTGGTTAACCAGTTGCTACAAGCGCCCGCTCTTACCAGCGATAATGGCTGAAGGCCTTGTTGGCCTCGGCCATCCGGTGGGTATCCTCACGCTTCTTCACCGCCGCGCCGCGGTTGTTCACCGCGTCCAGCAATTCGTTCGACAGGCGGTCCTGCATCGTGTGCTCACCCCGCTTGCGGGCGGCATCGATGATCCAGCGGATCGCCAGGGCCTGCCGACGCTCGGCGCGCACCTCCACCGGCACCTGGTACGTGGCGCCGCCGACGCGCCGCGACCGGACCTCGACCGCAGGCTTCACATTGTCCAGCGCCTCATGGAACATCCGCACCGGATCGGCCTGCTGGCCGCCGCGGCGCTTCAGGACGTCCAGCGCGCTGTAGACAATGCCTTCAGCCACGGACTTCTTGCCGTCGAGCATCAGCGCGTTCATGAAACGGCTGATCACGACATCGCCGAACTTGGCGTCCGGCAGAATCTCACGCTTTTCCGCGCGGTGACGACGAGACATCGCTTCGCCCCGTTATTTCGGCCGCTTCGCGCCATACAGCGACCGGCGCTGACGACGCTTGGCGATGCCCTGGGTGTCCAGCACGCCACGCAGGATATGGTAGCGCACGCCCGGCAGGTCCTTCACGCGACCGCCGCGGATCAGCACCACCGAGTGCTCCTGCAGGTTGTGGCCTTCGCCGGGGATATAGCTCACCACCTCGTAGCCATTGGTCAGGCGCACCTTCGCGACCTTCCGAAGCGCCGAGTTCGGCTTCTTCGGCGTGGTGGTATACACGCGGGTGCAGACGCCACGCTTCTGCGGGCAGCCCTGCAGAGCCGGAACCTTGTTCCGGGTCTTCTGCGGCTCCCGCCCCTTGGCGATGAGCTGGTTAATGGTCGGCATGGACCTCTTTCTCTTCTCCGTTCGCGACGGCCGCAGCCTGGGTCCGGCCGTCGGCTAACAGGCAAAGCCCGCCGGGGCGGGACCGAATCCCATCCAGCGGGTGACAGGAAGCGCGCGGCCTAAGCCCCCTTGTTCAGGAAGACGGCGCCGCATGCGACATGGGCCTGCAAGCGACGGCCGGCCATCCGAAACCGGGGCCGACCGAGGGCGCGATACCTAGAAGCCCGGTCTGGCGGAGTCAACACCGATTCGCGCCGTGGCCGCGCGCGCCGCCCGTACATCCCGCAAGTCCGCGCCTCGCCCGCACCGGAAATCCCGCGCATGCGCGGCCATCAGGACATACACGAACCACCCGGCGCGTGGCGGAAAACGTGCATACCACCGCGCGCGGGACGCGACAGGGGGCGCCGCTTTGCGCTATCCGTATCGCCTGCGTGGCGGGAGTGATGACTTATTAATGTGCGGCATAGCTGGTTTGATTCTGTCCCCGGGGGCAGCGACACCCGACCCTGCCGTCCTCGCCCGCCTGATCGGCTCGTTGCACCATCGCGGCCCGGACGGATCGGGACAGACCGTCGTCGGCCATGTGGCGCTGCTGCACAACCGGCTGTCGATCATCGACCTGGTCACCGGCGACCAGCCGCTGCACGCCGGCACCGCGGCTCTGGTCGCCAATGGCGAGGTCTATAACTACCGCGAACTGCGCGCCGCCATGCCGGACACCCGCTTCGCCAGCAACAGCGACTGCGAGCCGCCGCTGCATCTTTGGCTGCGCGACGGATCGGCTTATGCGGAGCAGCTGCGGGGCATGTACGCCATCGCGATCCATGAGCGGCGGCATCATACCGTCACGCTGACCCGCGATCCGTTCGGCATCAAGCCGCTCTATATCGCCGAGGTCGCCGGCGGGCTGGCTTTCACCTCGGAACCGCAATCCCTGCTGGAGGCCGGGCTGGTGCGCCGCGCGGTGCGGCCGGGCAAGGTGGAGGAGCTGCTGCAGCTGCAGTTCACCACCGGCGCCGACACCGTGTTCGACGGCATCCAGCGGTTGCTGCCGGGTGAGACCCTGACCTGCACCGACGGCGCCGTCGCGGACCGCCAGCGCCTGAGCCCGATCCCGCCGGGACCGCCGGAGTCGCTGTCCGAGGACGAGGCGCTGCGCCGGCTGGACACGGCTCTGCTGGAAAGCGTCGATCTGCACCAGCGCTCCGACGTGCCATACGGCATGTTCCTGTCGGGCGGCATCGACAGCTCCGTGCTGATCACGCTGATGGCGCGTCTGAACGAGCAGCCGGTGCTGGCCTTCACCGCCGGCTTCGACGCGCCCGGGTCTGTCGATGAGCGCGAACATGCCGCCGCGGTGGCGAAAGCGGTGGGCGCGCGTCATGAAGCGATCGAAGTGACCGAGGCCATGGTGTGGGAACGCCTGCCTGAGATCGTCGCCGCGATGGACGACCCGGCCATGGATTACGCCATCATCCCGACCTGGTTCCTCGCTCGGCGGGCCAGGCAGGACGTCAAGGTCGTGCTATCCGGTGAGGGCGGGGATGAGATTTTCGGCGGCTATGACCGCTACCGCCGGGCGACGCTGCCCTGGTGGCGCGGTGGCCAGCGCATGTGGGCCACCGGCAGCTTCGACAAAGTGCCGGTGCTGCGATCGAAGCTGACGGCATGGCGGGACGGTATGGCGGCTGCCGAGGTGCGGGCCAACGAAGGCGGGCGCACCGACCTGGCCGGTGCCCAGGCGCTGGATATCGCCGACTGGCTGCCCCACGACCTGCTGCTGAAACTGGACCGCTGCCTGATGGCGCACGCGGTCGAAGGCCGCACGCCGTTCCTGGACAAGGGTATCGTCGAGGCTGCGTTCCGCCTGCCCGATTCGATGAAGATGCGCGGCAAGATGGGCAAGTGGATTCTTCGGAGATGGCTGGAGGCGAACCTGCCGATGGCCCGCCCGTTCGCACCGAAGACCGGCTTCACCGTGCCCGTCGGCGCCTGGATCAAGGCGAAGGGCAACCGCCTTGGCCCGCTGGTCGCCGCGCAGCCGGGCATCGCCGAGATCGCGCATCCTGATCAGGTGGAGGCATTGTTTCGGGATATCCGCCGCTGGCGGCACGGTTTCGCCTGTTGGAAGCTGCTGTTCTATGCGCTGTGGCATCGCCGCCATATCCTGGGCCTGCCGCCGCAGGGGGACGTGTTCGAGACGTTGTCGGCGCGGTAAAAAAGGGCGCCCCTGCCCCGCGAGCGGCGCCGTAAACGGCACTTGACTTCGCGGGGCGCCCCGCCCATTAACGGCGCCTCGTTGGCGGGGATGGGGCTGTAGCTCAGTTGGGAGAGCGCCTCGTTCGCAATGAGGAGGTCAGGGGTTCGATTCCCCTCAGCTCCACCACCCCTGCACCAGACGCCCCCGTTGTTTCAGTTGGTCGTTGCCTTCGGTGCCGCCGCAACGGCCGTGGCGGCGTTCCCCGCTGCATTCCGGGCATTGCCAAAATTCAGCGCCACGAAATTCACCAGCTTGTACGCCGCGCCATAGGCCGGGTTGGACGTGTCGTTCGGACGCGGCAGCACCACCGCCAGGGCGGAGCAGACGCTGACCGCCGAGGCCAGATATGGCAGCGCCGGCCCGACGCCGGGAACGGCGGCGATGATGTTCGTAAGATCCATGCACTCTCTCTTCTGAAATGGGGACTTCGGCCCGTCCGGGCCCAGGCGCGCCGCCGTAAGCCGGCATGACCGGAGGGTGCTTTGGGCTCCGGAGGCAGCGGATCACGCGCCTGTCCCGATAAGGATCAAAGTCCTGGGACTTTAATCACATTTCATGTAAAAAGTCAAGTTGGGAAACATGCGACGCGAATGGTAGGTGCCCGGTCGTGAGCGCGTTCGCGCCGATCCTCCCCGGCGGGAGCGGGATTGATGTCGATCGACGGCACCCGCCGCACGCTCAATACTCTCGGAACATCCGCAAGATCTCCTCGGGATCCTGCGTCCGGGTCAGCGCCAGGGCCAGCAGCAGCCGAGCCTTCTGGGGGTTCAGGTTGTCGGCGATCAGCAGGCCGGCCTGCCGCAGCCTTGTGCCACGAAACGTGCGGCCGGAGCCGGCGCGGGTGCATTGCAGGACGGTCACGCCCTGCTTCACCGCCTCGGTCAGCGCGGCGAATTCGTCGGGCGGCGTCATGCCGGGCGCGAACCCGGCGGCGACGATCCCTCGGGCGCCGGCCGCCACGAAGGCACGCGCGGCCGTGCCATCGCCGCCGGCATAGGAATAGGAGATATCCACCCGCGGCAATGCCTCCAGCCCGGCGATGTCGAATTCGGTGTCCGGCGCATGCCGGCGGACCGGACGGCGGTAATAGGCGATCGCATCGCCATCGGCGTGGCCCAGCGCACCGAAATCCGGGGTCCGGAAAGTCTGCAGCCGCAAGGTGGAGGTTTTCGTTACCTCGCGCGCCGCGTGGATCTCGTCATTCAGCAGCACCAGCACGCCCAGGCCGCGCGACTCCGGACAGGCGGCGACGCGGATGGCGTTCACCAGGTTCATGCCGGCATCGCTGGACAGCGCGCTGGATGGACGTTGGGAGCCGACCAGCACCACCGGCACCAAGACCTTCAGGGTCAGGTTCAGGAAATAGGCGGTCTCCTCCAGCGTCGCCGTGCCGTGGCCGATGACGATGCCGGCCAGGTCGGGATGGTCGCGTTCCAGCCGCGCGCACAGCGCCGCCAGCTCCTTCCAGTCGGCGAAGCCGATCGCCGGGCTGGGAACCGCCTTGAAGCGGATCGGCATCACATTCGCGACCAGCGCCGTCTCCGGCCATTTCTCCAGGATCTCGTCGGCGTGCATCATGCTGCCCGCCGCGGTGTAGTCCTGCAGATCCAGCGGGCCGCGCCCCAGGGAGGCGATGGTGCCGCCGGTGCCGATGAAGGCGACCTTGGGCTTTCCAGGGGACCTGCTCATGCCTCGGCTCCCGTCTGATCGACGATGGCCGGCCGCGCCCAGTGGAACTTCGTGTCCATCTGATAGGCGCCGGCGATCTTCAGGATGCGGCCTTCCGCGAAGGGCCGGCCGGCGATCTGCAGCCCGATCGGGCAGCCGTTGGGATCGAAGCCGCACGGCACGCTGATCGCCGGCAGGCCCAGGTAGTTGAACGGCCGCGTATTCGCCGACAGCGCCATGAACCGGTGCTCGGTTCCCGGCGGGCCATGGTCGATGTCGGTCTCTGCCAGGGTCGGCAGGCACGTGCGGATGGTCGGCGTCGCCAGCACATCGACCTGGGAGAAGACCTCGGCTGCGAATGCCTTCAGCACCGGCCCGCGACAACTCAGCGCCTCGATATAGTACGCGGCGGGGATGGCGTAGCCGGGATACATCCGTCCGCTGATATGCGCGCCATAGGCCTGCGGGTCGGAACGCATCCACTGAGCGTGGATCGGCGCCGCTTCGGCGCGGGAAATGATGCCGCCATAGGCGGCGACCGCGTCCATCACCGGCAGATGCAGCCGGATGATCGTCGCGCCGCGCGCCTTCAGCACCTCCAGGGCCGCGTCCACCGCCGCGACCACGGCTTCGTCGGCGTCGTCGAAAAAGACATTTGTCGGGACGCCGATGCGCTGGCCGCGCAGATCGTTATCCATGAAGGTTTCATAGGATCCCGGCACCGGTTCGCGCGAACTGGTCGGATCCTTGGGATCGTGCCCCGCGATCACCGTCAGCACGCGGGCACAGTCGCGGGCGGTGCGTGCCAGCGGGCCGACATTGTCGAGGGAGAAGGACAGCGGCATCACGCCGTGGCGTGACACACGGGTCTGCGTCGGCTTCAACCCGGTCACGCCGCAGGCCGAGGCCGGAATGCGGATCGAACCGCCGGTGTCCGACCCCAGCGCCATGTAGTTGAAGCGCGCGGCGACAGAGGCCCCCGATCCCGAGGAGGATCCGCCGGTGACATAAGGCAGGTTCCACGGATTGTGGCAGTCGCCGAAGGTCTTGTTATGGCCCGTGGGGTTCTGCGCGAACTCGGCCATGTTGAGTCCGCCGAATGTATAGGCACCCGCCGCCGACAGGCGCTCGACCACCGTGGCGGTGATGCTCGGCCGATGCTCCCGCCGCAGGGCGGAACCGCAGGTCGAAAGCCGGCCGACGTCATAATACATGTCCTTGTGCATCATCGGCACGCCATGCAGCGGCCCGACGCGGCGACCCGCCTTCACCGCCTTGTCGGCAACCTCGGCGGCTCGTTCGCCGGCTTCCCGGTCCTGCCAGATCACGGCATTCACCTGCGGGTTCACCGCGTCCAGGTTCTTCCAGCAGGCATGCAGCAACTCGCGGGACGTCGCCTCCTGCTTGCGCACCGCATCCGCCGCGCCGATCAGCGACAGGTTCGCCAGCCGGTTCATCACGCCGGCTCCTTCGTTGCCTGTAGCGCGACTTCGAAGCCGGACGGCTCATCCTCGAACGCCAGCGTGCCGCGCAGCGCCTCGAACGCGGCGATCGTCTGTTCCAGTTCGGCAGCGAGGCGCCTGGCCGGGTCGTTCGGCGGGTCGATCCCATGCCAGAGCTTGATCATGGCTTCGACCGACGGCTCGAACGCGCTCATGCTGCCTCACGATTGCTGTGCGGGTGACAGGAGACACCAGTTTGTGCAGCGCGGCAATGAGGGTGCGTTATTGCTCTTCCGCATGACCGGCACGCGGGTTAGCGTTCACTCATGAACGCCCGCACACGCCTGGCCGTCGATATCGGCGGCACGTTCACCGATCTGGTCCTCACCTTGCCCGACCGGGCCTTGCCCGACCGGATTTTGACCAGCAAGGTGCTGACGACACATGACGCGCCGGAAGCGGCGGTCATCGCCGGCACCACCGCGATCCTGGCAGAGGCCGGCCTGACCGGCGCCGACCTGGATCTGGTGATCCACGGCACCACGCTCGCCACCAACGCGCTGATCGAACGCAAGGGCGCCCGTACTGCGCTGATCACGACGGCGGGATTCCGGGACTCGCTGGAAATCGCCTACGAACATCGTTTCGAGCAGTACGATCTGTATATGGAACGGCCCGCGCCGCTGGTGGACCGCGATTTGCGGCTGGAGGTACCGGAGCGGATGGCGGCGGACGGCTCCGTGCTGCTGCCATTGGACGAAGCCGCGCTGCTGGACCTGGCCGATGTCCTGAAGTCGCAACGGATCGAGGCGGTCGCGATCAGCTTCCTTCACGCCTACGTCAACGCGGATCATGAGCTGCGCGCGCTGGAGCTGCTGAGTGCGGCGCTGCCGGATGTCGCCTTCACGATCTCCTGCCAAGTCTGCCGCGAAATCCGCGAATATGAGCGAACCTCCACCACCGTCGCCAACGCCTATGTGCTGCCGCTGATGGGCCGTTATCTGGGCCGCATGGGCGACGGCCTGGCCGGGATCGGCGTGGGCTGTCCGCTGCTGCTGATGATGTCATCGGGCGGGGTCTGCACGATCGAGACGGCACGGCGCTTCCCGGTGCGGCTGGTGGAAAGCGGGCCGGCAGGCGGCGTCATCCTTGCGCGCCGCATCGCCGCGCAGGGCGGTTACGACAGGGCGCTGTCCTTCGACATGGGCGGCACCACCGCAAAGATCACGCTGATCGACGATTTCACGCCCCAGCAATCGCGGCATTTCGAGGTTGCGCGCGCGTATCGTTTCGCCAAGGGCAGCGGCATCCCGGTGCGCATCCCGGTGATCGACATGGTGGAGATCGGCGCCGGCGGCGGCTCGATTGCGCGCGTCGACGCGTTGCGCCGGATCGCGGTCGGGCCGGACAGCGCCGGATCGGCTCCCGGCCCCGCCTGCTACGACCGCGGCGGCACCGCACCGACCGTGACGGACGCCGATGTGGTATTGGGGCGCATCGATCCGGACCGTTTCGCCGGAGGGAAGATCACGCTGCGGCCGGACAAGGCGCGCCAGGCGGTCGCCGACGGCATCGGCGTGGAACTCGGCATGCAGACCCGGGAAGCAGCCCGCGGCATCACCGAAATCGTCGACGAGACCATGGCCAGCGCCGCCCGGGTTCACGCCGTGGAGAACGGCAAGGATACGGCCAACCGTGCCCTGATCGCCTTCGGCGGGGCCGCGCCCCTCCACGCCGCCCGGCTGGCACAGAAACTGGGGATAAGGCGCGTCATCATCCCGGTGGAGGCCGGCGTCGGCTCCGCCCTGGGCTTCCTGGACGCGCCCATCGCCTATGAGGTGGTGCGCACCGTCCTGATTCGTCTGTCGGCGATCGATCCCGACCTGATCGGCACGCTGTTCCGCGACATGCGCGCCGAAGCGGAAGCAGTGGTACGCCTGGGCACGCCGGACGGGCACCTGACTGAAACGCGCACCGCCTTCATGCGCTATCGCGGCCAGGGACACGAGATCGCGGTGAAGCTGGACGATGTCGCGCTGGATCCGGTGTCCTTGCAGGCCGCGTTCGAGGCTGCCTATGAGCGCCTGTTCGGCCGCATCATCCCAAAGCTGGAGATCGAGGCGGTGACCTGGACGCTGTCGCTGGCGGAGGACACGGAACTGCCGGCCGGCGTCGAGGATCCGCCGGCCGTGAACGCCGGCGCGTCCGCCGGCACCCGTTCCATCATCGAGAGCGCCACCGGCGAGACCGTCAATGCCGCGGTCCATGCCCGCTCGGCATTGCCGCCCGGCGCGTGGCTGGACGGCCCCGCCGCCATCATCGAACCCGGCACCACCACCATCGTCCCCACCGGCATGACCGTCCGGATCGGCGGCGGCGGCGAACTGATCATCGAGGCACCCTGATGACGAAGCCAGCGGCGGCATGAGCATGCTTTCCGAAATCGACGTGCAGATCATGTGGAACCGGCTGCTGTCGGTGGTGGAGGAGCAGGGGCAGACCCTGGTTCGCACAGCCTTCAGCACCTCGGCCCGCGAGGCCGGCGACATCTCGGCGGGGGTGTTCGACCTGCAAGGCCGCATGGTCGCCCAGGCCGTCACCGGCACACCGGGTCACGTCAACACCATGGCCGCCTCGGTCGGGCATTTCCTGGAGGTGTTTCCGGTCGCGGAAATGAAGGAAGGCGACGTCTACATCACCAACGATCCCTGGAAGGGTACCGGCCATCTGTATGACCTCGTGGTCGTCTCGCCCACCTTCATGGATGGACGCATCGTCGCGCTGTTCGCCTGCACCTCGCACCTGGTGGACATGGGCGGCGTCGGACAGACGCCCGAAGGGCGGCAGATCTATCACGAGGGCCTGTTCATCCCGCTGCTGCGGCTGGCCAGCGCCGGCGTGATGAATGAGGACCTGCTGGCGATGATCCGGTCCAATGTGCGTGAGCCGGTGCAAGTGGTCGGCGATATCTACGCGCTGATGGCCTGCAACGAGATCGGCAGCCGCCGGCTGGTCGCGATGATGCGCGAATTCGGCCTGACCGGGATCGAGGCCCTGTCGGAGGAGATCATTTCACGCAGCCGCCGCGCCATGTCCGACGCGATCGGCAAGCTGCCGAAAGGCACCTGGTCCGCGTCGATGCGGATCGACGGGTACGAGGCGCCGATCGACCTGGTCGCGGCCGTGACGATCGGAGAGGATACGATCCATGTCGACTTCACCGGCTCGTCCGGCATGTCGTCCTACGCGATCAACTGTCCGCTGTGCTACACGGAAGCCTATACGACCTTTGGCGTGAACTGCGTGGTCGCCCCGCATGTGCCGAACAATGCCGGCACATTGGACGCGGTGAAGGTGACCGCCCCGCCCGGCAGGATCGTCAGCGCCACCCATCCGGCTGCCGTCTATGCCAGGTCCGTCATCGGCCATATGCTGCCCGATGTCGTCTACGGCTGCCTCGACCAGGCGCTGCCGGGCCACGTCCCGGCCGAAGGCACATCCAACCTGTGGACGCTGAACCTGATCGCCGGCCACGGCCTGACCGGCATCGGCCAGGCGGCGGGCGCCGCCTTCATGGTCAACAGTTTTCATTCCGGCGGCGCGGGCGCGCGGCCGACCCAGGACGGCCTGTCTGCCACGCCCTTTCCCTCCGGCGTCCGCAATGTGCCGGTGGAGGCGACGGAGGCGATCACCCCGCTGGTGATCTGGCGGAAGGAGTTGCGACGGGATTCCGGCGGCGCCGGGCAGTACCGCGGCGGACTGGGACAGGTGATGGAAATCGGTTCGCGCGAGAACGCTCCGTTCGGCATCTTCGCCCGCTTCGAGCGCGTGCGGTACCCGGCGCGCGGCCGTAAGGGCGGAGGCCCGGGCGCGCCGGGGCGGCTGTCGCTCGCGTCGGGCACGGTGCTGAAGGCCAAGGGGTTGAGCGTGGTGCCGCCGGGCGACCGGCTGGTGGTCGAGATGCCGGGCGGCGGCGGCATGGGGCCGCCCGCCTCACGCGACCGGGACGCCGTGCAACGCGACGTGCGGCTGGGCTATCTTTCACCCGAAGCAGCGGAGCGGGATTATGGGAACTCCGGAGGGGGCTGATCTGGCGGGGACCGGTCCGGCGGAGGCCGCCCTGACGGAGACTGACGCGGCGGTCGTCCGGGATACGCTTGAACAAGTGTCGGCGCGGGTCGCGGACCCCACACCGCATGTGTTCCGCCGCCTGTTCCAGGACATGCCGGAGACCGAGGCTCTGTTCGTCCGGGACGGCGATGCGCTCGTGCGCGGACAAATGTTTCAGGTAACGATGGAAAGCCTGATGGATTTCCTGGGCGACCGAGCCTATGGCGCCAGCCTGATCCAGATCGAGCGGATCAACCACCAGGGTCTGGGCGTGGAGACCGAGATGTTCGACCGGTTCTACTGGACAGTGATGGGGGCATTTCGGGACATCCTTGGCGACGATTGGACACCCGCGATGGACACTGCCTGGACCCGGGTGATCACCGCCCTGACCCGCAAGGCCTGACCCGCAAGGCCTGACCCGACCCGCTCGGCCGCTGCCGGACGCCTGGATGGACCCGCCTATCCGCCTCGCCTGAGCCGCGCTATATCGCGCTCCATGGCCGTTGCGCGCTCCTCGATTCGCATCGCCGTCAACGTCGCCCTGGACGGTCTGGCAGCGGCGCTGGCGGTGCCGGTTGCCTCCTGGCTGGCCGACCCCGCGGCACCCGGCCTGGCGCCCTATTGGCGGATTCCGGCCGGCGCCGCTTGTCTCCTGCTGGCTGGCGTGCCGTTCCGGCTGTCGCAGCAATACTGGCGCTTCGCCGCGATCGGCGACCTGCTGACGGTCGCCGCCAGCGCGGGCATCGGCGCGGCGCTGTTCTGGCTGATCACGCTGGGTGCCGGTGTCCCATTCCCCAACCCGGCCTTCCCCGCCATCCACGCGCTGACGCTGCTGTTGTTCCTGGGCGCGCCACGGGTGCTGTACCGCTGGGGCCGCTGGCGGCCGGACCCGCAGCAGCGCGCAGTCGAGGCCGCTTCCATCCTGCTGGTCGGCAGCATCGAGGACGCGGACTTGTTCCTGCGCGCCCTGGCCCAGGACCGGCGTCCCCAGGATCGAAGACCAGCCTTCCGGGTGGAGGGGCTGCTGGTCTCCTCCAACCGCCAGACAGGACGGCGCATCCAGGGGCGCGCGATCCTGGGCTCGCTGGATGATGCCGCGACGGTCCTGGAACAATTGCGCGCGGACGACCGTTTACCCGGGATGCTCGTCGTCGTGACCCCCGAACTGGCGAGGCTGGCCGAAGTCGTCGCCCAGGCCGACCGGTTCGGCCTGATCGTCCGCCAGGCCCCGCGCCCCACCGCCCTGGCCGACCCCGACAAGCCCCGCCCGGTGGAACTGCGTCCCGTCGCGATCGAGGATCTGCTGAACCGCCCGCAAGTCCCGCTCGACCGCGACGGCATGGCACGGCTGATCCAGGGGCGGCGCGTCATTGTTACCGGCGCCGGCGGCACGATCGGCAGCGAACTCGCCCGCCAGGTCGCCGCCTTCGGCCCTGGTACACTGATCCTGCTGGACAATGGCGAATATGCGCTGTGGCAGATCGACCTGGAGCTGGCGGAAACCCATCCCAGCGTCCCCCGCAAGGCGCTGATCGCCGATATCCGCGACGAGGCCCGCATCCACGCCATCTTTCAGGAGCACCGGCCGGAGCTGGTGTTCCACGCGGCGGCGCTGAAGCACGTGCCGATGGTGGAGGCGAACCCGCTGGAGGGCCTGGCCACCAACGCCGCCGGCACCCGTCACGTCGCCGATGCCGCCCGCGCGGTCGGCACGCTGGCGATGGTGCTGATCTCGACCGACAAGGCGGTGAACCCGACCTCGGTGATGGGCGCGTCGAAGCGGCTCGCCGAGATGTATTGTCAGGCCCTGGATATCGTCGCGCAGTCGCAGCAACAGGGCATGCGCTGCATCACCGTCCGCTTCGGCAATGTGCTGGGCTCCACCGGATCGGTCGTGCCGCTGTTCCAGCGCCAGTTGGCGCGCGGCGGCCCGCTGACCGTCACCCATCCGGACATGCAGCGCTATTTCATGACCGTGCGGGAAGCGGTGGGGCTGGTGCTGCAGGCCTCGGTGCTGGGGCTCAGCGGCGCGGCGCTGCCATCCGGCGCCACCGGCGGCATCTTCGTGCTGGACATGGGCGAGCCGGTGAAGATCGTGCACCTCGCCCGCCAGATCATCCGGTTGGCCGGGCTGCAGCCGGACAAGGACATCGAGATCCGCTTCACCGGCCTGCGGCCTGGCGAGAAGCTGTTCGAGGAATTGTTCCACGGCAAGGAGCCGCCGGTGCCGACGGGCTATGCCGGGCTGCTGATGGCCTCCCCGCGGACCGCCGACCCCGCCATCGTGGCGCGCGCCATCGAAGAGATCGGCAGCGCCTGCCGCGGTGGCCAGGTGAAACTGGCGCTGACCCTGCTCGGCCGCCTGATTCCCGAATTCGAACACAATGCCGATGGCACAGTCGGCGAAGTCCGCGCGTGAAAGAGTAGAGTATGACCGCTTCCGCCAAGCCGATCCCGTTCCTCGACCTGAAGGCCCAGCAGGTCCGCATCGCCGCCGATCTGCGCCGCCGGCTGGACGCGGTGCTGGAGCACTGCCAGTTCGTCCTGGGCCCCGAGGTGCGCGAACTGGAAGAAGCGCTGGCCGCCTTCTGCGGCGCAAAGCACTGCGTCAGCGTCAGCTCCGGCACCGACGCGCTGCAGATCGCCATGATGGCCGAGGGGATCGGCCGCGGTGACGCCGTGTTCCTGCCCGCCTTCACCTATACCGCCACCGCCGAGGTGCCGCTGGTGCTGGGTGCCACCCCGGTCTTCGTCGATGTCGATCCCCGCACCTTCCAGATCGATCCCGTCCACCTGGCCACGCGGATCGAGGAGGTGAAAGCCGCCGGCCGGCTGCGCCCGCGCGCGATCGTCGGTGTCGACCTGTTCGGTCAGCCCGCTGACTGGCCCGCCATCGCCGCCATCGCGCAACGGCACGACCTGCTGACGATCGACGACCTGGCGCAGAGCTTCGGGGGCTCCCTGCACGGCGCGATGCTGGGGACCCAGGCGGATGCGACCGCGACAAGTTTCTTTCCGTCCAAGCCGCTGGGCGCCTATGGCGATGGCGGCGCCCTGTTCACCCAGTCCGACACGCGGGCCGACCTGTATCGCAGCCTGCGCACACACGGCGAGGGCAAGACGCGGTATGAGGTGCTGCGCACCGGCATGAACGGCCGCCTGGACTCGATCCAGGCTGCGGTGCTGCTGAGCAAGCTGACCGTGTTCCCCGAAGAGCTGAAGGCGCGCGAACGCATCGCCCAGGCCTATGACCAGCGGCTGGGCAACGCCGTCACCACGCCTGCCAGAGTGCCGGACAGCACCAGCGCCTGGGCGATCTATGCGATCCTGCTGCCCGACGGTACCACTCGGGACCGCGTGCAGGGCGCGCTGAAACAGGACGGTGTTCCGACCGCGATCTACTACCCGCGTCCCCTGCATCTGCAACCGGCCTATCAGGCCCATCACGACGGCACCGCGATGCCGCAATCGGAAAGCCTGGCGCAACGGATTCTGGCGCTGCCGATCCACCCGGACTTGACGGACGCGGACGTGGATTCCATCTGCGGCGCGGTGTTGCGGGCGGTGTAAGCTGGCGGCGACCTGGTCCCGGTTGGCCAAGCGGAAACGATACCGGACGGGATAATGCCGGCCGAATGAGGCCGCGGACGCATTACCGCCTGTTCCTTGACGGGTGACGTCTTCCGAACCCACGGTTATCGCTGTGGATTGGCAATGATCAGACCGCATGTTCCGACACGACTTTCGGAACAAGCCGATGGCATGCCTGCGACGGCCGCAGACATGCGGGCGCGCCAGGCCGGCCACAGAACGGACCGCTGATGAGCGCCAGCGGGCATGCAGACCGTCCTGCACGAAGTCGGACGGCCGCTTCGACCGCCTTCCCGTGCCGTCGAACAGGGGCCCTGCGTCCCGATGGCCGAAGCGCACTCGAAGCCGCTGCAGAATGAGAATGAGAATGATTCTCTATTGCGAATCATTCTCATTCATCGCAGGATGCGGACGCCACGCAGGAGGTTCCCCCTAGATGGGCCAAATCATCCGACTCCCCGCTCACCCGGCCGCCTACCCCGACACCTGCACGCGGCTGGACACCGCCGAATGCGTGGCTTTGCTGGCGATGCGATGGTGGGTCGCCGCGTTTCGCCAGAATGAGGATCCGTTGCCGCGCATCAGCGGCGGGCTGGAACGGGCGGGTGCCGGCCGAGCGGCATTGTCGGTGGATGCGCTGATGTCGATTGTGGCGCGGTCCGCCCGGCGGTCCCTGATGATTCACCGGCCACGCTGCCCGCATCTGGGCACTGATGAAACCCATCTGCTGCATGCCGCGGCGCTGGTGCAGCAGGGCGATCGTCATTTGGCCGAAAAAGCACTGCATATCGCTCTGTTATCCGCGCAGGGCGCCGAATTCGCGCTGGGCCCGCTGGATGGGCTGGGTCACCTGTTCGCCCAGGCCCGCCTCTTCTTCCGCCGACGGCTGCCGCCTGACACCACCGTACACGATGAGGAAGGCTGGTCATCCAACCTCTACTCCGACATGGTCCATTGAGGAGGCGCGGAATGGAACGGCATTTCTCCACCGGCACCTCCATGATCGTGGCGTTGATGGCGGCGCATCGGGAAGCACAGCAGGCCGCCGCCCTTGGCCGCCGTGTCCACGCCGCCTGCTCCCAGGAAACCGTCGCTCGGATCGAGGCCTATCTACGGGATACGGTCGCTTCATCCACACCCGATCACTCGCATGTGAAAATTGCGAGTAGTTCGCATTTACATTCTCGCGAAGCTGCGCTTTAATGCCCATCACGGCCGGCGGACCCCGGCCGCAGGAGAGGTTACGCCCCGTGTATGTCTGCCTCTGCAATGCCCTGACCGACCGCCATGTGAAGCACGCCGTCACGACGGCCGGTGTGACCAAGACGTCCGAGGTCTATGCCGCCTGCGGCTGTCGCGCCCAATGCGGCCAGTGCGTCAGGTCTGTCGTGAACTTGCTGCGTGGTATTGTCGGGACAGAACCGGAGTTACACGCCGCCGATTGAGCGAACGGCATCGCCGCCCTTCGGGCGGTCGCTGGCAGCGAACCCGCCGCGCCACCAGTCGCCTTCTTGAAGGGCGCGACACTGGGTGGAGATGTTTTTCTTGCACGATCTCCTGTCACGGTAGACAACGTGGCGGCTGGCCGGGTCGGCTCTGTTTTGGTTCCCGTTTTCGGGTCGCCAAGCGCCGCCCCCTCGGCGCTCATGCCGTGCGATCTCCCACTTCCGCCGGTGGACACGATCGCACCCTACCGGAGGAATAACGGATGCTGCGCGATCCGAAGGTTGTGGAACACCTCAACACCCAGCTTACAAATGAGCTGACGGCGATCAACCAGTACTTCCTGCACGCGCGGACCCTGCAGCATTGGGGCATCACCAAGCTGGGGAAGCAGGAATACGACGAATCGATCGACGAGATGAAGCACGCGGACAAGCTGATCAAGCGCATCCTGTTCCTGGATGGCTTGCCCAACGTGCAGCGGCTGAATCCCATCCAGGTGGGGGAGGATGTGGAGCAAATCCTGAAGTCCGACCTCGCGCTGGAAGAGAAGGCGATGACGGACCTGCGTGCGGGCATCGCCTATTGTGAGAGCGTGCAGGATTTCGTGTCACGCGAGCTGCTGGTGGAAATCCTGGACAGCGAGGAAGAGCACGTCGACTTCCTGGAACGCCAGTTCGACCTGATCGCGAAGATCGGGATCGAGCGCTATATCCTGCTGAATTCGGCACCCGCGCCAGAGCAGGAATAGGGTCGCGATACGGCTGCCCCGAGGCCGGTCTCCATGCCCGCGATCTTTATGCCCGCTCGGGGAACAGCCGCGCCAACCCCTCGGCCGAGGCATCGCAGCGGCCGCGTTCCGTGATCAGGCCGGTGACCAGCCTGGCCGGCGTGACATCGAAGGCCGGATTCGCCGCCGGGCTGCCGGAAGACACGATCCGCATCGTCGCGATGGTTCCGTCGGCGAGTTGGCCGGTCATATCGGTGACCTCGGCCTGGCCGCGCTCCTCGATGGGAATATCCGCCACGCCGTCGGCTACGGTCCAGTCGATGGTGGTGGAAGGCAGCGCGACCCAGAACGGCACGCCGTTATCCTTGGCGGCGAGCGCCTTCAGATAGGTGCCGATCTTGTTGGCGACATCGCCATGCCGCGTGACCCGGTCGGTGCCGACGATCACGAGATCGACTTCGCCATGCTGCATCAGGTGGCCACCGGCATTGTCGGCGACCACGGTATGCGGCACGCCGTGCCTGCCCAATTCCCATGCCGTCAGCGCGGCTCCCTGGTTGCGCGGCCGCGTCTCGTCGACCCAGACATGCAAGTCGATGCCGGCGTCATGCGCCATGTAGATCGGCGCCAGGGCGGTGCCCCAGTCCACCGTGGCCAGCCAGCCGGCATTGCAATGGGTCAGGACGTTGACGCGCCGGGCGGGTCGCACCGCCTGCCGGATCAGCGGGAGACCGTGCCGGCCGATCGCCTCGTTCTGCGCCGCGTCCTCGTCCGCGATGCGCCCGGCCTCCTCATAGGCGGCGGCGACGCGTTCCGCCGGCGGGGTGTTGCGCAGCCGGGTCAGCATCCGCTCCAGCGCCCAGCGCAGGTTCACGGCCGTCGGGCGGGTGGCGTTCAGCAGCCCGGCGTCGCGTTCCATCGCCTCGGTGGAGGCATCGGCGCGCAGAGCCAGACACAGTGCGTAGGCAGCCACTGCGCCGATCAGCGGTGCCCCTCGCGTCTGCATGGACTTGATGGCATGGGCGCCCTGGTCCCGCGTGGTCAGGCGCAGGATATCCAGCGTCCAAGGCAGTTTGGTCTGGTCGAAGATACGGACCGACCAGCCGTCATCCGGATCGACCCACACGCTGCGGTAGGTGACGCCGTCGACCTTCATCGCGCCGGTACCCGCTGGGCGAGGACGCAGACCAGGGTGAACAGCCGGCGCGCGGTATCGAAGTCGATATCGATCTTGCCGGCCAGGCGTTGCGTCATCAGTTCCGCCCCTTCGTTGTGCAGGCCGCGGCGGCCCATGTCGATGGCCTGGATCCGCTGCTCCCGCCCCTCGTGCACGGCCAGGATGTGGCTGTCCACCAGCAGTTGATAGTCCTTTACCAGCCGGCGGAACGGCCCCAGCGCAAGACCGACGACGGTCAGCCGTCGCTCTCCGGCGTCGCGGATATCGAAGACGAGCCGTCCCTCGACGATCGACAGGTGCAGCGCATAGGGACCAGGGTCGGTGGTGCCGATCAGCGGCGCGAAATGGTTGGCCGCAGCCAGGTCGGCCACCGCCTGTTCCCGGTCCGCCTCGATATAGGGTGACAGGTTCGCGGGCATCTCGCCGTCCAGGATCACGTGGTCCAGACGGCGGGCCGAGCTTGTGATATCGGTCATCCTGGTGGCGTGGACTTGAGCATATCCAGGTTGGTCATGACCCCGACGGTGGCGCCCTTGATGGGTTGCAGCAGCGCGAGGCACAGAGCCAGGGTCAGCGGCAGGAAGATAGCCGCCATCAGCCACACCGGCGGCTCTCCCATCCGGTCTACCTCGAACAGCAAGGGTACGACGATGTGGCCGACCACGAGGATGGTCAGATAGGGCGGCGCGTCGTCGGCACGCGCCAGGCCCAGCGGGGCGCCGCACGCGCTGCAGGCGGGCACGATCTTGAGGAACTTGTTGAAAATCTTCCCCTTCCCGCAGGCCGGGCAGCGCCCCTTCAAGCCCCACAGGATGGCACTGGACATCGTTGGCTGCGGCCACGGATTGGCTGGTTTGGCGGCAGTCTCGGCGGTCCAGCGGGTCGGAGCCATGGCGAAATCTTCTCCTTCAGCGCCGGATCAGCGGTTTCTCCCGCGTCAGGACGCCCTGATAAGGTGGCAGACTAGCTTCTGCTGCACCGCAACGCCATATCGGCACGCTTGATTGCCATCTCCAGAGCGGGGAGGATCGGCGCATGGCACGTATTCTGGTGATCAACCCCAACTCCTCCGCCGCCTGTTCGGCGGGGATCGATGCCGTGGTGGACCGTTTCCGCCTGCCGGGGGCCCCGGCGATCGAGGTCGCGACGCTGTGCGAGGGTCCTCCGGCGATCATGACATGGCAGCACTGGCACGCGGTCGTCGGCCCGATTTGCGCCGAGATCGAACGGGAAGCCGCCGACGCCTATATCATCGCCTGCGCCTCCGACCCTGGCATCGAGGCCGCTCGGTCCGTCACCCGCCGGCCGGTATTGGGCATCTTTCGCTCCGCCGTGGCCAGCGCGGTGGCGCGGGCGGAGCGGTTCGGGATCATCGCCATGGTGGATGCCTCTGTGCCGCGCCACGCGGCGGCGCTGCGCTCCATGGGGCTGGAGGCAAGACTGGCCGGGGAGGTGCCGCTGAACCTGCCGATGCAGACCTTGCTGGACCCGAAGGCGGCGCGATCAGCACTGATTCGGGCCGCGGAGATGTTGCGGTCGATGGGGGCGGAGACGCTGATCCTGGGCTGCACCGGCATGGCGCACCACCGCGCCGCGGTGCAGGAGGCCGCTGGCCTGCCGGTGATCGAGCCGACCCAGGCGGCGGTGACGCAGGCGATCGGGATATTGCTGGCGGAGGCCGGCTGAAGCCTGACAGGGCCAGGCTGAGCCTGCCAGGCTTTATCAACTCTTTGATTCAAGGGCGCGATTCACGCCTTCCAACCGCCGGCTTCAGGCGATCGCGCTCTACGCGGCAGGCCAGGGTTCGTCATCAGCCGGGGAAACAATCGCCGGGGAAACAATCGCCGGGGAAACAATCGATGCTACGGTTACGGTGACCGCCTTCCATCCATGGGCCGCGTCAACCAGGGCGGATGCCGGCAGGGCGGATGGCTGCAGGGCGGATGCAGGCCGGCGGCGAGTCGTTAGCCTTTAAAAACGGACTGCATCGCCAGTGCACCGGCCGTCCCGTTCCCGGGGCACCCGCCGCCGATCCGGTGTCAGATCAAGCCCGCTTCCACACAGGCGGCTCGACGGCGCCGACCTGCCCGGTGATCCGCACATAGGCTTCCGGCCGGCGATGCTTCTCGAACGCAAAGATCGTCGTGCGACCCAGGGTGCACATGTCCAGGTCGCAATCAGCGGTGACCAGTTCGTCGTCCCAGCTTCCCGCCATGGCGATGATCTCACCCTGCGGGTTCACGATGATCGAGTGGCCGAACAGCTCGCATCCATCCTCGATGCCAGCCTTGGCCGTCGCGACAGCGAAACAGGCATTCTGATAGCAGCCGGCCTGGATCGACAGGTGGGAATGAAACACCCGCAGGTGATGTGCTTCGAACCCGCCGGCCTCCTGGTTCAGGCTGGGCGTGTTGTAGCCCAGCATCACCAGCTCCACGCTTTGCAGTCCCAGCACGCGCCAGGCTTCCGGCCAGCGGCGATCGTTGCAGATGAGCATGCCCATATTGAGGCCAGGCAGGGTTCCCATCGGCGCGCGTATGACCGGGAAGCCCAGATTGCCGACCTCGAAATACCGCTTCTCCAGATGCTGCACCTTGCGGCGCGGATCATATTCGGCGTGACCTGGCAAATGCACCTTGCGATACTTCAGCAGGATATCACCCGCCGGGCTGACCAGGATCGCCGTGTTGAAACGGCGCTTGCGCACCACGCCGGTTTCATCCGCTTCATGCGCGATCTCCGCATAGCCCAGATGAAAGCCGATCCCATGGCGCGCCGCAGCCTCGAACAGCGGGGCGGTTTCGTTCGACGGCATCGCCGTCTCGAACCAGCCATCCGCCTCGGCGATATCGGCGTGATAGTGCCGCGGAAAGAAAGTCGTCAGCGCCAGTTCGGGAAATACCACCAGTTCCACGCCGCGCTTGTGCGCACGTTCCATCAACCGGACCATGCGCTCAACCGCGACGGACCGGGGTTCCGCCTTCTGGATCGGACCAAGCTGCGCGGCGGCGACAGTGATGATGCGGGCCAAATGGTTTCTCCTTGGCAAGGGAATCTCGGGGGCGGGCATGCCGGCCGGCGACCACGGCTGCCGTATCATCATACAGAACCGCCGGTCTCCCGCCATCACGCATAACTCCGTCCCGTCCACCGTTGCGCGCTTGCCGTTCCATGGGCGCGACACTACGAAGCACGCCAATCACTGTCGTCGGACAAGGCTCCACGCGGCACGGAGGACAGCGCATGATCGACCATGACGTCCGGGTCTACCCGTCCAGAACCGAGCTGAAACGCGAGGATCAACTGGCGTGGAAACTGGCCGGCGTCGCCGCCGACAGGGTCGCCGTTGCCAGGGATGTGCGGGAGATGATCATCAACCGGATCATCGACAATGCCGCGGTGGCCGTCGCCGCATTGAACCGGCATCCGGTCGTCTCCGCGCGTGACATGGCGCTGGCCCGTCCTCACCGGCACGGCGCATCCGTGTTCGGCGTGAGGTCCAGCACCCGCGTCACACCGGAATGGGCGGCTTGGGCCAATGGCGTCGCAGTGCGCGAGCTGGACATGCACGACACATTCCTGGCTGCCGATTATTCCCATCCCGGCGACACCATTCCGCCGATCCTGGCAGTCGCGCAGACCAGGGAAAAATCCGGCCGCGATCTGATCCGCGGCATCGCCACCGGATACGAAATCCAGATCGACCTGGTGCGCGCGATCTGCCTGCACAAGCACAAGATCGACCACATTGCCCATCTGTGCCCGGCCCAGGCGGCTGGCATCGGCACGCTGCTGGGCCTGAAGCAGGACGTCATCCATCAGGCCGTGCAGCAGGCCGTGCATGTCAGCTTCACCACGCGACAGTCACGCAAAGGTGAAATCAGCTCCTGGAAAGCCTATGCCCCGGCGCATGCCGGCAAGCTGGCGATCGAGGCGGTGGATCGGGCGATGCGCGGCGAAGGGGCGCCAAGCCCGATCTATGAGGGCGAGGATAGCGTGATCGCGGCGATGCTTGACGGGCCGGCCGCGCATTACACGGTGGCATTGCCGACCACCGGCGAAGCGAAGCGTGCCATCATGGACTCCTATACGAAGGAGCACAGCGGCGAATACCAGTCGCAGGCATTGATCGACCTTGCCTTCCGCATGCGTGAGAGGATCGAGGATTTCGAGGCGATCGAAAAAATCGTGATCCATACCAGCCATCACACGCACCATGTGATCGGCACCGGTGCCAATGATCCGCAGAAGATGGATCCGAACGCCAGCCGCGAAACGCTCGACCACTCGATCATGTACATCTTCGCCGTCGCCATGCAGGACGGCACCTGGCACCACATCCACTCCTACGCACCGAAACGCGCCGCCCGGCCCGACACGGTACGCCTGTGGCACAAGATCGAAACGACCGAGGATCCCGAGTGGACGCGCCGCTACCATGCCACCGATCCAGCCGAGCTGTCGTTCGGCGGCCGGGTGGAGATTATCCTGCGCGACGGCAGCAGGCTGGTGGACGAGCTGGCGGTGGCCAACGCGCATCCGAACGGCGCGACGCCCTTCGCGCGCGCCGATTATATCCGCAAGTTCGAGACGTTGACCGACGGCATCATCGCCCGGCGCGAGTCGAACCGGTTCCTGGATGTGGTCCAGGATCTGGCGCGGCTACCGGCGGGGGAATTGCACCAGTTGAATGTCGCCGTGCCCAGCGGCACGCTGGTGGTCGGGAAGCCGGGCATTCTTTGACGGAGTCAGGAGGAAAGCATGAGTGAGACGACGACAGCAGCGCCCAACCGGGCGAAGAAGGGTGTGGGCCTGTCCGGCGTCACCGCCGGCAATACGGCGCTGTGCACCGTGGGGCGGGCCGGCAACGACCTGCACTATCGCGGCTACGACATCCTGGAATTTGCCGACAGCAGCGAATTTGAGGAGATCGCCTATCTGATCGTGCACGGCAAGCTGCCCACGCGCGCGGAGCTTGCGGGGTACAAAGCGAAACTGAAATCGCTGCGCGGTCTGCCGGCCTCTGTAAAGACCGTGCTGGAAGCATTGCCGCCGGCGGCGCATCCGATGGACGTGATGCGCACGGCCGTCTCCGCCCTGGGCTGCGCGCTGCCGGAAAAGGAAGACCAGAACCAGCCGGGCGCGCGCGACATCGCCGACCGGTTGATGGCCTGCCTCGGCTCCGCGCTGCTGTACTGGTTCCACTATGCGCATAACGGCAAGCGCATCGATGTGGAGACCGACGACGATTCCATTGGCGGCCACTTCCTGCATCTGCTGCACGGCAAGGCGCCGACGGCGGACCATGTGCGGGCGATGCACACGTCGTTGATCTTGTATGCAGAGCATGAGTTCAACGCGTCGACCTTCACCTGCCGCGTCGTTGCCGGCACCGGGGCCGACATGTACTCCGCGATCACCGCCGGGATCGGCGCGCTGCGCGGCCCGAAGCACGGCGGCGCGAACGAGGTGTCGTTCGAGATCCAGAGCCGCTACACCACGCCCGATGAAGCCGAGGCGGATATCCGCAAGCGGATCGAGCAGAAGCAGGTGATCATCGGCTTTGGCCACGCCGTCTATACGATCGCCGATCCTCGCAACAAGGTGATCAAGGAAGTCGCCCGGCGTCTGTCGAGGACCGCCGGCAACATGAAGCTGTTCGACATTGCCGACCGCATCGAGGCGACGATGTGGGATGCGAAGCGGATGTTCGCGAACCTCGATTGGTTCAGCGCCATCTCCTATCACATGATGGGCGTGCCGACCGCGATGTTCACGCCGCTGTTCGTTATCGCGCGCACATCCGGCTGGGCCGCGCACGTGATCGAACAGCGCATCGACAACAAGCTGATCCGCCCGACAGCGAATTATGTCGGCCCCGAGGACTTGAAGTTCGTGCCGCTGGATCAGCGCGGCTGAACCCGGTCGAGTCTGATTCGAACCGACCGCCGCGGCAGGGGATGCCGCGGCGGTTTCGTTTTTTACCCATGGCGTCAGCGCTGCGGGCACCGGCATCAGGGATGCGAGCATTGGGGCGTCAACGCCGCTGACGCAATTTTTTTACCGGCTTTCCATCCATCCCTGGTTGCTTTTCGTTGACATCGGCGCGGGAGACGCAGAATAGCGATTCTGTGTCCGCGAATCGATTCGTTCCATCCAGGGTTGGCGATCAACGGATGGGTCGGCGCGCGGGTCGTTCAACAGAAGGACGGTCGATGGGCCGCGACACTGCTAGGCCTGAGAAGAGTCGATCAAGCACTGAAAATGAGTGCGCAGGGCGTGTTGTCGTGCATGCCGGTCACGCCCGACCGATCGATGGCGACAACCCGCTCGTCGGTTTGGCAATGCAACAAATACCGCGGCGTGTTGATGAGCAGCGGTCAGCTTCCCCTCTGCTCGCAATCCGGCCTGTCTCAGAGGTTCGCCCGATCCGGCGCGCCGCTTCACAACGCACGACCAAGACCCGCTCGGTAACAAGGAGATTTGCAGGTGAGCACTGACGACACACTGGACGAGCCGACACGCGCCCAGCCGATGGCGATGCGCGCGGCGGTGAAGAAGGCCGCGCCGAAGAAAGCGGCCGTGAAGAAGGCGGCACCGAAGAAGGCGGCGGTGAAGAAGGCCGCCGTGAAGAAGGCGGCACCGAAAAAGGCGGCACCGAAGAAGGCTGCCGTGAAGAAGGCGGCACCGAAAAAGGCGGTGGTGAAGAAAGCCGCCGTGAAGAAGGCGGCGCCGAAAAAGGCGGCGGTGAAGAAGGCTGCCGTGAAGAAGGCGGCACCGAAAAAGGCGGCACCGAAGAAGGCGGCGACAAGGAAGGCCGCCCCAAAGAAGGCTGCGTCGCGCCGCAAGGCCGCGCCGCCCCCCGCGACCACGCCAGCGCCAGCCGAATCGTAACCCCACGCCCGGTTCGAAAAAGGCGCCGCAAGGCGCCTTTTTTGTCTCCGCACCTCAGGTCCCGCGAGCGGATCGGCGCGGCCGCAGCGGTTCCAGTCAGGCTGAAACCGCTCATCGCGCCGCTGTCGCGCGGCCATATCAGCCCAAAGTGCGAAACGCTTTCAGGAAGAAATCCGTGGCGCCAAAATTGCCTGATTTCAACGCCAGCAACAAATCGTCGCCGGCGCCCGAGGCACAGGTCCATGGCACGCCGGGATCGATCTCGGCGCCGATCCGAAGCGAACGCACGCCCAGTCGTCCAACCACCGCGCCTGATGTCTCCCCGCCAGCCACGACAAGCTGACGCACACCACGCGCCACCAGCCCCTCGGCGACACGCGCCAGTGTTTCCTCCACCAGTGCGCCCGCCGCGTCGCGACCTAGCCGGGCCTGCAGCGCCGAGACCTTGTCCGGTGGCGCCGAGGCGGCGATCACCACAGGCGTGTCGCCCAGCTTGCCATCCACCCAAGCCAGCGCAGCCTCGGCCATCGTCGCGGCATCCGGCGTTGCCAGCGGGTCCAGATCCAGCACCGGCACGTGATCACGCGCGAAACCAAGCTGAGCCAGGGTGGCGCGGGAGCAGGAACCGGCCACCACCGCACGTGCCCCGTCGATGCGCGGCAGATCGGCGCTATCGGTCCGTTCCGGCAGCAGACCGGCCTTGCGGAAGTTCGACCCCAGCCCGATCGCGATGCCGGATCCGCCAGTGATCAGCGCGTGCGCCGCCGCCGCCTCCCCGATCGCGGACAAATGCGCATCGGTGATGGCATCGACGATGGCGTAGCGCCGGCCCTGCTCCTTCAGCCGCGTCATCGCATCACGGATCGCAGCGGCACCCTGGTCGACGGTGACGAACGGAACCAATCCGACCGTGCCGTCCGTCTGGCGCGAGAGCACGCGTACCAGGTTCGCATCCTTCATCGGCGTCAGCGGATGGTTCTCCATGCCGCTTTCGTTCAGCAATGCGCCGCCGACGAACAGGTGGCCCTGGTAGATGGTACGCTGATTGGTCGGGAAGGCCGGACAGGCCAGCGCAAAGCCGCAGCCCAGCGCGGCGACCAGCGCATCGGCGACCGGGCCGATATTGCCTTGATCGGTGCTGTCGAAGGTCGAGCAGTACTTGAAGAAGACCTGTCTGGCACCGCCCGCGCGCAGCCAGTCCAGCACGGCGAGGCTCTCATCGACCGCCTGCTTCACCGGGGCGGTGCGCGACTTCAGTGCCACCACCACGGCATCGGCGTCCGGCACCGGCTGTCCGGAACCGGGCACCCCGATGACCTGGACGGTACGCATGCCGCCGCGCACCAGCATGGAGCACAGATCGGTGGCCCCGGTGAAATCATCGGCGATGGCACCCAGCAGCATGGTCATTTCCCCCTTCGGTGCGCGCCTCATCCAAGCGCGCTTCATGGTGCAGGACGGCGGCGAGACGCTGCGCCTGATCCATCCAGGATGGCAGTGCGCGTCCCGCCTCCCAGGCCGTTGCGGCGAAGTCCCGGCGCAAGGTGCCGTCGAAGATCAGGCGGCGCAGCGCCTTGGCCAACTGCTCGACATCACCCGGCGCGCAGACGACACCAGCCTCGGGCGGCACCAGCGTCGGCGCCGCGCCGGTGGCGGTTACCGCAACCGGCAGGCCGCGCCGCAACGCCTCGGCCAGGGCCATGCCGTAGCCTTCGTACCAGGAAGTCAGCGCGAACAGATCGGCGGACATCCATAAAGCGTCCATTCGCTCCGGCGGGAGTTCACCGGCGAACCTGACGCGGCGTGCGATGCCCAGTTTCTCCACCAGTGCCGCCAGGCCATTCGCATGCACCTTGTCGCGATCGGCGGCGCCGACGATCGTCAACTGCCAGTCGAGATCGGTCAGCCGCGCGAGCGAGCGCAGCAGCACGTCATACCCCTTGCGCGGGATCAGCGCGCCGACTGCCAGGATCGCGCAGCCCTTTCCGGCGGAGCCGATGCTGCGCGGCAGGTCCTCCACGCCGGGCACGATCGCCTGAACGCGGGTTCGCGGCAGCTTGAAATCGGCGGCCAGCCGGTCGGCTGTCTGCTCGCTGGTGGTGACCAGACACGGCATGGCGGCGAACAGGCAGGTCTCCAGCGCCGCAAGGCGCTGGGCGACTTCCGGTTCCAGCCCGGTCTCCTGCGACACGGGGTGATGGATCAGCGCCACCGCCTCCCGCGGCACCATGGCCGGGGCCAGCGCCGCGAAGGCCGGCAGGGCAAGGCCATCGATCAGCGGCACGCTGCCGGAGTCCAGCTCTGCCCAGGCGGCATGGGCGGCATCGATGGCGGCCTGGTCCGGATCGGGGAAGCGGCCCTGCAGCTCGACCACGCGGACATCATGACCCAGGGTGCGCAGGCATTCCACCATGCGGCGATCGTACAGATAGCCGCCGGAGATCGTGTCGAACGGGGCCGGTACCATCAGCGAGATGTGCATCGCTCGGGTTTAGCAGGCGGATGGGCGCAGGCCTACGCCGATGCGGGTTGAACGTGCGAAACCTCGACGTGTGACACGCCTGGTCCATGAATTGCCGCGCCATCTGGACGGCCCCGGCGCGGAACGAGGCCGCCGCGACGCGCCATGGCGATGTGCGCGCGGCATTGGAGGCCCGGAAGAAAACCCTCCTCACCCCGGTCTGATGGCCGAGGATTGGTCCATCCGAGCGCTTCGGCATGGCCGGGCATACACAATCGGGCTTGCAATCCGGCGCCCAGGCCGCCATATGCGGCTCGTGTTTCCGTGATTGCGTGATGAGCGGGCGTTCTTGTGCCCGAAATTTCGGAAAATTCATTTCGATCACACGTTCGTCCCCATTGATCGCGCAGGGTGACGAACAGAGGGCGCTCGCCACGGGCCGGCGCCGGAGTATCCAGTTCCCTTGACACAAGTGACTTTCGCGGCCCTCGGCATCGCCGAACCGCTGCTGCGGGCGCTCGACGCGCGCAAGTTCCATACGCCCACGCCGATCCAGGCCGATGCGATCCCACCTTTGCTGACCGGCCGCGATCTGCTGGGCGTCGCCCAGACCGGCAGCGGCAAGACCGCCGCCTTCAGCCTGCCGCTGCTGCACCACCTGGCGGCCCATCCAGCCCGCCTGGCACCATTCGCGCCGCGCGCCCTGATCCTGGCGCCGACCCGCGAGCTGGCGCTGCAGATCGAGGAGACGATCCGCTTCCTGACCCCGCATCTGCGCCTGCGCACCGCGGTGATCATCGGTGGCGCCTCCCGCTTCAAGCAGGTCGAAACGATGCGGCGTGGCGCCGATATCGTGATCGGCACACCGGGCCGCGTCTGCGACCTGATGCAGACGAAGGAGCTGCATCTGCACGGTGTCCGGCACTTCGTGCTGGATGAGGCCGACCGTATGCTCGATCTGGGCTTCATCCGCGACATCCGACGGATCGTCGCGGCACTCCCGACGCCCCGGCAGAACTGCCTGTTCTCGGCCACCATGCCGCAGGAGGTCGCCGCGCTGGCGCATGGCCTGCTGCACGACCCGGTGCGGGTCGAGATCGCCGTAAAGCAGGAAACCGCGCCGAAGATCGACCAGTTCGTCCATCACATCACTCAGGCCGGCAAGACCGGCCTGCTGCTGTCGTTGCTGGACGATGCGGCGCTCAGCCGGGTGATCGTGTTCACCCGCACCAAGCACGGTGCCAACAAGCTGGCCGCGGCGCTGGAACAGAAGGGCGTGCAGGTCAACGCGATCCACGGCAACAAGAGCCAGCCGCAGCGTGAGAAGGCATTGCGCGAGTTCCGCGGCGGAAGGGCGCGGGTACTGGTGGCGACGGACATCGCCGCGCGCGGCATCGATGTGACCGGCGTCACGCATGTGGTGAACTTCGACCTGCCGGCGGAGCCCGAGAGCTATGTCCACCGTATCGGCCGCACCGCGCGCGCCGGGGCCGCGGGCGTGGCGATCGCCTTCTGTGACCCGGAGGAGCTGGGCGCGCTGCGGCAGATCCAGCGCCTGTCGGGCACCGCACTGACAGTGGTCGGCGACGCGCCGTCGCCAGAGCAGTTCCGCTCGGCACCCGCGAAGCCGAAGCGTCCCGGCCAGGCACAGCGCAAACGGTTCGGCAACCGCAACGGCGGCAACGACAACCGGCGGGTTCGCCGGGCAGCTTGATATCCGGCCGGCCTGGCGGCTGAGGATCGGAGCATGGAAAGTCGGAACGACCTTCTCATGCTCTGCTCCGATCCGCCGGACCGGGCGCTCCATGCCTTCTGACTTTCAGCCTCGGGCGATCGCGCCGTAGACTGACGGCATGTCCGAGCCGAATGACCGAATCCTGGGTGTCCTGGGCGGGATGGGACCGCTGGCCAGTGCGCAGTTCATGCTGCGGCTGACCCTGCTGACGCCGGCATCACGCGACCAGGACCATATCCCCGCCATCCTGTGGTCGGATCCGCGGATTCCCGACCGCATCGCCGGGCGCGCCGGCACCGGGCCGGACCCGCTGCCCTGGCTCCTGCGCGGCATCGATGGTCTGCGCCAGGCGGGCTGTGCCGCCATCGTCATCCCGTGCAACACGGCGCATGCCTGGTATCCAGACATGGTGGCGCACAGCCCGCTGCCCATCCTGCACATCGTCGACGCGGCCGCCGCCGATCTGGATGCGCTGCATCTCGACTCCCGCCGCATCGGCGTGATGGGGACGGTGCCGACGCTGCAATTGCGGCTGTATCAGGACCGTCTGGCGGCGCTGGGCTGGGACTGTATCCAGCCGACCGACGACGAAATGCGGCGCCTGATCCTGCCAGCCATCGCGCAGGTGAAGGTGAATCGATTGGCCGAGGCCCATCCGCCGTTGGCAGAGGCGGTGAACCTGCTCGCCGCCCGTGGTGCCTCGGCGGTGGTGCTGGGTTGCACGGAAATCCCGTTGGGCATTCTGGCCGGGCCTTCGGATGCGCTGCGCGTGCCGGTCATCGATACGATCGACTCCCTGGCGCGCGCATCGATCCGCTGGGCACGGCCGACAGCCGAGGGCTGATATCGGCCAAAATCACCCTCAGAAGCGACCCGCCCGGGAACCGCGCTCAGAGCACGATCGCCCGGGGGATAGCGGTCAGAAAAGGGTGAACGTGCCCTTCAACCACGGGCTCGCTAGCGCGGCTTGCTGGCGGCATCGATCTTCGCGATCGAATCGGCGTCCAGTTCGATCGTCGCGGCACCGACCAGCTCCGCCAATTGCTCCAGATTGGTCGCGCTCACGATCGGCGCCGTGACACTGGGCCGCGCGATCAGCCAGGCGATGGCGATCTGGCCCGGCTTCGCCTCATAACGATGCGCGACCTCATCCAGCGCCTTGATCACGCCGAAACCATAATCGTTCAGGTATTTCTCGACGCGCGAGCCGCGCGCCTTGCCCTCGGCATCCGCTTTCGAGCGATACTTTCCACTCAGGAACCCGCTGGCCAGGGAGTAGTAGCCGATAACCCCGACCTTCTCCCTCAGACACAGATCCTCCAAGGGACCCTCGAACTCGCCGCGCTCCACCAGGCTGTATTGCGGCTGCAGGCTCTGGTAGCGCGGCAGGCCTTTTTCGGTGCTGACCTTCAATGACTCCGCCAGGCGGTCGGCGGTGAAGTTTGAGGCGCCGATCTCCCGCACCTTGCCGGCCTTGATGAGATCGGCATAGGCGGACAGGGTTTCCTCGATCGGCGTGTCGGGGTCGTCGCGGTGCGATTGGTACAGGTCGATATAGTCCGTCTGCAACCGGCGCAGCGACGCCTCGACGGCTTCCTGCATATACCGGCGGGACAATCCCTTCTTGCCAGGCGCCATCTCGATGCCGAGTTTCGTCGCCAGAATGAGCTTGTCGCGGTTGCCGCGCGCCTTCAGCCACCTGCCGATGATCGTTTCGGATTCCCCGCCGGTATTGCCGGGTACCCAGCGCGAATAGACATCCGCCGTGTCGAGGAAGTTGAACCCGGCATCCAGCCACGCATCCAGCAGGGCAAAGGATGTCTTCTCATCAGCCGTCCAGCCGAACACGTTGCAGCCGAACGTGATCGGCGGCACTTCCAGCGACGACTGGCCCAATCTGCGCTTCTGCATGTCTTGCCCTTTCGTGGCGAAACCCATTCCAGTCAGCCGCAGGGCAGCCCGCGCGGCGCCGCCCTGCCATGATGGGTGAACTTCTCTAGCCGGCCCTGGCGCGCACCAGGCGACCCGGCGTCGCACCGGTATAAATGCCATTGGCAAAGACCTCGGTGCCGGCACAGAATGTGTGGTGATAGCCGTCCACACGCTGCACCAGACGCCGCCCCTGCATCGGCAGGTCATAGCGGACCTCCGGCACGTGCAGACGCAGCTTCTGGAAGTCGATCACGTTCACATCCGCCTTCTTGCCGACCGCCAGCCGGCCGCGATCATGGAAGCCGAAGAAATCCGCCGTCTCGCTGGTCTGGCGCTTCACCATCAGCTCCAGCGGCAGCCGCGGTCCGCGGGACCGGTCCCGCGCCCAGTGGATCAGCATCCAGCTCGGCACGCTGGCATCGACGATGGACGAACAATGCGCGCCGCCATCCGACAGGCCCAGGATCGTCGCGTCGTCATTCAGCATCGCGTGGATGACGTCCAGGTTGTCGGCGCTGTAGCCGACGATCGGGAAGAACAGGAACTTGTCGGCACCCTGGGCGAGGTAGTCATACGCGACCTCATCCGGGGAGTGGTTGGACCTGGCGGCGATCGCGGCGATGCTGTCCTTCTCTTCGGGTTCATAGTTGGGCGGATCGCCCATCGGGAACATCCGATGCCAGCTTGTGGTGATCAGCTGGCGGAACTGTGACAGCCGGTGCAGCAACGCGGGTGACGGCGCCTCGGCCAGCACCTGGGCGCGGAAGGCCGGGTCCTGCATCCGCTTGATCCGCTCCGCGACGGGCAGTTGCAGCAACGCCTGGTAGCTGGGACGGATGGAAAACGGATTTAGGGCCGTATCGATTCCGAGCATGACACCTACAGGCCGGCCGGCAATCTGAGCGGTGACCATGGCGCCCTCGGAGCGGGCCTTGTGGACCCCCTGCATCAGCCGCTTCCATCGCGTGATGTCGGTCGGGCGGTCGGTCAGCAAGAACCAGACGGGCCGGCCGGTCTCCTTTCCGAACTTCGTCATCCAGGCCAGCTCCTCGGCCTCGTCGTCGAAGTCGCTGTTGACGCCGAAGGCGCCGTAGCCCAGCCCCTTGAAGGCGGAGCCGATGCCCAGCAGTTCGTCCACCTCGGAATAGCGGCCCGGTACCATGTCGCCCGTCGGTGTCTTGTGCGAGTTGGTGCGGGATGTGGTGAAGCCGAACGCGCCGGCCTTCAGACCGGCGACGACATGATCGCGCATGGCCGCGATATCCTCGGCGCTGGCCGGCTCGCGGTTGATCGCACGGTCACCCATCACGTAGACCCGCAGCGGATGGTGCGGGATCTGCGCCGCGACGTCGATCGAGCGCTTCATCTGGTCCAGCGCGTCAAGATATTGCGGAAACGTCTCCCAGTTCCATTTCAGGCCGTCGGCGAGCGCGATACCGGGGATTTCCTCGATCGATTCCATCAGGCCGATCAGGGCGGAATGATCTTCATTCCGAGCCGGCGCGAAACCGACGCCGCAATTGCCGAACAGGATCGTCGTCACCCCATGCCACGACGATGGAGCCAGCTCGGAATCCCAGGTGGCCTGGCCGTCGTAATGGGTGTGGACATCCACCCAGCCCGGCGTCACCAGCAGGCCGTTGGCGTCGATCTCCCGCTTCGCCGGGCCGGCCTTGCCGCCGACCTGGACGATAGTCTGGCCATCCAGCGCGACATCGCCGGTATAGGCGGCCGCCCCTGTCCCGTCGACGATCGTGCCGCCGCGGATCACCGTGTCGTGCATGCGTTCTTCCCCTCTGGCTGTCCTGGTCGGTTGCATGGGAAACCCGCGGCGGCCGGTGGTCAAGCTGGGCGGGTTGGCCAGTCACCGGCTACCGGCCGATCTGTACGTATTTGTTTGCTTTGTTTACGTCCGCGCACTGCCCGCCGTTTTCTTTCGGCGGCCGGACGTGGCGCCGGTCATCCGGCCGCCGCTGGCCTGGGGCGACGGCACGCACGGCAACTGGTTCGCCGCCTTTCCGTCCTACATCCGTCAGGATGCCGGGGTGACCCACGCCGGGCAACCGGTTAATCTCACGGCCTACCCTGCGGGCATCGGTGCCACGACCTGCCCGGAACCGCTGAACAAAAGGCCAGATGCATGACGAAACGCCCGGTGATGCTGGTGATCCTCGACGGGTTCGGCTGGCGCGAGGAGTCCGCCGACAACGCCGTACGTCTGGCGAAGACGCCGACCTTCACCGGCATGTGGCAATCCTGCCCGCACGCCTTCCTGCATACGTCAGGCCGCGATGTCGGCCTGCCGGAGGGGCAGATGGGCAATTCCGAGGTCGGCCACCTGAACATCGGCGCCGGCCGGGTGGTGAAGCAGGAACTGGTGCGGATCGGCGACGCCGTGGCCGACGGCAGCATTGCCGACGCGCAGGCATTCAAGGACCTCGTCGCTGCGCTGAAGAAGACCGGCGGCACCTGTCATCTGATGGGGCTGGTATCCCCCGGCGGCGTGCACTCCCACCAGGATCACGGCGCGGCGCTGGCCAGTCTACTGGACAAGGCCGGCATCCCGGTCATTGTGCATGCCTTCACCGATGGCCGCGATACCCCGCCGCAATCCGCCGGGGACGATCTGGCCCGCCTTCGCGCCGCCCTGCCGGCGAAGGCAAGGATCGGCACGGTCATCGGCCGCTACTTCGTGATGGACCGCGACAAGCGCTGGGACCGTGTTTCCCAGGCCTATGCCGCCATGGTGGACGCCAAGGGCAGTCGCCAGCCGACGCCCGACGCCGCAATCAAGGCCGGTTACGAGCAGGGAAAGTTCGACGAGTTCATCCCCGCCTCGGTGATCGGCGACTACAAGGGAATGCAGGACGGCGACGCCATTCTATGCTTCAATTTCAGAGCCGACCGGGTGCGGGAGATTTTGGGGGCGCTGCTGGACCCGGCCTTCGACGGCTTCCCGCGCGATCGCGTCGTATCCTTCTGTGCCGCCGTCGGCATGACCCGCTATTCCGACACGCTCGCCCCGTTGATGGGCGTGCTGTTTGAGCCGGAGACATTGAAGAACATCCTGGGTGAAGTCGTCGCGCATGCCGGCAAATCCCAGCTCCGCATGGCGGAGACGGAGAAATACCCGCACGTCACGTATTTCCTGAATGGCGGGGTGGAAAAGGAGTACCCGGGGGAAGACCGGATCATGGTCCCTTCCCCCAAGGTGGCCACCTATGACCTGCAGCCGGAGATGTCGGCACCGGCACTGACCGACAAGGCGGTGGCGGCAATCGATAGCGGGAAATACGACCTGATCGTGCTGAACTATGCCAACCCCGACATGGTCGGCCACACCGGCGTCCTGTCGGCGGCCATCAAAGCGGTGGAGACGGTGGATACCGGCCTGGGCCGTATCGCCGAGGCGATCCGCCGGCAGAACGGCGCGCTGCTGGTCACCGCCGATCACGGCAATTGTGAGATGATGAAGGATCCGGAGACCGGTGGTCCGCACACCGCCCACACCACCAACCCGGTGCCGGTGGTGCTGATGGGCAGCAACGCGCCCGCCCTTGCCGCGGGCCGGCTGGCCGACCTGGCACCCACCTTGCTGGAACTGCTGGGCATTCCGCAACCAAAGGAAATGACCGGCCATTCGCTGATCCAGCGCTAGACAGCACACGCTGCGTCGCCCGGGCCCCGCGACCCGGGGTGTTGCCATGGCGTGAGCAGCGTCTTTGCGGACGGGCCGGCACCGGATATCGTTCCGTTTCGGAAGCCGGCCGGCCGGCGGAGCAGGAAGCACCGGACCCGTCCTCCCGCCGCGACGCCGTCATGTCATTCCGGTAGCAGCCGGTACATCGTGCCATCGAACTGCACGAGACGCAGGCCCTTCATCGGCCGATAGTCATCCGGGCCGGTGCTGATCTCGATTCCTGGCAACACCATCGACAGCTTCGTCGTCGGCGGCAGCGATGTCGCCGCCTTCAGGATACCCTGCCGCGTCAGATCGTTGCCAGCCCGCTGCAGCACAAGCACCAGTGCCTGCGCCATGTTGTAGCCATAGGCCCAGACCGGATTGGCGATATCCGCTTCCGGCGCATATTTCGCCTTCCAGGCCATGAACTCCTTCATGCCAGGATCGTTGGCCCATGCCGGATCGGTCGGATCCTTCAAATACTGGCCCGTAATGACCCCGACCGACTTGTCGAACCCGGCCGAGGACAGCGCCGGCCGCACCAGCGCGCCATTGGAATCGATGATGTGCACCGGATGCCAACCCAGGTCGGCGATCTTGCGGATCGTCATCGCCGAGAATTTCGGCGTCGAGGCATCATAGACGACATCCACACCCGCGGACTGCAGCTCCACGATCTGAGAATCCACGGTCGCATCCGTCAGCTCATATGACAGGGTCTTCACGACCATCTTGTCGTATTTGTCGCCGAGCGCATCCTTCAATCCGGCGACGTAGTCCTTCCCCAGATCGTCGTTCTGGTAGATGATGCCGATCTTCGCGTTCGGATATTTCTGCAAGATGTACTTGCCATACATCTCTCCCTCCAGCCGGTAGCTTGGCTGGAACGGGATGCTCCAGGGGTATTCCTTGGGTGCCACGAACATCGATGCGCCGGAGCCAAGCCAGATATCCGGCACTTTCTTGGCGTTGACGTATTTGCGGATCGCGGCATTGGACGCCGTACCGATCGTCTGGAACAGGAAGGCGACCTGCTCCTCCTCGATCAGCTTGCGGATCACCTCCACGGCCTTGGGCGGGCTGTAGCCGTCATCCAGCGCGATCAGCCTGATCTTGCGGCCGTTCACGCCGCCCTGATCGTTGACCATCTGGAAGTAGTGCGATTCCGCCGTCGAAATCTGCCCATAGACGCTGGCCGGCCCGCTGAACGGTGCGTTCTGGCCGATCTTGATTTCCGTGTCGGTAATCCCGACCAGGGGCTGCTGCGCCCGGGCCGACGGCACCAGGGAAAGCTGCACCATGCTCGGCATCGCCAACAGGCCGGCGATCAGCGCACCGGCCAGCCATCGTCTCGTTGTCATTGTTTCCTCCCCGGTCCCCTTTGCCGCGGCTGGGCCGGATCACGGCCACTCCGCATGGCGTTCCGGCGCCGACGGTGGCATCCGGCGCCGCGTCCGGCAAGGCACTGCGTCCCGCCACGCGGGGCATTTTCGTGCAATCCGTCCCAAGTCAACCGATTGTAACGCCTTGCCGCACCGCGGCATGCGTATATGTTGGCAGGATGGACGCCCCCGCTGACATCGCCACGAGCTCGACCATCGCACTGCTGGAACGCCTGGTGCATTTCGACACGACCAGCCGGAACAGCAACCTGGAGCTGATCGACTTCATCCGCGCCTATCTGGACCAGCACGGTATTCCCTATCGCGTCAGCCGCGATCCGACAGGCCAGAAAGCGAACATCCATGCCATCATCGGCCCGCGGACCGCGGGCGGCATCGCGCTGAGCGGCCATGTCGACACCGTGCCGGTCGATGGACAGGCATGGAGCGGCGACCCCTTCACGCTGCGGCGGCACGACGCGACCCTGGTGGGGCGTGGCGCCTGCGACATGAAAGGCTTTGTCGCCGCCTGTCTCGCCGCCGTACCGATGCTGAAGGCGCGCGGCCTGGCGCGGCCCGTTCACCTGTTCATCAGCTACGATGAGGAAGTTGGCTGCGGCGGCGCGCGGCGCCTGATCGAGGATCTGTCGGAGTCGGGGCTGACACCGTCCCTGTGCATTGTTGGTGAGCCATCCGGCATGCAGCCGATCCTGGCGCACAAGGGAAAGCTCAACCTGAACGTCAAGGTGCGCGGCAAGCCCGGTCATTCCAGCGACCCGGCCGCCGGCGTGAATGCCGTGCAGGCGGCGGCCGAAGCGATCGCCTGGGTCGCCCGGGATGCGCGCCGGCTGGCGGCCGAAGGCCCGTTCATGCCGAATTTCGACCCGGGTTACACGACGGTTCATGTCGGCACGATGCGCGGCGGCACGATCCTGAACGTCATTCCGGAACACGCCGAATTTACCATGGAATGGCGCCACATCCCCGGGGACTCGCCCCACCTTCACATGGAAAGGATGCAGGCCTGGATTGCCGAATCGATCGAACCGCCGATGCGGGCCGTCGATCCGGCCTGCGGGTTCGCATACGATATTGAGTTGGAGATGCCGGGCATGGCACTGCCGCCGGACCATGAACTGGCCGGGCTGGTCAAGCAATTGACGGGATCGAACAGCACCGGCGCCGTCAGCTATGGGACCGAGGGAGGCTTTTACGAGAAGGCCGGCATCCCGACGATCATTTGCGGGCCGGGCCACATTGCGCAGGCTCATCAGCCCGATGAGTGGATCGCGGTATCGGAACTGGCGGCGTGCGATGCCTTCATCCGCAAACTGGCGGATCGTCTGGGCGCGTGATGTGGCATGACCCTGATCCAGACCCAAGCGCCGTTGCCCGAGTTCCAGGTCGATCTGCCCCGGCCGGACATCACGCCCTGGATCGTCGGCAACACCGGGATTGCCGGCTTCACCACGCTCGACTCCGACCGGCCCGGACCGCATGTCGCGGTATTATGCCTGACGCATGGTAACGAATTCGCCGGCGCGATCGTGGTGGATGAATTGTTGCGAGCACAGTTCAAGCCGCTACGCGGCCGGCTGTCCCTCGGCTTCGTCAACCTGACCGCCTTTGCCCGCTTCGATCCGAAACATCCCACAGCGTCACGCTTCATCGATGAGGATCTGAATCGTGTGTGGGACGATGCGATCCTGAAAGGCCCGCGCCGTTCGATCGAGTTGGATCGCGCGCGGGAGATTCGCCCGTTCATCGAAACGGCGGACATCCTGGTCGACCTGCACTCCATGCTATGGGCCTCGGAGCCCCTGATCCTGTGCGGCACCTCGGCTCGGGGAAAGGCACTGGCGATGGCGCTGGAAACGCCGACGCTGGTGATTGCCGACAAGGGACATGTGAATGGCCGGCGCCTGATCGATTATGCGCGGTTCATCGATCCCCGCGGCTCTGCCGCCGCCTGCCTGGTGGAGGCCGGCCAGCACTGGGAGACGCGGACGGTCGATACGATGCGGGCGAGCGTTGCCGGGCTGCTACGGCATTTCGGCATGACGGCTGGTGCGGATGCCCCGCTGCCGCCGTCGCCCGCGACCGTCGGCGCCTGTTCTGCCCCCCGGTTTGCACAGGTGACAGCGGCGGTGACGGCGGTCACATCACAATTCACGTTCGTGCAGGCCTATCATGGCGGCGACGTGATCGCGGCACGCAACACGCTGATCGCGATGGACGGTGACATCGAGATCCGAACGCCATACGACAACTGTCTGCTGGTGATGCCCAGCCTGCGGCCGAGCCGGGGTCATACGGCGGTGCGGCTGGCGCGGTTCGAGACATAGGGCCGGCCGCGTTACCGCGAGAATGCGCGTTGCAGCGAGGGGGGTTGGAACGACAGGCCGCTCATTCGCCCTGCACGGTCTTCCCTCATTCGCCTCCCTTCCGGAACGGCGACTCCTCGGCCAGGACAGCCATCTCCCGCTCGATCGCGTCCCGTTCCTCCACGAGGAAATTCGCCACCGCGCGACGCAGGCCCTTATGAGCGATCCAGTGGGCCGAAAACGTGTGCTTCGGCAAATAGCCGCGCTGGATCTTGTGGCGGCCCTGGGCGCCGGCCTCGACTCGTTTCAGCCCGTGTTCGATCGCCCAATCGATCGCCCTGTAGTAGCACAGCTCGAAATGCAGGAATGGCCAGTCGCCGCGGCACCCCCAGTTGCGGCCGTACAGCGCCTCGTCCCCCGCCAGGTTCAGCGCCCCAGCCACCGGCTTGCCGCCCTGCTCCGCATACATCAGGACGACCTTGTCGCCCAGGCGCGCGCCCAGCAGCGAAAAGAAGTCCCGCGTCAGGTACGCCGATCCCCATTTCCGGTCCACGGTCGCGCGGTAGAAGCGATAGAACGCATCCCAATGCGCCTCGGTGATGTCCGCCCCGGACAGCGCGTGAAAATTCAGCCCGGCGGCATTGGCATCCCGTCGCTCCCGCCGGAGTACCTTGCGCTTGCGGGAGGACAACGCGCCGAGGAAATCCTCGAAAGTCGCGTAGCCTTCATTTTCCCAATGAAACTGCATGCCGATCCGCTGCAACCATCCGGCCGCGCCCAGAGCCTCCCATTCCTCCTGGACGCAAAAGGTCACGTGCACCGATGACGTGCCCAGCGACTCACAGGCCTGCTCCATGGCGGTGGCCAGCGCGGCGACAGGGATGCCGGTGTCCGGCCGGCGCAGCAGCCTCGGTCCCGGCACCGGACTGAACGGCACCGCGACCTGCAGCTTCGGATAATAGTCACCGCCGGCGCGCTCCAGCGCGTGCGCCCAGCCATGGTCGAACACGTATTCGCCGTAGCTGTGCGACTTCGCATACACCGGCGCCGTGGCCACGACGTGCCCATCGGCATTGCGCAACACCATGTGCTGCGGCAGCCAACCGGTGCGGCGGCCGGCCGATCCGCTATCCTCCAGCGCGCTCAGGAAGGCATGGCTGACGAACGGATTGCCCGTCCCGGCACAGGCATCCCAGTCGGCGGGATCGATCTCCGCGATACTCGCATGCAGGCTCAGGGTCAGCGCAACCGAACCATCGGGCATACAAGGCAGCCTATGCGATTTCGAACATGCCTTCCACCTCAACGGCGGCATCCGCGGGCAGCGACGGCACCCCGATCGTCGTGCGCGCGTGGCGCCCGGCCTCCCCGAATACCGCCACCGCCAGGTCGGATGCCCCGTTCATCACCAGCGCCTGCTGGGTGAATTCGGGCGGTCCGGCGATGAAACCGCCGAGGCGCACCACACGCTTCACCCGATCCAGATCACCGTCGCAAGCGGACTTCAGGTGCACCAGGACATTGATGAAGCACAGGCGGGCGGCCTCCTTGCCCTTGTCGACCGATACGCCCCAGCTCACCTTGCCGGTGATGGCGATCTTGCCGTCGATCGCCGGCACCTGGCCGGACACGACGACCAGGTTGCCGGTCTTCACATAAGGTACGTAATTGGCGATCGGCGCCATCGGCCGCGGCAGCGTGATTCCCAGCTCCGCCAATTTCGCCTCGATCTGTCCGGCCATGCCGCCCGCTCCCATCACTGTAGGGTCCGGACCATAGCGCAGGGGCTGCGCCCCCGCATCCTTCTCCGATCCCCCTTGGCCAGCTCCTCCAGGCATCCCCTCGGCGCGAAATGCCCCTGCGAGCCGTTCGAGCGGGACCCGACCGGCCGAAGAAATGACGAGCCGGCTTGTTCCGAGGGGCGTGCCGCCCTAACTCAGACGCGCAATGAACCACTCACAGCAATCGAACCAGGAGCCCATGACAGATCAACCGGCGGCCGACCCGCAGGCCGCGAACCCGACACCAGAGCAGATGATGCAAACGGCGTCGGAACGTATCACCGCGCTGGAGGCGGAGTTGTCGGAGATGAAGGACCGCTGGATGCGCTCCGAGGCCGAGAACGCCAATATCCGAGCGCGCGCGCGCAAGGACGTCGACGACACCCGCCAATATGCGGTGCAGAAATTCGCCGCCGACGTGGTGGAGGCCGCCGAGAATCTGCGGCGCGGCATCGCCAGCCTGCCGCAGGGTGACCACCTGCCGGAGATCGTCATCAAGGTCCGCGAGGGCCTGGAAGGCGTCGAGCGCAGCTTCCTCGGCACCCTGGAACGCAACGGCATCAAGGGAGAGGACCCGGTAGGCCAGCCCTTCGATCCCAACCTGCACCAGGCGATGGCGGAGCAGGAGACGGAGGCCCACAAGCCGGGCACCGTGATCCAGGCCTGGTCCTCGGCCTGGACGCTGAACGGGCGGCTGCTGAAGCCGGCCATGGTCGTCGTCGCCAAGGCGCCCGCCCCGGAACTGACTGCGCCCCGCGGTTGAGGCCGGCCGCCCCTGTCACCGGCCTCGGCCCGGGGGCGGCAATTTATGTCAAATCAGGACGAAATTCCCGCCCATTACTCTTGCCGCGGCCGGGTCCGGGCCATACATCAACCGTCATTCAAATAGGGATCCCCCCGGTGCCTCGGGCCGGCGCGATCCGCTGAAAGGAGAACTTCATGAGCAAAGTGATCGGTATCGACCTCGGTACCACGAATTCCTGCGTCGCGATCCTGGAAGGCAAGGATATCCGGGTTATCGAGAACGCGGAGGGGGCGCGTACCACGCCCAGCATGGTCGCCTTCACCGACAGCGGTGAACGCCTGGTCGGCCAGTCCGCCAAGCGGCAGGCGGTGACCAACCCGTCCAACACCCTGTACGCCATCAAGCGCCTGATCGGCCGCCGCTATGACGATCCGACCGTGACCAAGGACAAGGCCATGGTCCCCTACCAGATCGTCCGCGGCGACAATGGCGACGCGTATGTGGAGGTGAAGGGGGAGAAATACTCCCCGAGCCAGATCAGCGCCTTCGTCCTGACCAAGATGAAGGAGACGGCGGAAGCCTATCTGGGTGAGCCTGTCACTCAGGCGGTCATCACCGTGCCGGCCTACTTCAATGACAGCCAGCGCCAGGCCACCAAGGACGCCGGCCGCATCGCTGGCCTGGACGTGCTGCGCATCATCAATGAGCCGACGGCCGCGGCGCTCGCCTATGGCCTCGACAAGAAGAACAGCGGCACGATCGCGGTGTACGACCTGGGCGGCGGCACCTTCGACATCTCGGTGCTGGAGATCGGCGACGGCGTATTCGAGGTGAAGTCCACCAACGGCGACACCTTCCTGGGCGGCGAGGACTTCGACCTGCGCGTCATCGACTACCTGGCCGACGAGTTCAAGAAGGAGCAGGGGATCGACCTGCGCAAGGACAAGCTGGCGCTGCAGCGGCTGAAGGAAGCCGCCGAGAAGGCGAAGATCGAGCTGTCTTCCAGCAAGGAGACCGAGATCAACCTGCCGTTCATCACCGCGGATGCTTCGGGGCCGAAGCACCTGGTGATGAAGCTGACCCGCGCCAAGCTGGAAGCGCTGGTGGACGACCTGATCAGCCGGACGCTGGAGCCGTGCCGCGCGGCGCTGAAGGATGCCGGCGTGAACGCCAGCCAGATCGATGAAGTGATCCTGGTCGGCGGCATGACCCGCATGCCGAAGGTGATCGAGACGGTGAAGTCCTTCTTCGGCAAGGACCCGGCCCGCAACGTGAACCCCGACGAGGTCGTGGCGATCGGCGCGGCGGTGCAGGGTGGCGTGCTGAAGGGCGACGTCAAGGACGTGCTGCTGCTGGACGTGACCCCGCTGTCGCTGGGCATCGAGACGCTGGGTGGGGTGTTCACCCGGTTGATCGACCGCAACACCACGATCCCGACGAAAAAGAGCCAGACCTTCTCCACCGCCGACGACAACCAGAGCGCGGTGACCATTAAGGTCTACCAGGGCGAGCGCGAGATGGCAGCCGACAACAAGCTGCTGGGCAATTTCGACCTGACCGGCATCCCGCCCGCCCCGCGCGGCGTGCCTCAGATCGAGGTGACGTTCGACATCGACGCCAACGGCATCGTCTCGGTGTCCGCCAAGGACAAGGCCACCGGCAAGGAGCAGCAGATCCGCATCCAGGCCAGCGGCGGGCTGTCCGAGGCCGATATCCAGCGGATGGTCAAGGAAGCCGAGGCGAACGCCGAGGCCGACAAGAAGCGGCGCGAAACGGTCGAGGCTCGCAACCACACCGAAAGCCTGGTCCACCAGGTCGAGAAGAACCTGTCCGAACACGGCGACAAACTGGCCGCGCAGGACAAGGGTGAAGCCGAGGCCGCGGTGGCTGCTGCGAAATCGGCGCTGGAAGGCAGCGACGGCGACGCCATCAAACAGGCGGGCGAGCGTCTGAGCCAGGCGGCGATGAAGATTGGCGAGGCGATGTACAAGGCTGAGGCCGCCGCCGGTCAGGCTGGCGCGGCCGGGGCCGGGGCTGGTGCCCAGCCAGGCGGCACCCAGGACGACAAGGTCGTCGACGCCGAGTTTGAGGAAGTCGACGAGAACAAGAAGAAGTCGGCCTGACCGGGACGGGCTGATCCATGACGGGGTGCGCGGTCGGTGACAGAACGGATCACGCGCCCCAGCGGGACCGTACCCGACGGGACCGTACCCGACGGGACCGTACCCAGCGGGTGCATTCCCGGCCGGAGGCCGCGGTGCGCGGCGTGGCGGCTCTGCCCGCCCGCCGCCCCCGGCAGTTCTTGGAATACGGCCTGTCCGAGTTGATCTCCGCGCCCGTTCTTCCAGTGAAGACGGGCGCGGTTCGTTTTGACGACACCGCGGTTGTGCCTGCTGCGGCTGTGCAATAAAGGTCTGAGATGGCCACCAAACAGGATTATTACACCATTCTCGGCGTCGGCCGGGACGCCAGTTCGGATGACCTCAAAAGGGCGTATCGCAAACTGGCGATGCAATACCACCCGGACCGCAACCCCGGCGATACACAGGCGGAAGCCCGTTTCAAGGACGTCAACGAAGCCTATGACATCCTGAAGGATGAGCAGAAGCGTGCCGCGTATGATCGTTTCGGCCATGCTGCATTCGAGAATGGCGGCGGCCCCGGCGGCATGGGCGGCTTCGATTTCGCCGCCGGCGATATCGGCGATATTTTCGAGCAGATGTTCGGCATGGGCCGCCGCGGAGGCGCCGCCCGCGCACGCAGCGGTGCCGACTTGCGCCAGGGCGTCGAGATCGACCTGGCCGAGGCGTTTTCCGGCACCAAGGTTTCGCTGCGCGTCGCCACCCGGGTGAAATGCGAAGCCTGTGAGGGCACCGGCTCCGCCGACAAGAGCCGCGCCGCCGATACCTGCCGGACCTGTCAGGGCACCGGCAAGGTGCGGGCTCAGCAAGGTTTCTTCCTGATCGAGCGCACCTGCCCCACCTGCGGCGGCCAGGGCCGCGTCATTCGCAATCCCTGCCGGTCCTGCCAGGGCGCGGGCACGGTGCAACGGGAGCGCACGACCCAGGTCGCCATTCCGGCGGGCGTGGAGGACGGCACGCGTATCCGTCTGGCGGGCGAGGGCGAGGCCGGTGGTCCCGGCGCGCAGAACGGCGACCTGTACGTCCATGTGTCGATACGTCCGCATGAATTCTTCCAGCGCGAACAGGCCAGCATCCTGATGCGCGTGCCGCTGCGCATGACGCAGGCGGCGCTGGGCACCGAGATCGAGGTGCCGGTTATCGATGGCTCCCGCGCCAAGGTGAAGATCCCCGCCGGCACGCAGACCGGCGATCAGTTCCGCTTGCGCGGTAAGGGATTTTCCGTCCTGCGCAGCCCGGCGCGCGGCGACATGTTCATTCAGGTCGCGGTGGAGACCCCGCAGAACCTGACGCCCCGGCAGCGGGAGCTGCTGGAGGAGTTCGAGGCGGAAGCCGGCAAGGGCGGCAAGGGCAGCCCCGACCATGAAGGGTTCTTCGCAAAGGTCGCGGCATTCTTCGAGGGCGGCCGCTGATCGACACCATCACAGGGTCAGCCGACCCCGTGATGGCGCCTGACGCTCGACGCTGAAAGCGAGCGCTCGAAAAGCGCCAGCCTCAACCCTGATCGGGATGACGCGGCGGCGGGGAAGCCGGCCCTGACCTGACAGGGCCGGACCGACCCTGTCAGGCTCCGCTCCTTTTTGCTTCAGAAGCGCAATCCGCGCTGTCCGGCTGCCGGCCTCGGGCGATCGTGCCCTACCGCCGCCACCAGCCGCGCTTCTTCTCCGCCGCCGGCGCATCACCGGCCCCGACCAGGATCGGCAGGATCGCCGGTGTCGGGGGCGGCGGTTCGATATGCGGCGCCGGCTGCGGCGACGATTCCGGTTCGGCATCGTTGTCCGCAACGGACGATGCCGGTCCGACCGCCGTCACCGACGAGTCCGGCTCCGATGAGTCCGGCTCTGGCGCGGCAGCATTGTGGATCTCCACCGACGCGGCCGGAACAGGGGTGTCAACCGCCGGGGCTTGCGCTGCGTCAGCCGCCACGTCGCCGACATCCGCAACCGCGGTTTCCAACACCGGCGCATCTGCTGGGGGCGCCGTCGGGTTGGCCTCACCCGCGGCAGACGCCTCCGAACCCGGTGCTTCTGCACCGGCGGGCTGCCCGGTGGGCGCCCCGACAGCCCCCTCTCCGATAGCCCCCTTTGGGGCGAACGCGATCCTGACCGGCGCCTCATCCGATACCGGCCCAGGGGTGGCTTCGGGTTCGGGTTCCGGCGCCGATACATTGACGATTGCGGCCGCCTGCTGCTTCGGCGGGGTGGAGCGCATTTCCACCTGCTCCATCACATCGAAGATGTCGAAGACCTGGCCGCCGAACGGATTGGCCGGGGTTGGACCGACATAGGCCGATGCGATATCCGGCTGCTCCGCGCCAGGGATGGCCAGAGGCGAAATCTCGCCCTCACCCTCCCGCCGCCGACGGCGGCCACCGCGCCGGCCACGACGACGGGCCCGCGACTCCTCGTCGCCCTGCGCATCGGCGGACGCTTCCGCCTGGGACTCACCCTGCGATCCTTCCCGCGTTTCCGCCGCGAATCCGCCAACTGCCTCTGCCACCGGCTCCGGTGTCATTTCCGTTTCCGGCTCCCGGCGTTCCGCTTCACGCGGTGCCGCATGCACGATGTCGGCCTCGGCGCCAACCTCCTCGGCACCCGTTTCGGCCCCCGCCGCATCGTCCTCATCGGCGGCCGCGACGGCGGATTCGGTCTCATCCTCCCGCCGGCCACCACGACGACGACGACGGCGGCGGCGGCGGCGATTGCCGTCCTCCGCTCCGTCCGCGGTCTCCGAGTCGGTCCGCGCCTCCTCGTCGCCCTCCTCCTCGTCTTCCGAGGCGACCAGATCCTCTTCCTCGGCGTCGATGTCCGCCGGCGGCGGCACCATCACCGGCCGGTCCGGCGTCACTGCCACCGGGAAATCCTCGGGGGCGCGGGCACGCACCCGGTCGATGCGGAACTGCGCCGCCGTCTGCGTATCGTCGGCGGCGATGATCACATGCATGTGATATCGCAACTCGATCTCGCGCAGCCGCTCGCGCTTGTGGTTCAGCAGGTACAGCGCGATCGGCGTCGCGCAGTGCACCACGATCTCGGCGGCCCGCCGCTTGCCGCCTTCATCCTCGATGCCGCGCAGCACGTGGATGGCGGCATTTTCGGTGCTGCGGACATGGCCGGTGCCACCGCAATGCGGGCACGGGATGAAGCTGGTCTCGGCCAGTGAGGGGCGCAGGCGCTGCCGGCTCATTTCCAGCAGGCCGAAATGGCTGATATGGCCAACCTGGATACGGGCGCGGTCGTTCTTCAGCGCCTCCTTGATCCGGCGCTCCACCATCGCGTTGTGGCGCTTTGACTCCATGTCGATGAAGTCGATGACGATCAGGCCGGCCAGGTCGCGCAGGCGCAACTGGCGCGCGGCCTCGTCCGCCGCCTCCAGATTGGTGCGCAGGGCGGTCTCCTCGACATTCCGTTCCCGCGTCGAGCGGCCGGAATTCACGTCGATCGCCACCAGCGCCTCGGTCTGGTTGATCACCAGATAGCCGCCGGAGCGGAGCTGCACGGTGGGCGACAGCATGGCATCCAGCTGCGCTTCCACCTGGCTCCGAGCGAACAGCGGCTGCCCCCCGGGGGAGCTGGCGTCGCGCCAAAGCTGCACCTTCTTGGCGTGGGACGGCATCAGCATGCGCATGAACTCATGCGCCGCGCGCCAGCCTTCCTCACCGTCCACCAGAATCTCGTCGATGTCGCGCGAATAGACGTCGCGGATCGCCCGCTTGATCAGGCTGGCTTCCTCATAGATCAATGCCGGAGCGACCGATTTCAGCGTGTGCTCGCGGATGTCGTCCCACAGCCGCAACAGATACTCGAAGTCGCGCTTGATCTCCGGCTTCGGGCGGTTTGCGCCGGCAGTGCGGACGATCAGGCCCATGCCGCGCGGGATGTCCAGCTCCGCCATGACTTCCTTCAGGCGACGGCGATCGGCGGCCGAGGTGATCTTCCGGGAGATGCCGCCCCCCCGCGGCGAATTCGGCATCAGCACGCCGAAGCGTCCGGCCAGCGACAGATAGGTGGTCAGCGCGGCACCCTTGGTCCCGCGTTCCTCCTTCACCACCTGGACCAGCAGGATCTGGCGGCGGCGAATCACCTCCTGGATCTTGTAGTTGCGCAGGAAACGGGAGGTCAGGCGGCGTTCGCGGGAATCATCGGCGCTGTCCTGGTCGGCCCCGCCGAGGATTTCCGGCGGCGGTGCATCCTCGGCCGCATCGAAATCATCATTTTCCTCGCCCGCGTCGTCATCACCCACAACGGACAGCACCGGAGGTTGCGGCACCGCCAACAGCCTGGGGGTGGAAGGCCGCGCCCAATCGCCGGCTACCGCGTCGGTGACGACCGGCGCGGCGAACGCCTCGGCGGTGCCCGGCGCCGATGCGACCGCGCCGATCGCCTCCCCCGGACCTGCGTCCACCGGCGCGGACACAATGGTTTCCCGCGAGATCAGCAAGGGAGTCGCCGGCAGCGCCCAGGGCTCCGGAGCCGCCGCTTCCGGCCCGGCATCGCGGCTGGACGCGGCGCCCGCATCCCCGGAGGCCGCTTCCTGGTCGTCGGCATCGGGCTCGGGCTGGTCGGGCGTGTGACTCAGCGCCAGCTCCAGCTCCGCCTCTTCCTCTTCACGCCGTGCTTCCTCGGCCTGCAGTTCCAGCAGGCGCTGCCGGTCGGCGACCGGGATCTGGTAGTAATCCGGGTGGATTTCGCTGAAGGCGAGGAAGCCATGCCGGTTCCCGCCATATTCGACGAATGCCGCCTGCAGGCTGGGTTCTACACGGACGACCTTGGCGAGATAGATATTGCCTTTCAGCTGCTTCTTGGTGGACGTCTCAACGTCGAAATCTTCAAGCCGGGTTCCATCCAGCACCACGACGCGGGTTTCCTCCGCGTGCGTGGCGTCGATCAACATGCGCTTCGTCATCTAGTCCTGAGCTCCGGTACGCGGACCGTCGGCCGGACCCGCCGCCAGGGTGCACTCCCTGACGGGCCGAGGCCGGACGGCCGCTTGATAGGCTTGTGAGAAGGGGCCCGTTGACGACGGCAGGAAAGGCGCGATGACCGTGCTGGCCGCGCCATCCGCCACCCGGCATGTCGGGTGAAAGTCCAATTCTGGACGGATGGAAGACGGCGTTCTTCATCAGTTCCTGACATTCGGACGGAGTGGACCGTAAAAGGCCCCCTGCCCCCGTGTGAAAGCATTGCCCGCCTGCCCCAGCGGGACGAACCCTGACGGGACGCGGCGGCCGGCGCGCCTGACTGCCCACGGACGCCATCCGTGCGGACTTACCTGCGGGCGGGCGCGCCCAATAGCGGCGATACAACTGACGCTGCCGGCGGCTGGTTGCCGTTCGCCACCCGCTCTCCCCAGAGTGGCGAAATCGAACCTAGCCCCGCCGAAGGAGCCGAGACCCGCGCGGATCGCACAGGCCCCGGTTGCACCACCGAAGCGTCATTAAAATGGATCAAATGCACCGCCGCCGCAAGCGAGTCGTGTTGCAGCGCCATGAAGCCGCCGTTTTCAAGAAGTTAAGGTGCATCTCTCAACCCTGTCTGTTAAGAGCCGAGTCATGGATGACTTGCCGGTTACCCGACGGTTGCTGTTGCGCCGCTTTTCCGGCGGCGCGTCTGTGTTCGGCACCTTCTTGTTGCCGGCGGCGTTGCACGATGCGATGGCCGCCACGCGGAGTCACCCCGGCGCTCATCCTCCCCCGCCTCGGCGGCCCAAGCCGCCCGCCGCCCAGTCCTTGCAGGACCGGCCGCTGGTGATGCTGGACCCTGGCCATGGCGGCAAGGATCCGGGCGCGATCGGCGTGTCCGGCACCTATGAGAAGCAGATCGCCCTTGCCACCGCGCAGGAGCTGAAGCGCATGTTGGAAGCCAGCGGCCGCTATCGCGTGGCGCTGACCCGATCCCGCGACGTGTTCATCCCGCTGGACGACCGGGTCGATCGGGCGCAGCGGCAAGGCGCGGCACTGTTCGTGTCGATGCACGCCGATGCGCTGGCCGATCACTCGGTGCGTGGCGCCTCGGTCTACACCCTCGCGCAGACGGCGTCGGACGCGCAGACCGCAGCCCTGGCCAGGACCGAGAACAGCGCGGACCGCTTCCTGGGCAAGCAATGGCACGGCACCTCGCCCGAGGTGGCGCAGATCCTGTCCAGCCTGGTACGGCGGGAGACTCGGGCCGGGTCGGTACGCCTCGCCCGCCAGATGGTGGGCAACCTGGACCAGGACCTGCCGATGCTGCCCAACCCGGCGCGCCACGCCGGGTTCGTGGTGCTGAAAGCGGCGGATATCCCCAGCGTGCTGGTGGAAATGGGCTTCATGTCCAACCCCCGCGATGAGGCGGCGCTGCGCCAGGCCAGGCACCGCATGATGGTGGCCCAGGCGATGCAGCGGGCGGTCGATGCTTATTTCGTGGCGCAACGGCAGACGGCAGCCGTCTGGGGAGCGGATCCCTGGGCACCCGACGCCGCGCGGCTGAGCGCCTGGAAGCCATGGACGACCGGCTGACGCCACCCGCAACCGCCCGATCAAGACGACGACTCATGCAAATAATGAGATTATGCGTCGTGATCTCTTCGCTTCCCCAGAGCTGAAAAACCTCCCATACCGCTGCCATGAAACGCCCCCTGACCGCCGGTGAGCGTCTGTCACCGCAACCGGCCTCGCGCCGCGGCGCCCAACAATCATCCGAACCGTCCACGCAAGGTCCGCATCAGACGGGGTCGAAGCGGCCGCGGAAGCGCAAGCCGAACCTGCTGGTACGTGCGGTGAACGGCTTGTTCGGCGCCATGCTGGCGATCGTCGTGCTGGTGGGAATCGCCGGCGCCGGCGCGATATGGATCGCCTATCGCCATTTCAGCGCCGACCTGCCGGATGTGGATGGGCTGCGCAACTACCAGCCGCCGGTCATGAGCCGCGTGTTCGCGGGCGATTCCCGCCTGTTGACGGAACTGGCGACTGAACGGCGTATCTTCGTGCCGATCACCGCGATCCCGCCGCTGGTGCGGCAGGCCTTCATTTCGGCCGAGGACCAGAATTTCTATACCCATGCCGGTGTCGATCCGCTGGCGATCGCCCGAGCGGCGGTTTTTGATCTGACGCATTACGGCAGCGGCAAGCGGCCCGTCGGCGCCTCCACCATCACCCAGCAGGTGGCGAAGAACATGCTGCTGGACAACCAGATGTCGATGGCGCGCAAGATCAAGGAGGCCATCCTGGCCACCCGGATCGAGGAGAACCTGACGAAGGACCGTATCCTCGAACTCTACCTGAACGAGATCTATCTGGGCCTGGGCGCCTATGGCGTCGCGGCGGCGGCGCAGGCCTATTTCAACAAGCCGCTGGATCAACTGACCCTGGCGGAGACGGCGTTCCTGGCAGCGCTGCCCAAGGCACCGAACAATTTCAACCCGTTCAAATACCCGGACGCGGCCCGCGCGCGGCGCGATTATGTGCTGGACCGCATGCTGGACGACCGGATCATCACCGCCCAGCAGGCCGCCGCGGCGAAGGCCGAACCGATCGTACCCTCGGCCTTCCGCCGTCCGCCGCCGATCCCCGGCGCCGACTGGTTCACCGAGGAAGTGCGCCGCCAGCTGATCGCGCGCTTCGGCGGCGACATGACGACGCAAGGCGGCCTGATGGTGCGCACCAGCCTGGACCCGGTGCTGCAGGCCGCGGCCGACAAGGCGCTGCGTGAGGGGCTGATAACCTATGATCGCCGCTATGGCGGCTGGCGTGGTCCGGTCGGGCACCTGATGCTGGCTCCGACGGACTTCGACACGCGCTGGCCGGCAGCGCTGGGTGAGGTGCAGCGTCCGGCCGGCATGCTGCCGGCCTGGCGTCTTGCCGTGGTCGCCTCCACCTCGGACCAGGAGGCTCGGCTGGTCTGGCTCGATCCGGCCGGCGAACGCCGCTCCGGCACCCTCATGCTCTCCGACCTGGGGTGGGCGCGGCCGGTTCGCGACGGCAAGATGGGCGCGGCCCCGCGGCGCATCTCCGATGTCGTACAAACGGGCGATGTGGTGATGGTGGAGCCGCCGGCGTCCGCCGCCGCGCCGCCGCCGATCGCCACCAAGGGCAAGCAACCGGCCGCGCCGCCGGCATCGCGGCTGGTGCTGCGGCAGATCCCCACCGTGCAGGGCGCGCTGGTCTCGATGGATCCGCGCACCGGCCGCGTGCTGGCCATGGTCGGCGGCTGGAGCTTCGAGCAGAGCCAGTTCAACCGCGCCACCCAGGCGCAGCGGCAGCCGGGTTCCAGCTTCAAGCCGATCGTCTATCTGAGCGCGCTGGAAAAGGGCGTCTCCCCCAGCCAGCGCTTCATGGATGCGCCGCTGGTAGTCGACACGCCGGACGGGCGCTGGCGGCCGGGCAACTATGAGTTGACCTTCAATGGGCCGACGCCGCTACGCATCGCGCTGGAGGAGTCGCTGAACCTCGTGACGCTGCGGGTGGCGCAGCATGTCGGCATGCAGGCGGTGGCCGACACCGCCATTGCCTTCCATATGGTCGACAGCATGCCCAAGGTGCTGCCCGCGGCACTGGGGGCCGTCGACACGACGGTGCTGCGGGAGGCCGGCGCCTATGCATCCTTTGCCATGGCGGGGCGGGAAGTCGTGCCAACCCTGATCGACAGCGTGCAGGACCGCGACGGGCATGTGGTGATGCGCGCGCCAGGCCTGAATTGCGACAATTGCGGCGATGCGGCGACGCCGCCGACATTGACCGACGACCGCAAGCAGATTGCCGATGCCGCCAGCGTGTTCCAGCTGGTCACCATGATGCAGGGCGTGGTGCAGCGCGGCACCGGCTATGAGGCCGGCAAAGGGCTGAACCGGCCGATCGCCGGCAAGACCGGTACGACGCAGGATTTCAACGACGCCTGGTTCACCGGTTTCACGCCCGACATCGTCACCGCCGTATGGGTGGGCTTCGACACACCCGCCTCGCTTGGCAATAACGAGACCGGCGGCCGGCTGGCCGCGCCGATCTGGCGCGACTACATGACCACCGCGCTACAGGGACGACCGGTGCTGAACTTCCCGATGCCGCCCGGCGTCACCATGGCCCAGTGGGACACCGGGCACGGCCCCCGGACCGATGCCTTCAAGGATGGCCAGGTGCCGGGCGCCTCGGCCGGCACCATCGGTGGCGGCGGCGGCGGCGTGGCCAGCAGCGGCGACACCGGTGGCGGTGGCGGCGGTCCGGCTCCCGGCGGGGTTGATACCAACCTGGGCGGCCTGTATTGAGCCGCCTCCATTGAACCGCCAGTGATCCCATGTCCGCCGAATCCGACGCCCTCAACGATCAGATCAAGCAGTCGATCGCGCTGCTGAGGAGGCATCTTTGACTGGGATGCCGCCGAAGCCCGTCTCGCCGACCTGAACAACCGCGCCGAGGACCCGGCGCTGTGGAACGACTCCGCCGCCGCCCAGAAAGTGATGCGGGAACGCAACCAGCTGGCCTCCGCCATGGAAGGCGTGACGAAGCTGGAGCAGGAGGTCGCCGACGCGCTGGAACTCATCGAGCTGGCAGAGGCGGACGGGGATGAGGCGATGCTGGCCGAGGCCACCGCATCGCTGCGCGCCGCCGCCGAGGAGGCGAAGCGGCGCGAGATTGAAAGCCTGCTGTCCGGCGAGGCCGACGCCAATGACTGCTATATCGAACTGAATGCCGGTGCCGGCGGCACCGAGGCACAGGACTGGGCCGAGATGCTGATGCGCATGTACATGCGCTGGGCGGAACAGCACGGCTACAAGGTGCAGCTACTGGAAGAGTCCGAGGGCGAGCAGGCCGGCATCAAGTCCGCCACGCTGCTGGTCAGCGGTCCCAACGCCTATGGCTGGCTGAAGACCGAGGCCGGGGTTCACCGCCTGGTCCGCATCTCCCCCTTCGATTCCAACGCCCGCCGGCAGACCAGCTTCGCCAGTGTCTGGGTCTATCCGGTGGTCGATGACAACATCGAGGTCGAGATCAACGAGTCCGACCTGAAGGTGGACACCTACCGCGCATCGGGGGCCGGCGGCCAGCACGTCAACAAGACGGAAAGCGCCATCCGCATCACCCATGTCCCGACCGGGATCATCGTCGCCTGCCAGACCGACCGCAGCCAGCATCGCAACCGGGCGCAGGCGATGGCGATGCTGAAGGCGCGGCTGTATGAGGCGGAGCTGCAGAAGCGCGAGGCGGCCGCCGCGGCGCAGGAGAACGCCAAGACCGATATCGGCTGGGGGCACCAGATCCGGAATTACGTGCTGGCGCCCTACCAGCTGGTGAAGGACCTGCGCACCAACGTGGAAACCGGCAATCCGTCGGCGGTGCTGGACGGTGACCTGGATGCATTCATGGCCGCCGCCCTGGCCGCCCGCGCCGGCGCCACGCGGTCGGAGGCCAGCGCCCAGGCACGGTAGCCGCCGGGCCGGGGGCGAATGCGGCCCCTGGTCACTGGCCCCTGGTCACTGGCCCCTGGTCACTGGCGCCTGATCACCGGCGCCCCGTCACTGGTGCCTCGTTGGCACGTCACACTCGCACCGCCGTCGTCCGTGGCTGGCGCCAGCCGGCGACCAGCAGGCAGCACACGCCCGTCACCGATACGACCGCGATCGGCATGATCCCCAGCGAAAAGCTGCCGGTTTCGTCCTTGATCCAGCCGATCATCCAGTTGAAGAAGAACGACGACAGGTTACCCAGCGCGTTGATCTGCGCCAGCCCGGCGGCCGCGGCGGCGGGGCCGAGCCATTCGGAGGACAGCGCCCAGAACGGGCCTTTGCTGGCATAGGTGCCGGCGGCGATCAGCGTCAGCAGACCGATGGTCAGCCACAGATTGTTGGTTACCCAGAACGTCGCCACCATCGCCAGTGCCATCCACAGCAGCGGCAGCGCGTTGTGCCACACCCGCTCACCGGAGCGGTCGGAGCTATGGCCCCACATCACCATCCAGACCGCGGCGATCGCGAAGGGCACGGCGTTCACGAGGCCGGTCTGGAAGTTGGTCAGCCCGAATGATTTCACCAGTTGCGGCATCCACAGCGCCAGCGAGGTCGAGGCACCGGACGCCCCGGCATAGACCAGCGCCATCATCAGGACGGTGCGGTTGGTCATGATCCGCCACACCGACTGATGCTCGACACGCGGCGCACGCTGACGCTCTGCTTCCAGTTTCGTCATGAGCCAGCGCTGCTGGTCCAGGCGCAGCCAGTCGGCATGTTCCGGCCGGTCGGTTAGCCAGACGAACGCGCCGATGCCCAGCAGGATGGTCGGCACGGCTTCCAGGATAAAGATCCACTGCCAGCCGCCCAGGCCAAGCACGCCGTCCAGCCCCAGGATCGCGCCGGAGATCGGCGAGCCGATCAGCCCGGCGACCGGGATCGCCACCATGAAGATGCCGACGATCTTCGCGCGGTACTCCGACGGGAACCAGTAGGTCAGATAGAGGATGACCCCTGGGAAGAACCCGGCCTCGGCCGCGCCGAGCAGGAAACGCAGGATGAGGAAGGAAGTCGGGCCACCGATCAGCGCGAACGCGGCCGAAACGATGCCCCAGGAGATCATGATGCGCGCGATCCAGGTACGGGCACCGAAGCGGGCCAGGGCCAGGTTGCTGGGTACTTCCAGGATGAAATAGCCGACGAAGAAGATACCGGCGCCCAGGCCATAGGTTTTCGGATCGATGCCGACCGCCCTGTTCATCTGCAAGGAGGCGAAACCGACATTCACACGATCGATATAACAAAGCAGATAGGCAATGATCAAAAATGGCATCAGCCGCCAGAAGACACGGCGCATGGTCGCCTGTTCCAGCTGGTCGACCGCCGAGGCAGCCATGGACATCTGTTCCTCCCAAATCCGTCTTTTGCGAAATCCTAGGCATAGATGACGCCTAGGCGCCAGTCCCGCAGGCAATGGCTTTTGGTTGGGAAAGAGATCGATCCACACGCGATGTATCCCCGGACTTTCCGGCCCGGCGCCGTCACCGCCGCCTCGCTTCAAAACGATACGGCGAGGAACCGGCCGTCAGGGGATCCAGCGCCAGGCGGTGTTCCAGAGGCGGAAAGGCACGACTGTAACAGTCCTGCCGATCGCAGAGGCGGCAGGACAGGCCGATGCCGATCTTTGATCGCTCCAGGTCCAGCCCGTCCGCATAGGCGACCTCGCCGGCATTCGCCAGCGCGCAGCCCATCGCCACGACATGCATCGGCCGCGGCTCACCATAGCGCACCGCCGGCGGAGCGACGGTACGGGCGAAGCACAGGAACGCGGTGCCATCCGGCAGTTCCGCCACCTGCACCTGTACCGTCGCGGGCTGGGCAAACGCGGTGTGCACCACCCAGCGGGGGCAAGAGCCGCCGAAACGTGCGAACGGAAAGCCGGCGGCGGAAAATCGTTTTGATACATTACCGGCCGGATCGACGCGCAGGAAGAAGAACGGCACGCCGCGCTGGCCGATACGCTGCAGGGTCGACAGGCGGTGACACGCCTGCTCGAACGACACGCCGAACCGCGCGGCGACCAGTTCCATATCATGCCGTAACGAAGCCGCCGCGCCGCGAAACACCGCGTACGGCATCAGCAGCGCCCCGGCGACATAATTCAGCAATCCGATCCGGATCAGCATTCCTGCTTCCGTGGTGCTCGGCGACGCCTCCTGCACCGCCGCCTCGACGGCGTCACGGGCCTCCAGCAGAGCCAGCTGGAACGCCATCTGGAAGCCGCGGCTCTGGCGCGGCAGGTTTTCCGACAGGGCCAGGCTGCGCGTGGCGGGGTCGTAGCGGCGCAGCGCGCCTTCCAGCGGCTGGACCGAGACGGTTACCGCATGAACCCGGCGCAGTCGTTCCGCAATCGCATGGTTCATCTCCGACGGCGTGCCGGGCGCGAGTTCCGCCGCCAGCGCCTCGGCGGCGGTCTCCAGCGCCGGGAAGTGGTTGGAGTGCTCGTCGAAGAAGTCCCGCGCCTCCTCATTCGGCAGGATGATCCGCCGGCCGGACGGCAGCGCCATGCCGCTGGCATCCTCCCGCGCTACACGCCAGGCGCGGTACAGCGCCAGGATCGCCCGCGCGGCATGCGGGCTGCCGGCGGCGATGGCCTCCACTTCGGGATGAGGCACCGCCTCCACGCCAAGCAGCGGGTCGCCAAACGCCTCCCGCAGCCCGACCTCCAACTGGCGTTCCTGCGAACCGGAAAGCTCCCGCAGATCGACCCGCAGCGTCTCTGCCAGCTTGATCAACAGGGAAGCGGTAACGGCCCGCTGGTCGTGCTCGATCAGGTTCAGATAGCTGGCGGAGATGCCCAGCGAGGCGGCCAGCGCCTGCTGCGACAGGTTCCGCTCCGAGCGCAGGCGACGGACGGTGCGGCCGATCAGGGTACGGCTCATGCAGGCTGCCTTCGCGCCGGGGCCCGGATTGCGGCAGTGGCCGCGACGGCAGGCGGCGCGCCGGAGAAGGCGGTGTGCATGGCGGGTCTCGGACCCCTCTCTCTCACTTGTTTACAACCTTTACAAATCTGGCGACAAGGCAGTGAAGTCAGTCACGGGATTGCGGATATCCGGGTGTTTTCGCCCTTCCAACCCGTCGCCAGCATGTCAATTATTCACCAACGGAGCAATTGAAAGCTGGAGGACCCGACGATGCGCACCACCCTTTTCCGCACCCCGGACGGTTTCGCCACCGGTCGCCATGGCGACACCGTCGCCCGCCGGTATGAGGGAGCAGCCGAGGGCGTCGCCTCACTTGGGATCGAGGCCGTGCCGGGCCACGAACGGGACGATGATGGCCTGGTCCATGGCCATCGCTGGGCGGACACGGAGATGCAGGCGGGGCCGCCGCGCCCTGCGCCGCACACCAGGGCGCCGGCCGAGGAGCGGTGCGATGACGGCCTCGTGCATGGCCACCACTGGGCAAGTGCCGCGGCGTCACAGGCCCCGCACGCCCGGCCGACCGCGTGGTCGCTGCCACTCGTGATGCTGCTGCGCCAGGCGGAGCAGTATGACGACGGGCTGGTGCATGATCACGCCTGGGCGGCGGGGACGTGACCAGCACCCCGCGTCCATGCCGGATCAGGCGGCGCGCCCGAATCCGCCGCCACCCGGCGTCTGGATGACGAAGACATCGCCGGGCCGCAGCTCCGCGCTGTCGGTCCCAGTCAGCACCTGGCGCACGCCATCGGCACGCTCGACCCATTGCAGGCCGGGCGCGCCATCGGCGCCGCCATCCAGCCCGAACGGCGCCACGGTGCGGCGGGAGGAGACGATCACCGCCGTCATCGGCTCCAGGAAACGGACGCGGCGCACCGCGCCGTCACCGCCACGCCATTTCCCCGCGCCGCCTGATCCGCGGCGGATGGCGAACTGCTCCAGCCGGACAGGATAGCGCAGCTCCAGCACTTCCGGATCGGTCATACGCGTGTTGGTCATGTGCGTCTGGATCGCCGAGGTGCCGTCGAAGCCGGGTCCGGCGCCGGTGCCGCCGCAGATCGTTTCGTAGTATTGGCGGGTGGCATCGCCGAACAGAAAATTGTTCATCGTGGCCTGGGAACAGGCAATGACGCCCAGCGCGCCGAAGATGGCGTTGCAGGTGGCCTGAGAGACCTCCGTGTTGCCGGCGACCACCGCCGCGCCGGGATGCGGCGACAGGAAGGTGCCGGGCGGGATCACCAGGGTCAGCGGCTTCAGGCAGCCATCGTTCAGCGGGATGTCATCGCCTACCAGGCAGCGGAAGACGTACAGCACCGCCGCCCGCGTTACCGCCGGAGGCGAGTTGAAATTTCCCTCGTTCTGCGGTCCGGTTCCCGTGAAATCCACCACCGCGCTGCGGCTCGCCTTGTCGACGCTGACCGACACGGCCAGGGTGCGGCCGTTGTCCATCTTGTAGTCGAAACGTCCCGACCCCAGCCGGTCGATCACGCGGCGCACCGATTCCTCGGCGTTGTCCATGACGTGCCGCATATACGCGCTGACCACCGGCCAGCCGAACTGCCCGACCACGCGCCGCAGCTCCTGCACGCCCTTCTCGTTCGCCGCCACCTGCGCCTTGATGTCGGCCACGTTCACGTCGGGGCTGCGGGCCGGATATTTCGCGCCGTTCAGCAGCGCCCGGAACGCCTCCTCCCGGAAATGGCCGCCGTCGACCAGCAGGAAATCGTCGATGACGACGCCTTCCTCCTCCAGCGTGCGGGAGACCGGCGGAGTCGACCCGGGCGTGATGCCGCCGATATCGGCATGATGACCGCGGCTGCCGACGAAGAACAGGATCTCCGTCCCCGCCTCGTTGAAGACAGGTGTCATGACAGTGACATCCGGCAGGTGCGTGCCGCCGTTGAACGGGTTGTTCAGCGCGACCACATCGCCGGGCTTCAACGTGTCACGACGGTGCGCCAGCACGGTGCGGACGCTTTCTCCCATGGCGCCCAGATGCACCGGCACATGCGGCGCGTTGGCCACCAGGCTGCCGGTGGCATCGAAGATGGCGCAGGAGAAATCCAGCCGTTCCTTGATGTTCACGCTCATGGACGTGTTCTGCAGCACCGCGCCGGTCTGCTCCGCCACGTTCATGAACAGGTTGTTGAACAGCTCCAGAAGCACCGGATCCGGCCGGCCGGTATCGGCGGCGACGGCGTCGGGCCGAGCCTCCGTGCGGCGGAGGATCATGTGGTCGAGCGGGGTGATTTCGGCGGTCCAGCCGGGCTCCACGACGGTGGTGGCGTTGGCCTCGCGAATCAGGGCCGGGCCGGGGATGCGGTCGCCGGCCAGCAGCGCGGTGCGATCCAGCACCGGGGCCTGGCGGGACTCGCCACCGGTAAAGATGTCGACGTGATCGATCGGTTTCGGGGCGCCTTCGCTCCGCCGGGGCAGCGCCGCCTCGCGTGCGGCCTCACCGGGAAAAATCGCCTCCGCGGCGACGGTCTCCACCACCACCGGACGGTCCGGCGTGGCGAAGCCGAAGCGGAGGCGATGCGCCTCGGTGAATGCCGCACGGATCGTCTCCAGATCGGCCAGCTTGATGATCAGTGCCGCCTCGGTGCCGGCATAACGCAGGTGGACGGTTCTCGAGATAGCGACCGAGGCGGCCGTAGCCCCTTGTTCCGCCAGCGCTTCGGTTGCCTCGGCCGCCAGCTTGTCGGCCAGTGCCTCGACCTGCGGCAGGTTCTCCGCCGACAGGGCGATTTCCACCGCCTGTTCCCGCATCGCCGTCTGGTCGGCGAGGCCCATGCCATATGCGGACAGCACGCCGGCATAGGGGTGGATGAACACCGTTTCCATCCCCAGCGCGTCGGCCACCAGGCAGGCGTGCTGGCCGCCGGCGCCACCAAAACATTGCAGGGCGAAGCGGGTGACGTCGTGCCCCTTCTGCACCGAGACCTGCTTGATCGCATTCGCCATGTTGGCCACGGCGATACGCAGGAACCCCTCCGCAACCTGCTCGGCGGAACGGGCTTCGCCGGTCGCCTGTCCGATCTCCCGCGCCAGTTCGCCGAATTTCCGCCGCACCACCTCGGCATCCAGCATCTGGTCCCCGTTCGGGCCGAAGATCGCCGGAAAATGCCGCGGCTGAATCTTGCCGACGCAGACATTGGCGTCGGTGACCGCCAGCGGACCGCCGCGGCGGTAGCAGGCCGGGCCGGGATCGGCGCCGGCGGAGTCCGGCCCGACACGCATGCGGGCGCCGTCAAAATGCAGGATGGAGCCGCCACCCGCCGCCACCGTGTTGATCGCCATCATTGGCGCCCGCATGCGCACACCGGCGACGGCCGTCTCGAAGGCGCGCTCGAAGCCGCGGTCATACAGCGCGACGTCGGTGGAGGTGCCGCCCATGTCGAAGCCGATGATCCGGTCCAGCCCCGCCATGCCGGCGGTGCGCGCGGCGCCGACGATGCCGCCGGCCGGTCCGGACAGGATGGCGTCCTTGCCCTGGAAATTCTCCGCCGCGGTCAGGCCGCCGTTGGACTGCATGAAGTAGACCTTCGTGCCGGGCAGCTCCCCGGCCACCTGGTCGACATAGCGGCGCAGGATCGGCGACAGGTAGGCATCGACGACGGTGGTGTCGCCGCGCGGCACCAGGCGCAATAACGGGCTCACCGCATGGCTGGCGGAGACCTGGGTGAATCCGGTCTCCCGCGCCAGCGCCGCCAGGCGCCGCTCGTGGTCCGGATATTTCCAGGCGTGCATCAGCACGATGGCGCAGGCGGCGATGCCGGCTGCACGTGCCTCGGCCAGCACGGCGCGGGCCTGGGCTTCATCCAGCGGTTCGACTTCCGAACCATCCACGGCGACCCGGCCGCCGATTTCCTCCACCCGTTCGTACAGCATGGTCGGCAGGGTGATGGCGAGGTCGAACAGCCGCGGCCGCGCCTGGTTGCCGATGCGCAACGCATCGGCGAAGCCGCGATTGACCAGCAGCAGGGTGCGGTCGCCCTTACGCTCCAGCAGCGCGTTGGTGGCGACGGTGGTGCCCATCTTCACCGCCTCGATCCGGCCGGCCTGGATCGGCTCGTCGAGCTTGATGCCCAGCACCGACTTGATGCCGGCGATGGCGGCATCCTGGTAGCGTTCCGGGTTTTCGGACAGCAGCTTGTGGGTGGACAGGCTGCCGTCGGGATGGCGGGCGACGATGTCGGTGAAGGTGCCGCCGCGGTCGATCCAGAACTGCCACATATGCCAAAGCGCCCGTTGTCTGAACGGCGCGTATCTGGGCAGAAGCGGCGGGTGCGCGGCAAGCCCTGAAATGGCGTGGCCCGGTTATGCTGTCCGCCGCCACGCGTCGCGGGCGCCCGGCGAGACCCATTCGCGCAGCCGGGCCAGGACGGGATCGTGCCGATCCTGCCAGGGTTGTGCTCATGCCCGCCAATAATGGACGATCGGCCACCTCCGCGTCATCGGTGCAATCCCCGAAACGCGCGGCACGGTTTTCGCAACGTCCCATCCGCAATGGGGGATGGGATGAAAACTCTGCTACGATCCGCGCTCTCCGCGCTGCTGCTTTTCACGGCATTTGCCGCGGCCAGGGCAGACGACTCACTTCTGGACACCGTTCTCAAACGCGACAAGATCATCGTCGCCACCTACAGCACCTCACCGCCGCTGGCCTATGTCGATGACAACGGCAAGCTGGTCGGATTCGAGATCGACATGGCCCACCAGATCGCCAAGGACCTGCTGGGCGATGAGAACAAGGTGGAGTTCGTCGTCGTGCAGTCCGATGGCCGCTTCCCGGCGGCGCTGTCGGGCAAGGTGGATTTCGGCCTGTGCTCGACGACGATCTTCCCCGATCGCGCGGTGCGTATCGCGTTCACCCGGCCGTACCTGGACACCGGCAACAGCCTGATCGCCCGCAAGGATGCTGGCATCAAGGATTTCGCCCAGCTCAACGACCCGAAATTCACTTATGCCATCCTGAACGTGCCGCCAGCGATCGAGCGGGCGAAGCAGTTGCTGCCGAACGCCAGGCTGCTGCTGCTGGACAGCCCCTCGGCGCTGTTCCTGGCGGTGAAGACCGGCCGCGCCACGGCGTTCAACATCGACAAGCCGATCGCTGATTATTACGAACATGAAAACGACGACCTGATGCGGCTGAACGTGGACGGTACGCCCTTCGCCTATGTCCAGCAGGACGCCATCTTCATGAAGCCCGGCGACTTCAAGTGGTGGCTGTTCCTGGATACCTGGGTCGGCGAGCTGCGCTCCGGCTCCCGCTACCCGCAATACGTGGCGTGGTACCAGAAATGGCTGCACAAGGACCCGCCCCCGCAGCGGGGCTATGATTTCAACAAATACTAAGCCGCCATCGGCATGGCCATCGACCTAAACTTCCTCGCGCGCCTGCTGCCGGATCTGTTGCAGGGCGCGCTGGTCACGGTCGAGCTGTCGGTGCTGACCATGCTGATCTGCCTGGTCTGGGGCCTGCTGGTCGCCCTCGCGCACATGACGCGGGGGCCGCTGGGCTGGCTGGCTGGCGCCTACATCCAGATCGTGCGCAACACGCCGCTGCTGATCCAGATGTATATCGTCTATTTCGGCTTTCCGATGGCGGGGTTCGCGTTCAGCGGCTTTACCTCCGGCCTGCTGGCGCTGTGCCTGCAGAATGGCGGCTACGTGGCCGAGATCTATCGCGGCGGCCTGCAATCGGTCTCCGCACGGCAATATGAGGCCGGGCGCGCCCTCGGCATGCGCCGCTGGACATTGTATCGCGTGGTGATCCTGCCACAGGTGATCGCGCGGGTGGTCCCACCGCTGGCCAACCAGGCGATCAGCATCACCAAGGACACCGCCCAGGTCGCCGCCATCGCGGTGATGGATATCATGAAGGTGGCGCAGGTCTGGGTGGAATCGTCGGCCAATACCTATGACGTGTTCTTCGCGGTGGCACTGATCTACCTGGTGCTGACCACCATCATCAGCCTGGGCGCCCGCATCGCCGAACGGCAACTGGCCTTCGCGTCATGATGAAGACGTTCGCGCCGCTGCTACACAGCTACTGGTACCTGTTCCGCGGTGCCGGCATGACCCTGCTGATGGCCGGCACCGCCGTGATCCCCGCCACGCTGCTGGGCGTCCTGCTGGCCCTGGCCCAGATCTTCGGCCGCCGCGCCACCCGCTCGGCTGTCCTCTTCTACATCCTCCTGCTGCGCGGCATTCCGCTGCTGGTGCTGCTGACCTTCGTCTATTACCTGCTGCCGCTCACCGGTATCGACCTGCCGCCGTTCTGGGGCGTGGTGCTGGTGCTGGCCTGCTACTACGCCGCGTTCATGAGCGAGGCGTTCCGTGCCGGCATCCAGGCGCTGCCCCAGGCGCAGTGGGACGCCGCCAGAAGCCTGGGCATGAGCCGCGGGCAGATGCTGCGCATCGTCATCTTCCCCCAGGCCCTGCGCCTGGCCGCGCCGCCTTTCATCAATTTGTGCGTCAACCTGGTGAAGGCGACCTCCCTGGTCTCCATCGTCGGGCTGTGGGAACTGACCATGGCGAGCCGGGAGGTGGTGGAGCGCACCCTGGCACCGTTCCAGATCTTCATAACCGCCGCCGCCATCTACTTCGTCATCTGCTATTCCCTGGCGCTGTATGGAAAATATCTTGAACGTCGAGCCCTCACCGGCCACTGACACCGCCCTGCCGAGGCCGATGCTGGCGATGTCCGGCATCGTCAAGCGCTATGGCGACAACCGGGTGCTGCGCGGCGTGTCACTGACCGTGGCGCGCGGCGAAACCGTGGTGGTCATCGGTCCCAGCGGATCGGGGAAGACCACGCTGCTGCGCTGCGTGAACCTGCTGGAGGATTATCAGGAGGGTACGGTCGCCGTGGACGGCGCCCCGGTCGGCTATGCGCTGGACCGCGCCGGCAGGCGCCAACGCATGTCCGAGCGCGACATTGCGGCGGCGCGCGAGCAGATCGGCATCGTCTTCCAGAGCTACAACCTGTTCCCACATATGACGGTGCTGGAAAACATCGTCGCCGCCCCCGTCCGCGTGCGGGGCGTGCCGCGCGCGAGGGCAGAGCAGCGGGCGCGGGACCTGCTGGCCATGGTCGGGCTTTCGGACAAGGCGGACGCCTACCCCGTCCGCCTGTCCGGCGGTCAGCAGCAGCGCGTCGCCATCGCCCGCGCCCTGGCGATGGACCCGAAGATCATGCTGTTCGATGAGGTCACCTCGGCGCTGGACCCCGAACTGGTCGGCGAAGTGCTGGCGGCGATGCAGCAGCTCGCCCGCGACGGCATGACCATGATCGTGGTGACCCACGAAATGAGCTTCGCGCGCGACGTGGCCGACCGGATCGTCTTCATGGACGGTGGCGTGATCGTCGAGGAAGGTCCGCCGGAACAGATCTTCGGCGCACCGCGGACCGAGCGGGTGCGCCAGTTCCTGAAACGGTATAATGAACGCTATCGACTCTGAGGAGAATCCCGCCATGTCAGCCAGCACGCTGCCGAACGCCACCCTGACCGCGACCTATGAGGCGATGACCCCCGGCTCGGCCGCGCTGGCAGGCAAGGCGCGGGAGCTGCTGCCCAGCGGGATCGCGCATGACAGCCGCAATTTCGATCCCTATCCGCTGTATATACAACGCGCGCTCGGCCCGGTGAAATGGGACGTCGACAACAACAAATACGTCGACTATTTCGGCGGTCACGGCGCGCTGATCCTGGGCCACAACCATCCCGCCGTCATGGCCGCCGTCCACGCGGCGCTGGACCGCGGCACCCATTTCGGGGCCTGCCATGAGCTGGAAGTACGCTGGGCGGAACTGATCACCCGGATGGTCCCCTCGGCGGAGCGGGTGCGCTTCACCTCCTCGGGCACCGAGGCGACGCTGATGGCGCTGCGGCTGGCGCGCGCCTGCACCGGTCGGGAAAAGATCGTGCGGTTCCGCGGGCACTTCCACGGCTGGAACGATCACATGACCAGCGGCTACTCGAATCATTTCGACGGCACGCCGACCAGCGGTGTGGTGCATGGATTGTCGGACAGTGTGCTGCTGTGCGATCCGAACGATGTGGACGGCATCACGCGCCTGTTCAACGACCACAAGGACATCGCCGCCGTCATCATCGAGCCGACTGGCGCCAGCTTCGGAAAGATGCCGATCCTGCCGTCCTTCCTGCAGGTACTGCGCGACCTGACCCGGCAGGCCGGCACGATCCTCATCTTCGATGAGGTCGTCACCGGCTTCCGCGTCTCCCGCGGCGGCATGCAGGCCGCATGCGGCATCATCCCCGACATGACCACGCTGGCGAAGATCGTCGCGGGCGGCCTGCCGGGCGGCGCCGTGGTCGGCAAGAAGGCGCTGCTGGACTGGCTGGACTTCAAGGTCACGACCGCCAAGGGGCTGGAGAAGATCTATCACCCGGGCACCTTCAACGCGAACCCGGTCTCCGCCGCCGCCGGCATCGCCACGCTGGAAACCCTGCAGAACACCGATGCCAATGACCGCGCCAACGCTTTCGGCGCCGAACTGCGCCGCAAGATGAACGAGGTGCTGGAGGATGAAGGCGTGAAATGGGCCGTCTACGGCACCTATTCCGGGATCCACGTCTATACCAACCCGGACGATGCCGACATCACCCCTTCCACCTTCAACGCGCTCGACTTCGCCCCCTCCATGCTCGGCAAGGCACGCGGCGCCGGCATCACCTCCAAGGTGCGGATGGGCATGCTGGTGAACGGCGTCGACATGAACTCCGGCCCGTCCGGGACGATTTCCGCCACGCACGGGGACGAGGAGATGGCGATCACCGTCGATGCGTTCCGCGCGACGATCCGTTCGCTGCGGCGCGAGGGGCTGCTGGCCTGACGCAGCCCCCGGCACGGTCGATGGCCCGGCACGCGACAGGCCTGCTGCGCGGCCGCCCGGGCGGGCTTGCGACAGGGACGGTGCTTGACGCAGATGCCGCGTCGGGCCTACACCCCGCCCCCTGGATGGCGGGCGTAGCTCAGTTGGTAGAGCGCCAGGTTGTGGTCTTGGATGCCGTGGGTTCGAGTCCCATCGCTCGCCCCATCCTCCTTCCCCGAACATGAGACAGATCGCCGGGCTGGTTCTGGCCGGGGGCGCGGCGCGCCGCATGGGCGGCGGCGACAAGCCGTTGCGCCTGCTGCTGGGGCGCCCGTTGCTGGACTACGCGCTGGCGGGGCTGGACACACCGTTGCGGGCGATCAGCGCCAATGGCGAGCCCGGCCGCTTCGGCCGGTATGGCCTGCCGGTCCTGCCGGACGGTCCCTTTGCCGGGCGCGGCCCGCTCGCCGGCATTTTGGCCGGGCTCGACTGGGCGGCCGGGCAAGGCGCCGAGCTGCTGCTGACGGTGCCGGGCGACACGCCGTTCCTGCCGCCCGACCTCTCGCGCCGGCTCATCCCCGCCCCCGCCTGCGCGCGCAGCGACGGGCAGGCGCATTATCTGACGGCCATGTGGCGCGTCAGCGATCGCGCCGCCCTGCGCGCGTTCCTGTCAAACCCCGGCTCACCCCGCGTGTCGCGATTTGCGGATAAGATCGGCCTGCGCCGCATCGATATCGCGATGGAGCACCCTCTTTGGTTCGTGAACATAAACACATTGCAAGAGCTGGCGGACTTGGAAACGATGGCATCGCGGCAAGGTGGGGCGATCGCGCCGCCTCCGTCGCAAGACCGGTAGCGGGAACGTCATGATGCGGACTGTCGCCATCGCCGGATTGGGCGCCATAGGGCTGCCGCTGGCGCGCGCCCTGGATCAGCGGATCGAGGGCCTGAAGCTGGTCGCGGTAGCCTGCCGCGACGCGGCGAAGGGCCGCGCCAGCCTGTCCGGCTTCATCGATCCACCCCCGATCGTCTCCCTGCCCGAATTGTCGGACGCCGACATCGTGGTGGAGGCCGCGCCCGCCGCCATCTTCGACAAGATCGCCACCCCGGCCCTGGAGGCGGGCCGTGTCCTGGTGCCGATCTCGGTCGGGGCGTTGTTGCCACGCATGCATCTGCTGAAGCTGGCGCAGGCAACCGGGGCGCGGATCATCGTGCCGACTGGTGCGCTGCTGGGCCTGGATGCCGTCCGTGCCGCCGCCGAGGGACCGGTGGACAGCATCACCCTGGAAACCCGCAAACATCCGCGCGGCCTGGTTGGCGCCCCCTATCTGGTCAAACACGATATCGATCTGACCGGGCTCGCCCGGCCCGAAGTGGTGTTCGAAGGCAACGCGATGGAGGCGGCGGCCGGATTCCCCGCCAATGTCAACGTCGCCGCCGCCCTGGCGCTAGCCGGGATCGGCCCGGTGCGGACCCGGGTGCGGATCTGGGCGGATCCGGCGGTGACCCGCAATATCCACACGGTCACGGTGGAAGCCGACGCCGCCCGCTTCTCCATGACCATCGAGAACGTGCCGACGCCGGAGAACCCGAGGACCGGCAAGATCACCGCCCTGTCGGTGCTGGCCTGCCTGCGCGGCATGGTGTCTCCGCTGAAGGTCGGCACCTGATCCACGGAAGGCCGGCAGGGCCGGACCGGCCCAGTCAGCCTATGGAAAATCTTCGGAAAAACTCGGTGGGGCAGACGCGCGCCACGCGGTCCTTCCAGCCCCGCAAGCGGGGTATGCCGGCCGGCACATGCATCGCCGCCATTCCGGCAATCCAGCGCCGGTCGCACCCGGGTTTGTTCCGTTACCGTACCGTACTGGCCGCAATGGGCGTCAGTGTTCCGGTATCCGGTGCCAGTGTCAGCGCGGATTGACATCACCGGCATCGTGCACGTGATTGCCACGGACGCGGGTCGGCTGGAACGCGAGCACCGACATGCAGCCATGCGGGCGACCGCGAGAGGAAACCAGGGCGGCGGCGTGCCGCTTTCCCTGCAATTGACAGGTGACATCGTGGCATGTGTCATTCGACCCGTGCTGGATTGCTCCACGCGAGCGGGCTGGAGCAAGCCAGCGGACAGGTGACCTGATCGCGGATGCAACCCGGCCACCAATGCAAGAAAAAGCAGCGGAGGACGCATCGTGACCTCGATCAGCGCCCGGTTGGACCGGCTTCCGATCACATCGACCCATCGCATGGCGTTTCTCGCGCTGGCATTCGCCTATTTCTTCGAACTCGGTGACCTCAATACCTTCGCCTACGCGGCACCGGGAATCATCCATGGCTGGGGCATCAGCGTGGACACCGTGGCGGCCATCACCGCGGCCAGTTTCGGCGGCATGTTCATCGGCGCCATGACCGGCGGCACACTGGCCAACCGGATCGGCCGCAAGCGTGCGTTCATCCTGTCCACCCTGTTCTACTCGGCGTTTTCCCTGCTCAACGCCTTTGCCTGGGATGTATCCTCCCTCGCCGTCCTGCGCTTCCTCACCGGCATCGGCTTGTCGTCGATGACGGTGATCGCCAACACCTATATCGGTGAGTTCTTCCCGGCCCGGCTGCGTGGCCACTACATGGGTCTGACCATGACGATCGGACTGGTGGGTATTCCGGCAACCGCCTGGGTCGCGCGCTTCGTCGTGCCCAGCGCGCCGTGGGGCTGGCGGCTGGTCTTCGTGTGGGGCGCGCTGGGCATCGTGGCGATCGCCTTTGCCACGCGCATGGTCGAATCGCCGCGCTGGCTCAGCATCCACGGCCGCGCCGAGGAAGCCGATGACGTGGTGCGCCGGCTGGAAAAGGAAGCCGAGAGGCACGGCCGGCTGCCGACCGCCGAGACCCGGCCGGATGAGCCGCCGCGCCCGCGGCGCGGCTACATGACGGCGCTGCGCGCGCCGCATCTCGGTCGTACCGTGTTCGTCGGCGCGATCAGCATCGTCAGCACGCTGGGCTTCTACGGCTTCATGGCATGGGTGCCGACCCTGCTGTATCAGCATGGATTCTCGGTAACCCGGTCCTTGACCTATACGAGCGTCATTGCGCTATGCAATCCGGTCGGCGCGCTGATCGCCGCCTTCCTGATGGAGCGTATCGATCGTAAGTGGTTCAATGCCGGTGTATCGTTCTGGGTCGCGGCCTGCGTCCTGCTCTACGGTCTGGCGGATACGCCGGCCAGGATCATGCTGCTGGGCGCGCTGGTGATCATCGGCCTGCAGGCCGGCGCGACCGGCCTTTACATCTACAGTTCGGAACTGTTTCCGACCGAAATCCGCTCGCTGGGCGTCGGGATGACCTATGGCGCCGGCCGGCTGACCAATGTCGCCGGACCGTTCATCATCGCCGCGGTCTACAGCAGCCTTGGCTACTCGGCGGTATTCCTGACAGTGGCCGGCACCTTCCTGCTGCTGACGCTGTTGTATGCCGTGCTTGGCCCACGGACGACCGGGCGGCCGCTGGAAGCCGTCAGCCCCGGCACGACCAGCGCCCAGGCCGTCTGACTCGCGCGGCTCGTGCGCGGGCCGCGAGGGCGGACACCGCCATCCCGCCGTCGGCGACAAACCTGGGCGCACGTGGCCGCGAGGCGGCTTGGCTCTGCCGGGGGGCGTGGCTCCCCGGACAACCTGGCTTGGAAACACCTGGCTCCAAGACACCTGGCTCCAAGACACCTGGCTGCAACCTCGTTGCGTTCGGGCTTGAAACAGCGCGGCTCCCGAGGGATCTTTCAGGGCCGTATCTGTCCGGCGCATGGCAACTACCCTCCGGAAATGGCGATTCCCCCTCGTAACCGGCGCCAATCCCCCTTATGTGTGCGCCGCACCATCCCCGAAGCCAGGCCCGTATGCAGATCAGAAACGTCGCGATCATCGCCCATGTCGACCACGGCAAGACCACACTGGTGGACAAGCTTCTTGGTCAGTCGGGCGCCTTCCGCGAGCACCAGCAGGTGGCGGAGCGGGCGCTGGACCGCAACGACCTGGAAAAGGAACGCGGGATCACCATCCTGGCCAAGTGCACCTCGGTGGTCTGGGGCGACACACGGATCAACATCGTCGACACGCCCGGCCACGCCGATTTTGGCGGCGAGGTGGAGCGGATCCTGAACATGGTGGATGGCGCCATCGTTCTGGTCGATGCCGCCGAGGGGCCACTGCCGCAAACCAAGTTCGTCGTCGGCAAGGCACTGGCGCGCGGCCTGCACCCGATCGTCGTCGTCAACAAGGTGGATCGCCAGGACGCCCGGCCGCACGAGGTGCATGAGGAGGTGTTCGACCTGTTCGCCGCCCTGGGCGCAACGGATGAGCAACTGGATTTCCCGACCCTGTTCGCCTCCGGCCGCAACGGCTGGGCGGACGACTCGCTGGACGGCCCGCGCAAGGATCTGTCGGCGCTGTTCGACCTGGTGGTGCGCCACGTCCCGCCGCCGCGGGTGAACCCGGACGCGCCCTTCGCCATGGTCGCCTCCATCCTGGAATACGACAACTTCCTCGGCCGCGTGCTGACCGGCCGCGTCGAGCAGGGCACCGCCAAGGTCAACATGCCGGTGAAGGTGCTGCGCCAGGACGGATCGGTCGTGGAAACCGGCCGCCTGACCAAGCTGTTGTCCTTCCGCGGGCTGGAGCGGGTGCCGGTGGATGAGGTCCAGGCCGGCGACATCATCGCCGTAGCCGGCCTGTCGGACGGCACCATCCCGGACACGATCGGCGCGCCCGACCTGCCAGGCCCGCTGGAAGCCATCCCGGTCGATCCGCCGACGCTGACCATGACCTTCCGCATCAATGACGGTCCGCTGGCCGGACGCGAGGGCAAGAAGGTCACCTCCCGCCAGATTCGCGAACGCCTGTTCCGCGAGGCCGAGGGCAATGTCGCCATCCGCGTCTCCGACTCCACCGAAACCGACGCCTTCGAGGTCGCCGGACGCGGTGAGCTCCAGCTGGGCGTACTGATCGAGACGATGCGCCGCGAGGGGTTCGAGCTGACGATCGGCCGCCCCCGCGTGCTGACCCGCCGCAACCCCGACACCGGCGAACGCGAGGAGCCGATGGAGGAGGTGTTGGTTGACGTGGACGAACCCTACTCCGGCGTGGTGGTGGAGAAGCTCAGCCGCCGCAAGGGGGAGATGCAGGACATGCGGCCCTCCGGTGGCGGCAAGATCCGCCTGACCTTCAGCATCCCGAGCCGTGGCCTGATCGGCTACCACGGCGAATTCCTGACCGACACGCGCGGCACCGGCATCATGAACCGGCTGTTCGCGGGATACGGCCCATGGAAGGGGCCGATCGAGGGGCGCCGCAACGGTTCTTTGATCTCCACCGAACCCGGTGAGGCGGTGCACTACGCGCTGTTCTACATCCAGGAGCGCGGCACGATGTTCGTCACGCCCGGCGAGAAGGTCTACCAGGGCATGATCCTGGGCGAGCACAGCCGGGAGTCGGACCTGGAGGTGAACCCGATCAAGGAAAAGAAGCTGACCAACATCCGAGCGGCTGGCAAGGATGACGCGATGCTGTTGGTGCCACCGCGGAAGATGAGCCTGGAACAGGCGATCTCCTACGTCGAGGACGATGAGCTGGTGGAGGTCACGCCCGGTGCGATCCGGCTGCGCAAGCGGTATCTTGATCCGCATGAGCGCAAGCGGTACGAACGCCGCATCGACGCCGAAGCGGCGGCGTAACCGGTTCAGCTGGAAGAAGGGGGCGCGAGCCCCCTTTTTTGTTGGGCGACAGGGCATGCGAACCAGCCGCCATCTTCGCACGCACCGTCGGTCAGCGGCTATCATTTCTTTCTGATAACAGAAAGCCCGACGCGCCCCATCTCCATCGATGACAGCCCGGACCACGCGGTACCGGCCGTTTCATCCTGCGTCCTGCCGGCTTGCCGAGCGCTGATTTCTGTCCTTGGCGGACCCGGCACGATCTGCCGACACAGAAACCTTTCTCGGCACCTTCTGCCCAGCCGCCGACCACCATTCAGCAAGCGGGATCCGCCAAAATCCGCCGCATCCGTCCTGGCACGCAACTTGCGGTCACAGGTGTCGACCGACGCAACCAGGCGGCATTCACAAAAGGTGAAACGGCGACGACATGGACATCGTAACCTCCCTCGCAGCCTCCCGGCTCGTCGCCCAGCAACGCGTCATGGAGGTCACCGCCAACAACATCGCCAATGCCAACACTCCCGGATACCGGACCGAACGGGTGCAGTTCTCCGACTGGATAGACCGCCAGCATGCGCTGGTGCCGGGCGCACCGTCGGGTGATCACAATGTCATCTATACGCAGGACCGGGCGACCTGGCGGGAGTCGCAATCCGGAACGATAACCCACACCGGCAATCCGTTCGACCTGGCGCTCAGCGGCGAAGGATATTTCACCGTCAGCACGCCGACCGGGCCGCGCCTCACGCGCGACGGGCGTTTCGGCCTGACGTCCAACGGTACCCTGGCCGACAGCAACGGCAACCCAGTACTGAACACCAACGGCCAGCCTATCCTGATCTCGGCCGCCGACACCAATGTCACCATCGCATCGGACGGGTCCATCTCGTCCGAGAACGGACCGTTGGGCAAGATCGGCGTCGTGCAACCGGCCGACATGATGAAGCTCTCCGCCGAGGGTGCCACCCGTTTCGTTTCCAACGCGCCGACCACGCCCGTGGCCACGCCCGGCATCGTTCAAGGCGCGGTGGAGGACTCCAATGTCCAACCCGTCATGGAAATCTCCCGCATGATCGACGATTCCCGCCAGTTCCAGCTCATGACCCAGTTCGTGCAGTCGGAGGCCGACCGCCAGCAGAACGCTATCGACAAGGTACTCAGCCAGTCGAACACCTGATCGCCGGCGCCGGGCGGCATCGCCCGGCACGTGGCGCAAACCGCACCGACACCGTGACAGAATGGCACAGGAGACCACGCCATGCGCGCGCTCGATATCGCCGGCACCGGAATGCAGGCTCAGCAAACCAATGTGGAGGTGATCTCCAACAACCTGGCGAACATGACGACCACCGGCTTCAAGCGGCGGCGCGCGGAATTCCAGGACCTGATCTATCAGAACCTGCGCCGCGTCGGCTCGGACAGTTCCGATTCCGGTACGGTCGTGCCCTCCGGCGCGCAGGTTGGCCTGGGGGTGAAGACCGCCGCCATCTACCGGATCAATGAGCAGGGCAACCTGCAGCAGACCGGCAACACGCTGGACATGGCGATCCAGGGCAACGGGTATTTCCAGGTCACGCTGCCTTCCGGCGACACCGCCTATACGCGCGACGGCACGTTCGGCCTGGCCGCGGACGGCACCATCGTCACCGCCGACGGCTACACCGTGCAGCCAGGTCTGCAGATTCCATCCCAGGCCACCGGCGTAACCATCAATACATCGGGCCAGGTGCAGGTGACCCTGGCCGGCCAGACTGCGCCACAAACGGTCGGCCAGCTTCAGCTCGCGGTATTTCCCAACGAGGCGGGGCTGGATGCGCAGGGCAGCAACCTGTTCATGCAGACCGCCGCCTCCGGCGCGCCGGTCACCGGCAATCCGAACAGCAACGGTTTCGGATCGACCATGCAAGGGTTCGTCGAAACCTCCAACGTCAATGTGGTGACCGAGATCACCAACCTGATCAGCGCCCAGCGCGCCTACGAAATGAACAGCAAGGTGATCTCGTCCAGCGATGAGATGCTGTCCACCCTGACCAACCTGCGGTGACCGCCATGCGCGCTCGTCTTTCCCTGCTGATCGCCGCCCCCATGATGCTGGCGCTGGTCCTGGCGGATGCCGGCACCGCGCCGGCCGCCTCCCTGCGCACGATGACGACGCTGCATGGGCCCGACGTCTATCTGCGCGACCTGTTCGACGATGCCGGCCACAACGCCGATGCGCGCCTGGGTCCGGGTCCCGAACCGGGTGGGCGCATCATCGTCGAAGCGGCGCAGCTGAATGCGATCGCACGACAGTTCGGCGTGGCCTGGACGTCGGTCTCCAGCTCCGACAGGGCGGTGCTGGAATGGCCGGGCCGGCCGCTGCGGCGGGAGGAGGCGGTCGAGGCCGCGCGCATCGCCATCACCGCCGCCGGTGCGCCGAACGATTGGGACATCGAGCTGCCCGGCTTCTCACCGCCGGTGGTGCCGTTCGAGACCGACGCAGTGCCGACGGTGTCGCAGCTCGACTACGACCGCCAGTCGGGACGTTTCACCGCCATCCTGTCGGTCACCGCCGAGGGGATGCACCCGATCAATACCCGCATCAGCGGCCAGGTCATGGAGATGGCCGATGTCCCGGTCGCCGCCACCCGCCTGCTGCCGGAGACGGTGCTGCGGGCGGACGATGTGCGGATGGCGCGGGTGCGGGCCTCACTGCTGGCGACGGACACGCCGCGCGCGATCGGCCAGGTCGTCGGGCTGGAGCTGCGGCGGGCGGTGCAGCCGGGCCAGCCCCTGCACGGCGCCGACCTGATCCGCCCGCCGCTGGTACGCCGCGGCGCGGTGGTTCAGATGCAGCTGGCGGTCGGCGGGTTGAGCGTCAGCGGCCAGGCCGTGGCGGTGGAATCCGGCGCCGACGGCGATCGTATCCGCGTGCAGAACATGAACTCGCGTGCGCTGTTGATGGCGCAGGTCATCGGCCCCGGCCTGGTGCGCGTCACCCCCGACGCTCCCGCCATCTATCCCGCTGGCACCGGACGCATGCCCACCCCGATCGCCACGCCCAGGCTCGCCACCCAATGAGCCGCCCGCGGCTGCGCCTGTTCGCCGTGCTGCTGCTCGCGGCGCCGGTGCTGGCGGGCTGCGGGGGACTGCAGAAACTGGCGGAGCTGGGGCGGCCGCCGAAGATGGATCCCACGGCCGACCCTACCTCCGACCCGAAATGGCGGCCAGTGACCATGCCGATGCCGAACCCGCAGCCGACGCCGAACAATCCGAACTCCCTGTGGCGGTCTGGCTCGCGCGCCTTCTTCAAGGATCAGCGCGCCGCCCAGGTCGGCGACATCGTGACCGTGCTGGTGAATATCAACGACGCCGCGAACTTGAAGAATGTAACCGCCGCCGGACGCAACAGCGCGGAGAACGCGGCGATGCCGAACTTCTTCGGGCTGGAGGCGCTGGTGCCCCCGAACGTCAACCCGTCCTCCCTGCTGAATGCCAGCAGCAACAACAACAATAACGGCACCGGACAGATCCAGCGAAATGAAGCCGTCACGCTACGCCTGGCCGGGGTGGTGACGCAGGTGCTGCCGAACGGCAATCTCGTCATTGCGGCAAGGCAGCAGTTCGTGGTGAACAGTGAGCTGCGGGACCTGCAGGTGACCGGCGTGATCCGGCCACAGGACATCGCGTCGGACAACACGGTGCAGCACGACCGGATGGCCGAGGCTCGGATCGCCTATGGCGGGCGCGGCCAGCTGACCGATCTGCAGCGGGCGCGCTGGGGGCAGCAGATGATCGATGTCCTGATGCCATGGTGATCGGGCAGCACACTGCTGTCCGGGCCCAGCGCCGATCGATAGCGGATGGACGCATCGGACCGGCAGCGGCACGCCGTCATGGCGGTCCGCGCCGGCGAGGCCGCCTGTCCGTGACCGGTTACGCCTGGTTGGACTTGTCCAGTACCGGTTGGAAAGCCTCGGTCGCCTTCTTCAGCTCCGGCGCTGGCTCCGCGCCGCCGATGATGCTGGTCAGGGCGGCGCCGATCGTATCGCGGAATTCCGTCACCGGCACGATCACCGGCAGGCCGGAGCGCGCGATCTTCAGGCTGGTGATCGTCGTTTCGAACCATTCCTTCGGGAAGCTGCTATTGGCGATCACGTCCTCCCGAGCGTAGGGGGACAGGCGCGCGGGGGTACCGGAACCGCTGCGCAACACCTCGGTCAGCATGTCCTTCCCGGCGGCCCATTGGATGAACAGCCAGGCCGGCTTCTTGTTCTTCGCCTGGGCGGGGATGCCGATACCTTCGATGAACGTGGCGGAATGCTGTGCCTTGGGACCGGCCGGTACCACGGCAAATCCGACCTTGTCCACGACCTTGGACTTCGTCTTGTCCAGCAGCGGCGCCGAAAAGCCGATGCCGTCCCACCACATCGCGCCGCGGCCCTGCATGAAGGTCGTCTGGCATTCATTCCAGTTGAAGCCGATGTTTCCGGGCGGCCCATACTCCCGCATGATCTTCTGGTACCAGCTCGCCGCCTCGATCGCCTCCGGCGTGTCGGTCAGCAGCTTCTTGCCGTCCGGCGTCACCGTCTCCTGGTCCCAGCCCAGCAGAATGTTGTCGTACAGCACGACATTGGCGTTCTTCAGTCCGCGGCCGACGAAGCCATAGACACCCTTCTTCGGGTCCGTCAGGGCGTGCGCCATCGACATCATTTCGTCGTAGGTCTTCGGCGCCGCGTTGAAGCCTTTCTCGGCCAGCAGCGCCTTGTTGTAGAAGATGATGAACAGGTCCTGGTTGTTCGGGATGACGTTGATCTTGCCGTCCGGCGCGGTCGCCACCTGCATCGAGGCCGGGCTGAAGTCCGCCATGTCCAGGTCGGGGTTGCTGATCGTCTTGTCGGCGATATAGGGCCGCAGATCATCCATCCAGTTGGCGCGCTCCACCAGACGCTTCTGCACGTGCATGCCGACATTCACCACGTCGAAGCTCGGATGGCCTGTCGCCATCTCCATCGCCACCTTCGGGCGCTGCTGCTGTTCAGGAATCGACTCGAAGCCGACCCTGATGCCGGTCAATTCCTCGAACTTCGGCAGATTGCGCTTGATCAGGTCGGCACGGGGAGAGAGCTGGAAGTTCACCTCGATGCTCTGGCCCTTGAACTGCTTCCAGTCGAACTGCGACTGGGCGTTGGCCCGCTCCACGAGCGCCGGGGCGGCCAGAGCAACCGCGCCCGCCTTCAGCACCTGCCTGCGACGTATCATCCGTATTCCTCCTGCACACGCCCCTTTGCGGGCGCTGTCGGCGGGTGTCTTACCGCGCCGCCGGCCAATGTGATAGGGGCACGACGCGCGGCGCCGCGTATGGACAGGGAAAAGGAGTGCGACAGCCATGCCACCGCCGATCGGGCCGGAGGTCGATCCCACGCCGCGGCCGCTGCCCGCCCGTATCTCCCTGCGCGGACAACACGCCGTACTGGAGCCCCTGCACCGCCGCCACGCCGCGGAGCTCTGGCAGGCGGCACAGGGCGCGGACGATAGCTGGACCTACCTGTCCGCCGGTCCCTTCGCCTCCCAGGCCGCGATGGCGCAGCATGTCATGGCCTTGTCGGTGGAGTCCGAGCGGATGGCGTGGGCGGTCCGGCCGCTGACGACGGGGATCGTGTCGGGGTGGCTGTCCCTGACGCATATCCAGCCGTGGCATGCCTCCATCGAGATCGGGTACATCTGGTTCAGTCCCCGCCTGCAACGCACCCGCGCCGCGACCGAGGCGATCTTCCTGCTGCTGAAACTGGTCGCCGAGGACCTGGGCTATCGCCGCATCGTCTGGCGCTGCAATGCGCTCAACGCCCCTTCGAAGCGCGCCGCCGAGCGGCTGGGCTTCACCTTTGAGGGCACGCACCGGCAGAACATGGTGGTCAAGGGCCATCTGCGTGACACCGACTGGTACAGCATCGTCGCCGAGGAATGGCCGCGCGTGCGCGATGCCCTGGCCGCGTGGCTGGACCCGGTCAATTTCGACGCCGGCGGAACCGCGCTGCACGGGCTGGCGGAGTTGCGGGAGCGACTGGCATGAGCACCTCCGGCCTGCTGCCCTGGCGGCGCCCGACCTACAGCGTGATCGTGCTGCATGGCACCATCTCGCCCCGCCCCGGCCAGCTCAACGCCGACTCCGCTCGGCCGCTGATCCAGAAGGCCTTCGCCGCCGCCGCCGGCAACCCGGTGATCCTGGACATCGAAAGCCCCGGCGGCTCTCCGGTCCAATCCGACCTGATCGCCGGCATGATCCGCGAACGCGCGGACCGGGCGGGACTGCGCGTGCACGCAGTAATCCGGGAAGTGGGCGCCTCGGGCGGCTACTGGCTGGCCTGCGCGGCGGATGAGATCCACGCCAATCCCATGAGCATCGTCGGCTCGATCGGCGTGGTCGGCGGCGGCTTCGGATTCCCCGGCCTGCTGTCGCGCCTCGGCGTTGAGCGCCGCCTGTACACCGCCGGCCACAACAAGGCCCGGCTGGACCCGTTCAGCCCGGAAAAGCCGGAAGACGTCGCCTTCGTGAAGGACCTGATGGAGAAGTTGCACGCCAACTTCCGCGATTGGGTCGTGCGGCGGCGCGGCAACCGGCTGCGCGGGAACCTGGATACGCTGTTCGACGGCAGTTTCATGCTGGGCCAGCAGGCCCTGGACCGCGGCCTGATCGATGGTTTCGCCACCGTTTCCTCCCTGGTCGAGCTGCTCGGCGGTCCCCGCGCCCGCCCCCGAAGCTTCGCGCCGAAACGCCGCGGCCTGTTGGCGCGCCTGCCCAGGCTGGCGGCGGAACAGGGGGTGGACGCGCTGCTGGATGCGCTGGAAGATCGCGCCGGGCTGACGCTGCGGTAAGACGGCTGACGCTGCGATAAGAGGATAGGCTGCGGTTGGGCGGGCAGAGCCGGGCCGCGGCAGGCCAGGCGGGTACCGGGTTGCCGTTGGAGGTCTCGATGTTGGATCACGTCACCATCGGTGTCAGCGACCTCGGCCGGGCGAAAGCCTTCTATGATAAGGCCTTAAAATCAATCGGTATCGAACGCCTCCATGCGGAAGGGGATTCATTCGCGGGGTACGGAAGCAATCGAAAGGCCTTCTTCTGGATCGGGCTGAAACCTGCTCCGATAGCCGGTGCTCATATCGCTTTCGCCGTCGATGATCGCGCGTCCGTCGATCGTTTCCACGCCGCGGGTTTGTCTGCCGAAGGCCGCGATAACGGCGGCCCCGGCCTGCGGCCGCATTACCATCCGCACTATTATGGGGCGTTCATCCTCGATCCGGATGGGCACAATATAGAGGCGGTCTGCCACGCTCCACCGTAGGCCGCGGGTGGCCGCGCCAGGCACGGCCTTGATCGCGACGTCCTATCGGTTCCCCCGGCAGATCCGTCCGTTGACGACACCGTGGCCTCGGCATGGCGCATAAAGCCGTCTACCCTGGGACACAGGCGTTCCGAAACGACAACGGGAGGAAACCCTCATGCGTGCCGCTGTGCTGCGGAAAGGCTCGATCGTCGTCGATACGGTTCCCGATCCGGTGCTGGAACAGGGCCAGGTGCTGGTGCGCAGCATGGCGTGCGGCATCTGCGGCAGCGATCTGCACGCGGCGAAATTCACCCGCCAGTTCGTCGATCTGGCCGCCCGTACCGGCGGCCGTTGGGGCATGGACCCCGATCGCGACGTGGTGTTCGGCCACGAATTCTGCTGCGAGGTCGTCGAATACGGCCCGAACACGCCCGCCAGGCTGAAACCGGGCACGCCGGTCGTCTCCATGCCGCTGACCTTGTCCGGGCAGACGGTGCAAGGCATCGGCTACTCCAACGACATTGCCGGCGGCTTCGCGCAATACATGCCGCTGGCGGACCGCATGCTGCTGCCGGTGCCGAACGGGCTGTCGCCGGTGCATGCCGCGCTGACCGAACCCATCGCCGTCGGCTGGCACGCGGTGCAGAGTGCGCGGCTGGATCAGGATGACGTGCCGCTGGTGGTGGGCTGCGGTCCGGTGGGACTGGCGGTGATCGCCGGCCTCGCGATCCGGGGCGTGCATCCGATCATCGCCGCCGACTATTCGCCAGCCCGGCGCGCGCTGGCACTGAAGATGGGCGCCGACATCGTCGTCAATCCGGCCGCGGCTTCGCCCTATGAGACCTGGAAGACCACCGCCACGCCCGACGGTTTCGATGGCAGCCGCTACGCCCAGCTGTTTGGACTGGGGCCGAAACTACGGCCGGCGGTGATCTTTGAATGCGTCGGCGTGCCCGGCGTGATCCAGCAGATCATGGAGGGCGCGCCCGCCTCGGCCCGCATCGTCGTCGTGGGCGTGTGCATGGAGACCGACCGGTTCGAGCCGTTCTTCGGCATCGTCAAGCAGCTGAACGTGCAGTTCGTGCTGGCTTATACAAAGGAGGAATTCGCTGAAAGCCTGTCCCACATCGCCGAAGGACGGGTGAACGTCGCGCCGCTCGTGACCGGTACGGTGGGGTTGGATGGTGTCAGCGTTGCGTTCGCCGAACTGGGGAACCCGGAAAAGCACGCGAAAATCATCGTCGATCCCTGGACGTGATGCCAGCCGACGCGCCGTTTCGCTATGCCGCCTGCCCCTCCGTCCGGCCAACCGGCGCCCCGACGCGGCGAGCGCGGCTGAGCAGGAACAATGCGATCACCAGATTGCCGATATTCCACGCTACCCCATTGGCGAATGCCGCTCGGTACGATCCGGTGGCATCGAAGATCACCCCCGACATCCAGCCGCCCAGCGCCATGCCCAGCAAGGTCATCATCATCACCAGACCGACCCGCCCGCCTGCCTGGTTTGCCGGGAAATTCTCCCGGATGATGATCGCATAGCTTGGTACCAGGCCACCCTGGAACAGGCCGAACAGCGCCGACACGACGTATAGCGACGGCAGGCTGCTGAACATCAGGTACAGCGCCAGCGCCGTTCCTTGCGCCGCCGAGCCGATCACCAGGGTCGCCAGGCCACCCAGGCGGTCGGCCAGGAAGCCGGAACCGATGCGGCTGATGATACCGAACCCGGTCATCAGCGACAGCATGAAGGCACCCGCCTGCGCGCCGTAGCCAAGATCGCCGCAATAGGCGACGATGTGCACCTGCGGCATCGACATCGCGACGCAGCATGCCAGCCCGGCCACCGCCAGCAGCAGTTGCAGCGCCCGTGGCCCCAGGTCGACACGCCGGTTCGCCATCGGCGGTGGTGCCGTGCCGGCACGGCGCTGCAGGGAGCGGGCCCGGAGGACCAGCACCAGCGGCAGCATGCCGCACACGCAGATGGCGGCCGCCGCCAGATGCGCCGTCCGCCACCCATGGGCGCGCACCATGAACTCGATGAAAGGGGGCCAGCACGCACCGGCGACGTAGTTGCCGGAGGCACACAGCGCCACGGCGATGCCGCGCCGCTGCTCGAACCAATGCGAGATATCGGCCATCAGGGGCGCGAAGGTCGAACCGGCGCCCAGCAGTCCGATCAGCACGCCGTAGACGATCCCGAACTGCCACAGCGTCGTGGCCTGGGACGCCAGCAGATTGCCCAGCCCCAGCGCCAGCGCGCCGATCACCAGCGGGATGATGATGCCCACCTTGTCGGCCAGCCGGCCCATGATCATGCCGCCGACCCCGAAGCCGATCGTGGTCAACGTATATGGCAGGGTGGCAGCGGCGCGGTCCACGCCGAAATCGGCCTGCACCGCCGGCAGCACCACGACGACGGACCACATGCCGCCACCGCCCAGCGCCGCCAGCCCCACCGAGGCGGCAAGCCGCACCCAGGCATAGGGCGAGTCGATCTCGCGCCGCATCATTGCTTTTCGAAATCGATGCGCTCCACCACCGGCAGCCCCAGCAGGAAGCGGCGCAGGCAATCCAGCCCCAGCTCGACGGCCCCCAGCCGCACCCACTCGCGCCCGCCCAGGATGCGGGAGCGGCGGAAGGCCATGCGTTCGCCATCGGTGATGCCGATGAAGATGCTGCCGCCCAGGTCGATCCGGTCGGGGCCTTCATCCAGTTCGGTCAGCACCACCAGCGCGTGGGTGGACCCGGTCTGCTCTCGAGCGGCGCGGGTGACCGCCTCGGTGGCTTCCTGGTTCAGCTCCGCCGGCAAGGTCACGCTGTGCAGGCTGGCAAGGTGGCGGGAGACGGTGCCGTGATGGAACACTTTCTCGGCGCCGGGCAGATGCGCGATGCGGGCGGCGATCTGTCCGCCGGTGAAGGTTTCCACCACCGTCAGCGTACCGCCCAGCCGGACCAGCGCGTCCAGGGTAACGCCTTCCAGCGTCTGGTCGTCCTCGGCGATGATGAAGTTGCCCAGCCGGCGCTTCACCTCCGCGATGCACGGCGCCAGCTTGCGCTGCACATCGGCCAGGTCGGCGCCGCGCACCGTCAGCTTCGTCTCGATCTCGGGATAGTGGGCACGGAAGCCCAGCTTGACGCCGCCTTCGGCGTCCAGCAGCTCGACGCCCTTCAGCAGCTCGTCGATATGCGATTCACCCAGGCCATAGCTATGGAAACGTTTCAGATGGATCGACGCCGGCTGGCCGACGCGGGCCAGGATGCGGGGGATCACCTGCTCCTCCAGCATCCGCCGCAGTTCCCGCGGCACGCCGGGGGTGAAGAAGAAGCGCGCCTTGCCGATGTCCATCGCGAAGCCGCAGGCGGTGCCGATCGGGTTGTCGATCATCTCGGCGGTCGCGGGCAGCATCGCCTGCTTCACGTTGTTCGGCGGCATGGTGCGCATGCGGCGGGTAAAGAAGTCCTCCATCCGGCGCAGCCAGTCCTCATGCAGTACCAGCTCCACGCCGGCGGCCTGGGCGGCGATCTCCTGCGACAAATCGTCCACGGTAGGCCCGAGGCCGCCATTGACGATCACCGCGTCGGCGCGGGATGCGGCGAGCTGGAAGGCTGACAGCAGCGTCTCCCGGTCATCGCCGACAGTGGTGCCCCAGATCACCGACAGGCCGACATCCTCCAGCTTCTGCGCCATGTAGGAGAAATTGGTGTTGACGATCTTGCCGGTCAGCACCTCGTCGCCGGTGCAGATGATCTCGATGCGCATCGCGGAATCCTGACGTTTTCCTGGGGAGTGTTCGTGGCGGTTGCCGTCAGTCTAGGCCACGCCATGCCGAAGCGAAAAGGCCCGCCGCCGGGCGCACCGGCGATGTCAATGCAGGATTGCATTGGTTAAGCGCGCGGCAATGGTCTAGCCTGGGCCGGATCAGTCATTGTTCCCGCCGGGTTTCCGCCGGCAGAGGTGACCGCGGTGCGACGTGAATGCCGCTGGCGGAGGACATCGTGCAGAGCGTGAGAATTCCGAATCCGCCCATGGCGCCGACAGCACAGGTCGACATGGCATCCATGCCGCTATGCGTCGATCTGGACGGCACGCTGATCCGCACCGACCTGCTGTTGGAATCCTTCGTCGCCGTCATGGCGGCTCGGCCCTGGCTGCTGCTGCTGGTGCCGCTCTGGCTGCTACGGGGCAAGGCGTTTCTGAAATCCCGGCTGGCGGACCGGTTCGAGCTGCATCCGGCGCTGCTGCCTTACGACCAGCGCGTGCTGGACTACGTCGCCGCGCAGAAGGCGCAGGGTCGCACCGTGGCCCTGGTCACCGCCGCGAACCAGCGTCTGGCACGGCAGGTCGCCGACCATCTGGGCCTGTTCGACATCGTCATGGCCAGTGATGCGCGCCACAACCTCGGGGGCCGCAACAAGGCCGCGGCCCTGGTGGAACGGTTCGGAGCGTTCGAATATATCGGCAACGGCCGCACCGATCTGGCGGTCTGGCGGAACGCGGCGCGGGTCACGGTGGCGAACCCGTCCAGGGGACTGCGTCCCGGAACCCTGCGGCGGCATCTGTCCCGGGCGCCGGACCTGCTGTTCCCCCGGCCCGATCGGGCGTGGAAGGGTCTGGCCAAGGCGCTGCGGCCGCACCAATGGTCGAAGAACCTGCTGGTCTTCGTTCCCATCATCACCGCCAACCAGCTGGGCAACCTGCCGGCGTGGGGGCATGCGGCGCTGGCCTTCGCATCGTTCTGCGCCACCGCCTCGGCGATCTACATCATCAACGACCTGACCGATCTGGCGGCCGACCGGGCGCATCCGCGCAAGCGGCGGCGGCCGTTCGCCAGCGGCGCCATCCCGCTGTCGTTGCCGGTCCTGGCGCTGGGTCCGGTGCTGCTGATCCTGGGCCTGGCCGGTGCCGCAATCAGTGGCGTGGCCCTGGCGCTGGGCCTCTACGCCGCGGCATCACTGACCTACAGCCTCTGGCTTAAGAAACTGCCGCTGGTCGACGTGTTCACCCTGGCCTTCCTGTATGTGTCCCGCATGATCGTTGGCGGCCTGGCGACCGGGTTCGTGCTGTCGCTGTGGCTGCTGGGCTTCTCCGCCTTCCTGTTCCTGGCGCTGGCCATGGTGAAGCGTGTCGCCGAGCTGCAGGCGACCGAGGCCAAGGGCAGCGTGAAGCGCCGCGGCTACCACACCCAGGATGCCCCGATGCTGACGACCATGGGCGTCGCATCCAGCTTCGCCGCATCGGTGCTGCTGACGCTGTACGTGCAAAGCGATGAGGTCGCAGCGCGCTACAGCGCCCCATACGTGCTGTGGCTGCTGGTGCCGCTGATCCTGTTCTGGCAGTTGCGGCTTTGGCTTTCGACCAGCCGCGGCTACATGCATGACGACCCGATCGTCTATTCCGGGCGGGACTGGGTGTCCTGGCTGGTATCGGCCTGCGCTGTCGTGCTGATGGCGGTGGCGGGGCATGTCAGCCCGTTCCATCTCGGCCCCTTGTGGGGCGGCTAGGCCGTGGGAACCTGGCTTCTGGCGTTGGCCAGCATCGGGCTGTCGGCGGTGGCGCAACTGCTGATGAAGATCGGCATGACGGCGGTCCGCTCCGGCGCCGTCTCGGGCGGCGGCAGTCTCCTGGTGGCCGCTTTCCTCAGCCCCCATGTGCTCGCCGGCCTGGCCGCCTATGGCATCAGCGCCATCCTGTGGCTCCTGGTGCTGTCCCGCCTGCCGCTGTCCCTGGCCTATCCGCTGGTCTCCCTGGGCTTCATCGCCGTCGTCATCCTGTCCGCGCTGATCCTGCATGAACCGGTCTCGGCGATTCGGATGGCGGCGGTGGCTCTGATCGTCTGTGGCGTGCTGATCCTCGGGTTGAGCGCCTGATCGATCACGGCTTCCAAGGCGCGATCGCCTGAAGCCGGCGGTGAGAGGGCGTGAGTCACGCCTCTTGAATCAAAGCACTGATAAAGCATGACCGGGTCAACCTGACCCGCTTCAGGGCAACCCTTGGCGTTCATCCTTTATCCACCAACCGCTTCCGCGTTATTCTTCAAACCAGCAGGAAAGAATCCGAGACCCAAGAGGACTCATGGCCCTACGCGCGCCCGTCGCCGATTCCCGCCGCCTCGCCTCCCCGGCGCTGCGTGCCCTCATGAGCCGCCGGTCCGCCGAACTCGGCGGCCTGCTGCTGGGCCTGCTGGGCCTGGCGATCCTGGTCGCCCTGGTGTTCTACGACCCGCGCGATCCGTCACTGAACACCGCCACCACCCGGCGCGTATCCAACCTCGCCGGGCCGGGTGGCGCGGTGATCGCTGATATCCTGTTGCAGGGCTTCGGCCTGGCGGGTGCGCTGCCGGGCATGACCCTGCTGGCCTGGGCCTGGCGCATCGTCTCCGACGGGCGACTGAGCAACTTCGCCCTGCGCCTGGCGATGCTGCTGGCGGCGATGCCGATACTGGCGGCGGTGCTGGGCGCGTTCCCAGCCCCGAAGGCTCACTGGCCCGTGGTGTCCGGCTTGGGCGGCTCGGTCGGCGAGTTGATCGCCCATCACGGCCTGGCGTTGGGCGCGTCGCTGTTCGGCATGATCGGCAGCGTGATGATCTGGCTGATCGGCACGGCACTCGCGCTCGTCCTGGCCCTGCTGGCGCTCGGCCTGTCCGCGTCGGAATGGCGCACCGCCGGCCGTGCCGCGGCGGTCGCCGGCCGCTATTCGGTCTATGGCGGCCGCAGCGCCGCCGGCGTGGTCGCCCGTCGCGCCAGCACCGTCGGCGCGGCCTCCGGCTGGCTGGTCAACCTGGTGAACCGCAATCCCGGCCTGGCGGACGGCGAGGCCGGGGACCAGCCGCCGGCCGGCAGGCCGGAGTCCCGGCTGATCCGTGCCCGGGATCGCCGGCCGGACCAGGACGCGGCGGACAACGACTCCCAGGGTGCCCCCCAGCTCGCCGCGCCGCGGCCGCCGCCGGTGGCCGAGGTGCCGCCGCCGGTTACCCGCGCCGTCCGCCAGCCGCCCATCCCCGCCCGCAAGCCGCAGCAGCAGGCGCTGCCGCTGGAGACCACGGGCTGGCGGTTCCCGCCGATGTCGCTGCTGAAGGAATCACCGGCCAAGGCTGCCGACGGTCCCAGCGAGGAAGCACTGCAGGCAAACGCACGGCTGCTGGAAACCGTGCTGTCGGATTACGGCGTGCAGGGCGAGATCGTGGAGATCCGCCCCGGCCCCGTCGTTACGCTGTATGAGCTGGTGCCAGCCCCCGGCATCCGCAGCGCTCGCGTCATCGGCCTGGCGGACGACGTCGCACGCAGCCTGTCGGTGACGGCGGTGCGCATCGCCACGGTGCCCGGCCGCAACGTCATCGGCATCGAGGTGCCGAACGCCCGGCGGGAAACCGTCTACCTGTCCGAGATCCTGGGCAGCGAGGAGGTCCAGCACCATGGCGGACGCCTGTCGCTGGCCTTGGGCAAGGATATCGGCGGCAAGTCGATCGTTGCCGACCTGTCGCGCATGCCGCACCTGATGATCGCCGGCACCACCGGGTCGGGCAAATCGGTTGGCGTCAACGCGATGATCCTGTCGCTGCTGTATCGGTTGTCACCCGATCAGTGCCGGTTGATCCTGATCGACCCGAAAATGCTGGAGCTGTCCACGTATGAAGGCATCCCGCATCTGATGGCGCCGGTCGTCACCGAACCTGCCAAGGCGGTCACCGCGCTGAAATGGACCGTGCGCGAAATGGAGCGTCGCTACCGCGCGATGTCCCAGCTGGGCGTCCGCAATGTCGGCGGCTACAATGACCGGGTCGAGGAAGCCCGCCGCAAGGGCGAGGTCGTCACGCGCAAGGTTCAGACCGGCTTTGATCCCGACACCGGCCGCCCGACCTTCGAGGAGCAGCCGCTGGCGCTGGAGCCGCTGCCCTTCATCGTCGTCGTGGTCGATGAGATGGCCGACCTGATGATGGTCGCCGGCAAGGAGATCGAGGCCGCCGTGCAGCGCCTGGCGCAGATGGCGCGTGCCGCCGGCATCCATGTGATCATGGCGACCCAGCGCCCGTCGGTCGACGTGATCACCGGCACGATCAAGGCCAACTTCCCCACCCGCATCAGTTTCCAGGTCATTTCGAAGTTCGACAGCCGCACCATCCTGGGCGAACAGGGCGCGGAGCAGCTGCTGGGGATGGGCGACATGCTGTTCATGCAGGGTGGCGGCCGCATCACCCGCGTCCATGGTCCGTTCGTGTCGGACGACGAAGTGGAGAAGGTCGTCGCGTTCCTGCGCGAGCAGGGCGAGCCGTCCTATGTGGAGGATGTGACCGAGCCGCTGGACAAGGACGGCGGCGACACGGAGTCGCTGCTGTCCGGCATCGGTGGCGGCGGCAGCGACGACAAGACGCTGTTCGACCAGGCGGTCGCGGTGATCGCGCGGGAAGGCAAGGCCTCCACGTCCTTCATCCAGAGGCACCTCAACATCGGCTACAACAAGGCCGCCAAGCTGATCGAACAGATGGAGAAGGAAGGCATCATCGGCCCCGCCAACCATGTCGGCAAACGCGAAATCCTGGTGCGCCGCACCAACGACGACATGGATTGCTAGAGCGCGATCGCCTGGAGCCGGCCGTGAGAGGGCATGAATCGCGCTTTTGAATCAAAGAATTGCCAAAGCACGACAGGGTCAACCTGATCCTGTCATGCTTTGGCTTCGCTTGACGGAGCTCGGCCCATGGCCGGCCACGGCGGCTTCGCCTGTCAATGGAGGCCGGGGTTGCCGCGTGACCGGCATCAGCCGGTGCGTGCCGGACGACACGCACCGGTCGCGCCGCATCAGTGACGGTTGGGCGGGTAATAGGCCAGCGGATGACGCGGCATCGGCGGGCACGGCTTCGGTTCATCCGGGGTGCCACAGTTCTCCCGGCTGTTGTCCATGGCCTGCGGCGGCGGGGACGTCATCTCCGCGTTCGGCGGCGGCGTCATTGCCGGGTTGGATGGCATCGCGGGATGGCTCATCGTGGCGTCCGGCACGCTGGTATCGGCCGGCATGGCGGCCTGTGCGGATCCGATCGCGGCAACCCCCATCGGCATCAGCATCGCGACCGCGGAAGCCATCAGCAGACGGCGCATGGTCGTTCTCCTCGACTGTTGGAACCGCGGTCAGACGTGGCGGGGATCATGCCGGGCTTCCACCGATCTCACGGGTATATGTGCGCGCCAGCCCGCGGCGGTCGCGCGATCGTGACGACGCGCCTGACGCGGGCGATCATTTTTGGCCGCAGCCGAGCCGCCGGGCCCGTTGACCCCCATATTGCCCGAAGTGCATCCTGACCGGACGGCAAGCGGCGTATCCGGAACTATGCGGTCGGCTGGCGGTACCTCCTCCGGTGCCCGGCTGTATCGCATGCACGGCGGATACAGCCGCCGCTGTTGTTGCCGGAGCGCCGATTGGACACATTGCCCGCCGACCTGCACGCTCTGCTGATCGACAGCGTCGTCGACTACGCCATCTTCATGCTGGATCGCGAAGGGCGGGTGGCGAGCTGGAATCCGGGCGCTGAACGGATCAAGGGCTATAAGGCACAGGAGATCATCGGCCAGCACTTCTCCCGGTTCTACACCCAGGAGGACTTGCTGGCCGAGATACCGAAGCGCGCGCTGCACCAGGCCGCGACCGAGGGCCGTTTCACCGCCGAGGGATGGCGGCTGCGCAAGGACGGCAGCCGGCTCTGGGCCAGCGTTGTTATCGACCCGATCCTGCGGAACGGCACGGTGATCGGTTTCGCCAAGGTCACCCGCGACCTGACGGAGCGGCGGGAGGCGCAGGAACAGCTGGAACGGTCCCGCCAGCAATTCTTCGAGGCACAGAAGATGGAGGCGGTCGGCCAGTTGACCGGCGGCCTGGCGCATGACTTCAACAATCTGCTGACCGCCATCCTGGGTAGCCTGGAGCTGGCACGGCTCCGCGTTACCCAGGGCCGCGGCGCCGACGCGGAACGCCATTTGGACACCGCCAGGGGCGCCGCCTCACGCGCCGCCGCCCTCACCCAGCGGCTGCTGGCCTTCGCCCGCCGGCAGACATTGGATCCCCGGCCGATCAGCGCCAGCAATCTGGTTGCCGGCATCACCGATCTGATCCGCCGCACCATGGGGCCGAACATCCGGGTGGAAACACAGAGCGCGGAGCAGCTCTGGCCGGCGCTGTGCGACCCGAACCAGCTGGAAAACGCCATCCTGAACCTGTGCATCAATGCGCGCGACGCGATGCCTGGCGGCGGCCGCCTGACGATCGAACTGGCCAACGAAACCTTGAACGGCAACGCCCCGGACCAGGGCCTGGTGCCCGGGGAATACGTGTCCGTCAGCGTCCTCGACACCGGCCTCGGCATGCCGCCCGAGGTACAGGCTCGGGCGTTCGAGCCGTTCTATACCACGAAGCCCACCGGTCAGGGCACCGGTCTGGGACTGTCGATGGTCTACGGTTTCGCCCGGCAATCCGGCGGCACGGTGCGCATCCTGTCGGAAGCCGGCCAGGGAACCTGCGTGCGGATCTATCTGCCGCGCGCCGTCGGCGCGGTGGTGGAGGACGAGAGGCCGGTGGAAGCCCAGGTGCCGATCCCGGCCGCCAGCGGCCAGACCGTGCTGGTGGTGGACGACGAGCCGGCGGTGCGCCTGCTGATCACCGAAGTGCTGAACGATCTGGGCTATACCGCGATCGAGGCCGCCGACGGGGCGGGCGGCCTCAAGGTCCTGCAATCCAATGTGCGGATCGACCTGCTGATCACCGATCTGGGCCTGCCGGGCGACCTGAACGGCCGGCAGATGGCGCAGGCCGGGCGTACCAGCCGCCCGAACCTGAAAGTGCTGCTGATCACCGGCTTCGCCGTCGATCAGACGACCAGCGGCCTGCCCAGGCAGGGCACGCTCGTATTGACGAAGCCGTTCTCCGTCGACGACCTGAGCGGCAGCATCCGCCTACTCATGCAGGACTGACGGCATCGTCCGAGGCCATTGCGTCGCGCACCGCGGAGCTTTGACCGGCTGCCGCGTGGCGTGCAGTCTGGCGCGGCATTGTCCGCATTGGGGGAACGGCCATGAAATTCGGTCTGCGCTACTGCAACACGGGGCGCTTCGTCGACGCGGCCCGGGCCGTCGACCTGGTACAGGCTGCCGAGGAAGCCGGCTTCGAGTCCGCCTGGACGGTGGAGCACACGGTCATTCCGGCGGGCTATCAGTCGCAATATCCCTATTCGCCCAGCGGCAAGCTGCCCGGCGGGGATGGCAATTTCGACCTGCCCGACCCGCTGATCTGGATGGCCTATGTCGCGGCCCGCACCACGCGCATCAAGCTAGCCACCGGAGTCATCATCCTTCCGCAACATAATCCGGTGATCACCGCCAAGCAGGTGGCGACGCTGGACGCGATGTCCGGCGGCCGGGTGCTGCTGGGCGTCGGCGTGGGCTGGCTGAAGGAGGAATTCGACGCCGTCGGCTCCCCGTTCGAGGAGCGCGGCGCCCGCACCGACGAATATATCCGCGTCATGCGGGAATTGTGGACGGCGGACCGGCCGAGCTTCAACGGAAAATTCTTCCGCTTCAAGGACGCGTTCATGCGGCCCAAGCCGGCAAACGGCAGCGTGCCGATCATCATTGGCGGCCATTCCACCTTCGCGGCGAAACGCGCCGGGCGGCTGGGCGACGGGTTCTTCCCCGCGCGCGGCGCCTCGGCGGAGCTGATCCAGCTGGTGCGCGACACCGCCAAGGCGCATGGCCGCGACCCGGCCGCGGTGGAAATCACCACCAGCCTGCCGAAGGACCTGGATGAATTGCCGAGGCTGGAGGCCGCCGGAGTGGATCGCGTGCTGGTGCCGGTCAGCTTCACGCCGGAATTCGATACGGTGGTGCGCGGCCCGGAGGATTGCGCCCGCTGGCGCGACGTGATCGCGCGCCACGCCTGACCCGGGTTCGGTTTCATGATCTCCGGACGCGGCAAGGTCATTGCGCATCTGGGCTATACGACGGAGTCGTTCAAGGCGCCGATGATCTACAATCCCTGGTTCGAAACGAACGGGATCGATGCCGCCGTCGTGCCGCTGGGTGTCACCGCCGCGGATTTTGCCGCGTTGTTTCCGGCGCTGTTCCGGATCACCACCTTGCACGGCGCGCTGATCACCATGCCGCATAAGGTGGCCGTCACGGCACTGGTCGACGAACTGACGACCAACGCGCGTATCGCCGGGTCCTGCAATGCGGTGCTGAAACGACCGGACGGATCGCTGCTTGGCGACATGTTCGACGGCGACGGGTTTGTGCGCGGCGCCATCCGCAAGGGCTGCGTCGTGCGCGGTGCCGCCGCCCTGGTGGTGGGATCGGGCGGGGTGGGGTCCGCGATCGCCGCCTCCCTGGCCGCCGCCGGCCTGCGCGCAATCGGCCTGTTCGACGTGAACGCCGCATCGGCCGAGGCGTTGGCGGCGCGATTGCGCGGGCACTATCCCTCGCTGCGGGTCGGCACCGGATCCGCCGATCCAGCCGGCTGGGACATCGTGGTGAACGCGACGCCGCTGGGAATGCGGGCGGACGATCCCTTGCCGCTGAACCCGGATCGGATCGGACCAGGAACCTTTGTCGGGGAAGTGGTGATGAAGGAGGAGTTCACCCCCCTGCTCCGCGCCGCTCGGGCCAAAGGCTGCCGGGTCCAGGTCGGGACCGACATGCTGTTCGAAATGATTCCGGCCTATCTGGAATTCTTCGGCTTCGGGTCGGCGACGCCCGACCAGTTGCGGGCGGTCGCGCGTATCACCTACTGATCGTCAGGCAGCACGCGCCAGGCGCCGCCACCAAGCCTGTCGACTCTACGATCTGTACAGTGATCCGTCAGGACAGCGCCTTGTCGATCGCCGGGGCAATGGCCTCGGGTGTCCTTGTCGGCGGGAACCGTGCCAGCACGGACCCGTCGCGTCCGATCAGGAACTTGGTGAAATTCCACTTGATGGCCCTGGTCAGCAGGCCGCGCTTTCGTGCCTTCAGGAAACGGTACAACGGGTGCGCGCCAGGACCGTTGACCTCGATCCTGGCGAACAATGGAAAGTCGATCCCGAACGAGTTGTCACAAAATGCCCTGATATCCGCGTCACTGCCCGGCTCCTGATGGCCGAACTGATCGCAGGGAAAGCCGAGCACGCTGAAACCTCGGCCGCCGAACCGGTCTTGTAACGCCTGCAACCCCTTGTATTGCGGCGTGAACCCGCAGCGTGAGGCGGTGTTGACGATCAGCAGCACCTGGCCGCGGTAATCGGCCAGCGATTGCTGGGTGCCGTCGTTGCGCCGGGCGGTAAAATCGTAAACGGACATGGCCCTTTCTGTCCCGCCGCGGTCTCCGGCGCAACGTGCGGCCGCAGCATGACCGGATCGGATCGGGCCGTTTCCCCATGACCGGGCATGCCGACCGGGCATGCCGACCGGCTTCTTGCCGGTGTGACCATGCCGGGTGGTCACACCGGTCGGGACCACCTTACCAGGTCAGCACGGTGGCGAGCGTGAAGCCCTGCCCCCGAGCGTCACGGGTCAGGCCGGCGGTATTCGCGCCGGTACCGGCGCCCAGGCTGTTGGTCGCGAAGTTGAACCCGCCCTGATGCCGAGTGATGTACTGGTACTCGGCGACCAGCGACAGGCCTGGCGCCACGCGATACGAACCGCCGACGGACAGGCCGAATTCGTGGCGCTGGGTCAGGCCGGTCAACTGGGCGGCGCCTTGGGTATCCGCCATGGCGACCTGGACGCCTGCGGCCACCGGACCGTTCGCATAGGTCAGGCCGGTGATGACCGCGTTGGTCGAGACGCCGCCGGTCGGACGCATCTGCAATGAACCGTTGACCGCGCCGCCGATGTAGTCGGCCGCCAGGGTGAGGTTCATCGCGGTGATCGCCGCCCCGGCCTTGTAGAAGCTCAGGTTGTCATACGCCATGTATTGCGCGCTGCCGCTGGTGGCGCGTACCGCGGCGGGTGACAGATATGCCGTGGTCGTCAGCGACTCCTTCCCCGCGGTCTCATAGAAGCCATAGGCCTTGACATCCACCGCACCGAAAGTCTGCTGGTACCGGATGCCGACGCCGACCTGGTTGTACCAGCGCGTCGCATCGTTGCCGGACGTCACGCCGATGCAGGTCGGGCCGGCCTGGGTGCAGCCGACGCCCGCACCGGTCATCTGGAACGTATTGCCCATGTTCGGCGCATATTGGACGCCGACATCAAAGCCATAGAACTGCGGCGACAGATAGACGATCTTGGTGTTGTCGTATTCCGCGGCGGTGCCGGTGAGCCAGACATAGGTCATCTGGGCGCCCGTCGGCGTCGCCCCTTCATAGCCCGAGCTGCCGGACAAGCCACTCAGGCCGCTGTCCCAGCAGTTGGAGGAGAAGATACAGTTGTCGAACAGGCCCAGCACGCCATCCGCCTGGCCAAGCCGCAACAGGCCGGCCTGATCCGTCGCCAGATAGGTGAAGGCACGGCGCACGTACAGGGTCTGCTGGCTGTCGTTGCCACCCGGACTGTTGGCGGCACCGCCGGTCGCGGAGGATGGCCAGGCGCGGTCGGCGGACCCGTAGTTCTGCCGGATCTCGGCGGAGGCGCCATACCGCAGGCCATTCGACGACACACCGTCGAAGCCCGGATACAGACGCAGATAAGAGGAGATGCCCAGCGGATTCACCTTGTAGCCGGTATAGGCGCCGGCGCTGTTCACGCTCGTATCCATATTTGTCCACATACCGGTCAGGTCGACCTCGACACGGCCGTTCAGGCGGATGACGACGGTACCCGGCGTGGGCGTGGCCACGGTGTTCGGCGCGATGATCGTGCTGTTCTGGCCAGCGGCCTTGCTGCCGGACGGGGTGTTGGCGATACCCCAGGCGTTGTTGTTGTTGTTGAGGGCCGGCCCGGCTCCGAACCTGCCGATGAACTGACCCTGCATCGGGTTCGGCGACGGGATCACACCCGGATCGTTTTGGGCCCAGGCGGAGCCGGCGCTGAGAACAGCAACGCCGGCCAGAAGCAGATATCGCACGATCTTCGTCCTCTTGTGCATGTCCGGCCGTCGCCGCCGCCGGTGATTTCCACCAGGCGGCGACGGCGGCCGATTGAGTCCTATAAGCCCTACGCGTGACACCACGACGCGGCAATACAATCTATCCGCTATGATCGATTATACACAACGCTGTGCTTCGCAGGACACGCCGGAGTCTATACGAAGCAGTGCCAGGCGCCAGAACCACGCAGTGACCGATCCATGACGATTGTCATTCGGAATGAATGGCTCTCCGGTGCCTGGCGCCGACTCGAATAGAGCCCGCTGCCAACAAGCCTTATCGTCGCGACCGAAGGCAGACACGGCCTGTCGACTGCGACGGCTCCTGCCCGCGCGACTTCGGCGGTTTTCGCACGGATCCCGCACCGTTCATGACCGTCGTCAACTCGTTATGATCGACATCAAAAGACAACGCGCCGCACCGGTCCGGCACCCCTGCGCGCTCGCGTCACACAACCGTCGCTTCCCGCAGCCACAATCGCGTACCATCCTGCATGCGCTCGGAACGGCGGAGAAGCTGAGGGAGAGATGGTACAGGACCAGGAGCGGATCGCTGCGCTGCATGCCGAACTTCTCGCCTTGCGCGACACCGCGTTGACCGGGGGCGCGGAGATTCGTGCCGCATGGCCGAAACCCGCGGATACCCAACGGTTTGCCGCGAGTGCCATCAACCTGTCCCAGTATCTCGCGCTGCGCCAGCGCGACCTGCGGCCGTTGCAGCGGCGGCTGATGACGCTCGGCCTGTCCTCCCTCGGGAGGCTGGAAAGCCGGGTGATGCCGGTGTTGGACGCGGTGCTGGCCAGCCTGGCGACGATGGCCGGCGGACCAGCCTTGCCGTATCCGGCCGAAGCCGATTTCTTTGCCGGAGAAGCCGAGCTGGCGGCCCGTTCGGCCGCGGTGGTGGGACCGCTGTCGCCGCCGCGCGCCACCGCCCTGCTGGTCACCTGCCCGTCGGAGGCCGCGGACGACCCGGGCATGATCCACGGCCTGGCATCAGCAGGGGTGGAAGCACTGCGGATCAACTGCGCCCATGACGACGCCGAGGCCTGGGGCCGCATGATCGCGCATGCCCGCTCGGCCGAGGCGGCGACCGGCCGCAAGCTGGCCATCCTGATGGATCTGGCCGGACCCAAGGTCCGCACCGGGGAAACCCGGTGCCCGGAAGGCACCAGCCGTCTGCTGCCGGGATACCGGTTTGCGCTGGTGCGGCCGGGCGGCCTGGCCGACCTGCCGCCCGATGCCCCCGCCTTCGCCGCCGAATGCCTGCTGCCGGAAGCGATCGACGCGTTGCAGCCCGGCCATCGCGTCTTCATCGATGACGCCAAGGCCGGCGGCACCGTCGTGCGGTGCGCGCCCTGGGGGGTGGTGGCGGAAATCGATCGCGGCCGCGAACGCGGCGTGAAACTGAAACGGAAAAAGGGATTGAGCTTCCCCGACACCGACCTGCTGGTCTTCCCGTTGACCGACAAGGACCTGCGGGACCTCGATTTCGTAGCCGCCCATGCCGACGGCATCAGCTACTCCTTTGTCCAATCTGCCGAGGACGTCGCGCTGCTGCAGGAAGAGCTCGCCCGGCGGCGGCCGGATACCTGGCAGGCGCTGTCGCTGGTGCTGAAGATCGAGACCTCGCGTGGGCTGCGCAACCTGCCGCCCATGGTCGTGCAGGCGGCATCGCGCCAGCCGACCGCGATCATGATCGCCCGCGGCGACCTCGCTGCCGAGATCGGCTTCGCCCGCACCGCCGAGATCCAGGAGGAAATCCTGTGGATCGCCGAGGCCGCGCGGGTGCCAGTGATCTGGGCGACCCAGGTGCTGGAAAGCCTGATCCGCAAGAACATCAAGGCCCGCGGTGAGATGACGGACGCCGCCATGGCCGCCCGCACCGAATGCGTGATGCTGAACAAGGGTCCGCATGTGCTGGAGGCGGTACGCCAGCTCGACCGCCTGCTGTCGCGCATGGCGGAGCACCAATACAAGAAGACGCCCCGGCTGCGCCGGTTGGCGACGTGGTAGGGGCGACGTGGCAGGGGCGCGACGTGGCTGGGCGTCCGGCGCGACGTGAATGACGCCCAGGGGACGGACGCGGGGAACCGACACCGGAGAACGGGCGCCGGGAATGGCGCACGGGAGCTTGGGCGGCGGGCTCGCCCGGCAGGGATCCAGCCGACCCCGTCCGGACTTCGAGCGACCCGACCAGCCCCGGGTGACACGGTCAGCCCCGGCGATCCGACCAGTCCTGGCGAGCCGATCAGCCCTCGAACGGGTCGCGTACCATGATGGTATCGTCGCGCTCCGGGCTGGTGGACAGCAGGGTGATCGGCGCCTCCACCAATTCCTCGATGCGGCGGACATATTTCACCGCCTGCGCCGGCAGGTCGGCCCAGGAGCGAGCGCCGTGGGAGGAGCCGGACCAACCCTCCATCACCTCGTATTCGGGAACCGCCGCGGCCTGGGCGGCGGGGGCCGCCGGCAAGTGACGATGCAGCAGGCCATTGATCCGGTAGCCGGTGCAGATCTTCAGCTCCGGCAGCCCGTCCAGGATGTCCAGCTTGGTCAGCGCGATACCCTGGATGCCGGCGACCTTCACCGCCTGGCGCACCAGCGCCGCGTCGAACCAGCCGCAGCGGCGGCGGCGGCCGGTCACCACGCCAAACTCATGCCCGCGGTCACCCAGCAATTGCCCTGTCGCGTCATGCAGTTCCGTCGGGAACGGGCCGGAGCCGACGCGGGTGGTGTACGCCTTGGCGATCCCCAATACGAAGCCGACGGTTCCCGGCCCGACGCCGGCGCCCGAGGCCGCCGTCGCCGCCACCGTGTTGGAGGAGGTGACGAACGGGTAGGTGCCGTGATCGACGTCCAGCATCACCGCCTGCGCGCCCTCGAACAGGATTCGCTTACCATGGCGGCGCAGCTCGTCCAGCCGCTCCCACACCGGTTCGGCGAAGGGCAGAATCCGCGGCGCCAGCGTCAGCAGCCCGTCCAGCAGCGCCTGCTTCTCGAACGGCGGCTTGCCGTAGCCCTTCAGCAGCGTGTTGTGGTGAAGCAGCAGCTCATCCAGCTTGTGCGACAGGGTTTCCGGCTCCGCCAGATCGGCGACACGGATGGCACGGCGGGCCACCTTGTCCTCATAGGCGGGGCCGATGCCGCGGCCGGTGGTGCCGATCTTGCCGTCGCCGCGGGCTTCCTCCCGCGCCTTGTCGATGGCCGGGTGCAGCGGCAGGATCAGCACCGCGTTCTCGGCGATGCGCAACCTCTCCGGCGTGACCGTCAGACCCTGGGCCTGAACGCGGGCGATCTCGGCCAGCAGCGCCTCGGGGTCCACCACCACACCATTGCCGATGACACCCAGCTTGCCGCGCACCAGGCCGGACGGCAGCAGCGACAGCTTGTAGGTCTCATTGCCGACGACCAGCGTATGCCCCGCATTGTGGCCACCCTGGAACCGTACGACCACGTCGGCGCGGCTCGCCAGCCAGTCAACGACCTTACCCTTGCCCTCGTCGCCCCATTGGGCGCCGATCACGGCGACATTCGCCATCTGTCCTGTATCCCTATCGGGGCCATGACCGCCATGGGGCGGATCCCTGGCACCTTGCTGCCGGTTGCTGGTTCAACACGCAAACGCGCCCGCCCTGACCGTTCGAGGGGGCGCACCCACCGGCCGGCAGACGCGATTGCCGCAGGGCTGTAGCACGATTGACACCGGCTGGCCCACCCATCCGATCGCATTTCTGCGGTTTATACCCGGTAACCCGGGCCAGGCCCTATGCCCCCACGGCCTGGATCGTCGCGCCGCGCAGGAGGTGCGAGCAGTGCAGCCGCCGCGCCTCGGCCGGGTCATCCGCGACCGACGCCAGGCCGGCAACCGTTGCATAGCCCTCGGCCCGCAGTTTCGCCGCGGCGAGCGGGTCGCTGCCGAACGGCACAAAGACGCGCGGGCGCGGCTGGCGCGGTTCGGCGACGCGCAGAATGGCATCGGGATACAGGGTCAGACCGGTCGCGGGTTCGGCGTCGCCGCAGATATAGCGGCCGCCGCGCCCCAGCTCCTCATGCCGGCCGGGCGCATAGACGGTGACGGAGACACCGGTCTCATACCGGAAGCCACGGAATTCCACCGGGTCCACAGTCAACCGCAAATCGGGCGCCCTGGCGCGGATCGCGGCGACGGTCAGCGCCACGCGCTCCGCCAGGATCCCTGCCGTGTTCGGGAGCGTCACCGCCGCGAGCGCCGCCAGCGCGCGATCGGCCGGGCCGGCAGCCATCAGCAGGTCGGTCAGCGCCGGGGCCAGCACACCGCCATGCCGAGCGACGGCGGCAGCGTCCTTGCGGTCCAGCGCGCGGGCCAGCAGGATGCGGTCATGGCCGTCCATCCCGGCATCGTCCAACAGTGAGGGCACCAGCATCGGCAGGGTCAGGTCGAAACTCACGCGCGTCAGCCCGACCGCGGCGACGGCCTCGGCGGCGACCAGCACCGTCTCGGCATCCGCTTCAGGGCTGTCATGGCCGATCAACTCGATGCCGGCCTGGCTGACCTGGCGGTCGGGCGCCAGCTGGTTGCCACGCACGCGCAGGCACTGGCCGGCATAGGACAGGCGCAGCGGGCGCGGCGCGCCGGCCAGCCGGGTGGTGGCGATGCGGGCAACCTGCGGGGTGGTGTCGGCACGCAGCCCCATCATGCGCTGGCTGTCGGGGTCCATCAGGCGAAACGTCTGCTCCGCCACGGCGGCGCCGGACCCGGCGAGCAAGCTGTCCTCGAACTCCAGCAGCGGCGGCTTGACGCGCTGATAGCCGAAGGAGGCGAAGACCGCCATCAGCGTCTCGACGGACGCCGCCTCGGTCTCGGCGTCCGGCGGCAGCAGGTCACGCAGGCCGGCCGGCAGCAGGGCCGGGTTCGGGGGCAGGTCTTCGGTCATGACGCGGCGTCTGCTATCAGCCGGCGCGGCGGATGGAAAGGTGCCGTTTCATCGAGAGGCCTTTCGCGGCTATTGTCGGGCGTTGGAAGAACCGGAACCGGGCAAACGGGACTTCCAATCGAACAAGGAAACGGGATGCCCAATGCTGATTGTCTTCGGCGGCTTGCCTGGCACCGGCAAGACAACGATAGCGAGACTGCTGGCGGAACGACATGCCGCCACCTACCTCCGGATCGACGTGATCGAACAGGCATTGCGGGCCGCAAATGGGCGCGCCGGCGATGTCGGGCCGGCCGGCTACGTCATTGCCAACGCCCTGGCCGCGTCAAACCTGTCGATCGGTCGGCGTGTTATTGCGGACTGCGTCAATCCGGTTCACGAAAGTCGGTCAGGCTGGCGCGCAACAGCGGCCCGTGCAGGCAAGCCGCTGATCGAAATCGAAGTCGTATGTTCCGACGCGAGCGAGCATCGCCGCCGTGTGGAACAGCGATGTTCAGACATAGCAGGCCTGGTTCTTCCAACATGGCGGGACGTGGTGACACGCGGCTACGCGCCATGGCAGGAGCCGCACATCATTGTCGACACCGCTCGTCTGACACCGGCCGAGGCTATTGCGGTCATTGAGCGCGAGAGCGGCCTGTAAAGCCTCAACGCGGCCGCCATTGGCGTCCATCCGGGCACACTCCCAAGCCTTTGTAGCGGTGGCTGATTCGTGCAGCAGCGGCGTCAGCGCGGCTCCGACGCGACAACCGGCCTCCTCTTCCGCGTCTTCCGCCACTCTTCGAACCGTTGCAGCACCGTGAAGAAAGACGGCACGAACAGTACCGCCAGGCAGGTCGAGGCGATCATGCCGCTGAACACGGTGATGCCCAGCGACCGCCGCGCATTGGCGCCGGCGCCGGTGGCGACCACCAGGGGCAAGACGCCCAGGATGAAGGCGAAGGATGTCATCAGGATCGGCCGGAACCGGGTGCGGGAGGCCTCCATCGCCGCCTGCAGGATCGGCATGCCGTCGATCAGCCGCTTCTCCCGAGCGACCTCCACGATCAGGATGCCGTTCTTGGCGGACAGGGCGATCAGCAGCATCAGGCCGATCTGGGTATACAGGTTGTTCGCCGCCCCCAGGGCGGTCAGCGCGATCACCGGTCCCAGCAGCGCCAGCGGCACCGCCGCCAGCACCGCCAGCGGCAGAATCCAGCTTTCGTACTGGCCGGCCAGGCACAGATAGACCAGCAACACCGACAGCCCGAACACGTAGTAGAGCTGGTTGCCGGTGACCTGCTCCTGGTACGACATCGCCGTCCACTCAAAGGACACGTCGGGCGGCAGCACCCGCCTGGCGATCTGCTCCATCGCCGCCATCGCCTGGCCTGAGCTGATCCCGCGCCCCGGGGAACCGACGATCGTCGCCGAGGGGTACAGGTTGTACAGCGTGATCAGCGGCGGCGCGACGGCCGGACCCAGATGCGCCACCGCGCTGATCGGCACCATGTTGCCGTCCTGGCTGCGGACATACAGGTTCAGCAGATCATCCGGATGCAGGCGGAACTGCGACTCCGCCTGGACATACACCTGCAGCGACAGGCCGAACTTGTTGAACTGGTTCACGTATGTGGAGCCGACATAATCCGTCAGCGTCTTGAACACATCGCCCACCGACACCCGCAATGTCTCCGCCCGGTCGCGATCCACCGACAGGGTCACATGCGGGGCGTCGGTGCGGAAGGTCGTCACCACGTTCTGCAATTGCTTGTCCGCGGCCGCTTCCTTGACGATCCGCTGCGCCAGGTCGTTCAGCTTCTGGAAGTTGAAGTCGCCGCCCAGCATTTCCAGCTGCATCTGGAAGCCGCCCGAATTGCCGATGCCCTGGACGGCCGGCGGCGGCAGCACATAGACCTGGCCCTCGGTCAGGCCCTGCAGCTTGGCGGTCAATGCGCGGTAGATACCGGCCAGGTCCTGGTCCTTGGCCTTCAGCCGCTCATCGAACGGCTTCAGCATCACCCAGGCGGTGCCGGCATTCGCCAGATCGGCGCTGTTATCCAGCACCGACATGCCGGACAGCGCGATCACCTGCTGCACGCCCGGCACCTGCTGCGCGATCTGCCGCACCTGGTCCAGCGCGGCGGCGGTACGGCCCAACGCCGCGCCTTCGGGAAGCTGCACGGCGGCGATCAGATAGCCCTGGTCGTCGATCGGGATGAACGAGGTGGGAATGCGAGTCAGCTGCCAGATACCGACGCCGGAGAGGCACAGCGCCAAAATCACCATCAACCCACTGCGCTTCACCATGCGGCCGATGAAGCCGACATAGCCGCGCTCGACCGGATCATAAGCGGCGTTGAAGCCGCGATAGAAGAAATTGCGCTTCTCCGGCGGCACCGGCGTGCGCAGCCACATCGCGCACTGCGTCGGCTTCAGGGTCGCGGCGTTCACCGCGCTGATCAGCGCAGTGACGGCGATCACCAGGGCGAACTGGGCGAACATGTTGCCGGTCAGGCCCGGGACGAACGCGGCCGGCAGGAACACCGACATCAGCACCAGGGTGATACCCACCACCGGCCCGAACAACTCATCCATCGCCTTGATGGCGGCGTCGCGGCCGGACATTCCCTGCTCGATATACTTGCTGACGCCCTCCACGATGACGATCGCGTCGTCCACCACGATGCCGATCGCCAGCACGATGCCGAACAGGGTGGAGAGGTTCACGGTGAACCCCATCGCCGCCATGCCCGCGAAGGCGCCGATGATCGTCACCGGCACCGTTGTCGCCGGCACCAGCGTCGCCCGGAAATTCTGCAGGAACACCAGGATGACGATCAGCACCAGGATGCCGGCCTGGTACAGCGTCTTGTAGACCTCGTTGATCGAGTCGCGCACGAAGGTGGTGGTATCATAGGGGATGGAGAAGCTCAGTCCCTCGGGGAAACGTTTCGACAACTTCTCCATCGTCTGCTGGACCGCCCGTCCCACCTGCAACGAGTTCGATTCCGGCGTCTGGTAGATGGCGATGCCGGCGGCGGGACGGCCGTCCAGCCGGAAATCCTGCGCATAGGTCTGCGATCCCAACTCGACGCGCGCGACGTCGCGCAGATAGACCAGCCGCCCGCCCTGGGCGGTCTGGTCCTTCAGGACGATGCTGCCGAACTGCTCCGGCTCATTCAGTCGCGACTGGATGTCGATCGTGTACTGGAACTGCGTGTCCTTCGGCGCCGGCGGCATGCCGACCTGGCCGGCGGCAACGTTCTGACTCTGCTCCCGGATCGCATTCACCACGTCGCCGGGTTGCAGGCCGAAGGAATACAGCTTCTGCGGATCCAGCCAGACCCGCATCGAATAGGTGCCGGTGCCGAAGACCTTCACATTGCCCACCCCCGGCAGGCGCGACAGCACGTCCGTCAGGTTGATGGTGGCGTAGTTGCTCATGAACAGGCTGTCGAACTTGTTGTCCGGCGAATACAGCGTGACGATCTGCAGGATCGCCGTATTCTTCTTCTGGACGCTGACACCCTGCGCCTGCACCGGTTCCGGCAACTGGGCAAGCGCGAGCTGGACGCGGTTCTGCACCAGCACCTGGGCGATGTTCGGATCGGTGCCGATCTGGAACGTGACCGTCAGGCTGTAGGTACCGTCCGCCGCCGAGGTCGACTCCATGTACAGCATGCCGTCGACACCATTCACCTGCTGCTCGATCGGCAAGGCGATGGTGTTCATCACCGTCTGCGCGCTGGCGCCGGGATAGCTGGCCGTCACCTGCACGGTCGGCGGCACCACGTTCGGATATTCCGCGATCGGCAGCCGGTACAGGCACACCGCGCCAATCAGCACCAGCACGATCGCCAGGACATTGGCCAGGACCGGCCGCTCGATGAAGAATTTCGAGATCATGCCCGGCGCCCTAGCCGCCGCCGGACATCTGCGGCGTCACCGTCATGCCGGGCGAGACCCGCCACAGATCCCCGGTCACCACCTTGTCCGTCGCGGCAAGCCCCCCGGTGATCACCCGCTCCGACCCGATCAGCTGGCCCAGTTGCACATAGCGCTGCTGGACGACGTTGTTCTGGTCGACCACCAGCAGGTAGCGGCCACCCTGATCCTCCTGCAGCGCCCGGTCGGGCACCAGCAGCGCGCTGCTGATCGTCTTGCCCATCGGCAGACGGATATTGACGAACAGGCCGGGCAGCATCGTGCGGTTGGGGTTCGCCAGAATCCCGCGCACCATCAGGGTGCCGGTCTGCGGATCGATGTCGGGCGAGACGTATTGCAGGGTGCCGTGGTAGGGGAAGCCGGTATCGCCCTGCAGCGCCGCGTCCACCGGCACGCGGTGCAGTTCCTCCAGCGTCAGCCGCCGCTGCCGCAGATTGTCGCGGATCTGGATCGCCTGCTGCGTGCTGAGATTGGCCACCACATAGATCGGATCGAGCTGGGAGATCTGCGCCAGCGTCGTCGGCTGTCCGGTCCCCCCGACGACATTGCCCACATCGACAAGGTGCCGCCCCATCTGCCCGTCGAACGGCGCGCGCACTTCGGTATAGGACAGATTGAGCTGGGCGATATCCACCTGCGCCTGGGCCGCCAGAATATTGGCCTGGGCGGCCGCCATCTCGAAATTCCAGTGATCGACGTCGACCTGCGTCGCGGCGTCCTTCTTCAGCAGGGCCGCGTACCGCATGACCTCGGTCTTCGCATGCTTCAGGGAAGCCTGCTGCAACTGAAGCTGCGCCTGCGCCTGCTGAAGCTGTGCCTTGTACTGATCCTGCTGGATGGTGAACAGCAGATCGCCCTTGCGCACGATCGCACCATCCTGGAAGTGAATTTGTTCCAGAAAGCCATTGACGCGGGCGATCAGGTTCACCTGCGCCACGGCGGCGGCGTTGCCGGTGATCGTCAGCGTGTCGCTGACCGTCTGCTGTTTCGGCAGCACCACCGGAACGCCGGGCGGCGCCTGGCTCTGTGCCACGGCCTGCGCCTGCGCCGGAACGGAAACGGGCGGTGCGCCGGCCAGACTGGCCACGGCGACGAACAGGGTGCGGGCGAAAAACGTCCTCATGCTCACCACTCCGGCGCTCGGATATCGGGTCCCTGGTCCGCCGGACCCGGTAGTCCAGGCGTTGGCAATCCGGATGCGGCGGAACCCGGCGTCCCCGCCGGCGGCAGCAGGGAGCCCCAGTTGGTCCGGTCGCGCATCTGATCCCGCGTGGCGTCGTTCACGAATTCATTCCCCTCGCGGATCTGCCAGCCACCGCCCATCGCCCGGTACAGCGACACCAGGCTGGATGACAGATTGCCCGATGCCGTGGCCAGGGCGTTCTGCGCCTGATACAGGTTCTGTTCCGCCGTCAGCACGGTGGTGAAATCGCGCGTGCCCAGGCGGTATTGTTCGATGGCGATCCGCAACGCGGCAGTCGCCGCGGCCACGCTTCGCCGCAGCAGCTCCACCTGCTGGCGCCCCTGCAAGAAGCCGCTGAGGCTGCTCTCCACCTCTTTCTGCGCTTTCAGCACGGTGTTCTGATAGTCGATCAGCAAGCCCTGCAGCTTGGCATCCTGCACCCGGACATTGTTGGTGATCTGCCCGTAATTCAGGATCGGCCAGGAGAATGACGGCCCGAAGGAGAACTGGATGCCGTGGGAGCTGAACACCTCGTTCAGACGGTTGTGGCCGGTGGAGCCGGCGATGGTGCCGAAGGCGCCGCCCAGCACGAAGGCAGGGAACAGATCGGCCTTTGCCATGCCGATCTGCGCGCTTTGCGCCGCGGCCGCCAGCTCCGCCTGGCGGATATCCGGCCGCCGGCGCAGCAGATCGGCCGGAATACCCACCGCGACATCGCGCGGCGGCACCGGAATGGTCGGCGGTCCGGCCAGCAGCGGATCGAGCGATTGCGGCGTCATGCCCAGCAGCACGCGCAGCGCATCCTCCCCCTGCTGCAACTGGGCGGCCAGCTGCGGAATGCTCGCCTCGGTCTGCGCCAGCACGTTCTCGGCCTGGTAGACATCCAGGCCGGTCGCCGTGCCGCCGTGGAAACGATCCCGTGCGATGCGCAGCGCCGCCTTCTGCTTCACGACGTTGTCCCGCGCGATGGCGATCTGCGCCTGCAGGGTACGGATGCCGATATAGGCGGTGGCGACATCGCCCACTAAGGTTACCAGCACATCGTCATATGTGGCGATCGACGCCAGATAGGCGGCATCCGCCGATTCCACCCCACGGCGGAACTTGCCCCAGAAATCCAGTTCCCAATCGATCTGGGTACCGAGGGACGCTCGCCAGTAGTTGCCAAGCTGGTGGGTGGGATTGGACGTGGGATCGGCCGCGCTGGCCTGGTTGTACCCGACATTGGCGCCGATCTGCTGCGTCTGCGGATAGAATTCGCCGATCGCGACGCCCAGTTCGGCGCGTGCCTGCAGCACCCGTGTGCCGGCTGACAGCAGGGTCAGGTTCTGGTGGTAGGCGATATCGATCAGCCGATCCAGCGTCGGGTCGCGGAACGCGGTCCACCACCGCTCATAATCCTGATGGTCGGTCTTCACCGACGGATCGCCGGCCTGCATCCACTGTTCCGCGACCGGGGCGTTCGGCGCGGTGAAGTCCGGCCCGACCTTGCAGGCCGCCAACGGCAGCATCGCTGCGAGGATCAGAGGCCAAGCTGTGCCGGCGGCGGATCGGCGGGGCGGAAGCCCGACACGCGCGGCGGACTGGGAGACGCGGCCCACCCGCAATGAACTCATGTCAGGGCTGCACCAAGCCGCACGACGCCAACCGGTGCCGAACCGATGCCGCCACCCACACCGGCCGTACCGGCCATCTGTTCGGACGTTTCTCTTTTCGCATCCACCGTCTCAGAATCCGGCCGTCTCAGAATCCGGCGCATTGTGACATTACCCCACGGCCGCAACGAGATAGCAGGTCATGTCGGTCCGGTCACTGACCGAATTGTTTCACTCGACGCGGTGGGATTCCAGTGTTGCACTGATGCCCTGGAAGATCAGCCCCATGCCGGTCGCGGCAACGAAAAGCCGGCGATCGGGTCACCGCGTCTATGCCGCGGGACCGATACGGCCGACGATCGACGGGGCGGCCGGCAGCACCGGCCACGTGGCCGCCATGGTCGCCAGCCACAGCTTCACCCCAACGCTCCGGATGAACAACCTGCGTCGCTTCTACAGCTAGCGGTGGCCGTAACGGTGCGGCCGGCGACGCCCCGGCCGTCACGCCCTCAGAACAGCGACAATTGCCGTTCGGTCCGCGCCGGCGTTTCGCCCGGCACGGCGAACAGATCCCGCGACAGCTCCCGCCGATGCTCATCCAGGCCGAACTGCCGGGCAACCCTGGCGAAGCGGCGAGACAGCAGGTCGGCGTAGACGCCCTGACCCGCGAAACGATGGTGGAACCGGGAATCGTTCAGCCTGCCGGCCCGGGTCTCCCGGATCAGGTTCAGTACATGCCGCGCCCGGTCCGGAAAATGCTCCTGCAACCAGGCCTCGAACATCTGCCGCAGTTCCAGCGGCAGGCGCAGCAGGACATAGCCCGCATGCGTGGCGCCGGCCCTGGCCGCGACCTCGACGATCTTTTCCATCTCCGCATCGTTCAGCGCCGGGATCATCGGCGCCGCCAGCATGCCGGTCGGCACGCCCGCCCGGGTGAGCTGCTCGATCGCCTGCAGCCGCCGCGACGGTGTTGCCGCCCGCGGCTCCATCACCCTGGCGAGGCGGTTGTCCAGGGTGGTGATCGAGACATGCACCCGTACCAGGTTCCGCCGCGCCATCGCGGCCAGGATGTCGAGGTCCCGCAGCACGCCGGCGGACTTGGTGACGATGCCGACCGGGTGGTTGAAACGGTCCAGCACCTCCAGCACCGACCGGGTCAGGCGCAAGGTGCGCTCCACCGGTTGATACGGGTCGGTATTGGAGCCCAGCGCCATGGTCTGCGGCACATAGCCGGGCTTGCGCAACTCCTTCTCCAGCAGGTCCGCCACCTCGGGCTTGAAGACCAGCTTCGTCTCGAAATCCAGGCCGGGCGAGTAACCCAGATAGGCATGCGTCGGCCGCGCATAGCAGTAGATACAGCCGTGCTCGCACCCGCGATACGGGTTCACCGCCCGATCAAAGCCGATATCGGGGGAGGTATTCCAGCTGATGACCGATTTCGTGCTGTCGCGGATCAGCGTGGTGTCCAGCCGGGGCAGGTCCCCGACCTCCTGCGTCAGCGTGGCCCAGCCGTCGTCGAAATCCGAACGCACCTTCGAGTCGAAGCGGACGCCCGGGTTGGTGACGGCGCCGCGGCCGGCGTGGCGCAGCGACGGCATCCGGATATCCGGCGGCGCATCCGGCTCGCCGGCCTGCTCGAGGGCCGCCAGTGCGTCCAGATCCCGCTCCGAGGGGTCGACGGCGTCGGTTCGGCTCCGCATAGCGTTCTCCCTGCGTTCGCATGCGAGTCATCGCATGGCGGGCTCGCCCGGTCAAGAACATATAGGGAACTTCATTGAACGCTTGACATTGGCCCCGGCGCATCCTTTCTACGCCCCCTGTCGCGCGCGAACCCATGCAGGATCAGCGCCGGCCCGCTGCAGGGGTGTAGCTCAATTGGCTAGAGCGCCGGTCTCCAAAACCGGAGGCTGGGGGTTCGAGACCCTCCACCCCTGCCATCACCGGGCCGTCCTCCGGCTGCCGCATGTGGGCCCGGGCCGGCGACCAGCATAAGGATCTGATGGAAAGTGGCGTTCCAACCGCTGAAGTTCGCTCGTGAGGTTCGCACCGAGATGGCCCGGGTCACCTGGCCAACCCGGAAGGAGACGCTCGTCACGACCGGCCTCGTCTTCGCCATGGCCAGTGCCGCCGCGGTGTTTTTCTTCGTGATCGACCAGATCATCGGTCTGGGCGTGCGGGTGCTGTTCCAGGTGGGTATCTAAGGGGGTCGGGGACCGATATGGCCAAGAACTGGTACGTCGTGCACGTCTATTCGGGGTTCGAGAAGAAGATCGCCCAGCAGATCAAGGAGCAGGCGGCGCAGAAGGGCCTGGCCGAGCAGTTCGAGGAAGTGCTGGTGCCGTCCGAGAACGTCGTCGAGGTCAAGCGCGGCCGAAAGATCAGCAGCGAACAGAAGTTCTTCCCCGGCTACGTGCTGGTGAAGATGGACCTGACCGACGACGCCTGGCACCTGGTGAAGAACACGCCGAAGGTCACCGGCTTCCTGGGCAGCAAGACCCGCCCCACGCCGATCAGCCAGGCCGAGGCGGACCGCATCCTGAAGCAGAGCCAGGAAGGCGTGGACCGTCCGCGCCCCGCGGTGATGTACGAGATCGGCGAGCAGGTTCGTGTCGCCGACGGCCCGTTCACCAGCTTCAACGGCACGGTCGAGGAAGTGGACGAGGAAAAGGGCCGCGTGAAGGTCAGCGTGTCGATCTTCGGCCGCTCCACCCCGGTCGAGCTGGAATACGCGCAGGTCGAGAAGCTGTAGGACGGGGCCCGAGCACAGGGCCCGATCCGGCTGGGCTGGCGGAACCACCCTTCTGCGATGGAACCGCCCCCGCGCCTACGCCGGTTCCGTCATCGGCGTGTTGGCCGTCGGTGCACCCTCGGGGTCCAGGCGGTAGCCGCCGCCCTCGGTCACCAGCAGCCGCGCATTCGCCGGATCCGGCTCGATCTTCTGCCGCAGCCGGTAGATATGCGTCTCCAGCGTATGGGTGGTGACGGCGGCGTTGTAACCCCACACCTCATTCAGCAGCACCTGCCGCGCCACCGGCCTGCTGCCCGCTCGGTACAGGAACTTCAGGATCGCCGCCTCCTTCTCCGTCAGGCGGATGCGGCGGTTCTTCACCGGCTCATGCAGCAGCTTGGCCGCCGGACGAAACGTATAGGGCCCGATGGTGAACACCGCGTCCTCGCTGTTCTCGAAGATGCGCAGCTGGGCGCGCAGCCTAGCCAGCAGGACCGTCAGCTTGAAGGGCTTGGCGATGTAGTCGTTGGCCCCCGAATCCAGCCCGCGCACCACGTCGGTATCGGCATCGGATCCTGTCAGCATGATGACCGGCATGCGATGCCCCTGCTTGCGCAGCCGCGCGCATAGATCCCGCCCGTCGCCGTCGGGCAGCGACACGTCCAGGATGATGGCATCGAACCGGGCATCCTTGTCGGCCATCTTGGCTTCGGCATCCGCGATGGAGGCGGCCTGACTCGCAACGAATTCGCCGTCGACCGCCAACTGGTCGACCAAGGTCTCACGCAGGTCGTCGTCATCATCCACAATCAGAACCGGGCGTTCTGCGGACATCAGTCAAGTTCCTCTCGCCAAAGTCGGTTGCGCCTGATTGGTTTCGGCGGCAAGCCATTTTTGCCCAGGCTGCTTTGCCACGAGGCGCCGCCTGGCGGGCTCCCCTGGCCGTATTCAACGTCGTTACGCAAGCCGCGTTCGCATCCTGTTACCCCGCGCAATGCGGCGCGCCACATCACGATTTTATCAGCACAGGCCGGTGCCTGCCGCCGCAATCCCCATATGGGGAGCCCTGACATGACAGTCACGCCGTGTTGAGGCATTTTCCCTCTGGCCCCAAAGCATGACAGAAATAGGGCTGATTCGTTCCAAAACGTAGAGAAACCCTATATTGGGATTTCCCGGTGGAATGACCGCGCGGGCGTCGAGCCGGAGCCGTGGGATCAACACCGGCCCTGGCCGGGGAGTGCCCTGGCGGCCACGGGTTGGATAAGCCCACGGGTTGGGCAGGCAAGGAGATGACACGGGTGACCGGGACTGCTGATGCCGCGCGGGACATGTCCGCCACGACCGATTCCGGCGTGCGGCATGCACTGCGCCTGGTGCACCGCGCCGCCTCGGAGCTGCGCCGCGGTGTGCCGGTGGTGCTGGCCGGACCGACGCCGTTGGTCCTTCTGGGTGCCGAGGTCGCCAGCCCGGACGCGGTGCGGGAACTGGGCTCGTTGACGCCGGTCCCGCCGGTCCTGCTGCTGGCCCCCGCGCGCGCCGCCGCCATCCTGCGCGCGCCGATGCAGCACGATTCGGAGGTGGCGGCCATCGCTCTACCGCCCGCCATCCTGGTCTCGGGAGCCTATCAGGCGCTGCCCGATCCCACCGTTCCCCCGCGGCCTGGCACGCCGCCGCTGCAGGCAGCCGCCGTGCCGCCGGGCGCCGACGCCGCTTTCCGCCTGGCGAAGATCGCCCAGCTGCTGCCCGCGGTGCTGGCCGCGCCGCTGTCCCCGGCGGCTTTCCAGGTAGGGCTGGCGGCGCACGACCTTGTGGTGGTGCCCGCCGCCGACGTGCTCGCCTATCCGGCCCAGGAAGCCGCCGGTCTGCGGCTGGTCACCTCGGCCGACGTGCCGCTGACGGACGCACCCGACAGCCGCGTGGTCGCCTTCCGCGCCGATGGCTCCGCGATCGAGCATCTCGCGATCGTGATCGGCCGGCCGGAACACTTGCCGGACGACGCGCCGGCCCCGCTGGTCCGCATCCATTCCGAATGCTTCACCGGCGACCTGCTGGGCAGCATGCGCTGCGACTGCGGGCCGCAGTTGCGCGGCGCGATCAGCCGCATCGCCCAGGACGGCGCCGGCGTTGTGCTGTATCTGGGCCAGGAAGGCCGCGGCATCGGCCTGGTGAACAAGCTGCGCGCCTATCGGCTGCAGGATCGCGGCCTGGATACGATGGACGCCAACCGAGTCCTGGGCTGGGGCGCGGATGAGCGCAGCTTCATGATCGGCGGCACCATGCTGCGGATGATGGGCATCAAGCGCGTCCGGCTGCTGACCAACAATCCGGACAAGATCGCCGGCCTGACCGCCTGCGGGATCGAGGTGGTCGGCCGGGAGGCCCACCGCATCGCGCCGAACGGCGTCAATGACGACTACCTCGCCACCAAGGCCGCGCGGTTTGGCCATATGCTGGACTGAGCCGATGCAACTGATGCGACGCGACTGACGACGCAACGGGGCCGATGCCCCAGGGAACTGATGCCCCAGGGAACTAATTCCCCGCGGGACTGATGCTCACGGGACCGATGCAGGCGGGCCGTCAGCCGCTTTCGCCATTCCGCCTGGACCACGCCCCCACGGGCAGGGTAGACGCCTCGTCCCCCTCCCATTCCACTGTTCAAGGTTTTCATCATGACCCCATCCGATATCGAGCGATTGCAGACCTATCTGCGCCGGCTGTTCGGGTCGGAGCGCATCCGCATCGTGCCACCGCCGCGCCGCGGCCTGTCGATCGAGCTGGCGATCGAGGACGAGACGATCGGCACCGTCCATAAGGACGTGGAGGACGGCGAAACCTCCTACTCGATCCACATCACGGTGCTGGAGGAAGATCTGCCCGCGCCCCGCCCGTCTCCGGCTCCCGGCCGCGTCCGGCCGATTCGCTAGGGCAGCCGCCGTGGCGCCGCAACCTGGCCTGGAGGCGATGCTGCGCCTGGCCCCGGTGATTCCGGTCCTCAGCATCGAGGACAGGGCACAGGCGGTGCCGCTGGCCAAGGCGCTGGTCGCGGGCGGACTGCGCGTGCTGGAGGTGACTTTGCGCACCGAAGCCGGGCTGGAGGCGATTCGCGCGATCACCGCCGAGGTGGCGGACGCGGTGGTGGGCGTCGGCACGGTGCTGGCGCCGGACCAATATGAGGCCGCCACGCGGGCCGGGGCCCGCTTCGCTGTCTCCCCCGGCGCCTCGTCCCGGCTGCTGGACGCCGCCAGGAATCCGCACGTGCCGCTGCTACCGGGCATCGCCACGCCGTCCGAGGCGATGGCGCTGCTGGACCGCGGCTATCGTTTCGGCAAATTCTTTCCTGCGGAGCCGTGCGGCGGCGTGGCCTGGCTGGCGGCCGTGGCGGCGCCGCTGCCCGGTCTGAGCTTCTGCCCGACCGGCGGAATCAACCTGGAATCGGCCCCCCGTTATCTGGCGCTGCCGAATGTCATCTGCGTCGGCGGGTCCTGGATGGTCGGAAGGGCCGCGGTGGAGGCAGGGGATTGGGCGGCGATCACAACGGCCGCAACGGCGGCGGCGCGGCTGCGGCAGGTCTGAATGCCGCTGCCCGGCAGATGAGCGCAATTTCACCCTGCACAGCCGGGGTGAAATTGCTTTAGACCGCGCGCATGTCCCTGCTCGTTTTGTCCGGCGTCGTCATCCGCATGGGCGGCCGTACCCTGCTGAACGGCGCCGACCTGACCATCGAGGCCGGACGGCGCATCGGCCTGGTCGGCCGCAACGGCGCCGGCAAGTCCACCCTGCTGCGCGCCATCGCCGGCGACCTGCCGGTGGATGGCGGTGACATTCGCCTGTCCAGCCGCGCGCGCATTGCCACGGTGCGGCAGGAGGCGCCGGAAGGCCCGCAATCCTTGCTGGACACCGTGCTGCAAGGCGATCCGGAGCGCCTGGCCCTGCTGGCCGAAGCGGAAGACGCCGCCACCGACCCGCACCGCCTGGGCGAAGTGCACGAGCGGCTGCGCGCCATCGGCGCCGACAGCGCGCCCGCCCGCGCGGCCACCATCCTCGCCGGCCTGGGTTTCGATGAAGCGGCGCAGGCTCGGCCGGTGTCCGAATATTCCGGCGGCTGGCGCATGCGCGTGGCCCTGGCGACCGCGCTGTTCGCCAACCCCGACCTGCTGCTGCTGGACGAGCCGACCAACCATCTGGACCTGGAAGCGACGCTGTGGCTGGAAAACTGGCTGGCCCGGTTTCCCGGCGCCGCGCTGGTGGTCTCCCACGATCGCGGGCTGCTGGACCGGGCGGTGGAGGCGATCGCTCACCTGGACAAGGGCAGGATCAGCCTGACGCCCGGCGGCTTCGATGAATTCGTCCGCATCCGCACCGAGCGCGTCATGCAGCAAGCCCGCGCCGCCGAACGCGTGGCGGCGGAGCGGGCGCATATCCAGTCCTTCATCGACCGGTTCCGCTACAAGGCGTCCAAGGCCCGCCAGGCGCAGGCGCGCATCAAGGCGCTGGAACGCCTGCCGCAGATCGAGACGGTGATCGAGGACGCGCCCACCCGCTTCGCCTTCCCCGAACCGCCTCGCCTGGCACCGCCGATCCTGGCGCTGGACCGGGTGACGGTCGGCTATGGCGGGGCGCCGGTGCTGCGGTCGATCTCCCTCAGCGTCGACACCGATGACCGGATCGCCCTGCTGGGCGCCAACGGCAACGGCAAGTCGACCCTGGCAAAGCTGCTGGCGGACCGGCTGGTCCCCATGAGCGGCGAGATGCGGCGTGCTCCGCGCCTGAAGGTCGGCTATTTCGCCCAGCACCAGACCGAGGAACTGGTGCTGTCGGAAAACCCGGTCGATCACATGGCCCGCGCCCTGCCCAAGGCGAACCAGACGCAGCTGCGCTCCCAACTGGCGCGGTTCGGTCTGGATGCCGACCGTGCGGAGACGCCGGTGGCGAACCTGTCAGGCGGGGAGAAGGCGCGGTTGCTGCTGGCGCTGGCGACCCGTGACGCGCCGCAGCTGCTGATCCTGGACGAGCCGACCAACCACCTGGATATCGATGCCCGCGACGCGCTGGTGAAGGCGTTGGCCGATTTCCAGGGCGCGGTACTGCTGATCACCCATGACCCGCATCTGGTGGAGCTGGTGGCGGACCGGCTGTGGCTGGTCGCCGACGGCACTGTCCGGCCATTCGACGGCGACTTGGACGATTACCGCACCTTGCTGGCCGACCGCGCCCGCCCCGCGCCGAAGGCCGATGGCGGGACGCGTCGCGATTCACGGCGCGAACGGGCGGAAATCCGCGCCTCGGTCGCGCCGCTGCGCAAGCAGGCCAAGGACGCGGAAGCAAAACTGGCAGAGCTGGCGGAGGAACGGCGCCGCCTCGAAGTCAAGCTGGCTGACCCCAAGCTCTATGAATCGCCCGGCAGCGCCACGGACATCACCGCCGCCAACGCCCGGCTATCGGCGATCCAGAAGGAGTGCGCCGCCGTGGAAGCCGACTGGCTAGCCGCGGAGGAAGCGCTGGAAGAAGCCCTTGGCCAGGCGGCGGTCTGACCAGGAGATCTGATCCAGAACCGTTGCGCAAAATATGAACGCGACTCTGCCGGTCGCGGCGCGCTTGTCACCGGATCATCACCAGGATTGATTGCCACCGCGCATGCCGTGAATGACGGCATGCGTGCATGCCTCTTGTTATTTGCCGCTGTGGAGATGATTACTGACTTGTAATACGCACCGCCTGCGGGCGACTTCCGCGGGATACATCTGCTCCGACGAAGGATGGTCTTCTGATGCGGGGACCCATGGTTCGGATAATTTTTGCGTCGACCATCATTCGAAAGAGACATATCTGAAATGTCTCCACCCGCTTGATACGGGTTTCCGCCTGTCGGTCTGCCGATAGTGTAGCCATGAGTTACAGACGCGACCAAGCCGTGTTATGGTCATTGCGTTCCGGCTTCCTCGATTCGACGGCACTGGTGCATGCGTTCTGACTGCATTTCAGTCTATCCTTTGGCATGCGGTTGTATTGCGTGTGTGAAGGCCAATGACGGTGCCGGACTCGCCGCGGGTTCCGCAGTCAAGCCCAGTGGATTTCTTGTCATCCATCCCGCGTCGGTTGCTTCGGTCAGGACTGGGTTCCCGACCTGGACCGCGCGGGATTCGTCGACTATTGGGCTCCCCGGCCGTCGGCATCGAGGTTGATGAATGAGAGTTTCTCTCATCAGCGGCGGCTGTTTGTCCGGTGTGGCGACTGGAAAAACCTGTTTCTCTCGCTTGCTATTTCATTCAACTGGCCGTAGAGAGACCGTAAGACTTGTGCGAATCGGTGCTTCCATCACCGAATTTCCACCCGCGCCTGTCACTGCAAGCGGCTACTGTGGAATTGCCTGCACCCGCAGGATACAAGATACGAAAGACGTCACTGCGTGCTGATGGTTCTTGCCAGTTTTCTCGGCCCATTCAGATGCGAACACCCACGCCACGCCCATCCGTGACGCATGAACCCGCTGGGGATTGCCTTGTCCGATAACGCGAAATTTCGTCCTGATCCGCTCGCCGGCCTCGGCCCAGGCTCCCTGAAGGAGCCAACACCTGGCACCGGCGGCACGGAACCGCCGCAGGCAGCCGCGGAGGAAGCTGAATCGGCGATGCGGCGGGCCCTGGGCCTGCTTGGAGATGGCACGCGGCCACGCGGCGATGGTGAGCGGATCGAACGGGCCGAGATGCCACCCCCTCGCACGACCGATCGGTTCGGCAATGGCGGGTTGCATCGCCGCCGCTTCGTGCAGGACGGGGACGTTCCGGTAACGGTTCTGCGCCGCGACAACGGCCATGATACGCCGTCGCACCGTGCCGCGCCGGCGGCCCCGGGACCCGCGCCCACCAGCAGCCGCCTGCAACGCGTCGAAGCCGCCCTGGCGGCGGAGACGGCGGCGCGCACGCTGGCGGACCGTGCATTGGCGGAAGCGCAGGCCAGCGTCCGCGATCTGCAGACCAAGATCGGCCATGCCGAGCTGGCAAAGAATGAAGCGGTGGAGGCCCTGCGACGAGAACGCGAGGCGATTGCCGGCCAGCAGAATGCCCTGGCATCCGTCAAGGCGGCGTTGGCGGAGGCCCTGCAACGTGCTGAGGATGCGGAGCGGCATGCCGCGGAGTTTGAGGATCTCGTCGCCGAAGAGCGTCAGCTCAGACGCGATGCCGAGAAGGCACTGAAGACCGCCGAGGCGGCCAGACAGGCAGCCGAACGACTGGTGGAAAAACAGTCGGAAGGCGCCGATACCATCGTCGCGCGGCCGGGCCGGCGCACCACCGCCACCTCCGCAACAACATCCAGGAAGCGCGGCCGCCCCCCGAGCCCCCGCCAGCCGGAGCTGCCGGAATTCGAACCGGAACCCGAACCGGTGAAATGGTGGCTGACACCGGCCAAGCCGGCGCCCCGCCGCCGCGGCTGAGTGGAGGCCGGCAGGAAAAAGCCCGGCCTGGCCGATCCCCTGCCATGACGATCGTCTTGACGGACGTCAAGCCGGGCCATGGCTGAACCGGCCGTGCCGCCGGGCCCCGGTATCGCCCGGGTATCGGTGGCGGTCAGCCCTGATCCGCATCCCCGAACGTCACCAGCACCTGCCCCTCCTGCACCATCTCTCCGGCGGCGCAAGCGATCGTGGCGATGATCGTGTCGGCGGGCGCGGCGAGGCGGAAGACGGTCTTCATCGCCTCCAGCACCACCAGCACCTGGCCGCGCGTGGCGGCATCGCCGGGAGCGGCCAGCACCTGCGTCACCATGCCGGGGATCGGTGCCACCAGGCGGTCGCCGGCGTCCTCCTCCTCGTCCCCCGCGTGCAGCGGGTCCGGCAGGGTAAAGCGCCAGGTCATGCCGCCATCCCGCAGCGTGACGATATGCTGGTGCATGACGCCCGACACGGTGCGCCAGTCGCCGTCCAGGCACACCCGAAGCCGCACCGGATCAAGTGGTTCGGCATGCGCCAGGATAGTGCCGATGCGCCACGCCGGCCCGTCACGGACGACCTGCACCGGATAGACCGCATCGCCATCGTGGAAATCCATCACCCGCGCCGGGGTCATGTTCACCCACCATTGGTCCCGCGCATCCCACGGATCGGCTGCCGGCGCGGTCTGCTCCGCGGCGAGCACGGTCAGTGCCGCCATCGCCAGCACGTCGGGTGGTGGCTTCCCCTGCGCCGCCAGCAGGGTGTCGCCCTCGCGCGCGATGAAGCCGGTATCGATGCCACCGGCGGCGAAGGCTGGATGGGCGATGATCCGGTCCAGCAGGTCCAGGTTGACCGTCACGCCAGCAACAATCGTGTCCGCCATGGTCAGGCGCAGCCGCCGCAACGCCGCTTCCCGCGTCGGGCCGTGGCAGATCAGCTTGGCCAGCATCGCGTCATAGTGAACCGACACCGTGTCGCCGGTGCGAAACCCTGTATCCACCCGCACGCCGTTGCCCTGAGGCGGCGTTTGGAACAGGGCCAGAGTCCCGATCGAGGGTGCGAAATCCCGGGACGGGTCCTCGGCATAGAGCCGAGCCTCGATGGCGTGACCACTGATGAAGATGTCGGATTGCGCGGCGGGCAGCGGTTCCCCCGCGGCGACCAGCAACTGCCACTCCACCAGGTCGAATCCGGTGATCATTTCAGTGACCGGATGCTCCACCTGCAGGCGGGTATTCATCTCCAGGAAGTAGAATCCATCGTCATCAGCAACGAACTCGACCGTGCCGGCGCCGACATACCCCACCGCCTTGGCGGCGGCGACAGCGGCAGCGCCCATGCGGGCCCGTTGTGCATCGGACAGGCCGGGCGCCGGCGCCTCCTCGATCACCTTCTGGTGGCGGCGCTGGGCGGAACAGTCCCGCTCGAACAGATGCAATGCGTTGCCGTGCGTATCGGCGAAGACCTGCACCTCGATATGGCGCGGCCGTTGCAGATAGCGCTCGATCAGCACACGGTCATCGCCGAAGGCCGAGGCCGCTTCCTGGCGCGCCGACTCCAGCGCAGCGGAGAACGCGGTAGCGGCGGTGACCACGCGCATGCCCCGGCCGCCGCCGCCGGACACGGCCTTGATGACAACCGGAAAGCCGATGCGGGCAGCCTGGTCGGCGAGGAAGTCCGCCTCCTGCCGGTCGCCGTGATAGCCCGGCAGCAGCGGCACGTCGGATTGCGCCATCAACGCCTTGGCGGCGGCTTTCGAGCCCATCGCACGCATTGCCACGGCCGGTGGCCCGACGAAGATGATCCCGGCCTGGGCGCAAGCCTCGGCGAAGGCCGGGTTTTCCGACAGGAAGCCGTAGCCGGGGTGGATCGCCTCCGCCCCGGCCCGCTTTGCCGTGTCGATGATGCGGGCGATGTTCAGATAGCTGTCCCGCGCGGGGGTCGGCCCGATCGGGTACGCTCTGTCAGCGGACTGCACGTGCAGCGCATTGGCATCGGCCTCGGAAAACACCGCGATCGTTTCGATCCCCATGCGGTGCGCGGTGCGGGCGATGCGGCAGGCGATCTCCCCCCGGTTGGCGATCAGCAATGAACGGAACATCGCGGTCACATCCGGAACACGCCGAAGCGCGTTTCCTCCAGGGGTTGGTTCAGGGCGGCAGACAGCGCGAGACCCAGCACACGGCGGCTGTCGGCGGGATCGATGATGCCGTCATCCCACAGCCGCGCGCTGGCGTAGTAAGGGTGACCCTGGGTCTCATACTGGGCCCTGATCGGCGCCTTGAACGTCTCTTCCTCGTCCCTGCTCCATTTCTCGGAGCCGGCTCGGACGGTCGCCAGCACGCCGGCCGCCTGTTCGCCACCCATCACCGAGATGCGGGCGTTCGGCCACATGAACAGGAAACGCGGGTCATAGGCACGGCCACACATACCATAATTGCCGGCGCCATAGCTGCCGCCGATGATCATCGTCAGCTTCGGCACGGATGTGGTGGACACGGCGGTGACCAGCTTGGCGCCGTCCTTGGCGATACCGCCGGATTCGTATTTGCGGCCGACCATGAAGCCGGTGATGTTCTGCAGGAAGATCAGCGGAATATTCCGAAAACTGCACAATTCAATGAAATGTGCGCCCTTCAGCGACGACTCCGAGAACAGGATGCCGTTATTGGCAACAATCCCGACCGGATAGCCGTACAGATGGGCGAAGCCGCAGACCAATGTCGTGCCGTAGAGTCTTTTGAACTCTTCGAAGTTGCTGCCATCCACGATGCGCGCGATCACTTCCCGCACATCGTAGGGGGCGCGCAGATCGGCCGGCACCACGCCATGCAGTTCCGCCGGATCATAATGCGGCGGCTCCGGATGCCGCCGGTCCAGGGCGACCGACCGGGTCCGGTTCAGCCCGGCGACGATGCGCCGGCAGATCGACAGCGCGTGGTGGTCGTTGCGTGCATAATGATCGACCACGCCCGAGGTGCGGGCATGCACATCGGCCCCACCAAGGTCCTCGGCCGACACGATCTCGCCGGTCGCCGCCTGCACCAGCGGCGGGCCGCCCAGGAAGATCGTGCCCTGCTTGCGGACGATGATGCTTTCGTCGCTCATCGCCGGGACGTAGGCCCCGCCGGCGGTGCAGCTTCCCATCACCACGGCGATCTGCGGGATGCCACGCGCGGACATGTTCGCCTGGTTGAAGAAGATGCGTCCGAAATGCTCCCGGTCCGGGAAGATCTCGTCCTGCATCGGCAGGAAGGCCCCCCCGGAATCGACCAGGTACAAGCAAGGCAGATTGTTCTTCAGGGCGATTTCCTGCGCGCGCAGATGTTTCTTGACCGTGACGGGGAAGTAGGTGCCACCCTTCACTGTCGCGTCATTGGCGACGATGACGCATTCCCGCCCCTCCACCCGGCCGATGCCGGTGATGATGCCGGCGGCCGGGACATCCCCGCCATAGAGCCCGTGCGCGGCAAGCTGGGAGAGTTCCAGGAATGGGGAGCCGGGGTCGATCAGGGCCGCCACCCGCTCGCGCGCCAGCAGCTTGCCGCGGGCGATGTGACGCTCCCGCGCCGCGGCGCCGCCGCCCTGGGCGATGGCGGAGACCTTGGCGCGCAGATCATCCACCAGTGCGCGCATGGCGGCCGCGTTGGCGGCGAACTCCGGGGAACGCGGGGTCAGGTCCGATCGCAGCAGCATCCGATGTCCGTCTTGCGGTGGGGTGGCCGGACGAATGGTCTAGCGTCGCTTCGATGGTGGGGGAAGAGGAGAGCACCGCCTGCCCGGCCTGCGCCGAGACGGGTTTCCGCCATGCAGGCTCCCGTCCTCCGGCCGGCGTGGACCGCCGGTAGCGGTCAGCTCAGCGTCATCCCGGCGTAGCCGGCGGCGGCCACCTCTTCACATTTCTGCCGATATTGCGGCGCGCCGCCCTGATACTGCAGGACACGCCGGATGTTGCGGCCCTCGACATTGGTGTTGATGCCGGTCAGCCACGAATCGACCTGGGTATAGAGCATCCCCGAAGCCAGCTCCTCCACATGCCTCGACCAATCCGCCTCGGCGTCCGCCGTCGGTTCGATGCGGGTGATGCCGTGGCCATGGGCATAGCCCAGCAGGTCGCCGACCCATTCGACATTCTGTTCGATGCAGCGGGGGATGTTGCAGCGGGTGGAGGCGTTGTGCGGCCCGACGATGGTCAGCATGTTGGGGAAGCCGGCGGACATCAGGCCCAGATAGGTCTTCGGCCCGTCCGCCCAGTGATCGGCCAGCCTGATCCCGCCGACGCCGCGGAAATCGATCCGGTCGAACGCGCCGGTGATGGCGTCGAAGCCGGTGGCGTAGATGATCATATCCAGCGGATAGTCCGCATCGCTGGTCTTGATGCCGGTTTCGGTGATCCGCTCGATCGGGGTTTCCCTCGTGTCGACCAGCCTGACATGCGGCAGGTTATAGGCCTCGTAATAGCCGGTTTCCTGTGGCACGCGCCGCGTGCCGAAGCCGTGATTCTTCGGGATCAGCTTCTCGGCCACCGCCGGATCCTTCACCCGCTGGCGGATCTTGCCGGCGATGAAGTCGCTGAACAGCGCGTTCGCCTTCGGATCTGTCAGCATGTCACGGAAATTGCCCATCCAGACGCCGAACCCGGGCTCGCCGTAGAGCTTTTCCCAGAATGCCAGACGTTCCTGCTCCGACACCTCGAACGTGCCGCGCGGGTCGGTATCGTGGATATAGCAGCCGGGCGTCCGGCGCAGCAGTTCGAACATCGCCGGGTACCCGGCCTTGATCTTCGCCTGCTCCTCCTCGGTGATCTTGCGGTTGTGCAGCGGCGTGCACCAGTTCGGGGTGCGCTGGAACACGGTCAGGCTGCCGCATAGCGGGGCGATGGTCTGGATCACCTGCACGCCGGTCGCGCCGGTGCCGATCACCGCGACCCGCTTGCCGGTAAAATCGACCGGTCCGTGCGGCCATTTATAGGTGTGGTAGGACTCCCCCTTGAAATCCGCCACGCCCGGGATGTTCGGCATCTGATATGCCGATAGCGGCCCGATCGCGGTCACCAGGAAGCGCGCCGTCGCGGTCTCCCCACCGTCCAGGGTCACGGTCCAGGTGCGCGTGGCATCATCATAGGTAGCGGCGATGACCTTGCTGCTGAAACTGATGTCGCGCCGCAGGTCGAACCGGTCCGCGACATGGTTCAGATACCGCAACGTCTCCGGCTGCGGAGAGAAGTGTTCGGTCCAGTTCCAGTCCCGCAGCAACTCCTCGGAGAAGGAGTAGCCGTAGGTATAGGATTCGGAATCGAACCTGGCACCGGGGTAGCGGTTCCAGTACCAGGTGCCGCCAACGCCGGTGCCGGTTTCAAAGACCCGCACGGACAGGCCGAGCTGGCGGAGGCGGTAGAGCTGGTACAGGCCGGCTATACCGGCACCGATGATGATGGCATCGAAGGTTCCTGTCCCCGCGACCCGCCGATCGGCCGCGACGATGTGCGTGTCCGGCATGTAGTCCCACTCCCTTGTCTGGTCGGGCGGAGTATCGGGAGACTCGATGCCAAGGACAAGGGGAACGGGGAACGCGGACCGGCCGCGCCGGCGCGTGTGCTCGCCACCCGGCGCCGCTTCCGCTAATCAGCACGCCATGCCGAGTGCGCCCTCGCTTACCCCGTCGCTGAGCCTCCGCCGCTTCAGAATGCTCTGGCGGCGCGTCTATCATCGCGGGTGGCTGGACCTGTGGTTTCCGCAATGGCCGATCGCGCTGGCCGTGGGATTTGCGGGCAGCCTGGCGCTGCTGCCCGCGATCAACCGCTACCTGGACGCCTACCTGCATCTACAGTTCGCCGGCCTGATGGACTCGCTGCACCCGCTGGCGGAGGACGTGCCGAAGCTGATCCTGCGCGGCGTGCCGAACGCGGTTATCGGCGTCTTGCAGATCGTCATCGCCATCGGCCTGGTGCTGCGGTCCCGTCTGGCCTGGATCACCGCCCTGGTGATGACCCTGGCGCAGATCGTGACCGCCATAGGCTATGACCAGCAAGCCTTCTATACACCGGAAGTGCTGTATGTGGTGGCGCTGTTCGTTGCCCTTACGGTTTCGGGCAGTACCTTCAATCGCTCCTCGGTCGCCGCCGGCACGCTTTTCGCCTTCGCCTCCACGCTGCTGCTGCTGAGCTACGGCGTTCTCGGCTCGCTCTTCCTCGGCCGGGGCTTCGATCCGCCCATCAACGATCTGCAACAGGCGGTTTATTTTACGATCGTGACAATGAGCACGGTCGGCTACGGTGATATCCTGCCGAAGAGCGACGACACCCGGTTGTTTGTCGTCTCTCTCATCGTGGTGGGAATAACGGTCTTCGTGACATCGCTGTCGGCCCTGATCGGTCCGATTCTGCAAGGCCGCCTTTCCCATATCCTCGAACCCAGGAGGGTGCCGAAGATGCGCCGCGTCGATCACTACATCATCGCCGGGACCGGGCCGCTCGCCCGCAACACGGCACGCGAGCTGGTGCAACGTGGCCTCGGCCTCGTCGTCATCACCGACGACGAGACGGAGCGCGTGGACGGCGCCGAGATGGAGGTCGGCGACGCCACCGACCTGGATGTGCTGCGCAAGGCCGGTGCCGAAAGCGCCCGGGCGGTGCTGGCACTGTCGGAGGACGATGCCGAAAACGCCTTCGTCATCCTCGCCTTGAAGGACCTGGACAGCACGGCCAGGAAGGTCGCGGCGGTGAATGCGCGCAAGAACATGGACCGGGTGCGCCGCGTCCAGCCGGACATGATCATGGCCCCCGCCGTCTTCGGCGGCGAGGTGCTGGCGATGGCATTGACCGAGGAGAAGATCGACGGCGAGAAACTGATGGAGCGCTATCTCGATGTGATGGGCTCGCTGCAAAGCAAGAACTGACCTGGCCCGGCGTGTCACGCCGTCTCCGCAAACAGCTCCCGCCCGATCAGCATCCGCCGGATCTCACTGGTGCCGGCGCCGATCTCGTACAGCTTGGCGTCCCGCAGCAGCCGGCCGGTGGGATAGTCGTTGATGTAACCATTGCCGCCCAGCGCCTGGATCGCCTCCAGCGCCATCCAGGTCGCCTTCTCGGCGGCGTACAGGATGGCGCCCGCCGCGTCCTTGCGCGTCGTCTCCCCGCGGTCGCATGCCTTCGCCACCGCGTAGACATAGGCGCGGCACGCGTTCATCGTCGTGTACATGTCGGCCAGCTTGCCCTGCATCAACTGGAACTCGCCGATCGCCTGGCCGAACTGCCTGCGTTCGTGCACATACGGCACCACTGCATCCATGCAGGCCTGCATGATGCCCAGCGGGCCGGCGGAGAGTACCGCCCGCTCATAATCCAGGCCGCTCATCAGCACGTTCACGCCGCGGCCGGGCTGGCCCAGCACGTTCTCCTCCGGCACCTCGCAGTCCTGGAAGATCAGCTCGCAGGTGTTGGATCCGCGCATCCCCAGCTTGTCCAGCTTCTGCGCGGTGGAGAACCCCTTGAACCCCTTCTCCACCAGGAACGCGGTGATGCCACGCGGCCCGGCGGCCGGATCGGTCTTCGCATAGATCACCAGCACATCGGCGTCCGGCCCGTTGGTGATCCACATCTTGCCGCCGTTCAGGACGTACCGGTCGCCCTTCCTGTCGGCTCTGGTACGCATCGAAACCACGTCGGACCCCGCCCCCGGCTCACTCATCGCCAGCGCCCCCACCCTGGTTCCGTCGACCAGGCCCGGCAGGTAGCGCCGCTTCTGGTCTTCGTTGCCATTCCGGAAAATCTGGTTGACGCAGAGGTTGGAGTGCGCGCCGTAGGACAGCCCGACCGAGGCCGAGGCGCGGGAGATCTCCTCCATCGCCACGACATGTTCCAAGTACCCCATGCCGGCGCCGCCATAGTCCTCGGACACGGTGATCCCCAGCACACCCAGCCCGCCCAGCTTCGGCCACAGATCCATCGGGAAGGCGTTCTCCCGGTCAATGGCGGCGGCGCGCGGCGCGATCTCATCGGCGGCGAACGCTTCCACCGACCCGCGCAGCATGTCGGCCGCCTCCCCCAGGTCGAAGTTCAGGCTGGGCAACCGGTTGGGCAGGCTGGCCATGACGCGTCCTCATCCGTTCGTTCACTCCGTGGCACACTGCCCCAAGCCGAGCGGGGACGCCAAGGACCACGTTCGGTGCGTGCCGTCGGCATTCCACGCATCGCCACGGCCAATCCCTGATCGGCCCTCAGGCCACGTCCTCCACGGCGGGCAACGGCCGTGGCCGGCCGCCCTCATCCACCGCCACCATCACGATCTCGGCAAACGTCACCCGCTGCCGCTCGCCACGGTTCTGTCGCAGCACCCAGGCTTCCACGCCGATGGTCATGGACGTCCGGCCGGTCCGCAGCACCTTGGTGTAGACACACACCACGTCACCGACCTTCACCGGCTGGATGAAGCTCAGATTGGAGACCGCCGCCGTCGCCACGCGCCCATCGGCCCTGGCGCCGGCGGCCACCCCGGCCGCTACATCCATCAGCGACATGATCCAGCCGCCGAAAATGTCGCCGTTCGGATTGGTGTCGGCCGGCATCGCCACCGTCCGCAACGTCAATTCACCTTGCGGCTGTCGAACGTCGGCTGTCATGCGCATCTCCGTCTGCCAGGCATCATTCAGCGGAGCGCCGCAAGCGCGGAGACGGCAAAATGATGCGGTTCCAACGAGGCCTGAACAGACATCCGTGGCCATGGCCGCGAATGTCTGCTTAGAACGGCGGCATCATGACCGATATTCTGCAGCGCCGCGATCACGATGGTATTGCCACCCTGACGCTGAACCGGCCCGCCGCGCGCAACGCGCTGTCGCTCGCGCTGATGGAGGCGCTGGACGCCCAGCTGCTTGCCATCGGGCGGGACACATCCATCCATGTGGTGATCCTGGCCGCGAACGGTCCAGCGTTCTGCGCCGGTCACGACCTGCGGGAAATCCGCGCCACGCCAACCCGCGACGCCTACGAGCAGGTGTTCGCCACCTGCTCCCGCCTGATGCTGCGCATGGTGCGCCTGCCCAAGCCCATCATCGCGCAGGTGCACGGCGTCGCCACCGCGGCCGGCTGCCAACTGGTCGCCACGGCCGATCTGGCGGTCGCTGCCGAATCCGCCCGCTTCGCCACGCCCGGCGTCAATATCGGCCTGTTCTGCTCCACCCCCATGGTCGCGCTGACCAGAGCGGTCAGCCACAAGGCGTCGATGGAAATGCTGCTGACCGGTGAACTGGTGCCCGCTCACCGCGCCCGGGACCTCGGCCTGGTCAACCGCGTCGTCCCGGACACCGAATTGGCGGAGGCAACACTGGCCCTCGCCCGCCAGATCGCGGACAAGAGCCCGCTGACCGTGGCGATCGGCAAGGAAGCCTTCTACCGCCAGGCCGACATGGACATCGAGGCCGCCTATGCCTACGCCGCCGAGGTCATGACCCGGAACATGCTGGCTCACGACGCCGCCGAAGGCATCGACGCCTTCCTGGCAAAACGCGCGCCCGTATGGGCGGGGCGCTAGGAATGTCGGGGCTCCGCCCGGGCCCCGTCAGGGGGGCTGTCCGCCACCCGGTGGACCTTGGGGACTCCCGCGACCAGGGCAGAGCCCTTTGGCCAGGATGCGGGGCCCAGGACCCCAGGACGCGGGCCAGGATACCGGCCGGTGCCCCGACACCCACTTGACCCTCACCCGCAAGATGGCCACGTAACGAAGTGACATGAGAGATCCCTATGACATACTGGGCGTGCAGCGGTCGGCCGATGAGGCGGCCATTCGCACGGCCTATCGGAAGCTGGCCAAGCGGCATCATCCGGACGTCAATCCGGGGAAGCCCGAGGCAGTGGAGAGGTTCAAGGAGATCAGCGCGGCCTACGACCTGTTATCCGACAAGGACAAGCGGGCGCGGTTCGACCGCGGCGAGATCGACGCGGAGGGTCATGAGATGCCACCGCAGCGTCCGTTCTATCGCGATTACCAGGAGGGGCCGGGCGCGGAGCGCTATGGCGCCAGCGGCGGCTTCTCGCAGGAGGATATCGAGTCGTTCTTTGCCCAGGCCTTTGCCCAAGAGGGTCAGGCCCAGGGTCAGGCCCATGGCGGCGGCCGTGGCGGCGCGCGGTTCAAGGCGCGCGGCCGCGACGCGCACTATGGCCTGACCGTCAGCTTCGTCGACGCAGCCAACGGCACGACGCGGCGGCTGGCCATGCCCGACGGCAAGACGCTGGACGTGACGATCCCGCCGGGAACCGAGGATGGGCACATCCTGCGCCTGCGCGGCCAGGGTGGTCCCGGCCTGGGTGGCGGCCCGGCCGGCGACGCGCTGATCGAGGTGGCGGTCGCACCGGACCCGCAGTTCCGGCGGGAGGGGGACGACATCATCGTCGAGCTGCCGGTGACCATCCGGGAAGCCGTTCTGGGCACCTCGGTCGAGGTGCCGACGATCCGCGGCCCGGTGCGCGTGACCATTCCGCCGGGATCGGGCACCGGCACGCGGTTGCGGTTGCGCGGCCGCGGCGTGCGCCAGGGGCATCAATTCGTTGAACTGCAGGTCGTGCTGCCGCCGGGCGAGGAGCCGGCCCTGGCCGAATTCCTGAAGACCTGGACCCCCTCGAAACCCTTCAACCCGCGGGAGGGCAAATAATGCAGATCGCGAATGTGCTGACCTTGTTCCCCGACCTGCGGGAAGCCGAGGTGCTCGCCTGGGTGGAACGCGGCTGGATCTGCCCGGCGCGGGACGGTGAGGCGATCCTGTTCGAGGAGATCGACATCGCCCGCATCCGCCTGGTGCGCGACCTGCGCTACGGCATGGCGGTGGAGGAGGAGACGGTGCCGCTGGTCCTGTCACTGATCGACCAGCTTTACGACCTCCGCCACCGCATGCGTGCCATCGCGCGGGCTGTCGAAACCCAGGACGACCGGGTGCGCACGGCGGTGCTGGACGCGTTGCGCGGGTGAGCCTGTTCCCGGGTTTGCATACCCCCGGGCTGGTCGACCTGCAGGTCAACGGCTATGCCGGCATCGACTTCAACGACGCCACCCTGACCGCGCCCGCGCTGGACCATGCCCTGCGTGCCATGCTCCGGGCCGGGGTGACCACCTGCCTGCCGACCCTGATCACGGCGGACGAGGCGACGCTGGCGGCGCGCCTGGCCGCGCTGGATGCCGCCGTCGCGGCCAGCCGGCTGGGGCCGCTGATGGTGCCCGGCTTTCATCTGGAAGGACCATTCCTCAATCCGGCTCCGGGCTACGCCGGCTGCCATCCGCCCGCCGCGATGGTAGCGCCGGACCCGGCACTGCTCGACCGCGTCGTTGCGGGCCGGCGCCGACCGGTCCTGCTGCTGACCCTGGCGCCGGAGCGGCCGGGCGCGCTGCGGGTGATCGCGGCGGCCTTGGCGCGCGGCACCGTGGTTGCCATGGGCCACACCGCGGCCGATGCCACGGTGACGGAGGTGGCGACGGCCGCCGGGGTTGTGCTGTCCACCCATCTGGGCAACGCCCTGCCGCAGCCCCAGCCGAAATTCCTCAACCCGCTGATGGCGCAGCTGGGGCAGGATTCGCTGTCCGCCAGCTTCATCGCCGATGGTATTCACATCCCGCCCGCGGTGCTGAAGGTGATGCTGCGGGCGAAGACCCCCGCCCGGTCGATCCTGGTGACGGATGCCACATCCGCCGCCGCGGCGCCGCCCGGGCTGTACGGTTTCGCGGGAATGCGGATCGAGCATGCCCCCGATGGCTCCGTCCGCGTGCCCGGCACCGCGACCCTGGCCGGGTCCGCCCTGACGCTGGACCAGGCGGTACGGAACGTCGTGGCGTGGCGCCTGACCTCACGGAACAGCGCGCTGGCCATGGCCTCGGCACATCCGGCTGCCCTGCTGGCACCGGCGTTGCGCCACCACGGCCTCTCCCTGCCGGCATCCGAGGTCATCTGGGATGCCGCCGGGCATGCGGTGCGGGTGCGTCTGGCGGGCGAGGACTTTTCCGCCACCTGCTAACCATGCGTTAACCTTTCCACGCCATATCTGCCGCAGCGAACACCGCTCGGATGTCAGGACCGTTGGACAAAACCGACCACCTTTCTGGCTGATTTCTGCTGGGAAAGGCCCGCCCGACGATGCTGACCGAACCGGAGGTCCAGGCTCTCCCGACGCCGCTGCGCGCCCCCCCGGCCTGCCGCCTGTGCGGCGCGCGCCTGGACCGCACGGTTCTGGATCTGGGGCGCGTGCCGGTCGCCATCGGCACAAGCGCGTTTGGGGCGCAGGACCGGCTGTGCCGGCTGCACGTACAGGTCTGCGAGTCCTGCCTGCTGGTGCAGTTGCCGGCGCCCGCGATCCTGCCGCAAGCGGCGACGCCATTCCCCTCATCCTCCGGCGCCGAGGACCAGGCGCGGCGGCTTGCCCGCGCCTTGACCCAGCGCCTGGGCCTGCATGAGACCTCGCTGGCCATCGAGATCACCGACACCCAACCGGAATTCCTGCCGCATTTCCAGACAATGGGCGTGCCGGTGCTGACCCAGACCAGCGGCTTCAACGCCGCCACCGCGATGGAGCTGGCGGCGCGGGCGGGCCGCGCGGACGTGGTGCTGGCGCGGAACGTGCTGCCCGGCGTCGCGGATCTGTTCGACTTCGCCGCCGGGTTCGCAGCGCTGCTGCGGCCCAAGGGCGTCGTCGTGCTGCAGGTCCCGCATTTGCTGCCGATCATTCAAGGCGTTCAGTTCGACGCGTTCCGGCCCGACCGGCGCTTCTACCTGTCGCTGCGGGTGATCGAGCAGCTGCTGCGGTCCGTCGGCCTGCGCGTTTTCGATGCCGAGAAACTGCCGGATGATGGCGGCTCGCTGCGGGTCTACGCCTGCCATCCGCGCGCGTCGCACACCGCGCGGCCGGCCTTGAAGGCAGTCCGAGCGGCCGAGTCCGCGGCGGGTCTGGATCGGCCGGAGGGTTATGACGGGTTTGCCGCACGCGTCGCCGTCGCCCGCGATGACGTGCGGGATTTCCTGGCCACGCGGCGCGCTGCCGGGCGCCGGGTCGCCGCCTATGGGCTGGCGAACCGCGGCACCGCGCTGCTGAACGCCTGCGGGATCGGCCCGACCCAGGTCGCCTGGGTGGCGGATCCGGACGGGACCGCCAAGGGCCGCTATCTGCCGGGAAGCGGGATTCCCGTGGTCTCGGTCGAGGCATTGACCGAGGATCGTCCCGGCGACCTGCTGATCCTGCCCTGGCCGCGCGCGGCGGAGCTGGCCGCCGGCTTGCAGACGCTGCGCCAGAAAGGAACGCTGTTCTGGATCATGACGCCGGCGATCCGGCGGGTGTAGCGGCGCTTGCCGGCCGCGGCGCCTCTCTGGCAGGGTCATGCCAACAGCCAAGGAACGACTCCCGTGGGTACTCGCGACGGCGCCATCGCACGTGCTCTGGCCGGTTTCGACAGCGGCGCCTTCCGCGACCGCCTGGCGGCGCTGGTGGCGATCCCCAGCACCTCGCAGGATCCGGCCCATGGTGCCGATGTCGGCCGCTACCTGGCGGAGGCGGTGCGACCCTGGCTCCAGCGGATGGGCTTCACCGTGGAGCTGCACACCAACCCCGCCGCAGGTTTTGGTCCGATCCTGCTGGCGGAGCGGCTGGAGGGGCCGGACCGGCCGACCGTGCTGACCTATGGCCATGGCGATACGGTGCGCGGCCTGGACGATCAGTGGCGCGACGGGCTACACCCCTGGGTGCTGACGCAGGAGGCGGATCGCTGGTACGGCCGCGGCACCGCCGACAACAAAGGCCAGCACGCCCTGAACCTGACCGCGCTGGAGGCGGTGCTGGCCGAACGCGGCGACCAGCTGGGCTGCAACATCAAGCTCGTGCTGGAGACGTCCGAGGAACGCGGTTCCGTCGGTCTGCGCGATTTCGTCCGCCAGCACGCCGACCGGCTGATGGCGGATGTGTTGATCGCGAGCGACGGCCCGCGCGTCACCGCCGAGACGCCGACCATCGCAACCGGCACCCGCGGCACCTATCACTTTGATCTGACGGTCAATGTGCGCCCCGGCGGCGTCCATTCCGGGCATTGGGGCGGACTGACGACCGATCCGGCCATCGTGCTGTCACATGCGCTGGGCTGCATCATGGACCGGCACGGCACGATCCTGGTCCGCGACTGGCTGCCCGGCGACGGCGTGCCCGCGTCGGTCCGCGCGGTGCTGGACGGTTGCCCGGTCGGCGGCGGCGAAGCGGCGACGATCGACCCGGAGACGATCGACCCGGCGACGATCGACCCGGACTGGGGCGAGCCCGGCCTGACGCCGGCCGAGAAGATCTACGGCTGGAACAGCTTCATCGTGCTGTCCCTGCTGTCCGGCCGGCCGGAGAATCCGGTCAATGCGGTGGCCCCGAACGCCGTCGCGCACTGCCAGATCCGCTACACGGTGGACACCGACCCGGCGACGTTCGAGTCCGCCCTGCGCCGGCATCTGGACGAGCACGGCTTCCCGGACGTCCGGATCGAAAACGCCGGCATCCGCATGCCGGCCAGCCGCACCGATCCGGCGCATCCCTGGGTCCAATGGGCCGCCGCCAGCCTGGAGCGCTCGATCGGCAAGCGGGTGCAGGTGATCCCGAACTCCTCCGGCGGGCTACCGGGCGACGTGTTCGTGGATTATCTCGGCGTGCCGCTGGTCTGGATTCCGCACAGCTACAATGGATGTGGCCAGCACGGGCCGGACGAGCATCTTCTGATCGGCACCGCCAGGGAGGGGTTGGTAGGTTTTTCAGGTATTTGGTGGGATCTTGGGGAGAGGCCGACGCCATAACGAAGATCGAGGAAAGGCAGCCGTGGCCGGCGTTACCCCACCAAACCATCCACCTTTGCGCCGCGGGTGCCTCAGCGGCTGCTCAGAGACCCCGTGTCGTAGAGATTCGACCCGGCAATGCCATCGAGGATTGACCCGCCTCATGGTTATGATTTGGGTCTTATGATGGAATCAGGGGCACCGCTTTCTCCTTTTCGCTTTTGGATCTTTTGCGCCGAACCGCTTTTGAACCTGAAGCGGCCATTGCCGGTTTCGAGGACGTGGCAATGATGGGGGAGGCGATCGAGGAGCGCTGTTCAGTGCACCGAATTTGTTGCCAGATTGACAGTGAAATCAGATGACGGTGTCGAAGCCGAGGCGATCGGGACGGCCGGTGCGCCGGCAAAAGACGCCGCCGACTGCACAAGAAGATTCGTACTAGTACTGGACAGTCTGGCCGGCCCGTAAAGTGCCTGAATGTTGGTGATGTCATTCTGGTCCAATGTACGGTTGCTCGTTCCCAGCTCGGCGTACATGATCGAATCTGGATCGGCGTTGTCAGCCAGCCCCAACATGTGACCGATCTCATGCAAGGCGAGCTGCTCCAGGTCGACGCCCGACGAGAGATAACTGAGATGGCCGTCTTGACCCAGGACGATGGGGTCATCCGATGGGTCGTCAAACTGGATCACGCTGCTGGTCTGAAGATCGCCACCGCTTTCGTTGGCCAGCGTGCAGCCCATGAGGCCGGTGGTCGTCGAGTTCAGGTCGTAAAAGCCGATATGGATATTCGCTGACGTGCCGCTGGCCGCTTGCTGGAACTGGATATCGGCCACGGACGACCAGATCTGAAAGGCATGTTCAATCGCAGCCTGATACATGGGATCAATCGCTCGGGTGACAGGTGTATCCGCCCCCGCGTTGGCAAAATCCCAGGTCACCGTCGTGCCGCTCCATGTCATGCCTTCATACGGGGATAGGGCAATCGCAGCGGATGGCGTCTCAGACGCCTGGATGGCCTGACCGGCCACCGCCAGGGCGTCTGATGCCGCCCCCGATATGGCGGAAGGCGTGGAAAATTCAGCGATCGAGCTGAGATTCGGTTGCTTGCTCAAGGCGCCCGCGGCAAATCCGTCATCGACGTCAATGCCGTAGGCGATGGAATATAGCGTGTCATCCAGGCCGTAATCATACGACGCCCCGGAATAAATGGTCTGATAATTGTCTCCGGTATCGTCAACCCCGTAGATATTGTCCCCCGTATTGATTCCGTTGTACTGGGCATATAGATTATTTCCGAACACGTCATCTTGGGTTCCGTTGATGTAAATACCATCACCACCGCTGCCATAGATGATATCATTGGTGCCAAAGATATCGACCATCGGGACGTTGCTGCCGATTTTTATCGTTGCATTACTTTCATGGATCGTGATCCCGTTCTCTCCCTCGAACACATTGGTCAGTTCGCCGCTGTTGGTCACTGTGATCTGATCGTTGGATTGCAGATTCAGGGTCCCGGCGGTTCCACTCAGTGTCTCAGAGGTCGCGGCCGCGCTGAAGGCGGTCACGGTATGCGCGCCGTTCGCAATGACCTGGTCGTCATTGCCATTGATGGCGATCTGATCGTCGTGGCCGAGATTGAACGTGTTGTTGCTGCCCGTGATGCCTTCACCGGTCGCCGCGGCGGCGAATGTTACCGTCGCGCTCATCGCGTTGATCGTCTCAGCGTTGCCATTCAAAGACAATTGATCGTCGTGATCGAGGTAGAAGATGTCGTTGCTGCCAGTCACGGTCTCACCGGTTGCCGCGGGCTCGAACGTGACCGTTCCCTGCCAGACATTGACAATGTTCCCGTTGCCGTCGATGGAGGCCTGGTCGTCATTTCCGAAGTTGAACGTGTTATTGCTTCCGGTCACTGTCTCGGATGTATCGGACGCGGCAAACGTAACCGTGGCATTCGCCGCGTTGATGTCTTCACCGTTCCCCGTGATGGATACCTGGTCAGAGGCGCCAAGATAGAGGGTGTTGAGACTTCCGTAGACCGTAAATACGGTGTTGGCCAAGGTGGCGATCTCACCGTTCGACCCGGCGATCGAATAACCGGAGCCACCCAGCAAGCCGACATAGTCCCCGGAACCATCCATATTCACGGTGTCGAAGCCGCCAGCCACATTGAACGCGACGTTCGCGGCTTCGTTCAGTATGTCACCCGTCCCGGTCAAGGATTCACCCTGCACGCCCGCCAGGGTGTTGATGACTTCATTGTAAGCCGTGACCGAGTCACCGCTGACGAGGAAGCCGATCGCGCCGCCCGACCCGTACACGGTCGCGCTGGCACTTACGCCGAGATTAACCGTGTCGCCGCCGACATCGCTATTGACCGTATAGCTGCCGCTGGCAAGAACCACCTGGGATTCGTTCAGATTGATCGTATCGAAGCCCCCCCAGATACCGAGAATATCATTCGTGGATTCATTGATCGTGTCGCCCGTGCCCGTCACGTTGTCGTTCTGGACATTTGCCAGGGTGTTGATCGTCTCGTTGCTGGCGATGACGGAATCCAGACTCACGAGGAAGCCGATCGATCCATTCGAACCATAGACCGTGGCGCTCGCCCCGGTGCTGAGATTGACGGTATCGCCGCCGTCATCGCCATTGACCGTGTAGCCGCCGCCGAAGAGCCCGGCATAGTCCGCGGTCCCATCCATGTTGATCGTGTCTGAACCACCGGAGACATTGACGGAGGTATTGGCGGCCTCATTCAAAGTGTCGCCGGTGCCTGTCAGATTCTCGTTCTGATCACCGGCGATGGTGTTGATCGTTTCGTTGCTGGCAGTAACGGAATCCCCGCTGACGAGGAAGCCGATCGCGCCGCCGGAGCCATTCACGGTCGCGATGGCGCTCGTGCTGAGGTTGACGGTGTCGCCACTCCCATCGCCGTTGACCGTGTAGCCGCCGCCGAAGAGGGTGGCGGTATCCGCCGCCCCGTTCATGTCGATCGTGTCGTTGCCACCGGATACGGCGGCGGATGTCCTGGACGCCTCGTTGATGATGTCCCCGACACCGCTGTCGGTCAGCGCGTCTCCGGCGGCGGTCGTGACCGTCACCGTATTGCCCGACACGATATCGGTCGCGTTGGCGGTTCCCAGGGTGAGCGCGTCTCCGGCCGCCGCATGGATGGTCAGGCTTGTTCCGTCAACCGTATCTGTTGCGTACGCGGTATTGAGGTTCAGGGTGTCGCCGGCAGCGCCGGTCAGGATCAGGCTCGTGCCGGTCACGGTTTCGGTCGCGTTGACCGTCAATTCGGTCAAGGCGCCGCCAGTCCCGAAATTGTCGATGTCCCCGGTGCCGGTCTGGGTGACCGTCGCGTTCGCCGCGCCGGTCATCGTCAGTCCGCTTCCGTAGAGGAGCTCAGCCGTACCATTGAAGGTGATCTTGTCGCCGGATTCTCCATAGGCACTGGCACCATTGCCAAAGATATCGGCATTCGTTGAGGTGCTGGTGGCAATGATGGTGCCGCCAGTGGCATACGCCACGTTGAACCCACTGCCCATGTCGATGGTGCCGCCGGCGCTGGAGCCGACGGTGTCTTGCGTCCCCTGCAGAATGGCTGTGTCGCCCGTCCCGATATTGATCGTGTCCAATGTTCCGGTCGCGGTGATCGTCTCCGATGCCCCATTCTCATTCCCGGTAATGCTGTTGCCCTGCAGGATCGTCGACGTCCCGGAACCAGTCTCGACGAGTTTTCCGCCGTTCAGGAAGTCAGTTGTGTCACCGATTCCAGAGATGGTGATGCTATCGCCAGCAGCGGCGGTGATCGACTCATCGCCACCATTGACAGTTAGATTACTGTTTGACGTCGTGTCCTCAATGAATCCACCCACACTCAACGTATCGGTATCGTTGTTTCCAGCGTTGGTGATGATATCGTCAACGCCACCGTTGATAATGTCGCTGTTGCCGATGGCATCAATTGCGGCAGTGCCGCCAGCGGTGATGTTGTTGTCGCTGCCATCGACCGTCAGCGTGCCGGTCGACGCCACGGTTGCCGCGACGGTGCTGCCGTTCAAGGTGGCCGAGGAATCCAGGCCGGACACTTCGACGGTGCCCCCGGGTCCGACATTGAGCGCGTTAAGTTGGCCGATGGAAATCACTGTGCAACTGCCGATGTCGCCGTTCACAACATCGGCAGTGCCATCGATCAACATCGTGTACTTGCCGGCGCTCCCGTCGACGGTGCCGCCGTTGCCCAGCTCGATCAGAAGGTCATTGCCTGAGCCAGCTTGGAGGGTGGAAGCGCCAAAGCCGATCTCGATGGCGGTCGTTGCGGTGCCGCCTGACAGGAAAGCGCCGTACTCAGACTGCACCACCGCTGTCCCCGCCAACTGGATGGTCTCGGTGTTGGAGGAGGCGTCCGTAACGGTAATAACTGTCTGCGTTGGCGACGTCGATGACAAACCCGTGGTCACCGAGTAGTTCAAATTGTCATTGGTAGCTATGTTTTGATAAAGACCATTCGAGGCGTCGGCGACCTGATAAGAGCCGTCATTGTTTTCGCTTATCGTAAAAAACATGGGCGAGTAGGCAGCGCCATAGTGTCCGACAGCCTCTAGATCCAGCCCCATGATGGTTGCGGCGCCCGCCATACCGTTCACAACGCCTACACTTCCAACCGAGCTTTCTCCAGCCCCCAAGAGGTTCATAAGCGATGTGCTAAAATTCGCGGCTGACAGGTTTGAGAATTGCGGCGCGGTAGTAGACGATACCTCGGCAGATGTCGCTGCGCCAAGAGTGAAGTCCTCACCAAGTACAGTGAAGGGAGTGCCACCCCACGCTGTGATTGGGATGTCGAGATTCCCAAATACGTTGTAGTGATCGGTAGCTACTTGCGATAACGTCGGAACTTGTCCTCCGGACGTACTGATCCCGTTGAAATCTGCCGTCGCAAGCTGCAGCGCAAGATTGGTCTGATAGGAGGTCCCGTTCGATACGGTGGAGTTCCAGGTGGCCGCTCCGACCGCACTCTTAACTTGCTGATTCGCGATCACACCACTGCCCGTGTTGTTAAGCACTTGCAACGCCAACCCCGCGTAGCCGCGCATTAGGGCACCCGTACCGGGATTATACTGTTGAACAGAGTAATAGGTGTTAAGCGCGCTGATGACGCCTTGACTGTTCCCAGCGGCCGCAGCCGCGTTGGCTTGACCTATCGCTGCTTGCATCTGGGTGATTTGCGTTGATGTATAGTAAACACCCGTCGTACTCATTGACAAACTCCTCGGGTTGGCGGGTTTTGCAGGAATTCTGGGCTGGTAAACCTATCGATCAGCTTTCGCACGTTCGAATCGATCGTCAAACCTGTTTTCAGATCGTTGTCGATCCACGTCCGGCTGTACCAGTATTGTACAAGAAGCTTCGAATGCACTAGTTCACGCACAGCGCAACTTGGAAACGGAAAGAAATTGGGGGCATCACTCCGGCTACATTCGAAAAAAAACGCTGGTTTTGAACCTTCCAGTAGGAATATTTCTCCAACGAAAAGGGCTGGATCGTCGAAAACAACAAAACCGGGCGAGGCATGATGATGCCTGACTGCGGTTACCCCGTCATCCACATATCGATGGTACGACTCCGCTTGCGCCAAGCGCATCGCCAAATGGGCATCCCCAGTCAATTCGCTCGGGCCGATCCGGTCGATGCTAATGACGATCGTATCTCCGAGGTGATGTTTCTCGAACTCGGCGGCGTTCTCAGGTGTCTTTGGCTCCAAGCACGGCAGTAGCGCTTTGATGCGGATGTATCCCATCTTTGACTGGAACCCATCCCAGGTATCCAAATAGGAAACTGGTACGTGGAATTCGAGATTACCTATCCGCATTGTTCGTACTTCGGCCGAGCTGGCGGATGGCGTATTGTTCGCCGATAATGGAGTTGCTGATGGATTACTAGTTTGCAGCTTTAGGGAATCGCTCCTATTCTGCGTCGATTGAGCGTTCGCACTTGTTAGAAGAAGTCCTTGTATGACCATGGCGATGCCAAGTTGAGTGAGATTCATCTCTCTCTCTCCCCATCATGCACGTAACGCTGAAGCGGCGACAACAGATACGACATCACACTCCTCCGTCCTGTGGCATCGATCGTGCCGCTGTTGCCAGCGGCGATGTCGTTCGAATTGCCGCTGACCGTGGCGCTGCTGCTATCGGAATTGGCGACTGTCCCGCCAGAACCGATGATGTCGGAGAGCCAGCAGTCGTTGTCGGCAGTCCAGGCGGATCCTCCAAAATCCATCGTGTTGCTATTACCCAGGGTTATGATCAACCCACCCGAGGCAATACTCCCCGAACCACCGTTACCGATCAGGAAAAAGATGTCCTGTCCATTGCCCGTCGCGTTGAGATGCGCCTGATCACCCCCGACGGCGATGTTCAGACCGCCTCCGCTGATAGCGGCGCTATTGGCCGGATTGAATGCGTTCGCGACGTTCGCTAAGCTGGAGAAGTCGAGTGTTTGGCTCGTCCCAGAGGCGTCTGTCGTGGTTATAGTTGTAGTTGGGCTGGTGCCCGGTTTGAGGTCGATCTGGACGTCGGTTCCAAGGACGTTAGAGGTGCCAGCTTGACTGAAGAACTGGGTGGTTGGTCCAGATGCTCCTAACGTCTGACTGGATATTATTGCTACTTCAGTCAAATCGCCAGATGAGTCGATTGACGTTGTATTGACGATCGATGATGTTTGTTGTGATTGCAAGTTTGCATTGGCAAAGCCTAGATTTATATTAGCTTCGTCCTGCTTGGAAAGACCATAATCTCCTTGTGTATCAAGTGAGGATAATCCCGAGAGTTGGTCCAGAAGCGACACAATCTGATTATGTATGCCGCCCCCGAGTTGGGCGGCATCAAGTGGCAGTCCACCTCCCGCGGTGGTGTAGCCAAGATAGTAGGACGCACCATCAATGAATGCTGGAACGTGAGAGGCCGCAGGAACCCCATAAAGAGTGCTCCGTTGCAAGTCCTGTGATCCGCCAAGCATAAACGCGCCGGTCATCATCCCCAGAGCCGTACTAAAACCCGTGGCGCCAGTCGGGTCAGCCAGATAGGACTGGCTGATAGTGGACTGGATCTGACTAGCAAAACTCCCTATTTGGGTCTGTAACGTTGCGGGTACAACAATATAGTTGTTGGGGTTGCTGACAGATCCCGTCTGCTGATTATCCCCCGAGCTGTCACTGTAGGTGGCATATTGCTGCGATCCTCCTGGTATCGGGTCAACCACGTAGGTACCGTTGTTCTTCAAGTACGTGGCCGCAACATAACCTGTTGTAGTACCGTCCGTATCGGCCAGCGCCTTAACATAGAATATTGGGTCAGACATTGCGTTGTCCCTTCATTGTTCGTTCGTAGTTCGTAGTGGATCCCTACATAGGGATTGAAGCCGCATTTTTCGTTTGTTCGAGACGGCATAGGGCCTGTCCTCCAACGGCCGCAGCCTAAGATCGGCACGCGTATCGCGTTGCCAGTAATCGTGAGAGATTAATAGTCGGTTCGGTCCTCATCCTGCCAATTGAAATGTATCACATAGAACGGTCCAGTTAATCGTCGAACATCGAGTTTGATGGCTGCAAGTACTTTCCCGTTTGGAAGCGACTCGGCTGCGACCTTCCACTGCCGTGTTCTGCGCGCGACGGGCCACGCAATCTGGCCGGATGTATCAAGCATTATGTAGTCATAATACTTAAAGAAATATCTGTCCATACGCTTACATATTCCAATAGACTGGACATTGTCGTCGGTAAGGAAAATAATAGGGCTGCATCGCTTGGAAAAATCGCCCGAAAGAAAAGCCATGGTTTGAAACCCGATGTCTTGTACGAAGAAGAACTGGTTACCACCGAACCGAAAAGCGAGAGCCAATAAGAGAGGAAGGCAGCAAATCCCGCCCAATTTCCATTGTCCTCGGAGGAATGAGAAACCGCCGTATAAAGTTATGAAAAGGATGTAAATCCAGAATACGAGAAACAGATACGTTGACAGCACCGTGACATACCAAATCAATGGCACTAACACGATGGCCAGGGACGACGATAAGAGGATTATGATCGCTTTATATTTCATTTGTTACTAGTCTCTCTTCCCGCCGTTTGTCCGTCATCTCTCTCTCCACCCTTCATGCGCGTAGCGCTGTAGCGGCGACAGCAAATACGACATCACACTCCGTCGTCCCGTTTTGATCTCTGCTGTCACCGCCATGCCTGGCGAGAGCGGTTCGACACGACCATCGATCGTCAACGTTGAATGATCAAGCGTGACATGGGCGACGTATCCGCGACCCTCCGATGGCCGCTCATCATCAACCGCACCTTCGTCCCGCTTTCCTTTACCCAGCGGGTGCTCGGCTGTTGATCGCTGACCAATCCCGACTGACTTGACATGCTCAGCCCGCCGCAGAATGCTATCAATCGTTCCTCAATGTAGAATGTGCCCCTTGAAGACCAAGCCAGTCCGAAACGTATCACAAATCCCCTAGCCGCGACAGATCGCGCATATATATTTTCAAAGACCGGTAAGGCCTCTGGAGACTGTCACCGTCGTGATTTTACCGCTTTGCGGGTCTGGGCGCGCAACGACAGCCCATTGGGTGGTAATAAATATGCCAGAAAACTTATAAAGACATGCGACAAACGGTCCAAACCAGTCAGCACCCCGATTGCATTTCGCGCCAGATGATTTGAAAAACGTCTCGAATTCATCCACATTGGAACCAGGCGGAAATAGACGCTCCGCTTCAGCCTGAGCTTCCGGTACCCTTCTGTCATTCGGAAGAGACTCGAAATACCGATAGCTGAAACTCTTTTGACCCGCAGTCATATCCACCTCCAGATAAGATTGGTCTGCTGCTGGATGACCTTGCACCAGCGTTACACATCCACGTAAAAGCAAACACCCCGCCACAATGTATGATTCCATCTGCGTGTTCTCACTTTGTGGTTTGTCCTCCAATGGCCGGTATTACCCAGGGCCACGCGCAACAACCGGCACACGACTTCAAGTTTGGATAAATGATTTCATCTCTCTTTCCCTCCATCATGCACATAACGCCGCAGCGGCGACAACAGATACGACATCACGCTCCTCCGTCCTGTTTTGATCTCCGCCGTCACCGCCATGCCTGGAGAAAGCGGTTCGACACGGCCATCGATCGTCAACGTCGAATGATCAAGCATGACATGCGCGACGTATCCTCGATCCTGCGGTGACCGCTCATCATCAATCACGTCCTCACCCTGCTTTCCTTTACCCGGCGAGACGCTCGGCAGTTGATCATTGACCCGATCCCGGCTGACATCCACCACCCGCCCATGCA
>NZ_DASZUV010000013.1:0-12813 GCF_035548095.1 Rhodopila sp. | reverse complement strand
GAACAATGCCGGCATCCTGCGCGACGTCATCTTCCACAAGATGACCGAGGATGACTGGCTGTCGGTGATCTCCGTCCATCTGAACGGCAGCTTCTTCGTCTCCCGCGCCGCGGCGGAGCACTACCGCAAGCAGGAGAGCGGGTCGTTCGTGCATATCACCTCGACCTCCGGGCTTGTCGGCAATCTCGGCCAGGCCAACTACGCTGCCGCGAAGCTGGGCATCACCGCGCTGTCGAAGTCGATTGCATTGGATATGAAACGGTACAATGTCCGTTCCAACTGCCTGTCGCCCTGGGCCTGGAGCCGCATGACCAGCTCGATCCCCACCACGACGCCGGAGCAGAAGGCGGCGGTCGAGAAGGCGCAGAAGATGACGCCGGACAAGAACGCGCCGCTGGCGGTGTATCTGTCCTCCGACGCGGCCAGGGACGTCACCGGCCAGGTGTTCGGCACGCGAATGAACGAGATCTACCTGTTCAGTTCGCCGCGCCCGATCCGCATCGTGCACCGCGCCGATGGCTGGACGCCGGAGACGATCGCCGAGCAGTGCATCCCGGCAATGAAGGCGGCGTTCATGCCGCTGGATACGTCGGAGCAGTTGTTCGGTTGGGACCCGCTGTAATCCCGCAAAAGGGGGAGCATTACCGCTCCCCCTCCGGCTTCGTAGGCGCGGCGGCCCGCTTGCGCGCCTGATCCTTTCGCTTCAGCAGGTTGGCACGCAAGGCCGCCGCCTCCCGCGCCATCCGATCCGCCTTGGCGGGCTGGCTGGCGGACGTCCGTTGTGGCTTGTCCTTGGAGGGCGGGCGGCTCATCGCGTGTGTCAGCCGGATTTCGGCTGCTTGCGCATCATCGCCTGGCGCTTGCAGATCGCCACCATCTCGCCGCGCTGGTTCCAGCACGTGTGCTCGAACTCCAGGATGCCGACCTCCGGCCGCGACTTGCTTTCGCGCATCGCCAGTACCTTGGACCGGGCGCGCAGCGTGTCGCCATGGAAGACGGGCTTGGGGAAGCGGACCTCGGTGAACCCCAGATTCCCCACCGTGGTGCCCAGCGTGGTGTCATTGACCGACACGCCGACCATCCAGCCCAGCGTAAAGATCGAGTTCACCAGCGGCTTGCCGAATTCGGTCTTCGAGGCGAACTCGGCGTCCAGGTGCAGCGGCTGCACATTCATCGTCAGGTTCGTGAACAGCACATTGTCCATTTCCGTCACCGTGCGGGTCCAGGGATGCTCGAATTCCTGCCCGATGAAAAATTCCTCGTAATACAGACCGGCCATCGTTTCCCCCATTGGATGTGTTCCGGGACAACTCATACCGGACGGCCGCGTCCTGCCAAGAGGGTCGCTCGCCAAGAGGGAAACTCGCCAAGAGGGAAATCTGACGGGCGGGGACGTTTCTCACGCCGCCGTGACGTCAAGTTTAATTGATACGGCGCCCATACGACTTGTTTCGCCAGCACTGGCCACGATGTTCCTCTCCGTGAGCAGCCGCGGAAAGGATAGCCATGTTCTCACTCGCCGGTCGATGCCGGCTCGTTGCCATGGCCGCGGCGCGGCATCCCTGCGACGGCCGCTGCTGTCGGAAGTGTGAGGTCACAACCGCGCGACTGACGCGCGAGACTGAACCCGTTTTGAAGGAGAACCGACCATGGATAAGGATCGTGTCGAAGGCGTGATGCATCAGGGCAAGGGCAAGATAAAGGAAATGGCCGGCAAGGTGACCGGGGACGCGAAGACCGAGGCCGAGGGCAAGGCAGAGCAGGCGGCGGGCAAGGTGCAGAATGCCGTCGGCGGCGCCAAGGACGCCATTCGTGACGCCGTGAAGAAGTGAAGGATCGCCGACCATGTCGACAATCCTGCTGATCATCCTGATCCTGCTTCTGCTCGGGGCGCTGCCGACATGGCCGTACAGCGGCGGCTGGGGGTATTACCCCAGCGGCGGGTTGGGATTGATCCTGCTGATCGTGATCATCCTGGTGGTCGCGGGACGAATATGAACACGCACCACGAAGGGCGGGCGGGGACATTCCCCGCCCGTTTTCGTTTGGCCGCACGCCATCGCGCAGACAGCAAAAAACCGGGCCCCGCGGGACCCGGTTTTTCCAATGCCGCCGATCAGAGCTTCGATTCGGCGTATTCGTAGTTGGCCAGGTTATCCAGCCAGTTCTGCAGATAGTCCGGCCGGACATTGCGGAAATCCAGGTAGTAGCTGTGCTCCCACACGTCGCAGCCCAGCAGCACCTTCCCCTCGCCGGTGGCCAGCGGGTTGGACCCGTTCGGCGTCTTCGTCACCTTCAGCTTGCCGTCCGGCGCCAGCACCAGCCAGGCCCAGCCGGAGCCGAACTGGCTGACGCCAGCGGCCTTGAACTCGTCCTTGAACTTCTGGACGCTGCCGAAATCCTCGTTGATCTTCTTTTCCAGCTTGCCGGGAATCTTGCCGCCCGTCGGGCTCATGTTCTCCCAGAAGATGATATGGTTCCAATGCTGGCCGGCATTGTTGAATACCGGACCGCCTGCGCCGGCGGTCGACTTGACGATTTCGTCCAGCGACTTGCCTTGCAGCGACGGATCCTTCTCGACGAAGCCGTTCAGGGCCACGACATAGGCGTTGTGGTGCTTGCCGTGGTGCAGCTCCAGCGTCTCCTGGCACATCTTGCGGCTGGCGAGCGCCGACGTGGAATAGGGCAGGGTCGGCAGTTGGAAAGCCATGCTGTCCTCCGATGGGTTGTTCGGATAAGGCCCGAAAGCGGCCTGATCGTTAGCTATGGCCGGCCCGCGGACCCGTCAACCCTGCCCGCCGACGTGCGGTCTGCCCTTGCCGGCGCCGCCGGGCCGGGGCACCTCCCATGCCCAGCATGACCGCTGCCACAGATGACATTGCCGCAACCGTGCGGCGCCACGATCCGGACCGCTTCCTGACCGCGCTGTTCGCCCCCGCGCCGCGCCGCGACACGCTGATGGTCCTGTACGCCTTCAATCATGAGCTGGCGCGCGCGCGGGAAGTCGCCAGCGACCCGACCCTGGCGCTGATGCGCCTGCACTGGTGGCGGGAGGTGGTGGAAGGCGCGCCGCGCCACCACGAGATCGCCACGCCGCTGCGCCGCATGATCCAGGCGGGCAGCCTGGACCCCGCATATCTGCTGCCGCTGATCGAGGCGCGGGACCTGGAGGCCTATGGCGACTTCTTTGGCGACGCCGAATGGCGCGACTGGGTGCTGGCCGGGCCGGGCGGGCTGGCCGTGGCCGCCGCCGCAGCGCTGGGTGCTCCGAACCCGGAAGTGGCACGCCCTTACGGAGCGGCCTATGGCGTGGCCGGCCTGCTGCGCGCCAGCGGTGCCCTGGCCGCTCGGCGGCGTTGCCTGTTGCCGGCGGCGCTGCTGGCGCGGCACGGCCTTGTGCCGGAGGGATTCATCGAGGAGCCCGATGGCGTCGCGGCCCAGCGGGCTCTGCGCGAGGTGGCCGAGATCGGCCTTTCCTTCCTGCGCGCCGCGCCGGCCGTCCCGCGGGCTGCCGTGGCCGCCGTGCTGCCGGCGGTGCTGGGCCGCCGCGATCTGCGCCGCTGGCCGAAGCCGCCGGGGCCACGTCGCCTCGGCGACCGGCTGGCGGTCACCTGGGCCGGACTGCACGGCCGGCTGTAGTGGCAGCCCTGCCGCCGGTGTTCTCCCCACCCGCGCGGCGCTGGCGGTATAAGATCAGGGGCCCTCGATCTGGCGCTTTTCCTGCCATGGTCGGCGAAGGCCGACTGTCCATGCCAGCAATCGGCGAAGGCCGACTATCCATGCTAGCGATCGGCGAAGGCCGACTGTCCGCACGAGCGATCGGCGAAGGCCGGCCATCCATGCTAGCGGTCCCGGGGTGGCGCGGCCGTCGCCGGAAGCCGGGTGTGGCGGTAGCCTTCGCCGACCCTGGCGTGATGCGCCGGGCCGGATAGCGGATGATGTCATTGCACGGGGTTACCACGCGGTCGGATGGTCTCACTGGTCGTTCTCCTGGGCCTGCTTGCCGGCGCCGCCGCCATTGTGCTGCGGCAGCCGCATGGCCCGGCATCCTGGGTCGTGGCCGGGCTGCTGCTGCTCGCCGCCATCCCCGCCCTGCGCCTGACCGGTCGCGCGGCGGCACGCTACACGCTGCGCCGCCAGGTCATCGCGCTGACGCAACAGCACCTGACGCCGCTGCTGCGCCGTCGCGCCCAGCTCGTGACGCCGGACCCATACGGCAAGCCGCAATTCGGCCGATGGGAAAAGGAGATCGACTATTTCATCCGCCAGCATGTCGAACCGTCGATCACCCGCGCGGAACGCAAGGCGCTGACGCGTCATCATGACCGAATCGCGGCGCTGATCGCCGACCGGGTGGAAGCCGCGCTCGAAGCGCGCCCGGCGCCGCACGGATTTTCCGACGCCATGACCCCCTCCGCCTACGAAGCCTTCTGCGCCGACCAGCTCCGCCTCGCCGGCTGGACCGCGCGGACGACCCTGCAGAGCCGCGACCAGGGCGTCGACGTCATCGCCGAAAAGGACCGGGTGCGCATCGTCCTGCAGTGCAAGCTCTACACGCGGCCTGTCGGCAACAAGTCGGTGCAGGAGGCGGCGGCGGCGCGGGCGCATGAGGATGCCGATTTCGCCATCGTCGTTTCCAACAACCGGTTCACGCCGGCGGCGGAACAACTGGCCGCCACCAACGGCGTGCTGCTGCTGCACCATCGCGACCTGCCGGGGATCGACGCGGTGCTGGCGTCGCGGCAATGATCAGCCCCTGCAGCCGGCCCGGGCAAAGGCCGGCCGACGCGCCCCCTTGGATCAGCGCGGCAGCCGCAGCGTGAACAGCAGCAGGGCCGCCACCGCGCCGGTCGCGCCGGCCAGCAGCAGCACATGCAGCGGTGTCAGCGTGGCGACCACCGGCGCCGTCACCGCTGGCGCCAAGGCCTGGCCGAGTTGCACCGGCACCGCAAGCCATCCCAGCATCAGCGCGTAGCCCTCGGCGCCGAACAGCGCCAGCGGCAGGGTGCCGCGGTTGATCGTCATGATCCCGTTGCTCATGCCATAGAGCAGAACGAACAGGATGGCGGCGGCCAGCGGGCCGATCCAGCCGGCGGTCAGCAGCAGCGCCGCGCCCAGCGGGAACAGCATCGCCGCGACCCTGGCCTTCACCAGCAGATCGATCCGGGGGCCGATCGTCCATTCCAGGATGCGCCCGGCGACCTGGCCGGGGCCGATCAGCGCCGCGACCGAAACCGCCTCGGCGGCGGTCAGGCCGATGCCGCCTATCAGCTCCAGCACATGCACGGCGATGGCCGAGGTGATGAACCAGCGCAGGGCGAAGAACCCGCCCAGGCAGGCCACCGCCAGGCGTTCCGGCCGGTGCCCGGACCCGTCCGCGGGCGTGGCGATGGCGGCGGACCGCGGCCGCGGCGGGGCGGGCGGCACCAGAAGCCAGACCATCGGCAGGTTCACCAGCAGCATGATGCCGGCATAGGCCAGCAGCAGGCCGCGCCAGCCCAACGGCCCGATCAGTGCGGAGCCCAGGGTCCAGAAGACGGAGCTGGCGAAGCCGGCGACCAGGGTGATGCCGGTGATGGTCGGCGCGGCTTCCTGCTTCAGCAATCCGCCGACCGTCGCGAACGCGGCATCATACAATCCCATCGACATGCCGACGCCGATCACCGTCCAGCCCAGAAACCAGACGATGACATCTGGCGCGGCGGCCAGGATCATCTGCCCGGCGGCGATGACGACGATGCTGGTCAGCAGGGCCCCGCGCCCGCCATGGCGATCGATCCAGTGGCCGACACGGGGCGCGCAGGCCCCGCTGATCAGCAGCGCCCAGGAGAATGCGCCGAGGATGGCGGAGGAGCTGGCATGCAGCCCCTCGGACGCGCGGCCGGCCAGGATGGCGGGCAGGTAGAAGCTCATGCCCCATGACAGGGTCTGGTTGATGCCCAGCACGGCGCCCAGCCGAGCGCGAGGGATGGGCGGAGAGGGCAGGGCGATCTCCATCGGGTACAGCATCCCGGCCCTGCCGGGCGCTGGCAAGACAACGCCGCGGGCCGGCCATGGATGGCGCGGCCGGTTATCCGTATGACGCCCCGGGTCCTTTGGCGCTCTGTCCTTTGGCGCCCTGTGTCCTTTGGCGCCCTGTGTCCTTTGGGCTCTGTTGCCCGGCGGCTCGGCTCGGGCCTACACTCGGCGCCAAAGCACGAAGAGGAGCGTTCGGATGAGCAGTCAGTCCTTCGACTACACCGTCGCCGATTTCAACTACATCGAGCATCCGGATGGACCGCAGCGGCTTCGCCTGTTCATGCCGGTCGGCACCGGGCCGTTTCCGGTGATCGCCGCCGTGCATGGCGGCGCCTGGTGCAACGGCGACCTGACGGACAATGAGGCGCGGGACCTTGCGCTGGCCAAGGCCGGTATCGCCGTCGCCGCGCTGAATTTCCGCCATGCCGGTGCCGGATATCCGGCGTCCTCCATCGACATCAACTATGCGATCCGGTGGCTGAAGGCGCATGCCGCCAAGCTCAATCTGCGCGCCGACAAGGTCGGCATCTCCGGCCAGAGCAGCGGCGGGCACCTGGCCATGCTGGCCGCCATGCGTCCCGCCGATCCTCGTTACGCTGCCATACCGTCGCCGGATGGCCCGGACGGGAACAAGGTGGATGCCTCGGTCGCCTGCGTGGTGATGCAATGGCCGGTGATCAACCCGCTGTCACGCTACCGCAATGCCAAGGCGCTGCAGGCATCCGGCAGTCCGCCCGCCTGGGTCGGGGACATCCCCGACCGTCACGATCTGTACTGGAAGACCGAGGCGGCGATGGAGGAAGGCAACCCGATGCTGATCCTGGAACGCGGCGAAAAGGTTGCGCTGCCGCCGGCACTGTGGATTCAGGGGCGCCCGGTCGATGGACCGCACGATTACCGGGATCCGGTGGGCAACCAGGATGTGAACGAGCCGGAACGGTTCATCCGCAATTACCGGAAGGCGGGCGGGACGATCGAGATGGCCGAGGTCGCGCAGGCCGATCGCGCGGCGGAATCCATTCAGCCGACGCTGGATTTCTTCCGCCGGCACCTGACCTGAGGTCGGGCGCCCTGGACATTGACCGCCGGCGGCCCCTTCCGCGGTGAGGCTTGCCAAGGCGCGCACCATCGTGGCGGGCGCCATCATGGCCGGCAGTATCATGGCGGCATGGGGCCGCCTCCCGCGTCTTCGCCGAGAATGCCCCGACCGACCGTGGTCTTCTGGATGAAAGAGCGCCGATGCGGGGCCTGCGAGCAAGAGTGTCTTCCGTGAATCATCCTCCAGGACGTCCGGCCCAGAGGCATCCCCAGAGGCATCCTCAAAGGCGTCCGGCGTGACGCCGCGCGCGCTGGCGTCCCTGCTGATCGTCGGGCTGGGTACGCTGGTCGTGCCGCTCGATTCGTCGGTCAATATCGACTTTCCCTATATCGTCCGGCGCTTCGAGCTGCCGATCCCGATGATCCAATGGGTGGTGATCAGCTACGTGCTGACCCAGACCAGCCTGTTGCTGAGTTTCGGGCGGATCGGCGACATCCTGGGCTATCGCCGCATCTTCCTGCTGGGCACCGGCATCAGCACCGTGGCCTTCATCGCCTGCACGGCGGCGCCGAGCTACGGCTGGCTGCTGGGGGGGCGGGTGGCACAGGGGATCGGGGCCGGATTGATCCTGGCGGTGGGACCGGCGCTGGCGACCTCGCTGTTCCCGGAAGAACAGCGCGCCCGCGTGCTGGGCCATTACATGATGATGTTCGGGCTTGGAGCCGCGCTTGGTCCCTCGATCTTCGGTCTTGTGGTGGAACGGTTTGGCTGGTCGGCGGTCTTCCTGTTCCGCGCGCCGCTGGCCGGGGCGGCGTTCCTGCTGGCCTGGACCCTGCCGAAATCGCCGCGGGCCGACCGGCAGGAGACGTTCGACGCGGCCGGCGGCCTGTTGCTGGCCTTGGGGCTGAGCCTGTTCCTGCTGGCGCTGAACCGGCTGCGGGAGCCGTTGTGGTTCGGCGTGTGCGCCATCGGCTGCATCGTGGCGTTCCGGCTGTTCCTGCGGCGGCAGGCACGGGCACAGCGTCCGATCATCAATCTGGGCCTGTTCCGCGACGGCACCTTCACCATGGTGAACCTGGCTTTTGCGCTGGCCAACCTGGCGCTGTTCTCCATCATGCTGCTGTCACCGTTCTACCTAAGCAACGTTTCCCGTTTGTCCGCGCCGGTGGCGGGGCTGGTGCTGGCGACCTCGCCGCTGGGGATCATGGTCGCCGCGCCCCTGGCCGGGCGGGTGGTGGCGCGCTGGTCGTCCTGGACGGTGGCGATTGCCGGCATGGCGCTCACGGCGGTCGGGCTGGCCGGCATCTCGCTGGCCGGCGAGGTGCCGCATGAGCTCCTGCTGTCGGCCGCGATGTTCGTCGCCGGCTTCGGCATGGGGCTGTTTCAGGTGGCGTATTTCGACATCCTGACCGCGACGATCCCGCAACGGGATCGCGGTGTCGCGGGCGCGCTGGGCATGGCGACGCGCAGCATCGGCACGGTGACGGGCGCGACGGTGCTGATGCTGGTGTTTCAGCTGCGCCAGGCAAACCAGGGTCTGGTTCCGGCGCTGCAGCTGTCCTTCCTGGTGGCGGCCGCGATCCCGGCGGTGCTGGTGGCGCTGGTGCTGTGGCAGCGCGCGCGCCTCAGCCGCGCCGTTGCAGCGCCCGCCACACGCGATACGGCGAGGCGGCCCCGCTCAGGCCGGTGACACCGACCGCATCGGCGATGGCGTTGCCGATGGCGGGGAACAGCGCGATCGCCCCGGCCTCGCCGCAGCCTTTTACCCCGAGCGGATTGGTGGTGCAGGGCGTGGGGGAGAAACGCAGATCGAAGCTGGGCAGGTCGCCGGCGCGCGGCATCGCGTAGTCCATGAAGCTGGCGACCGGCTGGCCGCTGTCCGGATCGTACCGGGCATGTTCCAGCAGCGCCTGGCCGGCGCCCTGGGCGATGGCACCATGCGCCTGGCCCGAGGCCACCATCGGATTGACCAGCACGCCGTAATCATCGACCGCGGTCAGCCGTTCCAGCGTGGTGCGCCCGGTGTCGGGATCGACTTCCACCTCCGCGACATGGGTGCCGTTCGGGAAGGTCATCGCTTCGCGTGTCCAGCGGTGATAGGTGTCCAACGGGTCGTTCTGTTGACGTGCCAGATCGGCGACGTCCAGCAGGGCGATGGTCCGGTCGGTACCAGCGACCCGGAATTGCCCGTCCTGGAACACGATATCGGCCTCGGCGGCTTCCAGCGCTCGGGCCGCGACCGGCTTGCCCTTGGCGACGATGATTTCCGCCGCGCGATGGATGGCCGTGCCGCCCATATAGGTGGCGCGGGAGCTGCCATGGCCGCCGCCCATCGGGATCAGGTCGGTGTCGCCCTGCTTCAGCGTGATCAGCGCGTTCGGAATGCCCAGCCGGTCCGCCACGATCTGCGGCATGGTGGTCTCGTGCCCCTGGCCGATGGTCTGGGTGCCCATGATCAGGGAGACGGTTCCGTCGGGCTCGAAACGAATATCGACGTTCTCGGTCGGCAGCCCGCCGGTGCCCTTGATGTGGCAGACGATGCCGATGCCGCGCCTGCGGCCATCGCGTTCGGCCCGCGTCCGGCGGGCGGGAAAGCCGGCCAGGTCGGCGGCGTCGACGGCGGCGTCGAAGTGGCGGCGAAAGTCGCCGCTGTCCACGACGAAGTTCAGTGCGTTGGTCATCGGGGTGGCGGCGACAAAGTTGCGGCGGCGCAGCGCGATGCGGTCGAAACCGCAATGCGCGGCGGCGGCATCGATCAGCCGCTCCATGATGTTGGCCGCCTCGCCGAAGCCCGGACCGCGGGTGACGCCGATCGGCGTGGTGTTGGTCATCACTGCCCGCACCCGCAGCGAGACGGCGGGAACATCGTAGACGGTGCCTTGCAGATGCACATACTGATTGGTCTGCACGCCGCCGGCGCTGCCCACCAGATAGGCGCCCAGATTGGCGATGCTGTCGACATGCAGGGCCAGGAATTTGCCCTCGCCGTTCAGCGCCAGGGTTGCCCTGGCCTGGTGGTCGCGCGCCTGGTGATCGCCCAGAAACGTTTCGGTACGCGTGGCGATCCATTTCACCGCCCGTCCGGTGCGGCGCGCCGCCCACAGGATCAGCGCATGTTCGGCATAGGGAAAATTCTTCGCCCCGAAGCCGCCGCCGACATCGGGCGCGACGAAGCGGATCATCGATGGATCGACGCCCAGCACCCTGGCGGCGGCATCGCGGTTGGTATGGATGCTCTGGCTGGAGACGAACAGGGTTGTGCGGCCGCTGGCCGGATCGTGCACGCCGATGGCGCCGCGCGGCTCCATCGGATTGGTGACGACGCGATGATTTTGCACGTCGATGGTCACGACGTGGGCGGCCGAGCGCAGGGTCACGTCGACGTCTTCCGCTTGGCCGCAGCGCCAGTCCAGGCATAGATTGCCGGGGACAGCCTCGCTCAGCAGCGGGGCGCCGGGGGACAGCGCCTTGTCGGCCTGGACAACGCAGGGCAGCGGATCGGCGTCCACCGCCACGGATTCGGCGGCATCCATCGCCTGGTGCTTCGTTTCGGCAATCACCAGCGCCACCGGTTCGCCAACGTAGCGGAGTTTCTCCCGCGCCAGCAGGGGCTGCGGCAGGAAGCGCAGAGGTTCGCCGGTCTGCGCGTTGGTGTCGGCGGTGGGATGCAGCGGGTTCAGCCGGTCGGCCGCGACCTCGGCGGCCGTCAGCACCGCGATCACGCCGGGTGCCGCGCGCGCCGCCATCGCATCGACCCGCCGCAGGATGGCATGGGCATGGTCGGATCGGACGAAGACCGCGTGGGCCAGCCCGTCGAAGCGCAGGTCGTCCAGGTAGGCGCCGCGGCCGGTGACGAACCGGGCGTCCTCGCGCCGGCGCGGCGTGTCCCCGATGACGGCGCGGTCGGTCATGATTGTCTTCCTGGCGTGTCCCGCCGGGAGTTTCGCGTGCGTCCGCGACGGGGGCAAGCCCGCCTTGCCGCCCGCCTTGCCGTTCGGCCGCCGCCTGCCTAGGGTCGCCGGCAATCACGCCAATCCCGGGAAGGAACCCTGCATGCGCACAGCCGACGCGATCGTCGAGATCCTCAAGCGAGAGGGCACGACAACGCTGTTCTGCTTCCCCACCACCTCGATCATCGAGAATGCGGTGGCCGCCGGCATCCGCCCGATCATCTGCCGCCAGGAACGGGTCGGCGTCGACATGGCCGACGGCTATGCCCGGGTCACCAATGGCCGGCCGCCCGGCGTGTTCGCCATGCAGTACGGTCCGGGGTCGGAGAATGCGTTTCCCGGCATCGCCACCACGTTTTCGGACTCGGTGCCGGTGCTGTTCCTGCCGCTGGCGCAGGCGGTGGACCAGTCGCAGATCTTCCCGACATTCCGGTCCGCCGTCACCTATGCCTCGGTGACCAAGCAGGTGGAGGAGATTCGCACGCCGGCCTCCACCGCCGACGTGATGCGGCGCGCCTACGCGGCGCTGAAGAACGGCCGGCCCGGCCCGGTGATGGTGGAAGTGCCGCGCGACCTTGCGAACGCCGAGACCGGTTTCGACTCACCGGCCTATACGCCGATCCGCCCGACCCGCTCCGCGCCCGACCCGCGCGATGTGGAGGACGCGGCGAAGCTGCTGGTGGCGGCGAAATGCCCGGTGATCCTGGCCGGGCAGGGGGTGCTGTACGCCGAGGCATCGGATGAGCTGGTGGCGCTGGCGGAAGCGCTGCAGGCCCCGGTGATGACCACCGTGGACGGCAAAAGCGCGTTTCCGGAAAACCACGCGCTGGCGCTGGGCTCCGGCGGCAATACGTTCACCGGCCCGGGCCGGCATTTCCTCTACACCAAGGCCGACCTGATCCTGGGCGTCGGCACCGGGCTGAACCGCCATCCGCTGACCACGCCGCCGCTGCCCAAGGGCGTGCCGGTCATCCACGCCACCAACGACACGCGCGACCTGCACAAGCAGCACCGGACCGAGGTGGCGATCCTCGGCGACGCCCGCCTGACCCTGGCGGCGCTGGTCGCGGCGGTGAGGGACCAGCTGGGCGGGCGGATGCCGAATGCCTCGCCGGCGGCCGAGATCGCGGCGGAGCGAGCGACCTGGCTGGAACGCTGGCAGGCCAAGCTGACGTCGAAGGAAACGCCGATCACCCCGTATCACGTGATGGCGGAGTTCATCCGCGTGATCGATCCCGCCGAGGCGATCGTGACACATGATTCCGGCAGTCCGCGCGACCAGCTATTGCCGTTCTACGTGGCGACGAAGCCGCGCTCCTATCTGGGCTGGGGCAAGTCCCACCAGCTGGGCACCGGCCTGGGCCTGGCGATCGGTGCGAAGGTGGCCGCGCCCGACAAGTTCTGCGTCAACTTCATGGGTGACGCGGCGTTCGGCATGACCGGGCTGGATATCGAGACGGCGGTGCGCGCCGGCATCCCATCCTGCACGATCGTGCTGAACAACAATACGATGGCGATCGAGATCCCGCACATGAAGCTGTCGCACGACGTCCACAAGGCACGCGACCTGGGCGGCAATTTTGCCGAAACCGCGAAATCGCTGGGAGCCTGGGCGGAGCGGGTGGCGGACCCGGACGATGTGGCGGCGGCGATCCTGCGGGCCAGGCGCGCGTCGGAGGACGGCCGTACCTGCCTGCTGGAGTTCGTCACCAGCGCGGAAACCGCCTTCTCCCACCGGAACGGGGCGGCGGCCTGAACCGGTCCCGCACCGGCGTTCACCTCATCGGGATGGACGCCGGTGCGGGA
>NZ_DASZUV010000012.1:0-58698 GCF_035548095.1 Rhodopila sp. | reverse complement strand
GTCTGGGTTTGACCGGCGCCGTTTCTTGACACACGTGACGTTACGCCAGTCCTACCATTCCCTTACCGTCATGGTCGGCGAAAGCCGGCCATTGACGGGGCAAGCGGGGAAGGCGGGCAGGCTTACGCCGGCTTGAAGAACGGCAAGGACGGACCGTCCTCGGTCTTCACGAAGGTTACCACGACATCCTGGCCGATCTTCAGGTCCTTGTAGTCGCAGTCGACGATGTTGGTCAGCATCGTCGGCCCTTCCGCCAGCGTCACATAGGCGATGGTGTAGGGCGGGCTGGCGCGTTCCAGCGTGGACAGGGAGTAGATCTTGCCCTTGCCGGAGGCCTGCTTCCACTCGGTGTCGCCGAAGCAGAACGGGCACAGGCTGCGCGGGTAGAAATGCGCCTTGCCGCACTTCGTGCAGGTCTTGATCATCAGCTTGCCCTGATCCGCGCCCTCGAAGAACGGCTTGGTCTCGGGGTTGGTGTCAGGCGTCCCAACGAACGGGATCTTTCGTGCAACGTAGGCCATGGACGATTACTCCCGTTCCAGGATGACAGTGCTGCCGCAATGGCGGGTGCCCAGCGAGCCGCCGGTGCCATGCGCGATCGCCAGGTCGCAGTTCTTCACCTGCACCTGCGGATGCGCCTCACCGCGCAGCTGCCGCACCGCCTCGATGATCTTGGTGATGCCGCCGCGGTTTGCCGGGTGGTTGGAGCAGAGCCCGCCGCCATCGGTGTTGAACGGCAGCTTGCCGGTGCCGGAGATCAGGTTGCCGTCCTGCACGAACTTGCCGCCCTGGCCCTTCTCGCAGAAGCCCAGGTCTTCCAGCTGCATCAGCACGGTGATGGTGAAGCTGTCGTAGATCGAGGCGTATTTGATGTCGGTCGGCTTGATGCCGGCCATCTCCCACGCCGGCGGGCCGGACCAGCGGGCCGCGGTGTAGGTCAGGTCGACCTGCCCGCCCATCTGGTGCTTCGGCGATTCGCCGACGCCGATCACCTTCACCAGCGGCCGCTTCAGGCTCTTGGCGATTTCCGGCCGCGTCACGATCAGCGCGCCGCCGCCGTCCGAGATCACGCAGCAGTCCAGCCGGTGCAGGGGCGTGGACACCATGGGGGAGGACACCACGTCCTGCACCGTGACCACGTCCCGCAGCATCGCGTTCGGGTTGTACTGCGCGTGGGTGGACGCGGCGACCTTGATCCAGGCCAGCTGCTCGCTGGTGGTGCCGTACTCGTGCATGTGGCGCGCGGCGCACATGGCGTACTGGTTCACCACGGTCGGGCCGTACGGATACTCGAACTGGTTCACCGGATCGACCGGGCTGCCGGCGCGCGGCGCGGTGCCGGTGGCCATGCCCTCGCTGCGCGGACGCCCGGCCAGCGTGATCAGCGCCACGTTGCAGCGGCCGGCCGCGATCGACTCCAGCGCGTGGCCGACCGCCACCTGGTACGACGACCCGCCGACATCGGTGCTGTCGATATGGCGGACCTTCAGGTTCAGGTAGTCGACCATCGACAGGCCGCCGAGCGAGCCCGGTGCGTCACCGGCGCAGAAATATCCGTCGACGTCGTCCTTGGTCAGCCCGGCATCTTCCAGCGCGCCCTTGGCGCACTCGGCGTGGAGCAGGGCGACCGATTTGTCCGTCGCCTTGCGCGTGGGGTGTTCCCATGCCCCCACGATATAGCCCGCACCCTTCAAACTCATGCTTCGCTCCCCATCAGGGCTGTTGCGGCTGCCCCCATTCGACCGGCGATGCGGGGCAACCCATGTTCCGCCGTCGCGGCCCGGATTATACCCATCGGTAAAGCTTCGGCTACCCCGCCGCCCTGACGCGGTCCGGCGCCGTCCGCCTGCCGTTGCGGCATGCCCCCCTCGTCCTCGTCCCGTTCCCGCCGGATTGCCCGCGCGATCTTACCGGCCATGTCCGTTCAGTTTCAAATTATGTCCAGGGCCAGCCGAGCCTTGTTTGTGATACAACTGAAGTGCAAGGGTCTTCCATCGAGGCAAAAGGTGCGACATGGACACGTCTTCGCGTATCGCGGTCGTGGAGGATGATCCGGACGTCAGTCGGATGATGGTCTCCTGCATGACGGAGCATGGGTTCGAGGTGACGCCGGCCGCCAATGGCCGCGACCTGGATCGCGTGATGTCGTCGGAGAAGATCGACCTCGTGATCCTCGATGTCGGCCTGCCGGGAGAGGACGGGCTGAGCATCTGCCGCCGCCTGCGCGGCAAGTCCTCGGTGCCGATCATCATGGTGACCGGCCGCGGCTCCGATACCGACCGCATCGTCGGGCTGGAGATCGGCGCCGACGACTATCTGCCGAAGCCCTTCAACCCGCGTGAGCTGGTCGCCCGCGTCAAGGCGGTGATGCGCCGCAGCGCCATGGCGGAGCGCCAGCAGGCCGACACCGCCCGGGTGATGATGTTCGAGGGGTGGAAGCTCGACCTTGCCCGCCGGCAGCTGTTCGACCCGGACGGCCAGCCGCGCTCGCTGACCAGCGGCGAGTTCAACATCCTGGCGATCTTCTGCAACAACCCGCGCAAGGTGCTGTCGCGGGATGAGCTGCTGGACCAGCTGCACGGCCGCGCGGCGGCGGTGTTCGACCGCAGCGTGGATGTGCAGATCAGCCGGCTGCGCCGCAAGATCGAGACGCGGACCAAGGACCCGTCTTTCATCAAGACGATCCGCTATGGCGGCTATTTCTTCACGCCCCAGGTCACGGTGATTCACGATAACTGACGGCAAAAACTGACGGCAGAACAGCTGACGGGCAAAACAACTGACGGGCAAACCGTCCCGCGCACGTGCTAAGCAGCCTGGGCGTCCCCCCGGACGTACACCGCTCCGAAGGCATCGCCCATGGTCCCGCGTCTGCTCTGTGTCCTGCTGCTTCTGTTTGCCGCGCTGGGGCAGGGCGCCGCCCGGGCCGATGAGCCGCTGCCGCCCGGCCTGCGGGCCGACAGCCAGGTTTGGCTGCGGGGCCTGACCAGGGCGTTTCCCGCCGGCGCCTCGGCCCAGCAGCGCAAGGACGCGGACCAGCAGGCGGCCCAGGCGCTTGCCCGCAAGGACACCGCCGCCGCCGTCGGCGCGCTGGAACGCCGCGTCGGCATGGGCGACGTCCCGGCGGACACGCTGGTCGCCCTCGGTCAATTGTATGTTGAGCGCACGCCGCCCGACTGGCGCCGGGCGCTGGCCGCCGGCACCCGCGCCTATGAGGCCGCCGATTCGGATGCGGCGCAGCTGCCCGCGCTCCAGCTCATCGCCCGCGCCCTGCGCGGCCAGGGGATGAACGAAGCCGCGATCCCGGTGCTGGAGGCGGTGATCCAGCGTGCCGACACGCCGGAGAACAAGGCGCTGCTGGCCGACGCCCAGCGCGCCGCCGGCGTCCGCCTGCGCGCGGTCCGGCTGGAGCCTGAAGCCGAACCCGCTCGGGCCTGCGTCGCCTTCACCGTGCCGCCGACGCGGCGCACCGATTTCCAGCCGCAGGACTGGGTGCGGCTGGAGCCGCCGGTGGCCGGCGCCGCCGCCACGCTGGAAGGGCGGGAGATCTGCGTCTCCGGCCTGCCCTGGGGCGCGACCACGCGGCTGGTGTTCCGGTCCGGCCTGCCAGCGGAACAGGACATGGCCCTGGCCGGCGACCTGACCGTGCCGGTGGCGATGCCGGACCGCCGGCCGCGGATCGATTTCGACACCCGCTTCTATATCCTGCCACGCGGCCAGGCACCCGCCGTGACCCTGTCCACCGTCAACCTGTCCGCGGTTGACCTGAAGCTGATGCGGCTGACGGAGCGCAACATCCCGCCCTTCCTGCGCGACCAGAAGCTGGGGGAGCCGGTGTCCCGCTACACCGCCGACGACATCGGCGACACCAATGGCCGCGTCGTCTGGGAAGGCAAGGCCGACATCCCCGATTGGCAGCGCAACCGCACCGCCCGGACCAGGGTGCCGTTCCCCGAATCGCTCGCGTCCGGCGGCCCCGGCCTGTATGCGCTGCTGGCCACGCCCGGCGACGGCACCCGCGAATACGGCGCCGCCTCGGTGCAGATGGTGCTCCGCACCGACCTGGCGCCGACCGTCTGGCGCGGGTCGGACGGGCTGACGGTGCAGGTCCGCTCCTATGCCGACGCGGCGCCGCGCGCCGGCGTCCGGCTGGTCCTGCTGGCCCGCAACAACGATGTCCTGGGCGAGGCCGCCACCGACAATGACGGCGTCGCCCGCTTTCCCGCCGCCCTGCTGCGCGGCGAGGGACCGCTGGCCCCGTCGGTGCTGCACGCGTTCGGGCCGCAGGACGACTTCACCGCGCTGGACCTGACCGTCGCCGCCTTCGACCTGTCGGATCGCGGCGTCTCCGGCCAGCCGAATCCGGGCCCGATCGACTCCTTCGTCTGGCTCGACCGCGGCATCTACCGGCCGGGCGAGACGGTGCAGGTGATGGCGCTGCTGCGCGACGCGGCCGGCCAGTCGCTGGACATCCCCGCCCGCGTCACCGTGCGCCGTCCGAACGGCCAGGTCTTCCTGCAGGCCACGCCGCCGCGCCTGCCGGACGGCGCGCTGCACCTGCCGGTGGTCCTGTCGCGCGGCGCCGCCGCCGGCACCTGGACCATCGAGCTGCAGGCCGATCCGTCCCGGCCGCCGATCGGCACCGCCGAATTCCGCGTCGATACCTTCGTGCCGGACCGGTTGGCGGTGGAAACGCCGGACCTGCCCAAGGCGCTGCCGGTCGGCCGCAAGACCACCATCCCGGTCACCGCCCGCTTCCTGTATGGCGCCCCGGCGGCACAGCTCAGCGCCTCGGCGACGATGCGGCTGGTGGCGGACCCGCTGCCCTTCGCCGACCGCGCGGGCTGGCGCTTCGGCCTGGCGGATGAGCCCTTCGCGCCGGATCAGCGCGACCTGCCGGTGCCGAACACGGACGGGGACGGCCGCACGGCGGTGGTGGTCGGCCTGGACCAGGTGCCGGATACCACGCGGCCGCTGAAGGCGGAGCTGGACATCGCGGTGAACGACCCGTCCGGCCATGCCTCGCATGCCGCCGCCAGCCTGCCGGTGCGCGGCACCGCGCCGCTGATCGGCATCCGCCCGGCGTTTCCCGATGACGCGGTGAACCTGGGTTCCGAGGCGGGCTTCGACATCCAGGCGCTGACGCCCGACGGTGTGCCCACGACGATGCAGGCGCGGCTGCGCCTGGTCCGCGAACGCCCCGACTGGCGCCTCGTCAGCCGCGATGGCACCGCCCGGTATGAGACGGTGTGGCGCGACGAGCCGCTGGAGACCCGCGCCTTGTCCCTGGATGCCGGCGCGCCGGTGCATGTCGGGCGCAAGCTGCCCTGGGGCCGCTACCGGATCGAGGTCTCCGAGGCCGGCGGCATGGCCATCACCTCCTATCGGTTCCGCTCCGGCTGGGCCAGCGGTGACAGCCCGGATGTGCCGGACCGGGTGGACGTGTCGGTCGACCGCAAGACGGTGCCGGCCGGCGGGTCGGTCAGCGTGCACATCGATCCGCCCTTCGCCGGCCAGGCCACGCTGCTGGTGCTGACCGACAAGGTGCAGATGCTGAAGACCCTGAACGTCCCGGCCGGCGGCACCGACGTCACCGTGCCGGTCTCGGCCGACTGGGGGCCGGGCGCCTATGTCACGGTGCACGTCTTCCGCGGCGGCCAGGGCGACAAGCGGCCGAACCGCGCGATCGGCCTCGCCTGGGTCGGCATCGACCCGGCGGCACGCACGCTGCCGGTCGTGTTCGACGCGCCGGCGCGCGCCGCCCCGCGCCGCAGGCTGGTCGTGCCGGTGCACACCGCGCCGGGCGCCTGGGTCAGCGTCGCCGCGGTGGATGAGGGCATCCTGCGCCTGACCCGCTTCGCCTCTCCCGACCCGGTGCCGCATTTCCTCGGCCGCCGCCTGCTGGGGATGGATATCCGCGACGACTGGGGCCGGCTGCTGGCCCCGGCCGACGGCACCCCGACCCTGCTGCGCCAGGGCGGCGATGCGTTCGGCACCATGCCGCGGGAGGACCCGACCCGCACCGTCACCCTGTTCGTGCCGCCGGTCCAGGCCGGGCCGGACGGGACGGCGGTGATCCCGCTGGATATCGGCGACTATAACGGCCAGGTGCGGCTGATGGCGGTCGGCTGGCAGGGCACGCGGATCGGTGGCGGCGCCACCGACGTCACGGTGCGCGACCCGCTGATCGCCGAGGCGCTGCCACCCCGCTTCCTCGCCCCCGGCGACGAGGTGCGCCTGCCCGTGCTGCTGCACAATCTGGATCTGCCAGCGGGCGAGGCCAGCGCGGCGATCAGCCTGGAAGGCCCGGTGGCGCTGACCGGGCCAGACCGGCTGAGCACCACCCTGGCCCCGGGTGCCAGCGCGCTGCCGTTCACCACGCTGAAGGCGACCGGCGCCGGCACCGCGGTCATCCGGCTGGCCGCCAGCGGCCCCACCGGGTTCCGGGTCGACCACGAATGGAGGCTGACGGTGCGGCCGGCGCGTCCCGCCGTCTCGGTGGTCAGCGGCCGCGACGTGGCGCCGGACACCGAGGTGTCGTTGCCGGTCGCCGCCGCGTCCTTCCTGCCCGGCACCTGGGCGGCGACCGCCAGCTTCGGCGCGCCGGTGCGCTATGACGTCGCGGCGCTGACGCAGGCGCTGGCCGACTACCCGATGACCTGCCTGGAACAGGTGACCAGCCGCGGCCTGCCGCTGGCCATGCTGCCCGAGGGCATGGCGGGCGGCATGGCCGCGACGGGCGACCAGGCCGGCCGGCTGCAGGCCGCGGTGGCGGCGGTGCTCGACCGGCAGCGCTATGACGGCGCCTTCGCCTTGTGGCGCGCCGGCGGCGAGGCGCAGCCCTGGCTGACCAACTACGCCCTGGAATTCCTGCTGCGCGCCCGCAAGGCCGGCGCGGCGGTCCCCCAGGCCGCCCTGGATGCCACCCTGAAATACCTGACCGGCGACATGGAAGGGCCCGACAACACGCCGGAAGGACGCGCCGAGTTCGCCTATCGCCTGTATGTCCTGGCCCTGGCCGGCCGCGGCGAGCCCGGCGCCGCCCGGGTGCTGTTCGAGCAGCTGAAGACCCTGCCGACCCCTCTGTCGCGGGCGCAGCTGGGCGCCGCGCTGGCCCTGGCGCATGACATGCCGCGCGCCGAGACCGCCTTCGCCGCCGCGGCATCCGCGCCGGTGCGGAACTGGTGGGCCTTCGATTACGGCACCACCCTGCGGGACCGGGCCGCGACCCTGGTGCTGATGAAGGAGAATGGCGCCGCGCCGGACCGCATCGCGCTGCTGGCCGCCGCGCTGCCCGGTCCCGACCTGGTGCCGCAGCGGCTGAACACGCAGGAGCAGGCGTGGCTCGTCGCCGCCGCCGCGGTGCTGGGCCGTGACGGGACGCCGGTCCGCGTGGCGCTGAACGGGACGCCGCTCCCCGAGGCGCCGGTGGTCTCGGCGCCGCTGACCCAGGACGGGTCGGTGCGGAACCTGGGGCATAAGCCGGTCTGGGCCAGCGTGGCCTCGACCGGCATTCCGGCCACGCCGCTGCCGGCCTCGCGCAGCCAGATGCAGGTGCGCCGCCGCTTCCTGGCCATGAGCGGCGAGACGCTGAACCTGGACACGCTGCGGCAGAACGCGACGTTCGTCCTGGTGCTGGAAGGCAAGGTGGAGGACGGGCAGCCGCACCGCGTATTGCTGAGCCAGGGCTTGCCGGCGGGCTGGGAGGTGGTCGGGCGCATCCCCGACGCGGCCGCCGCCGGCCTGCCCTGGCTGACCGGCCTGACCGATGTCGAGGCCCAGTCCGCCGCCGAGGACCGTTTCGCCGCCGTGATCGTCCTGGACAAGGACACGCCCGATTTCCGCGTCGCCGTGCGGCTGCGGGCGGTGACACCCGGTTCCTTTGAGCTGCCGGGCGCCGAGGTATCCGATATGTACATCCCCGCCGTCTACGCGCGGCAGGGCGTCAACCGCATCCAGGTCCTGCCGCCGGAATGAAACGCCGGCGGGAAGCCGGCCGGCCGATCGCCAGCCCGCCGGCGCCAGCCTCTCCCGTTGGCGCGGGGACGGACCCGCCGGTTCCGGCCCCCGCCGTCGGTGCGGATTCGGGCCTGGCGGGACCAACCCCTCCCATTGGCGCGGGCCGGCGGCATCGAGCGCCGGTCCGCCGAACGCCGCTCCGCCGAGCGGGCTGGCGCCGGGCTGCCGGCCTCCTGCTGGCCGTCCTGGCCGTTCTGGCCGTCCCGGCCGGCGGGGCCGTCGTCCTGGATCGGCTGTTCCCGCCCGACCTGTCCCGCCTCAGCGCCACCGGCACCGAGATCGTCGATCGCCAGGGCCGCCTGGTCGCCCTGCGCCCGGCCCAGGGCGGCATCTGGCGGCTGCGCGTCACCGCGGACGACGTCTCGCCGGTGCTGCTGGAGATCCTGGTCGCCACCGAGGATCGCCGGTTCTGGCATCACTTCGGAATCGATCCGGTCGCCATCGCCCGCGCGGCGCTGTCCGACCTGCGCGCCGGCCGGATCGTCTCCGGCGGCTCGACCCTCACGATGCAGGCCGCTCGGCTGCTCGAACCGCGACCGCGCACATGGCGCAGCAAGGTTCTGGAGATTGCCCGGGCGCTGCAACTGGAGGCGCATTTCACCAAGCGCGACATCCTGGGCATCTGGCTGACCCTGGCGCCGATGGGCGGCAACCTGGAAGGCGTGCGCGCCGGCAGCCTGGCCTGGTTCGGTGCCGAACCGCGGCTGCTGGACCCCGCCCAAGCCGCGCTGCTGGTGGCGATCCCGCGCCGGCCGGAGGCGCTGCGGCCCGACCGCCACGCCGAGCGCGCGCGGCTGCTGCGAGACCGCATCCTGGCCGCCATGGACCATGGCGAGGGCGGCGCGCCAGCCCCGCTGACCCTGGCCGCAGCCGCGATCCTGGACGCCGGCATGCCGCGGGCGCGGCAGCCGATGCCCCGCCATGCGATGCCTGCCTTCGCAGGCATGCCCGCCGGCCCGCATCCGTCCGACCTGCCCACCGGAGCCCTGCCCCCCGGCACCCGCGTCGTCACCACGTTGGACCTGCCGCTGCAACTGGCGCTGGAACGGCTGGCGGCGGAGCGTCTGGCCACCTTGCCGCCCCGCGTGTCGCTGGCCCTGCTGATCGCCGATGCCCGGACGCGGGAGGTCCTGGCGATCGTGCCGGGCGATCCGCGCGGCGGCGAGGCGCGGGCGGCGGCGCTGGACCTGACCCGAGCGGTGCGGTCGCCAGGGTCGGCGCTGAAGCCGTTCATCTATGGGCTGGCCTTCCAGGATGGCCGGGTCGGCCCCGAAACGGTGCTGGACGATCTGCCGCGCCGCTTCGGCGGCTATGCGCCGGAGAACTTCGACCATGGCTTCCACGGCGTGGTGACCGCCGCCGACGCGCTGCGGCGGTCGCTGAACCTGCCGGCGGTGGCGCTGCTGGACCGCGTGGGGCCGCTGCGCTTCCTGGAGGCGCTGCGGGTCGCCGGCGTGCCGTTGGTGCTGCCGCGCCATGCCGCGCCCTCCCTGCCGCTGGCGCTGGGCGGCGGCGGCATCACCCTGCGCCAGGCGGCCGGTCTGTATGCCGCGCTGGCGACCGACGGGCAGATGGCGGCGCTGCGCCTGTTCGCCGGCCAGCCGTTGGACTTGCGCCCGTTCCTGGACCCGCGCGCGGCGGCGACCGTGGCGGACGTGCTGACCCAGCGCCTGCCCGACCGCGGCCAGTCCGGCATTGCCTGGAAGACCGGCACCAGTTGGGGCGGCCGCGATGCCTGGGCGCTGGGCTTCGACCGGCGGCATGTCGTCGGCGTCTGGGTCGGCCGGCCGGACGGCACCGCGATCCCCGCCGCGACGGGCCTATCGCTGGCGGTGCCGCTGCTGAGCCATGTCTTCGACCTGCTGCCGCCGGCCCCGCGTGCCGCGCCGCCGCCGGCGTTGACGGCGCCGGCGTTGACGGCGCCGATCGGCCTCGCCGGCCAGGCGGCACCCCGGTCCGACGCGCTGCACCTGCTGTTCCCGCCCGATCGGGCGGTGCTGTCCGATGCCGGCGCGGTGACCCTGCGCACCATGGGCGGGCGCCGCCCCTTGACCTTCCTGGTCGACGGCACCCCGCTGGACAGCGACGCCGCGCGGCGGGAGGCGTCGTGGCTGCCGCCTTCGCCGGGCTTCTACCGGATCACCGTGGTGGACGCGGACGGCGCTGCGGCACAGGCCTCGGTGCGGGTGCGCTGACCGTTCCCGGCGGCGGCATGCCGGTCGTGGCGACATTGCCGGTGCCGCATGGCTGAGCCGGCCAGCCGGCGGTTGCGGGATGGACCGTTGCGGGCCAGGATAGGCGCTTCGCCAACTTGTTTCGGGAACCGTCCAGGACAATGTCACGTTTCGCCGGCCTCACGCCGCTGCTTGCGCCGCAATCCATTGCCGTCGTCGGCGCATCCTCGGATGCCACCCGCATCGGCGGCCGGCCGATCGCCTATATGAAGGCGCAGGGCTTCCAGGGCACGCTGTATCCGATCAACCCGAACCGCGCCGAGATCCAGGGCATCAAGGCCTATCCCTCGGTCGGCGCGCTGCCGGAAACGCCGGATGCCGCGATCGTTGCGGTGCCGGCCGAGCTGGCCACCCAGGCGATCCAGGATCTGGCCAGCCGGGGCTGCAAGGCCGTGGTGATGTTCACCGCCGGCTTTGCCGAAATGGATGAGGCGGGGGCCGAGGCGCAGAAGAAGCTGGTCGACATCGCCAAGGCCTCGGGCATGCGCCTGCTCGGCCCCAACTGCCTGGGCGTGTTCGACGCGCGGCGGTCGTACTACGCGACCTTCTCCTCCTCCTTCGATTCCGGCTGGCCGGTCATGGGACGGATCGGCATCGCCTCGCAGTCCGGCGCTTACGGCACGCATCTGTATACGCTGGCCCGCAACCGCGGCATCGGCGCCTCGCTGTGCGTCATGACCGGCAATGAGGCGGACGTGACGGTCGGCGAGTGCATCGGCTGGCTGGCCGAGAACCCGGACGTGGACGTCATCGCCGTCTATGCCGAGGGCATCCGCGAGTCCGCGGGCCTGGTCGCCGCGCTGCAGGCGGCGCGCGAGGCCCGCAAGCCGATCGTGATGCAGAAGGTCGGCCGCAGTGAGCTGGGCGGCAAGGCGGCGCAGTCGCACACCGCCTCCATCGCCGGCGACGACGCGGTGACCGAGGCGGTGATGAACGAGTTCGGGGTGTTCCGGGCGGTGAACTCGGAGCAGATGCTGGACATCGCGCATACCGCGACGCGGAAGATCTATCCGGTGAGGAATACGCTGGGCGTCATCACCGTATCCGGCGGCGCCGGCGTGCTGATCAGCGATTCGGCCGAGGCGCTGGGGCTAGAGATGCCGGAGATGCCGGCGGCGGCGCAGAAGCGGCTGCGTGAGCTGGTGCCGTTCTGCGCCCCGCGCAACCCGGTGGACGCGACCGCCCAGGTGTCCAACGACGTGACCCTGGTGAAGACCTTCACCGAATCGATGGTCCGTGACGGCGGCTATTCCTCGGTGCTGGGCTTCTTCAGCATGACCGCGTCGTCCCGCCGCTGGCCGGCGATCCGCGAGCAGCTCAACCAGGTGAAGGCCGAGAACCCGGACCGGCTGTATGTGCTGTCGGTCATCGTGCCGCCGGAAGGCCGGGCGGAGCTGGAGGCCGATGGCTGGGTGGTGCATGAGGACCCGACGCGGGCGGTGACGGCGATCGACGCGATGGGTCGTTTCGGCGCCGCCTTCGCCGCGCCGAAGCCCGCGCCGGCCCCGGCCGTGCCGAAAGTGACGCTGCCGGCGGCGACGCCGACCGAGGCCGAGGCGAAGAAGCTGCTGGCCGAGGCCGGCGTGCCGTCGGCGCCCGAGGCCGCCTGCGCCACCGCCGACGAGGCCGTTGCCGCGGCCGAACGGTTCGGCTTCCCGGTGGTGATGAAGATCCTGTCCCCCGACATCCTGCACAAGTCGGAGATCGGCGGCGTGCTGCTGGACGTGGCCGATGCGGACGCGGTGCGCGAGGGCTTTGCCCTTCTGCTGGACCGCGCGAAGAGCGCCGCCCCCACCGCGCGGATCGAGGGCGTGCTGGTGGCCAAGCAGCTCAAGGGCGGGGTGGAGTGCATCATGGGCATCATCCGCGACCCGGTGTTCGGGCCGATGGCGATGTTCGGCCTCGGCGGCATCTTCGTGGAGATCCTGAAGGACGTGGTGTTCCGCCGCTGCCCGTTCGGCGAGGACGTGGCGGAGCAGATGATCCGCTCGATCAGGGGCGCGCCACTGCTGCAGGGCGCGCGCGGCCGCCCCCCGGCGGACATCAAGGCGCTGGCGACGATGCTGTCCCGCCTGTCCGCCTTCGCCGCGGCGGCGGGGGACAAGCTGGTGTCGATCGACCTGAACCCGGTCTTCGCGATGCCGGACGGGCAGGGCGCCTTCGCCGCCGACGCGGTGATCGAGGTGGCGGAGTAACGTTCTGGCTCCGGCCCGGCTCCGGCGGGGCGCGGCGACGCGTCCCCGCGCCGGGCGGGCCGGCTTGAAGCCGGCGGCCGGCAGGCTCGTTGCGTTCACCTATGTTCCGCTTCCCGCCGCCCATTCGCGCAGCAGCGCGATCAGGCGGGCGGCGCCGGCCTCCGGGGCACCATCGTTCACGATCGTCGTCGTGGGCACGCCCTCGGGCAGCGCCACATCCCGCGCGAGACGGGCGGCAATGTCGGCCGCGGTCTCCCGCCCACGGCCGGCCAGGCGGGCGGCCAGCACCTCCGGCGGGGCGGTGACCAGCACCACCCGCACCGGAAACCGCGCGGCGGCCTCGGCGATGACGCCGCGCGACACGTTCGCCACCACGACATGGCCGCGCGCCAGGTCCGCGCCGATCTGCGTCGGAATGCCGTACCGCAGGCCGTGCGCGGTCCATTGCAGGGCGTGGTTCCGGCGGCCGAACTCGGCCCCGGTCACCGCCTCATGGTCCTCGCCCCCGGCATCGGCGGGGCGGGTGATCACCCGGCGGACGAAGCGCACCCGGGCCTCCCCGCTCAGCCCCTCCCGCGCCAGCCGCAGCAGCGTGTCCTTGCCCGCGCCGCTCGGCCCGACTACCAGAACTAGCATGGTTTCCCCCAACGCGACCGAAGGACGCAGCGCATGTTCACCACCCGGCCCGAGATAGCCGGTACATTCGGCGTTGTCGCCAGCACGCACTGGCTCGCCAGCCAGGTCGGCATGGCGGTGCTGGAACGCGGCGGCAATGCGTTCGACGCCGCGACCGCCGCCGCCTTCACCCTGCATGTCGCGGAGCCGCACCTGAACGGCCCCGGCGGCGACGCGCCGATCATCCTGCACAGCGCGGTCAGCGGCCGACAGCACGTGATCTGCGGCCAGGGCCCGTCGCCCGCCGCCGCGTCGATCGAGGCGTTCGAGAAGCTCGGCCTGGACCTGGTGCCCGGCACCGGCCTGCTCTGCGCCGTGGTGCCCGGCGCCTTCGACGCCTGGTGCGTCATGCTGCGCGACTGGGGTACCTGGGAGCTGGCGGATGTCCTGGCCTATGCGATCGGCTACGCCCGCAACGGCGTGCACGTCGTGCCACGGGTCAGCGCCACCATCTCCCGCGTCCGGCCGCTGTTCCAGGAAGCCTGGCCGACCTCCGCCGAGGTGTTCCTGGTAAATGGCGACGCCCCGGCGCCCGGTTCGCTGTTCCGCCGTCCGGCGCTCGCCGACACCTACGAGCGGCTGGTCGGCGAAGCGGTCGGCGCCACCCGGGAAGGCCGGATCGATGCCGCCCGCGCCGCCTGGTACAAGGGCTTCGTGGCCGAGGCGGTGGACAAGTTCTTCCGGGGCCAGGACATCCTGGACACCTCCGGCCGGCGCCATCGCGGCCTGCTGACGGCGGATGACTTCGCCATCTGGTCCGCCTCGGTCGAGGAGCCGCTGGCCTATGACTACCGCGACCACACGGTGCTGAAATGCGGGCCGTGGAGCCAGGGACCGGTGTTCCTGCAGCAGCTCGCGCTGCTGCGGGGCTTCGACCTGGGCGACCTGGACCCGGTCGGCGGGGAGTTCGTGCACCTGGTGACCGAGGCGGCGAAACTCGCCTATGCCGACCGGGAAGCCTATTACGGCGACCCCAATTTCGTGTCGGTGCCGATGGAGACGCTGCTGTCGGACGACTACAACGGCAATCGCCGCCGGCTGATCGCGGAAACCGCGTCCGCCGCGCTGCGCCCGGGCAGCATCCCGGGCTACGCGGCCGAGGTCGATCATCACGCCGCCGACCGGCTGGCCCTGCTGGACGACGATGCCGCGGCCGGCGCCGGCGAGCCGACCCTGGCGCGGCTGGGCGCCAGCGGCGGCGACACCTGCCACATCGATGTCATCGACCGCTTCGGCAACATGGTCAGCGCCACACCCTCGGCCGGGTGGCTGCAATCCTCCCCGGTGATCCCCGAGCTGGGGTTCCCGATGGGCTCACGCGGGCAGATGTTCTGGCTGAAGCCCGGCCTGCCGAACAGCCTGGAGCCCAGCAAGCGGCCGCGCACCACGCTGTCGCCCAGCTTCGCGCTGCGGGACGGCGAGCCATGGATGGCGTTCGGCACGCCGGGCGGGGAGCAGCAGGACCAGTGGTCCACCATCATGTTCCTGCGCATGGTGCATCACGGGCTGGGCATCCAGCAGGCGATCGACCTGCCGTCGTTCCACTCGGAGCATTGGCCGTCCAGCTTCTGGCCGCGCGTGGCGCGTCCCGGCAAGCTGGTGCTGGAAGGCCGCTTCGCCGATGACGTGCTGGAGGACCTGCTGGCGCGCGGCCACGACGCGTCGAGGGGCGAGGACTGGAGCGAGGGCCGCCTGTCCGGTGCGCGCATCGAGGCGGATGGACAGATGTATGCCGGCGCCAATCCGCGCGGCATGCAGGGCTATGCGGTCGGCCGCTGATGCGGACGCTGCGCCAACCGGGACCGGTGCATCCGGCGCGGATCGAGGCATTTGCCGCGGCGCCCCGCCGCCTGACCCTGACCCTGCCGGCCGGTGCCTCGCTGCAACAGGCGGTGGCCGAGCCGCTGGCGGCAGCCGGCTTCCAGTGCGCCACCGTCAGCTTCGCCGGCGCGGCGCTGAACCCGTTCCGCTACGTGATGCCGAACCCCTCGCCGGATCAGGCGCATGTCGCCTGGTTCTCGGCCACGCAGGCGCCAGAGGGAACCAGCCGGATCGAGCTGGCGAACGCGACCTTCGGCTGGGCGGATGCCGCGCCCGCGATCCATTGCCATGCCGTCTGGCACGAGCCGGACGGCGCCCGCCGCGGCGGGCATATCCTGCCGGCGGACACGTATCTGAGCGCCCCGGCCGAGGCCACCGCCTGGGGGTTCCGACAGGTCCGCATCGCGACGCGGGCCGATCCGGAAACGAATTTCTCACTGTTCCAGCCGTCGGAGTTCCAGCCATCAGAGGTCCAGCCGCCGGGGTTCCACCCATCGGGCGAGCCCGCCCCGGGGACATCGGACATACCGGGGACATCGGGCGTGGTGGCCCGGGTGAAGCCGAACCAGGATATCCTGGCCGCCATGGAAACGGTGGCGGCGGCGCATGGCATGCGCGACGCGGTGGTGCGCGGCAGCCTGGGGAGCCTGGTCGGCGCGTGTTTCACGGATGGCACGACCGTGCCGGACGATGCGACCGAGGTGCTGGTGCGCCGGGGCTTCGTGCGCGACGGCAGGGCGGCGCTGGACCTGCTGGCCGTGGATATGCGGGGGCGCGTGCATGAGGGCTGGCTGGCCCGCGGCGCCAACCCGGTCTGTATCACCTTCGACCTGTTCCTGCAGGCGTCCGCCGGCGGTTAGAAGGCCTTGCCGGCGGCCGTTTTGCTTGCCGGCACGGCCTTCCAACCGCCGGCTTCAGGCGATCGCGCCTATGACGCCAGGCGGCGCGGCGGCGCGGTCTCCTGTCCCGCGCGGATGCCGCGCGGGGTCCGTTCCGCCTCGGCGATCACCCGGTCCGCCAACGCGGAATCGGCCAGTGTCGCGCGGACGGCGCGGGCGGTTTCGGCCATCTCATCGTGCTCGGATCGGATGGCCGGGTCCGCCGCTCCCCGCGGGTCGTGCCCGGCGCGCGGCGGATGGGGCGGAATCGATTTTTGGCCGAAAGGACTTGGGCCGAAAGGACTCGGGCCGAAAGGATGCGACCCGGCGGGATGCGGCCCGGAAGAGGCAACCGCCGCCGGTGCGGGCTGGATCGAGCCGTCCGGCCCGGACGCCGCCGATCCGGCCTCGGCCGCCGGCACCGGGACCTGGGACGCCGCGCCACTGCCCTGCCGACCCGGGCGGCCGGCCGGCGCCAGGCTCCGTGCGGAGTCCGTGACCGCCGCGGCCGCGGTCTCACGCGCCGCCATGGCAGGCGCCGGCATGCCCGATGCGGGGCGCCCGGGCTTCGCCGCGTCGTGGTCCGGCTTGTCCGCCGGCTCGGGCCGCATCGACGCCAGCAGCCGGCGCGCCGCCCGCTCCGACCGCAGCATGGCGGCGGCGGAGGCGCGGCAGCGGCAGGCCTCCATCGGTGACAGCTCCGGGTTCATCGCATCGGCCAGCGCCAGCATCGCGTGCGTGCCGAAACCGACGATCTGCTGGGCCGTCCGCAGCTCCTCGATGGTCCGGGGGCTGAATTCCCGAAGCGCGGCGCCCGCCAGGTCCATGGCGCGTGCCCCGTCACCCTGCGTCAATGGTAGGAAAAGTTGCAGGGTGAGTGCCAGGAGAGGCGCAATCTGCGGAGACACCAGGATGCCTGGATCGTTCATGGATATCGAAGCTCGCTCGGGCTGACGGGGCTGCGCCGGAGAGTGGGGAGGCGTTGTCGGGATTTCAAGGCATTTATTCCTCAATGACGCTCGCGCGCGTGTGGAATCGCCGCCGGGACCGTCCGGCTCAGTCCGGCTTTGTTCCCACCACGCAATGCATCGGGTGCGCCATGAACAGCAGGCCCGAGGCCCTGGCATCGGCGGTCAGCCCCCGCCAGGCCGCGCGCTCGGCGTCGCCGAGCTGGGACAGGGCGTGGTCCTCCCGATACCGCCAGATCGAGCCGTCGGGGTGGTCCAGCGTGACCAGGCTGGGGAAGCAGCGCAGCGCGGTGAACCCGGCGTGCCGCATCCGCGGATACAGGCCGGCATCCGCCGTGCCCGCGGCAGCGACCGATTGCGGCGGCACCGTCACCTTGGCGGCGATCGCCGGCGGCAAGGGCAGGTTCCACCATTGCGGCAGGTCGATCGAGCGGACGATCACGCCCGCCGACCCGCCGGGCCGCAGCACGCGGAACAGTTCGCGCAGCGCCGCGGCGGCGTCGCACTCCTCCAGCACGGTGACGGTGAAGGCGCGGTCGAAGCTGGCATCGGCGAAAGGCAGGGCCTCCGCGTTGGCGAAGCGGAAGTCGATGCGGTCCCGCACGCCGTCCGCCGCGGCCAGGGCCGCCGCCTCGCGCAGCAGGAAGCGGTTCAGGTCGGTGGCGGTGATGCGCGCGCCCGGCCCCAGCCGCGCGGCCAGCAGGCGGTCCAGCGCGCCGGAGCCGCAGCCGACATCCAGGATGGCGTCGCCGGGGCAGACGCCCATCACGTCCCACAGCGTGCGCACCATGCCCTGGTAGCTGACCGAGGCCGCCCGGTCCTCCAGCGCCGCGACGCCGCCGACATGCCGGCCGCCCAGGATGATCACCGTCCAGTCCCGCGCCAGCGCCTGGACCGCCGGCTCCCACTGCGAGGGCGCGAGGAAGAACGGCAGCAGCACGAGCGGTGGTCCGCTGCCCAGGATGCGCCAGGTCACGCCGGCATGTTCGCCCTCGCCATTCGCCAGCCGCGCGGCGGGCAGCGGCGGCAACTGGCGGAACAGGGCCAGCAGCGCCTCGGTGCGGTCGGCGACGACATCGGCCCAGCCGGGCGCGTCATAGCCGTCGAGCACCACGCGCCGCGCGCCCGGCAGGCGTGCCGCCGCCTGCGCGGTGACCTGTGCGGTCAGCCCGGTGGCGCCGGACACCAGCACCATGCGGTCGGCCAGCGCGGCGAACGGCGCCGGGTCCAGCCGCGCGGGAACGCAGAGCAGCAGGCTGCCGATCCGCTCCCCGGCCTGAGCGGCCAGGTCGGCCACGTCGCCCGCCATCTGGGTGGCGACATGGGCCCGCCGCAGCCCCAGATGGTCCCATACCGCCAATAGCCGTTCATGCAACCGTGGCACGTGCATCCCCCCTCGTTTCCGTGTAAAGCGTCGCGGATTACCCGCTATCAATCTTAGGGCACGCCGAATGGCGGAGGGACAGGACCAGGACGGGGACTTAGGGACGCGCCTGGCGGCCGGTGCGTCCGTCGGCGCGTCCGATGCCTTGTTCGCGCTGATGGATGCGCTGGGCCGGGTCAGCCGCGCCATGTATCCGCCCTGCCTGCCCGCGCTGGCGGCCTGCCTGGACGAACCGGCGGCGGCGCTGTCCGACCGGCAGGCTGGTCTGGACGTCCCGCTGCGGGATGTCGCGGCGCTGGCCCTGCGCGCTTGCGAGGGGATACGGCAGGCGGGCGATGCCGACAACCCGATGCTGGATGCGTATCGCGCGTTGCGGCTGTATCAGCGCGCGCTGGCGCTGCTGGTGGAGGCGGAGCGTCGGCCCGAGGTCAGCCGGTTCCTGCTGCCCGCGGCGATGCGCGGCGATGCCGCGCTGGCGGCGCGCCTGGCCCTGCCCGGTCCGCCCGGCACCGGCGTGTCCCACCATGACAACGATTTGCGGGAGCGGGGCGGTTATTCCGTCTACGTGCCGCCGGCGCTGGACGGCGCTGGACCCGGGGGCCGCGCGGCGCCGCTGGTCGTGGCGTTGCACGGCGGTTTGGGCCATGGCCGGCTGTTCCTGTCCAACTGGGTGCCGCTCGCGCGGGTCCACCGGTTCATCGTGGTGGCGCCGACCGCTGTCGGGTCGACCTGGTCGCTGATGGAGCCGCAGGTGGATGTCGGCCATATCGCCGCCGTGCTGGACCAGGTCGGTGCCCGCTGGCGGATCGATCCGGCGCGGCTGCTGCTGACCGGCATGAGCGACGGCGGCACGTTCACGCTGCTGTCCGGCCTGGATGACGGATCGCCGTTCACGCACCTGGCGCCGGTCGCGGCGTCGTTCCATCCGATGCTGCTGGCCATGACCGATCCGCGCCGGGTCGCCCGGCTGCCGATCTACCTCGTTCACGGGGCGCTGGACTGGATGTTTCCGGTCGGCGTGGCCCGCTCCGCCGAACGGGCCCTGACGGCCGCCGGCGCCGCCGTCACCTACCGGGAGATTGCCGACCTGTCGCACGCCTATCCCACCGACGAGCAGGCCGCGATGCTGGCCTGGTTCCTGACGCAGCCGGCGCGCGGGCGGCCGGATTCCGATCCGGACGGTGATGCCGGCCCGAGCAGCGGCCGGGGGCCCGGCCGATGACGCGTACCGCGGCGAACCTGTACCGCAGGCAGCGGTACGGCATGCTCGGCCATATCGCGGTGATGCTGCTGGCCCTGGCGGTGATCTGGGGCAGCATCCTCGTGAACATGGAAAGCCAGCGCCAGGCGGTGCAGGAGGACGCGGCCAAGGACGCCGACAACCTGGTGCGCGCCTTCACCGAGAATATCTCGCGGGTCGTCGGCGGCCTGGATCAGACCCTGCAGCGGGCGCGCGATCAGTATGAGCGGGACCCCGCTCATTTCGACCTCGCGGCATGGTCGCGGACGCATCCGCGCGTGCATGGCGACGATGTCATGCTGCTGCTGGTCGACAAGGCCGGCAATGTCGCCCAGACGTCCGAGGGTCCGCCGGCGCAATCGGTGAACCTGGCGGAGCGGGACGCCTTCAAGGCGATGGCGAAGAACCCCGCCGACCAGCTGATGGTCGGCGCGCCGTTGACCGGCGTGCTGTCCAATCGGCCGATGATCGTGCTGTGGCGACCGCTTGCGGCGGGAGGCGGCAGCTTCGAAGGGGCGCTGGCGGCGCTGCTGGATCCGGCCGAGCTCTCCCGCTTCTATGCGTCGATGGCGATCGGGAACGGCTCGATCACGCTGGCGGACCAGCAGGGTGACGTGCTGGCGCGCGTGCCGGACGGGCCGCACACGGTGGGCCGGACCCTCGACTCGACGTTCATGCGGCTGATGCGGCGCGAGGCGCCGGCCGGTCATTTCGAGGCGGAAAGCGCGCTGGACCACACCAAGCGGCTGTACAGCTTCCGACGCCTGGAACAGCCGGGGCTGCTGCTGACCGTCGGCCTGGCGCAGGACGACGTCTTCGCCACCTATCGCTTCAACCGGTCGGTCAGCGTTGCCGGGGGCGGCATCGTGTCCCTGGGGGTCATCGGCGTGACCCTGCTGATGATCCGGCAGCGGCGGCGGCTGTTGCGGTCGAACGAGGTGCTGGCGGTGACGCTGGAGAACATGAACCAGGGCATCCAGATGGTGGAGCCGGACGGCCGCGTCGGCGTCATCAACAGCCGGGCGATCGAGCTGCTGGGCCTGCCGCCCGCCCTGCTGGAGGGACAGCCGCTGTTCCGCGATGTGGTGGCGTGGCAGGTCGAAAGCGGCGAATTCGGCGATCCCGACAAATATCCCGACGGCCTGCGCCAGACCCTGGCGGCCGGCGGGATCGCCTCCACGCCCGACACGTATGAACGCTGCCGGCCCAACGGCACGGTGCTGGAGATCGCCACCAACCCGATGCCGGATGGCGGTGCCGTGCGCACCTATACCGACATCACCGAACGCAAGCGGGTGGAGGCGGAGCTGGCCGCCGCCCGGGACGCGGCCGAGGCGAGCGGCCGGGCGCGGATGGAGTTCCTGGCGATGATGAGCCACGAAATCCGGACGCCGATGAACAGCATCATCGGTTTCGCCAGCCTGCTGATGGACATGCCGCTGGGCAGCACCGTGCATCAATACGTGCGCATCATCCGCCAGTCCGGCAACCACCTGCTGCAGCTGATCAACGACATCCTGGACCTGTCCAAGCTGGATGCCGGCAAGCTGCAGCTGGAGAATGAGGCGTTCGACCTGCGGGAGGAGATCGGGCAGACGATCGAACTGCTGATCGGCCAGGCGCAGGAGAAGCACCTGACGCTGTCGGCCGAGGTGGCGCCGCAGGTGCCGCGGCGGATCTTCGGCGATCCCGGGCGGCTGCGGCAGATCCTGATCAACCTGATCGGCAATGGCCTGAAGTTCTCCTCGGTCGGCGGCGTGGCGGTGCATGTGGGCCTGTTCAAGGATGATGGCGGGGCGAACCGGCTGTCCTTCAGGGTGACCGACACCGGTATCGGCATCCCGTCCGAGAAGGTCTCCCTGCTGTTCCGTCACTTCTCGCAGCTGGGGGAGAGCGGGTCCCGCCAGTACGGCGGCACCGGCCTGGGGCTGGCGATCTGCAAGCGGCTGGTGGAGCAGATGGGTGGCGGGATCGGCGTGCAGAGCGAGCCGGGGCGGGGCTCGATGTTCTATTTCGACCTGCCCCTGGTGGTGGCGGACGCGGCGCCGGTGCTGACGCCCCAGCCCGGCAGCCTGCGCGTGCTGCTGGCCGACGACAACGATACCAACCGGATGGTCATCGCCCGGCTGCTGGAGCGGCTGGGTCACCGGGTGGACATGGTGGTGAACGGGCTGGAAGCGGTCGAGGCGATACGGACCCGGCCCTATGACCTGACGGTGATGGACGTGGCGATGCCGGAAATGGACGGGCTGGCCGCCGCCGAGGCGATCCGCGACCTGACCGGGCGGCGCGGCCGGGTGCCGATCATCGGCCTGACCGCCAGTGTCGCGGGCGAGATCGAGGATGCGTGCTACCGCGCCGGCATGAACGCCTTCATGACCAAGCCGGTGACGCTGGAGAAGCTGGATCGGGCGATCGCCCTGGCCATGGCCCCGGTGTCGGCGCCGGCCGCGCCCGGCGGATAGCGGCCCGCCTGGGAACGGGCGCCAAGGATCAGGCGCAGGGATCAGGCGCCAAGGGATCTGACGCCGGGGATCTGACGCCGGGGAGCAGGCGCGCGGAGCAGACGCGCGGAGCAGGCGTGGGGGCTTGGCGCCGACACAATCCGCTTGCACTCGATCGCGGGTTGAGGTTGTTCTACCGGGAGTACTGGGAGAACGTCTAAAATGTCGATCCAACGTCGCACTTTGCTTGCAGGCGCCGCGGCCGCGCCGCTCCTGACCCCGCTGCGAGCCAGGGCACAGGCCAAACCGATCGTCCGGGTCGGCGTGATGAACGACATGTCCGGCCCGTATCGTGACGTGAACGGTCCCACCGGGGTCGCCTGCACCCGGCAGGCGGTGCAGGAGTTCCAGTCCGGCGCCTTCGATGTGGAAGTGCTGTCGGCCGATCATCAGAACAAGCCGGATGTCGCCATTTCCCTGGCGCGCGAGTGGTTCGACAACCGCGGCGTCGACATCGTCATCGACATCGCCGCGACGTCCTGCGCCCTGGCCCTGGCAGGGATCGTGAAGGAGAAGAACAAGATCATGATCGCCACCAGCACGGCGTCCTCGGACGTGACGGGCAAGGCGTGCACGCCGAACTCGATGCACTGGGCGTTCGACACCTACATGGAGGCGCGGTCGACCGGCGGCGCCATGGTGAAGGCCGGCGGCGACACCTGGTATTTCATCACGCCCAACTACGCGTTCGGTGAGGCGACGCAGCGCGATACGACGAATTTCGTGCTGGCCGGGGGCGGCAAGGTGCTGGGCGCGCAGATCTATCCGTTCCCGGAGACGACCGATTTCTCCTCCTTCCTGGTGAAGGCGCAGGCGTCCGGCGCGAAGATCCTGGGAATCTGCGGCGCCGGATCGGACCTGATCAACATCGTGAAGCAGGCGCACGAATTCGGCCTGACGCAGACGATGAACCTGGCGGCGATGGTGGCCTATACGACCGACATGCACTCGATCGGCATCGAGATGGCGCAGGGCACGCGGCTGTCGGAGACCTATTACTGGGACCTGAACGAACGGACGCGCAGCTTCCAGAAGCGCATCCAGCCGAAGGTGACGCTGTGGCCGAACATGGCGCAGGCGGCGGACTATTCCTGCACGCTGCACTACCTGAAGGCGGTGGCGGACATGGGGCCGAAGGCGGCGCAGGCCGACGGCGCGGCGACGGTGGCGCGGATGAAGGCGATGCCGACGGACGATGACTGTTTCGGCGTCGGCAAGATCCGCGAGGACGGTCGCAAGATCCATCCGGCCTATCTGTTCGAGGTGAAGAAGCCGTCGGAGAGCAGGCACGAGTGGGATCTGTACAAGCAGATCGGCGTCACCCCGGCCGAGGAGGCGTTCCGGCCGCTGTCGGACAATGCGTGCCCGCTGGTGAAGGCATAGGCATCGCGTCCAGCCCGGTTGGGCCGCCCCCCAACCCGGGCCCCAGGCTGGGCAGCCCCCCAAGGACAGCCCCAGAGGACAGCCCCAGAGGACAGCCCTCCAAGGACAGCCTTCCAAGGACAGTCCTCCAAGCGGGCGGGTCGGGCCGCTGGACAGGTTCACGATGCGCCCACCATCGGCGATCAGCGGCAGCAGCGCCCGCGTCAGGAAGAACACGCCCCTCAGGTGGATGCCGGTGCCTGGCCATCGCGCCGCCAATCCATCGCGCGGCGCGCGTGCCATGCGGGTGGCTCAGACCCCGCGCCCGAACCCCAGAATGGCCCCGACCAGGCGGCCAAAGTGCATCTGCGTCCAGATATCGGCGGCGGCGAAGCTCGGGCGCGCCTGCATGGTCCGCCAATAGCGCAGCAGCGCGGGGCGCGCCGCGATTTCGTTACCGAGACCGGTGAAGGCGATGCGGGCCAGAAACACCGTCAGGATCGTGTCGGCGATGCCATAAGCGGGCGGCACCATTGTGGCCCGCCCGTCGGCCAGCGTCTGCTCCATCCGGTCCAGCATCCCGATCGCCTCATCCCGGCGGCGCTGCCATAGTCGCGCGGCGGCGGCAGGGTCGAAGGTGCGGACGCGTTCGGCAAAGACCGCCGCCCGGGCCCGGTAGACCGGCGCCAGATCGGGATTCGCCGCCGCCAGCGCCAGCAGGCGGCGATGGATGCCGCGCAGCAGCCGGGGGATCACGACCCGCGCCACCGGATTGCGGGCGAGGACATGGCCGAATGTCAGTTCCTCGATCGGATAGGCATAGTGACGGTCGAGCCAGGCCTTCGTCTCGGCATCCAGCGTCGCTTCATCGGTGCCCAGCGCGTATTCCGCGATGGCGCGGCTCTGGTCCAGCACGCGGTCCGCCAGCACCAGGGTCGGCACCGTCATGTTCGGGTTCAGCCGCACATAGCCGGGCTCCTGCTGGCTCTTGCGGACATGGATGTCCATGTACACCGGATCGTAATCGACATGACCCTCCGCCAGGGCTAGGCGCGCGATCATCGAATAGTAGGACGAGGGAGCATGGTACAGGCGGGGCTTGCCCGGAGTGTCGGTCATGGCGGCGTCCTGGCGTGAAAACGGATGGCGCCCCGCCGTGCCTCGATCGATGCACGATCGGCACCGGCGACGCCATAGCGGTCCAGGAGGGCGGCGGTATTCAGCCGCCCATGCCTCCGGATGCAAGGCCGGCTCCCCCGCTCCACCATGTGATGGAGGGTGGGGCAGTCCTCCGGCAGTTCCTTGATCTCGGCGCCGGTCATGCGGGCTGTTCGATCATCGGGTGGTTCGGGCGGGCATGGCTGTCCCCGGCATGGCTGTCCCCGGCATGGCCTGTCGCCGGCGCGGCCTACCCAAAGAAGTCCCCGAACCGCGCCAGCACCGCCTCCGGCGCTTCCTCCGCCAAATAGTGGCCGGAGGCCACCGACCCGCCGGTGACGGGTCCGCTGCAATAGGCCCGCCAGATCGCCAGCGCATCGTACCACCGGCCGATCTTGCCCTTGTCTCCCCACAGCACCAGCAGCGGGCAGCGGATCTTGAGTCCCGCCGCGCGGCTGGCGCGGTCATGCGTCAGGTCGATCGTCGCGGCGGCGCGGTAATCCTCGCACATGCCGCGCACCATCTCGGGCTGGCGCACCGCCGCCATGTAGTCGGCCAGCGCATCGGGGTGGAACAGATCCGGCAGCGACGGGTCGCGGCTGGTGTGCTGGCGCCACCAGTCCTCAGGCGCGCGGGTGATCAGCCATTCCGGATACGGATGCGGCTGTGCCAGCCAGAACCAGTGATAATAGCCCAGGCCGAACGCCATGTCCGCCCGCTCGAAATGTTCCAGAGTCGGGATGATATCGAGCACGGCGAGCTTCAGCACCCGGTCGGGGTTGTCCAGCGCGATCCGGTGCGCCAGCCGGGCCCTGCGGTCATGCCCGGCCAGCAGGAACCGGTCGAAGCCGAAATGGTCCATCACGGCCGTCATGTCGCGCGCCATTTCGATCTTGGCATAGGGCGCATGGTCCGATGTGGCCGGCGGCTTCAGCGAAAAGCCATAGCCGCGCAGGTCCGGGCAGATCACGGTGAAGCGTCTCGCCAGTTCCGGCGCCACCAGGTGCCACATGGCATGGGTCTGCGGGTTGCCATGCAACAGCAGCAGCGGCGGGCCGAAGCCGCCATGCCGCAGCCGGATCGTACCGCCCGGTACGGGCACATGCTCCAGGGTGAAACCGTCGAAGAACATGGACCTACTCCCGCTCATAGGCCTCGGTGGTGGACCCGGCGGCGATGCGGCGCCAGCCCGGACCGGCAACGGCCTGGCGCATCGCCGGCAGGGTTGCGGTGCTGTCGCGGTCCTGGCCCAGCAGGGCCAGCACCACGCGGCGGTAAGGCGTGATGCGGGGCCGCAGGTCGGCGGCCGTGTCGGCCGGCCGGACCACCAGCAGGGGCAGGGCGGGCGGTGCCTCGATACCGAAGGCGCCGACGATGCCGACGCCATCGTTGCCCAGCGGCACCAGCGCGACCACGCCATCGGCCAGAGACACCCCGTCCCCCAGACGCGCCGCTTGCCAGGCGGCTCGGCCGGCCGGCTGCATCGTGGCGGGCGCAAGCGCGAGGCCGAGGATCGCCGCCGCCTGCACCGCCCCGGCCAGGACCGGCAGAGGCCAGGCGCCGCGCCGCCGGCCGCAGGCCCAGGCGAGCAGCAGCGCCAGGAACGGCACGCCGAAGGACAGGTAGCGCAGCTCGATCGGCGTGTTGTCGAACACGGCACCCAGCGCCAGCAGCCCGATCGGGGGCGCCACCGCCGCGGCGGCCAGCAGGCGGACGCGGAACGACGCGGCCCATGGCCGTGCCGACAGCACCGTGGCCGCCAGCAGCAGCCCGAGCGCGGCGATGGCGGCGCCGATGGCGGGCCGCGCGGGACCGTCGGCATAGAGCGGCAGGCCGCCGAACAGGGCGGCCAGCTGGTAGCCGGCCAGCCGGGGCAGCGCGGAGGACAGCGCGAATGGCGGAAACTGCCCGTTCCGCGCGCCATGCTGGGCCGCGAAGAACCACGCATCCAGCGCCAGGAAGGGCACCGCCCCGGGCAGCAGAAGCCAGTGGCGGCGGGACCGGATGCAACCCGCCAGGCCGACGCCGATCGCCACGAACACCGCCAGGTAGTTGCAGGCCGCGGCCGCCCCGAACAGCGCGCCCGCCCCGAGCAGCGCGCCCGCCCCGACCAGCGCGCCCGGCCGGCGCCGCCCCGCCAGCAGCCACACGGCACCCAGCGTCAGCGCCAGGGCGGGGGCGAAGCCGCGGGCGATGATGGCGGTATAGGCGAAGCCGTAGGATCCCAGGGTCAGCAGCATCGCTCCCGCCGGACGGATACCGCACCGCCGGGCGATGCCACCGACCAGCGCCAGCGACACCAGTCCGCAGAGCACCGAGAACAGGCGCGCCGCGAACAGCGACGGTCCCAGCGCCGCGCGCCACAGCGACACGGCCCAGAAATACAGCGGCGGGTGGACATCGGTTTGCCGCAGCGAGATGGCGATTTCCCCCAGGCCGGCATGGCCGCCCTGCGCCGCGGCGACCGTCGCGGCCGGGAACGGCGTCACCGGCCAGGCCGGCCGCGCGGTGCCCGCCGTGAGGAACAGCGTGTATTGCTCATCGTATTCGGCGCCGCGCAGCCAGGCGGCGGCGGACAGTATCAGGGCGGCGAGGACGAGTGTGGCGATGACCGCCACCCACGGCGCGGGTGCGCGGCATCCGGAACGCGCCGGGTCCGAGGCGGCGGGCCGCCCCGCCACCGTCATGGCGGCCGGCCCGCGCTGACCGTGACGGTGTAGAAACGGCAGCCGCACCGCCAACCCGCCGCCATTAACCATTCTGAAACCCACGGTCCGCTACATCCACCCATCGTCTCCGCAACGGTCCGGCCATGCCGCCGACCGTAGGATGGGGTGGTTAACGAATGGTTACGTTCCGGCGGACGCTGTGCCGCCTCGCCTGCATCCTGTTGCCGCTGCTGGCCGGCGGCGCCCCTGGCCGGGCCGACCCGCCGCCGCCGCTGGCGCGCGGGATCAACATCACCGGCTGGTTCCGCTTCCCGCCCTCCCGCGAGCCCGCCGCGCTGGATTCCTATCTGTCCGACGCCGCGCTGCTGGACCTGCGCGCGGCGGGGCTCGATTTCGTTCGTCTCGCCGTCGATCCGGATATGGTGGCGGATGCGGCCGGCAGCGAGGCGCTGCTGCGCGCGATCGGCCGCATCCAGCGCCAGGGGCTGGCGGTGATCGTCTCCCCACACCCGGTGCACTGGCGGCTGGAGGCGCAGCCAGGCCGCCTGCGTGCCTTCTGGCAAGGAATGGCGCCGCAGCTCCGCGCGCTGGATCCCGTCCGCACGGTGCCGGAAATCGTCAATGAGCCGGTCTTCCCGCATGATCCAGCCGGCTGGGCGACGCTGCAGCACCGCGTGCTGGGCGATATCCGTGCCGCCCTGCCGCATGCGACGGTGGTGCTGACCGGCCAGGACTGGGGCAGCATCAAGGGGCTGCTGGCGCTGGCGCCCGAGGCGGATCCGGATGTCGTCTACAGCTTCCATTTCTATGACCCGCCGGAGCTGACCACGCTGGCCGCCTACCGGGCCGGCCTGGATCGGGCGGCGCTGGCGCGGCTGCCGTTTCCGGCCGCGGACCGGGCCGGCTGCGGTCGCGCCGCCGCCGCGGCGGGCGACGCGCCGACGCGCGAGCTGATGCGCTATTACTGCGCGCTGGGCTGGACCGAGGCGGCGTTGCGCAAGCCGATCGACCAGGCCGCCGCCTGGGCGCGCATGCACCACGCGCGGCTGCTCGCGGGTGAGTTCGGCGCCTCCGCGGCCCTCAACCCACCGGCCCGCCTGGCCTGGCTGCGCGCTGCCGGCGCCGCCTTCCGGGCGAACGGCATCGCCTGGGCACTGTGGGGCTACGACGACGTGATGGGCCTGAACGTCCCGCGCCCGCCACCCGCTCGGCCGCGCCTGGACCCGGCGGTGCTGGCGGCGATCGGGCTGCCGGCGATCGGGCTGCCGGCGATCGGGCTGCCGGCGGGGCGCGCGGAGGCAAACGCCGCCCAGGGGCGCGCTTCGCCGCGGCAGGCGCAGACCTGCGGCCAGCCGCAGCCGCGCTGCGCGACACCCGGGTCAGGGACATGACCGCCTCCCTGGATCCGGCTGACTGGTCGGCACTGCGGGCGCTGGGCCACCGCATGGTCGATGACATGTTCGACCATCTGGAAACGCTGCGGCAGGGGCCGGTCTGGCGACCCGTGCCGCCCGCCGTCCGCTCGGCGCTGCGCCGGCCGTTGCCGCGCGCCCCCACGCCCGCCGAAACGGTCTATCAGGATTTCCGCCGCCTCGTGCTGCCCTATGCGACCGGCAACCTGCACCCGCGCTTCATGGGCTGGGTGCATGGCGGCGGCAATCCCGTCGGCATGCTGGCCGAATTCCTCGCCGCCGGGCTCAACGCCAACCTGGGCGGCCGTGATCACGCGCCGATCGAGGTGGAGCGGCAGGTCATCGCCTGGGCGGCCGAAATGATCGGGTTTCCCGCCGACGCGTCCGGCGTGCTGGTCACCGGCACCTCGATGGCCAACCTGATCGGCGTACTGGTCGCCCGCTCCGCCTACCTGGGTGAGACGGCGCGGCGGGATGGGGTCGGTGCGGCCGGCCTCGTCGCCTATGCCTCCGAGGCGGCACACAATTGCGTTCCGCGAGCGATGGAGATGGCCGGCATCGGCGGCGCGGCGCTTCGGCTGATCCCGACCGACGGCGACGGGCGCATGCGGCTGGACCGGCTGGCCTCCCGGCTGGCGGAGGATCGTGCCGCCGGGCTGCGGCCGTTCCTGGTGGTGGGAACGGCGGGATCGGTGGATATCGGCGCGATCGACGACCTGCCGGCGCTGGCCGCGCTGGCGGCGGCACAGCTTCTGTGGTTCCACGTCGACGCGGCGTTCGGCGCCGTCGCCGCGCTGTCGCCACGGCTGCGGCCGAAGCTGGCGGGGCTTGAGCGCGCCGACTCGGTGGCCTTCGATTTCCACAAATGGGCGCAGGTGCCGTACGACGCCGGCTGCATCCTGGTGCGCGACGCGGCGGCTCAGATCGCCACCTTCAGCAACGAGGCCGCCTATCTGCGGCGGGAGCAGCGGGGCCTGGCCGGCGGCGGCGTCTGGCCGTGCGACCTGGGGCCCGACCTGTCGCGCGGCTTCCGGGCGCTGAAGGTGTGGATGACGCTGTCGGTGCATGGCGCCGACCGGATCGGCGCGGTGGCGGAACACGGCTGCCGCCTCGCCACCCGGCTGGCGCGGCTGGTGGACCGCACGCCGGGTCTGCAGCGGCTGGCGCCGGTGGCCCTGAACATCGTCTGCTTCCGGTATGTCGACGCGCCGGGCGACCTGGACGCGTTGAACGCGGATATCGTGGCCGACCTGCAGGAGGCGGGGCTGGCCGCGCCCTCCACCACCCGCGTCGGCGGCGTGCTGGCGATCCGGGCGGCGATCGTGAACCACCGAACCGAGGCGGCGGATATCCGGGCGCTGGTGGCCGCGGTGCTGCGGGCGGGCCGGGCACGCGCCGCCCGCATGGGCACAACCCGACCCGGCGCGGCTCGCCCGGATGCCGCCCGACCGGGCATGACCAGGGCCGGCACGAGCAGGGCCGGCACGGCCAGGGCCGACACGGCCAGGGAAGACACGGCCAGGGAAGGCATGGCCAGGGAAGACTCGGCCCGGGCAGGCATGGCTAGGAAAGGCATGGCCAAGGCGCGCGTGGCCTCGGCCCACATGGATGCGGCCGAAAAAGAAAGGCCCCCGGTTATTCACCGGGGGCAAGTATACAGGGAGGCTTCACGTCTGGGAGACGTAGGGGTCAGAGACCCCCTTCCAGCGACTGGCGCTGGAACTCTGGCGGCGGTGCCGCCGTAACTCGTGGAGCTTTTCTATGCCGCAGATGCGAACACAACCATCGACGAAATGCGGCAGCGGCCATGCCATATGAGCATGGCTTATAATAAGCACGTGCGAAACGGGAATGGCTGAGCCGGGCAGTCGGAATTCGAACCTCGATCGGATTTGGTAAGCTATTGATTAAGCGCCCAAAAGAAAACCCGGCACCGCGGTGCCGGGTCCCCTTGCGGCCTATCGCCCCGCCGGATGGGTCAGTGCATCTCCGCCAGGCGCGCCAGCAGAAAATCCCGAAACACCGCCACGCGCTTCGAATTGCGCAACTCTTCGGGGTACACGAAGAACACGTCCACCTTCGGCCCCTTCATGTCGGCCAGCACGTGCACGAGGTCCGGATTCTCCGCCACCACGTAGTCGGGCAGCGCGCCGATTCCCATGCCGGAACGCAGTGCCAGCATCACCGCGTTGATCGAGTTCACCTCCAGCACCGCGCGGCGCGGATTGCCGGGGCGGCGGCCGGCCTCGGCCAGCCAGTTCACCTCGGGCACCGGCGGGTGGTGGGTGCCGAACAGCACCAGGCGGTGCGCGTCCAGGTCCTCGGCCCGCTGCGGCACGCCGTGCTTCTTCAGGTACTCGGGCGAGGCGACGACATGCCAGTGCATGGTCATCAGGTGACGCTGCACGAGGTCGGGCTGCTTCGGCGGGTGCATGCGGATCGCCACATCCGCTTCCCGCATCGCCAGGTCGAGTTCGGCATCATCCAGCAGCAGCGACACGGTCACTTCCGGATAGGCTTCCAGGAACGCATTCAGCCGCGGCGCCAGCCAGGAGGAGCCGAAGCCGACCGTGGTGGTGATCTTCAGGCGCCCGGCGGGCTTCTCCTTGCTTTCGGTCAGCAGCGCCTCGGTGATCGCCAGCTTGGCGAAGACTTCCCGCACCGTCCGGTTCAGCGATTCGCCCTGCTCCGTCAGGATCAGGCCGCGCGCGTGGCGGTGGAACAGCGGAACCTGCAGTGCTTCCTCGAGCGCTGAAATCTGCCGGGATACCGCTGACTGGCTCAGGCTGAGCGTGTCGCCAGCATGGGTAAAACTTCCGGCCTCGGCCACGGCGTGAAAAACGCGCAGCTTGTCCCAATCCATCTACCGCCTCTCCTGTCCGGCGCGGGGGGCCGCCGACTGCCGCGCGGAGGCGCGATGTCGCGAGGCCATGCGTCGGACCGTGTGTCAAACATCGGCGCGCACTGCATGCGTGCTATGCGCTTACTGTAAACACACTTTGAGGATTCTGTAGGGGTTTTCGCGGGCTTGCGAAGATTTTTCTCTAAGCTGTGACCAGTGGCGGCGAAACGGTCTGCTCCGCGAGGAATTTCTCCGCCTCCAACGCCGCCATGCAGCCGGTGCCGGCCGCCGTGACCGCCTGGCGGAACACCTTGTCCTGCACATCGCCGGCGGCGAACACGCCGGGGACCGAGGTGCGGGTGCTGCCGGGCGTGGTGATGATGTAGCCCTCGGCGTCCCGCTCGACCTGTCCGGCGAAGATCGCCGTGGTCGGGGAATGCCCGATGGCAATGAACACCCCGTCGACCGGCAGGTCGCGGACCGCGCCGGTGACCGTGTCGCGCAGCCGCACGGCGGTGACCGCCTCGGGTTTTCCGCCGGCCAGGATCTCCTCCACCGTGGCGTTCCAGATGACGGACACCTTCGGGTTGGCGAACAGCCGCGCCTGCAGGATCTTCTCCGCCCGCAGCGAATCGCGGCGATGGATCAGCGTGACCTTGTCGGCGTGGTGGGTCAGGTACAGGGCCTCCTCCACCGCGGTGTTGCCGCCGCCGACCACGGCGACCTCCTTGCCGCGATAGAAGAAGCCGTCGCAGGTGGCGCAGGCTGACACGCCGCGCCCCTGCAATGTCTGTTCCGAGTCCAGGCCGAGCCAGCGGGCCTGGGCGCCGGTGGCGATGATGACGGAGTCGGCGAGCCAGGTGTCGCCGCCATCCGTCCGGCAGCGGAACGGACGCCGGCTGAGGTCGACCTCGGTGACGATGTCATGCACGATGGCGGTGCCGACATGGCGCGCCTGCGCCTCCATCTGCTCCATCAGCCAGGGACCCTGGATGACATCGGCAAAGCCGGGATAATTTTCGACATCGGTCGTGATCATCAGCTGTCCGCCCGGCTGCAGGCCGGCGATCAGGGTCGGCGACAGGTTGGCGCGGGCGGTGTAGATCGCCGCGGTATAACCGGCGGGTCCGGCGCCGATGATCAGGACCCTGGTGTGATGCGTCTCGCTCATAGCGCCCTTATATTGACCGCGCGCACCACCGGACAAGCGAGGTTCCGCGTCCGGAGTCGCCGGCTCAGGCCGGCCATGCGGGCCGCCAGCCTCGAAGCAGGGCATGCCGGGATGATTCCCGCCGCGCGCCGGTGTCCCCAAAGCCGCCGGCTGCCGCTCATGCCCCTGGCATGCTCGTCCATGGCACGCATGTCCCTGGCACACATGTCCCTGGCACGCTCGTCCATGGCATTTGTGCCACGATCGCGCGCGGCGCGAGCGCGAAACCTTGTCCACATGTTGCCGCGCTTGCCGTGACGCGTCGAAAAGCGTCATCTGCGCGCCCATGGATGATACGGATATGGACCGGTCGGGGCAGGCGGTGGCGCTGGCCCTGCAAGGGGGCGGCGCGCACGGCGCCTTCACCTGGGGCGTGCTGGACCGGTTGCTGGAGGAGGGGTTGCACGTCGACCGCATCTGCGGCGTGTCGTCGGGCGCGATCCTGGCGGTGATGCTGGCGCAAGGCCTGGTGCGCAACGGCCGCGAGGGCGCCCGTGAGGAGATGCGCCGCCTGTGGCGCCGCGTCGCCAGGGCGCACGCCCTCAGCCCGATCCAGGCGGCGCCCCTGGAACGATGGCTATGGGGCTGGGACCTGTCGAACTCGGTGATGTGGCAGGGCATGGAATGGGCGATGCGCATGTTCAGCCCGGCCCAGCTCAACCCCTTCGGCCACAACCCGCTGCGGCTGCTGCTGGAGGACCTGGTGCAGCCGGCGCTGCTGCGCCATCCGTCGGCGCCGCGCCTGACCGTGTCGGCCACCGACGTCGCCACCGGGGAGGCGGTGTTCTTCGGCAATGAGGCGATCGATGTCGATGTGCTGTGCGCCTCGGCCTGCCTGCCCTTCGTGTTCCCGGCGGTGCGGATCGGCAACCGGTCCTATTGGGATGGCGGCTATGCCGGCAATCCGCCGCTGGCGCCGCTGCTGGAGCCGGACCTGCCGGCGGAGCTGATCGTGGTGCGGGCGCAGGTGGCGATGCGCCCCAAGGTACCCTCGACGCCGATGGAGATCACCAACCGGCTGAATGAGATCGCCTGCCAGAACGTGCTGACGGCCGAGCTGACGGCGCTGCCGCCGCGGGTGCGGGTGACCAGCTATGACGCGCATTCGACGCTGCTGGACCTGCCAATCTCCTCGAAGTTCAACGGCGAGGCGGAGTTCCTGTCGGAGCTGTTCAAGGCGGGCCGGCAGGTCGTGGGTGAACGGGTGTGCTGATCCGGCCAGGCGGAGTCGGCCAGGCTGATCCCCGGGTATGCTGATCCGGCCGCGCCGATCCGGTGGGCTGATCCGGCCGTGCTGATCCGGGCTGGCGGGTGGCCGATGGCGGCAGTCACCGCGCTGGCGCGGCTGCCGACGCTGTTGCCGGCGCGGCGTGGTGCCGTCCGGGCGCTGAGCCCAGTCGACGGCAAAACCCCGCGCCTGGCTGCTGACGCGGGGCCGATCGGACCGCATCGAGCCGGTCGCTGCCGGCCGCGGGCGCGCTATAACCGCCGGAACCGCCGGGGCTGATTCGCGTCCTGCACCCCCAGCCGTCATGATCGGCGACGGCCGATCATCCACGCCTCGCGGCCTCTCGCCTGGACGCGAGGCGACGGCGCGGGTAATCGGCGCTCGCCGGCCATGACGATGGGGGAAGGGCGCGGCTGGTTCGCCGGAGGCCGCCCCAAGACAGGGTCGGCGAGACAGGGTCAGAAAGGAAACCGCCCGTGCCTGATGCCGTGACGCCCTCGTTCCTGGACTCGATCCGCGCCATCGTGGGCGATCGCGGGCTGCTGACCGACCCGAACGACACCGCGCCGTACTCCGAGGACTGGCGCCGTCTGTATCGCGGTCGCACCCCGGCCGTGGTGCGCCCCGCCACCACCCGGGAGCTGGCGGCCGTGGTCGGCCTGTGCGCGCGGTTCGGCATCTCGGTCGTGCCGCAGGGCGGCAACACCTCCATGGTCGGCGGCGCCGTGCCGGCCGAGGACGGGTCGGAGCTGGTCCTGTCCACGGCCCGCATGAACCATGTGCGCGCCATCGATCCGGTGGACATGACCATGACGATCGAGGCCGGCGTCACGCTGAAGGCCGCCCAGCTCGCGGCCGCCGAGGCGGGATGCCTGCTGCCGCTGTCGATCTCTTCCGAAGGCACCGCGCAGATCGGCGGCGTGCTGGCGGTGAATGCCGGCGGCAACAACACGGTGCGCTATGGCAACGCCCGCGACATGGTGCTGGGGCTGGAGGTCGTGCTGCCCGACGGCGAGATCTGGAACGGTCTGCGCCGGCTGCGCAAGGACAACACCGGCTACTGCCTGCGCCAGCTTTTCGTCGGGTCGGAGGGCACGCTGGGCATCATTACCGCCGCCGTGCTGAAGCTGGCTCCGGCCCCGCGGGAAATCGCCGTGGCGCTGTGCGGCGTCGGCGCCGTGGAGGATGCGCTGGCGCTGTTCACGCGGTTCCAGGCGCATGACGCCGCCTCGATCAGCGCGTTCGAGCTGATGTCCGGCCTGGGCATGCAGTTCGTCCTGCGGCACATTCCGGGTGCCAGCCTGCCGGTGGAAACGCCGGCGCCGTTCTACGTGCTGGTGGAGCTTGCCACGCCGCGGCCGAACGCGGGCCTGCGCGCGATGCTGGAAGGCGTGCTGGAGCAGGCGCTGACCGACGGAATCGTTTCGGATGCGGCGATCGCTGAATCGGAAGCGCAACGGGCGGCGATCTGGAAGTTGCGGGAGGAACATTCCGAGGCGCAGAAGCGCGAAGGCGCCAGCATCAAGAACGACGTTTCGGTACCGGTATCGAAAGTGCCCGCCTTCATCCGCGAGGCGACGGTGGCGTGCGAAGCGCTGATGCCGGGCGTGCGCGTGGTGCCGTTCGGGCACATGGGCGACGGCAATATTCATTTCAACCTGGAACAGCCGGAAGGTTCCGACGCCACCTGGTTCCTGGCGCAGGATCACGCGGTGATGGACACGGTGAACGAGGTGGTGCGCCGCTATGACGGCAGCTTCTCGGCGGAACACGGGATCGGCAGGCTGAAGCCCTACATGATGCCGGACTGGCGCGGCGGGGCGGAGCTGGCGCTGATGCAGCGGATCAAGGCGGCGATCGACCCGGCCGGGATCATGAACCCCGGCAAGGTGCTGCCCGAGGAACCCGCGCTGTGACCGGGACGCATCGTGTCGATTGAACGGTGCGGGACAGGGTCGCGGTCATCGCCATGAACCGGCCTCGCACCCTGTCGCCGGGCGGCGGTTCATGTAAAAGCCTCTTACATGAGTTGGTCAGGGACGTCTGGCGGCGGATCGGGGGACGGCGGATCGTCGCGCCGCGGCTATCACCACGGCAATCTGCGGGAAGCGCTGCTCGCCGCCGCCATTGAGTTGATCGCCGGCAAGGGACCGGCCGGCTTCACCATCGCCGAGGCCGCGCGCCTCGCCGGCGTCAGCCCCGCCGCGCCATACCGCCATTTCCGCGACGCCGAGGCCCTGCTGGCCGAGGTGGCGCTGCGCGGATACGAATTGTTCGCGGAACGCCTGGCAAAAGCCTGGAACGCCGGGCACCCCGATCCGGCGCGGGCGTTCGAGGCGCTAGGCCGCGCCTATCTCGCCTTCGCCCGCGACGAACCGGCCTATTACGCCGCGATGTTCGACGCACAGCTTGCGCTGGAGACGCACCCGGACCTGCAAGCCGCCGCTGATCGCGCCTTCGCGGTGCTGCGGGAGGCGGCGGACCGGATCGCCGCCTCGATGCCGGCGCACCGCCGTCCGCCGGCGCTGATGATCGCGCTGCATGTCTGGGCGCTGTCGCACGGCATCGCCTCGCTGTTCGTGCGCGGCGGCCCGTCGCGGCGGAAACTGCCGATGTCGCCCGAGGACCTGCTGGAGGCCGGCGTGCTGCTGTACCTGCAAAGCCTGGGCCTGGCGGGCGGCGAGGACGCGCCGGCGAAGGCATGACCGCCCCTCCCGCTTCCGCCGCGCCGCCTGTAATCTGGCGGCGGATGCAACAGGAGGAACCATCATGGGCAGCATGACCATCCAGGCGAGCGACGGCAGCGGCAGCTTCGAGGCCTATGTCGTGGAGCCGAAGGACAAGCCGGCCGGCGCGGTCGTGCTGATTCAGGAGATTTTCGGCGTCAACCAGGCCATGCGCGACATCGCCGCCTGGGTGGCCGACCTGGGCTTCATCGCCATATGCCCCGACCTGTTCTGGCGGATCGAGCCGGGGATCGACATCACCGACAAGACCGAGGCGGAATGGAAGCGCGCCTTCGAGCTGTTCCAGGCCTTCGACCAGGACAAGGGCATCGCCGACCTGAAGGCCACGGTCGCCGCCGCTCGGGCCATGCCCGGGGCCAACGGCAAGGTGGCGACGATGGGCTACTGCCTGGGCGGCCGGCTGGCCTTCATGATGGCGGAACAGTCTGATGCCGATATCAACGTGTCCTATTACGGCGTCGGCCTGGATGGGCTGCTGGGCGATCTGGGCAAGGTGACGAGGCCGCTGCTGGTGCATATCGCCGACAAGGACGAGTTCTTCCCCGCCGAAGGCCGCCAGAAGGTCATCGACGCGGCGCGCGGCAATGCGCATGTCCATACCTACACCTATCCGGCCGACCATGCCTTCGCCCGGGTCAACGGAATCCACTGGCACGGCCTGTCGGCCGCCATCGCCAATGGCCGCAGCGCCGATGCGCTGGCGAGGGCACTCGGATAGGGCACCCGGACAAGGGGGCGCTCGGATAGGGGCGGGTGCCCGGCTGACGCCGCCAGCCGGCGGGATCAGCCGGCCGCCTTCCGGCTCGGATTCAGCCGCCGCTCCTTCTCCAGCAGCGCCTGCTTGCATGGCACGCCCCAGCGATAGCCGGTCAGGTCGCCGTCGCTGCCGACCACGCGATGACAGGGCACCGCCAGCGACACCGGGTTGGTCGCGCAGGACCGAGCGACGGCCCTGATCGCCTTTGGGTTGCCGGTCATCGCCGCCAGCTGGGCATAGGTGCGGGTCTCGCCCGGCCGGATCTGCTGCAGGGTCCGCCAGACGCGCTGCTGGAACGCCGTGCCGCGCAGGTCCAGCGGCAGGTCCAGCGCCTGCTTGGGTTCCCGCAGGAAGCCCAGCACCGTCGCGACCGTCGCGGCCAGGGACGGGTCGTTCACCGTCACTTGCGCCTTGGAAAAGCGGCGGCGCAGGTCGCCCATCAGCGCCTCATCCGGTTCGGCGAAGCCGATGAAGCAGACCCCCTTGTCCGTCGCGCCCACCAGCAGCCGGCCGAACGGGCAATCGGCAAAGGCGGTGCGGATCACCTCGCCCTGGCCGCCCCGGCGCGCCGCGCCCGGGGTCATGCCCAGCAGCGCCGACGTCTTCTCATACACGCGGCTTTCCGATCCGAACCCGGCGCCGGCCACCGCGTCCGCCACCCGCTCACCCTTCGACAAGGCCGCCTGCAGGCGGCGCGCCCGCACCCCCTCGGCATAGCTGCGCGGCGTCACGCCGGTGTGGTCGCGGAACATCCGCAGGAAATGGAAACGCGAATAGCCGGACCTGGCGGCGAGAGCGTCCAGGGAGGGGATGTCCTCCTCGGCCTCGATGAAGGCGCAGGCGTCGCGCACCACCGCCTGGGCGATTCGCGCCCGTTCGCCCTTCGGGTCGCAGCGCTTGCAGGCGCGGAACCCGGCCGCCTCGGCGACCGAGGGGGTGGCGAAGAAGCGGACATTGCGGCGCAGCGGCCGGGGCGACGGGCAGTCCGGGCGGCAATACACGCCCATCGTCGTCACGGCATACAGGAAGCCGGCATTCGCCTGGCGGGTGAGAACCTGCTGCCAGAGATCATCGTCCGTCGGCAGGTCGATCGTGTGCATGTGGTTCATGACCGGCAATCTGGGGGATGGCCCAGGCTAGTGCCATCCGCCGATTGCGGCCACTCAAACGAAGCGGCGCCGCCGGGCGGAGAGACGAATGGAGGGAGCCGCCATGATGACACCGCCGCCCGCTTGCCGAACCGGGTGGCTCGGCTCGGGCTGTCCAGCTTGGCCTGCCCGGTTCGGGCGGGTCTGCCTGGCCGGCCCGGCTTGGGCTGTCCAGCTTGGGGGCGGCCCGGCTTGGGCTGTCCAGCTTGGGCGGCTCTGCCCGGATGCTCAGCTGTTGATGATGATCTCCACGCGGCGGTTCTGCGGCTCACGCACATTCGGGCCGGTCGGCACCAGCAGATGCGTCTCGCCGAACCCCTGGATGGCGATCGCCGTCTTCGGCACTCCGTTGCGCACCAGCTCGCTGGCCACCGCCTCGGCCCTGCGGATCGACAGGCCCTTGTTGTATTGCGGCGTGCCGGACGTGTCGGTGTAGCCGTTCACCTCGATCCGTGTGTACTGGACCTGGGTGGAGGACTGGGCGGCCTCCTTCACGATCTGGCGGGCGCGGTCGGTCAGGGTCGCCTTGTCCCAGTCGAAGAACACCATGAAGGTGCGCGCCGCGGTCGGCGCCGGTGGCGCCGGCGGGGTGGCCGGCACCGGCGGAGGCGGCACGAACAGCGCATAGCGGACGCCGATCACGACCTCATTGTTGTACTGGTTGTGCATCTTCAGCGCGCCGGTCGTCACCGGACCGTTCGCGCTGGCCTGCAGCGGGCCGTAGAACTTCTCGCCGCCCAGGATGTCCATGAACCGGTAATCGGCGGTGATCGACAGGCCGGGCATGTTCGGGATCGGGAAGGACGCGCCGGCGATCGCCTGCCAGGCGAAGGTGCCGGCCTGGCCGTCGGTGCCGAAGGCGAACGGCCCGCCCGGCTGGATGGCGGATAGCGTGTTCAGCTTGGTCCACTGATAGCCGGCGCCGACGCCGAGATACGGGAAAACCCAGGGCGAGCCGATATCCAGGTCGTACAGCATGTTCGCCATGGCGCCCCAGGTGCGGACGGTGCCGCTGCCGGCGGTGGGGAAGGGGGTGCCGCCGACGCTGCGCAGGGTGCTGCGCAGGAAGTCGCCCTCGATCTCGAACCGGAAGCCGTTGCCGATGCCGTACCCCAGCGCAAGGTTGGCGTTGAAGCCGAAATTCTGGTTCATCTCCACCCGCCCGGTGCCCCAGCCGGGGCCGTACGGGGTGGCCTTGGGTGTGTTCGGCACATGCAGGCCCGCGCCCAGGCTGATATACGGCCCCTGGATCGGCTGCGCCCGCGCCGTCCCCGCCGACAGCGTCAGGGCGGCGGCGGACAGGCCGATCGCAGCCGCCGCAGTGATCGCATAGCCATCGCGCATGCCCAGACACTCCTGTTTCAATGCCCTGTCACCACCGAATCGGGCGGGTTGCAAGCGGGAAACCACCGGACGGCATTGCCGACGGTCGCCAGTCCGCCGGCGACAGTCCGCCGGCGACAGCCCGGCGGTATCAGTCCAGCGACGGCGGTCCGCTGGCGGCATCCCGCTGGCGGCATCCCGCTGGGGACATCCCGCGGGGGACGGTCCGCTGGCGGCAGGCCGGTTGGCGGCATCTCCCGCTTGCGACATGCCAGCAGTATCGGCAAATAACCAGGACTTGAACGGATCAACAGCACGGGATGGCCGCTTTCGGCGGCCGGGCGTTACCCGCCTGCCACGCCCTGCGTATTGACGTATAGCGCGTACAGCCCGTGGCTCGCGGCCATGAACAGCCGGTTCCGGTAGCGGCCGCCGAAGCACAGATTGGCGGCCCGTTCCGGCAGCGAGATATGGCCGATCGGCGTCCCGGCCTTGTTGAACACCCGCACGCCGTCCAGCTCCGCATCGCCCATGCCCCAGCCGCACCACAGATTGCCGTCGACATCGACTCGGAACCCGTCCGGCGAGCCGCCCGCGGCATCGATGAACACCCGGTTATTCGTCAGCTTCTTCCCGCCATCCACCACGTCGAACGCCCGGATCAGCCGGTTCGGTTCGGCTCTGGACGCCACCACGTACAGGATCGATTCGTCCGGCGAGAAGGCCAGCCCGTTCGGCCCCTCGATATCGTCGGCCATCATCGTCGCCTCGCCGGTCTGTCCGTCGATGCGCCAGACCGCCGGCTTCAGCTCCGATTCGGCCTTTTCGCCCTCGTAATAGCCCAGGATGCCGAAGGTCGGATCGGTGAACCAGATGGAGCCGTCGGACTTCACCACCACGTCGTTCGGCGAGTTCAGCCGCTTGCCCTGGTGGGAGTCCATCAGCACGGTGATGCTGCCGTCGATCTCGGTGCGGGTGACGCGGCGGCCGCGATGCTCGCAGGTCACCAGCCGGCCCTGCCGGTCGCGCGTGTTGCCGTTGGCGTTGAACGAGGTCTTCCGGAACACGCTGACGGCGCCGGTCTCCTCCTCCCATTTCAGGATGCGGTCGTTGGGGATGTCGCTCCACAGCAGGAAACGGCCATCGCCGAAATAGACCGGGCCCTCGGACCAGCGGCAGCCGGTGTAGAGCTGCTCCACCGAAGCCAGCGGCAGCCTGTACTGGCTGAAGCTCGAATCCAGGCTGCGGACATTCGGATCGGGATAGCGGCTGCTGGGCTGCCACATGGACGTGTTTCCCCTTCTGGTCGCGGTCTCTGTCTCGGGTGTTGATGGTAGCCGGGATGCACGGCGGGGCAAGAGTGGGCCGGACCGGTCAGCAGTGGGGGTGGTCAGCAGTGGGGCTGTAGCAGGGCGCCCGGCCTTCCGGTCGCCGGCGGGAACATCCTTGCGGCCGTGCATGACCGGCGGCGGCCATGCGCGCGGGCGGAGACCGGACGATAGCGCCGCGGACCTGCAACCGACCCGTCGGCGCAGCGAGACGGCCGAGCCGGCGACGGTCGCATCGATGGTCGTATCGATGTTTGGCATCTTGAAACGACGGCGGCGACAAAAACCGATCACCCGCGTTCCCTCCCGCCCCGTTCGGGGGTAGGGTCCCTCACACCGCAAGCCAGCCAGGAGACCGTCATGGCCCCGCCTCCGCCGTCCGGCGCCAATTCCGCCGTCGCCCGCGACATCGCCAACGTCCTGCATCCCTACACCGACCTGCAGGCGCACCAGCAGGCCGGGCCGGTGGTGATCTCCCGCGGCAAGGGCGTGCGCGTGTGGGATGAGAACGGCAAGGAATACATCGAAAGCGTCGCCGGCCTGTGGTGCGCCGCGCTGGGCTTCGACAATGAGCGCCTGGTGCAGGCCGCCGCCAACCAGATGCGCAAGCTGCCCTTCTACCATGCCTTCACCGCCAAGTCGCATGAGCCGATGATCGACCTGGCGGAGATGCTGATCCAGCGCGCGCCGCTGCCGATGAGCAAGGTGTTCTTCGCCAACTCGGGGTCGGAGGCGAACGATTCCGCCATCAAGATGGTCTGGTACCTGAACAACGCCCTGGGCCGGCCGCAGAAGAAGAAGATCATCGGCCGCCTGAAGGGCTATCACGGCATCACCATCGGATCGGCCTCCTTGACCGGGCTGCCGGCCAATCACCGCAGCTTCGACGTGCCGCTGCCCGGCTTCATCCACACGATGACGCCGCATTTCTACCACGGCGCGCTGCCCGGCGAGTCGGAGGCGGAATTCGCCACCCGCTGCGCCGATGAGCTGGAGAAGCTGATCCTGGCGGAAGGCCCCGACACGGTCGCGGCGATGTGGGCGGAGCCGATCATGGGCGCCGGCGGCGTCATCCTGCCGCCGGAAGGCTACTTCCCGAAGATCAAGGCGGTGCTGAAGAAATACGACGTGCTGCTGGTGGCGGACGAGGTCATCTGCGGCTTCTGGCGCACCGGCAACTACTGGGGTACCCAGACGCTGAATGTCGAGCCCGACATCATCACCTGCGCCAAGGCGCTGTCGTCCTCCTTCCTGCCGATCAGCGCGGTGATGGTGAACGACCGCGTGTTCCAGGCACTGGCCGATGAGAGCCACAAGATCGGCACCTTCGGCCACGGCTTCACCTATTCCGGCCACCCGGTCCCGGCCGCCGTCGCGATCGAGACGCTGAAGATCTACGACGAGATGAAGATCGGCGATCACGTCCGCGCCGTCGGCCCGTACATGCAGGCGGCGTTGCAGCGCCGCTTCGCGGACCATGAGCTGGTGGGCGAGGTCCGCGGCACCGGCCTGATCGCCGCGGTGGAACTGGTCGCCGACAAGGCGGCGCACAAGAATTTCGATCCGTCGGCCAAGGTGGGCGGCCGCCTGGCAAGGCTGTGCGAGGAGCACGGCGTGATCGCCCGCACCGTGATGGGCGACGTGCTGTGCTTCAGTCCGCCGCTGGTCATCAGCCAGCAGGAGATCGACGAGATGCTCGACCGTGTCGGCAAGGCATTGGACGAACTGACCGTCCAGCTTCGCCGCGAGCAGATCGCGGTCGTGCGATAAGCGCGCGGGCCAAAGTCGTGCGGTAAGCGCGCGGAGCAAAGTCGTGCGGTAAGCGCGCGGAGCAAAGTCGTGCGATAAGCGCGCGGACCAAAGTCTTGCGGTAAGCGCGCGGACCAGAGTCTTGCGGTAAGCGCGCGGACCAGAGTCTGGCGATAGGCACGCGGCGTGCCGCTCTTGTGCCGTGCGGCGGAAATGCACGACAGTCCCTCCGCACCAGGACCCCGCAGCGGGGCACAATGGGAGGGACGGTCCATGGCGCAGGCTCGACTGAAAGTATATGGCTGGGGCCGCAAGGGCGAAGGCATGACGCCCGACGAGGAGTCGTTCGTGATGGGCGGCTACCGCCGCATGTTCGGCGTCCGCGACTTCCCGGACCACAAGATCCCGACCCTTGAGGAATACGACCTGCGGGCGCCGCGCCTCACCCCGCCGGCCGCGCTGGCCCGCATCTGCTCGACCGACCGTTACGAGCGTGCGCTGCACGCGCACAGCAAGGGCTACACCGATTACGTGCGGATCATGCTGAACCGGTTCGCCTCGGCGCCCGACGTCGTCGCCTATCCGGAGACGGAGCAGGACATCGCCGCGGTGATGGCGTGGGCCGATGGCGCGGGCGCGGTGGTCATCCCGTTCGGCGGCGGTTCCAGCGTGTGCGGCGGCGTGACGCCGCCCGCCGACGGTCCGGCGGTGGTGACGCTCAATCTGTCGAGGCTCGACAAGGTGCTGGAGATCGACCGGACCTCCCGCGCCGCCCGCATCCAGGCCGGCGTGTTCGGCCCGGCGCTGGAAAACCAGTTGCGGCCGCACAAGCTGACCTTGCGGCATTTTCCGCAGAGTTTCGAATACTCCACCCTGGGGGGCTGGATCGCGACCCGGTCCGGCGGGCATTTCGCCACGCTGTACACCCATATCGACGACCTCGTGGAAAGCCTGCGGGTGGTGACGCCGGCCGGCACGCTGGAAAGCCGCCGGCTGCCGGGATCGGGGGCGGGGCCCAGCCCGGACCGGATGTTCATCGGGTCCGAGGGGATATTGGGGGTGATCACCGAGGCCTGGATGCGGTTGCAGGACCGGCCGACCTTCCGCGCCGGCGGTGCCGTCCGTTTCAAGGACTTCTTTGCCGCCGCCCGAGCGCTGCGGGTGCTCAGCCAGGCGGGGCTGTATCCGTCCAACTGCCGTATCCTGGACCCGAACGAGGCGCGCAACACCGGGGCGGCCGATGGCAGCGCGGCGATCATGGTGCTGGCCTTCGAGTCCGCCGACCACCCGGTCGATGCCTGGATGGCCCGCGCGCTGGAGATCGTGCGCGACCATGGCGGCGTGCCGGAAACCGAGGGCGGCCCCGACGCGCACCGGGAAGGCGCCGCCGGACAGTGGCGCAACGCCTTCATCCGCATGCCGTATGCGCGCGAATTCCTCACCCCGCGCGCCATCATCAACGACACGTTCGAGACGGCGATCACCTGGGACCGGTTCGAGGCGTTCCACGACAGCATCAAGCAGGCGACCGAGAAGGCGATCCGCGACGTGACCGGCAAGCCCGGCTTCGTGACCTGCCGCTTCACCCATGTCTACCCGGACGGCCCGGCGCCGTATTTCAGTTTCCACGGCCAGGGCCGCCACGGCGCGATGCTGGAGCAGTGGCAGGCGATCAAGACCGCCGCCTCGGACGCGGTGATCGCCGGCGGCGGCACGATCACGCATCACCACGCGGTGGGGCGGGAGCATCGGCCCTGGTACGACCGTCAGCGGCCGGACCTGTTCGCTGCGGCCCTGAAGGCGGCGAAGAAGACGCTGGACCCGCGCGGGATGATGAACCCGGGTGTGCTGATCGACCCGTAGGAGGCGCGGGCCGGGGGTTCAGGCCGTCGCGGCGACGGAGGCGGAAGCCGCGGTCATCGCCTGCCGGGATACGGCCGGCAGCGCGTTCGCTCGGTTCGATGCGCGGGCCGGCATCAGGGTCTCGCGGATGGCGGAGAGATAGGGTTGCAGGGCCATTTCCTCCTCCCGGGTCGGCTCGGCGCACGGGCGTGGGGCCGGTGCAGGGACAGCCAGCGCCGGGACAGCCAGCGCCGGGGCAGCCAGCGTCGGGACAGCCGGCGCGGGCGTGGCGGCCGGCCCGGGATCGGCGGCCGGAGGCGTTGCCGGAGCGGCTGGCGCCGTTTCGGCCGTACCGGTGCCGGGACCCTGCTTGGGCCGGGTGTTGCTCCGTGCCTCGACGTCCTTCCCCGGTTTGACGCGCCGCGCGCGTTGCAGCGAGGACAGCAGGCGGCGGGCGGATGTCTCGCTGCGCTGCAGCTGGCAGGCGGTGCGGCGCAGCGCCTGCGCGGCGGCCTCGTTCAGGCTGGCCCGTCCCGCGTCGCGCAGGGTGGCGTTGACCTGCAGTCCGAAAGCGGAAATCTCGGCGGCAAGACGCAATTCCTCCCGAGTGGCCGGCTCGAATTCCGCGATCATCTCCAAAGCCTCATCACCAGCCGCGGTGGCATCGCCGCCAGCAGCCGGCAGGAGAAGGAAAATCAGCGGGTCCAGCACGACCGCGAGGATAACGGTGGAAAAGGCAGCCAGGGGATGGGACATCGCGGGGCCTTGCGGAGAGGATTGCCGTGCCGAGTGCATAGGACTAATTACCACATCCTGTCAAGGAAAATAGTCATGGATCTCGTCTCAACGATCCGCTGATTTCATCCTCTGCACGCCACCGTCCGTGGCCTTCGGCGCGTCGAGCGCGCTTGATCCGGCGGACCCGTCTCGGCGCCATCCGGTGTGATGGCCGGCCGCCCTTTGGCCGCCCTTTGGCCGCCCTTTGGCCGGCCATCGGAAAGGCTTTTCGATACGCCGCGGCATCGCCGTATCGATCCGAGTTTGCACCAATGCCGCTGTCTGATAGGGTCCGCGCCGTACGGCAGCCAGCCTGCCATTTTCCGCGAAGGACCGCCTATGGCCATCACCCGCCGCGCCGTGCTGACGACCGCCGCCGCCACGCTTGCCGCCACCCCGCTGCGCCACCCGCGCGCGCAGGCGTCCGACACCATCAAGATCGGCGTGCTGACGGACCTGTCCGGCAATTATCGTGACGTGACCGGCCCGACCAGCGTGGCCTGCGCCCAGCTCGCCGTCGATGAGTTCACCAAGGCCAACCCCGGCATCAAGGTGCAGCTGATCAGCGGCGACCATCTGAACAAGCCGGATGTGGCAGCCTCCATCGTGCGGCAATGGTTCGACCAGGACGGCGTCGACATGGTCACCGATGTGGGCAACAGCGCCGCCGCGATCGCCGTGACCACGGTGGCGGCCGAGAAGGACAAGGCGCATGTCAACACGTCGGCGGGTTCGTCGGTGCTGACCGGGAAATACTGCAACGCCAACCAGATTCACTGGACGTACGACACCTGGAACCTGTCGCACACGATGACGCAGGCGATCGTCGCCAAGGGCGGAAAGAAGTGGTTCTTCATCACGGCCGACTATACGTTCGGCCATTCGGTCGAGGACGATACCACGAAGCTGCTCGCGGCCGCCGGCGGCACGAAGGCCGGATCCGCCGCGTATCCGTTCCCCGGCACGACCGACTTCTCCTCCTACCTGCTGCAGGCCCAGGCCAGCGGCGCCAATGTGCTGGCGCTGGCGAATGCGGGGGATGATGTCATCAACTGCATCAAGCAGGCGCGCGAGTTCGGCCTGACCGGCAAGGGGCTGATCATCGCGGCGATGGTCAGCTCCGTCACCGCCGTGATGGGTGCCGGGCTCGACACGATGCAGGACGTCTATCAATCCGAGACGTTCTACTGGGACCTCAACGACCGCAGCCGCGCGTTCATGTCCCGGATCAAGCCGCGCTTGCCGGCCAACGTGTTCCCCAACGCGGTGCATGCCGGCAACTACTCGGCCACCTGGGCCTATCTGGAGACGGTGAAGCAGATCGGGGTGGCCAAGGCCAAGGCGTCCGGCCGCGCAACGATCGCCGCGATGAAGGAAAACACGTTCGACGACGACGTGTTCGGCAAGACGACGATCCGCCCCGACGGGCGGGCACTGCATGACAGCTACCTGTTCCGGGTGAAGAAGCCGTCCGAAAGCAAGCATCCGGGCGACGTGTATGACGTGCTGGCGACGGTGCCGGCGGACCAGGCGTTCCGGCCGCTGTCCGAGGGCGGCTGTCCGCTGGTCAAGAGCTGACCGGAGGGCGGGTTGGCGCCGGATATCGACCCGGCCGCCTACACCCCCCGTACCAGCCGGTGATGCTTCCTGCCGGCCGACAGTTTGATCGCCCCATCGCGGACCAGGGCGGCGGAGATCACCGTCCCCTCATCGCTGATCGGGGCGTCGTTCACCCGCGCGCCGCCGCCGCGGATCAGGCGGCGGGCCTCGCCGTTGCTGCCGGCCAGGCCGGCCAGGGCGAACAGGCGGAAGGCCGGAATCCCCTCGGCCAGGTCGCCGGCCGGGACCTCGATACTCGGCAGCGTCTCGGCGGCCTCGCCCTCCTCGAAGGCGCGGCGGGCGGTCTCGGCGGCGGCCTCGGCCTTGTCGCGGCCATGCGCCAGGGCGGTGGCCTCGGTCGCCAGCACCTTCTTCGCCTCGTTGATATCGGCGCCCCGCAGCCGTTCCAGCCCGGCGATCTCATTCAGCGGCAGGTCGGTGAACAGGCGCAGGAAACGGCCGACATCCGCGTCCTCGGTGTTGCGCCAGAACTGCCAGTACTCGTAGGCGGAGACGCGGTCATCGGTCAGCCACACCGCGCCCTGGGCGGTCTTGCCCATCTTGGCGCCGGACGCGGTGGTGATCAGTGGCGTGGTCAGGCCGAACACGTGCTTGCCGTCGGTGCGGCGCGTCAGCTCCATGCCGGCGACGATGTTGCCCCACTGGTCCGACCCGCCGATCTGCAGTGTCACGCCGTGGCGGCGATGCAGCTCCCGGAAGTCGTAGCTCTGCAGGATCATGTAGTTGAATTCCAGGAACGTCAGCGGCTGCTCGCGCTCCAGCCGCAGGCGGATGGAATCGAACGTCATCATGCGGTTGACGGTGAAATGGGTGCCGATGTCGCGCAGCAGGTCGATATAGGCCAGCCGGTCCAGCCAGTCGGCGTTGTTGGTCATCATCGCGTCCGCCGCGCCCGCACCGAAGCGCAGGAACGGGCCGAAGCAGCGGCGGATACCGGCCATGTTGGCGGCGATCGCCGCGTCGGTCAGCATCTGGCGGGACTCGTCCTTGCCGGACGGGTCGCCGATCCGCGTGGTGCCGCCGCCCAGCAGCACGATCGGCTTGTGCCCGTGCTTCTGCAGCAGGCGCAGGATCATGATCTGCACCAGGCTGCCGACATGCAGGCTGTCCGCGGTGCAGTCGAAGCCGATATAGGCGCGGATCGGCGCCGCGCGCATGGCGGCGGCCAGTGCCTCGGTGTCGGTGCACTGGAAAATGAAGCCGCGGGCGGCGGCTTCCTCCAGGAAAGTCTCGGTGGACATGACTCGCGAACCCGTGCTGTGCGGAGGCGGCGGGTTACCATAGACGGACGCGAGGGAAAATGCCGCGCGCGATCGGGCTGATGAGCGGAACCTCGCTGGACGGGGTGGATGCGGCTTTGGTGGAGACGGACGGCCGCGTTGTGACGGGGTTCGGCCGGTCGCTGACCCTGCCCTATGACGAAGCGTTGCGCCGCGATCTGCGCGCCCTGCTGGATGCAGCCCCGACCCTGGCGCCGGATGATGCGCGCCTGCGCGATGCAGTGCAGCGGCTGACCGTGTTCCACGCTCTGGCGGTCGAGGCGCTGGACGAGCCCGCCGACGTGATCGGCTTCCACGGCCAGACCATCCTGCATCAGCCCGACCGGCGCCGGACCTGGCAGATCGGCGACGCGGCGCTGCTGGCCAGGCGGACCGGGCTGCCGGTGGCGCATGATTTCCGCTCCGCCGACGTGGCGGCGGGCGGGCAGGGGGCGCCGCTGGCGCCGGTCTACCATGCCGCCCTGGCCGCGGCGCTGCCGAAGCCGCTGGCCATCCTGAATATCGGCGGCGTGGCGAACGTCACGTGGATCGGAGCGGATGGCGCGCTGCTGGCGTTCGACACCGGCCCGGGCAACGGGCCGCTGGACGACTGGGCGGCGCGCCACACCGGCCAGGCCTATGACCGGGACGGTGCTCTGGCCGCCTCGGGGCGGGTGGACCGGGCCGTGCTGGGGCGGCTGATGGCGCACCCGTATTTCGGCAAGGCGCCGCCGAAATCGTTGGACCGGCTGGATTTCGCCGCGGCGCTGGCGGCCAGCGGGCTGCAGCGGCTGTCCGCCGCCGATGGCGCCGCCACGCTGGCGGCCTTCACGGTCGCGGCCGTCGCGGCCGCGCCGCTGCCCGCCCAGCCGGCGCGCTGGCTGGTGTGTGGCGGTGGCCGGCACAATCCGGTGCTGATGGCCGGGCTTGCGGCCGCCTTGGGCGTGCCGGTCGAGCCTGCGGATGCCGCCGGCTGGGATGGCGATGCGGTGGAGGCGCAGTGTTTCGGCTTTCTCGCGGCCCGTGTCCTGGCGGGGCTGCCGCTGAGCTTTCCCGGTACCACTGGCGTCCCGGCGCCGCTGACCGGGGGCCGGATCGCCTATCCCTGATCCGCCCGCCCGGCAGCGCTCATGGCGTGCTGCCCACCGCGTTCGGCTGACTCCCTCTCGTCGATGGCTCCGCGGGGCGTGCGGAGCAGGAATCTCTGGCGGGGACCGGCGTCAAGGCCCGCGGTGGCGCAGCGGCTCGGCGCAGCCGGCGGCCTTGAGGCCGGTTTCCGCCAGCGGCACACCCAGAGGCGCATATCGATCGGGAGGCCGGCGGGCCGCCAGGCCGGGATCCGCCTGCCGCAGCCGGGGCATAAAAACACCGCGGGCCGGTGAGCGGGTGATCCGCCAGCCGGCCCGAACGGTGCGTGTCTACGGGGTCAGTCAGTCGGCGGCGAGCGCCATCTGCTTCCGGGCGATGGCCTTGCCGCAATAATCCTCGACGGCGTCGGCGATGACGTCGGCATGCTGGGCGAAGACATGGTCGGCGCCGGGCAGCACGCGGTAATCGACATGCACGCCCTTCTGGGTGTTCAGCTTGTCGACCAGCTTGTGCACGGCGTTTTCCGGTACCAGCTCATCGTTGTCGCCATGCAGCATCAGGCCGCCGCACGGACAGGGGGCCAGGAAGCCGAAATCGTAATGGTTGGCAGGCGGCGCGACGCTGACCCAGCCGGAGATCTCCGGCCGGCGCATCAGCAATTGCATGCCGATGAAGGCGCCGAAGGAGTAGCCGGCGATCCACAGGCCGCCATGGCCCGGATTGACCGCCTGCATCCAGTCGAGCGCGGCGGCAGCGTCGCCGATCTCCCCGATCCCGCCGTCATAGCGGCCCTGGCTGCGTCCGACGCCGCGGAAATTGAAGCGCATGACGGAGCATCCCAGCTTCTGGAATGCCTGGTACATCGAGTAGGTGATCCGGTTATTCATGGTCCCGCCGTGCAGCGGGTGCGGGTGCAGAACCAGGGCAACCGGAGCATTCTGCTCCTTGGAATGGTGGTAACGGCCTTCCAGGCGCCCGTCCGGGCCTGCAAACATAACCTCTGGCATTCAACCTGCTTCCTGTCCCGCCTGGCGTGGACGACCAGGAACCACCTGTGGTCCCGAGCGTCGCTTGCCGGCATGCCCAACTTGAACGAACCGGGGCGTGCCCCGGCCTGCCATCCCTGTTATGGGGATTGAAGTGCCCGGATTGCAGTGACGCGATCCTTCCGCTGGCATCAATTCTTGACCTATAGAGTCGGAAATTCTACCAACGCAGGCAAGCCGTCCACCACTCAGGGTCCGAACACTCTAGTCCCCTTCTTCCAAGCGCGCCGGCCTCAACCCCACCTGCAAGGCGACCCGTAGCGGCGCTTATAGGACAAGATCGCGCACCTTTCATAATGGAAATGTCGCATGGCTTTTATGTTCCGACGTAAGACAATCAAAATAAAGCCGCGCGAAGAACCGCCCACGGCCGCGTCTTGGTTGGTTGATTGCAACTACCAATGGTTGAATTATCTGGATATAAGACAACTTTTCCATGAGGGCGCCGGTTGTGCCAATGACAACGCGGACTTTACACCGAGACCGTGCAGTCCACAGTTGATGCCGCCGCCTCATAAACCCCAGACAGTGGCAGCCTGATCGTGCAGATTTCCACCCGCGGCCGCTACGCCGTCATGGCCATGGTCGACCTCGCCGCCTGCCAGACCGCCGGTCGGGAGGCAGCAAAGCCGCCGGGAAGCGCCGGCGCGCCGGACGCCGGCCGCACGGACTCCAATCCCGGGGAATCCGGCTCCAGCCCCAGAGACTCCAGCCCCAGAGACTCCGGCCCCAGAGACTCCGGCCAGCGAGACCCCAGCCAGCGAAACCGGTACGGCAAGGGCGATTGCGGTCCGGTCTGCCTCGCCGAAATCGCCGCCCGCCAGCAACTCAGCCTGTCCTATCTCGAACAGCTCTTCAGCAAGCTCCGCCGAGCCGGCCTTGTCGCCTCTGCTCGGGGACCCGGCGGCGGGTATCGGCTGGCGCGACCCGCAAGCGCCATCGCCATCGCCGAGGTCGTCCTGGCGGTTGACGAACCGATCAAGGCCACCCGCTGCGAGATCGGCAGCGGCGGCTGCCTGGCGTTGCCGCAAGCGCCCCGGGACGGCACGGCCGCGGCCGACGGAGCGTGCTCCAGGGAAGCGTCCCCGAGCGGGGTGTCTCCCGCCAGGCCGGCCGCCGGACGGCCCTGCCAGACCCATGACCTGTGGTGGGAACTGGGACGGCAGGTGACCCTGTTCCTCGACGGCATCACCCTGGCCGACGTGGTGCAAGGCCGGGTCGCCGGCCGCGCCGTCGCGGTTCCGCCGGTGGCGGACGCGGGCGCCGGTCGGTCCGGCGCGTATCCCCGGGGTCCGGGTCTGCGGGAAGCCGGCTGATGCGTGCCGGTCCCCCGATCTACCTGGACGCCAACGCCACGCAGCCGCTGCGTCCCGCGGCGAAGGCGGCCATGATGACCGCTTGGGAAACGACCGGCAACGCCGCCTCCGTCCATGGCGCCGGCAGGGCCGCGCGCCGGCTGCTGGAGGATGCGCGGGAGGTGCTGGCCGAGCGGTTCGGGGGCCGGGCGAGGGACCTGGTGTTGACGAGCGGCGGCACCGAGGCGGACGCGCTGGCGGTTCACGCGCTGGGTGCCGGCCGGCGCCTGGTGGTCAGCGCGATCGAGCATGATGCCGTGCGCGCCGCCGCGCCCGCGCCGGGCGGATCTTTCGCGAACGGGTCCGTCGCGGAGACCACCACGGGGACTACCACCGGGACCACCACCGGGACCGTCATGGGGACCGTGACCCTGCCGGTGCGCCCGGACGGCATCGCGGAGCTGGACGCGCTGGCGGCGATCCTGGCCGACGGGGTACCCTCGCTGGTCTGCCTGATGCTGGCGAACAACGAAACCGGGGTAATCCAGCCGGTGCGGCAGGCCGCGGCGCTATGCCGCGCGCGGGGCGCCCTGCTGCATGTGGATGCGGTGCAGGCGGCCGGGCGGATTCCGGTCGACCTGGCGGAGCTTGGCGCGCACAGCCTGGCCCTGTCGTCGCACAAGCTGGGCGGCCCGGCCGGGATCGGGGCGCTGCTGCTGGCGCCGGACGCGCCGTTCGCCGGACCGCTGATCGCCGGCGGAGGCCAGGAGCTGCGCCGGCGCGGCGGCACCCAGCCGGTCGCGCTGGCCGCCGGTTTCGCCGCCGCGGCCACGGCCTCCGCCGGCGACGACCCACAGGCGCTCCTGCCGCTGCGCGACGCCGCCGAGGCCGCCGCCGCCGACGCCGGCGCCATTGTCATCGGCGCCGGAGCGCCGCGGCTGCCCAACACCACCTGTCTGGCATTGCCCGGTGTGCGCGCCGACGCGCAGGTGATCGCGCTGGACCTGGAAGGGGTCGCGGTCAGCGCCGGCGCCGCCTGCAGCTCCGGCAAGGTGGCCGCCAGCCATGTGCTGCGGGCGATGGGCCTGGGCGCGCGCGCCGCCGAGGCGATCCGCGTCTCGTTGCCCTGGACGGCCGCCCGCGCCGATATCGACGGCTTCGCCGCCGCGTACAAGCGCGTAGCCGACCGGCTGCGCCCGGCGCTGGCGTCCAGCGCCGCCTGACCCCACCTGACAGACGCATGACCCAGCCCGCCACACCCAACCGGCCCGTCTATCTCGACAACCAGGCCACCACGCGCTGCGACCCGCGCGTGCTGCAGGCGATGCTGCCCTGGTTCTCGGAGGACTACGGAAACCCGCACAGCGTCGAACACGCCATGGGCCGCAAGGCGGAAGCCGCCGTCGAACGCGCGCGCAACCAGGTGGCCCACCTGCTGGGCGCGGATGAGCGGGAGGTGATCTTCACCTCCGGCGCCACCGAGGCGAACAACATCGCCATCAAGGGCGCCGCCCGCTTCGCGGCGGCCTACGGCAATGAGCGAAAGCGCATCATCACGGTCGTGACGGAGCACAAATGCGTGCTGGAATCCGTCGCCGACCTGGCCGACGAAGGTTTCGAACCGGTGTTCCTGCCGGTGCGGCCCGATGGGCTGCTGGATCCCGCCGTCCTGCGGGATGCATTGGCGGTGCCGACCCTGCTGGTCAGCATCATGGCGGTGAACAACGAGGTCGGGGTGATCCAGGACATTCCGGCCCTGGCGGCGCTGGCGAAGGAAGCCGGCGCGCTGTTCCACACCGACCTGGCCCAGGCCGTGGGGAAAATCCCCATCGACCTGGCCGGCTGGAAGGTCGACCTCGCCTCGGTCAGCGGCCACAAGGTCTACGGTCCCAAGGGCATCGGCGCGCTGTTCGTCCGCCGTCGCCCGCGCGTGCGGCTGCAGCCGCTGTTCTCCGGCGGCGGGCAGGAGCGCGGGCTGCGCTCCGGCACGCTGCCCACACCGCTGATCGTCGGCCTGGGCGAGGCCTGCCGCATCGCCGGGGCGGAACTGCCGGCCGACGCGGAACGCATCGCCGGCCTGCGCGACCGGCTGCTGCACAGCCTGTCGGCCGCGATCCCCGGCCTGCAGGTCAACGGCTCGATGCGCGCGCGCATCAGCGGCAACCTGAACCTGACCTTTCCCCGGGCCACCGCCAGCGCATTGATGGAGGCGGCGCCCGATCTGTGCGTGTCCACCGGCTCCGCCTGCTCCTCGGCGGCGGTCGAGCCCTCCTATGTCCTGCGCGCGATGGGACTGACCGACGAACAGGCGGGGAAGACCTTGCGTATCGGCCTGGGACGCTTTACCTCCGCCGCGGATGTCGACTACGCCGCCGCGGCGCTCGCCGCGGCCCATGCCGGCGGTGCACCCGTCCATCCCCCGCCGGCCACCCCAACCACACCGACAACTGGCTGAGGCCTGATCGCGATGCCGAAGATGACGTTTATCGAGCGCGATGGAACGCGCCGCGAGGTGGAAGTGCCGGCCGGCTACTCGGTGCTAGAGATCGCGCACAAGTTCGGCGTCGACATCGAAGGCGCGTGCGAGGGCTCGCTGGCCTGCTCGACCTGCCACGTGATCGTCGATCCCGCCTGGTACGCCAAGCTGGCCAAGCCGACCGAGGATGAGGAAGACATGCTGGACCTTGCCTTCGGCCTGACCCAGACCTCGCGGCTGGGTTGCCAGATCGTGCTGACCGACGCGCTCGACGGGCTGGTGGTGAAGCTGCCCGCCTCGACCCGCAACGCGATGGGGTAGGGGCGCCGGCCGCATGAGAGTCCTCGTCGCCATGTCCGGCGGTGTCGACAGCAGCGTCGTCGCCGGCCTGCTGCACGAGGCCGGGCACGAGGTGATCGGCGTCACCCTGCAATTGTATGACCACGGCGCCGCCAGCGGCCGCAAGGGCGCCTGCTGTGCCGGCCAGGACATCCATGACGCGAAGCGCGTCGCCGACCGGCTGGGCATCGCGCATTACGTGATCGACGCCGAGGCCCGCTTCGCCGACAGCGTCATCGCCCCCTTCGCCGACAGCTATGCGGCCGGTGAGACGCCGGTCCCCTGCATCGCCTGCAATCAGACGGTGAAGTTCGGTGACCTGTCCGCCCTGGCCGCCGGGCTGGGCGCCGAGCGCCTGGCCACCGGACATTATGTCCGGCGGCTGGACGGGCCGGACGGTGCCGAACTGCACACGGCGGTCGATCCCGCGCGCGACCAGAGCTGGTTTCTGTATGCCACCACGCCCGCCCAACTCGATCTGAGCCTGTTTCCGCTGGGCGACATGCCGGACAAGCGCGCCGTCCGCGCCATTGCCGAACGCCTTGGCCTGCCCGTCGCCGCCAAGCCGGACAGCCAGGATATCTGTTTCGTTCCCACCGGCGGCTATGCCGATATCGTCGCTCGGCACCGTCCGGACGCCCTGGAGCCTGGCGAGATCGTCACCGCCGACGGCACCCCGGTCGGCCAGCACGACGGCATCGCCCGCTACACGGTGGGCCAGACCAGGCGCCTCGGCCCCGCCGCCCAGGTCGGCGGCGAGCGCCAGGTCGTCCTCGCCGCCGACCCGCTCCGCCGCCGCATCATCGTCGGTCCCCGTGGCAGCGGCACCCGTATTGTGCGCCTGCGCGATCCGAACTGGCTGATCCCGCGCCCCACCAGCCCGCTCCGCTGCACCGTGAAGCTGCGCGCCCGCGACACCCCACGCCCGGCCACGCTCCTGGACACCACCGTCACCCTGGACGACCCGGCTCTCCCCGCCCCCGGCCAGGCCTGTGTCGCCTATCTGGGCTCCCGCATCCTGGGCGGCGGCGTCATCGCGCGAGGGTGAGGCAGACGCAGGGGCGCTGCCCCTGCACCCCGCAAAGGGGCACGCCCCTTTGGATCCCCGTCCATTGGGGGGAAAAGGGAGGGGCGACCATGCCGGTTGCAACGTCCGCGTCGCCCCTCCCTTTTCCCCCCAATAAATGGGTTCTAAGGGCGTTACGCCCTTAGCGGGGGTCCAGGGGGCAGCGCCCCCTGGTGTCTGCCTTGACCCCGACGCGGTGATGCGCCACGTGGAGGCTGGAGCCAGACAGCCGGACGGCCGCTGCCCGCGAGGGTGGAGGAAAGTCCGGGCTCCACGGGAACACGGTGCCGGCTAACGGCCGGCGGGGGCGACCCCAGGGACAGTGCAACAGAGAGCAGACCGCCTGTGCGGGGCCGTTGCGGCCTCACGGGCAAGGGTGAAACGGTGCGGTAAGAGCGCACCGCGCCCCTGGCAACAGGGGTGGCACGGTAAACCCCACCGGGAGCAAGACCGAATAGGGGCGGCTGCGGGGGATGGCCGGCGTCCAGCCGGTTCATCGGCCCGCGGGGGCGTTCCCGCCCCGCCGCCCGGGTTGGTCGCGTGAGGCGCATCGTGAGATGCGTCCCAGAGGAATGGCCGTCCAGCCCCGTCAGGGGTGGACAGAACCCGGCTTACAGGCTGTCTGGCTCCTGTGCGCCGCCCTGGCGCGGCGGCGGCGCCCGGCTGAGGGACATGCTGGGGGACCGGCCGGGGGATCCGGCTGACCGGCGGGCGATCGGCCGTCGCATGGACGCTGCCGCCGCAGGCGCTTATCCGATTTTGCTTATCCTCAGTCTCAACGCCGGATGACGCCGCATCCACAGAGTTGTCCACAGGAACAAAACAAGAATTCACCTGCGAAACAGATACCGCTTGGGGGGACTCGGCAGCCGGCCCTTAAGTATTTGACGAATCCGGCAAAATCTAACCCGTCCGGGCGGACGGGGAGGCAAAACACCTTGCTGACCATACCTGCCCATGATATCCCATACGGGCCCACGGCGGACCAATCATCCACCGCGCGGCGGCGAAGCGCTCCGGTCACCCCGTCATCCGGTCGTGGCACCTCGTCGAGATGGCTGATGCTGCATCCACTCATGGGAAACGCGAAGCGGGAAAGGCAGGCGGGTCGCGATGGCCCTGTTTCTCGGCACATACCAGAACAAGCTGGATGCCAAGGGGCGCGTTTCGATCCCTGCGTCGTTTCGCACGGTCCTGAAGCGGATGAGCCATGCCGGTGAGTCGGCGCTCGTCGCGACCTTGGTGCTGCGTCCGTCCCACCAGTACCCCTGCATCGAGGGGTGGACCGAGAAGGGGTTTGAGGCCTTGAGCGCGCCGCTGGACCAATACAACCAGTTCAGCCAGGAGCATGAGGACCTGGTGATGGCGCTGTTCGGCGATGCCACCTCGATCGAGACCGATCGCGAGGGGCGCATCGTCCTGCCGGCCGACATGGTCGCTTATGCCAACCTGACCGACACCGTGACCTTCATCGGCACCAACAAGACGTTCCAGATCTGGGAGCCGGAAGCCGGCGCCCGCCGCATCGCCGAGGCCAAGGCCGCGGTGCGGGCCGCCCAGCTCAGTCTGCGCACGGTGCCCGCATGAGCGGCGCGCGGACCGATCCCGGCCATGTGCCGGTCATGCTCGCCGAGGTGCTGGCGGCGCTGGCCCCGGCGGATGGCGGCGTCTACCTGGACGGCACCTTCGGCGGCGGCGGCTATGCGCGGGCGATCCTGGACGCCGCGCGCTGCACCGTCTGGGCGATCGACCGCGATCCGGCGGCAATCCAGCGCGGCGCGGCGCTGGCCGCCCGCCATCCCGGCCGGCTGCATCTGCTGCAAGGCGAGTTCGGCGACATGGTCGACCTGCTCGCCGCCGCCGGCGTCACCGCCCTGGATGGGATCGTGCTGGATCTGGGCGTGTCCTCCTACCAGCTCGACGACCCGGCGCGCGGGTTTTCCTTCCGCCAGGACGGGCCGCTGGACATGCGCATGGGAAATCATGGGACGACCGCCGCCGAGCTGGTGAACACGCTGCCGGAAAAGGCGCTCGCCGACGTGCTGTATGAGTTCGGGGAGGAGCGGGCGTCCCGCCGCATCGCCAAGGCCATCGTCGCGGCGCGCCAGGAAGCGCCGATCGTCACCACCGGCCGGCTGTCCGCCATCATTCGCGGCGTGCTGCCGCCCGACCGGTCCGGCATCGACCCCGCGACCCGCAGCTTCCAGGCCCTGCGCATCAAGGTGAACGACGAGCTGGGCCAGATCGAACGGGCGCTGGACCAGGCGACGCGCCTGCTGGCGCCGCATGGGCGGCTGGTCGTCGTCTCCTTCCACAGCCTGGAGGACCGCCTGGTCAAGCGCGCCATGGCCGAGGCCGCCGGGCGCGCCGCCGGTCCGTCGCGGCACGATCCGCGTGGCCTGACAGCACGGCCCGGGGGCCGGTTTCGCCTGCTCACCACCAAGGCCCAGCGTCCCACCGCGCGCGAAGCCCGCGACAACCCGCGGTCCCGCAGCGCCCGGCTGCGCGCCATGCAGCGCCTCGCCCCCTCGGAAGGGTCCCAGCCATGATCAGACCCCTGACCATCATCACCTTTCTGATGGCGAGCGGCTCCGGCCTCTACCTCTATCAGACCAAGCACGCCACGCAGGAGCTGGACCGCGACATCGAGCGCACGGTGCGGGAGACCGCCTCGCTGCGCGAGCAGAGCCGCCTGCTGGCGGCCGAATGGACGATGCTGAACGACCCGGAGACGCTGCGGAAATACTCCGACCAGTATCTCCAGCTGCATACGATCTCGCCGACCCAGTTCACCAGCATGGCGGAGCTGAAGAACCGGCTGCCGCCGGTGCAGGTGATCACCCCGCCCGCCAATCCCGCCGACACCACCGACGAGGATGACGACGCACCGGTGGCGATCAGCGATGCCTCGCCGGCCAGCGGATCGCCGGCGGCCGGATCGTCGTCCCCAAGGACGGATTCTGCAGGGGCGGTTCCTCCGGGAGCGGTTTCTCCGGGACTGGTTTCTCCGGGACTGGTTTCTCCGGGGGCGGCCTCCG
>NZ_DASZUV010000011.1:0-225615 GCF_035548095.1 Rhodopila sp. | reverse complement strand
ATCGGTCTCGGCATGTGTATTCCCACCATGATGGCCTATGCGAAGCCGGAACAACTGGAACGTTTCGTACCGAAGGCGCTGCGTGGCGAGGAAGTATGGTGCCAGTTGTTCAGCGAGCCGGCCGGCGGATCGGACCTGGCGGCACTGCGCACCAGGGCCGAGAAGCAGGGTGATGAATGGGTCATCAACGGCCAGAAGATCTGGACCTCCGGCGCGCATCTGTCAGACTTCGGGATCATTGTCGTGCGCACCAACCCGAACGTCCCGAAACATGAAGGACTCAGCTTCTTCTTCCTGGACATGAAGTCTCCCGGCATCGAGATTCGGCCGATCCACCAGATGTCCGGCGCACGCCACTTCAACGAGGTGTTTTTCACTGATGTCCGCGTGCCGGACAGCCAGCGCCTGGGCGCGGTGGGGCAGGGGTGGCGGGTTTCCATCACCACGCTGATGAACGAACGCCTGGCCGTCGGCGACGTGCAGCGGCCGGATGTCGAGGACCTGGTGGAACTTGCCCGGCATCTGAAGATCGACGGCAAGCCGGCGATCCGCAGCGCGGCGGTGCGGGAGAAGATCGCGCATTGGTACGCCCAGCAGCAGGGGCTGAAATTCACCCGCTTCCGCACCATGACCGCGCTGTCTCGCGGTGAGACGCCGGGGCCGGAGAATTCCATCCACAAGCTGGTGAATGCTTCCAAGCTGCAGGACATTGCCAGTTACGGCCTCGATCTGATGGGCGACGGAGGGTTGGTGATGGATGAGGACCTCGCCGAGGCGTATGGCATGTTCCAATCGGCGCTGTTGTCCTCGCCCAGCTCCCGCATTGCCGGCGGATCGGACGAGATTCTGCGAAACATCATTGCAGAGCGGGTGCTGGGGCTGCCGGCGGATATCCGCGTGGACAAGAACGTGCCGTTCAATCAGGTGCCGACCGGCCAGCGGTCGTGACAAGGCTGGCCACCTCGATCGGTTCGTTTCCGCTGCGCAATCCGGTGATCTGCGCGTCGGGCGAACCGGTGATGACGGAGGCCGGGATCAGGGCGGCGTTGCGTGCCGGGGCGGCGGGCGTGATCGCCAAGTCGGTGAATGAGCAGCCGGCGGCGGCACGGCAGCTTGACAAGGCGGATTATGCGTTCCTGGACGCGGCAGGCATGGCGACGGCGGGACCGGCGGCCGTGTCGCTGTTCAACCGCTCCGGCCTGATCCAGCGGGATTGCGCCGACTGGTTCGCCGCCATCGCTGCGCTGGACCGGGAGGCGGCGCGGGAGGGCGCGTTTGTCGCGGCCAGCATCGTCTATGCCAGCACCGACGGAGCCGAAACGGTCGCGTCCCGGGCGCGGCGGGCCGGATTGCGTGTGTTCGAGCTGAATGTGGGCGCGCCGCATGCCTCCGAGGCAGCGGCCGGCGCCATCGTGCAGGAAACCGATCCGGACCGGCTGGAAGCGCTGGTGCGGCGAGTGCGCGGCGCGACCGAGGGAATGCAGCTCTGGGTCAAGCTGACCGGCCTGTCGTCGAACCTGCCGGCGCTGTCGATGGCGGCGCAACGGGGCGGCGCGGATGCGGTGGGAATGATGGGCCGCTTCATGGGTCTGGTGCCGGACCTGGAGACGTTCCGGCCGGTGTTGGGGACTTCGGCGGCCTATGGCGGCGGCTGGGCGCTACCGATCGTCTGCCGCTTCCTGGCGCTGACGCGGCGTGCCGCGGCTGGGTCGCTGCCGCTGATCGGCACCAACGGTGTGCGGTCGGGCGGAGACGTGGCGCGCATGGCGCTGTGCGGTGCCGGCGCGGTGGAGGTGCTGTCGGCGGTGATGCATGGCGGCTTCGGCGCGATCAGCCGGATCATCGCGGAGCTGGACACTTTCCTGGAACGGCGCGGCCTGGCGTTTTCCGACCTGGTCGGCGATCTTGCCGATCGGCTGGAAGGCTATGGCGACCAGTTGGAAACCCCGGGCCGCTGGCGCGATTTCGTGCCGCCCGAAACCTTGCAGTCGGAGTGATCCGGGATGGCCTGCTTCGTTCCGATTTGCGTGATGATCGAGCGGACCATGCCGGACGGATCGAAAACGTTCCTGCTGGCACCCGATCTGGACACGGCACTGGCCGATTGCGTGCAGGCTCAGGTCAGCGGGGAATGGACGGTGACGCGCCTGGTGCTGGGCCGTGAGTCGGTGCTGGAGGGTGACGCGCTGGCCCAGGCGCTGAAGGATGCGGGGTTGCCGGGGTTCTGAGTGCAGTGAGCGACAGGAACGCCGTCTTTCTGGCTTGGCTCGAACACTCCGAGCACACGCCTCATTGATGTTCAATAACCCAACCGTCTTTACAGGTCGCGATGGAACAGCAGAACTCATACCGGGCCCTTGTCAGAATCCCCGGGCTGACGCCGCTCATCGTTGCCGCGACCCTGTCGCGTCTGGCGGGTCGCATGTTCATTCTCACGTTGGTCCTGTTCGTGCTAGCGCAGTTCTCATCACCGGCACTGGCCGGCTGGCTGACTTTCGCAGCAATCGTCCCGGGCCTGCTGGTCAGCCCGGTCGCGGGTGTTCTGCTCGATCGCGTCGGGCCGACCATCGCCGTCAGGATCGACATGATTGCCAGTGCCATATTTATTGCCGCCATCGGCATTGTTGGCTGGCTCGACTGGACGACACCGCCGGTCCTGTTCTTCGTGGTAACACTGTTCTCGCTTGCCGGTCCATTGGGAGCGGCGGGTACGCGGACCCTGCTGCCTCGCCTGGTACCGTCCCATGACCTTGATCGTGCGAATGCGCTCGATACGGCGGTCTATGCCGTCGTTGATGTCGTCGGACCGGCGATGGCCGGCGTCATCGTCGCGTGGCTCGGGCCCGAAAGCGCGATGTCCATGATCGCCTTCTCCTACGCGACTGCCGCCATCTGCCTATCCTTCGTACCGCGTCTTCCCGGACTGGCGCCAAGACAGGCTTCGTTTCTGCATCAGATGATTGAAGGCATCCAGATCATGAGCCGGCAACCGACGCTGCGCGGTCTCGCTATCTCCTATTCGATGTACCAGATCACCTGGGGCGTGCTCTATGTCGCCGTTCCGGTTTTCGTGGCCAACCATTACGATACCGCTGTTGGCAGCTCCGTGACGGGATTTTTGTGGGCCGCGATGGGCATTGCCGGTGGCATAGGTGCGCTTTCCGCGGGACGCTTGCGGACGGCCGGGCGCGAGCGTCACGTCATGGCTATAGGCATGGTTGTCACCGCTTTGGCGGCTTGGCCTGTCGCAGCAGAATTCGGACTGGGTGGGCTGGCGATCGGGCTAATGCTTGCCGGCGTTATGTCTGGCCCGATCGACGTCGCCCTCCTGACGCTGCGCCAGCGCCGAACCGACACCCGACAACTCGGTCGCGTGATATCGATTTCAATGAGCCTGAACCTGGCCGGCTTCCCCCTTGGATCGGCCTTGGCGGGTATGGTGATTACGTCGTCTCTGTCGACCACATTCGTACTGGCGGGGATAGCCTCTGTGGTCGCTGCCATTGCAACCGTCTCAATTCCCTCTGATGCAAGAGCTGTTGCTTGACCCCCCGTTGCCAGTCGGAAACCAGCACGATGCCTTCTTATAGGTGAGGTTATTGCAGACATAACAGTGGTTGCCGATTTTGAATTGTCGGCAGAAGCAACCCTGCCATTCATGACGTTATCCACTGCCAGATACCAGACGCTCTCGTGTGGCAGGCTGGAGGACAAACGCTGTCATGGGGAACCGGTCGTAACGAGGCCGACCCGCGGCAGCTCAACCGCAGGCCGGCCAGCCGTCACCTGTTCACCTTCCGCATAAATTCCGCGATCTGATCCACCACCGGCAGCACCTTGTCAGCGGCCTCGGACTCCAGATTGAACACCACGCGTTCGACGCCCATATCCTCGTATCGTTTCATCAAATCCAGATCCTGCTTCGGGAACCAGACCGTGATGGCGATCTCATCCGGATTGCGCCCCGCTTGCGTACACATCTTCCGGAACTCGGGGATCAGCGCGCCGATCTCCTCGTAACTCGCGCGTCTCGCCTGCGGAATCCAACCGTCCCCGTACCGGATCGCCCGGCGGGCGGAGTAAGGGAAGGCACCGCCCACGATCACCGGGGGATGCGGCTTCTGCACCGGCTTCGGCCAGGTCATCATCGGATCGAAATTGACGAACTCGCCGTGATATTCCGGCTTCGACTTGGTCCAGATCACCTTCATCGCCTCTACCCGCTCCCGCGCGACCTTGTGGCGATCGGCGAATTTCACGCCGTGATCCTCCAGCTCATCCTGGTTCCAGCCATTGCCGATCCCAAACAGGAAGCGGCCACCGGAGACCTGGTCGATCGAGGCGACCAGCTTCGCCGTCTGGATCGGGTCGCGCTGCGCCACCAGGCAGACCCCGGTGCCGATCTTCAGCGTCCTGGTCGCCGCGGCGGCGGCTGTCAGGGTCACGAACGGGTCCATCGCGTCATAGTATTTTTTCGGCAGATCGCCACCGCCAGGGAAGGGCGATTTGCGCGTCAGCGGAATGTGCGAGTGCTCCGGTGCCCACACGGATTCGAAGCCACGCGCTTCCAGCGCCTGCCCCAGTTCGCCGGGCGCCATGGAATAGTCGGTGAAGAACATTGATACGCCGGCTTTCAGCACGGTATTTCCTCCTGTGGCTTGGACCCGCCGATGTTGCCCTGTTTCGGTACGCATGGCCAGGAACAGCGGTGACCGCGGCCGGGATCGCCGGCGCGATCCATATCGCGCGAGAGTTTATGAGATGCCTTCGTGACATCCCCTGGTCCTGGTGGAATGGGCAGGCTAGGCTCATGCAGGCCCATGAGAAGCAAAGCACCAGACCAGCCGGATCAACCGCCGGCAGACACCCCCCAGCCCAGGGCACCGGTCAAGATCACCGACGTTGCCGCCGCGGCCGGGGTGGCACCGATGACCGTATCCCGCGTCATCAATACCCCGGACCGTGTGTCGCCGGAAACGACGGCGCGCGTGCGCGCGGCCATCGACAAGCTGGGTTACGTGCCCAACCTGATCGCCGGCGGTCTGTCATCGCGAAAGTCCCGGATGGTGGCGGCCATCGTGCCGACCATTGCGCATCCGATGTTTTCTGGTGTGGTGCAGGCCTTCACCGACACGATGCGCCGTGCCGGGTATCAAGTGATGCTGTCCATCAGCGGCTATGAGGAGACGGACGATGAGACGCTGTTTCGGGCGATCCTGGGCCGGCGCCCGGATGCACTGCTGATCACCGGGTCCGCCTATACCCCCGGCGCGTTGCAAATGCTGATCGAAGCGCGCATCCCGGTGGTGGAGATCTGGGACGTCTCGGCGCGGCCGATCGACATGGTGATCGGCTTCGACCACCAGCGCGTCGGTGCCGATGTCGCGGCGTTCTTTCGGACCCGGGGCCACACGCGCTTCGCGGCGCTGATCGCCACCGATTCCCGCGCGGTAACACGAGGCCGTGGCTTCACCGTCGAGGCCGCGCGGGGTGGCGGCACGGTGGTGCTGGAGCAGGTGATGCCGGCCCCCAGCACGATCGCGGCGGGACGGGCGGGGCTCCGCGCGCTGCTGCCGCACCTGTCGGAGCCACTGGCCTTGTTCTGCAGTTCCGACTTGCTGGCCTTTGGCGCACTGACCGAGGCGCGGATGCATGGCATCGCTGTCCCCGACCGGCTCGCGGTCTGCGGCTTCGGCAATTTCGAACTCGGGGAGATGAACGAGCCATCGATCACCACGGTCAGCGTCGAGGGCGCGCAGACTGGTCGCAATGCCGCCTCGGTGCTGTTGCGTCGTCTCGCGGGCGAAAATGGCGGTCAGCCGGAACAGATCCAGGTACCCTACCGCATCATCGAGCGCGCTTCGACCTGATAGTCGGTACCGATCGCTGAATCAGGACCTTGCGGTCCGTTCCTGAGTCTTGACATCCTGCCAGCCGGCTTCCATCCGCTCCAGCGACAGCTCCGACAGACTTCTGCCCTCGGCCGTGAACTTTGCCTCCATCGCGTTGAAGCGGCGAGCGAATTTTTCGTTCGCATGGCGCAGGCAGGTTTCCGGGTCCAGCTTCAGTTTGCGGGCGAGATTGGCGAGCACGAACAGCAGGTCGCCGACCTCGTCCTGCAGCCTGGCCGGGTCGGCTGCCGGCAATTCGTCGCGCAATTCGCGTATCTCCTCATCCAGCTTGGCCAGCACCTGCTCCACGCTGTCCCAGTCGAAGCCGATATGGGCCGCGCGCCTGGTCAGTTTTACGGCGCGGATCAGGGCGGGCAGGGCGGTCGGAACACCATCCAGCGTCCCGGTCTGTTGTTTCGCGGCCCGTTCGGCGATTTTCTGCACCTCCCAGGCCGCTGTCTGGGTCTCGGCATCGCGCACCGCGGCGTCGCCAAACACATGGGGATGTCGACGGACCATCTTGTCGGCGATCTGCCGCGTGACCTCGGCAAAGTCGAAGCGGCCCTCTTCCTCGGCCATGCGCGCATGGAACACGACCTGGAACAACAGGTCGCCGAGCTCGTCAGGCAGCGCGGTGAAGTCGCGCGTCGCGATGGCGTCGGCCACCTCATAAGCCTCTTCTATGGTGTATGGCGCGATCGTATCGAAGGTCTGCACATGGTCCCAGGCGCAGCCGGTCACCGGATCGCGCAACCTGGCCATGATGTCGAGCAGGCGGCGGAGTTCGACTTCAGCCGGGGACGCGGCGGGATGGGGCATGACTCGCCGATAGTGAACCGGCGCTGATGGTGCAAGCGGGAAAGCGGCGGGGGCAGCCTGGTTTCACGGACGGTGGAGCGGTCCGACCTCGGACGAGTTCGGCGATGACGCTATAATTTTACCAAAAACAATTCCAAAATAGATATCCTGTCGACCAAATTGTCGCAGTTTTTTACACAATTTCTATTTTTGACATTATACCAGAATCCAGACCACTGGATTCATTGAAAAGACCATTTTGGCATTGTTCTTGCGTAGCGGGACGCGCAGATGCACGGATCTCCAAAAAGGGGGGTATAATGGTCCCACGTTTCGCATTGTCGGTATTGGCGGGCGTATCCGCTTGTGCGCTCATGGCCGCATCGTCGGCCAATGCGCACACCGTCACGATCTCTTCGATCACCGCCAGCTGGTTGAACGCGACGCCAACCGCCGTCGCTTCGTTCTACGGCAACACCACGGCGGACCCGTACGTGCGGTGGGGCACGGCGACGACCGGCAATGGCCGCAGCGGTTATGACTTCGACGCGACCACGTCAGCGATCGTCGCGAACGTGCCTCCAAGCCCTTCATCCAGCTTTACCCTCGGCACATTCACGCACGTGAACCAGCCGATCACCGGAAGCTCGATCACCGGCATTCAGCTGCAGGTGAATGCCCTGGTCTCGGTGGATGGCGGCACCGCGACGTCGCTGTCATTCCTGTTCGACTTCACCCACGATGAGACGTCCAACAGCGGCCCATGCCCGTACGGTGGCCAAAACAACCAGGGCGTGAACATCAACGGGTGCGCCGACCGGGTGACGGTATCCTATAATCTGGCGTCGCAGACCTTCATGGTCGGCTCCGACGAGTACACGCTGGCTCTGCAAGGCTTCCAGGTCGGCGGTGTGACTCAGACCCAGTTCCTCACGATCGAAAACCAGGACAACACCGCAAGCCTTGTTGGCGTGGTGGAGCTGCGCAGCATCGCGGCACCGGAACCCGTATCGATGGCATTGCTGGGCACCGGCCTGGTCGGGCTCGGCGCGTTACGCCGCCGCCGGTCGTAACCCGGGAGTCGCGTGCGCTGTTCTGGCGGCGCATGCATGGCCGGCACGGTATCCGCACGCCTGGTTGGGGGGAATACTGGCAGGCAAATAGGAGCGACCACATGGGCCCGCCGCCTGAAGCGGCACGGGCCCATGTGGTTATCGAACTGTGTGAAAATAGCGCTCATACGCCGAAGGACAGGGCCGCTGACAGTGGCCCAAGTGGAGTGGCGGATGCCACGCCAATTATCCGTATAATGAATATTATGTTAAAATAAGTGCCAGCCCGAGGATTTGTCCGCTTGAGATTTGCCGCCAAACTGTGGCAACGCACCAGCCGCAGCAACCCACGGCCGTCCCATGACCGACCGCTTCGTGATCGCCGCGCTGACGGACCGGTTGATCTACGATCACGACACCACCTTCAGTGCCGACGACGCTCGGCAGTTGCTGGCCGCGCTGCCGCGCAGACGCTCGCCATGGATCCAACTGGGTATCGCCGGCACGTTGTCCGGCGGCTCGACCCGAGGATATGCGCCGGGCGTTGGCGATGTCCGGATCAAGGACCCGAATGATCGCAGCTTCGAATACAACAGCGCCTCCGATGCCTTCACTCGCGCCGGCCAATGGAAGCTGCTGGTGCTGACGCGACGCGGCCGCTACTACGTGGAGATCGAACAGGTCATGGCGGACATGACCGACGAAGGCCGAGGAGCGCTGATCAGCTACGACAGCAGCGGGACACCGCTCGCCATGGATATCCGCATCAACCGGTCCTGGCGGCTGTTCTGGTCGCCGGTCGTCATCGTAATCCCGGGCTGGAAGCCTTGGAAAACGCCAGTCTGATACGAGGCGGCAGGCGACATCGGTACCGAGCGTTCCGTCGTCGATTCCCGCCATGATGACGCGGCCCGCGATGAGTCAACGCCGCGGCGGCCAGCATGCATCAATCCGAACTCCGACACGCCGCAAGCACCTCGCGGGCTGCGGCCTCCAGGTCCATCGCGTCCGTCAAACGCCAGTCTTGCGGGGGTTTTGACGTGTCCGCGGCTCGGCGCAGCACATCTATGGTGGCGTCGGAGGCATCATCGCGCCGCGCAGTGACGCGACGTTCGAGTTCTGCCAATGGCGCCTGCAGCCAGACGCCGACGAATGGCACCGAGGCCGCTTCCGCCGCGGCCCGGACTGCGTTCCGCAGGTCTGGATCGAGCAGCGTGGCATCGATAATGACCGAATGACCGCCGGCGATCGTCTCCTGCGCCAACGACACTAAGCCCGCATTGACCGCGCGGTTGGCATCCTCCGCATAGCCCTCGGGCGGCAGGCGATCCTCCGGCGCACGTCCGAACAGCCGCTTGCGGACCTCATCACTGCGCAGGATCACGGCGCCCGGCGAACAGCCAAGCGCCGGCGCCACGCGGCGGGCAAGGGTGGACTTGCCGGTGCCCTGCAAACCCCCGATCGCCAGCACGCGTGGTGGCGGTGGCGTCAGGTAGGCCTGGGCGGCCGCGAGGTAGGAGGCGGCATCCGCCCCCTTCCCCATGGCCGCGGCGATATGCGCTCGCACCATGGCCCGCAGCGAAAGGAACACGGGCAAACCGCGCATCATGCCGACATCTCCGGTGCGAGCCAATGCACGGTTCATGACCCGGTTGGCGGCGGGCCGGCTGACCCGATGTTCCAGATCCATCAGCAGAAAGGCGAGATCATAGCCGATATCGATGGTGGCCATCGCTTCGTCGAATTCCAGGGCGTCGAACGCGACCGGCTTTCCCTGCCATAGGCACAGATTACCCAGATGCAGGTCACCGTGGCAGCGGCGGACGCACCCCAGCGGCACCCGATCCGCCAGCCAACCCCGCAAGATGTCGATCGCCGCTTGAGTCCGGGTCAGCCAGACGGTTACCTCCGATCGCGGCAAGCCGGCGGACATGGCGGATTCAGCGTTTCCCGCGGCAATACGCGACAGCGCGGCCGCGCTGTCCCAGGTGGAGACGGCCGGCCGCAACGCCTGGTCTCGCACGACGGCATCCCCCAACGCATCGAGCAAGGCGGGCGTCAGGTCGCCGCGTGCGGCGATAGCTTCCAGGAAATCCGCGTCCGGCACGCGAGCCATGCGCAACACCCAGTCCACGGCGGGCTTCAGCCCCAGCGCGAGATGGCCATCAGGATCGCATCCAACTGGCACGACATCGCGGTACAGCCCGGGTGCCGCCGCGTGATTGATCTCCAGTTCGCGTCGCAGATAGTGTTCCCGGGCGGAAACTGTTGAAAAATCGAGAAAGGATAGCCGGACAGCCTTTTTCAGCTTCCATACCGTATCGGTGCCTATGAAGACCGCGGATATGTGCGTCTCATGCGCCGGTCGACCGGCAAGGCCGGCAAGGAATGCCGCAACATCAGCTTGTTCCGGCGGAATGCTCATTAATCGCTCCTACTCCGCCGAGTACCGCGGTCCAGCGGTGGTCTCCAGGCCGTCATCCGGCGACCGCAGCCCGCGCCGTCATTCGGTGACAATCAATTCCATGCCATCGTAACCGGCTTCGATCCCTGCCGGCAGGTTCGCCTGCAGCCAGGCCCAATCCATGTCGGTGCCCATGTGGGTCAGAATGGTGCGGCGCGGTTTCAACCTTGCGACCCAGGTCTGGACCGTATCAAGGTCGGCATGCGTCCAATGCGGTCCTTTGCGCAGGAAGCAACCGACCACCCAGGTGTTGACGCCCTCCAGCACCGCGAACGCCGCATCGTCCAGCTTCACCACATCGGTGGAGTAGCCGAAGCTGCCGATCCGCACGCCGAGCGTGTCGATGCGGCCGTGGTTCTGGTTGAAGAGTGACACCGCCATCCCGGCGATGGAGACGGTCTGATAGGGCTCGACGGCCTCTCCCACAAGAACAGGGCGGTAGAAGCCGGGCGGCGACCACGGTTTGAACGCATAGCCGAAGCGGCGACCCAGCTCCTCCAATGTCTGCCGCGTGGCATAGGCGGTCAGTGGGCGGTCGACGATGCGGTTCAGGATTCGCACGTCATCCATGCCGGTGATGTGGTCGGCATGCGAGTGGGTGAACAGGATCGCCTCGATGCTGGGGATACGGCAGGCCAGCAATTGGCTTCGCATGTCGGGTGACGTATCAACCAGAAGATGCTGATTATCATCGCTTTCGATCACGATGGACGACCGGCTGCGGCGGTTCCGAGGCTCATGCGGGTCGCATTCGCCCCAATCGCCGCTGCCATCGCGTCCGCCGATCATCGGCACGCCGGCCGAAGCACCGACCCCCAGCAGCGTGACTTTCATGCCGCCTTCCGGAACAGGCGGCGGAAATTCCCGGTGGTGAGGTCCGCCATCGCCTGCGGCGTCATGCCGCGCAGTTCAGCCAATACCTTGGCGGTGTGCGCGACCCAGGCCGGCTCGTTGCGCTTGCCACGATATGGCACGGGAGCGAGGTAGGGGGAGTCCGTCTCCACCAGCAGCCGATCGAGCGGCACATCGCACGCGATCTCCCGCAGCTCCGTTGAGCGTGGGAAGGTCACGATGCCGGAGAAGCTGACATAGCCGCCCATCGCCAGCGCCGCCTCGGCGAGTGCCCTGGTCGAGCTGAAGCAGTGCAGCAAGAAGGCGAAATCCCCTCCCCCTTCGCGTTCTTCCTGCAGAATCCGAGCGATATCGGCATCGGCGTCGCGGGCGTGAATGCAAAGCGGGACGCCGGCGAGCCGGGCACCGCGGATATGGGCGCGGAAATTCTCGGCCTGCACATCGCGCGGCGCCTTGTCGTAGAAATAGTCGAGGCCGGACTCGCCGATGCCGATCACGCGTGGGTTTCGCGTCATCGCCGCGAGTGTTTCCGGCGCCGGAACCGGTGCCTCGGCCGCGTGATGCGGGTGGACGCCGATCGTGCACCAGAGGTTCGGATGGTCCGCGATGAGTGCCGGCAGCTTTGCCGACTGGGCGACCGTGGTGCCGATCGTGACCATTTCGCCGACGCCAGCCTCCGCCGCCCGTTGCAGGATGGCGGGCAGTTCGTCGGGCGTGTAGTAGTCCAGGTGGCAGTGGCTATCGATCAGCATCAGGCCGCCGGCTCAACATAGCGGGGGAAGACGCCTTGCGGTGCGGGCAGAGGCGTGCCGTCGGAGAGCGGTGTGGCCAGTGCGGCAATGGTGCGGGCATCGGCGGGCACGCCGAGCTGATCCAGCATCTTCGCCATGCTGCCAGGCATGACCGGCTGCAGCAGCGTGGCAACCACGCGCACCGTGTCGGCCAGCACGCGCAAAACATGGCCCATGCGGACCTTGTCGGTCTTGTTCAGCGCCCAGGGAGCCTGGCGGTCGATATATCCGTTGGCCGCGCGCACCACCCTCCACACCTCCTCCAACGCATCGTGAAAGGTCTGACGTTCCATGTTGACGCGCACCAAATCGGGCAAAGCGGTGGCGCCATCCAGCAGGGCCGTATCGTCCTCGGTGCGCGGGCCGGTTGGCGGCAACGCTCCGCCACAATTGCGCGCGATCATCGACAGCGAGCGCTGCGCCAGGTTACCCAGATCGTTCGCCAGCTCAACGTTCATGCGGCTGATGATTGCCTGATGGCTGATCGAGCCATCCGCGCCGAACGGCTTCTCCCGCATCAGGAAGTAGCGGATCTGGTCCAGACCGAACGTCTCCACCAGCTTCCTGGGCTCGATGACGTTGCCAAGAGATTTCGACATCTTCTCTCCGTCGACCACCCACCAGCCGTTGGAGGTGATGCGCCTCGGCAGCGGCAGTCCCGCCGACATCAGGAATGCCGGCCAATAGACGGCGTGGAAGCGGATTATGTCCTTCCCGACGAAATGCACGTCCGCCGGCCAGTATTTCCAGCGCGGGGCGTTCGGATCAGGGAAGCCGCAACCGGTGACATAATTGGTCAGCGCGTCGAGCCACACATACATCACGTGACCGGGCGCATCCGGCACCGGGATGCCCCAGTTGAAGGTGGTGCGGCTGATCGACAGATCCATCAGCCCGCCCTTCACGAAACTGATGACCTCATTCCGGCGTGAGGTTGGGGCGATAAAGTCCGGATTCTTCTCGTAAAGCTGCAGCAGTCGATCCTGGAACGCGGACAGTCGGAAAAAATAGGATGGCTCCCTCACCCACTCCACCGGCGCTCCGCTCGGTGCGACGAAACTGCCATCCGGCTTCTTCGTCAGTTCCGACTCGTCGTAGAATGCCTCATCACGGACGGCGTACCAGCCCTCGTAATGGCCAAGGTACAGGTCGCCGGCCTTGTCGATCCGGCGCCACAGCTCCGCCGTCGAAAGCTTGTGCCGCGGTTCGGTTGTGCGGATGTAATCGTCGTACGAAATATCCATGGCGTCCGCCATCGCCTTGAAATCAGCGGAGACCTGGTCGGTGAAAGCCTGGGGATCGAGGCCGGCGTCGCGCGCCGCCTTCTCCACCTTCTGGCCATGCTCATCGGTACCGGTCAGGAAGAAGACGTCATACCCGTCCAGCCGCTTGAACCGCGCCATGACGTCGGCCGCGACCGAGGTATAGGCGTGGCCGATATGTGGCGCGCCATTCACATAGTAGATCGGGGTCGTGACGTAGTACGGTGTTTTCATGGAAAAGACTAACAAACTCCAGGCGGCTGCCCCTTCGCAGCGACGGACGGAAGGAGCTGAAAGGCTGCGGTAGATTTACCGCCGCGTCCGGTAAATCTACCGCGTCTGCGGCACGGACCATAGCCCGGCCTGGCAGATTGGTGGCCGGGACCCGTCGACGGAGGCAGATCTGCCGGTTTCCGCCATATTAAGGTCTTACCGCCCCCCCGTCAGCATCCCCACGGAAGTCACGATCGCCTGCCGCTTGTCCAGCGCGAACCGTTCCGTCTCGTCCTGCAACCGGGTCAGCCCGTGCCACAGCTCGCCCCAGGCATCCAGCGGGCGCAGCGCCACCAGCCGTTCCTGTTCCGGGTCCGCCTGCCCGCGTACGCTGTCCCGCACCGCCGCGGCAATTCCGGCGCGCACGAGATCCATGAACGTCGAGAAGCCGGTCTCACTGCGTCCCAGCACATCGGCGATTTCATAGCCGCGCAGCGGGCTTACCGCCGGCAACTCCCCCAGCAGCCGGTCCACCAGGGCCGCGATTGTCAAACCTTCCTCCCCGGCCAACCGCAGCGCATGGCCCGGGCACCCCTCGGCGATGGTCACCAGCCGGCCGCGCTCCGCCTCGGACAAGTCCGGCAGATAGTCGGCCAGCAGAAGGTGCATCGCCGCATCGGGAACTGGAGACAACCGCAGGCGCCGGCATCGGCTGCGGATGGTCGGCAACAGCCGGCCAGGCGCGGCACACACCAGCAGCAGGATTGCTCGCGGTGGCGGTTCCTCCAGGATTTTCAACAAGGCATTGGCGGAGTTCTGGTTCAGGTCCTCCGCTCCGTCGACAATCACCACCCGCCAGCCGCCCTCGGCCGGGGTCAGCGCCATGAAACCGGTGATGTCGCGCACGGCATCCACCGCGATCTGGGTGCGCATGCGGCCGGTCTTCTCGTTCCGTTCCCGTTCGATGGTCTTCAGATCGGCATGCGATCCCGCGGCGACGCGTCGGAAGATCGGGTGCGAGAGATCCATCGCCAGCGAATCGCCGGTTGGCACGCCCGCCAGCAGACGCCGGGCGAAACGGAAGGCCAGGGTTGCCTTTCCGACGCCCTCGGGGCCGGTGATCAGCCAGGCATGGTGCATCCGCCCCGCGCGAATGGCTTCCAGCAACGTCGCCTCGGCGGCTTCATGGCCGAGGAGGATGGGGTTGGCGCGAGGGTCTGGGGCGGACACGCGGCGAGTATAGAGGGCTGCTCCGCCGGAGCCAGGGGCTGGCGCCATTGCGCCTGGGACGGATGATGGCCCCCGGCTGGTGACCGCGCGGGTGTCGGCTGTCGCAGCGGCGCCGCACCCCCTAATGAATCTGCATCAGCGCCATGATCACCTCCGACAGGATCAGCAGCACCACGATCAGTTCAAGCACGGTCGCTCGGCTGTGCGATGCCTCGTCATACAGCGAGGTGTAAGTGTCGCGGATGATCGACAGCTTGCGGTCCACCGCCGCGCCCAGCACGCGCACACGGAACAGGTCCAGCGCGGCGGCGTAGACGCGGGCGAGGTAAACGTCGTCGATCACTTGCAGTGCGTTGTCCGCTTTCTCGGTCAGTTCCGTCACCTCGGCGACCAGCGTGTAGAGGCGGCGCGCGAGGTCGGCATACCGCCCTACTCCCGGCCAGAACCGCCTGCGGTGCATCGCCTGCACCAGATCGTACATGCGCGGCAGCTCCGCATCCAGCAGCTCGTCATAGTAGCGCATCTCCAGCAGCTGCGCGTTGGCGACCTCCAGGACGTCTACCACGTCCGTGTCGCCACGCGGCTCCAGGATGAAGGCGCGGTTCCAGGTCAGCGCCACCAGGTCGTCGGTGTAGTAGGAATAGTGATGCTGCAGCAGGTCGCGGCGCGCACCTTCGGACAGCGGGCGCTGTTCGCCGGACAGCAGGGTCACCAGATCCACCCGCTGCTGCAGGGCCTCGGCGGTCATCGGCTGGTCCAGGGCATGGACCAGGCCGATGAGGTAGTCTTCCTCCACGCAGTTTGTCGTCGGACGGATGATCGCCTCGGCGATGCCGTGCCGCACCTGCTCCAGCAGCTTGGCCCAGGGCGCGTTGGTGGCAATCCACTGGTCCACCGCGTTCATCCGGGTCACGAAGCCAGCCCAGCTCTGGTTCGCCACCGGTACCCTTAGTGCCAGGCTCACGACTCCAAAATCATACAGCCGCGCGACAACGCTCGCCTCGACCGGGCCGGTGGGCAGCATCACGGTCACCGGAGTCAGCGACAGCTGCACCGGAGGTACCCCGAAAGACATCGCCTTGGCCGGCGTCGCGGTCAGCCGCCCACGGGAAACGGCGGAGCGCACCGTGCGCGACCAGGCGACTTCGGCCTTGGTGAGGTCGATCTCATAGGCGATGTCGACCAGGCGATAGACCAGGATGGCGCCGGCGGTGACCGTCGGTTCCACACCCGTCATCGCATCAGCCTTGGTGTTTCAGAAAGGTCCGCGCCGCGTCCGGGTCGATCAGCGCATGCACGTCGAACCGTGCCGGAATGATGTCGGCCCAGGCATTCAGGTGCGCATGCAGCGCCTCATTGGACGGCACATCGAACAGCACGGCCGCGCCGCGGCCGACCTTCGCGTGAACCGAGCGGACCTCGCCACGGTCGATCAGCGGCTGGATCCATTGCCAGTAACGTTGACGCGACGCGACGACCGAGGATGGCGGCTCCGGCCGCGGCTCGCTGATGACCAGAAACAGCATGGAAGAACACTCCTAACGCCGGATGGCCGGCGGCCGGCGCAACGCCCAGAAGGCGACGGAGCCGCCGACATAGAACAGGATGGAAAGCCAGAACGCCACCCGGTAGCTGCCGGTCCAGTCGAACACGGCACCGGCGAGCCAGGATCCGCCGCCGGCGCCCAAGCCGGTGCCGATGGTGATCACGCCCAGGATCGCCCCCAGGTTCGGACCGGGGAACAGGTCGGCGGTCTTGGCGGTGATGGCCGGGCCGCGCGCGCCCCAGGTCAGGCCAAAGAAGCAGGAGTGCAGCCACAGCATCAGGTGCTGGTCCGGGCTATGGATCAGCAGCGCGCAGATCACGCCGATGATCGAGGTGCCATAGGTCACGATCGCCGACAACTCGCGGCCGACATAGTCGGACACCCAGCCGGTCAGGATGACGCCCGGCAGCGACAGAAACGCGCCCATCCCCAGCACATAGGCGGCATACAGCTTGTCGAACCCGATATCGACGGCAAACGCCAGTTGGTGCAGCGCCACCAGGAAGCTGCCCAGGCCGGTGAACATGTAGACGAGGAACAGCAGCCAGAAATGCGGCGTCCGGGTGGCCTGATGCAAAGTCCAACCCTCGCCGTGGACCGTTTCACCGCGCCGCCGCGGCGGCGGCTTGCCGACATTGCCGAACGATGCCGCCAGCGGCACCAGCACCGCTGCCATGAACACGCCTTGCCAGAGATAGGCGCCGCGCCAGCCCAGCCCGGCGATCATCATCGTCGCCACCGGTGCGGAAAACGCCCGCGCGAACCCGTTCGCGGACTGCACGACCGACACCGCCAGCCCTCGCTTCGTGGTGAACAGCCGCGACAGGAACGGCACAAAGACCACCAATCCCAGGCAGTTGGCGCCTATCGTCATCACCACGCCATAGACCAGGATCACCTGCCACAGCGCGTTCACATGGGCGCTGATCAGCAGGCCGGTCGTCAGAATGCAGCCGCCGATCAGGATCAGCCGCCGCGCGCCTAGGCGGTCCACCAACAAGCCGACCAGCGGTGAGGTAAGCCCGTTGACGAGCTGCGATACCGCATAGGCCACCGATACCTCGGCGCGGCTCCAGTTGAACACCGTCAGGAAGGTCACCAGGAAAACGGTGTAGCTGTGCATGAACGCCGCCCCGATCGAGAAGGTCAGGAACGCGGCCGCCAGCAGCAGCCAGGCGCGGCGGGGCGTGACTCGCGCCTCGGGAATGGCAATGTCAGACATGCGTGAAGCCTGCCCCGAGCGGCAGGGATTGACCAGGGTCAGGCCATCGGCGGCGAATGTAACGTCGGCGGGTTTACGGTAACTTCAGGTGAGTGTGCCTTGTCATGGCGCTAGCCTGCCCCTAATCGGCTTGCGACTCGCATGCACCATGAATGAAGGCGCCCAGCGGGTGCTGAAGGAAGACGACTGGAATGGATGAACAGGTCGAGCCGCTGGTCCGGACCGATCCTGCAGATCGGGCGTCCACGCCAGTCACGAAGCGTGGCACGCGGCTTGGCCGGGTGATTCTGCTGCTGGTTCTGGCTGCCGCTGCCGTGGGCGGTTGGTACTGGTGGACCCATCGGCACACCGACAGCAGCACGGCGGCGACGATCCAGGGGGGCAGCCGCCGCAGCGCGGCGGGACCGCAATCGGTCGGCGTCGCCACCGTGGGAAAGGGCGACATCCGCGTCGTGATCAATGCCTTGGGCACGGTGACGCCGCTGGCAACCGTCAATGTCAAGACCCAGTTGAACGGCTATCTGACCGAAGTCGGGTTCAAGGAAGGCCAGCTTGTCCAGAAGGGCGACTTCCTGGCGCAGATCGATCCACGCCCCTACCAGGTGGCGCTGGAGCAAGCCCAGGGTACATTGGCGCATGATACTGGCCTGCTGCAGCAGGCGCAGACCAACCTGAAACGATACCAGACGCTGGGTCGGCAGGACTCGATCGCGCAACAGCAGGTTGACGATCAGCGCTACCTGGTGGCGCAGTACACCGGCACCGTGCAGACCGATCAGGCAGCGATCGATGCTGCCAAGCTGAACCTGACCTATGCCCGCATCGTGGCACCCATCGCCGGGCGGGTCGGCCTGCGCAAGGTCGATCCGGGCAACTATGTCAGCACGAGTGACACCACGCCGATCGTCGTTATCACGCAGCTGCAGCCGATGTCCGTGCTGTTCGCCGTGCCTGAGGACAGCCTGCCGGCGATCCAGGCGGCCAGGAAGGATAGCGGCAAGCTGAGCGTGGACGCCTATGACCGCAACAATACCCGCCAGCTGGCGACAGGTGAGCTGACCACGCTGGACAACCAGATCGATACCACGACCGGAACAGTCACCTTGCGGGCGGTGTTCGATAATGGCGACACGGCACTGTATCCGAACCAGTTTGTCAATGTCCGCCTGCTGGTGAACACGCTGAAGGATGTCATCCGCGTTCCGGTCCAGGCGGTGCAGCGTGGTGAGCCGGGCACCTTCGTGTACGTGGTTGGGGCGGACAACAAGGTAACCGTCCGGAAGATCGTCGTCGGGCCGGTGGACGGCACCTATCAGCTGGTATCATCCGGCCTGGACGCCGGTGAGCGGGTCGTGACCGACGGCACCGACCGTCTACGGGACGGCGTCACGGTCACGGTCCCCGCGGCGGGCGGACGGGGACAAGGCCAGGGGGGACAAGGCCAGGGGGGACAGGGCCAGGCGTCGGACAAGGGCCAGAGGCAGCCACGCGGCACGCAGCATGCGCGCGACGGCGCGGCGCAGCCCTCCGACGCCGGTGACACCCGTCGGTCGAGCGTTGCCGGACAGGGTGGCGCGCCGGCGGCGGAACAGCGGCCGGCAGCACAGCAACCCGCGGCACAGCGGCCGAACGGGCAGTGACCGGCGCCATGAACCCGCACCGTCATCACGGCACGGCGTAACGGGATGGCGCGGCAGTGAACCCCTCCCGCATTTTCATCCTGCGCCCGGTGGCGACCACGCTGCTGATGTGCGCGATCATCCTGATTGGTATCGCCGCCTATCGGTTCCTGCCGATCTCCGCCCTTCCCGAGGTCGATTATCCCACCATCCAGGTGCAGACTTTTTACCCCGGTGCCAGCCCCGAGGTCATGACATCCTCCGTCACCTCGCCGCTGGAAGTGCAGTTTGGGCAGATGCCCAGCCTGAATCAGATGTTCTCGGTCAGCTCCGCCGGCGCCTCGCTGATCACCCTGCAGTTCAGTCTGGATGTCAGCCTGGATGTGGCGGAGCAGCAGGTGCAGGCGGCGATCAACGCGGCCGGCAATCTGCTGCCGTCGGACCTGCCGGCACCACCGATCTATGCCAAGGTGAACCCGGCAGACGCGCCGATCCTGACCCTGGCCTTGACGTCGAAGACGCTGAAGCTGACCGAACTGCACGACCTCGCGGAAACGCGGCTGGCGCAGAAGATCTCGCAGCAGCCGGGGGTCGGGCTGGTCAGCATCAGCGGCGGCCAGCGCCCGGCGGTGCGGGTGCAGGTCAATCCGATGGCGCTGGCGGCCCAGGGCCTGAATATCGACGACGTGCGCACCACGCTGGGCAATGCGAATGTCAATACACCGAAGGGATCGTTTGACGGGCCGCACCAGGCCAGCACGATCAACGCCAATGACCAGATCACCGACGCGTCGCAATACCTGGACCTGGTGATCGCCTACCGCAACGGTGCCCCGGTGCACCTGCGCGACGTTGCCAAGGTGGTGAACGGAGCCGAGAACAGCCGGCTGGCCGCCTGGGCGGATACCACGCCGGCGGTGATTCTGAACGTGCAGCGGCAGCCAGGCGCCAACGTCATCAAGGTGGTGGACGGCATCAAGGCCCTGCTGCCGCAATTGCAGACCTCCCTGCCCGCCGCTGTCGATGTCGCGGTGGTGACGGACCGCACGACGACGATCCGGGCATCGGTCGCGGATGTGACGTTTGAGCTGATGCTGGCGGTGGCGCTGGTCGTGCTGGTGATCTTCCTGTTCCTGCGCAACGTACCGGCAACGATCATCCCCAGCCTGTCGGTGCCGCTGTCGCTGGTCGGCACGCTGGCGGCCATGTACATGCTTGGTTTCAGCCTGAACAACCTGTCGCTGATGGCCCTTACTATCGCCACGGGCTTCGTGGTGGACGACGCCATCGTCGTGATCGAGAATATCGCCCGCTACATCGAGGCGGGCGAGGCGCCGCTGGCGGCGGCGCTGAAGGGCAGCCGGCAGATCGGCTTCACCATCATTTCGCTGACCGTCTCCCTGATCGCCGTGCTGATCCCGCTGCTGTTCATGAGCGACGTGGTCGGCCGTCTGTTCCATGAATTCGCCATTACCCTGGCGGTGACGATCATCATCTCCGCCTTCGTGTCGCTGACCCTGGTGCCGATGATGTGCGCCCGTCTGCTGCACCATCAGCCGGAGGCGACGCGGCCGCGCTGGGACCGCGCGGCCGAGCGCGGCTTCAACTGGGTGATCCACCGGTACGACAGGGCGCTGACCGTCGTGCTGGGCCATCAGGGGCTGACGCTGTTCGTGGCGGTGCTGACGCTGGCGGCCACCGTGGGGCTGTATTTCGTCGTGCCTAAGGGTTTCTTTCCGGTGCAGGATACCGGTCTGATCCAGGGCATTTCGGTCGCCGGGGAGACCGTGTCCTTTTCGGCCATGGCGGATAAGCAGCGTGCCCTGGCCGATGTGATCCTGAAGGATCCGGATGTCGAGAGCCTGAGTTCCTTCATCGGTGTCGACGGCAGCAACATGACGCTGAACACCGGCCGTTTCCTGATCAATCTAAAGCCGAAGAGCCGGCGCGGCCTGACCGCCACCGAAATCGGCCATCGGCTGCAACAGGAAGCGATGAAGGTGTCCGGCGTGACGTTATACCTGCAGCCGGTCCAGGACCTGACGGTCGATGCCGCGATCAGCCGCACGCAGTACCAACTCGTGCTGGAGAATCCTTACCAGACGGCATTGAACGAATGGGTGCCGAAGCTGGTCGCGGAGCTGGAAAAGCTTCCTGAACTGGCCAATGTCGCGAGCGATCTGCAGCAGCAGGGATTGACGGTCAATCTGGTGATCGATCGTTCCAACGCCGCGCGGTTCGGCATCACGCCGGCGACGGTGGACAATGCGTTGTATGACCTGTTCGGGCAACGCATCATCTCCACCATCTATTCACAGTCGAACCAGTACCGCGTCATCATGGAGGCGGACCCGTCGCTGGCCGCGTCGCTGGCAGTACTGAACACGATCTACCTGCCTTCCTCCTCATCCACCACCGGTCAGGTGCCATTGAGCGCGATCGTGCATGCCGAGCAGAAAGCCGGGCCGGTGCAGATCAGCCACCTGTCGCAGTTCCCGGCAACGACGATTTCATTTGATACCGCCCCTGGCTACTCGCTGGGCGCCGCGGTCACGGCCATCCGCCAGGCGGAGGTTCGGGTGGGCCTGCCGGACAGCTTTATCACCGCATTCCAGGGTGCGGCCGCGGCGCTGGAGAATTCGCTGTCGAATGAGCTGATGCTGGTGCTGGCGGCGATCGTCACCGTCTACATCGTGCTGGGCGTGCTGTACGAAAGCTTCATCCATCCGATCACCATCATCTCCACCCTGCCCTCGGCCGGTCTCGGTGCCCTGGCCGCGTTGTGGGTGACCGGGATGGAGATCGACGTGATTGCCATCATCGGTATCATCCTGCTGATCGGCATCGTGAAAAAGAATGCGATCATGATGATCGACTTCGCGCTGGAAGCGGAGCGTGAGGAAGGCAAATCGCCGCGGGAAGCCATTCATCAGGCCTGCCTGCTGCGGTTCCGGCCGATCATGATGACGACGATGGCGGCGCTGCTGGGCGCGGTGCCGCTGCTGATCGGCAGCGGCGTTGGGTCGGAACTGCGCCAGCCGCTGGGTGTGACGATCATTGGCGGCCTGCTGGTCAGCCAGGTGCTGACCCTGTTCACCACGCCGGTGGTCTATCTGTGGTTCGACCGCCTGGCCTGGCGCCTGCGCGGCAAGGACATCGCCGATCAGGGGGCGGCACCGTGAGCGCGAGGACGGGCCGGGCGGTCGCGATGACGGCTCGACCGCCCGGCTCTGTGCAGCAGCGGCCGGGCGGCCAAGCCGCGCAAAGAAGGGCCAGGTCGCCGGCTCGCCGATCGTGGCCGGGGACCGGCCGATGAACATCTCGGCTCCCTTCATCGCCCGGCCCGTTGCGACGACGCTGCTGACCATCGCCATAGCCCTGGCCGGCATCTTCGCCTTCTTCCAGCTTCCGGTGGCACCGCTGCCGCAGGTGGATTTTCCCACCATATCGATCAATGCCTCGCTGCCCGGCGCCAGCCCCGAGACGGTGGCGACATCCGTCGCGGCACCGCTGGAGCGGCATCTGGGCCAGATCGCCGATGTCACCGAAATGACTTCGATCAGCTCCTTGGGATCGGCACGGATCGTGATGCAGTTCGGGCTGAACCGCGATATCAACGGGGCGGCCCGCGACGTGCAAGCGGCGATCAACGCGGCCCGCGCCGACCTGCCGGCCAGCCTGCGCAGCAATCCGACCTACCGCAAGGTCAATCCCGCCGACGCGCCGATCCTGATCCTGGCCCTGACGTCGAAGACACTGACCAGAGCACAGATGTACGACGCGGCCACCAACGTGTTGTCGCAGAGCCTGTCGCAGATCCAGGGCATCGGCCAGGTCATCATCGGTGGCGCGGCGCTGCCCGCGGTCCGCGTCGACCTGAACCCGGATACATTGTTCAAGTACGGCATCGGCCTGGAAAGTGTGCGCGCCGCCCTTGCCTCGGCAAACGCCAACTCGCCCAAGGGTGCGATCGAAGCCAATGGCCTGCACTACCAGATCTACACCAATGACCAGGCTTCGAAGGCCGAGGACTACAAGCCGATCATCATCGCCTATCGCAATGGCGCGCCGGTAACGCTGTCCGACGTGGCCGATGTGACCAACTCGATGGAGAATGTTCGGAATCTCGCGCTGGCCAACGGCAAGCCGGCGGTGATCATGCTGCTGTTCCGTCAGCCCGGCGCCAACATCGTCTCCACGGTCGATTCAGTGAAGGCCGAAATTCCGCACCTGATGGCGGCGCTGCCCAGCGACATGGACCTGCTGGTTGCCAATGACCGATCGACCGAGATCAGACTGAGCCTGCAGGAAACCGAGACCACCCTGGTGATCTCGGTGGGACTGGTCACGCTGGTGGTGTTCGCTTTCCTGGGCAGCGCGCGGGCGACGCTGATCCCGGCGATCGCTGTTCCGGTCTCCATCATCGGCACCTTCGGTGCGATGTATCTGCTGGGCTACAGCCTGGACATGCTGTCCTTGATGGCACTGACCGTCGCCACCGGCTTCGTCGTGGACGATGCGATCGTGGTGCTGGAAAACATCTCGCGCCATCTGGAGGCCGGCAAGTCGCGGGTCGAGGCCGCGTTGATCGGCGCGCGGGAGGTCGGGTTCACCGTCATATCGATCAGCCTGTCGCTGATCGCCGTGTTCCTGCCCATCCTGATGATGGGCGGCATCGTGGGGCGCATCTTCCGCGAGTTCGGCATGACGTTGTCGCTGGCCATCCTGATTTCGATGGTGATCTCGCTGACCACGACACCCATGCTGTGCGCATTGTATCTGCGGTCGGAACCCCGCTCGGAGGAGGAGGAGCATGGTCGCCTGCTGAGGCGTATGGCCCGATGGTATGGCAAGACCCTGCACCTGGCGCTGCGCCATCCGCTGCTGGTGGTGATGGTGCTGCTGCTGACGATCGTGCTGAACGGCGTGCTGTACGTGGCGATACCGAAAGGATTTTTCCCGCAGCAGGACACTGGCCGCATGATGGGCGCGATCCAGGCGGATCAGAGTACCTCCTTCCAGGCGATGTCGCAGGTGCTGACGCAGATGATCGAGGCCATCCGGACGGATCCGGCAGTGGACTCGGTGGTCGGCTTCACCGGCCAGGGCGGCGGTGGCGGACCGGGCGGCGGCAGCAATAGCGCCCAGGTCTTCATCCAGCTGAAACCGCACGAGGACCGTGACGGCATAGAAACCGTACAGGGGCGGTTGCGGCGGAAACTGTCCTCGATCGCCGGCGCGCAGCTGTTCCTGATCCCGATCCAGGACTTCCGAGTCGGCGGCCGGCAAAGTAACGCCGCCTACCAGTACTCGTTGCAGGCGGATAGCAGCGCCCTATTGTACGAATGGCTGCCGAAGCTGGAGCGTGCCCTGCAGCAGAACCCGATATTGACCGATGTCAGCTCCGACGTTCAGCAAAAGGGCCTGGAAACCGATCTGGTCATCGACCGTCAGACCGCCAGCCGGCTGGGCATCACGCCGGCCATGATCGACAACACCCTGTACGACGCGTTCGGCCAACGTCAGGTCTCCACGATCTACAGCGCGCAGAACCAGTATCACGTCATCATGGGGGTGGCGCCCGAGTACTGGCAGTCTCCGCAGATCCTGAAGGACATCTATGTCAGCACCCAGGGCGGCGCGGCGTCGGGAACCCAGACGACAAACGCCGTGGTGGGGACGGTCGGCAGCGGTACCGCCGCGTCCAGCATTGCCACCAGTGCAGCGCGCAATGCAGCCACCAATGCCATCGCCAACAAGGGCAAGGGCAGCGCTTCCAGCGGTGCAGCCGTCTCTACCACAAAGGAAACGATGGTGCCGCTGGCGGCATTCTCCCATTTCCAGATGGGGAATACCCCGTTATCGGTCTCTCACCAGGGCTCCTTCGTTACGGGAACCATCTCCTTCAACCTGGCCGCCGGCAAGTCGCTCAGCGACGCGGCCGTGGCGGTCGACGATGCGATGCGGCAGATCGGCCTTCCCGCCTCCATCCACGGTACATTTGGCGGCACTGCCCAGGTCTTCCAGAGCACCACGTCCACCTTGCCGCTGTTGTTCCTGTCGGCGATCCTGGCGATCTACATCGTGCTGGGCATCCTTTATGAGAGCTATGTCCACCCGCTGACAATTCTGTCCACCCTGCCCTCGGCCGGCATCGGTGCGTTGCTGGCGCTGATGCTGTTTCATATCGAACTATCCCTGATCGCCTTTATCGGCATCGTCCTGCTGATCGGCATCGTGAAGAAGAACGCCATCCTGATGATTGATTTTGCCCTGGAGGCGGAGCGTGCCACCGGCATGAACCCGCGCGACGCCATTTACGAAGCCTGCCTGATGCGGTTCCGGCCGATCATGATGACCACGGTCGCGGCCATCCTGGGGGCAATGCCGTTGGCGCTGAGCTTCGGCGACGGCGCCGAGGTCCGCCGCCCGCTGGGTATCGCCATCGTTGGCGGCCTGGTGGTCAGCCAGATCCTGACCCTGTATACGACCCCGGTCGTCTATCTGTACCTGGATCGCTTCCGCCTGGCCGCACAGCGTGCCTGGGCCCACATTTTCCCCGGCCCCGCCGTTGCCCAAGGACCTGCCGCCAATGGAGCCGCAGAGTAATGCGGCGCCTGCTGCCGGGCCGCACTGGCCTGATTCTCGCTGGCCCAATTCTCGCTGGCCTCATTCTGGCCGGTTGCACCGTCGGACCGGACTATCAGCAACCCGCCGCCCCCGAGGCGCCGGCGTTTAAGGAGTTGCAAGGCTGGACACCGAGCCATCCGGCGGATGCGATCGACAAAGGTGCCTGGTGGTCCGTCTACAACGATCCGGAGCTGGATCGGCTGGAGCGGATGGTCGACATCTCCAACCAGACCATCAAATCCTACGAGGCGCAGTACCGCAACGCCGTCGCCCTGGTCGCCGAGGCTCGGGCCGGCCTGTTCCCCACCATCAGCGTCGGCGCGGACGCCACCCGCACGGGCTCCGGCGCGAAATACGGCGTCAATAGCAGCGGCAGCGGCAATGTCTCCCGCAACGGTGCCACTTACACGCTGTCCGGCAACGTGGACTGGGACCTGGACGTCTGGGGCCGCATTCGCCGGCAGATCGAAAGCAGCACGGCCTCGGCACAGGTCAGCGCCGCCGACCTGGCCAATGCCCGCCTATCGGCGCAGGCCACGCTGGCCGTGGATTATTTCAATCTGCGCGCGGAAGACGCATTGGCCAAACTGCTGACCGAGACCGTCGAGGCGTACAGGCAGTCGTTACGGATCACCGATAACCAATACAAGGCCGGAACGGCATCCAGCATCGATTACGTCACCGCGCTGACGCAGCTACAGTCCACGCAGGCGCAGTTGATCGCCGTCGGCGTGCAGCGGGCGCAGTATGAGCATGCGATCGCCGTGCTGACCGGCCAGCCGCCATCCAGCTTCTCTCTTTCGGTGGCGCCGCTGGCGACCGATGTACCCGTGGTGCCGGCTGGCATTCCCTCCACCCTGCTGCAGCGCCGCCCCGACATCGCGGCGGCGGAGCGGAACATGCAGGCGCTGAACGCGCAGATCGGCGTGGCGATCGCCGCCTATTACCCGGACATTTCGCTATCCGCCTTGGGCGAGGTCGCCGGTTCACCGGTCAGCCAGTTGTTCAACCTGGAGAACCGGTTCTGGTCGCTGGCCGCGACCGGAGCCGAGACGGTCTTCAATGGCGGGTTACGGTCGGCCGAGGTGGAAGCCGCCCGCACCAGCTATGAACAAGGCGTGGCGAATTATCGCCAGACCGTGCTGACCGCGTTCCAACAGGTGGAGGATGCGCTGTCCGCGCTGCGCGTGCTGCAGCTTCAGGCCGGCGCCCAGGACCTGGCCGTGGCGTCCGCCCGGCGGGCGGTGACGGCGACCCTGAACGCCTACAAGGCCGGAACCGTCGCCTACACCTCGGTGATCGTCGAGCAGGCGACGCTGCTGTCAAACGAGCAGTCGGCCCTGGCGGTACGGCAGAGCCGCTTGGTGCAGAGCGTCAACCTGATCCAGGCGCTGGGCGGCGGCTGGCAGGCCGGTGATCTGCCCAGCGTAGAACAGATGAACGTGCCCAGCCCGCTGCGGCCGTGACGCCGACGCACCGGTGACGATTGGCCGCCGGAAAACACGGCGCCGTCCCGGCGTACCGCCGCCTGGACCTATTTGATCAGCCCGGCGCTGCGCGGCAGCATCAGCGACAATTCGGGAATGCAGATGATCAGCATCAGCCCCACCAGCAGCGCCAGCATGTATGGTACATAGGCCCTGGCATGCTGGCCGACCGAGATATTCGCGAAGCGCAATGCCATCAGCAGGCCGACGCCCAACGGCGGAAGGAACAAGCCAATGCCCACGGCCGCGGTCTGCACGATGTCGAAATGCACGGGATGGATGCCGATCTTTGTCGCCAGCGGGAACACCACCGGGATTAGCACCACCGCTGCCGGCAGCCCTTCCAGCACCATGCCGAACATCATCGTCAGGATGGCGACGGCGGTCAGGAACAGCCAGGGGATTCCGGTCAGCGGACCCAAGGCCCAGCCCAGGAATTCCGGCGCGCCGGACAGGCCCATCAGGTACTGGAAGATCGTTGCCACTGCCAGCAGGAACACCACCACGCCGGTCATGACGCCGGCGTCGTAGGCCAGCAGGAACACCTCGGTCCAGCTGACGTTGCGGTAGTAGAATTTTGCCGCCAGCAACGAGTACAGGGCCACGATTGCGCCCGCCTCGGTCGCGGTGAAGGCGCCCATGTAGAAACCGCCCAGGATCACCACCGGGATCACCAGCGGCACCGCCGCGTTGCGCACCGCCCGTACCAGGCGCCCGAAGCTCGCGCGGGTGTCCTTGGGCCAGCCCAGCACATGCGCCTGGATCAGCACCAGCACGCACAGGCACACCGCCATCACCGCCGCCGGAATGAACCCGGCCAGGAACAGCGCCACCGCCGACTGGTTCGTCACCGCGCTGATCACGATCATGAAGATCGCCGGTGGTACCAGCATCCCCATCGCGGTGCCGGCGGCGATCAGCGACGCCCCATCCTCGGCGCGGTATCCGGCGCGCTTCAGCGATGGCATCAGCGCCGATCCCAGCGCCGATACCTCGGCCATTTTCGAACCGCAGATGTCGGAAAAGAAATACGATACCACGATCACCGACATGCCCAGCCCGCCGCGCAGCCAGCCGACCAAGGCTCGCGCCAGTTCCACCAGGGCGACCGACATGCCGGCACGCTCCATGAGGGAGCCGGCGAAGACGAAGGACGGGATCGCCAGCAGCACCCAGCTTTGAGAGGCCGCAACGATCGTCGAGCCGACCTGCTGTAGCGGCAGCCCATCGGCGGCCAGTCCGACAACCGCGGCGGCGCCCAGGCAAAATACGATCGGCAGGGATAGAACCAACAGCACCAGGAAGGTGATCAGCGTCGCCAGCAGCACCATGGCCGTTACTCCCGCACGTTGGCGAAGCTGTGTTCGGGACCATACGGCCGGCGCACTGCATCCAGCGCGTACAGCGCCATCAGAATGCCGCCTGCGACCAGGCATCCGTACAACCACCCCAGACTGATCTCGAGTGCCGGAGAGGTCAGGGAGATGTTCAGCTTCACCAGCCCCCAACCGACCCAGGCGATCAGGCCGCCGAACGCGGCGATGATGAGGTTATGCGCCGCGTGCAACACCGCGCGGGCATTCGCCGACATCCGGTGGGTCAGCACGTCCAGCGCGAAATGGCTGCGCTCCCGCACCGCGATCGCGGCACCGATCAGGGTCAGCCAGGCCAGCGTGGTTTCTCCTACCTCCTCCACCCAGAAGAAGTTGAACGGGTCCATGTCCAGCCAGTCGGTGATCGGCAGCATGATGTAGCGCATGAATACGCCCCACAGCATGACACCGATGGCGAACAGCACGAGGGCGCCCAACACCAGCTTGGGCAGCAAGCCAAGGATGCGCACGCGGTCAGACCTTGGTCGCGACGATCTGTTCCCAGAGGCCGCTGTATTGCTTTTCGTATTGCGGCCAGAGCTTCTTCCTGGCCAGGTCGATGAAGGGCGCGTGATCGGGCTGGTTCACCTCCATGCCGCGCGGCTCCAGCTGTTCCTTGGCGGTGGCCAATGTATCCACACTCTCGGTTACCTTGCGGGCGACGCCCTGTGCTTCCCGTCCGGCGTCCAGCACCAGCTTCTGTTGCGTGGGCGTCAGGTCGTTGAACATCCGCAGGTTCATGGCGATCAGCGTCGCGCCATAGTTATGGGCGGTCATCGAATAGTATTTCGACACCTCATAAGCCTTCAGAGGGACCATGTTGACGACCGGCAGGTCGGCGCCGTCTATCACACCCTGCTGCGCCGCCGTGATCACTTCGGCCCAGCCCATCGGCACCGCCACCCCGCCCAGGCTGTTGACGGTATCAGCGAACACTTTCGATGGCTGCGCGCGGATCTTCAGCCCGCGCAGGTCCTTGGGCACCGTGATCGGGTGCCGGTTGTTCCAGAAATGACGAAAGCCGTAGTCGAAGAAATACAGGACCTTGACGCCATATTTCTCCTGGAACGTCTTATCCAGCTGGTCGCCGACCGGGCCGTTCAGGATCTTGTAGGCCTGGTCGTAGCTGTTGATCAGATAGCCGGTCAGGAACACGCCCATTTCAGGGAACACGGTGGCCGAGGCGCCGCCAGGGTTGCCGATGGCGACGTTGCCCGCCTTCACCGCGTTCATGATATCGATTTCTTTGTTCAGCAGGGTGCCGCCGTGGAAGGTGACGTCCAGCTCGCCTCTGCTCCGTTCCGTCAGCGCCTTGGCGTACCAGGCCAGCGCGATGGCACCCGATTCCGGTTCCGGGTTGACCGCCGCGATCTGCAATTTCCGCGGCGTGGCCTGGGCAAAGGCAGGAGCCTTGCAGGTTGCCAAAATTCCGGCGAGCCCGCCGGCGGAACGCAGCAGAGTGCGGCGTGATGGTAGGATCGGCATGATGACGGCATCCCCTGGACGTTTGGTTTTGGTTGCCGACCTTGTACAGCAGTGGCAGGCTATGTCCAACCGCCAGGGAGGTACCGTTCCGATGCCGGACTTGATTCACAGTCACAGCCAGTGGGGCCCCGCCGACCAGATCGGTGCCGCCAATCTGCTGACCGTGGAAAAACGCCTGGCGGCGCTGGGATCGATCCGTAGCGGCCGTGTCTACGACGTCAGCTACGACGTGTATATGGGCGCGCCGTTCATGGCGCCGAACCAGACCCCGTTCCTGATGTCGATCTTCGGGTCCTGGCGCGACACCATCAAGCGCCGACGCAAGCTGGGCGCCACCAACGACGCCGGCACGAATCTGGAGCGGATCGAGATGACCGCCCATGTCGGCACCCATATCGATGCGCTGGGCCATTTCTCGAAGGGTGACATGCTGTACAATGGCACTCCCGCCGCCGATGTGGTCACCGATTGGGGGCTGGACCGGCTGGGGATCGAGCATGCGCCGCCGATGATCACCCGCGGCATCCTGTTCGACGTGGCGGGCATGACCGGCGGGGCGCACATGCTGCCGGGCCAGGCAGTGACGCCGGACCACCTGAAGCGTGCCGCCGACAGTGGCGGCTTTTCGGTCGAGCCCGGGGACATCGCCCTGATCCGCACCGGTTGGGGCCGCTATTTCGGCACCGACAACGCGAGATATCTGGAGGGCGAGCCCGGTCTGGACGTGCCGGCGGCGAAGTGGCTGATCGACCAGGGCATCACCGCCATCGGCGCCGACAACATGGCGGTGGAGGTACTGCCGAACCCGACAAAAGGCGTGCTGATGCCGGTACACCAATACAGCCTGGCGGAGTGCGGGGTGTATCTGATCGAGAACCTGGCGTTGGAGGAGCTGGCGGCGGACCGGGTCTATACGGCCTGTTTCATCCTGCTGGCGACCAAGATCCGCGGCGCCACGGGCGCACCGGTACGACCGGTCGCCATCGTCTGATATGATCGCTTGTGGCGCTGGCGCTCGATTTCGCGGAATGGTTGCATATTGGCGGCGGCCGCGACCAGGGCGGTCGTGTCACTGCGTTCGCCATCGCAAGTGCATCCATGACCGTATCGGCAGCCTCTCCTAACTTTCCTGTAACCTCCGACATCAAAACCACTGGCCGCCGCAACGTTTTCCAATCGCGGCGATCACCATGACCGGCTTTGTGCGGGGGAAAAGCCCAGCATAGCTCTTGACCTTCCCGACGCACGACTGCGCGGACCGGGCACCCTAGACGTCATCATCGCCGATGGGAGCTTCGGTCACCGGATGTGGCACGCACGTTACAGAAAGCGCCTGGCATGTTTCAGAAGGGGCTTTATCCACACGGCGAACCTCGCTAGCTTTGCCGCATCCCGTGAAAGAGACAGGCGGGAACAGGGAAGGAAGTCCAGATGCGTTTTAGATTCAGCAATATCCTGCTGTCGGTGCTGGCCGGCGGCGTCTTGTTGGGTGTTTCATTGGCTCACGCCGCCGACGCGACACAGGGCGTCAGCGACACGGAAATCGTCATCGGCAACATCACGGATCTGTCGGGCGTGACCGCCGTGCAGGGCGTAAACAACAGCGACGCCATTCGCATGGTGTTTGATGAAGTCAACGCCAAGGGCGGCATCAACGGCCGGAAGATCAAGTTCATTGCCGAGGACAGCCAGTACCAGGTTCCTCGCGCCGTGCAGGCGATGAACAAGCTGCTGAACAACGACCATGTTTTCCTGACAATCGGCAATGGTGGCACACCGATGAACGATGCCAACATGCCGGTCCAGTTCGCCAAGAACGTGCCGAACATGTTCCCGCTGACCGCGGCCCGTTCAATGTACGAACCCTACAATAAGCTGAAGTTCGCCCAGTTCGCCTCCTATTATGATCAGATGCGGGCTGCGGTGAAGTACTTCGCCGAAAAGCGCGGTCGTAAGAATTTCTGCGTGATGTACCAGGATTCGGACTTCGGCAAGGACGTGCTGGCCGGCGTCGTCGCCCAGACCCAGGCGATGGGCATGAAGGTCGTCGCAACCACGGCGCACCGTCCGACTGACACGGACTTCAACGCCAATGTCAACAAGCTGAAGGACGCCGGATGCGACGTCATCATGATGGGCACCATCGTCCGCGATACCAACATCATTATCCAGACGGTGCGCAAGCTGGGTTGGAACGTCGACCTCGTGGGCCAGTTCGCGTCCTATGACACCGCTGTTGCCTCGCTGGCCGGCGGTGCTACCGAAGGGTTCTTCTGCATGACCCCTGCCCTGTACGCCTATCCGGACGATCCGCGCCCAGAAGTCCAGGCGTTTGCCAAAAAGTACAAGGAACTTTACGGCCGCGATCCAAATTTCCACGGTGAGGTGGGCAATACCGCCGCCAAACTCGTCGTCCTGGGGCTGCAGCGTGCGGGCAAGGATCTAACGACGGAAAATTTCATCAAGGGCATGGAAAGCATCCATGGCTATAAGGACATCTTTGGTTCCGAACTGTCCTTCGGCCCGGACCAGCACCACGGTTCGACCAAGTCCTTCCTCACTGTCGTGAAGGATGGCCGTTGGGTTCCCGTGGAACAAGAAGCCCTGGGATACTGAGACGCGCAGGCCGGAGAGCGATCTCCGGCCTCACCCCGTCATAGCGGGTGATTTGCCCATCATCATTCCTCATGAACCCGCCACATGAACCGTGCCCGACCGCGGCCTTGCGGTCTTTTAATGCGTTCAACTCTGCCCAGGCAATTGATATCGCCGGTTATTTTGCCCACACTGCCGAGCATATTCTCATTCAAGGAGGGCGGTCATGCGAGCCATATTCAAAGCCATTCTCGCCGGTGCAGCCCTGATGACCGGTGTCGCGGCCCTTACCCCGGCCTTCGCTCAGGACAGCCAATCCCATGTCATGGACGTGCCCCTGCCGGATGGCAGCGTCGCGCGGATTCAATATTCGGGCAACGTGCCGCCGCGGGTTGCGGTTGAGCCTGGCTCGATGGCTTTCGTCGCGCCATCCCCCGTCTTTGACCAGAGCTTCGCGGCATTGGAGCAGGTGTCCGCAATGATGCAGCGGCAGGCCGCCGTGATGATGCATCAAATCGCCGAAATGCAGGCCGCGATGGCAGCCCCGATGGCTACAATGCCAGCCGGAGCCCGTATCTACGCGATGTCGTCGACACTAGGCGGCAATGGCGCCTGCATGCGCAGTGTTCAGGTTACCTATGACAGCTCCGGGAAGCCGAACGTGATCTCCCGGGTATCGGGCGATTGCAACCCATCCCACGGCTCGGCTGTCCCAATGGAGATGCGAGCCCCGGCACCGGCAGCGCACTCGCCTGGCCCCAGCGCCGGCCGCCTGATCGAGGCCCAGGCAGGGTCGCATCAGCCGGGGACCGCGCAGGATCCGCTCGTCGCGATGGCGGAACCGGTCAGCTTCCAACACTGACCGAGACGTTTCCGTCCGTCTGATCTGGAAACCCCTGCGCGGTACGTCCTCATGAGATGCATATCCACGTCACCCGCCCGCCTGGTTTCGTGCCAGGCGGGGTTCAGGTGACGCACCGAAGCGCGTCTGCCATGCCGGAGCTTTCGACGCAGGCGTGGATGCCGGCCTGCGTCCATCATGAGGGACACCAACGGCGGAGCCGCCACAATCGACGCCACCTGATATCACACTCCAGGCAATTAGAAGGCCAGCGGCGTGGCCTGCATGACAAGCGGCAGGGTTTGCACCATGTCCAGCACCGGCTGCGGGACCGGCTCATCCACCGACACCAGGCAGATGGCATCGCCACCCTGCTCCGCGCGGCCCAGGTGGAAGGTCGCGATGTTGATGCCGGCGCCGGCCAGGGTGGCGCCGAACCGGCCGATGAAGCCGGGTTTATCCTGATTGGTGACGTATAACATGTGCGGGGCGAAATCGGCCTCCACCTTGATGCCTTTGATCTCTACGATACGTGGCTTCGATCCGGCGAACAGCGTGCCCGAGACGCTGCGGACCATTTGATCCGTCTCGATCGTCAAACGGATCAGCGTCTGATACTCGGATGCCCGGTCATGCACCGTTTCGGCCACATCGATTCCGTGATCGCGGGCGATCACAGCGGCATTGACCATGTTCACGCCCTCCATCAACGGCGACATCAGCCCGGCCAGCGCAGCGGCGGTCAGCGGCCTGGTGTTCAATGCGGCAGCCTGGCCCTCGAACTCCACGGTCACCTTGCGCAGCATGCCTTCTCGTGCCTGGGTCAACTGGCCGGCGAAGGTGCCTAGCAGGCGGGCGAGTTCTAAATAGGGTTTCAGACGCGGCGCATCCTCGGCGGAGACGGACGCCATGTTGATTGCATTCGTCACCGCGCCGGTCAGCAGGAAGTCGCTCATCTGCTCCGCGACCTGCAGCGCCACATTCTCCTGCGCCTCGGCGGTGGAGGCACCCAGATGCGGCGTGCAGACCACGTTCTCCAGCGCGAACAGCGGGGATTCGATGGCCGGTTCGATCTCGAACACATCCAGCGCGGCGCCGGCGACGTGACCGGACTTGATCGCGTCGGCCAATGCCTTTTCATCCACCAGCCCGCCGCGGGCGCAGTTGATGACGCGGACACCCTTCTTGGTTTTGGCCAGCGCTGCAGCCGACAGGATGTTACGCGTGGCGTCCGTCAGCGGCGTGTGCAGGGTGATGAAATCGGCACGCGTCAGGACCGTATCCAGGTCGGCCTTTTCCACGCCCAGTTCCAGCGCCCGTTTCTCGGACAGGTACGGATCATAGGCCAGGACACGCATCTTCAGCCCGACCGCACGATCGGCGACAATGGAGCCGATATTGCCGCACCCGATCAGGCCCAGCGTCTTGGCGGTGACCTCCACCCCCATGAAGCGGTTCTTTTCCCACTTGCCGGCCTTGGTGGAAGCGGAGGCCTCCGGCAACTGGCGCGCCAGCGCGAACATCATGGCGATCGCATGTTCGGCCGTGGTGATGGTATTGCCGTGCGGCGTGTTCATCACGACCACACCGCGGGCGGTAGCGGATTTCACGTCGACATTGTCGACACCGATCCCGGCGCGGCCGACGACTTTCAGGTTGGTCGCGGCCTCCAGCAATTCTTTCGTCACCTTCGTGGCGGATCGGATGGCGAGCCCGTCATAGTCGGCGATGATGGCGCGCAGGTCGGCGGGCGACAGGCCCGGTTTCAGATCGACCTCGATACCGCGCTTGCGGAAGATCTCCACCGCGGCTGGGGACAGCTTGTCGCTGATCAAAACTTTCGGCATCTACAGAAACCCTGGGAGTGACGGAGCGGCGGGCCGCACCAGCGGCGCCATGCCGCTCCACAAAGAGAATGTCAGGCGTGGGCGAAGGATGCGGCGACCTGTGCCGCGGCCCAGTCGAGCCAGGGCAGCAGGGCCTGGATGTCGGACGGCTCCACCGTCGCGCCGGCCCAGACGCGGATGCCCGGCGGAGCGTCCCGATAGCTGCCGATATCATAGGCCACGTCTTGCTTTTCCAGCAGGGACGCGAGCTGCTTCGCCGCTTTCGCCTGGCCCTCGGCCGACAGGGCGGTGAACCAGGGCGCCACGATCTTCAAGCAGACAGAGGTGCAGGAGCGCGTGGCCGGCTCCTCCGCCAGGAAGGCTGCCCAATCGCTGCGTTCCACCCAGTCATTGATGAAGGCGAGGCTGGTCGAGCAGCGTTCCATCAGCGTCGGCAGGCCGCCAATGCGTTCCGCCCAGCGCAGGCCATCCAGCGCATCCTCGACGCACAGCATAGACGGCGTGTTGATCGTTTCGCCCTTGAACACGCCCTCGCTGAGCCTGCCCTTGGAGGTCAGGCGGAAGATCTTCGGCAACGGCCAGGGCGGCGTGTAGCTCTCCAGCCGCTCGACGGCGCGCGGCGACAGGGCCAGCATGCCGTGCGCGGCTTCCCCGCCCAACACTTTCTGCCAGGACCAGGTGACCACATCCAGCTTGTCCCAGGGCAGCGCCATGGCAAAGGCGGCCGAGGTAGCGTCGCAGATCATCAGCCCCTTGCGGTTGGCGGCGATCCAGTCGCCGTTGGGGATGCGCACGCCGGAGGTGGTGCCGTTCCAGGCGAACACGATGTCATTGTCGGCATTCACCGCGTTCAGGTCCGGCAGCCGGCCATAAGGCGCGGTCAACACGCGGGCATCCGGCAGCTTCAGGTGCTTGACGATGTCGGTCGCCCAGCCCTCGCTGAAACTTTCAAAGGCGAGGATATCGACGCCGCGGGCACCCAGCAGGGACCATAGCGCCATTTCCATGGCGCCGGTATCCGAAGCCGGAACGATGCCCAGGCGCCAGTCGGCGGGCATGCCCAGGATGGAACGCGATAGCGAAATGACTTCGGCCAGGCGTGCCTTGGGTTCCGCGGCGCGGTGGCTGCGGCCGAGCATGGCGTTCGCGAGGATGTCGGGGGTAAAGCCGGGGCGCTTGGCGCAGGGGCCGGACGAAAAGCACGGATTGACCGGACGCACATCCGGTGTGGCAACAGGCATGTTGCTCTCCCTCTCAGAAGAGAAGCGTCCCGGTGGGGGGACGTGACCCGCCGCGGGAGATAAGAGCGGGATCGAATGGCGTCAACAGAATTTCCGTCTACGGCGGGATGACAGGGATGTCGTGGACGCCGACACAAAGCAGGCGGATGCACCTAGCGAATGCACATCAATGAATGCCGGCTTGGCCGCTGCGGGGTCCGTTGACATGACGCGGAGCGAGGCGGACAAACCCTGGCCAACACGTCCCGGAAATCCAGATCATGGCGTCGCACGATACGATCCAGTCGATCCGCACGATCCCGGTGATCGCGCCTCTGCCGCGCCCGCTGCTGAACGCATCGGGTTGCATCAACGACTTCCCGCTCGTGCTCATCGATGTCCAAACGGGTGGCGGCGTCGTCGGACGGGCCTATTCGCATGTGTATTTTCCTGAACTCCTGCCGGCCCTCGATGCGACGATCCGCGGCATCGGCCGGATGATCGAGGGGCAGGCTCTGGCGCCGCGCGATGTCTACACGGTCCTGCAGCGCCGCCTGCGGTTGCTGGGTACGAAGAATCTGGTCGGGTCGGCACTGGGCGGACTCGACATGGCGCTCTGGGATGCCTTCGCGCGCGGCCGCAACGAACCGCTGGTGCGGGCACTGGGCTCGGTGCCACGACCGCTGCGCGCGTACTACAGCGTGGGGATGTATCGCGCCGATGAGGCCGAAGGCCTGGTTGAGGAGACGCTGTCCCAGGGCTTTACCGGCCTGAAAATCAAGCTGGGCTTTCCCACCTTGGCCGAAGACCTGGCGGTCGTGCGCGCTGTCCGGCGCGGCCTGGGGGACCGGTGCGCGCTGATGGTGGATTACAATCAAAGCCTGACCCCATCCGAGGGGCTGGCGCGCTGCCGCGCCCTGGATGACGAAGGACTTGTCTGGATCGAGGAACCGATCCCGGCCGACGATTTTCACGGCTGTGCGGCGATCGCGGCGGCTTGTAAAACTCCGATCCAGATCGGTGAGAACTTTCAGGGTCCCCCCGACATGCGGGCCGCCATCGCCGCCAAGGCGATGGACTACGTGATGCCGGACCCGCAATTCATCTGGGGTGTCAGCGGCTGGCTGGAAGCCGCCGCGCTGGCCGGGCAGGCCGGAATCGAGATGTCATCCCACGTCCATGTCGAAGCCAGCAGCCACCTGATGTGCGCCGCTCCGACCGCGCACTGGTTGGAATACATGGATGTGGCCGCCAAGCTGCGGCGCGAGCCGTATCCGCTGGAGAACGGCATGGTGACGCCGCCCGACCGTCCGGGGATCGGGCTGGAATGGGATGAAGCCGCGGTCGCACGCCACCGCGCCGGTTGAGCTACAGGCTCCGCAGCGCGGCACAGACCGCGTCTACCTGCTGATCCGTCAACTCGGGATACAGCGGCAGGCTGAGCACCTCGCGGCTGGCCCGCTCGGTTTCTGGACATCCGCCAGGTCCCAGGGCGATGCGGCCGGCATAGGCTGGCTGCAGGTGGACCGGCATCGGATAATGGATGCCAGTGCCGATACCTTTCTCCCGCAGCGCCGCCTGGACCGCGTCGCGGTCGGCGCTGCGCGTTACGTACAGGTGAAAGACATGATCGGCGTCCGGCCGCCGGCCGGGCGGCGTCAGGCGAGGGCTGAGCGCCCGATCATAGCGTCCGGCGATATCAGCCCGGCGCGCGTTCTGGGCATCCAGGTGCGGCAGCTTGGCACGCAGGATTGCGGCCTGCATCTCGTCCAGTCGGCTGTTCACGCCGATGAGGTCGCTGATGTAGTGGCGGTGCCAACCATATTGGCGCAGAGCGGCGATCCGGGCGGCACGATCGGCATCCGGAACGGCGACCGCGCCCCCGTCGCCCAGCCCACCCAGATTCTTGGTCGGATAGAAGCTGAAAGTCGCGGCGTCGCCGAAGCTGCCGACGCGCTGACCGTGCAGCCGCGCGCCGTGCGCCTGGGCACAGTCCTCGATGAGTGCCACGCCGTGCTTGCGACATAACGGAAGGATGCCGTCCAGGTCCGCCGGCTGTCCATATAGATGCACCACAATAACCGCCTTGATCGGCGGCAGACCAGGCGGCGGGTTCCGCAGCACAGTAGCCAGCGCGCCCGGGTCGAGTGTAAGATAGTCCGGCTCGATATCCACCAATAGCGGTGTGGCGCCCGCCATTTCGATGGCGGCGACGGTGGCAACGGCGGTATGGGAAACCGTAACGACCGTGCAACCAGGCCCGATATCCAGGCCGCGCAAGGCGAGCGCGAGGGCGTCGGTACCGTTGCCGCAGCCGATGACATGCGGCAGGCCGAGCCAGGCGGCGAACGCGGCTTCGAAGGCTTTGCCTTCGTTACCGAGGATGTACCAGCCGGATTGCAGCACGCGGGCGACGGCGGCGTCGATGTCTCCTTGCAGCGCCCGATAGCCGGCACCGGGATTGGCCTGTGGAATCATTACCAGCGTGCTCACAGATAGTCTTTCAAGCGCGGCCGGTACCAGTCCAGGGTCCGGCGAATCCCCTCCTCCAGCCCGACAAGCGGCTGCCAGCCGGAGGTTGCCCTGAACGCGCGGTCATCCGCGTGGTAGCTGCCGATGTCGATACGGGCGCGGTCGGCGGGAAACTCACGGGTCGTGTAGCGGGCGTTGCCGCCGGTGAGGCGCACCATCAGTTCGGCCAGGTCGTGCAGGGAAGCCGGAGGAAAGCCGCCGATATTATAGATCTGGCCATGGCATGCCGGGGTGGCCGCCGCGGCCAGGAATGCCTCGGTCACGTCATCCACATAGGTCAGGTCACGCAACTGCTCACCGCCCCAAACCTCGAACGGCTTTCCCTCCAGCACGCAACGAATCCAGATACCCAGGAAGGTCTGCCGGGCGTCACGGATGCGCAGCCGCGGACCGTAGCAGTTGGTCAGGCGCAAGGAGACGACCGGGCGCTGGCGGACGCGATGTTCCAGCATCCAATACTGCTCACCGGCGAACTTGGAGACGCCGTTGGCGTCGGGCGGAGCGACGGGCTGGGACTCATCGACTGGCAATTTATCGACACGGCCATAGAACTGGCGGGTGGAGGCATGCACGACGATGGCATCCGGCGCGGCTTCTCGTGCCGCCTGGATCAGGCGCACCTGGGCGACGGCGTTCACCGCGATGTCGGCCAGCGGGTCGGCCTGCCCGCCCATGTGGCTGGTCTGGGCGGCGAGGTTGAAGATGACCGAGGCACCCTCGCACACCGGACGCAGGTCGATATCGCGGATGTCACCGCGCACAAGTTCCACGTCGGCGCCGTCCAGGTTCCGAGGATTGGCGCCGCCGCCGAACAGGAAGCCGTCCAGCGCGATGACCTTTGCGCCGCGTTCGACCAATGCATGGCACAGATTGGCGCCGAGAAAGCCGGCGCCGCCTGTCACGAGAACTCTTTGTCCAGACCAGTCCATGGCTCCTCCTACGATGGTCCGGACTCTGACACCATATGGCGCCAGATTGAGCCAGCCTATTTGAGTATATTTTACTCATAAAATATGGTTAATGTACTGGCAAGTTAGGGTGGAAAGTGCTAAGACAAACTTGCCGCCGCCTGGTGATGATTTCTTAACCTCTCCGTCCGACAAACCCTGTGGGTCGGAGTAGATACGATGGACAAAGCGAACCGTGCCACACATCCCACTGATAAACCGTTCCAACCCGCGATCGGCCGCGACTTTGGATCGGTTGAGGAGGTGGATGCCAGAACGCGCGATTTCCTGGCGAAATCGATCACCGTCCTGGCGGGAACAGGCGTGTCGGTCGCCGGGATCTACGGCGTAGCTACGAAGGATTTCAGGCCACTGACCGCGGTCTGGTCGGTGATCGGGCCGGTGACCGGGGCGATCGTGGCGTATTACTTTGGACCCAGAAGGGATGGTGCAGGATGACCGCTCTGACAGTGGTGCCAGGCTTTGCCGGCACTGAATCCAAGACGGATGGCAAGACCAAACCGGTCAAGAAGGATCGCGTGCAACTCGATTTCGCGCCCCGCTCCATGGCCCGGTTGAATGAACTCAAGGCGAAGACCGAAGCCGCCTCCTATGCGGAAGTGGTGAAAAACGCGCTGCGCATCTACGAAGCACTGATCGAGGAAACCGAGGCCGGCAAGCAGTTCCTGATTCGCGACAAGGACGGCTCGATCGCGCCGTTTCGCTTGTTCCTTTAAGCGCGCCTATATGCTCGGCGCCGCGTGCCGCCACAGGCTGGCACGTGGGCCAGTTGCCATGCTGACGACCCATAAGGCCCCGGCAGTCAACACGATGGCGGGGCCGGCTGGCATGTTGACATAATAGGAGGCCATCAGCCCGCCATAAGACGATGCGACCGCGATCAACACTGCAGCCCGCGTCTGGCCGGCGAGCGATTCAGACCAATGCCGCGCGGCGATCGCCGGCACCATCATCAGTCCGACAGACATTAGTGTGCCGAGTGCGACGAAACCGGATACGACGCAAAGGACGACGAGGACGAGGAAGATCAGGTGCCAAAGGCCGCCGCGTCCGCCTGTCGCTGCCATGTAGCCCGGATCGAAGCTCTCCAGCACCAGCGGCCGCCAGATCACGGCGAGCGTCGGCAAGGTTACCGTGGCGACGCCGGCCATGCCGAACAAGGCCGGATCGTCCACCGCCAATACGTTGCCGAACAGGATATGCGTGAGGTCAATGCTGTGCTGGGCGGAGATCAGGGCGACGCCCGCCGCCAACGCCAGCAGGTACAGCCCAGCCAGCTGGCTGTCTTCCCGCCCGCCGGTGCGGCGCGACAGCCAGCCGGCGGTCAGCGCGATGGCCATGCCGGCGATCACCCCACCCAATCCCATTGTCCACAGTGACAAACCGGCAGCCATCGCGCCCAGGGCGATGCCGGGAAGGATGCCGTGCTGCAGCACATCGCTCATGAGGCTCATGCGCCGCAATACCAGGAACACGCCCAATGGCGGCCCGGCCACCGACAACGCCAGACATCCCGCCAGTGCACGGCGCATGAAGCCCATCGCGAAGGGCGATACCAACATGTCCAGCATGGAGTCAGGCAGCGAGGGATGGAGTGATTGAGGCGGTGGCGCCCCAGACGTTGCCGCCACCGCCGGTCAGCAGAAGAGTACGGGGGAAGTGGCGTCGCACGAGGTCCATGTCGTGCAGCACGACGATCAGGGTCCGGCCCTGCGCGTGCCACTCCTTGATCACCGACAGCAGTGTTTGGACGGTGGCAGTATCGACCGCGGTGAAGGGCTCGTCCAAAAGGATCATCGGCGCGTCACACAGCATGGCCCGGGCGAACAACAGGCGCTGGAACTGGCCGGCGGACAGGGCCTGGACCGGCCGTGCCTCCAGCCCCTCCAGCCCGACCCGGATCATCGCATCATGCGCCGCCTGGCGTTGCGCGGCGTCGGCCGGTCTGAACCAGCCCAGGCGTGGTGCTCCCAGCGCGACCACATCCTGGCAGCAAATGGGAAAACCGCGGTCCAGCTGGCTACCTTGCGGCAGCAGTGTCACGGCGCGCGGCCCGCCCCCCTGAATCCGGCCGCCGGCCAGCGGATGCAGGCCGGCGATCGCCCGCAGCAGCGTCGTTTTGCCGCTGCCGTTCGCGCCGATCAGCGCCGTCAAGCTGCCCGGCAGGAAAGCCCCGGACAGATCGTCGATCACCAGCCGGCCGCCCTGCAGCAGACGCACATGATCAAGCCGCACCTCCCGTCGCATCAGGGATGGCGCCAACGGCACGGTGCCAGTCACAGTGCCCATGCCACCGCCAGCCAGAGCATTGCGATCAACACCGCGGACAGAACGAGCCGCGCTGGAACGCCTGCGGTTGGAGCAAGGGGATCGAGCATAGATATAGTATAACATTACGACCGACCGGCGGGAAGCCTGATCACGGACCACGTATCCCGACTTCCCTTCACGCCGTCAGCGTCTAAACAGGCGGCAGCATGACAGACCCTGATCTTCTCGCTCGCCGAAGCCTTGCTCGGCATCGCCTGGTTGCTACTGGATTGCTGGTCCTGATGGCTGCTCTAACCTTGATCAGCTACCGTCTGCCTCCCGGATGGTGGAGCGCCTGCCTAGGCGCAGCGGCCAAAGCCGGTTTTGTCGGCGGCATCGCTGATTGGTTCGCCGTGACCGCCCTGTTCCGCCGCCCGCTGGGCCTGCCGATCCCGCATACCGCGATCATTCCGAACCAGCGGGAACGGCTGGGCCGTGCGCTGGGACGGTTCGTCGCAAATCACGTGGTGACGCCACAGGAAGTGGGATCGGTGCTCCGCCAGCTCGATCTGCCTGGCATCCTGCACCGCTTTCTTGCGGATCCCGCCTCTGCCCGGCCTGCCGCCCAAGCCTTGGCGAGCCTGCTACCACGACTGCTGGTCAGCCTGCAGGACGGCCGCGCCCGTCGGGTCGTCGCCCGGCTCGTACCGCGCGTCGTCGGTGGTCCGCAGGCCGGCGTGGTGGTCGCGCGGGCGCTGCACGGCATGGTGGATGGGGGGCGGCACCAGGACGTGTTCGGCTTCATCCTGGGGCAATTGCGCGCTGCCCTTGCCAGCCGGGAATCCGCTCTGCGCCAGGCGATCGAGGAGCGCGTGCGCGAACAGGGCGGCCGCCTGGTCGGCTGGGCGGTCGGCGCCGCGGTCGCGCGCCGGGTGCTCTCGGCGGTGAATGCTGAGCTGGACAAAATGAGCCCGGACGGGTCGGAACTGCGACTCGCCTTCGACGAGTGGATCCGGCGGGAAATCACCCGGATGGAAACGGAACCGCAGCGCGCGGCCGAGGTTGGTCAGGCGATCCGCCGGCTGGCGGCGCACGAGACGGTCCAGGCCTGGCTGTGGGATATCTGGGTGCGGCTGCGCCATTCGCTGGACGCCGATCTGGCACGTCCCAACAGCCGGACCGTGGCCGCGATCGAAGCCGCCTTGGCCAACCTGGGCGACGTTCTGGAAAATGACCCGGCGGCCCGCGCTCGCGTGGAGGCAGCGGCCGAAGCAATCATCGCCTCCATCCTGCCCAGCGCGCAGGTCCATATCGCCACCTTCATCGGCAACGTCGTCAGCCACTGGGACACGGCCACCATCGTGGACCGGCTGGAGCTGCGCGTCGGGCGGGACTTGCAATATATCCGCATGAACGGAACCATCGTCGGATTCCTGATCGGCGGCCTGCTCTACGCCGTGCTGGATACGGTGTTCGGCCAACCCGGCTTTTGAAGGAGGCGGCATGCTGCGCCTTTCCGTCCTGGACCAATCCACGGTCGTGACCGGGCGCTCCCCAGACACCTCGATCCGCGAGAGCATCCGCTTGGCCCAGCATTGCGAGGCACTGGGCTATCACCGCTACTGGTGCGCGGAGCACCACAACTCCGAAAGCCAGGCCGGCACCGCGCCGGAAATCCTGATCGCCGCCATCGCCGCGACAACGCGGTCGATCCGTGTCGGCTCCGCTGGAGTCATGCTGCCGCATTACGCGGCGTTGAAGGTGGCGGAACAGTTCCGCGTGCTGGACGCGATCGCGCCGGGGCGCATCGATCTGGGCCTGGGGCGCGCCCCTGGCTCCGACGGGCGCACCGCCTATGCGCTGAACCCGCGAGCCGACGCCGCGGCGGAGCAGTTTCCCGCTTCGGTGCGCGACCTGCTGGCCTGGGTATCCGGCATGCCGCTGGTCGAGGGGCACCCATTTCGAGAAATCCGAGCCCAGCCCGGCGGGCCGACGCAGCCCGAGGTGTGGATCCTGGGCAGCTCCGACTACGGCGCGCAGGTAGCGGCGTATTTCGGCCTGCCCTTCTGCTTCGCGCACTTCATCACTGACGGCCATGGAGCGGAGCAGGCGCTGGACATCTACCGGCAAGGTTATCGGCCGAGCGCAGCACACCCCGAACCGCATGCCGGCGTCTGCGTCTGGGCGATGGCCGCGCCCACGCAAGAGGAAGCCGCCTGGCTGTTCCGGTCCCGCGAACTTTGGCGATTGGGACGGGACCGCGGCGTGTTCAGTGCTCTGCCCTCGCCCGAGGAAGCCGCTGCCCGGACATACTCTGACGGTGAGACCGCCCGGATCGAACGGCTGCGGAGCAAGGCGCTGTTCGGCACACCAGAGGTCGTCGGCAGCAAGCTGCGGATGATGGCGGAAAGCTACGGCGTGCAGGAAATCGCCGTGTTGACGACGCTGCATGACCCGGAGGCACGGCGGCGATCCTATGCGCTGCTGGCAAAGGAATTCGGACTGGCGGCTCCGACGTAACCGGCGGCTCAGCGACCCGGCGGAGGTGTCCAGACCTGATATCGAGTTTGCCCCGGCTGACGCGCCCGCCACATCTTATAGCGAAACATGACATAGGCGACGATCGCCGCGCCGACTGCGATCGGCAGCACCAGCATCGCGATCCACAGCGCCAGGGCGGCGAACGTCAGGCCGCCGGCAATCAACGCGACGACCACAGACCAGAACAGGATTCGGCTGGACAGCGTGGGCGCCGGTGGCGAGGTGAACTCACCTTCCAGCGTCATGTCCAGTTGCGGCGGTTCCCGGCGTTTCATGCGCGTGATGTGGCCCATCGCCGTCCCTGGTTCAAGGATAAACCACCGTAACCCATACTGCGGTCGAGACGATAGGGGCGAACACCAGAGGCCGATTGTGGAAAGATCTGGACCGCTTCGGTGGATGACCGCTTCGGTGGACGAAAGAATCCCGAAGCATGATAGGCTCAGACGGTTTAGCCGCAGGAGGAAGCGCATGAAGGTCGGTCTTTTCATCAACACCCAGTACCCCGAAGGTACCGATGTACCGGCGCTGATCCCGGAACTGATCGAGCAGGTACGCGTATCGCGCGATGCCGGCTTCAAGTCGCTGTGGTTTCCACACCATTGGCTGACCGAACCGATGCAGATGTTGCAGATCATGCCTGCCATGGCATTCCTCGCGCATGAGGCGCAGGGGATGGCGATCGGGCCGAACATCCTGATCCTGCCGCTGCTGAATCCGATGCATGTCGCCGAGGAGGCCGCCACGCTGGATGTGTTGACAGGTGGCAACTACATCCTGGGCGCCGGACTGGGTTACCGAGAGCCTGAGTTCACCGCATTCGGCATTCCGCTATCCGAGCGCGCGGGCCGGTTCAGTGAGAGCGTGACGCTGATGCGGAAGCTGTGGGCCGGCGGCAAGATCACGCATGAAGGCAAGTTCTTTACCATCCGCGATGCCGGCATCAGCTTGAAGCCGGTTCGTCCTGGCGGACCGCCGATCTACATCGCCGGCCTGGTGGACTCAGCGGTGCGCCGAGCGGCGCGGATCGGCGACGCGTGGCTGATCGCGAACGCCTCGTCGATCCAGGAAATCTCCGGGCCGATGCAGGCCTATCGTTCGGCGCTGGCTGAATATTGCCGCACGCCGCTGGAATTCCCGATCGCGCGGGAATGCTATGTCGGCAGCAGCCACAAGACGGCATTCGAGGAATGCCGCGCGGCGATGATCTACAAGTATGAGGCCTACAAGGCCTGGGGAATGACCAGCCCGTTGGACGGCGTGTCATTCGATGATTTCGCTCGCGACCGTTTCATCATCGGCGACAAGGAATCAGTGAAGGATGAAATCCTGCGCTACAAGGAACTGCTGGGCGTGAACCACTTCATCATGCGCTGCCAATGGCCAGGGCTGGAGCAGGAGAAGGCGCTTGGCGCCATCCGCCGGTTGGGCGAGGTGTTCGCGACATTGCGGTAGGCGTGGCGTGCAGCGGGGGCCGCCGGTTTCGGCGGCCCCTGCCGTCTCTGCCGGTCATAGCAAATCCTTCACCGCGTCCTTGAACTTCGTGGCCGCGGCGATGTGATCGGCGACGGTGCGGCCGGCAATACGTTTATGGTGGGCCATTGCGTAAGTCGTGTGGCCGGTAATGTGCGTAACGCCGGCCTGCTTCCAGAACGTGAATTCCTTGCGCCACGCCTCCGGATCGTCGTTGCCCAGGGAGAGCCATACCTCCAGGCCGATCCTGGCCGGATCACGTCCCCCGGCCTTGGTCAGCACACGCAGCTTTTCAAACGCAGCCAGGGCGGAATCGTCGGCGGGATAGGCCAGCGGCATCCAGCCGTCGCCATATTTCGCTGTACGCTGTAAAGTCTGTTCCGCGTGGCCGCCGAACCAGACCGGGATGCGCCCGTTGGTGGGGCGCGGGTTGATGCCGGCATCATTGATCGTGTGATAGCGGCCTCTGAACGTGACATGAGGCGACGCCCACAGGGCCTGCATCACCTGCACCTGCTCCTCCGATCTGCGGCCGCGATTGGAAAACACCTCATTCAGGCCGTCGAATTCGATCTTGTTCCAGCCTACGCCAACGCCCAGGCGCAGCCTGCCGCCCGACAGGACATCCAGGCATGCCGCCTGCTTCGCCACCAGCGCCGCCTGGCGTTGTGCCAGGATCAGCACGCCGGGGGCAAAGCCCAGGCGCTGGGTAACCCCGGCCAGGAAGCCGAACAGCACGAACGGGTCGTGATAGGGGTTTTCGTTGGTGCCGACCCGCCCCTTGCCGGCCACAGTCGCCGGGTTGGCACCCAGCACATGATCGGGTGCCTGAAGATAGTCAAAGCCCAGACCTTCGATGGTCTGCGCGTACTCCTTGATGACGGATGGGTCCGGGCCGATATCGGCAACGGGAAGCGTAGCGCCGAGTTCCATGCGGGTCTCTCCGGGTCGCACTGTCACAGCAGATCGGCAATGGCGGCATGGTACCGCTTCAGCGCCGCCAGATGGTCGGCCAGCGTCTTGCCGGCAATACGCTTGTGGTGACGGCGGCCAAAGGTCGTCGTCACGCAGATATGGCTGACGCCGGCCTGTTTCCAGAATGCGGTTTCCTCGCGCCAGTCTGCTTCCTTGCCGTCGCCCAGGGATGTCCATACCTCGATGCCCACAGATGCGGGATCGCGTCCGGCCTCCTCGGTCATGCGGCGGAGCTGGCCAAAAATATCCAGCGCCGTCTGATCCGGCGGATAGGCATTTGGCATCCAGCCATCACCCCATTTGGCGATGCGCGGCAGTGTGTGCTCATGATGGCCGCCGAACCAGATCGGCACGGAACCGGATGCCGGGCGCGGATTGATGCCGGCATCGTCGATCGTGTGATACCGGCCCTTGAAGGTGATGTGCGGCTCCGCCCATAGCGCGCGCATGACCTGTACCTGCTCCTCCGACCGGCGCCCGCGATTATGAAAATCCTCGTTCAGGCCAACGAATTCCACCGGGTTCCAACCGACGCCGATACCCAGGCGGAAGCGGCCGCCACTCAGTACGTCGAGGCAGGCGGCCTGCTTCGCGACCAGCGCGGTCTGCCGCTGCGGCAGGATCAGCACGCCGGTGGAAAAACCCAGCGTCGTGGTGACGCCGGATAGATAGCCTAGAAGAACGAACGGATCATGGAACATCTCATCGGCGATCGTCTGGCCCGGCGTCGGTTTGCCGCCCAGGACATGATCGGGCGCTTCCAGAAAATCGTAGCCCACGGCTTCGATTGTCTGGGCAAAGTCGCGCACCAGCGATGGGTCGCCGCCAGTGTCGGTGAAGGGTACCAGGGCACCAAGTTCCATGCGCTTGCTCATGCTAACCGTCCTTTTCCATCACCGCCTTGATCTTGTCCGGCGCCACCTTGATGGGTTCGATGCCCGCCCGTTCCTGCTGCAGCAGCGCACCCACCCGGCTGTCACGTCCACCCCAGCCGCGATTCAGCGCCTCGGTCAGCTCCATCAGCGCCATGTTGGTCAGGCGCATGGGCACCTGGACCTCCCGCGCCAACTGGCAGGCCAGGGAGACATCCTTGTGCAGCAGGCGCAGGGCGAAATCCGGCGGATCATAGACGCCGGTCAGAAACTGGTTCGACAGGCGATCAAACATGCGTGCCCTGCCCGATGCGCCTTGGCGGATCGCCTGGAACAGCTGCAGCGGCTCGACGCCGGCCTTCACACCCATGGTGAACACCTCGGACAGCACGACATTCACCGCGGCCGAGGCGGCGTTGTGTGTCAGCTTGGCGATCGTTCCGGCGCCGATCGGGCCGATATAGGCGTTCTGGTCGCTGAACGAGTCCAGCACGGGCTTGTACTTATCATATACGGCCTTGTCGCCGCCCACCCAGACCGCGAGCTTGCCGCTGTTGGCGCCACGCGGGCCGCCGGAAACGGGCGCGTCCAGGAAGGATACGCCCTTGGCCTGGAACGCGTCGTGCAGCGCCCGCACGACATCAACGGCATTCGTGGACAGGTCGAAATAGGCTGATCCCGGCTTGAATCCCTCGATCAGCCCGTCCGGCCCGATGGCCACCTTCTGGACATCGGCCGGCGTCGGCAACGAGGTGAACACGATCTCGCATTGTTCCGCCACCGCTTTCGGACTGTTCGCCCATTCGGCGCCCGCCGCCAGGTGTTTCGAGGCCGCCTGCCGCGTCAGGTCATGCACGACGAGCTGATGACCGCCCTTCTGCAGGTTGGATGCCATGCCGGCGCCCATCATGCCCAGGCCGATAAATCCGACTTTCATGTCGTTTTCCTCCAATCCCCGGCACGACGATGCGCCGGGTCGGGCGTTTCCTCAAGCGATCGGGTTCGGCCAGTGTGGAGTCACCCAGTGTGGAGTTACCTAGTTCCCGGTGGGACCGCCTTGTGATCGAGCTGCCACTTCGGCTCCTTGGCGGGGATGCCGCCCGCGGGACACCGCCCATGGCGTTTCATCTCCTGCCTTGCGCCTTCGGTAGTCCGGATGCCGCGCGACAATGGTTCAGCGGTGCGGCCTTAAGGGTCGCGGACCCACGGTCTGTCGCAAAACTTTACATCTCAAATTTTCGATAGAGCCATTTCCACAACCATAACGTTGAGTGACAGAAGAGGCGCTCTATTTTTGGGAATATATACGGCGTGAATACCCGTTTGATAGAATTTATCACCGTACCATGTACCACAGATTGTATTCTTGCGGCAGTTCCTTCCATCCTCGACCGGCGGTGCAGAGAAGCGTCGGAGGATTTTACAATCGGACCCGCGTTTTGACATCGGACCATTCTAACGTTTGATTTATATCGCATTTTTATGTGGCATGGTAATTGCTTATCCTTGCCAGACGGCAATGAGAAAAGGTGTGTCAACCATGAAACTACTTCTCAGCACGGCCTCTACCCTGGCTTTGGCCATCGGCTTGACCGCCGCAGCCGGTAGCGCGCAGGCCGCGCCGGTTACGTTCTTCGGCGAGGATGGCAACCCGACCGGCAACGTCCCCATCGCGCATCCGAACTCGGACGCGGCGCAGGCCTCCTTCTTTACAAACCTGATCGGTATCGGCACCGACGGGTTCGACACCGTGGCAAACGGCACCGCCACCGTGCCGGTCACCTTCGGCAACGGGATTACCGCAACCCTGACCGGGGGAAACATCCAGAACACCGCCAGTGCCGGCCGGTTCGCGATCTCAAGCCCGAACTACTACAATACCTTCTCCTCGACGTTCGGGATCACCTTCAGCGGACCGATCGCCGCCTTCGGGTTCTACGCGACCGACATCGGTGACTTCGGCGGCCAGTTGACGGTGACCCTGACCGATACATCCAACGTCACCACCACGCTCACCGTCCCGAATCTGATCGGCAGCGGCGGATCGCAGCCGGAAAACGGCTCTGTACTGTATTTCGGATTCTACGATACGTCCGATACCTATACGTCGATCACGTTCGGTAACAGCAATACGAGCGATGGCTTCGGCTTCGACGATTTCTCCGTCGGCACCTTGGAGCAGGTGCAGCCTGCGCCGGAGCCGGGAACGTTGGCGTTGATCGGCAGCGGGCTTGCCGGCATGGCGGCATTGCGCCGTCAACGGAAGATGAAGCAATAGCCGTCCGGCACACGGCCGACAATAGAACGAGGCGGCGGGGTGAACATCCCGCCGCCTTTTCCGTTTCCTGACCACCCCGGACAGGCAGACGCACCCGGCGACCGGTCCGTCCGGCACGCCAATTTGCCAGAGCTACGCTGATCTTCCCATGGCCGCGTGCCGCGTAGTATCCGAAGATCCTCGGAAGGAAAGACGGTGGACGCATGGGCAGGGTTCCGACACGGACAATCGCCAGCACCGCGCGACAGGTCGCACCCGCGCTGCCTCGCCCCGAAATCGCTCGCGCCGGAAACCTGTTTCTTCAAAGACAGTTCGACGCAGCGGAAGGTATTCTGCAACCCGCGGTCGCGGCCGACCCGCGCGATCATGCCGCCCTTCACCTGTTGGGCGTCATAGCCCGGGAACGAGGCGACCACGCCCTTGCCGTCGAGTATCTGCGGCACGCAATTGCAATCAGCGGCAAGAACCCCGCCTATCATGGCAATCTGGGGCATGCATACCTCATGCTGGAGCGATTTGACGATGCCGCCGCCTGCTATCGTCGTGTCCTGGCACTTGAGCCCAGGATGCACCTCGCCCATTTCGGTCTCGGCATGGCTCGGCTGGGGCAGAAGAATTTTGCGGCTGCCGCCACCGAGCTGAAGAAGTTTGTCGCCATCGAACGCAACTCGGTTGATGGCCACGCCAACCTTGGCACGGCCCTGTCGGAAATGGACCGGCATGCCGAAGCCATACCGCATCTGGAACAGGCATTGGCATTGCGGCCGGGGCATGCGGTCATTCAGTTCAAATGCGGCATCGCGTATGCTCGAAAAGGCGACTATCTCGCGGCCGCGCGCCACTTGCAGCGCGCCGTGGCACTCGATCCCGCGATGGCTGATGCGTATTTCCAACTCGGGATCGTCCTTGGCCGGATCGATCGGCTCGACGAAGCCGTGCAGGCGCTTCGGGACGCGCTCAAGCTGCGGCCGGATATGGTTCCGGCACTCTACGAACTCGGACAGGCACTCAACAATTTGCAGGCGTTCGAGGAAGCGGAGCAGCAGTTCGAGAAAGGGCTGGCGCTGGATCCCGAATCTCCGGCGCTGTACCTGGGCTTAGCCCGGACCCGGCACCTGGAAGGCCGCTGCGCGGAAGCCCGAGCCCTGGTCGGGGAGGCTCTGGTTCGGAAGGCCGACGCAGCCGATTGCTACACCACGATTGGCCAGATTCATCAGTCGGAGGGTCATTTTGCAGAAGCAATAGCAGCCTTGCAGAAGGCGATCTCCATCCGGCCGACGCATGGGAACGCACAGCTCTGCCTGACGATGCTTCGCAAACCGGAAGGGCCGGAAGCACGTATTGCGGACTTACAACGAATCCGCCGCGCGGCATCGCTTGACAAGGATCAGCTTGCAACACTGAATTATGCTTTGGCGAAAGAGTACGAAAATCTGGGCGACCACGCGGCGGCATTTGAACACTACCGATCCGCCAACGACCTGCGGATGGCCATGTACCCGCCCGAGAGTTATTCATTCGATTGGATCGATGACCGTTTGATCAGGATGTTCGGCACGGCATTTCTGGCCGACAAGGCCGGCTGTGGAAATCCCTCCGAACGGCCGGTTTTCATTGTTGGCATGATGCGCTCCGGCACCACGCTCGTTGAACAGATCCTGTCCAGCCACCCGGCGGTGCATGGGCACGGCGAGCTGGACGATATCCGGCGGATCGTTCACGGACTGACGGCGAAGATGCCACCTTCTTCGGCGTATCCGGAAGGTCTGGCCGATCTGACCCCAGCCATGGCGCGGCCCCTTGCGGAAACGTATCTTGCCCGGCTGGAGCGGGAAGCACCATCCGCGACCCGCAGCATCGACAAGCGGCTGCATAATTTCGAATATCTCGGCATGATAGCGCTGCTTTTTCCGCACGCGCGAATCATCCATTGCACACGAGACCCGATCGACACATGCCTGTCGAATTACTTTCATGATTTCGGCTCACAGAACCGCGTGACCTGCGACCTGAAGAGTCTCGGACAATTCTTCCTGCATTATCAGAGACTGATGGCGCATTGGGAATCGGTGCTGCCCAATCCGATCCTCCGCATACCTTATGAAGACCTGATCGCCGACCAGGAGGGATGGAGCCGCAAAGCCATCGCATTCCTGGATCTGCCATGGGACGATCGCTGTCTTTCATTCTACGAGAATGACCGTCCGGTTTACACGTATAGTCTGTGGCAGGTGCGTCAGCCCATCTATCGGACATCGTTGCAGCGCTGGCGCCCCTATGCCCGATTTCTCGGACCGTTGTTCGATGCTTTGCAGCAAAACCCGACCTTGGAGCATTCAGACGCTGACTGTCTGTAACCGACATAGCGTTGCCGCACCTGTGGCGCGTGACTCGGTCGGCGGTGGCGCCGCGCCATGCTGACGCCTATCATCCTCCAGGCCGATCGATCCGGCTTTCGTGCCATTTTCTTCTGATCCCCATCGCGACGATGCACCGGGTCCGGCTTTCCTCAGGCGATCGGGTTCAGCCAGTGCTCCTCCACCACGAACAGCGCGCGGCTGGTCCCCACCCATGCGGTAGCGCTTTCCTCCATGTCGACGACGCTGTCGAACCAGGCCTGCGCCATGCGGCCGACCTGCACCGCCAGATGCGGCACCGTGCTGTTCGGCGCCGCGCCCTGGTCCCGCACGCGGTAGTGCACCAGGCCGCGCAAACGGGGTGCTGCCTCCAACCCCTCCGGATCGGCGGGGTCCATTACCAGCAGGCTGATGCGGCCGGCGGACGCGGCAGGAGGCATCACCTCCTCCACATCCGCCACGAGACGGGAAACGGCACCGACGAACAGGCGGGAGTCGATATTGCAGGCATCCATCTCGGGCGATCCCTGTGCCTTCGCCCGTTGCGCGTGGTCGTCGAAAAACAGGATTGGAAACCCATCGATCCGCAACGACCGCGCCGCGTCCGTGGTCAACGGCGAGTCCAGCACGTGGCATTGCACATAGCGGCGCAGTCCGGCAAACCGCTGGACCAGCGGGCCATGCACGTCCAGCCAGTGGCGGCGGAAGCGCGCCAGCGGCACCGCATCCTGCCGGCGCATCATGCTGATCGCGGCGATCATGCGCCTTCCCACTGCATGATATACAGCCCGGCGTCGTAGTCCGTTGCGTAGATCAAACCGTCGGCGGCGACGAACAGGTCGGCAGTGTGACGTATTTTGGCACGCCCTCGCATCGGCTCCATCCATTTTTTCGGCTGCGGCGGTACGAAAAAGCCGATCTCCTCGGGCCGGAAGGGGTTGGTGATGTCGAAGGCGCGCACGCCGGCACTTTGCCAGGTGGCGAAGATGATGCTGGAGCTTTGCCAGGATCCTGGCCGGTTCTCGTGCAGATTATGTGGGCCGAACTGGCCGCCCAGCTTGACGTAGTCCTGGTCGGATGGCGTCGGCATGGTGGCGATGCTGACCGGGTTTGATTTTTCGCGGATGTCGAAAACCCAGGTGTGCTTCATCTGCTGCTGGTCGATGTTCAGCGTGGCCTCATCCGCCACGACCAGCAGGTTACGGTCATGCAGTGGTACGGCATTGTGCGTGCCGCCGCCGAAGGGCGGGCACCAGTTGCGATGGGCGATCAGTTTCGGGGCGGACTTGTCCTTGACATCCAGGATCGTCAACCCGCCATCCCGCCAGGAGCCATACGCAAAATCATCCACAACGATGGCATGATGCAGCGCATAACGCTCCGTCCAGGTCGGCGTCTCCCCCGCGGCGGCGAACATGCCGGGAATCCACCAGCGCCCGACCTCGCGCGGTTGCGTCGGGTCCGCCATGTCGATGACGATCAGGATATGGTCGGTGAACCCGTCCAGCAGCGCCGAGGCGTAAGCGTAGCGCCCACCCACCCACCAGATGCGGTGGATACCCAGCCCTTCCACTTCCATGAAGCCGATCCGGCGGGGATTGGCGGGGTCCTTCACGTCGTAGACCGTCATGCCGGCGGCATAATCCTGCCCGCGCCTGCCGAAGCGCCGGCTGTCCACCTGGTTGGAGCCACCGTAGTACTCCTCGGCGGTCAACAAGGCTTTCTGATCCGCCTCCTGAATGTTCAGCAGCAGGTCTTCGGCAACCTGGAGGTGCATGCAGACCGAATTCGGGTGGGTCGGAACAAAATTCACCGGCTTCGGACTTCTCGGATCGCGGACATCGGTGACCATGATGCCGCGGCTGACATGGGTGCCGACATAGGCATGGCCGCGATGCACCATCACCTGCACGCCGTCGCCGCGCCCGCCCTGGTCGGTATGGCCGACGAAGCGGATGTTTCTGAACCCTTCCGGGACAATCATGACGCGGGCCTCCCCAGCCTGGTCCGACCAGCTTACCCCGCTCTGGAAAAAGAGGAAGCGTCACCGGTTTCGGATGAACTGATTGACAACAGCGAGGCCGATCGCCAGTCTTTTGCGCACTCTATTTGCTGCACTGCAATAGAAACATAACAAACAATGCACGACAACAAATGAAGGTGGGAGGTGTCATGTCTCAGAGTCGCCGGGTAACCCGTCGGGGCGCGCTGGCCCTTAGCGCGGGCGCCGCGGCGCTTCCGCTGGTCCATATCCGGACCGCGGGCGCCGCGGGCAAGATGACGGTCGGCCTGGTGGATCATTGGGTGCCGAACAGCAATGAGAAGATCAAGGAACAGGTCCTGTCCTGGGCCGACAAGAACAAGGTCGACGTGACCGTCGACCGTATCACCACGATCGGTGCCAAGCTGCAGATGACCGGCGTCGCCGAGGCCCAGGCGAAGACGGGCCATGACATGATGACATTCCTGGCTTGGGACGCGCATGCCAACGCGCCCTGGCTGGAGCGCATGGATGACGTAATGGGCCGGCTGGAAGCGAAATACGGGCCGCAGAACGAAGTCTGCCAGTACCTCGGCAGATCCGACGGGCATTGGGTCGTCATCCCGTCCAGCTTCAGCAGCCAGTACAAGGGTCCGTGCGGCCGGATCAGCCTGTTGAAGCAGCATGCCGGTCTCGATGTGGTCGAAATGTATCCCGCCGCGCCGGAACGCACCAAGCTGGCCGAGAACTGGACATACGACACCCATTTGAAGGCAGCCGAAGCCTGCCATAAGGCGGGCTATACCTTCGGTATCGGCTTGGGCACGACACCGGACTCGGTGGACACCGCCGGCGCGATTTTCCGTGCCTATGGCGCGGAGCTGGTGAATGCGAAGGGGGAGATCACCGTCAATTCGGATGCCACGCGGCAGGTGCTGGACTACGCGCAGCGTCTGGTCAAGGTTCTGCCCGCGCAGGCCACCAGCTATGACGACGCGTCCAACAACCGCGACCTGATCGGCGGCAAGTCTGCGCTGATCTGGAACCCGCCTTCGGCCTGGGCCGTCGCCAAGCACGACTCACCGGATGTCGCCAAGGATTGCTGGACCTTCCCGGCGCCGGCCGGTCCGAAGGGCAGCTTCACACCATTCCTGCCGTTCCATTGGGGTGTCTGGCAGTTCAGCCAGAACAAGGGCGCCGCCAAGGAGCTGGTGGAGTGGCTGATGCAGCGCGAGCAGATCGAGCCGCGCTGCTTCGCCGCCGAGGGGTATGACATCCCGCCCTTCCCCAGCATGTCGGACTTCAAGGTGTGGGAGGAGGTGTCGCCGCCGAAAGGCACCGTTTACAATTATATCCTGCGGCCGCATCACCATTCCGCGGCACATATCGCCGCCTTCCCCGCCCCGCCGGATATCGCGGTTCAGATCTATAATCGGGGCACGATGCCGACCATGTTCTCCAAGCTGCAAAGCGGCCAGTCGATCAACGACGTGATCGCCTGGGCGCAGGCAGAGCTTGAAGGTTTCGTCCGATAGCCTGGTGTCGGCTGTTTGCCGTCTGATGGCGGCCGCTGCTATCCTGGCTGGTAACGTCCAACCAGGGAAACGGTCGCCATGAACGACACTGCCTTCGACTACTCGCGTCTGTATAGCGCCGGGCTGCCGGACCCTGCGCCGAAATGGGCGCCGTTCCCCAAGTACTATTTCATCGGCGGCAACAACGACCCTGATCAGATTCCGATTCAGGGGCTGATAGACGCCGCGGCATCGGTGCTGCGGCGCGAAGGGGCGAAACTGGCGATCTACAATCTGGGCCTGGGTCCGCAGGGCTATCCCGGCCTGCGGCAGTTCGTCGCCGATAAATCGAAGCGGCACCGCGGGATCGAGGTGCCGATCGACGATGTGCTGATCACCACCGGATCAGGCCAGGGCCTGGACATGATCAGCAAGCTGCTGATCAATCCCGGCGACACGGTGCTGGCTGAGGAATATTGCTATCAGGGGGCGCTGAATCGCTTCCGGAAGCTGGGCGCGAAGATCGAGGGCATGAAGCTCGACGCCGATGGCATCGTCGTCGACGCGTTGGCGAAGCAACTCACTGAACTGAGAGCCAGGGGGATCACGCCGAAATTCATTTATACGATCCCGACGATCCAGAACCCCACCGCGTCGATCCTGCCGATGGACCGCCGCAAGGCGCTGATCCGGCTGGCGCGGGAATTCAACGTCGCGATCTTCGAGGATGAATGTTACGCCGATCTGATCTGGGAAGGGATCGAGGCGCCGCCGGCGCTGTATGCGCTGGCGCCAGACTGCGTGCTGCATATCGGGTCGTTCTCGAAGTGCCTCGCCCCTGCCCTGCGCCTGGGCTATCTGTTCGCACCCTGGGATCAGATGCGGCAGTTGCTGCCGCTGAAGGGCGACAGTGGCACCGGCGCCTTGGACCAGATGGTCGTCGCGGAATATTTCTCGAAGTCCTTCGATGGGCACCTCACGCACCTGAACACCGTGCTGCAGGAAAAGCTGCGGGTGATGACCGAAGCGGTGGAGAAGGAGTTCGGCGCGTCGGCGGAGTGCTGGACGCCGAAGGGTGGCATCTTCCTGTGGATCAAGCTACCCGAAGCGGTCGATGTACGGAAGCTGATCAAGCCCGCCGCCGATGCCGGCCTGGTATTCAATGCCGGCCCGGACTGGGCGGTCAGCGCGGACAATTCCTTCAACAGCCTGCGCCTGTGCTTCGCGATGCCGGACCACAAGACGATCCGTGACGGCGTCGCCGAGCTGGCTCGGATCTGTTACGAGCAGACCGGTATTCCGGTGCGCAGCGGGAACGTCCAACGCGGTTGAGGCTGGTATGGGACCGGCGGCCGCGCCGGTCCCTCGACCGCAGAGGTTGCCTTTCCCCGTGCTTTGCCGCAATCGAACCCCATGAACGCTCAGGCAAGCGACCAGGCAAAGGCTCGGGTAAACCGGATCCTCAACAGCGACGCGTTCCGCCAGGCAGCAGCCACGCTGGCAGCGGAGCATGACCGCACGGTCGAGGACATCATCACCCTGACCGAAATCCCTGCTCCGCCGTTCAAGGAGGCGGAGCGGGCGGCAAAATGGTTCGCCATGGCGCAGGCCCACGGCCTGACGGATATGACGATCGATGCCGAGGGCAATGTGACCGGCCTGCGTCGCGGCGCGGGCAACGGCAAGCTGATCTGCGTGGCCGCCCATCTGGATACGGTCTTCCCCGAAGGCACCGATGTAACCGTGCGGCGCGACGGCACCAAGCTGCTGGCGCCCGGCATCGGCGACGACACGCGCAGTCTGGCGGTGCTGCTGGCCTGGCTGCGCGCCCTGGACGCCGCCGCCATTCAAACACGGGCCGATATCCTGTTCGTCGCCGATGTCGGGGAAGAAGGGGCCGGCGACCTGCGAGGCATGCGCTATCTGTTCACCCAGGGCCGATACAAGGACCGGATCACCGCCTTCCTGACCATCGACAGCCCGGAGATGGAGCAGATCGTCACCGGCGGCGTGGGGTCGAAGCGCTATCGCGTCACCTTCCATGGACCGGGTGGCCATAGCTTCGGCGCATTCGGCGTCGTCAATCCGATGTTCGCCATGGCCGACGCGATCGCCAGGCTGGGCCGCATCAAGGTCCCCACCACGCCGAAGACGACCTTCAGCGCAAGCGTCACCGGTGGCGGCACCTCGATCAATGCCATCCCCAACGCGGTGTGGACCGAGTTTGACCTGCGATCGGAATCCGCTGCCTATCTGGACAATCTGGAGCAGGATTTCTTCGCCTTGTTGGCAGAGGCGACCGCGGCCGAAAATGCCGCCCGGTCAGTGGTCAACGGCAAGATCACTTACACCGTCACGCCGATCGGCAACCGGCCGGCCGGACAGACGGATCAGACCCAGGATGTGGTGCAGTCCGCTCGCGCGGCGATCGAGGCGCATGGCTATCGGGTGCATTACGACTATTCCTCGACGGACGCCAACATCCCCATGAGCCTGGGGATTCCGGCGATCCGCATCGGCTCCGGCGGGCGCGGCGGGCGGGCCCATTCGCTGGATGAATGGATCGATGTGGAACCGAGGGAGAGCATTCGCGGCATGACCGCCGGCCTGGCCGCCGTGCTGGCCGTGGCTGATATGATCTGACTGCGGATTCTCAGCAAAATCGGTGCTTGCGCGACGGGAGCTGCCGGCGTAAATGGGGCGACATGGTTGAGCAGTTGCCCACCTCGCGATTTTGGTACCGCTGGTACATCCCGGCGGCCTAGGATCGTGCATAGACGTTAAGGATCCCGAAGCCGCCCTCCCCGGCGGCTTTCGCGTTTCTGAACGACATTTCGTGAAATCCGCTGGTGAGACAAGGCCTCTCGGTATCCAAACCGACAGGAGCTTGCGATGCAACGTACCAGTTTCGATTTCGATGTGATCAGCGGTCCGGTGGAGCCGCGCCCGGCCCCGCGTCCCGCACCGAAACCGGCCTCTCAGCCCGCTTCGGCCGGCACGCAACGGCAGTCGCCGGCCAAATGACCGGCGGTTTGCGGCCTCGTTCCTGTTCGGTTAGCGTCTTCGGATACAGGAGCAGGGACGACGCCCATGAAATTGATGTGGTTCCATTTGATGCCGTACACGGAGCTGCCGGCGGACTTCAAGCAGAAGCATCCGTCGGTCTGGGTCGATATCCATTCCTCGCTGTTCGACCCGAAACGAGCGCACCTGATGTACAACGATTTCATGGACGAGTTGGAATTCGCGGCTGACTGCGGCTACGACGCCATCTGCGTCAACGAACATCATTCCAACGGCTATGGGCTGATGCCCTCACCGAACCTGATCGCCTCCTCGCTGGCGCGCCGGACGACGGATGCGACGATCTGCGTCATGGGCAATTCCATCGCGCTGTACAATCCGCCGACCCGCGTGGCGGAGGAATTCGCCATGCTGGACGTGATCTCCGGCGGCCGGCTGATCGCCGGCTTCCCGGTCGGCACGCCGATGGACGATTGCTACGCCTATGGAACGAATCCGAGCCAGCTGCGGGAACGCTATTATGAGGCGCACGACCTGGTGATGAAGGCCTGGCAGGAGAAGGAGACGTTCGCCTTCAACGGCCGCTACAACCAGCAGCGTTATGTGAATATCTGGCCGCGCCCGGTGCAGCAGCCGCATCCGCCGATCTGGATTCCCGGCGGCGGATCGGTGGAAACTTGGCAGTGGTGCGCCGAGATGGACTATGTCTACTGCTACCTGTCCTATTACGGTCACAAGGCCGGCAAGGTCACCATGGATGGATTCTGGGCGGAAATGGACCGGCTGGGCAAGGATCGCAATCCATACCGGGCGGGCTTCGCGCAGACAGTGGCTGTGGCCGAGAGCCACGACCAGGCGATGGAGATGTACACTGACGCCGCGGAATATTTCTTCGGCCGCTGCCTGCATATCGATCCGCGCTTTGCTGCGCCGCCCGGGTATTCGACGGAAGCCACCCAGCGGGCCGGCCTGTCCAGCCAGGTCAGTGCCGCCGCGCTGCGTTCCGTTGCGCGCCCGACCACGATGAAGGAGCTGGTCGATGCCGGCTATGTCGTGATCGGATCGCCCAAGGACGTCACGGAGCAGTTGATCGAGCTGGCCGAAAATCTGAACGTAGGCAACCTGATGCTGTTGATGCAGTTCGGCAACATGAACAAGGATCTGACTCGGTACAACACCAGGATGTTTGCCGAAAAAGTGATGCCGAAACTGAAGAAATTCTACGGGGAGTGGGAGCACCGGTGGTGGCCGAAGCCGATGGATACCACGCAGCGCGCGGATGTGCCGGCCTGGCAGCCGCAGGCGGCCGAATGATATCAGTCCGCTTCGTTTCGGTGGATGAAGGCTATTTTCCCTTGCCATGGCGGGTCACCACCCGCCGTGACCAGTGACACAATCAGGAAGGAGACCAAACCATGAAGCTGATGTGGTTCCATCTGATGCCTTATACCGAACTGCCGGAAAATTTCCGTGGCAAGCACCCGTCGGTCTGGGTGGATATCCACTCGTCGCTGTTCGATCCGAAGCGCGCGCATCTGATGTACAACGACTTCATGGACGAGCTGGAATACGCCGCCCAGGTCGGCTTCGACGCCGTCTGCGTCAATGAGCACCACTCCAACGGCTACGGCCTGATGCCGTCGCCGAACCTGATCGCCTCCTCCCTCGCCCGCCGCACCACGGACACCGCGCTGTGCGTGATGGGCAATTCGCTGGCGCTGTATAACCCGCCGACCCGCGTGGCCGAGGAATTCGCCATGATCGACGTGATTTCCGGCGGTCGGCTGATCGCCGGCTTTCCGGTCGGATCGCCGATGGACACGTGCTACGCCTATGGCCAGAACCCGTCGATGCTACGAGACCGGTATCATGAGGCGCATGACCTGATCGTGCGGGCCTGGACGGACAAGGAAACCTTCGCTTTCAACGGCCGCTACAACCAGCAGCGCTATGTGAATATCTGGCCGCGCCCGGTACAGCAGCCGCATCCGCCGATCTGGGTACCTGGCGGCGGATCGGTGGAGACGTGGCGCTGGTGCGCCGAGATGGACTATGTCTACTGCTACCTATCCTATTACGGCTACAAGATCGGCCAGGCCACGATGAACGGTTTCTGGGACGAAATGGCCAAGCTGGGCAAGGATCGCAACCCATATCGCGCCGGCTTCCTGCAATTCGTCGGTGTCGGCGAATCCCGTCAGCACGCCATGGACCTATACGCCGGAGCCGCGGAATATTTCTACGGCAACTGTCTGCATATCGATCCGCGCTTTGCCGCCCCGCCCGGCTACGCCACCGAAGCGACGCAACGCAAGGGACTGGAAAGCCAGGTCGTGAAAGCCTCGCAGTACAGCAACAAGTTCAATACGCTTGCTCGCGAGATGGATGCGATCGTGGATAATGGCTACGTCATCATCGGCTCACCGGATGAGGTCGCCGAACAGCTGCGCGAAGTGGCGACGGAGCTGAATGTCGGCAACCTGATGCTGCTGCTGCAGTTCGGCAACATGAGCAAGGACCTGACGAAGTACAACACGAAACTATTCGCGGAGCAGGTGAGGCCGAAGCTGGCGCAGCTGTTCAGCGAATGGGAGCATCGCTGGTGGCCCAGCCCCATGGATGCCACCCTCCGTGCCGACATCCCCGCTCGGATAGCCGCCGAGTAGTCGACAGGAACGTCATAACCGAATACCCGGCGGGGTGCTAGGCTGACATCATCATGGACGTCACAGCCTCACCCCGCCTGGTTCCGCCGGCTCCGCCCCGTCCCGCAGGGCAGTTGTCCCTGCTGCCCTTCCTGCGGGCGGTGCGGACCAACGCCATCACCATGTGGCCGGATGCGGCCTATGAGCAGCCGATATTGGTCGGCGGCATGGCCGGACGTACCAGCATCCTGCTGAACGCTCCGGATGCCATTCACCACGTGCTGGTGGCCAATCCGGGCAATTTTCGGCGTACCCCGGCATCCATCCGTATCCTGCGGCCGCTGACCGGCGAGGGATTGCTGCTGTCGGAGGGCGACACCTGGAAGCTGCAGCGCCGTACTGTCGCACCGGCTCTTGCGCCGCGGGTGATGCCGATGCTGGCCAGCCATATTGCCCGCAGCGCCGAAGCCACGCTGGACACCCTGCCGGCCGGTCGCCCGGTGAACCTGCTGGCCGCGATGCAGACCATGGCGCTGGACATCGCCGGGCGCTCGATGTTCTCGCTGGACATGCGGGGCCATCAGGACACGCTGCGCGAGCTGATGATGACCTTCGCGGAACGTCATGCGCATCCGCACATGATGGACATGGTGCTTCCCCCGTCGGTGCCGACCATGCGGGATATCGGACGGGCGCGATTTCGCAAGCGATGGACGCGGTTCGTCGACTTGCTGATCGCCAAGCGGCTGGCGGAGCCGCCGCCTGGGGCTCCGCGCGACCTGCTGGATCTGCTGCGGGCGGCACGCGATCCGGAAACCGGCATCGGCTTTACACCGGCACAGCTGCGCGATCAGGTAGCGACCCTGTTGCTGGCCGGGCATGAGACGACTGCGGTGACGTTGTTCTGGGCGCTGATCACCCTGGCCTCGGTGCCGGCGGAGCAGGACCGCATCGCCGCCGAGGCCGCGCCGCTGGACCTGTCGCCGGAAGGCGCGCACGCGGCGATGGCGTCGCTGGTACGGACCAAGGCTGTGGTGAATGAGACACTGCGCCTGTTCCCCGCTGCCTTCACCCTGGCACGCCAGGTCATTCACGCCGATCAGGCTGCGGGGATCGCCCTGCCCCGCGGCGCGCTGCTGCTGATCGCCCCCTGGGTGCTGCATCGCCACCGGACGCTGTGGGCCGATCCGGAGGTCTTCGATCCAGACCGGTTCATGCCGGAAGCCCCGACGCCGCCGCGTTTCGCCTTCATGCCCTTCGGCGCCGGCCCGCGAGTCTGTGTCGGCGCCCAGTTCGCGCTGGCCGAGGTGGTGCTGACCCTGGCCGCGCTGCTACGACGCTTCCAGGTGGAACGGGTGGACGACCGGCCGGTGATTCCGGTCGGGATTGTCACCACGCAGCCCGACCATCCGGCCGAGGTGCGGCTGGCCCCACGGTAGATTCAGAAAGGGCGAGAACGGTTCCCATCCGCGCCCTTGGCATCTGAAACAGCCGCCATTGAGTCTGACCGTCCCGCCTTGCCTGTCCCGTCACGGCGGGCGCAGGCCGGTCATCCTCACCCCGGGAAAAGACCCGCTCTCGGACCGGGACCTTTGCAACAAGGTGTCGGCGGTCGGCTTACCCGCCGACCATGACGAGCATGCTTGATCAGCTCTTTGATCCAAGGGCGCGATGCACGCCTTCCAACTGCCGGCTTCAGGCGATCGCACTCTAATATCCGGGGCGGCGGATATTACGCGCTCTTCTTCATGATCTCGTCCGCGACGTTGCGCGGCACCGGATCGTAGTGGTGGAACTGCATCGTGAAGGACGCGCGGCCCTTGGTCATGGACCGCAGGTGAGAGATGTAGCCGAACATCTCCTTCAGCGGCACATGCGCGCGCACGATCACGGTCGAGCCGGAGCTCTCCTGGTTCTGGATCATGCCGCGGCGACGGTTCAGGTCGCCAACGACATCACCCACGTGATCCTGCGGCGTGGTGATTTCCACGTCCATGATCGGCTCCAGGATGATCGGGCCGGCGTTCTTCATGCCCTCGCGGAAGCAGGCCTTGCCGGCGATTTCGAAGGCCAGCGCCGAGGAGTCGACGTCGTGGTACTTGCCGTCCACCAGGGTGTACTTGAAGTCCACCGTGGGGAAGCCAGCCAGCACGCCGGTGTCAGCCTGCACCCGGATGCCCTTCTCGACCGCGGGGATGTATTCCTTCGGCACCGCGCCGCCGACGATCTTGTTCTCGAACACGATGCCAGCGTTCCGCTCCAGCGGCTCGAAGATGATCCGCACCTCGGCGTACTGGCCCGACCCGCCGGACTGCTTCTTATGGGTATAGGTCTCGGTATGCGTGCGGCTGATCGTCTCGCGATAGGCAACCTGGGGCGCGCCGATATTGCAGTCCACGCCGTATTCGCGACGCAGCCGGTCGATGATGATCTCCAGGTGCAGCTCCCCCATGCCGGACAGGATCGTCTGGCCGGTTTCCTGGTCCGTGCGCAGACGCAGGGAGGGATCCTCGCCAGCCAGCTTCTGCAGGCCGATCGTCATCTTCTCGATGGCTTCCTTGGTGCGCGGCTCGACCGAGATGTCGATGACCGGCACCGGGAACGCCATGCGCTCCAGCACCACCTGATCGTCCTGAGCAGCGAGCGTGTCGCCCGTGCCGGTATCCTTCAGGCCGACGAAGGCGGCGATGTCGCCGGCCTCGACTTCCTTGATTTCCTCACGCTTGTCGGCGTGCATCTGGAACATCCGGCCGATGCGCTCGCGATGGCCCTTGGTCGTGTTCATCACCGTGTCGCCGGACTTCAACGTGCCGGAATAGACGCGCACGAAGGTCAGCGTGCCGTACTTGTCGTTGATGATCTTGAACGCGAGGCCGGCGAACGACCCCTTCGGATCGGCCTTGATGCGACGGCGTTTGGCGTGCACTTCCTTCAGCTGCTCATCGGTCAGCCCGTCTTCCTCGCCCTCTTCCGCGGCCACGGCGATGCCGGGCACGTCGACCGGCGAGGGCAGGTAATCGATGACCGCGTCCAGCAGCGGCTGCACGCCCTTGTTCTTGAACGCCGTGCCGCACAGCACCGGGCGGAATTCGCCGCTGATGGTACCCTTCTTGATGCAGCGCTTCAGGGTCTCGACCGAGACATCGCCCTTATCGAAATACTCCTCCATCGCCGTCTCATCGACCGACAGCGCGGTGTCCAGCAGGGCCTGGCGGTATTCGGCGGCCTTGTCGGCCAGGTCGGCGGGGATCGGCTCGTCGTGGTATTTCGCGCCCAATTCGCCGCCTTCCCAGACGATCGCCTTCATCTCCACCAGGTCGACGACGCCCAGGAACTGGTCCTCGATCCCGATCGGCAGCTGCAGCGGCAGCGCGACGATGTCGAGCTTCTCCTTCAGCGTGGCGAAGGCGCGATAGAAGTCGGCGCCCGTCCGGTCCAGCTTGTTGATGAAGATGATGCGCGGCACATTGTAGCGGTCGGCCAGGCGCCAGTTGGTCTCGGACTGCGGCTGCACGCCGGCCACACCCTCGATGATGAAGACCGCGCCGTCGAGCACACGCAGCGACCGGTTGACCTCGATGTTGAAGTCGATATGGCCGGGCGTGTCGATGATGTTGATGCGGTGGTCCTTCCACTCGCAGGTCACCGCCGCGGAGGTGATGGTGATCCCGCGTTCCCGCTCCTGCTCCATGTAGTCGGTCGTGGTGTTGCCGTCATGCACCTCGCCGATCTTATGTGACACACCCGTGTAGTACAGAATCCGCTCGGTCGTCGTCGTCTTGCCCGCGTCGATATGGGCGGTAATGCCGATATTCCTGATCTTCTCGAGCGCCTGACTGGCCACGGTCTGTCTCCTGCGTATTCGATTGTGCGGGCATATCAGAAAGGGCGCGTGATCCATCCCTGGATCCCAGAGGCGCCCTTCTCGGAACCACCTCTATCGCGCCCGCCCGCAGCCCAAGCCGAACCCTCGGCTGGTTATGGAGCACGGCATGTGCGCCACCATGTGCGGTTTTGCAAGTGCGAAAACCGAAAACCAGTATGCGTGCGCCGTTATGCCACCCGATAATTCCTTACGGTCAAGCACAATTTTTGCCGTTCGATAAGCGCTATGGACGCACACATGACACCGCGCCCTACCGAACAGACGGCGCGGCCAAGCCGCCAGCGTTCCGGCCGCGCCGGCACTGTCCCGAGAAAGGCCGGTCTGGTTCTGGGCGCCCCCACCAAGATCTTCCCGTGCCGCGATGCTTGCGCCGCGTTGCCGGCGCCGCCGTGGAAGAGGCGAATCCGTTCCTCCCGGACCGCCGCTTCCAGGACAAGCTGCTGGCGGCGATATGTCGATTCGGGCAGCCCTTGAAGATACCCGATGAAGATACCCGGTACGAAACCGGTGCGGACGGAAAGGCAGCCCTGCATCCCGGTCGCGACAGATACGTGGACTCCACAGCTTGTCTTGGCGTTCAGTTGCGAATAATTCTCATTCCACAGGCGCCGTATCAATAAAGGGTCTCCGGATGTTCAAGCTGACTGCCACTGCTGTTCTTCTCGCCGGGGTCATCGCCGCCGGTCCTGCCTCCGCGCGGGAGTATCCGATCGGCAAGCCCGTGCATCAGGCCGGAATGGAAATCGGCACCGTCTATCTGCAGCCGATCGAGATGGAGCCAGCTGGCATCATGCGCGCCGCAGCGGACAGCGATGTCCATCTGGAGGCCGATATCCACGGCGCCAAGGGTAACAAGAACGGCTTCGGTGAGGATGTGTGGATCCCGGCTCTGGTCGTCCATTATGAGGTCCAGAAGGTTGGCACCGATCAGAAGGTCGAGGGCATGATGATGCCGATGGTCGCCAATGACGGCCCGCATTACGGTGATAACGTCAAGCTGTTCGGTCCAGGCAAATACGTCCTGATCGTCGACATCGCCCCGCCGGGCCCCGACCAGCATTTCGGCCGCCACGTGGACAAGGAAACGGGTGTCGGTCCGTGGTTCAAACCATTCCAGGTGAAGCAGGAATTCACCTTCGCCGGCATCGGCAAGAAAGGCGCCTATTAGCCGCCATGATGGGGTTATCCTGCCAGACGCTGCCATGACCGGTATTGCCGTCCGCGCGCGCTGCCCATTGCGGCGTCTGGTGTGCGCTTTCGTGGTGGCGTTGCTGGTCTGCGTCCTGGTCGTCCGCAGCCCGGCCGCCGCGCCGGATGATGACATGCCGACCTTCCGTATCGAGATGAAGGACGGCGTCGTGAAGCCCGACCGGCTCAAGGTGCCGGCCAACAAGCCATTCCGGCTGGAGATCCACAACCAGGGCGAAACCCCTGCCGAGTTCGAAAGTCTCACCTTGCACAAGGAAAAGGTGCTGGCCGGCGGGGTCACGCTGAATATGGTGTTTCGCAGGCTCTCGCCCGGAGAATACGACTTCTTCGATGACTTCCATCCCGGCACCAAGGCAGTGCTGGTGGCGGAGTAGCCGATGCCGGATATCCTGACCCTGCCGGCGCTGAACAGACCGCCCAGCAAGGCGGCGCGGCGTGGTGCGCTGGCGGGTCTCGGGGACTGGATGGCGCGGCATCGCGGCGTGATCCAGGCAATCCAGTGGGTGGTCGTGCTGATCTACCTGGTGCTGGTGGCGATTCCGGCCTTCCTGCCGCTGCCGGACAATGCGGCGCATATCTGGACCAATCTGACATTGGCGGCCCAATTCGCCTTCTGGGGCGTCTGGTGGCCATTCGTGCTGCTCAGCATGGTGCTGATCGGGCGCACCTGGTGCGGGGTGTTTTGCCCTGAGGGTGCGTTGACCGAGTTCGCCAGTCGTAAAAGCCTGAACCGCGCGGTGCCGCGCTGGATCACGTGGCGAGGCTGGCCGTTCACCGCATTCGTCTGCACCACCGTCTATGGGCAGATGGTCAGCGTGTACCAGTACCCTGCGCCGGTGCTGGTGGTGCTTGGCGGCTCCACCATGGCCGCGATCGGCGTTGGTCTGGTGTACGGGCGCAATAAGCGCGTCTGGTGTCGCTATCTGTGCCCGGTGAACGGCGTGTTCAACCTGTTGTCGCGCCTGTCGCCGGTCCATTACCGCGTCGATCGGGACGCCTGGGCGGAATCGCAGCGCTTGGGTCAGCAGCCTGCCGCACCCGGCTGCGCGCCGCTGGTACCGATCCGCACCATGCGCGGCGCCGCCGAATGCCATATGTGTGGCCGCTGCAGCGGGTTCCGCGGCGCGATCAGCCTGGAACTGCGCCCGGCCGGCCAGGAAGTGGTGCATGAGCCAGTGCGGTCCAATCCTTGGGACACGGCGCTGATCTTGCTCGGCCTGTTGGGCGTCGCCTCCGGTGCGTTCCTCTGGTCCTCCAGCCCCTGGTATGTCGATATCAAGCAGGCATTGGCGACCTGGCTGATCGACCGGGGCTGGGATTGGCCGCTGAACCACTCGGCACCCTGGTTCGTCCTGACCAACTACCCGGCACAGAATGATGTGCTGACTTTGCTCGATGGCGCGCTGATGCTGGGTTTCATCGGCGCCGCGGCGGTGGGACTGGGGCTGGCCTTCTATGCCATTCTCGCCATCGGCGTCCGCCTCGCCGGCCCATGGTCCTCCGCTCGGTTTCACCATTTGGCGCTCAGCCTGATCCCGACGGCGGGGGCCGGGGTGTTTCTGGGGCTTTCCGCCAATACGGTGACCTTGCTGCACGCGGAACAGATCGATATCCCGATGCTGGTGCTGGCGGACCTGCGCGCGGCACTGATCGCAGGTGCCGCGGCGTGGTCGGTCGGTCTGGCCTGGCGGATTGCCGGGCGGTGGCAGGTGGGTCTCCGCCGGTTTTTCCCGCCCTTGTCGGTCGCCGCTTGCAGTGCCCTCGCCGCCTGCTGCTGGATACTGCTGTTCTGGCTCTGGTAGCACCGTCATCAGCAGCCCGAGCACGACCAAAGGCCTGTCAGGTCTCGACCGGGATCATGGCCAGGCTCATGACGTCATCTGGCCGGGCGGTGCGATCCGGCGGAGTGTCGGCCGGTCAGTGAGACTGATCGCCTGCTGTCAAGGAGCGAGCCTGCCCATGCGTCTCCCCAGCATGGCTGGCAGCGATAAAGTTCCGTGCCAGCGCGTGATACACCCCTTCCGGGCACACCAGCCGGGAAGCGCCGTAGGCGATCGCGGCCGCGACCATCAGCGGCAGGACCATCGCATGGTCGTTCGTCATCTCGGCCACGATGACCACCGCCGTGATCGGTGCCTGAACGACGCCGGTGAAGTAGGAGACCATGCCCAGCAGGATCAGCGCGTTCATCGGCACGCTGGTGAACAGCGACCCGAGGTTGAACCCGATCCCGGCGCCCACCGCCAGCGAGGGCGAGAAGATGCCGCCAGGCACGCCGCTGATAGACGCCAGCGTGGTGGCGGCGAACTTCAGAATGCTGAACGACTGGGGCAGCGAACGTCCGTAGTCCATCACGCCCCGCACCTGTGAGTAGCCGGTGCCGAATACGGTATTGCCGGACGCGATACCGGCAGTTGCGGCCAGCAGGCCGCATATCACGGCGAACCACACCGGATGACGTTTGATGGCCCGGCCGATCGTACCCGGCAGGCCTTTTCCGAAGATGATCAGGATCCGGCTGAACAGCCCTCCGGTCAGCCCACCCGTCACCGCGCACACCGGCAGCGCCATCCATCCCTCGATCCCGTGCAGCGCGACCGAGGTAGTGCCGAAATAGGTGTAGTCGCCGAGGAACATCACGGACGTCAGGCCCGCAACCACAATGCCGCCGATCATCAGGCCGGTGGCCTGCACCTCGAACGCCCGGCTCATTTCCTCGATACCGAAGATGATGCCGGCCAGCGGTGTGTTGAAGGCCGCCGCGATGCCGGCCGAAGCGCCGGCCAGGATCAGGCCTTTCTGCCGCCGTAACGACAAGCCCCCGATCGCGAACATGATGGAGGCGCCGACCTGCACGGTCGGTCCCTCGCGCCCGATCGACGCACCGCATAGCAGGCCGAACAGCGTCAGCAGGATCTTGCCGATGGCGATGCGGATCGAGACCAGTCGCCCGCGCGCCGCCTGGTTCTGCAGGTGCCGAGCGGCAATGGCCTGGGGAATGCCGCTGCCCTGGGAGTTGGGGAAGAACCGCCGGGTCATCCAGGCCGCGACACCCATGCCCAGAGGTGTCACGACAAGCGATGCGTAAGGCCACTGCGCGATCAGGCGGGCGAACAGACTTTGCGCCTGGTCTGCGAGGATCGCCAGGATCACCGCGGCGCCCCCGACCACCACGCCGCCCAGCAGAAAGATCACGCGCCGTTGTGTGCGGACGGACTGGATACGAAGATGCCGTCGGTTACCGAGAAATCGCTTCATCGCGTTCGCTGCCATGATCCTTGATGGCGGCGAGAGATACCGATCACAGATGGATCGGCAAAGGCTCCGGTCGGGAAGGTCAGGGCTGCTTCCCATTGGACGGCTCGTCCCGGATCACCGATGGTCTCGCTGCCGCCCGACCGCTGTCCGCCCCGTTGCGGGTTTCGCGTTGGCGGCGCAGTGTCCGCGCCGAAGCGAAAAGGGGAATTCGCATGCGGATAGCAGTAATCGGTGCCGGCGGCGTTGGTGGTGCATTCGGGGCTGCCCTGGCAAAGGCGGGCGCCGATGTCACCTTCGTGGCGCGCGGCGCGCATCTGGCCGCGATGCGGACGGCAGGATTGCGAATCGAGGGCGGGCGCGGCGAGACGATCATCAATCCCGCGCAGGCAACCGACGATCCTGCGGCGATCGGTGCCGTCGACGTGGTTATGTTCTGCGTCAAGCTATGGGATGTGGAAAGCGCGGGTGCGGCGATCCGCCCCCTCGTCGGTCCCAACACCGCAGTCATCCCGTTCCAAAACGGCATCGATGCGCCGGAGCGGCTGGTGCCGATCCTGGGCAAGCAGGCGGTCATGGGCGGTGTGGCGCAGATCAGCGCCACGATCACCGAACCGGGCGTGATCCGGCAGACCGGCACCTTCATGCGGCTGGTGTTTGGCGAATTGGACGGTGGCCTTAGCGCGCGCGGTGATGCCTTCCTGTCCCTGTGCAAGCAGGCCGGGTTCGACGCGACGCACAGCCCGCGTATCCAGACCGATCTGTGGCTGAAATTCATCCTGCTGGCGACCAATAGCGGCTTTACCGCGGCCACACGCTCCCCGCTTGGGAAGCTTCGCGATGATCCGGATATCGCACCGCTGATGCACCAGGCGATCGCCGAAGTGGCCGCCGTCGGCAAGGCACGCGGTGTGGCGCTGCCGGATGACGTGGTGGAGAGGACCATTGCCGGAACGGCCGCGCTGCCGCCACAGATGATGGCGTCCATGGCGCACGACCTGTTGCGCGGCGGCCGCCTGGAACTGCCCTGGCTGTCGGGCAAGGTCGCATCGCTGGGCCGTGCGCTGGGTGTCCCGACCCCGGTCCATGCGATGCTCTATGCAGTGCTGAAGCCATTCGCCGAGGGAAAGCCCGGTTAACAGTCGTTTGCCGCTATGGAAGCACCTGGCAGGTCAGTGGTGTGCCCGTCAGGAAGCGGTCCAGGTTGCCCCTCACCGTTTCGGCGATGCGCCGCCGGACCGCTTGGCTGCCGATACCGGCCACGTGCGGCGTGATGATGACGTTCGGGCAGGTCCATAGCGGGTGACCCGGCGGCAGTGGTTCCGGATCCGTGACGTCCAGACCCGCCCCGGCCAGGTGTCCGCTGTGCAGTGCCTGCATCAGCGCCCGCGTATCGACGAGGCCGCCGCGGGCGATGTTCACCAGCAGGCCGCCCGGCTTCATTGCCGCCAGCGCGGTGGCGTCGATCATGCCCCGGGTCTCCTCGGTCAGCGCCGCCGTGACGACCAGCGCATCCGCCCGCGCCAGCACGGCGTGCAGATCCGGTGACGCGACGACTGCATCGGCAAGGTCGTCCGCGCGAGCCGAGCGGGCTACGGCAATTACGCGGGCGCCGAAGGCCTTCAGGCGGCGAGCCGTTTCGCGGCCGATCCCGCCATAGCCCAGGACCACGACAGTGGCATCCTCCAGCGTCGCGAGCGGCTGCGGAATCTGCCGGTCGAAGGCATGCAAGATCTGCCGTTCCGCAAGCAGGTGCAAGCGCCGGGTCAGCGCACACAGCAACGTCACCGCATGTTCCGCCACCATCGGCGAGTGGCTGCGGCCGGCGTTGGTGACGACGACGCCGTCCGGCACGCCGTGGAATGAAAATCCGTCATAGCCGGCGGTTGTCAGCTGAATCCACCGCAGCCGCGTGGCCTTTTCCCGGACCAGGGCGGCGATATCGGCGGTGTAGAAGTGGCCGAGCATCACCATCCCGTCGGCCTCTGCCACCATCCCCGCCAAGTCCTGTTTCGAGGCGATGCGGCCGAAGCGGATGGCCGGAACCGCTGACAGCATCGCCGCCAGATAGTCGTCGAGCGGGCTCCACAGCAGGATCAAGGGCGGCATCGATGGACTCCCGGGTAAGGTTGGACGGACATTATGCCATCACGAGGAGGGACCGACATGACCCGGCAAGACCTGCGCGCCCGCGGCGAGGGAACGCTGCGCACGCTATTCGGCGACACGGCACAGACCAAAGGCTTCGCCAACCTGCTGACCGAGGCCGCGTATGGCGGCATCTGGACGCGCGGCGCGCTGGACATCCCCGACCGCCTGGTCTGCGCCATTGCGGCCCTGGCGACCGGCCCCCGGCTGAAGTCGCTGCGCCGGTACCTGAAAGCCGGGCTGGACCATGGCCTGACGACCGAGGCGATCCGCGAAATCCTGGTGCAGGCTTCGCTGTATGCGGGATTTTCAGCGGCCGAGGAGACGCTGGAACTCGCCGCCGAGGTCTTCAGCGCGCGCGGTCTGTCCTTTCCGCCCGATCCGCCCGAGGACGTCCCGCTGGAGGAATTGGACCGCCGCGGCGCGGCGCTGATGGCCCGCCTGCACGGCGCCAGGGCGACGCACGGCTACGCCGCGCCCGACAACAAGGTGACCGGCGCGCTGTATCCATCGGCGATCCGGTATGGCTATGGCGAAATCTGGTTCCGGCCCGGCCTGGATCACCGGCGGCGGGCCCTGGTCGCGGTCGCCGGCTTCACCGCCCTGCGCCTGCCTGAACAAGTCGCGAAGTTCGGCCAATCCGCCCTCAACATGGGCCTGACCACGGCGCAGGTGATCGAGGCCATCATCCAGACCGCTCCGCTGACCGGTTTTCCGCCGGCACTGAATGCGCTGGGGGCGATCGCGCCCCACTTCGGCCGAGGCCCATGAACGCGGAGGCACATGACCAGGGCCCTTGCGAACAAAGCGCCGGGCAGCGGGTGAAAAACCCGCCCGGTGCCGGCTTGTCGGCATTGCCAAGCCGCCGGCGGGTCGCCCATATGGGGGACGATGAACGAACGCCCCAAACGCAGCAGAGCCTACGCGCCGGACCCACGCGCACCCGGCCGCGCCTGCGATTCACCCGGCTGCACCGAGGCTGGCGAATATCGCGCGCCCAAGTCCCGCCGGAACCTGAACGACTATCATTGGTTCTGTCTGGAGCATGTCCGGGCCTACAACAGCGCCTGGGACTATTACAAAGGCATGTCGACGGCCGAGATGGAAGCGCAACTGCGTGCCGATACCTCCTGGCAGCGGCCCAGCTGGCCCCTGGGCCATCTGGGCGCGGCGGCCTGGGATGAGGATGTGCTGCGCGACCCGCTGCATATCCTGCGTGCCGGCCGGGTCAATCGGGCGAAGCAGGCGGAAGCGGAACGCCCGCCGCCCGACCTGCGCGAACCGTTGGCGACCTTGGGCTTGAGCTGGCCGACGACGATGGACGTGGTGAAAACCCGCTACAAGGAATTGGCGAAACGTCACCATCCTGATGCCAACGGGGGCAGCCGCGACGCCGAGGAACGCCTGAAAACCATCAACATCGCTTATGCCCGTGTGCGATCGAAGCTCGGCGCCGATGCGCGCGTCGCCGCCAGCGGATAGGTGACCCGCCTCCGCTCCCCTTGCGCGCTGCGGCGCGGCAGGTAGACTTTCCAGGAATTGTAACAGGAAACGCTGGACTATGAACACGGCCGTCGACATCGCCTCCCCGCGCCCGACCTCGGACATCAGCCTGCCCGACACGAAAGTTTCGGCTCGCGAGGTGTTCGAGCTCGATATCGACATGGAGGTGCCGGCCTTCTCGGTCCGCACGGAGCATGTGCCGGACCTTGATACGTCCTATAAGTTCGACCGGGAGACGACGCTCGCGATCCTGGCGGGGTTCGCATACAATCGCCGCGTGATGATCCAGGGCTACCACGGCACCGGCAAGTCCACGCATGTCGAGCAGGTGGCGTCGCGGCTGAACTGGCCTTGCATCCGCGTGAACCTGGACAGCCATATCAGCCGCATCGACCTGATCGGCAAGGATGCCATCGTTCTGAAGGACGGCAAGCAGGTCACCGAGTTCCGTGAGGGGATCCTGCCCTGGGCTCTGCAGCATGCCTGTGCGCTGGTGTTTGACGAATATGACGCCGGCCGCCCGGACGTGATGTTCGTGATCCAGCGCGTGTTGGAGGTCGAGGGCAAGCTGACCCTGCTGGACCAGAACCGCGTGATCCGTCCGCACCCGTCGTTCCGCCTGTTCTCGACGGCGAACACGGTCGGCCTGGGAGATACCACTGGTCTGTACCACGGCACGCAGCAGATCAATCAGGGCCAGATGGACCGCTGGAACATCGTCGCCACGTTGAACTACCTGCCGCACGCGACCGAAACGGCGATCGTGCTGGCGAAGATGGGTGTCGACGCGACCAAGGACGCGGCGACGAAGAAGCGTGTGGAGAGCATGGTGGCGCTCGCCGACCTGACCCGGGCAGGCTTCATCAACGGCGATATTTCCACCGTGATGTCGCCCCGCACCGTGATCACCTGGGCCGAGAATGCGCGCATCTTCGGCGATGTCGGTTTCGCCTTCCGTGTCACCTTCATGAACAAATGCGACGAGGCGGAACGCAGCACCGTGGCCGAGTATTATCAGCGCTGCTTCAACGAAGACATTCCGACCGGCGGGTTCACCACGCGGAAGTTCACCTGAGGCCGACATGAGCGGCAGCACCCAGAAGGACAACGCACGCGCCGAGGAGTTCAAGCGGGCAACCGCCGGCGTGCTGCGTGCGATCGCCGAACAGCCGGACGTCCAGGTCGCGTTCCAGCCCGGCCCATCCGGTGTGACCGGCAAGCGTGCCCGCCTGCCGCTGCCGACTCGCGCTCTCCCTGCTGCTGAGATGGCCAAGCTGCGCGGCCAATCGGATGCGATCGCCTTGCGCCTGCGCTACCACGACGATGCCGTGCATGCCCAGCGCATGCCGACGCGGCGAGAGGCGAAGGACGCCTACGATGCGCTGGAACAGGTCCGCGTCGAGGTCGTCGGCGCCCGGCACATGGCCGGTGTCAACGCCAACCTGCGCGCCAAGCTGTCCGAGGAGTGCGAGCAGGAAGGCTACGACCGCATGACGCGGAAGGACCAGTTGCCGATCGACAAGGCGCTGGCGCTGCTCGCGCGGGAGAAACTGTCGGGCGAGAAGCCGCCGGAAGCGGCGCAGCGCGTGCTGGACCTGTGGCGTGGCACGCTGGGCGATAATGCCGACCAGGCATTGGATGAGATGCTGGCGGCGCAGGAGGATCAGACCGCGTTTTCCCGTGCCGCCCGCAAGCTGTTGGCGGCGATGGATCTGGCGGAAGCCGAGGTCGATGCCGAACCGGATGACAATTCCGAGGACGGGGAGGACGGCAGCGAGCAATCCGGCCAGCAGGACAATTCTCAGGATGGTGAAGGCCAGTCCGACTCCGAACAGGAGTCCATGCTCGGCGCCCAGCCCGAGGAAATGGAAGGCGAAGCCGCCGACGATGATGGTGCCGACTCCGAGGATGAGGCGGCGGTGGCCGAGGGCGACGATCGTCCCGGCGGTCCGCAGCCGCGCCGCGAACGGCCGAACCCGGACAATGACGCGGTCTATCGCGCCTATACCCGCTCCTTCGATGAAGAGGTCGAGGCCGAGGATCTGTGCGATCCGGATGAGCTGACCCGGCTGCGTCAGCAACTCGATCAGCAGTTGCAACACCTGCAGGGCGTGATCTCCAAGTTGGCCAACCGGCTGCAGCGGCGCCTTTTGGCGCAGCAGACACGGTCCTGGGAGTTCGACCTGGAGGAAGGGCTGCTGGATGCCGGCCGCCTGTCGCGCGTCGTCGTCAACCCGATGCAGGCACTGTCCTACAAGCGGGAGCTGGATACCGAGTTCCGTGATACGGTGGTGACGCTGCTGATCGACAATTCCGGCTCGATGCGCGGCCGGCCGATCACCGTGGCGGCCATGTGCGGCGATATCCTGGCCCGCACCTTGGAACGCTGCGCGGTGAAGGTGGAGGTGCTGGGCTTCACGACGCGCGCCTGGAAAGGCGGCCAGAGCCGCGAAAAATGGGTGCAGGACGGCAAGCCCCGCAACCCAGGCCGGCTGAACGACTTGCGCCACATCGTCTATAAGGCAGCCGACGCACCCTGGCGGCGCGCGCGCAAGAACCTCGGACTGATGCTGCGCGAGGGACTGCTGAAGGAGAACATCGACGGCGAAGCGCTGCTATGGGCCTATCGCCGCCTGCTGGTCCGGCCGGAGCACCGGCGGATTCTGATGGTGATCTCCGACGGCGCGCCGGTGGATGATTCCACGCTGTCGGTGAACCCCGGCAACTACCTGGAGAAGCACCTGCGCGAGGTGATCCGGGATATCGAGAACCGGGACCAGGTCGAGTTGATCGCCATCGGCATCGGCCATGATGTCACCCGGTACTATCGCCGCGCCGTCACCATCGTGGATGCCGAGGAACTCGGCGGTACGATGATGAAGAAGCTGACCGAGCTGTTCGACGAGGATATGGAGGCGGCCTGGGTTCGCGCGGCGGGTGAGCGTGCGGCGCTGGTGATCTGATCGTTTCTTCTTTGTAGCGGGAGTCCGGACGGGCTTCCGCTATTTATTTCTTAGTCGGTCCATTTGACCCGCCCCTGCTGATTATCGCAATCATGTCAACGGTTCGGCCGCGGGCCCGAGGCATGACATTCCGAAAGACCTGTCCTACGCTTCTGTCCAGGCGGGCGCCATCGATCCGCCATGACAAACCGGAGGACACACAACTGTGACGGACCTGGAGAAAACCACGATCAGAAAGGTGGCAAAGCGCCTGCTGCCGTTCATCTTTCTGCTGTACGTCGTCTGCTTGATCGACCGCGTCAATCTCAGCTTCGCTGCTCTGACGATGAACCAGGATCTAGGCCTCAGCCCATACGCCTATGGTCTTGGAGCCTCCATCTTCTTCATTGGCTACTTCGTCTTCGAAGTTCCCAGCAACCTGCTTCTGGAGCGGTTCGGCGCGCGGATCTGGATCACCCGCATCATGATCTCCTGGGGCCTGGCTTCCGCCGCGATGGCGCTGGTCCGCGGCGAGACCAGCTTTCTGATCGTGCGTTTCCTGCTGGGCCTGTTCGAGGCCGGTTTCTTTCCCGGTATGATCCTGTACTTGACCTACTGGTTCCCGAACGCCTACCGGGCGCGGGTGATTGCCGCCTTCATGCTGGCCATTCCGGTTACTGGCGTCATTGGCGGTCCTCTGGCCACCAGCCTTCTTGAACTGCACGGATGGTTCGGACTCGCCGGCTGGCAGTGGATGTTCATCCTCGAAGGGCTGCCCTCGGTCGTTCTCGGCTTCGTCGTGCTCCGTCACATGACGGACCGGCCGTCCAAGGCAGCCTGGCTGACGGCCGAGGAGCGCGGCTGGCTGGAGTCCGTTCTTGAGAAGGAACGGCAGGAGGTGGAGGCCGCGCACAGCCGCCTGTCCCTGTGGCGGGCGCTGGTCGACCTGCGCGTCTTGACCCTGTCCGCCGTCTATATTGGCATCGGAACGGCAACCTATGGCGTGGTCTACTTCCTTCCGCAGATCGTCAAGGGTTGGGGCCTGACCAACCTGCAGACCGGCTTCGTGTCGTCGGTGCCAGATGTCGTTGGTACCGTCGGAATGCTCATCTGGGGTCATTTCTCTGACCGTTCCGCCGATCGGCGCTGGAATGCCGCGGCAGCACTGATGGTCTGCACCATCGGTTTGCTCGCATTGGCGATATTCAATGCGTCCCCCTGGTCGCTGCTGGCCTTGGCGGCCATCTCGGTGGGGCTGAACGCATCTCGGCCGTTGTTCTGGTCCCTGCCCTCGATGTTCCTGAGCCGCACGGCAGCGGCCGGCGGGATTGCGCTGATCAATGCCCTGGGCAATCTGGGCGGGATCGCCGGCCCGACGGCGCTGGGCTGGGTGAAGGAAGTTTCGGGCAGCTTCTCCGGCGGGCTCTATTTCCTGGGGGCCTGCACACTCGCCGCGTCGGTGCTGATCCCGCTGACATTAAGAAATCCCCGTCGAACGGCCCGCACCGTGCAACAGGACACCGTGCAACAGGACATGGCGTAGGCATCCGACACGACCCAGGATATTGCGAAAGGGGGCGTCGTTTCGCGGCGCCCCTTGACTTTTGGCGCATTCATGGCGAAATGCCCATCCATGAACGGGAAATCGCCACCACCTCTCACCGGCTTTCATGAGGCACAGGAGGTGTGGCTTGGCCCCGTACGCAAGGGCCTGCCGCTGGAAGTGGTGGACCGCGCCTTGGCCATGGGACGCGTGACGGTGGCGGAACTGGATCGCCTCGTGCTTCCCCGCAAGACCCTCGACTATCGCCGTAAGCTGGGTACCCTGACGCCGGACCAGTCCGACCGCGTCAGCCGCCTGCTGCGGGTGATCGAGGAAGCCGAGGAAACGTTCGGCGATCCGGCCAAGGCGCATCGCTGGCTACGCCGGCCAACACCGCTGCTGGACAATGAAACGCCTCTTGACCGGCTGGACACCGATATCGGGTCCCGGCAGGTGGAGACGATCCTCGGTCGCATCGCCCACGGCCTGGCGGCCTGATGCAGCTTTGGCGGCTGTGCCGCCGCCCTTACGCCGACCTGTCCGGCGAGGGCGCGCGCCGTTATGGCGGACGCTGGAACAGCCGCGGCCGTCCCGTGGTTTATCTGGCCGACCACCCGGCCCTGGCCGCGCTGGAAGTGCGCGTGCATCTGGACCTGCCCTATGAGCTGTTGCCGGACGACTACGCGCTGATGGGTGTTTCAATCCCGGACGCGCTGATCGAGGATGGCGTTCCCGGCGCCGATACCCAGGCCATCGGCGATGCCTGGCTGACCCAGATGCGCTCGGCGGCGCTACGGGTACCCTCGGTGCTGACGCCGAAGGCGTGGAACGTGCTGCTGAACCCGCGCCATGCCGATGCCGGGCAGGCTGTCGTTACCTCGGTCGAGCCCTTCGGCTTTGATCCGCGCTTATGGGGCCCTCTGGCGGGCAAGGGATAGAGCGCGATCCTCCACGGCGAACGGCGCGTCGACGTGAAATCATGCTCTCAACCGCGCCTAGTTCAGCAGTCTCCGCGCCTCCCGCGCATCCGCGGCGATCTGCGCCTTCAGCGCATCGAGACCGGAGAATTTCACCTCGGCGCGGATGTAGACGTGCAGTGCGACCGTAATCTCCTGGCCATACAGATCGCCGGAGAAATCGAACAGATTCACCTCAAGCCGGCTTTCCGGCCCGGCATTCACCGTGGGACGGCGGCCGATATTGGCGACGCCCTTGTGGTGCAGCCCGTCCTGTGTCCGCACCGTTACCGCGTAGACGCCGCGCGCCGGTTCCAGGTGGCGGCCCAGCGGGACATTCGCGGTCGGAAAGCCGATGGTGCGGCCGCGCTTGTCGCCATGCGTCACCGGTCCGCGGATCGTCCAGGGACGGCCCAACTCGGCGGTCGCCCGTTCCGGATAACCGTCCTGCAGCGCGCGGCGGATACGGGTGGAGGATAGTGGCCCTTGCGCGTCCGTCACCGGGGGCACCAGGGTGACGCCCATACCCAGCGCCTCGGCTCGCGCGGTCAGGAAGCCGGCATCGCCGCCGCGGCGATGACCGAAGGCAAAATCCTGCCCGGACGTCAGATGCCGAGCGCCAAGCCCCTCGTGCAGCACCCGGAATACGAAGTCTTCAGCGGTCATATGGCTGAAGGAGTCATCGAACGGCAGTTCGTAGAGCAGTCGGACACCCAGCGCGGCAAGGGCGTCGGCGCGTTCAGCGGAGAGAGTCAGGCGGAACGGCGGGTCGTCCGGCCGAAAGATCTCACGGGGATGCGGCTCGAAGGTCAGCACAGCCAGCGGCGCCTCCGGCCGGGCGACATGGGCGGCACGGATGACGCTGGCGTGGCCGAGATGGACGCCGTCGAAATTGCCCAGGGCGACGGTGGCGCCACGCGCGTCAGCCGGCAGATCCTGCCAGTGGCGGAAGATGCGCATCAGGCGTGGAACGGCGGCGGGACACAAGACGCGGCGTCGATCACCCGGATTCTCCCTTGCGATTCATCGGCGGCACAGAGTGGCGCGGTTTGGTACGGGCATCAATCGGGCGGGAAGACCGGCCCGGACGGCGCGGCCGAGCGCCGTCTTGGCATTCACGACCTCATGCTATCGAAATACGCCGCCTCTCGAAATGTGCCGCCAACCGCGAGCAGAGTCGGGCATTCAATCAGGCGATCATCCGCGCCGGGCTGGTCCCCGACCGGGAACGCGCCGCATTGCTGCGGACGATGCCGGTGGAGACGATGCCGGTAGAGATGAGACGAAACGCAACATCGCGGCGTGCGTCAAGGCAGCCTACGAGCGGCAGAAGTCCCTTCCCGCCGCCCGCGCAACAACCCCTAAGCCACCCGCACCAACCGCGGCGTGGCCCCCTTCCCCCGAACCTCGGCCTCCTCGTACTCGGCGGCGGCAATGGCGCGGTCGAGCGCCGTACGCAGTTCCTTCGCCGTCTCCAGCGTCAGCTCCACGCCCGCCCGTGCCCCGGCCCCCAGCGCCGTGTTCAGGAAATCCAGCGTGATCACATCCCCCAGCGGGGCGTGGCGTGCATGATCATAGGCCACCACGGTCTGCGTCAGCGGAAACCAATCGTCCCCGCGTTTCGCCATGCCCTCAGCCCGAGCGATCTCGATGATGGAGGTGCACATCGCTCAAATCCTCTCGTTATTTCGCCAGGGTCTTGCCGAAGAAGGCAAAGACCCTTGCCCAGCCATCCATCGCCTGCTCCGGCCGGTACAGCGGGCGATGCCAATAGAAGAAGCCATGGCCGGCCCCGTCATAGCGATGGAATTCATACGACTTGCCAGCCGCCTTCAACGCCGCCTCATGCTGGTTCACCTGTTCCGGGCTCGGCGCGCGGTCGTCATTGCCGAACAGGCCCAGCAGCGGGCAGCTCAGATCCTTCGTCATGTCGATCGGCGCGACGGGCTTCTTGGCGTTCAGCTCGTCCTTGCCCATCACCACGCCGCCGCCCCACAGTTCGACGCAGGCATCCACATCCTTCTTCTGGCAGGCGTAGAGGAAGGCATGCCGCCCACCGGAGCAGGAGCCGAACAGCCCGACCTTGCCGTTGCACTCCGGCTGCGCGCGCATCCATTTCACCGCCGCCTCGGTATCGCCCACCATCTGCGCGTCGGCGATGCCGCCCTCGCCCCGCACCTTGGCGGCGACGTCGTCGGGATTGGCATCGCTGCCGCCACCTTCGCGCTCATACAGGTTGGCGCAGATCGCCATATAGCCGTGATGGGCGAAACGGCGGGTCGTCTCGATGTAGAACTCGCTCCAGCCGGGCAGATGGTGAATCAGAACCACGCCGGGAAACGGGCCGGGTCCGGCGGGCTTTGCCGTGTAAGCCGTGATTTTGGCGCCACCGGCGCCGGTCAGGGTCACGTTCTCACAAGTCATGCCGCGATAGAATGACATGGGTCGTCCTCCAATTCCCTGCGTGTTGGGCCGTCACCGGCCGCCGGCGCCCTCTGGCCGGATACGGGGCCAGTATTGGCCGATCACGCGCCAGGTGCAACGCAGGGAGGGCCGAGCCGTCCTGGACGAGCGCTTCCATGCCGCGGCGGAGACCGGACTGCGGCCGGTCGAAACGATATCCGACGCAACCATGTCATCTGAAAATCAGGCGGCGCGGAAATTCATTCCGCCGCCAGCTTCACTGTCGCCGGGTTGGTCAGTTGCTCGCGCAACTGTACCCGCCGCGCCTCGGCTTTCTGGCGGTTCGCCTCCTTGATGTGCCCGAAGCCTCGGACCTGATCCGGCCATTCCGCCAGCGCGACCGCGGCCGAGACCGTCTCGGGCCGCAGCGCGGCCAGTGCAGCGCGCATATCGCCGATATAGGCGTCGATCATTGCACGCTCCTGCCGCCTCTCCTGCTGATAGCCGAACGGATCCAACGGCGTGCCCCGCAGTGCTTTGAGGCCGCGCAGCACACGGAACAGCGGAAGGGCAACAGAACCGGAGATCTCGATCTTGCCCCGCTGCCCGGTTGCCTTGTCGTGGCGCCAGATCAGCGGCGGAGACATATGGAAGACCGGCTTCGCCCCATATGTGGCGGCGGCGTGCAGGCGGGCGACCTCGTATTCGTCCTTGTAGGCCATTACCCGGAACAGGTTCTCCGCCACCGCGCGCGCGAATGGTCCGGGCTTGCCGAAAACAGCGGTCTCACGTTCGATCGCTTCCTGTACCATTGCCTGATAGCGCCTGGCATAGCGGGCGGACTGATACGCGGTCAGCGAGGCGACCCGGTCGGCGATCAGCGCGTCCAGCTCCTTCGGCTCACCCTCCACCACGCCGTCCAGAATTTGGGCCACCAGCTCCGGCTTCTCGGCCAGGATGCGACCCCACAGGAAGGCGCGCTTGTTCAGCCCGACCGAAGCGCCGTTCAGTTCGACGGCGCGCAGGATCGAGGCTTCCGACACCGGCACCAGCCCGCGCTGCCAGGCCAGGCCCAACATCATCGTGTTCATCGCCTGGGCGTTGCCGAACAGCCGCTCTGCCAGGCGCTGGCCGTGCAGCCAGACGGACCGGCCGGCATCGGTCACCTTCTCGATCGTGCGGCGGTGACGTTCGGCATCGATCGACAGCAGCGCGTTGCGCTTGAACTCGGCGGTGGCGGCCAGGTCCAGGTTGCCGATCACCACGGAGGTCTTGGCATTCCGCTCCAGCACGCCGGCCGAGCAGCTCACCGCCAGGTCCGCCGCCAGCATCAGGTCGGCGGTGCCTATCGGGATACGCACCACGTCCAGGTCGGTCTCTTCGGCGGCAATCTGCACATGGGCGACGACGGCGCCATTCTTTTGCGCCAGGCCGGTGAAGTCCAGCGTCTTGACCGCCCGGCCCTCCAGATGCGCCGCCATCGCCAAAACCGCGCCGGCGGTGACGATGCCGCCGCCACCGATGCCGGCGAACAGGCCGCGCCAGACGCCCAGCGGAGGCAGGAGCGGTTCCGGCAGACCGTTGCCCAATTCGGTTTCCCGCCCCTGCCACGTCATATCCGCGTCCGGCGCCGCCGGCGGTCCGTCGACCGTCACGAAGCTCGGACAGAATCCCTTCAGGCAGGACAGGTCGACATTGCAGCTGGTCGGGTTGATCCGGCGTTTGCGACCCAGCGTGGTCTCAACGGGCTCGATGGCGATGCAGTTGGATTTCGCGGAGCAATCGCCGCAATTTTCGCACACCGCCTCATTGATCACGACGTGACGCGTTGGCTGTGCCATGCTGCCCCGCTTGCGGCGGCGACGCTTTTCGGTGGCACAGACCTGATCGTAGATCAGCACCGAGGGACCTTCATAGGCCGCCAGGGACTTCTGTACCGTTTCCAGCTCATCGCGGGTATGCCGGGTTACCCCGGCGGGCAGCGCGGATGGCGCCGGCAGGCGATCTGCCTCATCGGCGACGATGGCGATACGCTTGACCCCTTCGGCGGCCAGCTGCGCTGCCAGCATCGGCACCGTGGCACCGCCCTCGGCGGGCTGGCCGCCGGTCATCGCCACCGCGTCATTATACAGCAGCTTATAAGTGATGCGGGTGCCCGCCGCGACGGCCTGGCGGATCGCCAGGCTGCCGGAATGCTGATAGGTGCCGTCGCCCAGATTGGCGAACATGTGCTTCATGTCGGTGAAGCTGGACAGGCCGACGAAGGGTGCGCCTTCCCCGCCCATATGGGTGAAGGTGCGCGTCTGCGGTCCGTCATCCATCGCCATGAAATGGCAACCGATGCCGGCACTGGCAAAGCTGCCCGCGGGCAGTTTTGTCGACGTGGCATGCGGGCAGCCGGCGCAGAAAGCAGGAATGCGGCGCAATAGCCCATCCGGGCGGTCGATCTTGACCGGTGCCGGGGGTGCCGGCAGGTTCAGACCGGCGCCACCCAGGAAAGTGGACAGCCCGCCGGCCACCGCCTCCGGTGACAGTTCCATCAGCGCCGATAGCAGGGGCGCGCCATTCGGCAGCGTCTTACCGCTGACCTCCGGCCGCTCATCCGCCGGCAAATGATACAGCGCGTCCCGGATCTGGCTTTCGACGAAGCCTCGCTTTTCCTCGATGACCAGGATCGCGCGCTTGCCGCGGGCAAACTCTTTCAGGCCCTGCGTTTCCAGCGGCCACGTCATGGCCACCTTGTAGACGCCGAGTTGCGGATGCCGTTCCAGCCCCAGCCGCCGCAGCGCGTGCAGCGTGTCCTCATGCGTCTTGCCGATGGTAATCAGGCCATACGGCGCATCGGGGGTGCCGCTGATCAGGCGATCCAGCCGGTTGGCGCGTGCCCACGCCAGGGCGGCGGGCATGCGCTCCTCGATCATCCGCCGCTCCAGCTCCGCGCGATCACCGGGGAAATGCAGCGTGGGGTCGAAATTCAGCCCGTGCGGCGGCAGCGGGAAATCCGGGAGCGCGAAATGCCGCTGGGAATGGACGACGGCGGTCGAAGCCTGCTCCATCGTCTCGGCGGTGGTCTTCATCGACACCCAAAGCCCGGAATAGCGCGACAACGCCCAGCCAGCGAGGCCGAGATCCAGCACATCCTGCACCGACGCCGGGTTCAGCACCGGGATGAAACAGTTCTGGAAGACGTATTCGGTCTGATGCGGATAGGTAGACGAATGCGCGCCGTGGTCATCACCGGCGATGGCGAGAACGCCGCCGTACTTGTGCGTGCCGCTCATATTGGCGCATTTCAACGCGTCACCACTGCGATCGACACCCGGCCCCTTGCCGTACCACATGCCGTAGACGCCATCGACTTTCTTGCCTGGGAACGCGTCGAGTTCCTGTGTGCCGTACAGCATGGTGGCGGCGAGGTCCTCGTTCAGACCAGGCTCGAACCGGACACCATGTGCGCTCATCAGCTTTGCGTGCGCCCACAGCTCTCTGTCCAGCATCCCCAGCGGGGAGCCCCGATAGCCGGACACCAGGGAGGCGGTGCTCAGGCCGGCGGCCTCGTCCAGCCGCTTCTGTTCCAGCAGCAACCGCAGCAGGGACTGGATTCCGGTCAGCAGGACAGGCTGATCCAGGTCGACGAAACGCGACTCCAACGTGACGGCGGTACGGCCGAGACCGATGTCCATGGGCGTTGTCCCTGTGCGGCAGATCGACAGTTAATAGGAGATTCGATCTGTTGGGGAAGTATTCCAGGGGTGCGCCGGTTGAGCGGTGACCAGGGCAAGACGGCTCGAACCCCATCCAGCATACATTTCATTGCGCCGGCCAACGTGATCAGACGTGTTTGGCCACGCATACCGATGAAAAAAAGACCGAAGATTAATGGTCAAAACTCTGATTCCCGGTTCATCGAGACCGCTGCAGATCGCCTGCAAACCGGCGCGCTTCCTTCCCTCATGTCAGCGGGCGAGCAGGCTCCGCCGGAGGCCAGGATCAGGCCCCGCGGTCGCGCGGCGGGACAGGCCGGTGCTCATGGGGGGCTGGTACGTGTCCGCTGCATCACCGGAGATGTCAGCGGGCCAGGGCCGAACGATAGCACCGGCCGTATTTGATAGCTGTATGTCGAAGCCGGCTTCAGGCCACTATCGCCGAAACTCAGGCCGGTGACGGTAGCGATGTTCACGGTCGCGGCATCGCCCGGCGCGCTCCGGAACACCTCATAGGCCTGGGCGTCCGGCACTCGCGTCCACGCCAGCGCGATAGCGGTATCCGAGGCATCGGTCGCCACCAGGGTCTGCGCGGCTGGCGCGGTGGCGCGCTCCGGCGGCTTGGCGGCGCTCGTCAGCCGGTCGATCATGCGTTTGAACGCGGCGATCTGCGGTCCTGTTTTGGTCAGGAAGCGCGGCGTCGTGGTCGGATCCGGATCCAGGTAGCCCCACCAATCCCAGCACCCGTCGGGGTTGGTGATGCCGAAGAAAGGCGCGATGCCGTTGCTGGGTGTGGTCTGCGGATACAGGACGACAATATGGTTCGTGTCGGCCCACTCGTTGTATCCAGCATGACGCACGAACGCATCGCCGATCGTGTCATAGGACTGCTTGCATCCATGCAGCGCCACATGCACGCGGCAGGCAGCACCGGCGGCGCAATCCGCCGGAACGAAGAGGAAGCCCTTGGCCCCCATGCTTTCATCCGCCGGTTTCGCCGGTGCGGTATAGGCGCCCTGGTCGAACGAGATCAGCGTGCCGATCAAGGTTCCCCGGTTCGGCGGGTTCAGAGCACCATAGATATGCTGCAAGAGGATGCCGGCCTGGTCGTAGTGGCATCTGTTGATATAGTCGCCGCCGTTCTCGGAGCAGGCACCGCCGAAATCCAGTGTGACCTGTGCATGTCCCGCACCGATCGCGGTCTGATAGAACAGATTTCCGGCATGGCCGGCGAGACGCTTCTCATAGAGCGCTTGCAGCCAATCGGTGACCGACCGATTTACAACCGCGTCGTTATAGCCGCTGAACAGGTAGATCTTCTGGGTGGCGATATGGGTGGGGCTGTCGATCTGGCCCTTGGCTGCCAGCCGGTCGGGCAGTTTCGACAAGGCGGACATGTTGGCGGCCGGCTGACCGTCCATGCACGTACTAAGCGCGGTCGCCGCCGATCCGCCAGAGCAGCCATACGGTCCGCCGGCGATCACGCCGACGCCCTTGACGAAGGAAGACCATGCGGTGGCGAATTGCACCGCCATATAGGCACCGGAGGAAATGCCGGAAATCGACGTCTCGGTCAGCGCCGCGTCATAGGCTCCAAGCGTCTGCGCCCGGACGGGTGCGGACAGCCAGACGATGATCGCCAGAGTCCAGGCCAGGATGGTTCGCGGGGATATGTCGCGTGCCTCGGTCGTCATGAGCGGCAGTCTGGCAGGGCGCCCGTACGGCAGCAGTGAAATCGTTCAGCTGGCGCGACGAGCCATCGATCAGGCGGCCGCGCCCAGGATCGCTTTCCCCATCGCGGCAAGGGGCTACGCGGTAAGTTGCGCATCCCCCTCCATCAGCGCCGCCACCACCGCATGCAGCAACGTCGGATCCCCGACCGCGATCACCCTTCCGTCCCCGTCGCTGCGCAAGGTCTGTCCCGACCAATCCGTAATCCGCCCGCCGGCGCCCTCGACGACGGGCACGAGCGCCGCCCAGTCCCAGGGTTTCAGGCCGCACTCCGCAACGACGTCGATATGCCCCAGCGCCAGCAGTCCATACGCGTAGCAGTCGCCGCCCCAGTAGTTGCGGCGGGTCTGCCCCGCCAGACGCTGAAAATGCGGCAGGGCGGCGCCGAACATTTCCGGACTGGTAGCGGACAATTCCGCCTGTGCCAGCGCGGGGCAGGCTCGCGTGCCGGACCGGCCACCCAGAAAACCGGTGAAAACGGTCGGTCGGCCACGCACGCCGACCCAGCGTTCCCCGGTGACCGGTTGGTCGATGATTCCCAGTACCGGTGTCTCCCCCTCAAGGAGGCCGATCAGTGAACCGAACGTCGGCCGCCCGGTGATGAATGCCCGCGTGCCGTCGATCGGGTCCAGCACCCAGCGCAGCGCCGCGCGGGGGCGTTCCAGCCCGAACTCCTCACCCAGGATGCCATGGCCGGGGCAGCGCTGGTTCAGCACCGCGCGCATCGCCATCTCGGCATTGCGATCGGCGATCGTCACCGGCGACTGGTCCGCCTTCTGGTCGGCTGGCACCGCGGTCCGGAAGAACGGGCGGATCACGTCCCGCGCGGCGTCCGCGGCGGCCAGCGCCGCCGCGAGCCAAATGTCGATATCGTCGTCCACAACCGTCCCTTTCCGCCACAAGGCCGGCCAGGCGGCGTTGCGCCCATGCGACCGCATTCGTAGACTGCGCCGACCATAGGGGCCGGTCACCCGCCCTTCAACCGCCGCTCGGCCTGCCACCGCCGCCCAGGAACCGTCCCCGTGAACCCGATCGTCGTCATTCCCGCCCGCATGGCTTCCACGCGGCTGCCGAACAAGCCGCTCGCCGATATCTGCGGCAAACCGATGGTCGTCCATATGCTGGATCGTGGCCGGGAGGCGGGTATCGGCCCCGTCGCCGTCGCCTGCGGCGATCCGGAGATCGCCGAGGCGGTTCGCGCCTATGGCGGCCGGGCCGTGCTGACCGATCCGGCGCTGCCGTCGGGGTCGGATCGCGTGCACGCGGCGCTGGCAGAGTTGGACCCCGATGGCAAACACGACGTCGTGGTCAACCTGCAGGGCGATTTCCCAACGCTCGACCCCGCCGGCCTGCGCCTTGTGGTGACGCCGCTGCACGATCCGGGCATCGATATCGGCACGCTGGTGGTGCCGATCCGTGACGAGATCGAGGCCACGACAGTCTCCTTCGTCAAGGCAGCCTGCGCGTTCAAGGAGGGCGAAACCGTCGCGCCGGCGCTGTATTTCTCCCGCGTCGCGATCCCCTGGGGCCTGGGCCCGCGCTGGCACCATGTCGGCATCTATGCCTATCGCCGTGCCGCACTGGATCGCTTCGTCTCGCTGCCGCCAAGCCCGCTGGAGCAACGCGAGAGCTTGGAACAGCTGCGGGCCCTGGAGAATGGCATGCGGATCGCCTGCGCGCGCATGGAGCACGGCCCGTTCGGGGTCGATACGGCCGAGGACCTGGAACGAGCGCGTGCCCTGATGGCGCCCGGCGCGGCGGTATCCCGCACATGAGCAAGGTGATCGCGTTCCAGGGCGTCCCTGGCGCTTATTCGGATCTGGCCTGCCGTGCCGCATATCCGGAAATGACCACCCTGCCCTGCGCCTCGTTCGAGGCGGCGATCGATGCCGTCCGAGACGGCACCGCCGCGTTGGGCATGCTGCCGTGTGAGAACAGCCTGGCCGGACGGGTCTCCGACATCCATTATCTGCTGCCGGGCTCCGGCCTGTACATCATCGGTGAATGGTTTCAGCGCGTGGAGCATTGCCTGCTGGGCGTACCCGGCGCCGTGATCCCCGATATCAAGCGCATCCACTCCCACCCCGTCGCCCTGGGGCAGGTCCGCCGGCTGCTGGCGGAACTGAATGTCTCCGCCGTGGTGGAGGCCGATACCGCCGGATCGGCACAGCTCGTGGCGCAATGGGGGAAGAAGGAGGATGCGGCGGTCGCCTCCGCCCTGGCCGCGGAAACCTATGGGCTGGATATCCTGCGCGAGAATGTCGAGGACGCGGCGCACAACACCACCCGTTTTTATGTGGTCGCGCCGAACCGGCAGGAGCCGAACCCGCGCATGCCGAACCTGATGACGACGTTTGTCTTTCGGGTCCGTAACGTTCCGGCCGCCCTGTACAAGGCGCTGGGCGGCTTCGCCACCAACGGCGTGAACATGACGAAGCTGGAAAGCTACATGATCAACGGTCATTTCGCCGCCACACAGTTCCTGTGTGACGTGGAAGGCCACCCGGAACAGCCGCCGCTGCGCCGCGCGCTGGAGGAGCTGTCGTTCTTCTCCACCGAGGTGAAGGTGTTGGGCGTCTATCCGCAGGCGGCGTTCCGACTGGCCCAGGGAAATGGCGACTGATGGACGATATTCTGGTCGAGACGCATGATGGCTGGCGCAAGATCGTCCTGAACCGGCCGGCGATGATGAATGCCCTGGCGCCGGCGATGATCGATCGCCTGATCTCCGCGATCGACGCCGCCGAGGCGGATTCGGCCATTCGCGCCGTGGTGCTCACGGGCGCCGGGCGAGGTTTCTGCGCGGGACAGGAGCTTGGCGCCGATGTGATGCCGACCGAGGCTGGGCCGCCTGATTTGCGGCAGCTGGCGGATACCTGGCATCACGAGGCGGTGCGGCGCATCCGCGCCTCCCGCCTGCCATTCATCGCGGCGGTGAATGGCGTGGCGGCGGGGGCCGGCGCGAGCTTCGCGCTGGCCTGTGATTTTGTGCTGGCGGCGAAGTCGGCCAGCTTCGTGCAGGCCTTCGTGCGGATCGGGCTGGTGCCGGACAGCGGCGCCAGCTGGTTCCTGTCGCGCAGCGTCGGCGATGTGCGCGGCCGGGCATTGGCGCTGCTGGGCGATGCGGTTCCGGCGGAGCAGGCCGCGGCGTGGGGAATGATCTGGCGAGCCGTCGATGACACGGACCTGATGGCGGAGGCCGAGGTGCTGGCGCTGCGGATGGTGGCCGCGCCGGCTGAAGCGATAGCCGGGATCAAGACGCTGTTCGCCGCCGCGCCCAGCAATACGTTGCATCAGCAACTGGACCTCGAGGCACGACTCCAGGGTGAAGCCGGGCGGTCGGCCGATTTCGCCGAGGGTGTCCAGGCGTTTCGGGAGAAACGGGTGCCACGCTATCGGCCGCATTGACCGGCGTTCTCACGTCAGCAGCCGGCGGTTGGCAAAGACGGCAAGATATCTGCGCCCTGACGCGTAGGCGGACGGCGAGGCATCGTGGATTTCGCAGCCGCGTCAAGCAGATCGCTCCACAAACCGCTTCTCCGATCGGCGCATTGCCGGCCGAGATCACACCTTTCCCGGCCCGTAGGCAGGCAGGTTGGCCGACCGGCGTCGGCTCGCTCTACCGCCCGCTCAAAATCGCCTTGCACGCGGCCGGCAGCGGCAGCGGTTTCGGCGGCCGGCCGGGCTTTGCAGGTGGCCGATCCAGTTGCGTGAACCACCAGGCCAAGGTCTCGTCGCACCCGTCGCCGGCCGGGATCGGGGTGATGTCCTGACACTCGGACTGGCCGGGCGGGCAGCGGAAATGAATATGCATATGGGCCGCGTGGCCCCACCAGGGGCGGATCATGCGCAGCCATGTCCGGTCCCCGCTGACATCGCGACACAACGCCTGCTTGATTGCCGGGTTGACAAGCACGCGGTCGACGCCTGGCACGGCCGTTGCCAACCGCAGCAACGTAATCACGCGCGCCGACCAGACCGACGGATCGATATCCCGTCCATCCGGTCGCACCATGCTGGCCAATTCGACGGTCTCCAGCTGCGCAGCCTGGATCGGCGGGCGCGGACGCATGTCCAGACCGACGTCGGCATCGACACCGATCTGGTGGCTGATATGGCCGCCCTGCATCGGTCCGCCTCGGGGATGGGAAATGTCCTCGATCAGCAAGCTGGGCAGCCCGGCCGCGCTTGCCTGCCGCGCCAGCATCTCCAGCCCAGCGATGGTGCCCGGCGCGCCCCAGAAGTCGCTGCGGCTCATGTGGATGGTCTGAAAGCCGGTGCCCTGCGCTGGAAGCTCGACAGCCCCCGCGATACAGCCGCCACCCTTGCCACCGCCGATGACGCGCAGCGGACCAGGCGCCGGCCCGTAGCCCGCCAGGGCCGAAACCGTGGACAACATCAGAACGAGGCAACCGGCAACCAGATGATGGATCAAAATCTGCGTTCCAGGACCGTGACCACGTCCCCAGGCTGGATGAAGCTTTGCCGGTAGGCCTTGCCTTCTATCGCGACTCCGTCCTGGGTGCGCACCACCGCAGCATAGTCGTCCACCGCCCGGTAGGTGAACCCGCCGGCGACGGCCGCCGCTGTCACCACGGTCATGCCGGGCTGGTAGGGATACTGGCCTGGCTTGCTGACCTCTCCGAGGATGAAGATCGGGCGATACGCGATGATCTCGACAGACACCGATGGCGACTTTAGCAGGTTGGCTTTCATCAACGCCTGGCTGACCTGCTGGCCGAGCTGGTCCGTGGACAGGCTGGCGGCGTGGACGGGGCCGAGCAGCGGCAGGGCGATGGTGCCGCTGTCGCTGACGCGGAATTCGCCGGTCAGCGAGTCCTCGCCGAAGGTGATCAGCCTCACCACGTCCCCGGGGCCCAGACGGTAGGCTCCCGGTTGCGTGGTTGGCAGGTCCGGCAGGCTGCCGCCTGGGGAACAGGCGGACAGCACCAGGCACAACAGCACGGCAGCGCGAACCAGCACCGGGGGCAAACCCTGTTTTAGGGTTGACGTCACGTCACCGGAATTCCCGGCGAGGTCCGAATACACGCAGCTCCTTAAGATTTGGTTAATCGGCGGACGTATCCCGCCTTTTTAGCAGGCGACTTTGGCTTAACTGATCCCAATGGGGCCGATCCTGACGGGGCCGATCCTGACGAGGCCGATGCAAGCGACACCGGGTGTTTAGTCACCGGCGCCACAGGTTCCGATCCGGGCTTGTGCAGCTGTTGCCAGATCGCCGCGTCCCGGCTGTAGAAATCCGGCCGGAACTGCAGCGTTCCGTCCGTGTCGGCAAACGCGGTCTGATAGACGACGAACACGGGCACCGGCTTCGGCAGTTCATGTCTCGTGGTGCTGGCCTTCGCGATCCCTTGCGCGATCCCTTGATTGACCGAGCCGATCGGCTGCCGCAGCAGCAATGCCGCGAACTGAAGCGGATTCTGCACCCGGATGCAGCCATGGCTGATGCGGCGGTTGTCGCGGTTGAAAATTTGTCGATCCGGTGTGTCGTGCAGGTAAACATCGAACCGGTTCGGCATGTCGAACATGACCAGTCCCAACCCCGCCTCGGGGCTCGGCAGCTGTTCAACCTCGCCGCTGGCCAGCATCACCATCCTGTTCCGGGTCAGGTAGTCCGGGTCGCTGCTGATCTTCGGCAGGATCTCGGCAATGACAATGTCGCGCGGTACGACCCATGGCGGGTTGAAGAAACTCGCGTCGATCGTCGCGCGGAACTCGGGGCTCTGATTGTGCCGGGAGTCCTGACCGACCACGACGCGGGATGAAAAGACCGGCTGGTCGTCGCGATACAGCACCAGCCGTTCATCGGCGATATTGACCCATGCACGATCGGGCGGCAGTGGTCGCGGCAGCCAACGTTGGCGTTCGAGGTTGACTTCTATCATGCGTACGCGGTCGATCGCGGCCTTGTCGCCGGCTAGGGCGGCCGGCCGGTATTTCTGCAAGGCCTGACGCAGCGCCTGGTAGGTCGGTGTGGTCGGCGCCAGCGCCTCGATCACAGACGCCGGATCGCGGCTGTCGATTGCATCGTCCAATACGGCCGCGACATTGATTGGTTCCGGGGCCAACGTCTCGTCGTCTCTGCGGCGTTCGACCGGCACAGCCCCCCGCGCAAGCGCATCCGCATAAGACAGGAAAGCATCCGACAACAACAATTCGCGATCGATCGGTGGCAAGGCTGCCCGGTGCTGCAACAAGGTTGCGTGAAACAATTCCGGATCGAGGCCCTGATCGCCAGCCCGGAGCACGGCGTCCACCAGCGCATTCGCCTGTGCTTGCCGGGTCGTCCAGACAGGCTCAAAGCCGTGGCGCGCGTAGAAGCGCTGGAGCAGCTCTGCGTGCAGGCGCTCACCGCCAATGACGGGTGCCGACCGGCCATAGGCCAAGGTGGCAAGCTGAGTTTTCGGATGCAGCGCCGGCATGGCGACCGCTTCCGGGGGATGGTTTGAGCCGCACCCGGCCAACGCGCACAGCGCGGCGAGCGCGACCGCGCCAATCACCGTTCTGGCGCACCGGAGCGATTGAGCCAGGGCGGGCATCAACGGCTTCCGACCATCCAAGCCCACCTCGCGCGCCGGCGTGGGCACCCGTACCACTCTTCGACTGCCACTGTTCGACCCTCGCCGGCTTACGCAACTTGCAGTTTGACTCTCCACCAAGAATTGGCCTTAAATTTTTCTCGTGTCTACGAGCAACTCGATAGAGGAGTACCGGATGGTTACCGCTTCCGAAACAGTGCGTCGTCACGGATTGATCCGCCGTGTAGCGATGGCTGCCGTTGTGATTCCTGCGGCACTCCTCGCCGCATGCTCGCACCCGGCACCTCCGCCGCCGCCCCCGCCGACCCCCGCCCCTGCCCCGGCGCCGCCGCCCCCGCCGCCGGTTCCGCCAGCCCGCGGCTAACAACCGATCACCGTGAAGCGTGAGTCATGGACGACCACGCTTCGCCGGTGATTGATGTGTTGTCCTTGAGCGGCCGAAAGGTTGTATTACGCGAAAGTGATGGGAAACCATCTGCGTCCAGGCCGCATGTGGACGCGATCCAACTGATGTCTGTTTCCTGTTCCGGCAGCTGGTCGGGGTTTCGGCCACGAAGCTGAACAGCAGACGATTTCGCCGTCTCCGGAACCCGGAGGCGGCGAAATCGTTTCCGCCCCTGTCCATCGTTGGGATTTTCGAACCGGACCATGATCCGAAGCCCGATCGCGTCCGGGCTCCTCGTTAGCCTTTTCTTAACAAATACGACCGTAAACCCATCCCCGACCAAAACGGCGCGCCCGACTTCCACGCGCAGGAGCAAGAGGCTCGCAGTCGCGGATGCTGGACAATCCGACCCGGTATCAAGGCCTGCCAGCAGGCGCTGACCCAGGCATCGTCCGGGACGCCGACAAGGCGCGGCTGACCATTCCCGCCTTTCTGGCGGCCCTGCGGCAGCGCCGCCCGATCCTGGCCGCGACCGTCATTCTGATCCCCCTTACCGCCTGGATCATGCTCCGCCAGGTGACGCCGCTCTACACCGCGTCCGGCTCGCTCATCTACGAACCGGCCGTGTTCACCCTGCGGGAGATGCAAAGCATCCTGCGCACCGATCCGACCACCGACGCGATCATGGCCAGCCAGGCGGAGTTGCTGCAAAGCCTGCACATCGCCCAAAGCGTCGCGGAGCGCGGCAATCTTTATACGTCGGCCGAATTCAACCCGGCTCTCCGCCGACCGGGCACGCTGGCCCGGTTGAAGCGAAGCCTAGGCGATCTGCTGGGCATGGACACCGAACCGATCCCAGAACAACCGGTCTATGGCCCGACCCTGGATCGCGCGCGGGAGCAGACGATGATGGCGGTTCGCACCGCTCTGCACGCCACGCCGATCCACGCCTCCCACGTCATCGAGGTCAGTTTCACCGCCCAGGATCCGCTAACGGCCGCCGCCGCGGTGAACAATGCGATGGACGTCTACATCAAGGATCAGTACCGCGCGAAACACATCCTGGTCGACCGGGCCAGCCGCCTGCTGGATGAGCAGGCCAGAATCCTGCGTGACAATGTGCAGAAGCTGGAAAGCGACGTTGCCGCCTACCGTAGCCGGCACGGGTTGTCACGCGGCATGCATGCCAGCTCCGATAGCGAGGAAATCACCCATCTGACGGAGGATCTGGTGAAGGCCCGCAGCGATCTGGCCAGCGCCAACGGCCGCCTGGATGCCGCTCGTGGCAACGCTGGCGCCGCCGCCCTCGCCGCCATCTCCCCTTCCGTCGTGTCGCTCCGGACGCAGCTCGAACGCCTCGCTGCCCAGATCCAGTCGCAGCAGACCCGGCTCGGCGGCGCGCATCCCGAAGCACAGGGTCTCAGCCGCCAATACGCGGAAGCGGATCGTGCCTTGAAAGCCGAGACGGCACGCGTCATCGCCGCAACAGAGGCGGAACAGCACACCGCGGCGGAGCGTGTCGCGGCCCTGGAAGCGCAGTTCCGCATGGCTCAGGAAGAAGAAGCACGAACCGCGCGCGAGGAGATTCCTCTCGACGCCATGAGCCGCGACCTCTCGGCAGAACGCGCACAGTTGCAGGCGGTATTAGAGCGGCAGCAGCAGACCGCGCAGCAGGCGGCCGTGGAAAGCTCCGAGGCCCATGAAATTTCCCAGGCACTGCCGCCGACCCAGCCCAGCTCCCCCCGTACGGTGCCGGTCATGGCGGCAGCGTCCGCAGGCGGGGTGTTCCTCGGCTTGATGCTGGTCTACGTGCTGCACCTGGCGGACAGCACGCTGCGCAGCGGCGACGAGATCCGGACCGTAACCGGGCTCCCCTGCTTCGCCCGTCTGCCGGAGGTCAGCCGGCGAGCACTGGGACATGTCACGATCCAGGACTATGCGGCGCGGCGGCCCTTGTCTCCGTTTGCAGAGCAGGTGCGCGCCTTGCGCGCCGGCCTGCGCTTCATGGGCGCCAACCCCGGGCGCGTGCAGCCGCGCATTCTGGCGGTTACCGCCGCGCGGCCGGCCGAAGGCAAATCCATCGTTACCCTGGCGCTGGGGCGGGAAGCGCAACTGCGTGGGGAACGGGTGCTCGCGATCGAGTGCGATCTGCGGCGGCCGTCCTTCATCCGCCGGCTCACCGGCCGGGTGGCGCCCTCACCGCCGCCTGGTCTGGCAGAAATCCTGCGTGGCGACGCGGATTGGCGCGACTGCGTGCAGGAGGATCCATTAACAGGGATGGGCTTCGTTCCCTCCGGCCGACCCAGCGGCGATGTGCTGGGCCTTTTCCTATCGGAGCGGTTCGGTGCCCTGTTATCCGGCGTCCGTGCCGAATACGACCTGGTGCTGCTGGACGCCCCACCGGCCCAGGCGATGACGGAAGCGCGGGTGGTGGCCGCAGCGGCGGATGCGACGCTGCTGTGCGTGCGCTGGCGGTCGACGCCGCGCGCCAGCCTGTTGAATGCGCTGGAGCTGCTGGCCGACGCGCACGCCAATGTCGTTGGCGCCGTGCTGACGCGGCTTGATCCACGGACGCACCGGCGTTCGGGCTATGCCGATGGCGAGGTATATCATCACCGCTACAAGGCTTATTATGAAGGATAGCGGTGCATGACCGGATCGATCCTGGTGACCGGAGGGGCCGGTTTCGTGGGCAGCCATCTGGTGAAGGAGCTGGTGCGCCAGGGATCGGCGGTCACGGTTCTGGACAACCTGCGAACCGGCCATCGTGCCGCCGTGCCGCCGCAGGTTCGGTTTGTTCAAGCGGATCTGGCCGATGTCGGCGTGCTGGAGGAGGTGTTCTCCCTCGGGCGGTTCGACGCGGTCTTCCATTTCGCCGCCCTGTCGCAGGTCGGCGAAAGCATGCGGATGCCGATGCGCTACCTGATCGACAATGTCGGCAACGGCATGCGCCTGATCGATGCCTGCCTCCGCCACGGCGTGCCACGTTTCGTGCTGTCCTCGACCGCTGCGCTGTTCAACGTCGTCGACGATGCGCCCATTCCCGAAACCGCGCCGATCGATCCGCAATCGGTTTACGGCGACACCAAATGGATGATCGAGCGCACATTGCGCTGGGCCGGCGAGGTGCATGGGCTGCGCCATGCCTGCCTGCGCTACTTCAACGCCGCCGGCGCCGACCCCGAAGGGGAACTGGGCGAGGATCATCGCCCGGAGTCGCATCTGATCCCGCTGGTGATTGATGCCGCGCTGGAACGGCGGCCTGCGCTGGATGTGTTCGGCGATGACTACGACACGCCGGACGGCACCTGCATTCGGGATTATGTGCATGTCTCGGATCTGGCACAGGCCCATCTGCTGGCCCTGCGGCAGCTTGATAATGGCTCCCTGGTCTGGAACCTGGGGAACGGCAATGGCCAGTCCGTTCGCGCGGTCATCGCGGCGGTCGAGCGGGCATCCGGCCTGCGCGTGCCTTATCGGATCGCACCGCGACGCAGCGGCGATGCCGCGGTGCTGGTGGCCGCATGCGACCGCGCCAAGGCGGCGGGCTGGCGACCGGCGCTGAGCGATCTGGATACGATCGTGCGAACCGCGCTCGCGTGGCGAAAAGCACATCCGGAGGGCTATGGCGACTGACCCCCCTGCCGCTGCGCGTCATCGTTGCGATCTCGCTTCGCCATTGCGAGGTGCCACACCGCCGTGGTGGGTCCTGACCGGCGCGGTGCTGCTCTGGCCGGCACTGTGGAACCGCTATCCGATCGTATTTGCCGACACGGGCACCTATCTGTCGCAAGCGGTCCATCACTATGCGGGATGGGACCGGCCGGTCTTCTACAGCCTGTTTATTCTGCCGCTGCATGCCACCGTCACGTTGTGGCCGGTCGTTGCGGTGCAGGCGCTTATCGCGGTCTATGTCCTGGCATTGACGTGCCGGGTTTTCCTGTGCGGGCCGCTATCGGCGGCCGATCCGGCTGAACCGCCACCGCCTTCCCCATTATGGCGGAAGCGGGCCCGCCATCCGCGCTTTCCGCTCGCGCATCCCTGTTCAACACATTGCTTTTTTAAAAAAGGCATCGGTCGCTGGCCGGCGCCTAGTACGCCGGCAGCGGATGACGATCCGCGCGGAAAGCACGATCGGCGGGTCTCCGCCGGCGGATATCCGTGCAGATCAGCGTATCTAAGCGGCCTTCTTGGCATCGCGCTCCTCACCGCACTCACATGGCTGCCCTTCCTGGTCAGCGAGGTGATGCCCGACCTCTTCACCCCTCTTCTGATATTGCTGATGACCGTCCTGGCCTGGACACCGGACCGGATCAGCGCGCGGGAGCGGTGGCTGCTGGTGCCGGTCGCCGCCTTCATGACCGCATCCCAGCAATCAAGCCTGCCGCTGGCGCTGGTGCTGGCCGCCGGTCTTGCCGCGCTTGCCGTGCGGTTGCGGCATCTGCGCCCCGCCTTGCTGCTGCCGGCGCTTCTCGTGCCGATGCTGGCCGCGCTGGCGCTATGCGGGATGAATCTGGCCGCCCATCACCGGTTTTCGCTGTCGCCTTATGGCAGCGTCTTCTACCTCGCTCGCCTGATCGCGGACGGGCCGGTCAGCACGGAACTGGCGCACGCCTGCCCCGAAGCGGGCTGGCGGCTTTGCGCATATCAAGATCGTCTGCCGATGGATTCGGACCGCTTTCTGTGGACATCGGACAGCCCACTGAACCAAGCCGGCGGCCCGAAAGCCATGGCCGCCGAAGCCGGTCGGATTCTTGCCGAAACCCTGCGGCACCAGCCGGGCCGGGTTCTCGCGGCGGCGCTGGCCGATACCGGGCGACAGCTTGGCCAGTTCGACAGCGGGGACGGTCTGGAACCGTGGGCGAAGCAGGTTACACCATGGATGACCGACGATTTTCCGGTGAGGGAGGTGGAGCGATACGACCGGGCGCGGCAGCAACAAGGACAATTGGCGTTGCCGGCCTGGCTGATGATCACGCACAGGATCACCGCGCTGGCCGGCGTGGCCGCGTGCGTGATCCTGCTGCCGATCGCCTGGCGACGACGCTCGCTGACGCTGGGACTGTTGATCGCCGTACTATGCGTGTTGCCTTTGTCGGCCGCCGTCACCGGTGTGCTGTCAGGTCCGCATGGCCGCTACCAGAGCCGGATCATGTGGCTGCCGGTGTTCGCCACTCTCCTGACGGTTGGATCAATGGCGCCCTTCCGCGCGATCCTGCCGCACCCCGCCGCCGGAAAGCACGCACCATGAGGCAAGGCGCCTACTGGTCCGGATTGGAAGCGGCCGTCTCCGGCGCCTTGTCCCTGCTGACCTCGATCCTGGTCGCTCGGATCATCGGACCGTCGGAAATGGGAATCGGCGCATCGGCCGTGGCCCTGCACGTTGTCTTGTGGGTCGTGGTCAATGCCCTGTTCGCCGATGCGGTCGTGCAACGCGCGTCGATCGACCAGGCGGTCCTGTCATCCGCGTTCTGGGCTTCCGTGGCGACCGGCTGTGCGGCGCTGATTCTACAGATGGCGGGTGGCTGGGGCCTCGCAAGTTTGCTCGACGACTCCCGCCTGGTGCCGATGGGCCTGGTGCTGGCGGTGCCGCTGCCGGTTGTCGGCGCGGCGGGCACGGTTCAAGGTCTGCTGACTCGGGAACGCGCCTATCGAAGCCTGGCACTGCGCACGCTGATCGGCCAGGGCCTTGGCACCTGCACGGGTATCGTGGCTGCGGCAGCCGGCGCGGGCGCCTGGGCAGTGGTCAGCCAACAGGCGATCGTATCCCTGGTCGGTGCGGTGACCTTGCTGATCGGACGCGGTTGGCGGCCGGACTGGATTTTACGTTGGACCGATGTGCGGCCGCTGCTGCGGGTCGGGCTCCCGCTGGCGGCCTCGACCATCGTGCTGATCGCGCGCTACAGGGTCTTTGCCGTTCTGATCGGGGGTACCGCGGGCGCGACCGTCCTTGGCCAGGTTCATATCGCGTTCCGGCTGGTGGATACGGTGCGGGAACTCGTTTTCACGGCAATGTGGCGGCTGATGCTGCCGGCCTTGTCGGAGCACCAGAACGACCGGCGCAGCATGCTGGCGCAGGTAGATCGCTGGCTGCGCTGGGCGGTGAGTTTCATGTTCCCGCTGTGTATCATTCTGGCCCTGATTCTGACCGAGGTGGTGGCCCTGCTGCTGGGACCGGACTGGGTGGCAGGCGGCCAGGCTGCCATGCCGCTGGTAGGCCTGATGGCGGTGTCGACGCTGGTGTTTCCGTCCGGCGTCGCCCTGGTCGCGTTGGGCCAGACGCGGTTCACGCTGTACAGCAACATTGCCAGCCTGATGCTGGTCTGCGGCGGGGTTCTGCTGGTCCGGCCAGCCGATCCCTGGCATGCCGTGGCAGTATGGACCGTGAGCCAGATGCTGATCCTGCCATACGTGATGTGGGTCAACGCCAGGGCGCTGGGTGTACCGATTGTCCGACCTGTCAGCGGCGGGCTGATCCGCGCGGATGGATAATGCCGCATTCGCGGCCGGAACTCCGCTTTCATGCCGCGTCGAGGGACGGTAGCGTCACCCGTGGACTCACGGAGGAAACAGCATGGCGCAACGCCGCCGCGTGTCGGTCAGGTACGGGACTGTCCGGATCGACGTGATCGGGGACAACCCGGCATCGCCCACCACCCTGGTCATGCTGCCATCCGCCGCCCGTGATTCCGAGGATTTCGACGACATAGCCGAGCGCTTCGCGGCGCAAGGGCTCCGGGTGCTGCGCCCGCAGCCGCGCGGTATGGGGGCCAGCGTCGGACCAATGGCAGGGCTGACGTTGCATGACTACGCCCGCGACGTTGCCGCAACGATCGAGCAATACGGCAGTGGTCCGGCCTTCGTACTGGGTCACGCCTTCGGCCAATGGGTTGCGCGCTGCCTGGCTGCCGATCATCCCCACCGGGTGCGTGGTGTGATCCTGGCCGCCGCCGCGGCTCGAACCCTGGCCCCGGATCTGCGGGAAGCGCTGGCGATCGCCGGCGACCCCACCCAACCGCGGCAGGCCCGATTATCGGCCTTGCGGAAGGCGTTCTTCGCGCCAGGCCATGATCCATCTCCCTGGCTGCACAACTGGCACCCGGCCGCCGCACGCAGCCAGCGCGCCGCCGGCGCCGCAACCCCCATCGAGGATTGGTGGCATGCCGGCACCGCACCGATCCTTGATCTGCAGGCGGAGCACGATCCCTGGCGGCCCCCGGAAACCCGCGATGACATCCGTGTCAAGCTGGGCGCCGATCGGGTGACGGTGGTGCTGATCGATGGCGCCAGCCACGCGCTGATTCCGGAGCAGCCGGCGGCGGTGGTAAAAGCCGTAACCGACTGGATGACCGCGTCGCGGCCCTGATGCCGCATGGGAGGCACCGATGTTTCACGCGAACGATACACCCCCCTTCCGGGCCGACCATGTCGGCAGCCTGCTGCGGCCGAAGGAGCTGCAGGTCGCCCGATCCGCCTGGAAGGCGGGGACGTTGTCCGCCCCGGCGCTGCGGGAGATCGAGGATCGCTGCATCACCGCGGCAATCGCCAGGCAGGAATCGATCGGCCTGCGCGCGGTAACGGACGGCGAATACCGGCGCGCCTATTGGCATTATGATTTCGTTTCAGGTCTGGATGGCGTCGAGATCTACGAGCCCGAGGAAAAGATTCAGTTCAAGGGCGGCATCCCGTTGACACACAAATTGCGGGTGGACGGGCGCATCGGGTGGTCGAAGCCCGTCATGATCGACGATTTCCGCTTCGTGGCCAGCCATGTCCGGAACGCCGTGCCCAAGCAGACCATTCCCTCCCCGTCCGTCGTACATTTCCGAGGCGGCCGTGATGCGATCGATCGCCAAGCCTATCCGACGCTGGAGCCATTCTTCGACGACCTGGGCGAAGCCTATCACGCCGCAGTGGCGGCCTTTGGCGCTGCGGGCTGCCGTTATCTGCAACTGGACGAGGTCAACATCGCCTATCTCTGCGACCCGGAGCAGATCGCAAACCTGCGCGCGCGGGGCGAGCATGTCGAGGGTCTGCTGAGCATTTACGCTCGGATGCTCAATCGGGCGATCGCCGGAAAACCACCGGGGATGACGATCTCCATGCACCTGTGCCGAGGCAATTTCCGGTCGACCTGGGTTGCCTCGGGTGGCTATGAGCCGGTAGCGGAGGTCTTGTTCAATCAAATCGATTCGGATGCGTATTTCATGGAATACGATTCCGATCGCGCCGGCGGGTTTGAACCGCTCCGCTTCGTGCCGCGCGGCCGGAAGATCGTCGTACTGGGTCTGGTGACCAGCAAGACCGGAACACTGGAGAGCAAGGACGACCTGAAACGCCGGATCGATGAGGCTGCGAAATATCTGCCGCTGGAACAGCTGGCCCTGTCGCCGCAATGCGGTTTCGCCTCCACCGAGGAAGGCAACACGCTGACCGAGGACGAACAATGGGCCAAGCTGGCCCTGTGCGTCGACGTGGCGCGGGAGGTCTGGGGCGGGATCTAGCGCGCGATCGCCTGAAGCCGGCGGTGAGAAGGCGTGAATCGCGCTCTTGGATCAAAGAGTTGATCAGGCATGCTAGGGCCAACCTGACCCTGGCATGCTTTCGCCGCCCCAGCGCGTCGTGGCACCAGATAGTCAACGCCGCCCCGCTGTCGCCCCGTCGCGATCAGGCCGGGATAGTCACGTCACCGGCGGCAGGCCGTAGAAGCGCTGCGCCGTACGATGGAACAGCGCCGCCTTTTCATCGGCGGAACAGCCAGCAGCCAGGCGCTTGAAGGCATTCCACAGTACCGGATAGCTGCACATCCCCTTGTCCACGGGGAAATTGCTTTCGAACATGCAGCGGTTCACCCCGAACAGCTCGATCGCCGTCTCGACGTAAGGGCGCCAGGCATTCGCTATTTCCCCTGACGATGGCGGCAGCATCTGATGGTGCCAGCCGAACCCGTTCACATTCATGGCAAGGCCGCCGAGTTTCACGTGCAGGTTCTGGAACCGCGCGAGATTCCGCAGGCTGTCCCGCCAGCGGTTCAGGATCTCGGCCCGCTTGTCTTCATAAGGGCCGACGCCCAACGGACCGCCCAGGTGGTTCAGCACGACCTTCTGATCGGGAAACGCGCGCATCAGGTCGATCAGGTCGCTCAACTGCGGGTGATAGAGCCAGGCCTCAAAGGTCAGGCCGAAGCGTGCGAGCCGGGCGAAACCCGCGCGAAACCCAGGTTCTCGATACAGGCCCGGCGGCGCACCCGGCGGTGCCGTCGGCTCGATCGCGGGATCGAAGGTGCCACTATGCCGGATGCCTTTGAAGCGGCCCTCCCCGGCAAGGATATGGGCCTCCAGAACGGCATCGATCCGCTCTCCCAGCCGGCAATCGGCGTGACCGACGATGCCGGCGCAAGCCCGTAGCGCACCAAAGCGGCCGGATTCGCAGACCCGCGCCGCCTCCGCAACAAAGACGGTTTCGCCGACCGGCCGCAGTTCCACCGGGCCGTGGGGGTAATAGTCGGAGCCGCATTGGATGAAAACAGTTGCTCGAACGTTGTGGCCGGTGCGCAGATCGGCGACGAGATCATCCAGCAAATATCGATCGGGCCGCGCGCGCCAGAGATGGTGGTGCGGATCGATGATCGGCAGGTCGGGCTCCAGCACCGCCTCGTTCAGTTTGGCCAGCCAATCGGGGCGTACGCGGGGGTGATGGAACGGCTTTCGCTCGACGGTCTGGCTGGCCATTGCGTTTCTCTCCCGCGCGACACATTGGCGCCATCCAGCCACGTGGTAGCGTTGCTGGCAAACCAGGCAGGACAGATGGTCAGTTCCGGGCCACGAGGCTGAAAGCATTCAATGTGCCCGGCAAAGGACGAACCCGCACAGCTCGGGCTTTTCGACGGTTGGCGGCTAGGCGGCCATCGTGCGGGCCGAACCGGCTGCATCCGCCAGGGCGGACAGCAACGATTCCGCCATCGCCGATTCGGTGAATCGGGCACAGGCGAAGTCCTGCTGCAGAATGGACCGGCGTGTCCATTCGGCGTCATCCGTCATCAGCCGTACCACGGCGGCGGCAAAGGCCTCAGCATCCGTTTCGATTGCCGCTACTTGCCATAAGCCGCTCAAACCCTGCGCGCCGGTGGGAGTCGTCACCAGCGGCAGTCCTTCCCGCAGCGCCTCCACCACCTTCATCTTCACACCGGCCCCGCAGCGCAGCGGCACGACGGCGACCCGCGCTCGCGCATAGACCGCGTCCAGCGCCGTGTCGGATAGATTGGCCTTGATGGTCACGGCCTCCTGCCGCGCCAGCGCCCGGACTGTCCCGGTCGGGTTGGAACCGACGATCGACAGATGTGCCTGCGGAACACGCTGACGCACCAGCGGCAGAACCTCGTGGACGAACCAGGCCGCGGCATCCGCGTTGGGCGGATGGGCAAAGCCGCCGACGAAGATGATCTCCTGACCCGGTGCCGGCTTCCGGCGGGGCCGGAACGTATCGAAGCCGTATGGGACCACCGCCCCGAACCGGCGGTCCGGCTGCAAGGCCCGGGCAATGTCCGCTTCCTCGGCCGAGGGATAGAGCGACAGATCGACCTGCTGCCACACGCGACGTTCACGTTCCTCCATGCGGTCCGCATCATCCGACAAGGCGGCGTCACCGCTGGCCCGCGCCTGAAGGCGCATGCGCCTGAAATGCAGATCGTGCCCGTAATAGACGACCGGTCCGGCATAGTACCGGCGAACCACGGGCACCGTCTCCTCCGCGAGGGTCGGCCGGCTCAGCAACACGCAGTCGATCTCGGCGCCATTCTCTCGCATCCAGGTTTCGAAACTGGGCAGGCCGGGACCATAAAGGATCTCGATGCCCATCTGCTGCAGTGGTCTCGCGTAGCCGCCGCTGTCACGGCCGTTTTGTGGCCAAAACTTTACCACCTTGCCGGCGGCGACCAGAATGCGCAGGAAGCCCATCATGGTGCGCGAACCGGCATCGCGATCTGGCTCCGGCAAAAGATGGTCGACGACCAGAACGACCTCGCGATGCATCGCCCGATCCCGAGCGCGCATCACGTGCTGTCCACTGGGATAATGGCCAGCAGCCAGCACGTCATGCCAGCGCTGCATGAACCGCACACGATTTCGCACCTGGCATGCCTTGATGCCGCTTGTGGTGTCGCGGCCATGCGACAGGCCCTCAAAATGGATGACGCGGGAGGCGGGCTGATACAGCGTCTTCAGTCCAAGCTCCCGCAGACGGAACGACAGATCGGAATCCTCGCAATAGGCCGGTGCATAGCGTTCGTCGTAGCCGCCCACCCGCAGGAACAGATCGCGCTCGATCAGAAGCGCGGCACCGGAACAGTAATCAACCTCCCGCACATAATTATAGACGGCCTGTACGGGATCCTCATGCCTGCCGTAGTTCCAACCGGAGGCGTCGCGCCAGAGAATGCCCCCCGCCTCCTGCAACGATCCGTCGGGGAACAGCAATTTGGCGCCGACCAGCCCCGCGTCGGGACGCGCGCATAGCAGGGTCAGCATCGGGTCGAGCCAGCCGGGCAGCACCTGCGTGTCATTGTTGAGCAGATACAGATATTGGCCTCGCGCGGCCCGGGCGGCATTATTGCAGCTTCGCAGATAGCCGAGATTCGTCTCATTGCGGATCAGGCGGATACCACGCACCGGATGCAGCGGCGTTGACGGCTCATCGCGCCGCGGTGGCGGAAACGGATAGGCGTCGTCGATCACCAGGACCTCGATCGGCACCTCCGGCAAGGCGGAGGCGATCGACGCCAGGCAACGCAGAGTATAGCCCACCTGCCCATAGGTCGGGATGATGACGGATACCACCGGCGTTTCGGACAGCGGCAGCGTCAGGGAGGCAGGATCGATAACACCCAGCACTGGATCGGACGGTATGGACGCGGCTTGTCGCCGGAGCCGCTGAGCGCGCAGCCAGTAGCGGGCGTGGGTGTGCAGTTGGAAGGTGACAGTCCACCACAGCACCATTGCGACGCGTCGTCCCTGCCGGCGCATCCATGGATGGCGCGTCCCACAGGCGGCCGCGGTGACCGATAGGCGCCACCACAACGATCCGATCAGTCCCGTCAACCGATCGGATGGACGTTGCAGCGCCTGGCTCATCGGAGGGGGCCTCCCAAGGGATGCCCCCCTCCTACGTGCGAATGCTTAAGAAGCGCTTAACGGCCCTGGAAGTTTGGCAACCGGCGTTCACCCATCGCCTTGATGCCCTCCCGGAAGTCAGCCGTGTCGCGAAGCCACGCCTGCTCCTCAAACTCGCGCTCCGTCGCGGCGGCTACGGCGTCCGCCAGGCCGCGCCGCATGGTCTCCCGCGTTGCGACGATGGCCAGCGGACCCGCCTCGGCGATCTCCTTCGCCAGTTCGATTGCCTTGGCGCGCACCTGATCCGACGGCACGCAGTCATCGACGAGGCCGATCGTCAATGCCTCATTGCCCGATAACCGTCGGCCGGTATACATCATCATGGTGGCCTGCTGCAGCCCGATCAGCCGCGGCAGAGTGCAGGTCAGGCCGAAACCGGGATGGTAGTTCATCCGTGTAAAATTGGCGGACAGCCGCGCCTCCGGACAGGCGACGCGGAAATCGGCCATGACGGCCAGTCCCAGGCCCGCGCCGATGGCGGCCCCATGCACCGCCGCGACGATCGGCTTGCCGGTCCGCCACAGACGCTGCGCCTCCTTATAGAGGTGCCGGCCGCGCTTGGCCGCTTTGGCCACACCATCGGGCCCGCGACTGCTGAAATCCGCCCCGGCGCAGAAATGCTTGCCTTCGGCACACAGCACGATCGAACGCACCGCGGGCGTGCGATCATAGACCTCCAGCGCGTCGGCGATCTCACCCACCATGTCGGTATCGACGAAATTGTTCGGCCCCCGCCGAACCTCGATAATCGCGACGTGACCCTGCGTGTCGACGCCAATATGCTCGTAATGACCGTGCTGCATTCTGCATTCCCTCCGTCGGACCCCTTTAGGCCATCCCCTGGCCTCGCGAAAGATGCACGCAACCCAGCTTCCCCTCAGGCCGGCTATCGACGCGAATCAGGGTGCGGTAAATGCCAGGCAATCGTTTGATGGGACGTGAGTTGGTGAGACGCAGGGGCGCCGCCCCTGCACCCCGCTAAGGGCGTAACGCCCTTAGAACCCATTTATTGGGGGGAAAGAGGGAGGGGCGACACGGACCTTGCAACCGGCACGGTCGCCCCTCCCTCTTTCCCCCCAATGGACGGGGATCCAAAGGGGCGTGCCCCTTTGCGGGGGTTCAGGGGGTAGCGCCCCCTGGAATGTCCCCTGGGGACCTCTCCACTCACCCCGCCAAACCATGGACTCGGAGTCTGCATGACCGCGCCGTTTTCAATGGCCTCGCTAGGGCCGGAGCTGACATCGCCGCTGATCCTGGCGCTGCCGAAAGGACGCATTCTGGCCGAATGCGGACCGCTGCTGGCCAGGGCTGGCGTGGTGCCGGCGGCGGATTATGAGGATGAGGACAGCCGCCGCCTGCGGTTCCCAACCGATGATCCGATGCTGGACGTGGTCCGCGTGCGGCCGTTCGATGTCGCCACCTTCGTGGCCTTCGGGGCTGCGCATATCGGCATATGCGGCGCCGACGTGCTGATGGAATTCGACTATCCCGAGGTGTACGCACCGCTGGACCTGGGCATCGGCAAGTGCCGCGTATCGGTCGCGGAGCCGCGGGAGACGGCAGGATCCGACGATCCGTCCCGCTGGTCGCGTGTGCGGGTGGCGACCAAATATCCGAATATCGCGCGGCGCCATTATGCCGGCCGCGGCATCCATGCCGAGGTCGTGCACCTGAACGGCGCCATGGAGTTGGCGCCAGGGCTAGGACTCTGCCGGCTGATCGTCGACCTGGTGCAGACAGGATCCACCTTGCGAGCGAATGGCCTCGTGGAAACCGAGGTGATCGCCGATGTCACCAGCCGACTGATCGTCAACCGGACGGCGCTGAAGACCCAACCTGAAGCCGTGGGGGCCTGGATCGCTCGGTTCCGCAAGGCGCTCGACAACGGCCCGGCCGCCTGACCCAATCACCCGCGACGGCACCGCCGCGGCGTGGAGACTAGAATCGATCCGGCCAGCACCGCCAGGATGGCCGCGAGCGGCGCGGCGGACCGTCCGTTCGTCCCGGATCGCTTTCCCACCCATCGCCTGGACAAGCCGTTTCGCTGCATGGCACCATCGCTGCCCTTGAGCGGAGAATGAGGATGCACCGGTGGGGAAGGCCGAGGATTTGGCGGCCCTGATCAGCCAGTCCACGCAACGCCTCGCCACCAGGGCCTCGACTGCCGGATGACCGGCCCTCACCCGCTGGATGAAATGGCCGATGGCAACGGCGGCGTGAAGCCGCATTGGCGCGGGTTGTTGTCATCGATGTTCAGCTTGGGACACGAAGTCCTGGCCCAGCGCGCGCGCCTGCTGGACGAGACCTTCGCCGAAGAGGGAATCACCGCGATCCTGCCCGGGGAACGCGCGGTGAATTGGCGGTGTGATCCGATCCCCCTCCCCTTGTCCGCCGCCGAGTTCAACGCGCTGGAAACCGGCCTGGCACAACGTGCCGCGTTGCTGGAGCTGATACTGGCCGACCTGTACGGCCCACGGACCCTGCTGACAGACGGGCGAATTCCGGTCGACATCGTCTACCCGAACCAGGACTTCCTGCGGGCTTGCTGCGACCTGACCGGCACGCGGCGCGACCGGTATCTGTTCTTCTACGCCGCCGACCTGCTACGCGGCGGCGACGGCATCTGGCGGGTCCTGGCCGACCGCACCGACGAGGCGCAAGGCATCGCCTATGCACTGGAAAACCGCCGCATCCTGGGGCGCGTGGTGCCGGAGCTGTTCCGCAACCAGCGCGTCCACCAGTTCCGCCCGTTCATGGACATTATCGGCGAATCGCTGCAGGCGCTGTTACCCGGCGATAGCGCGGCGGTGGCGCTGCTCAGCGCTGGGCACGCCGATCCGATGTGGTTCGAACATGTGCTGCTGGCACGGGAGCTGTCGATCAGCCTGGTGGAAAGCGGCGATCTGACGCTGCGCAACGGGCAGGTCTATCTGAAGACGCTGCGCGGCTTGCAGCGGATCGGCGTGCTGCTGCGGCGCAAGTCCGGCAGGCTGATCGATTCGCTGGAACTGGCGCCCGGCATCGGCGTGCCGGGCCTGATGGAGGCGATCCGCGGCGGTGCGCTGCGGATCATCAACGACCCGGGCTCCGCCGTGGTGGAGGCGCCGGGTCTGGCTGCCTTCCTGCCGCAGCTCGCCCGCCATCTGCTGGGCGAGGATCTGCTGGTGCCCAGCCAGGCGACGCTGTGGCTGGGCGAGCAGGCCATGGTGCGGACCGTGCTGCGTGACCTGGAAGGCTGGGTGATCCGTCCGGCGACCGAGGGCGATGCGGTTCCGGTGGTGCCGATGCAGTTACCAGCCGAGGAGCGAGAGAGGCTGGCCGCGCGGATCGCTGCCCGGCCGACGGAGTACGCCGCCTCGGTGGCGCCGCATCCGTCGGTGGCACCGTGCGCCGGGCCGAGCGGGCTGGAGCCAAGGCCGGTGGCGCTGCGGATGTTCCTGGCCTTCGACGGGCAGCGTTGGCGCGCCTTCCCGGGCGGCCTGGCACGCGCATTGTCCGAGGAGGACGGGCTGGCCGGGCGGCTACCGCGCAACGCCGTGTCCAAGGATGTGTGGGTGCTGGCCGATGACAGCGATGCCGTCGAGGGGGCGCTGGGCCTGTTCACGCCAACCCTGGCGATCCGCCGCACCTCGGGCGACCTCCCATCCCGCGTCGCCGACAATTTCTACTGGCTCGGCCGCTACCTGGAGCGGCTGGAGGAAGGGGCGCGCCTGCTGCGGGCGATGATCGCGCGGGTGTTGCGGCCGTCCCCCACCGCGCGCGAGATGGCCGAGATGCATGTGCTGATGGCCAGCCTGTCGAGCGTGGGCATGGCGGACCCCGAGGAAAACGGCGCCGTCGGCGTCGGCATGCTGGCCTCCGGCGTGCTACGCGCGTTCCGGGCGAATGGGCGCATGCGACTGCTGCTGGACAGCGTGGCCGGTCAGGTGGACCAACTGCGTGACCGGCTGACCGGGGAATTGTACTCCGTGCTGACCCGCTCGCTGCGCGACATGACCGATGCGATGCGCAGGCTGCCGGCGGATACCGATCCACGCGCGCTGGAACGCGCCGCCATGCTGACGACGGAGATTCTCGAATTCTCGGCAACGGTCGCGGGCCTGGCCGCCGAGAACATGGTCCGCGGCGGCGGCCGCCTGTTCCTGGATTTCGGCCGCCGGACGGAACGGGCACAGGCGATCGCGACGGAGCTGGCGGAAGTGCTGGACCAGCCGCAGGCGGCGACCCAACCCGGCCGGGTGGAGGCGGCGCTGCGGCTGGCGCTGGAACTGCGCGATTCAGTGATCACCTACCGCGCACGCTACCTGGCAGTGCTGCAGCCGGCACCGGCGCTGGACCTGATCCTGGCCGATGACGGCAATCCGCGCGGGCTAGCCTTCCAGCTGTCGGCGCTGCGGCTGCTGCTGCACCAGATCGTCGAAGAAGGCGACCCCCTGGTCCGGGCGATCGATCCGATGCTGCAGGAAACCAGCGATATCGTGCAGGACGTGATGCAGTCGCCCGACCAGATGGCGACGACGGCGCGGCTGCCGCCCCGCTTGCGCCAGCTGTCACAATCGATCAGCGAGGTGGCGGACCAGGTATCGCGACGCTATTTCACACTGTTGCCGATTGCACACAGCCTGGGGCTGGAAAATGAGGAATTCCGCGGCGCGGCCTGAACCGGTGCCATGGCCTCATGCAGATTCGGCGTCGCGGCACGTTCCGTGCCGAGCGGCCCTGCCCTATATCCGGCGGTCTCGGTGGACAGGTGGGATGCGATACCGCGTTCGTCATATCTCACGCTATGGCTATGGCACGCCGGTCGATCTGGCGGCGCACATGGTGCACCTGCGCCCCCGCCCGCGATCGTTCCAGTCCGTCGTCTCCGAGAAGCTGGTCACCTCGCCGATGGCCGCCCGGCGCCGCGACGGCGTGGACTATTTCGGCAACCCGGTGACATGGCTGTTCCTCGACCAGCCGCATGCGGATTTCGAGGTGACGGCGGAATCGGTGGTGGATGTGGAATTTCCAACGCCGCCCCCGTCGGGCGAGACCCTGCCGTGGGAGGATGTGGCGCAGGCTGCGCGCCTGCCCGTGGCCTGGCAGGAAGCGGAATTTCGCTTCGGCACGCCGATGGCGCCGCTGAACGACAGCACGCGGGATTTCGCGCGGCCCAGCTTCGCGCCTGGACGGCCGGTACTGGAGGCGCTGGTCGACCTGACGAGCCGGATTTTCAAGGAGTTCCGGTTCAAGGCCGGGGTGACGTCGATCTCCACGCCCGTATCGCAGGTGATGCACCGGCGCGAGGGGGTCTGCCAGGATTTCACCCATGTGATGATCAGCGCCTTGCGCGGATTGGGGCTGCCGGCACGCTATACATCCGGTTACATCCGCACGCGGCCACCACCGGGGCAGCCACGCCGGCAAGGCGCCGACCAGTCGCACGCCTGGGTCGGCGCATGGCTTGGACCGGCGCATGGCTGGGTGGACCTGGACCCAACCAACGGCGTGGTGGTGAAGGATGAGCACGTCCTGCTGGGCTGGGGCCGCGACTACAGCGATGTCAGCCCGGTGCGGGGCGTGATCCTCGGAGGCGGTGGCGACCACTGGTTGTCTGTCAGCGTCGATCTGGAACCCGAGCCGGTGGGCTGAGAGCGGAGCGGGCGGTAAGCCGGATGAGCCCGCCCGCGCGGAATTCCGCTCGGTGCCGCTTCATCCGCCGCTCTTGATCCTGCGAGCTCATGCTTCTGGCGAAGTGTCTTCCCATATGGGAAACTGCCAGCTCCGATCGCCGACAGGACCGAACGACCCATGGATCCGGACCAGATTGACGCCGCCGCCATGCTGCTGGCCGAGGCGCGACGCCAAGGCACCCGCATCAACCGCCTGCCGGAACCGTGCACCCCGCACAGCGTCGCCGACGCGCATGCCATCCAGGATGCAGTGACCGGCCTGCTGGGCCTCGCGGTCAGCGGCTACAAGGCGAACGGCCCACGGGCCGGCGGGACCAGCGCCCAGCCCTTCGCGGTCGAAGCGACCAGGGCACCGATCTATGCGCCGCTGACCTTCGCCTCACCCGTGCAGGTCACCGGCAAGGACGCGCCGCAGCGGGGTGTGGAGGCCGAGGTCGCCTTCATTTTCCACCGCGACCTCGGGCCCCGCGAGGAGCCGTACACCCGGCAGGAGGTCGCCGCCGCGGTCGATGCCTGCGCCGCCATCGAGCTGGTCAGCGACCGGTTCACCGACTCCGGCCTGGCGACCTTCTTCGAGCGTCTGGCCGACTGCGTCAGCAATGCCGGCTTCGTCCATGCCCCGGCGGTCACGGCGTGGCAGCACCTGGATTTCACGTCGATCCATGTGCGGCTGGCCGTCAACGACAAGGTGGTGGTCGATCAGAAAGGTGGCCATCCCACCGGTGACCCGCTGGGCGTCGCCGTCGAACTGGCCAACATGATGCGGACCAGCATCGGCGTGCGGGCCGGCCAATTCGTGACCTGCGGGTCTTATACTGGCCTGCGCTACCTGGACCCGGGCGACCGCTGCACCGTCAGCTTCGACGGGCTGGGCACCGTGAGCGTGACATTTGCCGGCGAAACATAAGGCCACCGCCCGGGAAGCGCCTTCAGACATTCGCCCCCTCGATGATCTCGCCGAACCGGTCCCATGTCTTGCCGTTCCATTTCATCAGCTGCAGCTGCCGCAGCGGCCGGTAGTTCGTCGGACTGGTCGACAGCGTGATTCCAGGCAGCAGGATCGGGTTCTTCACATGGTCCATGCTGGTGGCCTGCCGCATGATGTTGTCCCGCGACAGGTCGCTGCCGCAGGCGCGCAGCACATGCTCCATCGTCTTCGCCAGCCCGTAACCATACACATTGCCGGCGTCGTTCAGATCGCCATCAGGATAATATTTCGCCATGAACGCCCGCCATGTCACCATGTCCGGATCGCTGTTCCAGGCCGGATCGGTCGGATCCTTCATATAGGTGGAGCTGATCACGCCGACGCCGTTCTGCGGTCCGGCCGGGATCATCACGCCACCGACCGATACCGAGACATTGCTTTGCAGGTGCAGCGGATGCCAGTCCAGTTCGCGCACCTTGCGGATCACCAGCGCGCCGAACTTGATCGAGGCCGCGGCGATCAGCGTGTCCACGCCGGCGGCCTTCAGGCTGACCAGTTGTGAATCCACCGTCGGATCGGTCAGCTCATAGGACACTGTCTTCACCGACTTCATCGCCTCGGGCCCGATCACGTCCTGCAGGCCGTAGATATAGTCACGGCCGAAATCATCATTCTGATAGATGATGCCGATCCGGGCGTCCGGCTTGTTCTTCTGAATGTACTTTCCGTAGATCTGCGCCTCGGTCCGGTAGCTGGGCTGCCAGCCGATCGTCCACGGATGCTCCTTGTAGTTGCCCCACTGGTCGGCGCCGGTGGCCAGGAACAAATGCGGCACCTTCTTCATGTTCACATACTTCACGATCGCCGTGTTCGACGCGGTGCCCAGCGGGTTGAACAGGAAGGCCACCTGCTCCTGCTCGATCAGCCGGCGGGTCTGCTCCACCGTCTTCGGCGGGCTCGCCGCGTCATCCAGCGACAGGAAATTCAGTTTTCTGCCATTGATCCCGCCCTGGTCGTTCAGCATCCGGAAATACGCCGCTTCCGCCTTGGCATTGGTGGCGTAGCCCGAGGCCGGACCGCTATAGGGGTATGTGTTGCCGAAGGTGATCTCAGTATCGGTGATCCCTGGCGCCTGGGCGGCCTGAGCATGGATGGCGGGTGCGGTCAGCGCGGCGGCGATGCCGGACAGGACGGTTCTGCGGTGCAACATCGGTGGACTGCCTCCCTGATCTCATGGTTCTTCGACCATGTGCGGGCAGCCTAGCGCTGTTGGCCCCGTGCTGCGAAGCCCGAAGCGCCATCCCGCATCTCAACCGGTTTGACACCGGCGAGCGCCGATCCGCATAGTCCAGGGCGGAGACGCGCCAATGCAAACCGCGATCGATTGCGACATCCATCCGGGTGTGCCGGACATCCATGCCCTGCTGCCGTACATGGAGCCGTTCTGGCAGGACGCGTTCGTCCAGCGCGGGCTCGATGGATTCGACATGATGTCCTACCCGCTGAATGCCCCGCTCACCTGCCGGCCCGACTGGCGGGTGAAGGGCCAGCGGCCTGGCGCCAGCCTGGACGCGATGCGTGCGCAGGCGCTGGACGCGTTCGATATCGGCATCGCCATCTGCAACCCGCTGACCGGCGGCCAGGTCGCGCTGAGCGAAACCATGGGCGCGGCGATCTGCTCCGCCGTCAACGACTGGGTGCGGGACCATTGGCTGAACCAGGAGCCGAGGCTGCGCGCCTCCATCGTCGTGCCGGCCCAGGCGCCGCTGCTGGCCGCCGAGGAAATCCACCGCTGCGCCGCCGACCACCGGTTCGTCCAAATCCTCCTTCCGGTCGCGTGCGAAATGATGCTCGGCCGCTCCTATTACTGGCCGATCTATGAAGCCGCCGCGCGATACGACCTGCCGATCGGCATCCACGCCGGCAGCCTTTATCGCTATGCCCCCACCGCCACTGGCTGGCCGTCCCATTTCGTGCACGACTATGTGGCCCAGTCGCAAACCTTCGAGGCGCAGATCCTCAGCCTGATTTCCAACGGCGTGGTCAACAGATTCCCCACCCTGCGCTTCGTGCTGCTGGAATCCGGCGTGTCCTGGCTGCCTGGCTTCATCTGGCGCGCGATCAAGACCTGGCGCGGCGTGCGGGGCGAGGTGCCCTGGGTAAACCGTTCCCCTGGCGACATCATCCGCGACCATTTCCGCCTCAGCATCCAGCCCTTCGATGCCGCCGACACCCACGCCGTACAGCGCACGGTGGAGCAGATCGACGCCGACCATATGCTGCTGTTCGCCTCGGACTATCCGCACTGGCAGTTCGAGGGCGATGCCGTCATGCCCCCGGGCCTTCCGGAATCGTTACGGCGTCGCATCCGCCTGGACAACCCGCTGGCCACCTATCCCCGCTTGCAGGAGGAAGCCGCATGAACGCGCCCGTTTCCGTCGCCGCGCGCGACGCATCCAGCCTGCTGGGCCTGATCGACTGCGACATCCATCCCTACCCCAAGGCCGGTGCGCTGAACCGGTACCTGTCGGAACGCTGGCGCAACCACGTGTTCCAGTACGGAAAGTTCAACTGCGGGCCCTATGCCGATCGCGGCTCCTATCCGCGGTTTTCGCCCAATACATCGCGGCGGGACTCCTGGCCGCCGAATGGCGGGTTGCCGGGATCGGACGTGGATTTCATCCGCACTCAGCTGCTGGATCCCTACAACATCGAATACGGCGTACTGGAACCGCTGCTAGGCGGCAACACGTCCCGCAACCTCGATGAGGCGGCGGCGCTGTGCGCGGCGATGAATGACTGGCAGGCGCATGATTTCGTCGATGTCGACCGGCGGTTGCGTGCCTCCATCCTGGTGCCGCAGGACGATCCCGAAGCCTCGGTGAAGGAGATCGAGAAACGGGCCGGCGACTGGCGGTTCTGCCAGGTCCAGCTTGGCTCGAAGACGTCGGAGCCGCTGGGCCGCCGCCGCTACTGGCCGATCTTCGCTGCCGCGCAGGCGAACGGACTGTCGATCGGGCTGCATATCGGCGGTACCCAGGCCAATGCACCGTCCGCCAGCGGCTGGCCGCAATATTATATCGAGGACCACCAGGTCCTGTCGCACTCCATGCAGAACCAGGCGGCGAGCCTGATCCTGGAAGGCGTCTTCGATGCGTTTCCGAATTTGAAAATCGTGCTGATCGAGGGCGGCTTCGCCTGGGTGCCGCAGCTTGCCTGGCGGCTGGACGCGCACTGGATGAAGATGCGCGACGAGGCGCCGCTGAAGCAGAAGCCCTCGGACTACATGAAGACCAATCTGTGGTTCGCCACCCAGCCGGTGGAGGAGCCGGAACGGCCCGACGATCTGCGACAGGTCTTTGAATGGATCGGCTGGGACCGGATGGTCTATTCCAGCGACTATCCGCACTGGGATTTCGACGACCCGCACCTGGCCTTCCGCTTCCAGATGACGGAGCGGGAGAGGCGCATGCTGTTCCACGATAATGCGCTGGCGGTCTATACGTTCCGCTGACGGATTATCCCAAGCGGCATCGGCGCCGCATATTGGAATGTGGCGGACCAAGGTGTGATGGATCAGCGTGCCCGGCTGATCGCGAGGGCAATGTCCTGTCGGATCAGCGCCAGTTGCGCCGGCGTGATGCGCGAGGTGGGCGGCCTGACCCGGGACATTGCGGTTGCCGTCACCAGATGCGCGACCGTGCAGCACGGTTTGGAGCAGCCATTTTCGGCCGAGGGTCCGATCAGCACCGAAAGATCGGGAATGGCGAAAGCTTCGTCGGTGGTTGGCGGCACCAGGATGACATTTACGTGGCCTGGCGCGAATACGTGGCCTGGCGCGAACAGCCCGCCATCTCGATGACCACCGCGGGCCGGAGCGGGTTCGCCGCCTCCGGCAAGGGACAGCCCTGATCCGGGCGCATTTGCAATGCCACCCCTACCGGTCTGCTTCCACGCCGACGGCCGCCGTCTCCTCCTCCGCCAGCGCGGCCGGCACCCGCACGCCGGTTACCGCGACCAGTGCTACCAGGAAGGCTAGCGCCGAGACCAGGAACGGCGCCCCCGGCAACCGCACCATCGCGTCCGGTCCGGCGAAATGCGCGAACACCAGCCCCGCCACGACCGGTGAGATGATCGCCGTCAGTCCCTGCACCGAGGTCAGCGCCCCTTGTGTCTCTCCCTGCCGTTCCGGTCCTACGCTGGCCGAGACCATGCCCTGCACGGCCGGCCCGGTGAAGGCGCCGGCCGCCTGCAGCAGGATGCCCAGGATCACCACCCATGACACCGGCGCGAGGGCGATCAGGACATAAGCGGTGGCGGTCATCACCGTCCCGGTCATCGCCGCTCGGCGTTCGCTCAGCGCGGCAATGATCCGACGTACCAGCAGCCCCTGCACCAGCGCCGATCCCAGCCCGGCCACCGCCAAGGCCAACCCGTTGTGCCGCGTGTCCCAGCCGAAGCGAATCTCATTCGCCAGCACGAAGCTGGTCTGCAGCGCCCCCAGTGCGAACCAGGAACAGCCCCAGGCGATCGCCAGCCGTCCCAGGTTCGGGTTGTGCGTCAGCGCCCGCAGCGATCCAACAGGATTGGCCCGCTTCCAGTCGAAGCGGCGGCGCAGCGATGGCGGCAGGCTCTCGGGCAGGACGAAGGCGCCGTACAGCAGGTTACACCCTGCCAATACGGCGGCCGCCAGGAACGGCACGCGCAGGCCATAGGCCCCCAGCAGCCCACCGACCGCCGGCCCGATGACGAAGCCCAGGCCGAAGCTGGCCCCGACCAGCCCGAAGCTGGCGGCGCGTTTGTGCGGCGGTGTCACGTCGGCGATGTAGGCTGTGGCGGTCGAGGCGTTGGCTGCGGTCGCGCCCGCGATGCAGCGCCCCAGCATCAGCCAGGCCAGCGACGGTGCCCAGGCCAGAAGCAGGTAGTTCGTGCCAATCCCCGCCAGGGACAGCAGCAGCACCGGGCGCCGGCCGAAGCGGTCCGACAACCCGCCGATGATCGGCGCGCAGGCGAACTGCATCACCGCGAAGCCGGTCAAGGTCAGCCCGACCCACAGCGACGCCTCCGAGGGTGTCGACCCGGCAAGCTGCTGGATCAGCAGCGGCATGATCGGCACCACCAGGCCGAAGCCCAGCGCGTCGATCGCCAGGGTGACGACGATGAAGCCGACAGAGGCGGATCGGCGACGACGCCCACCCGGCCGCGATGGCGGGCCGCTCAGGCTGGGGGTGGGGTCGGTCATCCCCGCAGATGTGCACCGGCGGCGGCAAATGCCAAGTCCGGCCAGCCGAGGCGGACGCGCGGCGGTCTGCCTCATCCCGCGCAGCGAGCAGAAGACAAACGCCTACTGGACGAGATTCAGAGGATGAATTTTCCCGCATAAGCCCCACCTTGCCAGCACGGAAAAACTTTGCCTTCAATGGCGCGATGACAGCGCCTGGCGCCCCCATCCGCATCGAGGCAAGAGAGAACACGTCATGGCAACCGAACAGAAGCCGCTGACCCTGGACCGCCCCCTGCGCGGTCGCATCTATGACAACATCGCCGAGACCATCGGCAACACCCCCCTGGTCCGCATCCCCAAGATCACCGCCGAGGAAGGCATCACCGCCGACATCGTCCTGAAGCTGGAGTTCTTCAATCCGCTGGGCAGCGTGAAGGACCGGATCGGCGTCAACATGATCCTCGACCTGGAGGAATCCGGCAAATTGAAGCCCGGCGGCACGATCATCGAACCGACTTCGGGCAATACCGGCATCGGCCTGGCCTTCGTCGCCGCCGCGCGCGGCTACCGGCTGATCCTGACGATGCCGGAATCGGTGTCGATCGAGCGGCGGAAGATGCTGGCTTATCTGGGCGCGGAACTGGAACTGACTCCGCGCGAAAAGGGCATGGGCGGCGCCGTGGCCAGAGCGAAGGAGTTGCTGGCATCGACGCCCGGATCGGTCGCCGCCAACCAGTTCGGCAGCCCGGCCAACCCGGCGATCCATGTGAAGACCACGGCCGAGGAAATCTGGTACGATACCGCCGGGGAAGTAGATGCGATCATCTCCGGTGTCGGCACCGGCGGCACGCTGACCGGCGTTTCCCATGCCCTGAAACCCCGTCGTCCCAGCCTGCGCATCTTCGCGGTGGAGCCGGAAGTCAGCGCGGTGCTGTCCGGTGGCCCCCCCGGCCCGCACCCGATCCAGGGCCTCGGCGCCGGCTTCGTGCCGGAAGTGCTGGACACCAAGGCCTATGACGAGGTCATCAAGGTCGGTAACGAGGAAACCTTGACCTGGTCGCGCAAGCTCGCGCGGGTGGAAGGCATTCCGGGCGGCATCTCCTCGGGCGCGGCATTGGCGGCGGCCATCAAGGTCGCCAAGCGGCCGGACTTCGCCGGCAAGCGGATCGTGGTGATCATCCCGTCCTTCGCGGAACGCTATATCAGTACCGTGCTGTTCGAAGGGGTCTGATACCGGGCACCGTTGATGCCGGCGGTTTCACTGTCCCTTCCCGTGTCGGGGCAGGCGCGTCGTTGACATCTGTGTCGAACGCGCGCGGTCGCGCACGGGGCTGCCGCACGGGGCTGCCACATGGGGCTGCCCACGGGGCAGGCGGCGGCGAGGCGTGGGTGCCCTGCCTCCATCCAGGATGGCGGATCGGCATTCCCTACGGGTTGACAGGTCTGCCTGGCACAAGCCGGTCGTCAGGCGGCATCGTGGAAGATGATGCCCAGCGTGTGGCGCCGGCCGCTGTGGATGCGGCTGACGCCATGCCGCATGGTCAGGCGATACGGCCCGCGTGAGCCCATGCCCGGCCGGTGGTGGCAGGGGAACATGATCACCTGCCCCTGCCCGACCGGTACCACCGCGGCGCGGGACTGGGCACGCGGACGTTGCTCGACCAGGACGAACTCGCCGCCGGTAAAATCCTCGCCAGGCGCATCCAGCAGGACCACCGCCTGCAGCGGAAAGACCAGGTCGCCATACAGATCCTGGTGCAGGCAGTTATAGTCGCCCGGCTCATAGCGCAGCAGCAATGGCGTCGGCCGTGTCTGGCCGGCGGCATGACAGTGCGCCAGATAGGCCTCCAGCGTGTCCGGAAACGGCTCTCCGCCCAGCAGGCGGCGCCATTCGTTGGCGACGGCGGCCAGCGGGGGATACAGGGCCGCCCGCAAGGACCCGATCAGTGATGGCAGCGGATAGCGGAAATACTGGTATTCGCCGCGGCCATAGGCGTGCTTCTCCATCACGATACGCTTACGGAACAGGTCCGGCTGCCCGTACAGTGCCGCCAGATCGCGGCAGGTCCCTGGCGGCAGCAGGTCCCGCACGGCATAGCCGTCTTCGGTCAGATCCCGCAGAAGCGTCGCCGAATCCAGAGCTGGAATGGTTTCAGGCTGCATGGGGTTCCTGATCTCTTGTGGCGGCATCCCTTGTGACCGCGTCCTACAGGGCGCAGCGGTGTGCGGCCTTCCGGTTGTTGCGGCCGTCACCGGTCATCCCGCGGGTTTCGCGGCGCCATATTGCGCGCGCAGATAATGCACCAGCGGGTTATGCTGCTCCGGCCGCAGCAGCCTGGCAAACCCCCGGCTGGGACGGCCCATATGCGTGCGTCGGTACAGGGCTGCGTTGAAACCGGGGCTGGGATCGATGTTCTGCGTCATCCCCGCCTGCAGGTAATGCGCGAACGGATCGCGGCTGGGACCAAGCGCCGCACCGAACCGGCTGACATACCATGCCACGTCGAACAGCGGCGTCGGACTGACGGTCTGGCTGCGGCGATGAGCCAGGAAATGCGCCAAGGCCACCTGACCGTCGGGGACTGCATATTGCGCCCGATACCAGCCCGGATCGAAGAACGGCACCGGCCGGCGATCCGCGGCTTCGCCCAGGACGATATAATGAAGCAGCGGATTGATACCGATCCGCGTCACCTCGGGGTTGGTCTGCTCATACCAGACTGGGTCGAAATAGAGATTCGGCTTGCGATGCTCCCGCCAGCCATAGCGGCAGTAGTGATCGACCGGATCGACCTTCGCCTCATGCACGTCGGCAGCATTGATCAGGTAGTAATTATCCTCCACGAGGCCCGAGGCGGCGACGATATCGGGATCGGGAAACGGTTCCAGCCCCCGTGCTTCCCGGTCATCCAGATAATGCTCGACCGGATCACGCCTGCTGGCGAGCGCGTCGCGCCAGGGCGGGATGAGCGGGACCGCCCACAGCGCGGCGCCGGGTGAGGCAGGCTGGCGGGTGCGGTGCGCCAGGAAATGCGTCAGCACGCCGATTTCCGGCGGCACCGCATAGGCGGCGCGATACCAGGCCGGATCGAAGGCCGGATGCGGCGGCCGCTCCTCGGCCTGGCCGTGGCGCAGATAATGCAGCAGCGGATCAATCCCGGCGGCGGCTAGGTCGGCATTGGCGAGTCGATACCAGGCGGGATCAAAATAGCGGTTGGGCCACCGTCCCTCCTGCCATCCCCAGCGGACGAAGTGCTCCAGCGGGTCCAGCCCGGCGGCGGTGACGTCGCTGTTCCGACGTGCGTAGAAGTCGCGATCGAACAGGCCGGAGCGTGACAGCTCCAACGCAAGATCGGCCTCTTCCCGCGTGTCAGCCGCCGACATCGGCGGTGATCGGGAGCGGCATGGCCGCCACGAGATCCTGCCGAAGCGCCGTGACCAGGCGATCCAGGGGCTCTTCCCACGCGCCGGGCTTTTGCTGGCGGAACAGCCGAGCGGTAGGATACCAGGGACTGTCCTCGCGATCGAGCAGCCAGCGCCAGTCGGCGGCTTTCGGGATCAGGATCCAGACCGGCTTGCCCAGCGCGCCGGCCAGGTGGCCCATCGAGGTGTCGACGGTCACCACCAGGTCCAGATTCTCGATCAGCGCGGCTGTCTCACCAAAATCGGTCAGGTCCGCCGAGATGTCGGTCAGGTAGGGGAACAGGCCCATCGCCTCGACATCCCCCGCGGGAAACGGTTTCTGTAGCGAGACGAAGGCGGCAGGCCCCGCCTGGCCGATCGGCGCCAGAGTGGAGAGCGGCATGGAGCGGCGGCGATCGTTCGGATGGGTGGGGCGGCCGGTCCAGGCGACGCCGATACGCTTCAACCCGGGCGGCAGCATCGCGTCCAGCCGCTCGCGCCAATGGGCGATGCGGGCGGGATCGGCCTTCAGGTAGGGAATCCGGGCCGGAATGGTGTCCATCCGGGTGCGGAACAGGTACGGCAGGCTGGACAGCCGGACATGGGCGGCGTGGCCAGGCACGTCGTTCCAGCGGTGGCAGTATTGCGTCACGCCCGGAATGGTCGACAGCAGCGGACCCATTTCGGCGCTGCAACCCAGGATCAGCTCCTGGCAGCGATCGACCACCATGGGGATATAGCGGGCGAACTGGATCGTATCGCCGTAACCCTGGTCGCCGACCAGCAGCAGCCGCCCGTTCGGGATGCGCATGCCGTTCCACGGCGCCGAGGTCATCGGCGGCATCGTCGCCTTGCCGGCCTCGGTCAAGTTGCGCCACTCATATTCCATCCAGCCGGCATCGAAATCACCCTGGGCCAGCAGGGTCTGCGCCATCGCCAGGTGGCCGTCGGCATGGTCATGCTTCAGGCCGAGTGCGCGCAGCAGGCAGGCGGTCGCCCGTTCCCGATCATCGGCATCGACGAAGATCAACGACAGGTTGACCAGGTGTTCCGCATTGTTGGGATCCAGCCGGATCGCTTCCTGGCCCATGGCCAGACCTTCCTCGATCCGGTAGGTCATGCGGCATAGCGAGCTGAGATGCGCGTACCAGGAGGCATTGCCCGGCCGCAGACTGATCGCCTTGCGCAACAGCACGACGCCTTTTTCCGGATCGCCGGCCATGGCCGAGACAATGCCCTGCAGCGCCAGGGCCGCCGGATGATCAGGTGCGGTGGCCAGGACGTCCTGGCAGATACCCAGCGCCTCATTCAGCCGCTTCGCCTGCGCAGCAGCTTGCGCTCGGGTCAGCGCCTGTTCCGGCGTTTCCCCGCTGGCGGTCAGGGGTTGTGCCGCCTGCTGAGCCGATGGGGCGGCCATTGGGGCAAGCGGTGTGCCGGCTGCGGCCGCTTGTTGCGGTTGCTGGGCGGGGATGGTCGCGCTCATGGCCGCGAAGGTGCCTTTTGGCAGCGGCGGGAGCAAGCGGGATCTCTATCGCATGACAACCTGCCCACGCTCCTGGTAACCTGCGGCGGCCATGGCACGCATCCTGGTCCAAACCGAGGATTTCGACATTGGCGCGGAGATTGCCGCGCTGACCGCCGGCCGGCCGGATATCGGCGGCATCGGCTGCTTCATCGGCACCGTGCGGAACCATGCCTCCGGCCACGCGGAGCAGGTCACCGGGATGACGCTGGAGCACTATCCCGGCATGACCGAACGTGCGATCGCCCGCATCGTCGCGGAGGCAGAGGCGCGCTGGCCATTGAAGGGCGTCACCGTGATCCACCGGGTCGGGCCGTTGCGGACCGGGGACAATATCGTGCTGGTCATCGCCGCCTCGGCGCATCGGCAGGCAGCGCTGGATGCCACATCCTTCCTGATCGACTGGCTGAAGACCAAGGCACCGTTCTGGAAGCGCGAGGATCTGGCCGGCGGCGCCGGCGCCTGGGTCGACGCTCGAGAGGAAGATGACACGGCTGCCGCGCGGTGGGGCAACAGCGCGTGACCTTCGCGCCTACCATGCTCCCGGCAGTTTCACCGCCAACCATTTCGCCAGCGCCGCATTGACCTCCAACGGCCGCTCCTGCGCCATCCAATGGCCAGAGCGCACCACCACCTCGGTCAGGTCGGAACAGGCGGCGCGCATCGGTTCCGCCAGCCGGGACTCCACCGTTTCACACGTGTAGTCGAAGGCGCCGTGCAGGAACAGTACCGGCATGTCCAGCCTGCCGCCGTTCGCCGCCTGGCTCGCGTATGCCCGATTCCACTCCCCGTTCATGTACCAGGAATCGGGCCCGAAGAACCCGTTTCGCTTCAGGGACGCGACATAGGCGCACAGATCCGCCTCGCTCAGCACATCGGTATCGGCCGGTACGTCCGGCGCCACGCCGGCGCCGCCGAACCAGCCGCCATCACGGCGCACCAAGGCGGTGCGTGACGGCTGTCCCTTCGCCGCGGCGTTTCCTTTTCGGAACAGCGCCTTTACCGTCGCGTCCACGTTCGCCTCGAAGGCGGACCGGGCGGCATCAAAATTCTCCCGGTAGAACAGTTGGTATTCCCACTGACCGGCGGGGAACTGGTCTTCCGGGTAGATATCGCGGTCCACCAGAGGCAGCAACGATTCAACGGCGAATCCATCCGGGATATAGGGCACGCATAGATTGGCGACGCCCAGGCAGTGTGCCGGATGGTGGCTGGCAATGGACCACGCCACCGGGCTGCCCCAGTCATGGCCGATCCATATCGCCTTGTCATGCGGCACCGCCTCTTCCAGCAGCTCCAGCATGTCGCGGACCATATGCTCCACCGCATAGTCGCGGTGCGTGGTATAGAGGCTGGATCGGCCGTAGCCGCGCATGTCGGGCGCCAGGCAGTAGAAACCCAGCGCGGCGAAGACCGGCAACTGGTGGCGCCAGCTGATCGACAGCTCCGGCCAGCCATGCAGGAAGATCAGTGGCGTGGCGTCCGGCCGCCCGCACGCCAGATAGAATGTGGTGTGGCGGCTGGTCCTGACGACGTGTTCTGTGATGGGGAACGGCATGGCTCACGCGCCTCCAAGCTGCATCCGCAGTGTCGGCTTATGCACCTTGCCCGCCGCGTTACGCGGCAGCGCCTCGGTGAACACCACGGAATGAGGCAGTTTGTACCGAGCGAGTTTGCCGGCGCAATGCGCGACGACGTCATCCTCGGTCAGCGTTCTCCCGCTCTTGACGACCACCACCGCTCGGCCCACCTCGCCCCAGCGTGTGTCGCTGACGCCGATCACGGCGGCCTCGGCGATGGCGTCATGCTGGTACAGCACGTTCTCCACCTCGGCCGGATAGACGTTCTCCCCGCCCGAGATATACCTGTCCATCCAGCGGTCGACGATGTAGTAGAAACCTTCGTCATCGACGCGGGCGGCATCGCCGGTGCGCAGCCAGCCATCGGTGATGGTGGCGGCCGTGGTCTCGGGCTGGTTTCCGTCATGCCGGATGCCTGCTGCAGCACCAGGCCGCCCGCTTCCCTGGCGCCCAGGCGAACTGCACATCGAACGTATCGGTGCCGTTCGGCGCCAACACCGCCACGCGGTCGCCACGCGCGATCCCAAAACGGGCACGCAACGTCCCCGCCAGCCCATTGATGCGGTCGTGGAACACCCGGTAGCTATGGCGCCGCCCGGTTGCCAGGTCTCGGGTGGCCAGCGCATCGGGCTGGCGCATCGCGTGGTGCGGGATGGCGTCGAAATACGGGATCGCCATGAGCTGCCTCCGCGTCAGGCCGGGATGCGCACAGGCAGGCTGGAGATCGAGCGCAGGAGGTTGGAATAGGTCCGCACCGGCGGCCCCATCACTTCGATCATCTTCCAGTCGCGCCGCAGAATCTCTTCCCACAGGATCATCAGCTGCATCTCGGCCAGGCGATTGCCGACACAGCGATGGATACCGAACCCGAACGACAGATGCTGGCGCGGGCGTGGCCGGTCGATGATGAAATCATCCGGCCGCTCGATCGCGTCCTCATCGCGGTTGCCCGAGATGTACCACATCGCCACCTTGTCACCCGCGCGGATGGTCTTGCCGGCCAGCTCCACGTCGCGTGTGGCGGTGCGGCGCATATGGATCACCGGGGTCTGCCAGCGGATGACTTCGGGCACCATGCTGGGAATCAGCCCCGGATTGTCCTTCAACTTTCGGAACTCGTCGGGAAACTGGTTCATCGCCAGCAGGCTGCCGGACATCGAGTTGCGGGTGGTGTCGTTGCCGCCGACGACCAGCAGCAGCAAGTTGCCCATGAACTCATGCGGGCGGGTCGGCAGGTCGCGCGTCGCCTCTCCGTGCGCAAGCATGGAGATCAGGTCGGGCCGCGGGTCCTGCTTCGCCCGCTCCTCCCACAGCGCCCGAAATTCGGCCATCGCGACATCGAGGATCTCGTTACGCTTCTCCTCGGAGTCCACCTCGGTGCCGGCACGCGTGTTCACCGTGGCGACGTTGGACCAATAGGTGAGTTTCCGCCGTTCCTCGAACGGGAAGTCGAACAGCGTGGCCAGCATCATCGTGGTCAGCTCGACCGCAACGAGGTCTACCCAATCGAAAGTCTCACCGCGCGGCAAGGAGTCCAGCACTTTGTTGGTGCGCTCCCGGATCGTGTCCGCCATGCGGGCCAGGTTGCCCGGCGCGACGATGGGGGAGACGGTCTTGCGCTGCTCGTCATGCTTCGGCGGATCCATCGAGATAAAGCTGGGCCGCCTTTTGTCCACCGGCAGGTCCCGCAGGACGATGCCGCCCATGTAGGCGTCAGAGGAAAACGCCTCATGATTCGTGTCCACCGCCATGATGTCGCGGTAGCGGGTGACGGACCAGTAGGCGCCGTACATGCCGTTTTCGCAGCGATGTACCGGGTCTTCCCGCCGCAGGCGTTCGAACCATGGGCGCCAGGTATCGTCCTGGTACAGGTGCGGATCGCTGACATCGATCTGGCTCAGTGGAACGGACTGCGCGTCGGCGCGCGGGTCCGCCTGGACCGGAGCATTCATGGTTCGCCTCCCTCGCGTCGCTGACGCGCGACACGTCGTTCTTGTTTGGTCGTGTCGACCTTGATCGTGCCTGGTTTGGTCATATCCGGGACCGGCCGCCTTCGGCCAGCTCCGCGTTGAACCATTATAACGCAGATCAAACGCGCTTGGGGAAGAACCGGTTCAATGCCGGCGGGGCAGCAACGGCACCGCCGCCAGGGAGGGCGCGGCGACGACGCGCCAGGCGGTGAACGGCGCCGGGGCGCCGGGCCGGTCGATCTCGCCCAGCTTCTCGGCACGGTTCCATAGCGCCGGGTCCGGCGGCCCGGCGCGGCGGGCATCGCGCAGCAACAGGCCGATACGGCCGGCGATGTCGGTGCGCCGCAGGTCGAACAGCACCCAGCGCGGGTCGACGCCGACCATCGGCACCGTGGCGGACAGGGTCCAGGCGAGCTGGGAATCGGTGTCATAGCCGTCCGCCGCCACGAAGCTGGCGCGCATGGCCGCCGCCTCGACCGCGGCATCCCGCGCCAGCACGTCCCAGCCGCGCAGCCGCATGGCGATCGGGTCCAGGCGGGGCGGCAGTGGGACAAGCCCAAACACTGCCTGCAGATAGACAGCCGCGGTGATCGCGAAGCCCAGCGCGCTGGCACCGACCCAGTCGCGACGGCCGCGCGCGGTCAACCAGCCGGCAGCAGCCAGCGACAGGGCTGGATAGATGACCGCCGGCCAATTGCCCTGCACCCGATCGCCCAGCGCGTGCTGCAGGAACACCAGCACCGGCGGCAGCGACAGCGCCGCCAGCAGCGCCCAGTTCGCCGCGCGGCGCATGCGGCGCAGCGCCGCCGCCAACCCGATCAGGCACAGGATGAAGATCCAGGGCGTCACCAATCCCGCTTGACTGCCCACCAACTCCGCCAAAAACCCGACCGCTCGGCCGGGCTGCCAGTCGGTGACCCGCCCACCCTGCTTCAGGAACCCGGCCCACTGATGCGCCGCGTTCCACGCCACGACCGGCGCGAACATGGCGGCGCCGATCGCGATTCCGACCCAGGGCTGCCAGCGCCGCAGCCAGGCACGACCGGCCGGTACCAACAGGGCCCACAGGCCGATCCCCACCCAAAGGAACAGTGCGGTGTATTTGCTCAGGCTGGCGAGCCCGGCGAGCACGCCCGCCGCCAGCCACCAGATGCCCCTGCCCGTGGCCAGCAATCGTGCCATCGTCCAAAGCGTCGCGGTCCAGAACACCAGCAGCGGCGAGTCGGGTGTCATGATGATCGAGCCGACGCCCACCACCAGCGTCGCGTTCAGCAGCGACGTCGCAATCAGGCCTGCCCGGGTGCCGGGAAACAGGCACCGCCCCGCGTCGTACAGCAGCGTCGAAGCCACCGCCGCCGCCAGGGGCCCCAGCAGCCGCACACCCAACGGTGTTGCGCCGATCAGGCCCGTGCCTGTCCTGATCCACAGCGCGACCATCGGCGGATGGTCGAAATACCCTCCGGCCAAGGCCCGGGACCAGACCCAGTAGTATGCCTCGTCCGCCGACAGTGGCACCACGGCGGCGACGGCCAGCCGGATCAGCGTCGCCGCCGCCATGATGGCGGCAACCCCCATCACCGCGCGCTCATCCGAAGGAGGCGTGGATCGTCACCGGGCGCGCCAGACCAGCGTGGCGGAGACCGCGTAATTCCACACCACGCCGATCACCGCACCGACGGCGCCGGCGGCGGTCCACACGGTGTGCTGCTCATATAGCGCCTGGGCGATGCCAATATTGGCGATGGCGCCGAAACCACACACCACCATGAACAGCAGAAGCCCGCGCCATAGCCGCGGACCCTTCAATTTCCGGTCGGCATAGGTGATGGCGTTGTTGAGCTGGAAGTTGAACGCCATGGCAGCGATCGTGGCGACGGTCTGCGCCGCCTCGAAGCTGAGTGGCGCGCCCAGCCGCAGCAGCACCAGCACCGCCATGTGCACCACCACGCCCAGCGCGCCGACCAGCGCGAAGGAGAAGAAGCGCAGCGGCAGCATGCCGCCGAACAGCTTGTCCAGCAGCAGGCCGGCGAACTGGACCATCACCAGCGCATCCAATTTGGACTCCCCGGCAACCCGTTCGCGGAAGCCGGCGGGAATTTCCGTCACCCGCAACGGCTTCGGGCTGGTCAGCACGAGGTCCAGCAGGATCTTGAACCCCTGCCCGTTCAGGCCTTTTGCCAGGTCCTCGAACAGTGTGCGCGGCAGCATGAAAAAACCGCTCATCGGATCGGTCAGGCGCACCGGCAGGAAGGTCTGCGCCAATCTGATGCCGCCATCGGACAGGGCATGCCGCCAGGCATTGGCCAGACCGGCATTGTCGCCGCCTGCGATATGCCGACTGGCCACCACCAGGTCACAGTTCCCCTCGCGCAGCGTGTGCAGCATGACCGGCAGCCGGGTCTCATCGTGCTGCAGGTCGCCGTCGATCACCGCAACGTAATCGGCGGAGGAGGACAGCGCCCCTTCGATCACCGCCGAGGCCAGACCACGCCGTCCGACACGCCGGATACAGCGCACGCGCGGGTCTTGTCGGGCGATCGCCCGCACCGCGGCGGCGGTGCCGTCGGGGCTGTTGTCGTCGACGTAGATGACTTCCCAATCGATGCCGGAAAGCGCCGAGCGCAGTTTGTCGATCATCGGTGCGACATTCGGCCGCTCATTGTAGCAGGGCACGATGACGCTCAGCACGGGGGTGCGAAGCGGCCTGCTGTCGCGCTGGTCGGGGAGCGTGGCCACGGCGTCGGGCATGGGCGGCAGGCTGATACAGGCTCCGACCCGAAGGTCAAGCCGCCCCAAGATCACAGGGGCGGATGATCGGCTCCGGTCAGGCCAGGGCGTATTCGACCTCGGCGGTGTAGACCGAGGCTTCCTTGCCCAGTTGTGAGCTGAACAGGGTGAAATGCTCCACCGGGACGGGATCGGCCCGGAACAGGTTGTGCGCCTGGACGAAGGAGACCAGCTTGCCCTCGGCGACATTATCGAGCCGAGCGAGAGTGAGATGGGGTTGGAAGCGGCGGCGTTCGGGTTCGAGGCCGATGCGCTGCAGCGCCGTCTCGATCTTGGTCTGCAGGTGATCGAGCTGCGGATTGCGCTCCACTCCCACCCATAGCGCGGTGCTGCGTCCGCCGCGCGTAAAGGTGCCCAGGCCCGCCAGGGTCAGGGAGAAACCGCGGGCGCGCAGCCCGGCAAGGGCCACGTCGATTTCCTCGGCGCGGTGGCCCGGGGTCTCACCGATGAAGCGCAGGGTGACATGGTAGTTCTCCGGCGGTACCCAGCGAGCACCGGGGATGCCGGCGCCGGCCAGGGTGGCGATGCGCTGCCGAAGCTCCCAGGGCAGGTCGAGGGCAACGAAGAGTCTCATGCGCGGGCCCTCACGATGTTCTCGCTTCCGCGAGGAGTTTTTCCACGAGCGGCAGGAGTCGGGCAACGATCCGCTTCACGCCTTCCGGGTTCGGGTGCATCCCGTCCGCCTGATTGAGCGACGGGATCGCCGCCACGCCGTCCAGGAAGAACGGATCATACAGCACGCCCTGTCGCTGGCCGAGACGCTCATAGACCGCATGGAATGCCTCGCTGTAGTCAGGGCCCAGATTGGGCGGCGGATACATGCCGGTCAGGAGTACCGGGATATGCCGAGCGGCCAGCATGTCCAGGATGGCGGACAGATTGGCCTCCAGTTCCTTGGGATCGACCCCGCGCAGGCCGTCATTGCCGCCGAACTCGACGATCGCCGCATTCACCCCGTCGGCCAGCACCCAGTCCAGCCTGGCGCGGCCGCCGGCGGAGGTATCGCCGGACACCGCGCCGTCGACGATCGTGACGTCATGGCCGGCGGCCTTCAATGCGGCCTGCAGCTGTGCCTCGAATCCGTCCGGATGGGCCAGGCCGTAGCCGGCGGAAAGGGAATCGCCGAACACCAGCAGGCGCAACCTGGCTTCGCGAGGGACCGCTCCCGCCGGGCCGGCCGGCGCATCCTTGCGCGTGTCCCTGGGCGAATCGGCAGCGCTCGCGGGTTGTGTGGCGGCGCTGGTTAACAAGGACATAATCAGCAAGAGCGGAGACATGGCCTTCCGAACGTCCTCCAGAGCCCGATATATCGCGCCGATGGATGCCATTCCGCCTGCTCCGCCTGCCACCGACCCGCTGGTACGGGTCAAGGGCCTCACCCTGACCGTGCCGTCGGCCGCCGGGCCGGTCAACATATTGCGCGGCATCGACCTGGAGCTCGGCCGCGGCGAGGCGGTGGGACTGATCGGACCCTCCGGATCCGGCAAGACCAGCCTGCTGATGGTCCTGGCGGGGCTGGAACGCGCCAGTTCCGGCAGCGTGGTGCTGGACGGGCAGGAGGTCACCGGGCTGAGTGAGGACGCACTGGCGGCGCTGCGCCGGCGACGGGTCGGCATCGTGTTCCAGGCGTTTCACCTGATCCCGACGATGACGGCACTGGAGAATGTCTGCGTGCCGCTGGAACTCGTTGGCGTGCGCGATGCCGCCGCGCGGGCACGCGCGGCGCTGGAGGCGGTCGGGCTGAGTCACCGGCTGACCCACCTGCCTGGCCAGCTGTCGGGCGGCGAACAGCAGCGCGTCGCCCTGGCCCGCGCCTTTGCTCCGGCGCCGGCCTTGCTTCTGGCAGACGAGCCGACCGGCAATCTGGATCATGCAACGGGTGCGGCGGTGATCGACCTGCTGTTCGCGCTGCGCCGCCGGCACGGCACGACGCTGCTGCTGATCACGCATGACCGGGACCTGGCCGCGCGCTGCGACCGGCAGGTGCACCTGTCGGACGGGCAGGTGGACACGGCGGTCGTGGTTTGAGGGCTACGCCATCCGCGGCCGATAGCAATATCCATGGCCGGTGCTGCCGGTCACTGCCGTCCCGGGATCGAGACATGTCGGGCCACAAAAATGGGGTCGATCCACCACGTCCTGGTCTACCACGCCCTGGCGGCCTGTTGCCGCCGCGTCACCCCCTCGGTCAGGATGCGGCCCATGAACCCGTCCCTTCTCCGCCTGGCCTTCACCCTCGCCCGGCGGGACCTGCGCGGTGGGGTGCGGGGGCTGTGGGTGGTACTGCTGTGCCTGGCGCTGGGGGTCGGCGTCATCACCGCGGTCGGCAGCCTGCGCGCGGCAGTGGATGCCGGGCTTGCGGCGGACGGGCGCGCCCTGCTCGGCGGCGACCTGGACATCGAAGGCGGCAATCAGCCGCTGCCCGACACCCTGCGCGGCTGGCTGCACGACCGCGGGGCGACGACATCGGACGTCGTGCAGATGCGCTCCCTGCTCGTCGCCCCGTCCGGTGAGCGGCAACTGATTGAGCTGAAAGCGGTCGACGGCGCGTGGCCGCTGGTTGGAGCCGTGCGAACCGATCCGCCACAGGACCTGGCCGCGGCGCTGGCGGAACGCGACGGACGCTTCGGCCTGCTGGCCGATCCGGTGGTGCTGGACCGGCTGGGCCTGAAGCCTGGCGATCCCGCGCGTATCGGCACCGAGACCTTCCGTGTCGCCGGCGCCCTGATCGCGGAGCCAGACCGGGTGGCGGCGACGTCCTTCTTCGGGGCCCGCGTGCTGATCGCCGCGGCGGCGTTGCCGCGGACCGGGCTGGTCGTGCCGGGCGCCATGCTGCGCTACCAGCTTCGTATCACCGTGCCGGATGCCGCCGGCCTGCCTGACGCGATTAGGACGGCGTTTCCCAACCAGCCCTGGCGGCTGCGCACCACGGCCGAGGCGGCCCCCGGCGTTGGCCGCTTCATCGATCAAATCGCGCTGTTCCTGACGCTGGTCGGACTGACCTCGCTGCTGGTCGGCGGCATCGGAGTCGCCAACGGCGTGCGAGCCTGGCTGGACGCCCGGACCCCCACCATCGCAACCCTCCGCTGTCTTGGCGCCACCGCCCGGCTGGTGTTCGCCACCTGCCTGATCCAGGTGATGACCTTGGCACTCGTCGGCATTCTGGCCGGCCTGGTGCTGGGCGCGGCGCTGCCCTGGCTGGCGGGTTCCCTGCTGTCCGGCCTGCTGCCAGTGCCGCCCCGCGCCGGGCTGTATCCGGAACCGCTGCTGCTGGCGGTGGCGTACGGGGTGCTGATCGCGCTGAGCTTCGCGCTGTGGCCGTTGGCGCGCGCGGCGCGGATTCCGGGCGGCGCGCTGTTCCGGGATGCGCTGCTGCCGGAGCGGACCCGGCCGTCGCTGCCGGTGGTCCTGCTGAATGTCGTGCTGGTGGGGACGCTGGTCGCGGTGACCATCGCCACCGCCGCCGACAGGCGGCTGGCGCTCTATTTCTGTATCGCCGCTGGAGCCACGCTGGCCCTGTTCCAGGGCGGCGGACTGCTGCTGATGGCCGCGGCGCGACGGCTGCCGCCGGTCCGCTGGCCGGCGGTGCGGGTGGGACTCGCCAACCTGCATCGCCCTGGCGCGCCGACGCCGCTGGTGCTGCTGTCAGCGGGCCTCGGCCTGTCCACCCTGGCTGCGGTGGCGCTGATCCAGGGCAACATGCAGCGGCAGATCCAGGCGCAAATCCCGGCCAATGCGCCCAGCTTCTTCTTTATCGACATCCAGAACGACCAGCTGGCGCGGTTTGAATCACTGGTGCGGTCGCAGCCCGGCGTGACCGCGCTGAAGCAGGTGCCGTCCCTGCGCGCGCGCATCGTCGCGGTGAAGGGCGTGCCGGCGCAGGACGCGGTGACCACGCCCGACACCGCCTGGGCGCTACGCGGCGATCGAGGTCTGACCTATGCCGCGGAACCGCCGGAAGGGTCGCGCATCACCGCCGGATCGTGGTGGCCGGCCGACTACGACGGAAAGCCGCTGGTGTCGCTGGATGCCGCCATCGCCAAGGGCTGGCATGTCGGGATCGGGGACGTGATCCGGGTGAACGTGCTGGGGCGCGACCTGGACCTGACAGTCGCCAATCTGCGTGACATTCAGTGGCAATCGCTGGGTATCAATTTCTTCATGGTCGCCAGCCCGGGCTTGCTATCGCATGCACCGCACACCCATATCGCCACCGTCCGTGTCGATCCGGCCGAACAGGGCAGGCTGTTGCGCCTGGTAACCGATGCCTTGCCGAATGTCACCGGTATCCGGGTCGAGGACGTGCTGTCGGCGATTGCGGGCCTGCTGGGCCAGATCGCCGCGGCGTTGACCGCCACGGGGGCGCTGACCTTGGTGGCCGGGGCCCTGGTGCTGGTCAGCGCGATCGCCGCCGGCCAGCGCCGCCGGGTGCGGGAGGCGGTGATCCTGAAGACGCTGGGCGCCACGCGCCGGCAGCTTCGGATCGCCTGGCTGGCCGAGTTCGGCGTGCTGGGCCTGGTTGCCGGAAGCATCGCCGCCCTGATCGGGACGGCGGCGAGCTACGGCGTCATGAATTACATTTTGCACACGCACTGGCTTTTCCTGCCCGGCGCCCTTATGTCGGTGCTTGCGGGAGCCATCGCAATCATGTTGCTGTTCGGCTATGCTGGAACAGCAGCGTCGTTGCGGGCCAGGCCGGCGCCACTCCTGAGGAATGAGTAGCGCTCGACATTCGTCCGTCCGGCCCGCTGACGGAGCACTGAGCGGTCCGACCCGTGGGGGAACAACGTCGATGGGGAAAAACCCCAATGCCGTCTTCGCGCCACCGGGACGATCGAGTATACTGAACCTGAGCACCCGCTCGAAAGGAACAGGGAAACATGGCTTATAGTCCGGATTTCCGGGCCTATCCAAGGGCATCCGCCGCCACGACGGCCGCCGTACTTGACGCCGGTCTTCGGGCTTACATGCTGCGCGTGTACAACTGGATGGCGTCCGGCCTGCTGCTGACCGGCGTGGTCGCCTACGTGATCGCCAACACCAGTCTGATCAATGCGTTCTACCCGCTGGTGCAGACACCGTTCGGCTATACCCATCAGCCGACCGCGCTGGCGATGATCGCGATGTTCGCGCCGCTGGCCTTCGTGCTGGTGCTGTCGCTGGGGGTCAACAAACTGTCGACAAGCGCGGCGCAGACCCTGTTCTGGGTGTTCTGCGCGGCCATGGGCGCCAGCCTGACCAACATCTTCCTGGTCTACACCAGTGAATCGATCGTCCGCGTCTTCTTCATCACTGCCGGCACCTTCGCGGCCACCAGCCTGTTCGGCTACACGACGAAGACCGACCTGACGAAGATGGGCGGGTTCATGATGATGGGCCTGATCGGCATCATCATCGCCAGCCTGGTGAATCTGTTCCTGCACAGCTCCGGCCTGCAGTTCGCGATCAGCATCATCGGTGTCGTGGTCTTCACTGGGCTGACCGCCTATGACACGCAACGCATCAAGGCCGACTACGTACAGTTCGCCTATGCGATGGGCACCGACGGCGCGGCGAAGCGCAGCGTCTACGATGCGCTGAGCCTGTACCTGAACTTCATCAACCTGTTCATGCTGCTGCTGCAGCTACTGGGCAATCGCAACAACAACTGATCGCCGATCAGCGTTGTCTCACAAAGGCGGGGACCGGTTCCCCGCCTTTTTCGTTTCTATCAATACTGTCTATCGTCATGCCTCCGGAGCCGGTGCCGGACGTTCCAGCCCAGGCGCCGCCGGTTTATACAAATGTCCGAACCAGCAGACGGGAGCGCGCCTCGTGGCCTTCGCATGCACCATCCCCGCCGTCCCCACCGTGCAGCAGGATGACGAGGAGGTGCGGATCACGCGCTGGGATTTCCCGCCGGGCGCCGTCACCGGACAGCACATCCATGGCTGGCCGTACGTCATCGTCATGCTGACCGACGCGATCATGCGCGTCGACAACGGCAGCTCGGTCACCGACGTGCCGCTGAAGGCCGGCCAGGCCTATCATCGGCCCGCCGGTGTGGAGCACGACGTCATGAACGGAGGTGACCAACCGATGGCCTTCGTGGAGGTCGAAATCAAACGCCCCGAAGCCCTGCGCTTCGCCTGACGAAGCGGGGCGAAGGCCGGGATTTTCATCCGCAAGCAAGAGCCGGCATGCGTCACGCCCCAGCCGCGCGATGCGCTTCGGCGTTCTCGGGCGTACCCATGGCAGGCTTCCGCCAGCGCGACCACAGGACACGCCGACCCGCGGCACCCCAGATACGCCGACACCGCGGCGAGGGCTGAGCGTTTCTACACGCCCGCGCTGTGGCGCGCGGCGGATTTCCCCAGGTAGCTGTCGAACACGGCGGCGATCGAGCGGACAAACGGGCGTCCGGCCTCGGTGACCGACAGGGACATGCCGTCCCGTTCCAGCAGCGCATCATCGATGAAGGGTTGCAACCGGCTCAGCTCGGTCCGCAGATGATCGCCCGCCAGATCGGGATGGTCGGCGTACCTGCCCAGGTCGACGCGGAAGCCGCACATCAGCTGCTCGATGATCGCGCCGCGCAGGCGGTCGTCGCCGGTCAGCGCAATGCCACGCGCCACCGGCAGCCGTCCGGCGTCAATGGCGGCGCGCCACCCGGCGACATTGGACAGGTTCTGCACATAGCCGCCCGGCAGCCGGCCGATTGAGGAGGCGCCGAAGCCGATCAGCGTATCCGCCGCATCCGTGGTGTAGCCCTGGAAGTTCCGGTGCACGGTGCCGGCCGCCACGGCACGGGCCATCGCATCGCCCGGCCGGGCGAAATGGTCCAGGCCGATGCGCTGGTAACCAGCCGCCCGCAGCATGCCGGCGGCCGCGGTCTGCTGCGCATGACGCGCCTCGGTGTCCGGCAGCGCATCCTGCGGCAACAGCTTCTGCGCCGGCTTCATCCACGGCACGTGAGCGTAACCGAACAGGGCGATCCGGTCGGGCCGCAGGGCGATCATCCGCGCCAGGGTTTCCCGCACCGAATCGACCGTCTGATAGGGCAATCCGTACAACAGGTCGACATTGACCGACGGCACGCCGGCATCACGCAGCATGCGTATCGCGGCCTCGGTCACCGCCCAGGGCTGTTCGCGGTTGATGGCGGCCTGTACCGCTCCCTCAATATCCTGCACACCGACACTGGCGCGGTTCAGGCCATTGCGCCGCGCCGCCGTCACGAAGTCGGGCGTCAGCTCACGCGGATCGATCTCCGCGGCGACCTCGGCATCCGGGGTGAAGACCGCCACGTCGCGCAGCGCGGCGAAGATGCGGTCCAGGTCGTCCGCCGCCAGAATGTTCGGCGTGCCGCCGCCCAGGTGCAAAGCCGAGGCCGCCAGCCTGTCCACCCGCCCGGCCCTGAGTGCCTCCCGCGTCAGCGCGATCTCCTGCAGCAGAGTCTCCACATAGGCGGCGACTGGCGCGCGTTGACGGGCCACCTGGGTATGGCATCCGCAATACCAGCATAGCGTGCGGCAGAACGGCACATGCACGTATAAGGAGACGGGACGCACCGGATCTATCGTGGTGAGCCATTGCCGATACTCGGCCTCGCCGATGCCTTGATGGAAATGCGGCGCGGTCGGATAGCTGGTGTAGCGCGGCACATTGGCGCCGTACTTGGCCGCCAGCGCCGCCGCGGGCCGGCGCGCGGCCGCCTGGGAGCTCGCACCCATCTGTCTGCCTTCCGCGATCGCGCCGGATCAGGAATTGAGGGCCCGCAGCTCATCCATGTCGGTCAGGGTGACCCGCCGAGCGCCGGCGAGACGGATCACGCCTTCGCGCTCGAACTGGGACAGGGTGCGGGAGACCGTCTCGATGGTCAGACCCAGGTAGTCGGCGATGTCCTGCCGGGTCATCGCCAGATCGATGAAGGCGCCGCCCGGGGCACGGGCGGCCATTTCCAGCAGGAAGGCGGCCAGCTTCTGCGCCGCACTGCGGCGGCCCAGCAGCAGGGAATGGTCCTGCGACCGTTCCAGGCAGCGCATCACATAGGAGAACATCTGGCCGGCGACGCGCTCGTCGCGGCCGGCCAACATCTCGAAGCCGCGGCGGCGATAGGGGATCAGGACGCAGTCGGACACTGCCTCGGCGGACAACCGATGCTCGGCGCCGGCCTCGAAGCCGAAGATCTCGCCCTCGCCGTAGAACGCATCGATCTGGCGGCGGCCGTCGCTGAGGAACTTGCAGGTGCGGACCACGCCACGCACGACCTTGAAGAAGGTGTTGGCGGCGTCGCCCTCGGCGTAGATTTCCTGGTCGGCGACGAAATGAATAGTGCCGCCCGCGACACCCTGATCGGGAAACGCGTCCATCGCCCACCCGGTCGGGGAAACCCCCGCCTGGGCGATTCCTGTTTGGGCGATTCCTGTTTGGGCCAGCCCGGCCTGGACTGCGGTGAAACGGTTGTCGCCATGATGGGTAAGGGTGATGGACATCGGGGGCTCCGGTTCACAGGCGTAAGTCGGTGAACAGGGTGTAATCCGCCTCCTGCCGTGCCGATATTCGGTTATCTCCTACGGGATTCTACGTACCCGGCAGGCAGTCCGGCGCGCCCAGGATCGTCTGGATCGAGGCTGCCAGCGCATTCTCCAGGAACGGTTTTTCCAGCACCACCTGCACGCCGGCCACCGCGGCCTGTGCCTGCAGCCGATCGGTGACGTGGCTGGTCATCAGGATGGCCGGGACCGGAATGGCACGCCGCCGCAATTGATCGATCAGCTCCAAGCCATCCATGTCCGGCATCCTGTCATCGACGATCACGCAGCCGGCCGTGTCCAGATCGCCGCCGGCCAGCAGCTCCTGGCCACCGCTGTAGACGCGGACGCAAAACCCCTGCAGGCGCAGCGCGAATTCCAGCGCCTCCCGCACCGCCTTGTCGTCGTCGACGATCAAGACGCGCTGGTGGTGACCTGGCATGCAATGACTCCGGGCGCCAAGGCAGAGAATGCTCGGCGATCGTGCCCAGACTAGGTGCGTAAGATCGATAGCGGTTTGATCTGGCGCAACCCCGTCCGCGACCAGGGCGCCCCTGCCCGTCATCATCTTGCCCCGTCATCACCTTGCCCCGTCATCACGCTGTCTGGGACTGCCCTTCGTGGCATCGCCGTTGAGGGGCATTGCCCTGGCCAGCGCCGCCGCGGCCGCGACCGCGCCGGATCAGGAATTGAGGGCCGCGGCGTCTCCCCCGGCCCTCAGGCCGGCGCCTCGCCGGCGCGGGCGACGAAGACCATGCGCAGCAGATCGGACAGGGTGGCGGCACCCATCTTGGTCATCACATTGGCGCGATGCACCTCCACCGTGCGGGCGCTGATCTGCAGGTCGTAGGCGATGGTCTTGTTGGCATGACCCTGCACAAGGCCCTCCAGCACCTCCACCTCACGCGGTGACAGCGTGGCCAGGCGCGCCTTGATCGCCGCGACTTCCTGTGCGCGGGCACTGTCGACGGCCTGGCGGGAAACGGCGACGCGGATCGCGGTCAGCAGCGTTTCGTCACCGAACGGCTTTTCGATGAAATCGACGGCGCCGGCCTTCATCGCCTGGACCGCCAGCGGCACGTCGGCGTGGCCGGTGATGACGATCACCGGCATCTCCACGTCCAGCGCCTTCAGCCGCTGCTGCAATTCCAGCCCGTCGATCCCCGGCATGCGGACATCGGTGACGATGCAGCCGGGCTGCAGGGTCGGCACCGCGTCCAGAAAGACCTGGGCCGATTCGTAGACGCGCACCGCATAGCCCGAGGCCGTCAGCATGAAGGCCAATGACTGGCGGACCGCGTCGTCGTCATCGATCAGATGCACCACCGCATCATGCGCCATGCGCCGCGTCCCCTTCTGCCTCCGCCCCTTCGGTCAGTTCGTTCGCGCCGATCGCCTTCACCGTCAGCCGGAAGATCGTGCCCCCCTCGGGGTTCGGCTCGACCCATAGCCGCCCGCCATGCGCCTCCACGATGGTGCGCGAGATCGACAGGCCGACGCCCATGCCGTGCGGCTTGGTGGTGACGAAGGGTTGGAACAGCCGATGCGCCACCTCCGGCGCGATGCCCGGCCCCGTATCGGTAACGCTGATCTCCACCATCTCCCCCGGCCGCACGCTCGTCGCAACCAGCAGTTCACGCCTCTCGGTTTCCTGCATCGCCTCGATCGCGTTGCGCATCAGGTTCAGGATGACCTGCTGGATCTGCACCTTGTCGACGACAACGAAGCGCGCCCGCCGATCGAGGTCGTAGCGCACGCGCACGCCGGTCTCCCGGATACCGACCAGGGCCAGCGCGCTGGCCTCCTCGATCAGCTTGCTCAAGCCCTCCACCTGGCGCTCGCTTTCCCCGCGGGAGACGAACTGACGCATGCGGCGGATGATCTGGCCGGCCCTCAGCGCCTGGTCGGCGGCGCGCTCGATCGCCTCGCGGACCATCACCGACTCGGGCTCCGTCTTGCCGTCCAGCAGGCGGCGGCAGCCATTCAGGTAGCTGGCGACGGCAGTCAGCGGCTGATTCAGCTCATGCGCCAAGGTCGAGGCCATCTCGCCCATCGCGGTGAACCGCCCCATATGGATCAGCTCTGTTTGCAGGTCCTGCAGCCGCCGCTGGGTTTCCTGCCGCTCCGTCAGGTCACGGATGAACCCGGTGAAGGAACGGGCGCCGCCGGATTGCATCTCACCCACCGACAGTTCCAGCGGAAAGGTGGAGCCGTCGCGGCGCAGGCCGACGACGACGCGGCCGATGCCGATGATCCGCTTCTCCTCGGTGCGCAGGTAACGCTCGATATAGCCGTCATGTTGTTCACGGTAGGGCGACGGCATCAGGACGGACACATTGCGGCCCACCAGCTCTGCCTCGGCATAGCCGAACAGGCGCTCGGCGGCGGCGCTGAAGGACTGGATATGGCCCACGCTATCGATGACGATCATGGCGTCGGGCACGGTATCCAGGACCGAGCGTAGATGGGCTTCCCGCTGCTCCAGCGCGATTTGCGCCCGCCGGGCGGCGGTCACGTCGCGGGCGACGGTGGACACGCCGGCCAGCGCGCCGGCGGCATTCCACAGTGGCGAGATGGTCAGCGATACGTCGATGACCGCGCCATCCTTCCGCCGGCGGCGAGTCAGCTCGTGTTCGATGCGTTCGCCGCGGCCAATGCGGCCCAGGATGTTCCGGGCGTCATCGGTCTGGCCGTCCGGCAACAGAATCGCCATCGGGCGGCCGATGATCTCGGCAGAGGCATAGCCGAAGATGCCTTCGGCACCGCGATTCCAGTCGGTGATGGTGCCGTCCAGCGTCTCCGCGATGATCGCGTCATCCGAGGACGTGACGATGGCGGCCAGGCGGCGGTTCACTTCCTCGGCGGTGGGGCCGACAGGAAGATCCGTCAGGATGCCATCCGCCGTGGCGGACCGCTCGGAGTCCGCGCCCGGCGCCGCCACGGCGCGGCCGCGCAAACGCAGGCAGCGTGATCCGGAAGTCGCCTGGCTGCCCGTGCCCCGATTGCCCGTGCCCCGATTGCCCGTGCTCTGGTTGCGGGTGGTATGCAGGTTCAAGTCGAACGCACCGGGATGCACGGCGATGTCCTGCACCGGCTGGCGGCTGTCCGGATGCAGCCGGTCCAGAAACGCGCCGATCGGCATCCGCCCATCCGCCATGTCGGCGACACCCAGCATCGCCGCAGCGCGGGTGGACAGCCGCACGAAGCCGCCGCCAATATCCCAGTGCCAGGCGCCGATATCGGCTGCCTCCATGGCGCGCATGGCGTCCTCGAGCCGCGTATCGTCGGACGGGCCGCTGGTGACCGCAGACATCTGGAATCCGAGCCATGGTGTGCAAAGGGGCTTGCATCATAATCCCGGCCGCGTTGACTGCCATCCCCGATTATTGGCCCTGTTGTTGGTCAGGACGATTGGCCGCGTTCTTGCCTGCTGGCCAGGAGGGTTGGAGATGAAGATCAAGACGGCGACCTATCGCGTCGCGGAAAGGACCGCAATCGACCTGCGGGAATGGCCGACGCGCGGCGAGGCGCTGGCCGGTTCGAAGGCGGCTTACAAGAAGCTGCTGCAGATGCATGTCGAACGGCTGAGTGAACTGCAACGGCTGCTGTACGCGTCCGATCGCCACGCCCTGTTGGTGATCTTTCAGGCGATGGACGCTGCCGGCAAGGACGGGGCGATCGCGCATGTGATGTCGGGCGTGAACCCGCAGGGCTGCCAGGTGTTCAGCTTCAAGCACCCCAGCGCGGAAGAGCTGCGGCACGACTTCCTGTGGCGGACAACGCGCAACCTGCCGGAACGCGGCCGGATCGGCATCTTCAACCGCTCCTATTACGAGGAAGTGCTGATCACCCGTGTGCACAGCGACCTGTTGGACGCCGAAGGCCTGGCCGATCGCCCGGCAAAGGACGCGGCGCTGTGGGAAAGCCGCTACCGCTCGATCCGCGACCTGGAACGCCACCTGTCGGCGAACGGCACCCGGATCGTGAAGTTCTTCCTGCATCTGTCGAAGGATGAGCAGCGGAGGCGGTTTCTTGCCCGTATCGATGAGCCGGAAAAGAACTGGAAGTTCAGCATGGGCGATATTGAGGAGCGGCAATACTGGAACGCTTACATGCATGCCTATGAGCAGTGCCTGAGCGAGACCAGTTCGCACGATGCCCCCTGGTACATCGTCCCGGCCGACAGCAAGCACGACGCTCGGCTGATCATTTCCCATGTGATCGTGAAGACGCTGGAACGGCTGAAAATGTCCTATCCCACAGTGAGCGATGCGCGGAAGGCGGAGCTGAAGGCGATCAGGGATCGGCTGGCGATGGAATAGATCGCCGCCACCGCGGCAGATCGTGGGCACCGATCGTGATCTCGTCATCCAGGCCGCCCCCGATGACGCGACTGACGAGGCCGTCCGGCAGCTTCATCGTCGAGAGCGCGGCTCGCGCCCCGCGCCGGCCGTCAGGGAAGACAACCCACGATCTCCTGCAACACCACGTGGTGGTCATCCAGCGGCATCGCATCGATGGTCGCTCCCCGCCGGCCGGTGACGCCGTCCACCGCCGGGCCATCCCGCACCATCGCCGCCAGCACCACACGGTCCAGAGCGGGGTCGAGGCACACCCGCAGATGGCCGGCCCAATCCGGCCGCAGCATCGACAGCGCCGCTGCCAGCGCATAGGCGCCCCAGTGCGACACGCCGGCCGCGATCAGGTGATCTGCCGGCACGACACAGGCGATGCGATCGCCGAATGGGATATGCTGCCCGACCAGGCTGCGCGGCAGGCTGCCCATGCCGATCTCATTGCCGCCGTCGCCGATCGCGATGGTGTGCCATGGCCCTGCGGTGAACAGGCGATCCAGTGCCGCGGTGTGGTCGCTGATATCCAGTCCCCGCATGTTGCGTGGACGTCCATCGGCGGCGGGACCACAGCGTTCGATCGCCAGCGCCCAGGTGACGCCGTCGCGCCGCCAGGCATCGATGATGCCATCGACTGCAAGGCCCGGCGGTGCGGCGTCCACCGCCACCTCCGCCACCCCTGCCCCGGCCAGCGCCGCTCGGGTGGCCGCCGCGCAGACCGTGTCCGTGGCCACCCGGCAGGTCAGCCCGGCGTCACGGAAGGCGCGAGCCAGCAGCGCGGCGGCGGCCGGTCCGTCGGTCTCGGCGGCGGGCGGCGTGCCGCCTGGGACGAAGAAACCTGTCAGCAGGCCGATCCGCGGTGCCCGTTCCCGCGCCAGCGCCGATGCGGCTGCGTGCAAGCCGCCCCGAGCGGCGGCAAAGACCGGCTGCATGCCGCGGCCGACATCGCGGTGAATGATGGCTTCGATCCGATCGATCACTGCGATCCGGCTGGTCATTGGGCGCACAGGCTCATGATGACACCGATGGCGGCACGACCCGGACCAGAGCCGGGATGCGCCGGCCCGGATCGGGACGGCGCCGCATCGGTCAGAGGGCCGACAGGCTGGTGTTCCGCAGGTCGGTGATCAGCATGCAGCCGGGCGCGTGGGTAATGCAGAACGCCGGCTTGGCCTGGGCGATGACCGCCTGAGGCGTGACGCCGCAGGCCCAGAACACCGGCAACTCGTCCGCCGCGATCGGTACCGCGTCGCCGTAGTCCGGCTTGGCGATGTCGGCGATGCCGATCATTTCGGGCAACCCCAGATGCACCGGCGCGCCGTGCACCGACGGAAAGCGGGAGGTGATCTGTACCGCGCGGATCGCATCCTTCGGCTTCAGCGGCCGCATGGAAACGACCAGAGGACCGTGGAAGACGCCGGCCGGCACGCAGGGGATAGTGGTGCGATACATCGGCACATTGCTGCCGCAGGCGATATGACGGACTTCGATCCCATCCTCGACCAGCGCCTCTTCGAAGGAGAAGGAGCAGCCGATGGCGAAGCTGACCAGGTCCTCGCGCCAGACATCCCGCACATCGGTGGGCTCCGATACAAGTTCGCCGTTCCGCCAGACGCGATAGCGCGGGATGTCGGTGCGAACGTCCAGATCGGCGCCCAGCGTGGGAAAGCCGGGATCCCCTGCCTCGGAGACCGCCAGGACCGGACACGGCTTAGGGTTGGCCTGGGCGAAGCGCAGGAAATCGTGTGCCAGGGCCTTGGGCAGGATCACCAGATTGGCCTGCACGTTGCCCGGCGCCAGCCCGGCGGTGGGCCCGGTGAAGGCACCGGAGCGGATACGCCGCCGCTCCTGCTCGCCGGCCTGGGGACGCAGATCGGTGATGGCGTTCATCCTGGCTCTCCGTCAAACTTTCCGTCAGGCTTATATCGCGCATCGCCGATGGACGATATGTCGCCGTTGGCCGGGCGTATCCAATCGACGCGGACCCGACGTTCCATGACCGGATACGGCGCGGCCGGCCAAAAGAAGCCGCAGGCTCTCGCAGAGGAGGAAGCACCCATGTCAGACATGTCACCCCACCCACCCTTCACGATGACCAAGATCGGCCATGTCGCGCTGCATGTGGCCGATATCGACCGGTCGCGGCGCTTCTATACCGAGGTACTGGGGTTCGAGGTGTCGGATGTCTACCCCGAGGAGATGCAGCCGAGCGGGGCGGTGTTTCTGCGGTTGAACCGGGACCATCACGGGGTGGCGCTGTTCAAGGCGACCGGGACCTGCCCGCCCGGTGCCGGGATGCATCACATGGCGTTTGAGGTTCCCACGCTGGATGACGTTTTCCGCGCCCGCGCCCATCTGCGCGCACACAATGTACCGATCGATTTCGACGGGCGGCGCCGCGCCGGCGTGCAGATCGCGGTGGAGTTCCGCGATCCGGACGGGTACCGGCTGGAGGTCTACTGGGGTATCGACCAGATCGGCCGCGGCGAGGCATCTCGTCCTGCCGACCAGTGGAAGGGTGCCCGCAGCCTGGAGGATGCGATCGCCGATCCGATGCTGGGCCAGGATACGCGGCTGGCTGACCCCTCCCTGGCTGATCCCTCCCTGACTGGCCGTTCCCCGGCTGATCCCTTCTCGGCGGGCAGCTGAACGGATACGCGTTCGTGCTTTGCGGCGCGATCGGCCGGCGTGGTAGCGTCGGCCAATGGGTTATTGGGGTAAGGTGATCGGCAGCACGGCCGGTTTCTTCATGGCGGGGCCGGCCGGCGCGGTGATCGGCGCTGCCCTGGGCCACGCCGCGGATTCCGGAGCGATCGGCGGGTTCAAGCTGCCGTTCGGCGCGGATGGGACGTTGAACCCGATCCGCGTCGCCGGCCTGATGGGGCGGCGGGATGAGGTGTTCGCCATCGCCGTTACCGTCCTGGCCGCCAAGCTCAGCAAGGTGGATGGTCCGGTCAAGCGCGGCGAGATCGACGCGTTCAAGGCCAGCTTTCGCATCCCCCCGGATTCCGCGCGCAATATCGCCAGGCTGTTCGACAACGCGCGCGATACGGCCGAATCCTTCGAGCCCTATGCCGCCCAGCTTGGCGAGAGTTTCGCCGATAATCGCGGATTGCTGGAAGACGTGCTGCGGGCGCTGTTCGTCATCGCCCGCGCGGACGGACCCCTGAACGGCAAGGAGCAGGCGTTTTTACGTCAGGTGCACCGGCACATGGGGCTGGACGCCGTGGCGTGGGAACGGGCGGCGGGCGGGCAATCCCGCGCCGCGCCCGGCCTGGACGAGCCCGACCCCTATCGCGAACTGGGCGTCAGCCGCTCGGCCAGCGGTGAGGAATTGCGGGCGGCCTGGAAGACGCTGATGCGGGAGAACCATCCGGATTCCCTGGCCGCGCGCGGCGTGCCGGCGGATTTCGTCGCGCGCGCCAGCCAGAAGGTGGCGCGGATCAACGCGGCCTGGGACCGGATCAAGCGCGAACGGGGATTGTAGGAAGCGGTTGACGGCGGAGCGGGCTGGCGGTATGTCGCCGCCTCCCGACTGGATGGCGGCGTAGCTCAGCGGTAGAGCAGGGGAATCATAATCCCTTGGTCGGCGGTTCAAATCCGTCCGCCGCTACCATCTTTGCAGTGGGTTGGCCCGGCCGCTTTCAGGCGTTTGGCACTTTGCCTTCCCTTCGTTTGGCGGTCGGCGTTTTCCACCACGCTGCCCCAGGCGGCACGATCGCCTCGACCGTGGTGACCTTTTGACGGACTTCACGGGACAGCGGTGTTGCTTTGAATCTGGCAGTGCCGCGCAGATCCGTGCGGGTATGGTCATCGGCGCCACCCTTGCCCAGCTCGCGGCGGCGTTTCAGTTCGCGCCACACAAACAACCCTCCAGCCCGGCTTCAGGATGCAGAGGACTGTCAGCACAGCACCGCCCGGCGGATAGTGAGGACGCGTTGGGCTTTTGTCTTTGGCACTCTTCGCATCGCGCCGCGCATGCTTATCCCGGAAACAGCGGCCGACGACGCCGCCCGCGGCGTAGCGCGATGAGTCCCAGACATCCGCCGATGACCAAGCTCAGTGAAGTCGGCTCCGGCGCGGAGACAAATGAGACTGAAACGTAGCCACCATTGTTCAGTTGGAAGGCTCCGCCCGACGTTTCGAAATGGCCGTCGGATGGCGAGTTTATGACCACACCGTCGAAAGTGACATCGATCGGACTGACGAGGTCATAGGCCTGAACCGCCGTTCCAGGAAGAAAGATTGATGCTCCGTCAAGGCTGCCGCCGCCGCTCCCTATGATGGCGATGGCTTCGAAATTAAACGTTTCTGTATATTGGGCACCTGTTTCGATCGAGATACCATAAAGCTCGACCGGGGCGAAGCCATCGATACTGAGCGTGGCGGTGATTTGGGTATTTTGAAACCCGCTGCCGTCGGCCGTCACGTTCGACGTATCGCCCTGCAGGGTTATGGTCAGCGTCTTGTTGGTGAAAGACGTCGCGCCCAACGTACCGCTGCCGATTCCCGTCTCCGTGTAGGTGATTGGCACCGCTTCCGCGCCGCCGGCGACCATCAGCGAGCCCAGCATGGCGACGAGATACACGGCAGCGCGTTTCATGGGTCGGTTCCTGTGAATAACGTCGGTTGGTCCAGGTGCCGCAGCATGCCCACCGGCCGATGAGGCGGGCAATCCTTTCACCAGCGGGCAAGGTACAGATTGCGCGGACGCGGTACGGATTCAGCGGAAAAAGCGTCGGAACCGCCCGAACCCTTGTACGAGACATGGCAAAAGGCGGCAGAAAGCACCTGTTCTTGGGATGATCCCCGATACGGAGGCGACCATGACCGTTCGCGATCCTGACAAACCGCCGCCGCCCGACGCCTTGCGGACCCCGGACCTTCACGATTTTTCCGATCTGGGCGGCAACCATGGCTACCTGACCGGCTCGCTGGCGGTGGGCGTTGTCATCGCCCTGGCGCTTCTCGCATGGCACGTCTCCCCTCACCCGCTCGGTGCCGCGCCTGATGCCGTGGCGAGCCGACCGGACGTCCTGGTGGTCACGCGTTGAACCCGCTCTCTCACCAGAGTGTGGTTCACCGAAATCATTTCGCTGGATCGCCGCATTCTGCCCAGGCGTAATGTCGTTGAGCTTGACCGGAGTGACGGCCGAGAGGCGCGAATTGCGTGATGGCGGCCGAAGGCGGAGATTGACCCGGCCAGCTCCGTCCCATGATACTGCCGGAATGAAAAACGCCCGCCTCCTGCTCTCTTCACTCGCCCCCTTTGGCCTCGCCCCTTTCGGCCTCGCCGTCCTCGGTTCTGCCGTCCCCGCCTCCGCGCAGGTGGCACTGGGTCCCGACTGCCGGCCGCTGCCGGTACCCGGCTACATGATGCAGCCGCAGCCGCCCGACCCAAGCTGTCTCGCTGCCCAGGCGCGCGCCGCCGAAGCCTATCGCAGGCGCCAGGCCGCCGAGGCGGAAGCTGCCCGCAAGCGCGCCGAGGCCAAGGCCGCCGCCGATCAGGAACGCCTGGCACAGGAAGAGAGTCAGTGCGCCGCCACCACGCCGGATGATGTGCGCGCGACGTTGGAGCAGGACCCCGGATCGCACGGGCTCCGATCCAAGATCCTGGACGTGGCGGCACCGCATTTCACCGCCAACGCCTGCCGCACCGAGGTCATGACCAGTACCGGCGTCATGCTCGGGCAGATCAGGTTCCGTGACTTCAACGGCAAGACCTATCTGCTGATCCATCTGCAGCCAGACAAGCGGTCCTGATCCCTATCCCAGCACCGACGACAGCGCCCCCTCGGCCAGGGCCGGCGCGTCTGCGCGCAAAAAGCAGGCGGCGGCGTGGTCCGGTGCGACCTGGAACAGCGAAGGCGCGGCGGACAGGCAGTGATCCATCGCCGATGGGCAGCGATCGGCGAAATGGCACCCCGCACCACCAGGGCGGCCAGCCGCGGGCTTGTCCTCGACCCAGCTTCGTTCCGTACTGACCAGCGGGATCGAACCGATCAGCAACTGGGTATATGGGTGCAGCGGCGCCTTCACCACCCGTTCGACATGGCCGGCCTCGGCGACGGCGGCGCGATACAGCACGATGATCGAGTCCGCCACCTGATACGCGGTGGCCAGGTCATGGGTGATGTACAGGATCGAGATCCGCATCTCCTCATGCAACCGGCGCAGGCTGCTCAGGATCGTTGCCCGTAACGACGCGTCCACCATCGAAACGGGTTCGTCCGCCACGATCAACCGCGGCCGCAGCAGCAGCGCCCGCGCCACCATGATACGCTGCCGCTGCCCGCCGGAGAGCTGGTGCGGATAGCGGCCCAGGATTTCCTCCGGCCGCAGGCCGACGGAGCGCAGCGCGGCCTCGATCAGCCCCCTGCCCTCGGTCCGGGTCGCTGCCAGGCGGAACTTCCGCACCGGCGTGGTCAATACGTGATCGACACGGTAGAACGGGTTGTAGACCTCGTACGGGTCCTGGAACACCGCCTGCACCTCGCGTCGAAACGCGTTGCGGCGCGCACCTGACAGGCCGGCCAGGTCCTCGCCACGATAGCGTACCGTTCCGGTGGTCGGCTCGATCATGCCCAGCAGCAGGCGGGCCAGCGTTGTCTTGCCGCTGCCGCTTTCCCCCACCACGGCGATGAAACGCGGCTGGTCCTCCTGCAACGCCAGAGAAACGTCTTCCAGCGCCACCTTGCCACCGGAAAAGGTTTTCCCGACCGTCCGCAGCTCGATCAAGGCGCTCATGCCGCGTGGTCCGTCATGCGAGATGACATGCGACAGTGGCGTCCGGTCCCATCGGCCTGACAGCCGGCTTCTCGGTCCGGCAGCGCTCCACCGCTTGCGGGCAGCGCGGATGGAACGCGCAGCCGGCGGGCAGTTCACGCAGCAGCGGCGCCAGGCCGGGAATGCCGCGCAAGCCGCCGCGATGGTCCAGGGAAGGCAGGCTGTCGATCAGCATCCGCGTATAAGGATGGCGTGGCGCGGTGATGATGGTGCGGATCGGCGCCACCTCCACCAGCCGGCCGGCGTACATGATGCCCAGGCGATCGACGAACTGCGCCATCAGGCCCATGTCGTGGCCCACCAGGATGATCGCCGCCCCCAGATCCTGCTGTACCCGGCCCAGGGTCTGCATCACCTGCTTCTGCACCACGACATCAAGCGCGCTGGTCGGCTCATCGGCAATGATCACCTTCGGACGCAGGCAGATGGCGATGGCGATGCAGGCGCGCTGCTTCATCCCGCCGGACAGCTCATGCGGATATTTCCCCGCCACATCCGCCGGCAACCCGACCTGGGTCAACAACCCCGCCACCCGTTCGTCCAGTGCCCGCCGGCCCGGTGTCAGGCCATGATCGGCGAGAGCGTCGCGGATCTGGTCGCGAATGCGCACCACCGGGTTCAGCGAGTTCATCGAGCCCTGCGGCACCATTGCGATCCCGGCCAGGCGCAGCGCGCGCATCGCGTCGGCGGAGAGGGTGGACAGGGCGATGTCGCCCAGCCAGACTTCCCCGCCCTCGATCCGGCCGGGTGGCTTGATCATGCGCAGGATTGCCAGCGACATGGTGGACTTGCCCGATCCGGACTCGCCGGCCAGGCCGAACCGCTCATGCGGGCGGAGGGAGAAGCTCACCTCATCCACCGCGCGCACCGCACCCAGCGGATGGTCATAGGCGACGCGCAGCCGGTCTACGCGCAGGATCGTGTCGTTCATATCGCGCGCCGCAACGGTCATGCCGCCCGCCGCAACCGGGGATTGGCGATCTCGTCCAGGCCGACGGTCAGGAAGAACAGACCCAGGAACACGACGAGGATCACCACCAGCGGCGCAAGCCACCACCACCACCAGCCGTTGATGATCGCCGCATTGAAGTTCACCCAATACAAGGTCATGCCCAGGGTCGGTGCCTCCACCGGCCCCAGGCCGAGCACTTCCAGCCCGACCGAGGCGAGGATGGCCGAGGACACGCTGGCCACCAGGGTCGCCGCCAGATAGGGCAGCAGGTTCGGCATCAGCTCCTGGAAGATGATTTCGGGGCCGGACAGGCCGTTCAGGCGGGCAATCTCCACGAAGCCGCGTTCGCGTAACGTCAGGACCTGGGAACGGATGGTGCGCGTCGGGTTCAGCCAGGCCAGCGAAGCGACGATCAGCGCCATCTCATTCACCGTCAGCAGGCTTTTGATCGACACGGCGATGATGATCAGCACTAGCAGGCCCGGCACCGTCAGGCCGATATCGGCGACGCCGCGAATCACGGTGTCCACCCAGCCACGGTAATAGGCGGCGGTGAAGGCCAGCACCGCGCCGATGCCGACGCCGAAGAAGCCGGCAATGAAGCCGATGCGCAGGGTCAACGGCGTGCCGGCGACCATCACCGCCAGCAAGTCCCGTCCCTGGCGGTCCGTGCCGAACGGGTAGTCCCAGGACGGTGGCTGCAATGCCGGGACCGAGAGGGCCTGTGCGTTCGACGTATCGACCGTCAATGCGCCGACGATCATGAACAGCGCCAGCAGGCCCAGCAGCACCAGCCCGACCATCAGCGACGTGTTGCGGCGAAGATAGCGTCGCATCGCCTAGCCCCGCCGGTAGGAAATGCGCGGGTCGAGCCACGGATACAGGATGTCCAGCAGGAAGGTCGCGAAACCCAGCCCGACGATCACGGTGAAGACGATACCCTGGATCAGAAAAAAATCATTCTCCTGGATGGCCTGAAACAGCAGCGCGCCCAGGCCGGGATAGCCGAAGATCACCTCCACCAGCACCGCGCCGGACAGGATCTGCCCAAGCGCCAAGGCCAGCGCCGTGGTCTGCGGCAGGATGGCATTGCGCATGCAGTAGCGGGTGAAAATGCTCAGGCTGCGCAGCCCTTTCGCCTCGGCGAAGGTGACGTAGTCCTCGCCCATCGTCGTCACCATCATGCCGCGCATCGCCAGTGCCCAGCCGCCGACCGAGACCAGGATGATCGACAGCGACGGCAGCACCGCATGGCGCAGCACATCCAGGATGAAGCCGGGCGTCCAGCCGGGTTTGGCGCCGGGGCTGTAGCCGCCGAAGATCGGCAGGATCTGCGCCTGGAAGGCCAGCAGCCACATCAGCACGAGACCCAGCAGGAAGAACGGGATGGCGTGCAGCGCCCAGAGTGGCGGCATGACCCATTGCAACCAGCGCGGTGCTCCGGGCCAGGCCAGCAACGCGCCCAGGAACGTGCCCAAGGCGAAGGATATCACCGTGGTCAGGCCCAGCAGGCCGATGGTCCAGGGTAGCGCCTCGCCAATCATCGCCACCACGGTGCGGGGGTAATTGGCGATGGAGTAATTCAGATCGCCGTGCGCAACATTTTCGATATAGGTCAGGTATTGTTCATACAGCGGCCGGTCCAGGCCAAACTGCTTCTGGTAGACCTTCACCATATCCTCGATACCTGCCTGCGCGTAACCGCCGAGCGATGCCTGTTCGAGGAGTTTGTTGCGGACCGGATCGTCGCCGGACAGGCGTGGCAGGAAGAAGTTCAGCGTGGCCGCCAGCCAGATGATGACCAGCAACACGCCGAAACGCCTGGCGATGTAGAGCAGGCTCATACGCTCAGGCCGGCTTCAGGTTCCACAGGACCAGCGGGAAGGTCAGGTGCCAGGACGCGGTGTTGATATAGGCGTTGTCGGTACCGGGCCAGTTGGTCCAGCGCATGGTGTTCAGCGGGATACGGTGATAGTTCTGCACCAGTTGCACATCCGGCAGGTCGGGCAGCCAGATCTCCATCGCCGCGCGGAACAGGTCCTTCAGCTTCGGCACATTGGTCGGATCGGTGATGTAGACCTCATCGACGATCTTATCGAAGTCGGTGTTCCGCCAGCGGCTGAAATTCACCAGATGCGCGCCCGGCACGGCGATGCTCTTGCCCTGGTACAGGCGCAGCGTGTCGTACGGTTCCCGGATGCTGCCGCCATGGCCGTAGATCGCGCCAGTGTACTGGCCCTTCTGGAACCGGTCGTCGAAGTTCGGTGGCAGCCCGATCGAGGCGGCGACGCCGCGGCGCTTCAGCATCTGCGACAGCACCGGCCCGATCGCGGGACCGGAGCCGCCGAAGCCGATGATCTCCAGCGTCAGCGGCGAACCGTCCGGCTTCATCCAGGCGTCGCCGCTCTTTTTGAAGCCTTTTGCCTCCAGCAGGGCATCGCCCTTCTTCGGGTCAAAGGCGAGCGTATCATGTTTCGCCAGCAGGTCCTTAACGACATCGAAATAAGGCTGCAGCGGCGGATAGGGGGGCATCGGCAGCGACGACACCGAGGCCGCGCCCAGATAGCCGACATCGACGATCTGCTTGCGGTCGATGTAATGGCTGATCGCCCAGCGCACGTCCCGGTCGTCGTAGGGTTTGTCCTCGTTGTTGAGGTACAGGGAGATCGGCCACCAATCGACATAGCCATAGGGCGGCTGCTGGCCGGTATAGGTGGTGATCTTGGCGTTCTGCCGGATCACGGTGGGGAAGGTCGCCGGCTGGATGACGCCGCCCATGTCCACCTGATTGGTGATCATCGCCTGCGCCGATTGCTGTTCCGCCACGAAGGGCAGCCAGATACTCCGCAGAATCTCGGGCATCGGCGCCAGCTTCCGCTCCGCCGCCCACCATCTGTCGCGCCGGTCGAATACTTTCTGCTGCAACGATGCCTCGGCGACCTTCCACGGGCCCGTGGTGACTGGCCAGCCCTTGGCGGCGTCAAAATGCTTGAAGCTAGGCCAGTCCTGGCCCTGGAAGATATGTTTCGGAACGATCGGCACGCCGATGTCGAATTTATAGGTGGTGAAGAAGAAGAAGCGCGGCGAAGGAATCTTGAACGTCATCACAACGGTGTTGGGGTCCGTCGCCACAGCCTCCTGCAGGGCCTGGTTGACATCGATGCCCCATTTCGCCTTCGGCCCAAGGTCGCGCAGCGTATTGAAGGTATAGGCAACGTCCTCGGCACTGAACGGCGTCCCGTCGCTCCAGGTGATGCCGGGGCGGGTCTTGATGGTCAGCTTCTTGAAGTCGGGCGCGTATTCATAGCCTTCCGCCAGCCACATATACATCTTGTTGGCGAAGGCCGAGTAGTAGGCCAGCGGCTCATAGATCAGGTTGATGCCGTTCTGGTGGTTGGAGCCGATGGCATAGGGATTCCACAGCTCATAATCGACCCAGCGTCCGTCGCGCGCGTTGATGCCGATCAGCACCATGGTCTTTTCGCGGGGGATCTGCGGCAGGTCGGCCAGCGCCGGCGCGGGAATGACAGTGGCTGGCAACATCACGCTGGCGGCGGTGGCCAAGCCGCCGGTCAAAACCGTCCGCCGGTCCACCGGCAGCCCGTCCTTCGTCATCCCGCTTCCTCCGATTCGGCAGCGCGCTACGGAGCACCGCCTTCATTTGTTTGATCGGGACTGCAGCGCTTTCGGATGCGGAGTGTCAAGCGGGGTTTGTGGTATCCGTTCGGGATTTCCGCTCCCAAGCCGGGGCAGGCATCGCGGTGCAACGCGACGAGGCGCGGGAGCCGGGAGTCGGTTTGCAAACAACGGACGCACGGACTCCGGCGCGACGGTACCCGCGTTGCGCTATTGCGGGATATCGGGCTCGACCAGCCTCGCGAGGTTGCGCAGCGATTCCTGCCAGCCGAGATAGCAAGCCTCCTGCGGAATGATGTCCGGGATTCCTGCCTGGACAATATCCAGCTCCGTGCCGACGGATACTTTCTTCAGCACCACGGTCACCACGATCTCGCCGGGCAGAGCCGGGTCGTCGAACCTGTCCGTGTATCGCAGGCGCTCGCCCGGGACGAGTTCGAGATAGTCGCCGCTGAAGGCGTGGCTGTTGCCCGTCGTGAAGTTGCGGAAGGACATCTTGAACGTGCCGCCGACCTTGGGTTCCAGGTGATGGACCGAGGCGGCGAACCCATCCGGCGGCAGCCACTTGGACAGCGCGTCCGCTTCCAGAAATGCGCGGTAGACCTTCTCCGGACTGGTGCGGAGCACGCGGTGCAGACGAACGGTGCTTGGCATAATGCTGTTTCCCTTCATTGTGTGACACGGGCAGCCGCCGGTCAGATGCCCGGGATGGGCAGGACCGGCATGATCTCCACCGCTTCTCCAGGAAAGATCGAGAAATGCGGGTGGTTCTCGAACAGCTTCGCAGCGGCGTCGTGCGAATCAGCCCGCACCACGACAAAGCCCCCCATCTGGTTGCTCACGTCCTCGATGCCGCCTGCCGACGCCTTCTTCGTCTTGCCCAGCGGGCCACCCATGACGGCGATCGCGCCTTCATGCCGTTTGGCCCAGGCGTGCCAGGCGGCCAGGCCCTCACGCTCCCTGACGCGGCGCTTGTCTTCGGGTAGTGCCATCCAGGCCTGCATGGCCGGGCTGCTCCTGCTGCCCGTGAAGATGGCCAGATAGGTGTTGATCGTGGTCATTCTGTTTCTTTCCCATATCGGATTTCATGGAAACGCGATCGGACCGGACGCCCCGCGACGCTCAGCCCGGCATCATCCCCGGCGAAGGCGTCACTTCAGGCGAAAAGGAGCGATATGCCGCAACGTCGAGTGCGCGCACCGGACGGACTTCGATGCTGCCGTATTTTGCCGGTGGAATCCGGGTGGCAATGGTCAGCGCCTCGTTGAGATCCTTCGCGTCCACAAGATAGAAGCCCGCCAACAACTCCTTCGTCTCGGCAAAGGGTCCGTCATACATCGTGGCCCGGCCGTTGCGGACCCGCACGGTCGTCGCCGTGTGCGGCGGATGCAGCGGCTCCGCGGCCACCAGCCGCCCGCTCTCCGCCAGCCCGCTGGCGAAGGCAAAGCAATCCTGATCGGGGCATGCGCTCCAATGCGCTTCATCAAGATAAACCAGGCAGAGATACTTCATGGTCCTTGATCCTCCGTTCGTTCCGGACAGTCCGGGATTACGCGGAATGCGGCGGTGCCGCGGCGGGATTCATCCACATCACCTCCCAGATGTGGCCGTCAGGATCCTCAAAACTGCGGCCGTACATGAAATCGAACGCCTGTACAGGTGTCGGGTCCGCCTTGCCGCCGGCCTTCACCGCCTTGTCGATCACGGCTGAAACGGCATCACGACTGTTTTCCGACAGGCATAACATGACCTGCGCACTTGCATGGGCGTCAACGATGGGTCTGGCGGTAAACTGGCGCCATTTGTCGTGCGTAAGCAGCATGACATGGATTGTTTCGGAAAATACCATGCAGGCCGCCGTGTCGTCGGTGAATTGCGGATTGTTCGTGGCGCCTACCGCCTCATAAAACGTGATCGACCGTTTCAGGTCGGTCACCGGCAGGTTGACGAAAATCAGCTTGCCCATCGTCCATGTCCCCTCTGGAAGTGCCGGCGGTCATGCCTGGCACTTCTGGTCGAACGGCACGCCGGGTTTTCGACAGCGTCGGCAAATTTTTTCCCGGGGCGCGGGGCGCGGGCTCAACCGCCAGGCACGGGCAGGCGATCCAGCTGCTGCTGGAAGTAGCGGATCGCCGGCTGTTGGTCGGACAGGGCCAGGGCCTTGCGGTAGGCATCCCGCGCCTCGTCATAGCGCGCCGCGCGCCGGCACAGATCGGCGCGCGCGGCATGGCCCGGCACGTACTGCGCAAGCTCCGGAAGGCGCATCAGCTCATCGATCAGCGCCAGTCCCGTCACGGCCCCGTCCCGCATGGCGACCGCGACCGCCCGGTTCAGCGCGATCACGGGCGACGGCTCCAGGCGCAGCAGCGCGTCGTACAGTCCAACGATCTGCGTCCAGTCGGTGTCGGCCCAGGACCGCGCGTCACCATGCACGGCGGCGATCGCAGCCTGCAGCGTATAGCTGCCGATACGGCCGGAACGCAGCGCCTGTTCGACCAGAGCCTGGCCCTCGGCGATCGCGGCACGATCCCACAGTGTCCGATCCTGCTCCTCCAGGCTGATGAAAGCGCCCGCCGCCGCCTCGCGCGCCATCCGTCGGGACTCCTGGAGCAGCATAAGCCCGAGCAGACCGGCCACCTCTGGTTCCGGCAGCAGGGTCCGCAGCAGGCGCGCCAACCGGATCGCTTCCCGCGAAAGCGTCGGGTTGGTGGCCCTCTCTCCCGACGATGGCGCATACCCTTCGTTGAAGATCAGATAGATCACCCGCAGCACGCTCGGCAGCCGTTCCGGCAGCTCATCCGCATCCGGAACGTGATAGGGAATCCGCGCATCGCGGATCTTCGCCTTTGCCCGCACGATCCGCTGGGCCAGCGCCGACTGTGTTACGAGGACGGCACGCGCGATCGCCTCGGTCGCCAGCCCGCATACCTCCCGCAAGGTCAAGGCAATGCGCGCTTCCTCGGCGAGGCTTGGGTGGCAGCAGGTGAAGATCAGGCGCAGCTGATCGTCTTCCAGGCCATCCTGCTCCCCGGGCAAGGCCGCCGGATCGGGTTCCGCCTCAACCGCGTCGACCGCGTCGTCCAGCGATACGAGCCGCCGCTCTCGGCGCATCCGGTCGATCGCCCGGAACCGGCCGGCCGAGACAAGCCAGGCGACCGGGTTGCGCGGCACACCCTCGGTCGGCCAGCGATCGGCGGCGATGCGGAACGCATCATGCAGCGCCTCCTCGGCCGGATCGAAACCACCCAGCAGTCGAACCAGCGTGGCGAAGACCTTTCGGCCATCGCGGCGATAGATATCCTCAAGCGCGTCGCTAACCGGCATGTATCGGCCACTCCGCGAACCGGCTGTAACCCCGTGGCGAATGGATAGAGCAGGTCCCGAACCGGACAGGTGCGGACCTGCCGGCGACAGGCATGATATGTTGGAGCGCCATCCCGCCATTCCCTGTCATTGCCCTGCCTCCGCGACCGCGCTACGCCTGCCCCATGGCTCGTCTCAGCGTCAACCTCAACAAGATTGCCCTCCTGCGGAACAGCCGCCACACCGGTGTGCCCGACGTCAAACGCTTCGGTCACCTGGCGCTGGAATTCGGAGCCCAGGGCCTGACCATCCATCCCCGCCCGGATGAGCGGCATATCAGAGCCTCCGACGTGCCGATGCTGGCGGAGCTGCTGAAACCGCACCGCCCTGCCATCGAGTTCAACATCGAGGGCTATCCTGACGACCGCCTGTTCGGTCTCCTGCAACAGGTGACGCCGGAGCAGACCACCCTGGTTCCCGATGCCCCCGACGCCTTCACCTCCGACCAGGGCTGGCAACTCGATGATAGACAGATGGCGCTGGTGAAGCCGTACATCGCCCGGGTGAAGGCCCTGGGCGGGCGCGTGATCCTGTTCGTCGACGCCAATCCCACGGTGATCCCACGCGTCCAGGCCAGCGGCGCCGATGGGATCGAGATCTACACCGGCCCCTATGCCGAGGCGTTCCGGCAGGGTACCCACGCACCGGTCCTGCAGGCCATCGCTGCCACCGGCGCGGCGGCGCGGCAAGCCGGCCTGATGGTGAATGCCGGCCATGACCTGAACCTGCACAATCTCCCGCCGCTGTGCGAGGCGCTGCCGCACCTGCACGAGGCCTCGATCGGGCACGAGCTGACGGCGGATGCCCTGGAGCGCGGCTTCGGCGCCGCAGTGGCGGCTTATGTGGAGGCGCTGCGGGACTGAAGCATGATAGGGTCGGCGATCGCGCTCTATCGCCAGTCCAAGAGCACGATTCACGCCTTCCAACCGCCGGCTTCGGGCGATCGCGCTCTATCGCCAGTCCAAGAGCGCGATTCACGCCCTCCAACCGCCGGCTTCAGGCGATCGCGCTCTATCGCCATTCAAGAGCGCGATTCACGCCCTCCAACCGCCGGCTTCAGGCGATCGCGCTCTATCGCCACGTGATTTTGATGCTGAGCAATCGCCATTGCTGTCCGTCGCGGCGAGTGCGGACTCCGCCGCCGGCGACACCTTGCCGCATCGAAACACACCCCGAGCTACGACCTTCGGCGGCAAGGCGTGGGTGCTGGGGCCTTCGCCAATGATGACGACGGGGATCAGTACCCCGGCAGCTCGTTCACACAGACCACGCGCCAGCCCTCGGGGGTGTGTTCCAGCCGGGTCAGGCCCAGGTTCTGGACCGCCATGTGCAGCGCGTTATCCGGGCCGATGCCCAGCGCATGCGCCACCGCGCCGCGGATCGCGCCGCCATGGCTGATGATCACGACGTCCCGCCCCGCGTGATCCACCGCCAGCCGCTCCATCGCCTCGCCGACCCGCGCGATCACCTCCGCCATGCTTTCGCCCCCTGGCGGCTTCTCGTGCCCCGCCAACGGCCAGAATGCGTGTTTCGGCAACGCCAGCCGAGGCGGCAGCTCGGCATGGGGCAGGCCCTGCCATTCGCCCAGGGACTGCTCGATCAGGCCGGCCTCCACCTGCAAGGGCTGGGCGGGATAGCCATGCGCGAAGATGGTCTCGGCGGTGCGGCGGGTGCGACTCAGCGGGGTAACCAGCCACGTCGCCGGGCGCGGCAGCCTGGCAGCCAGCGCCCGGTACATCGGCGCCTGTTCCAGCAGCGTGGGCTCGCACAGGGGCACGTCCATCACGCCGTACAGGAAGGCCCGAGCATTCTCATCCACCAGGGCGTGGCGGATCAGCCAGAAATTCGTTTCCATCATTCCCCCATGCTGACCAGCGCGCCGCTGATCCTGGCCTGGCGGAACTGCCAGTTGAACAGGGCCACGGCGCCGCACAGCCACACGATGTTCAAGGCGAAGGCCGCTGCCAGGTGAGCCCACAGCACCTCCTGGTGCATCAGCACGCCGCGCATGCCTTCGAACACATGGCTGGTGGGCAGGAGCCAGGCGATCCAGCGCACCGCCATCGGCAGGACCGAGACGGGGTAGAACACCGCCGAGAACGGTGCCAGCCCGAACAGCACGCCCCAGGCCAGAGGCTCCGCCCCTGCGCCATGACGCAGCACCAGCGACACGACGCTCAGCGCCACCGCCCAGCCGAAGATCATCAGGTTGGCGAAGAACAGCACCAGCACCGGCCCCAGGGCGAACAGGTTGAAGGCATAGAACGCCCAGGCCAGCAGGATCGCCGGCACCACGCCCAGCAGCATGCGGATGATCGACATGCCGATCAGCGCGACGATCATCTCGGACGGGCGAAGCGGACTGACGAAGATGTGGCCCAGGTTGCGCGACCAGATCTCCTCCAGGAAGGAGATCGACATGCCCATCTGGCTGCGCAGCGTCACCTCCCACAGCAGCACGCCGCCCAGCAGCGCGGCGGCGGCCAGCGCACCGGTGCCGGAGCCCATGCGGCTGGCCAGGAAGCTGGCCGTGAAGCCCCAGATGCACATCTGCAGGATCGGCCAGTACGCCAGCTCCAGCAGTCGGGGCCACGAGGAGCGGTACAGCGCCAGATGCCGATACATCAGGCCCCAGACGCGGCGGGCGGCAGCGGTCATGCGTCCACCGCCTGGCGGCGATCACGAGCGATGTCGAGGAAAACCTCCTCCAGATCCTCGCGTTCATAGCGCGCCAGCAGCGCCTCGGGGCTGCCGCTATCCACCACCCGCCCTTTCTTCAGCATCAGCACATGCGAACACAGCCGCGCCACCTCCGCCATGTTGTGGCTCGCCAGCAGGATCGTGCAGCCGGTCTCCGTCCGGTAACGCTCCAGCCAGGAGCGCACGAGATCGCCGGTGTCGGGGTCAAGGCTGGCGGTGGGTTCGTCCAGCAGCAGCACCTCGGGCCGGTTGATCAGCGCCTTGGCCAGGGCGACCCGGGTCTTCTGCCCGGCCGAGAGCTGGCCGGCCGGGCGGTCCAGGATCGCACCCAGGTCCAGTTCCGCCGACAGCTCCGCAATGCGCCGGTCCAGACCGCGAACGTTGTACAGGTTGCCGTAGACACGCATGTTCTGCCGCACGGTCAGCCGGTGCGGCAGGGAAACATAGGGCGAGGAAAAATTCATCCGAGCCAGGGCGGCAAAGCGATTGGTTGCCATGTCATGGCCCAGGATGCGGATGCGCCCGGCCGTCGGGATCAGCAAACCCAGCAGCATGGCGATGGTGGTGGTTTTGCCGGCGCCGTTGCCGCCCAACAGGCCGACGGTCTGGCCCTGGGCGACAGTGAAATCGATGCCGTCCACCGCCAGTACATCGCCGTACCGCTTCGTCAGTTGCTCGACCTGAATGACGCTCATGGCGCCTGCAATAAGGGGCGACGGGGCGTCAGCCAAGAGAGCGCCGCGGCAAGCGTGCCGGGAATGATCCCGGGATGCCTTGCAGAGCGCCGGTAAGGCGGCGGAAGATTCTTTGGACCGGCCGCGACTTCGTTTGGCTGCCGCCCCGCGCTGGATTAGACAAATGGCATGACCGACTTCCTCCCGGCCCCTGCTGCACTGCCCGCCGGCCAGCGGATTTATGCCATCGGTGACATCCATGGCTGCGTTGATCGCCTGGTCGCGATGCATGAGGCGATCGCCGAGGATATGGACGAGCGGCCGTGCGACGATGTCACGCTGGTGCACCTCGGTGATTACATCGATCGTGGGACCGACAGCGCGCAGGTCGTCGATTGGCTGCTGGCGGGACCGCCGGTGCCGGCCAGCCGCATCGTCAATCTGATGGGCAACCATGAAGACATGATGCTGGCCGCGCTGGACGGCACGCCAGAGGCCGCGTCCCAATGGCTGGCCAACGGTGGAGCGGATTCGTTAATGAGTTGGGGCATCCCCCGCTCCGTCGCGCCGGCCGAATGGGGCGCGCGCATTCCAGAGCATCACCAGGCCTTCCTGCGGACTCTGGATCTCCGGCTGATGGTGCCTCCCTATCTGTTTGTCCATGCCGGCATCCGCCCCGGTCTGCCCCTGCAGCGTCAGACGAAGCAGGACATGCTGTGGATCCGCGAACCGTTCCTGTCATCGGGCGCCGATCACGGCTTCGTTGTCGTGCACGGTCACACGCCGAAGCGGGAGCCGATCGTGTTGCGCAACCGTATTGCCATCGACACCGGTGCCGTCCTGGGCGGAGCGCTGACCTGCGCGGTGCTGGAGGAGGACCGTCTGGGCTTCATCCAGACGTGATCAGCGTCACCGAGTGTTGACAGAATGTGTTGACCGCTATCATCGGGTCCGCCGCACTATTTTACGAAACTGCAAGGTCTTTTCTTGCGCCTCGACAGGGACGCACGCGAAGATGGGTTGCACCTTGACGACAGCCTTGTTACGGCGGGTTTAATGAATCAGATCACCCCGGGTACCGGGCCTCGAACGGATGAGACGCAGCCTGATCTCGCGGCGGCCGTCCGGCGGTTGTCGCATACCAATGTGCTGGTGATCGGCGACGTCATGCTGGACCGCTACACCTATGGGGAGGTGACGCGGATCAGCCAGGAAGCGCCGGTGCCGATCCTGGCGATCGACCGAGAGGTCGCGCTGCCGGGCGGCGCCGGCAATGTCGTGCGCAACCTGACGGCGCTGGGCGCGGCGACGGCATTCATCTCGGTGGTTGGCGACGACCAGGCCGGTTCCGACCTCACCGGGCTGATCGGCGGACAGCCGAATGTGGAACCCTGGCTGCTGGTGCAAGGGGGCCGCACGACCACGCTGAAGACGCGGCTGATCGCATCCGGCCAGCAATTGCTGCGCGCGGACAGGGAGCAAACGGACCCGATCCATCCCAAGCTGGCCGACCGCATGCTGCGTATCGCGCTGGATGCGATGGCCGCAACGACGGTGACGATCCTCTCCGACTACGGCAAGGGCGTGCTGGCGGCCGATGTTCCGCCACGCCTGGTGGAAGCGGCACGCAAGGCCGGCCGGAAGCTGATCGTGGACCCGCGCGGCAGCGACTTCGCCCGCTACGCGGGCGCTGACATCGTGATGCCGAACCGGCAGGAGCTTGCCGCTGCCTCCCGCATGCCAGTCGACAGCGAGGCAGCCATCGTCGCCGCCGCCCAGCACCTGCGGGTGGCGCATGGCTTCGGCGCCGTGGTGGTGACGCGGGGCAATGACGGCATGACGCTGGTGGAAGCGAGCCGGGTGACCCATTTCCCCGCCGAAGCCGCCGACGTCTATGACGTCTCCGGCGCCGGCGATACCGCGCTGGCGGCACTTGGTGCCGCCCTGGCAGCCAACCTGGAACTGCCTGTGGCGGTGCGGCTGGCAAATCTCGCGGCCGGCATTTCGGTCGGCAAGGTCGGGCCGTCGGTGGTGCGGGAATCCGACCTGCTGTCGGCCTTGAGTCCGCAGAACAGTGCACTTCGGAAAATCGTCACCCGCGATGAGGCGGTGGAACAGGCCGAGCGCTGGCGGCACCGCGGCTGGCGCGTCGGCTTTACCAACGGCTTCTTCGACCTGCTTCACCAGGGCCATATCCACCTGTTGGAAGAGGCTCGGGCCCGGTGCGACCGCCTGGTCGTCGGCCTGAACAGCGATGCCAGCGTCCGCCGGCTGCGCGGTCTGCCGCACCCGGTACAGCCCGAGGCCGCGCGCGCCGCCGTGCTGGCCGGTTTCGCCTGCGTCGATGAGGTCTGCCTGTTCGATGAGGACTCCCCCGAAGCGCTGATCGAGGCGCTGCGCCCCGACGTGCTGATCAAGGGCGGCAAGCAATCGATCGAGGAGGTCGAGGGTGCCGACCTCGTCCGCTCCTGGGGCGGCCGCGTCCAACTGGTGGACTGGATCGCGGATCATCTGCCGCCGGCGGACCTGACCCCGGTCAAGGCGTGACGCCCGCCGGGGCGGCCGGTTTCCGGCCCGGTCCCCTGTCCGGTCCCCTGCCCTACGCCTTGCGGCGCACGTTCCAGAACTTGGGCACGCCGCCCAGAACCCCCTCCAGGTCCGCGCGCCAGCCCGCCGGCTGCAGCGTGATGCCGGCAGGCGCCAGCGGCACGCTCTGCAGGCATTCCAGTTGCAACGCATCGTTCAGCCGTGCCCGATCCGACGGGGTCGCCGCGACCAGCCATTCATCGCGCAACGCCTCATAGCGCGGGCTGGTGTACCAGCCGGACTCCTCGGCCCCGGTGCCACGCAGCCGCGAATTCACCAGCGCGGAGCCCAGCGACAGCGATGGCACATTCAGCGCATGGATATGGAAGCCACTGGTCTCGGGCGGCCCCTTGTTGATCACGCGCTGTGTCATCGATGACCAATCCATGCTGATGTAGTCGAGGTTGATACCGATCCGCGTCAGCAGGTCGGCCAGTACTTCATTGGCCGTCTTCACGTTCGGGTAGTCGCCGGGCGAGATCTGCACGATCTTCTCCCCGCCATAGCCGGCCGCCGCCAGCGCCGCCTTCGCCTCGGCGTCGCTGAACCGCGGCTGCAGCGTATTCAGGCCGGCCTGTGTCGAGTCCGGCATGCCCAACGGAAAGAAGCCGGTGCCCGGCCGTTGCAGTTCCGGATTGCCACCGCCCAGCGCCGCGGTGAAGTCCTCCTGGTTCAGCGCGCGCAGGATGACGCGCCGCATCTCCGGCCGGTTGAACGGCGGCTGCAAATGGTTGAACCGCACGAAGGCCATGTTGCCCTCGGTCTCCAGCACCTCACCGCGCAGGTTTGCATCGCGGCGGATCAGCGGCAGCAGGTCCGGCGAGGCATATTCCCACCAGTCCTGCTCGCCCGTCTGCAACGCCGCCAGCGCGACGCCCTGGTCGGGCATGGTGGTCCACACCACCCGCTCGAAATGCACGATCTTCGGCCCTGCCGCCCGGTCCGGCACGCCGCTCGGGCGCGGCACGTAGCCATCGAACCTGGCGTATACGTTGCGCACGCCCTGCAGCCGTTCCGAGGCCACATAGCGGAACGGGCCGCTGCCGATGATTTCCGCAATCGGCTTATAGGGATCAGTCAGCGCCAGCCGCTCCGGCATCATGGCCGGCATGAAGGCACCCGGCTTGCCCAGGGCTTCCGGCAACTTCGGAAAGGGCTGGCGGAAGCGGAACACCAGGGTACGATCGTCGGTCGCGGTCATCTCGTCGCTGATCCGCAGCAGTTCGACGCCCAGCACGTCGCGGCGCCCCCAACGCCGGATGCTGGCCACACAATCGCGCGCCAGCACGGGCTCACCGTCGTGGAAGCGCAGCCCCTCCCGCAGGGTCAGCGTCCAGCGACGGCCGCCATCCTCCATGACATGACCCTCGACCATCTGCGGCTGGGCCTGCTGCTTCGAGTCCGTGCCATAGAGCTGATCGAAGACCAGCCCGGCATGATTGCGGGTCACGTTGGTCATGCTGAAATGCGGATCGAGCGAGACCAGGTCGACCTGCGGCATGAACCGGAGCACCCGGTCGCGATCGTTCGCCGTGACAGCGGGGGCGGCCAAGGCGGAGGTTCCCAAGGTGGGCATATTGAGCGCGACGATGCCCGCGCCCGTGCCGGCAAGCAGCCGGCGGCGTCCGACCGATTTCATGCTGGAACGTCCTCCTGGTCCGGAGTTTTTGCCGAACTTCCACGCCCTGTCCACACCCGCGCCAGGGGGCCGTCCGTCCGGGGTACCTGCGGCAATGCCCCCCCTTTGATCGTCAATTGTCATATGTCAATTTCATGCGAGCTGGAATCCAGATACGGAATGCGCTTGTGACGCGGCGTCCCCTCTCGGGCGATCGAGAGCGAGGCCCTGCAAGCCGGTTCGGAGGTCCCCGCCGCCCCATCACGATTGCGGCACCTTGCCGAATCCCGGATCTGATCCCTATGCCGTCGGCCACAATTTTGCCCATATCCCGTCCAGCGTCACGGCTGCTTCGCCTTGTCGGCAATGGACGCGAGAGCCCGGGGGACTTCGGTAACGCGACCTCGGTTCGGAAACAGTGCGGGCCACAAGAGGCCCATCCGTCGCCACGACCCGCCGCGCACGCCTCCGCGACGGCGATATCGTTACGGTATTTTATTGAAGGGAGCGGAGCGATGACGATTCTTTCCATCAAAGCCCGCAGATGCATTGAAGCCGGCGTGAGTGCGCTGGCTGACCCGGCGCGACAGGCGACATGGCGCATCTGGGCTCGGAACCACCGGGCCAGCAGTCATCCCCCGGTGATTCCATGCGTCGTGCTGGACGTGGCCCTGGCCGGGCTGACGATGCGCATCCAGGCGCTGCAAGCGAAGGTCGCAACCGGCACCGCCTCGCCCTCGATCGAGGCCGAGCTCACCTTTGCGACCGCCATCCACCACCGCCTGCTTTGCGCCCGGCGGGAGGCGATGATGGAGCCGCTGCTATCCCGTACAGGCGCTCATCTGGCACATCATCCGCGCCATCCGCTTTGAGGCACCCGATCCAGCGGGAGGAATACCGGGCGGCAAGGGAGACCGGGCGACAGGGCGGCCCGTCGAGGGTATCAGCCGCCGGAACCGCTGGTTTTGTGACAACCTCTGGTCTTATGAGCGCGAGCCGCTCCCTTCGCGTCGTCATGACCGTCATCACCTTCGGGCGGCTCATCGCCCGCCCTCACGCCGGTGATCGGGGAGGTCGGCAAAGGATCACTGGCCGGGAAGCTCTCTTCCAACGCCTCATCCAGGTCCGCGTCGCGCGGCTTCCCCGCCGGAGGCCGTCGCTGCTTGTTCTGTCGGTCGGCCATGGTCTCTCCATACGGCATCCTCATAGCTTTCAACGTCCCTCGAACCGCCCGGTTTCGCGCCTGACCCGTATTCAGGCTCGGACATCTTCCCGCTTCACCGTCAACAATCAGGTACCGGGTGCATGGCGGCGGGGTGTCACGGTCATCACTTTGGATCATCCTTTCGGCATTCACCCGCGGACGAGGTTCCACCGTGTCCATCTTCGGCCGATCGCTTGCAGACCCCCTCGCCATGACCGTGGCTTCGTTGGCCTTCGCCATCACGCTGCTGGTCGCCGGCTGCGACAAGGATCGATGCGACGCCTCTCCGGCCCAGACAGCCACGTCACCAGACCCGTTCGCGGAGATCCGCAAGGCGGCCGAAGCCAGTATTCGGGTTTCTGCCAGCAATCCGGATTCCGTGCGTTTCCGCGGCGAGCAGGTATGGCCGCAGGCCATCCGGAACCAGTTCGCCGTGTGCGGCCAGGCCAACGTGTTCGGCCCGTCAAGCAACACCTTCGTGCTGTTCGTCGCCGTGGTGACGCGCGACGAGTTCAATCAAGACCCCGCCCGTAGATACAAGGTGGAGCCGCGGGTTGGCAGCACGGTCAATGAGGCGACGCGAAGCTATATCGACACGCTGGGCCGGTGCTTCGAAAATGGCGGGCCGCTGAACACGCGGCGAGAGACCGTCACGCCGGTGCCGCCCCTTCCGGATGACATGAAAGCCGTCCTGGCCCCGCCGCCGGCAGAGCCGCCCCCGGTGGCACCCGCGGCCGCTGCCGCCGTTGGTGCACTCCCGCCGGCCACGCAGGCCGCAGCGGCCTCATCGCCCGCCGCGGGCACCACCGTGATCGTGCGGCAAAACGCCAACATCCGCAGCTCGCCGCAGGGCGGAGTCCTGCGGGTCGAGCACCAGGGAACGGAACTGCATGTGTTCGGTGAGGCGCCGGGTGGATGGCTACAGGTCGGCGACGGCGCCGCCGAGGGCTGGATCCACAGCAGCATGGTGCAGCGCCGATAAGCACGACAGGGTCGGGTTGACCCAATTATGCTTTATCAACCCTTTGATTCAAAAGCGCAATTCACGCCCTCCAGCCGCCGGCTTCAGGCGATCGCACACCGAGACCAATCCCGGCCCGACCGGGTCAGCCGGCGGCGCGGGCCGGTTCCATCATCGGGCGGCGGGCGTGCATGACATCCAGGTTCACCAGGATGGGCCGGTGATCCGAAGCCTCCCGCAGCAGGGCCCTGGCGCCCAGGCAGCCGATGCCCCGCACCAGGCAGCGGTCGATGCGCAGTGGCACGACGTCACCGGCGATATGGGTCGGCTCCCGCGGGCCGACATCGCGGAAGCCTGGAAGCAGGGCCGGCCCGACCAGGTTGTAGTCACCCACGATCACGGCATGGTGGGGCAATTCCCGCGCGATGCAGCGCAGTTGACGCCGGTTCAGCAGTTGGCCATGCGAGAGATGCACGTTGGCGACCGACACCGCGCCCAGATCGACCACCTGCCCGATCCGGTCGAACATGGCACCTGACGGCAGCGTGACGATGCGCGGCGGTCTCGCCAGCTTTCCGGGGGTCCAGACCGCCAGGCCATGAATCCGGTTGGGCAGCAGCGTCCGCCGGAAGTCGCCGCCGACCCGCAAGGGCAATCCATCCATCGCCACGGTGGCTTCCTGCATCAGCAGGATATCGGGCTCTTCCCGCTCGATCAGCCGAGCGACATCGTCCAGAGACGCCCCGGTCAGGCGGAGCAGATTCCAACTGATCAGCTTCATCAAGCTCGCCTTGCTGTCCCGTGCAACGCCAACGACCCAAGCCTCGACCCGCGTCGCTGGCGCACCCGTTCGGGAGAGCCGGAGGCGGGAAACATATCGCGTGCCCAGACAGCCACGCATGCTCAAGGCAGGCCCGATCCGTTGGATTCGGCAGTGAGTCCGGTCGTTCTGTCCGAGTGTCCCCCATGTGGCGGAGAGCCGGCACGAAATCAACTGCAATCCGCGCGGCCCAGCCCTACGCGAGCCTCTGCCACGCCAGCACCAACAGCAGACAGCCATTCAGGGCCATCACCGCCGGCGCCGCCATCGTCACCGCGCGACTCCACCGTCGGCCCGCCGCCTGGCCGGCTACGCCGACCACCATCAGGCTGGGTGCCGTGCCCAGGCCGAATGCCAGCATCGCGGCGGCTCCCAGCCAGGGCCTGCCGCTGGCCGCCGCGGCGGCGATCGCGGCATATAGGAACCCGCAAGGCAGGAAACCCAGCACCAGGCCCAGCAGGAACTCCCCGCGGACCGAACCACGCGGGATCCGGCGGGACAACCGCCCCAGCCATCGCGTCCACCAGGCCGGCGCCCGGTCGCTCCAACCCAGGCCGGCCAGTCGCCCGGCGGCATGGCTGATGAACAGCGCCGCCGCCAGCAGCAGCAGGACGGCCGACACATGCCGCAGGATGCCGCTGGTCGCCAGCAGGGACACCGATCCGGCCGTGGCGGCGCCCAGCGCGGCATAGGTGGTCAACCTTCCCAGGTGATAGGGCAGCAGCAGGCCATTTCTGATGCGGTTCGACTCGCACATCAGACGCTGCGGCAGGCGAGCCATGCGGTCCGCGACCTGCCCCAGCACGAACACGCCGCACATTGGCGCGCAATGCATCACGCTGCCGGCCGCGCCGGCCAGGAACAAGCCGACCAGCAGGCCGCCGCGCACAGAGCCCTCGGTCGAGCAAATGGCCGCGAGAGCCTGAAAGTGATCCATCATCCACACCCTGCCAGGAAAGCGCCCGGCGCCCGTTGATCTGCATCAAGGTAGCCTTGTTAACATCTCGTCAGGTTGCGCCCGCTAGCAAGAGAGGTGTCCATGCGAACCGAGGTGGGGGACTGGATCGTCGGCCCGATGATGGCGATTTTCGGCCTGATCGGTCTGTACGTGTTCGGCAAGGCCAACGATGGCGAAATGGCCGTGTTCGGCGCGTCGCTCGCGGCGTTCGCCGTCGTGTTCGTTTTCGGATTGATCAGGCGTCATTACGACAACGTCGACGCGGCGCGGGCCGCGGCAAAGGATGACAGACATGGCTGAGGCAGCCGCGGCGTCACCGCCGATCGAATACAACATGGATGTGGTGAAGAAATTCATCATCGCCTCCATCTTCTGGGCCATCGTCGCCTTCCTGGTCGGCGTCTATATTGCCGCCGAACTGACCTGGCCGTGGCTCAATCCCGGTTCGTGGCTGAATTTCGGCCGCCTGCGCCCGGTTCACACCTCGGCAGCGATCTTCGCCTTCGGCGGCTCCGCCCTGCTGGGAACCTCCTTCTTCGTCGTGCAGCGCACCTGCCGCGCCCGCCTGTTCGGCGGCAAGGCGCTGGCCGACTTCGTATTCTGGGGCTACCAGTTCTTCATCGTGATGGCCGCCCTCAGCTACGTGATGGGCTATAGCCAGAGCAGGGAATATGCTGAACCCGAGTGGCACATCGACCTGTGGCTGACCATCGTATGGGTCGCCTATCTGGTGGTGTTCCTGGGCACCATCATGAAGCGCCAGGAAGAGCACATCTATGTGGCGAACTGGTTCTACCTGGCCTTCATCGTCACCGTGGCGATGCTGCACATCGGCAACAATATCGCGCTGCCGATCAGCCTGTTCTCGGCCAAGAGCTATTCCGTCTATGCGGGCGTCCAGGATGCCATCGTGCAATGGTGGTATGGCCATAACGCGGTCGGCTTCTTCCTGACCGCGGGCTTCCTGGGGATGATGTACTACTTCATCCCCAAGGCGGCGAACCGGCCGGTCTATTCCTACCGTCTGTCGGTGGTGCATTTCTGGACGCTGATCTTTCTGTACATCTGGGCCGGCCCGCACCACCTGCACTGGACCGCGCTGCCGGACTGGACCCAGACGCTGGGCATGGCGTTCTCCATCATGCTGTGGATGCCGTCCTGGGGCGGCATGATCAATGGCATCATGACCCTGTCGGGTGCCTGGGATAAGCTGCGCACCGATCCTGGCCTGCGCTTCTCGGTCACCGCCGTCGGCTTCTATGGCATGTCCACCTTCGAAGGCCCGGTGATGTCGATCCGGCAGGTGAACGCCCTGTCGCACTATACCGACTGGACGATCGGCCACGTGCATTCCGGTGCGTTGGGCTGGGTGGCGTTCATCACCTTCGGCGCGATCTACTACATCGTTCCGGTGCTGTGGAACCGCAAGGCGCTGTATTCCACGCGGCTGGCGTCCTGGCACTTCTGGATCGCCACGCTGGGCATCGTGCTCTACATCGTCTCGATGTGGGTGGCGGGCATCATGCAGGGCCTGATGTGGCGTGCCTACGACCAGTACGGCTTCCTGCAATACTCGTTCGTCGAATCGGTCGTCGCCGTGCACCCGTACTACGTGGTGCGCCTGCTGGGCGGCCTCTTCTTCCTCTCCGGGGCCCTGATCATGGTCTACAACCTGATCCAGACCGTCCGCAGCCCGACCACCGAGCTGCCGCGCGAACCCCTCATCTCCACCCGTCCCGCCGTCGCGGTCGCCGTTCCGGTCGCAGGGGAGTGATCCGTCATGACGTTCCGTAACGAGTTCTTCGAGAAGAACGCCATCTTCCTGCTGATCGGCACGCTGATCACGGTGGCGATTGGCGGCATCATCGAGGTGCTGCCGGTGTTCACGATCGAAACCACCGTGGAGCATGTGGAAGGCATGCGTCCCTATACGCCGCTGGAGCTGCGGGGACGCGACATCTACATCCGCGAGGGCTGCTATCTGTGTCACAGCCAGCAGATCCGGGCGCTGCGTGACGAGGTGGAGCGATATGGTCATTACTCGATCGCCGCCGAGAGCATGTATGACCATCCGTTCCAGTGGGGTTCGAAGCGCATCGGCCCCGACCTGGCGCGCGTGGGCGGCAAGTATTCCAACGACTGGCAGTACGCCCACCTGAAGAACCCGGAGGAGATGGTGCCGGAATCACTGATGCCGCGCTATGCCTTCCTGCAGGAAACGCCCTTGCAGATCTTCGACATCGCCGACCGGATGAAGACGATGCGCGACATCGGCGTGCCCTACACGGACGAGGACATCGCCAACGCACAGGTCGATCTGCTGGCGCAGGCCAATCCGAACGCCGATCAGACGAAGCTGCTGGCCCGCTATCCGAAGGCGGTCACCGTGTCGGGCAACGGTGAGCCGACCGAGATGGACGCGCTGGTCGCTTACCTGCAGATGATGGGCACATTGGTGAACTTCGCCGACACCAACACCGAGAGACTGCGGCAATGAGCGAATACCTGCCGCTGATCCATTGGATCGACCATCACCTGATGATCGTCATGATGGTGCTATTCGTGGCGATCGTCGTTTTCACCTACTGGCCAAGCCGTAAGAAGAACGTCGAGCGCCAGGGCCAGATTCCGTTCAAGGATGACGTGTAGTGCCGACCAAGATCGAAAAGGACGCCATCACCGGTCGCGAGACGACCGGCCACGAATGGGACGGCCTCAAGGAGCTGAACACGCCGTTGCCGAAATGGTGGCTGTATGTGTTCCTGGCCACCATCGTCTTCGCGATCGGCCAGTTCGTCCTGTATCCGTCGGTGCCCTACTTCACCGGATATTTTCCGGGGGTGCTGGGCTATTCGCAGCGCAGGGCGGTGGACCAGGCGGTCGAGCAGGTGATCGCGCAGCGCAAGGCCGAGATGGACCGCATCGCCGCGCTGTCATTCGCCCAGATCCAGGCGGATCCGAAGCTGCTTGAACTGGCGCTGGTCGACGGCCGCCAGGCGTTCGCCAACAACTGCCAGCCCTGCCATGGCGCGGGCGGCGGCGGGCGACCCGGCTATCCGGCGCTGGCCGCCGGTGCCTGGATGTGGGGCGGCACGCTGCAGGAGATTCAGCAGACCATCACCTACGGCATCCGCTCCGGCGATGCGGACGCACGGAACAGCGCAATGCCGGAATTCGGTGCCGGCATGCTGACGCCGGCGCAGATCCAGCAAGTGGCGGATTATGTCTGGGCGTCCTTTTACGGCAACAAGGACGAGGGTGCGCCCAAGGATGTTCCCAAGGATGTCGCGGAAGGGGCGAAGCTGTTCGCCGATAACTGCGCCGTCTGCCACGGTGCGCAAGGCCAGGGAGGCCGGGAAGTCGGTGCTCCGCGACTGGCGAGCCAGGTGCACCTCTACGGCAACAGCCGGGAGGCGATCGTCGCGCAGATAACCCATCCGCACATGGGGGTGATGCCGGCGTGGCATGCGCGTCTGGATCCCGCAACGATCAAGGCGGTGGCGCTGTATGTCCACTCGCTGGGCGGCGGCGAATAGCGCCGGCAAGCGTCTGAAGGGGCGGACTATCAGGCCGCCGGCACCGTGTCCGGCGGCCTGGCTCGGAGCATCGGCCCTGGGAGCATCGGCCCTGGGAGCATTGGCCCTGGGAGCATCGGCGGCGCGATCCGTCCCGTGACGCTGCCCCCCGCGTTGATGCCTCCCTCGCCCGCCCCTGCCTTGATACTGATCGAAATCAAAGACCCCGCCTCCAGGTCCGGCCAATGTCCGCGGGCCAGATTCGCGGGCGCCGGATTCGCGGGCGTTCGTCTTCGCGAACCGGCTCCGTCGATCCATCCGCACAGGCCGTGACCGGTGAGCCGGCGGCGCAGGAGCGAAACCACCGTGTCCCGAATGAGCAAGTCCGACCGGAACATGCAGCAGCAGCGGGAGACGCCGAAGCAGAGCCTGTATGCGACCCGCGTACGGATTTATCCGCGGACGGTACACGGGCGGGTGCGCACGGCGAAATGGGCGATCCTGATCGCCTGCCTGGCGGTCTATTACATCCTGCCCTGGATTCGCTGGCATCGCGGCCAGGGCCAGCCGGATCAGGCCGTGCTGCTGGATATCTCGGCGGAGCGCTTCTACTTCTTCGGCCTGGAGCTGTGGCCGCAGGACATGTGGGTGCTGGCCGGCCTGATGATCATGGGGGCGGTGACGCTGTTCCTGGTGACCAGCATCGTCGGCCGCGTCTGGTGCGGCTATGCCTGCCCGCAAACCGTGTGGACCGACCTGTTCATGTGGGTGGAACGCGCGATCGAGGGTGATCGGGCGGAACGCATGGCCCGCGACGCCGCGCCGCTGACGGCCGACACGATCTGGAAAAAGGCCCTGAAACATTGGATCTGGCTGGGCATCGCCTTCTGGACCGGCGGCGCGTGGATCATGTACTTCACGGACGCGCCGACCGTCGTGGTGGATTTCTGGACGCTGCAGGCGCCCATGCCGGTCTACTTCTTCACCGGCCTGTTCACCCTCACCACCTACCTGCTCGCCGGCTGGGCCCGAGAGCAGGTGTGTACCTACATGTGCCCGTGGCCGCGCTTCCAGTCGGCGATGCTGGACGACCAGAGCATCACCGTCACCTATCAGGCGTGGCGGGGCGAGCCGCGCCGGCGTGGTCGGAACCGCGGCCCAAGCCAGGATATGGCCGGATCACAGGCCAAGGCCGGCGACTGTGTCGATTGCGGTGTCTGCGTGCAGGCTTGCCCCACCGGCATCGACATCCGCGACGGGATCCAGCTGGAGTGCATCAACTGCGGCCTGTGCATGGATGCCTGCGACACCGTGATGAAGCGGATCAACCGGCCGACGGGCTTGATCACCTGGGACACGCTGGCCGGCCAGAAGGCGAAGGAGGCCGGGCGGCACGAGGCGCTGAAGCTGTTCCGAGCCCGGACCATGATCTATGTTGGCGTCCTGTCCCTGGCCGCGGTCGTCCTGCTCGGGTCGTTGGTCGGGCGCGCCACCGTCAATCTGTCGGTGCAGCGCGATCGGGCGCCGCTGTTTGTCCGCGCGCCGGACGGCAGCCTGCGCAACGGCTTTACCGTGAAGGTGGTCAACAAGGCGGCGCTCAACCGCGTCTTCAACCTGCGGATCGAGGGCCTGCCGGGCGCGAAGCTGGCGAACGCCAGCGGCAATGCCCAGCCTGAAACAACCCTGCCCATCCTGGCCCCGGCGGATCAGGTCGAGACCGTCCGCGTGCTGGTCACCGCACGCCCCGCCAGACTGGAGGATGGTTCCATTCCCGTGACCTTCGTCCTGCGTGACACGGCGAGCGGCGTGGAAACCGTCTATCACTCGATCTTCATGGGACCGCCCGGCTATGGTGCCGGTCCGCAGGCGGGCACTCATCCGTGAATCGGAGCAATATCATGAGCACGTCCCCTTCCTCGGCCTGGCGCTGGTTTCCCGCCGGACTGATCGCCTCGCTGGGTATCGTGATCGCCGTCAACGGCGTGATGATCTTCGACGCCCTGAAAACGTTCCCCGGTGAGGCCGGTACCGACGGCTTCGACCTCAGCAACCAGTATGGCCGCGTGATCGCGGCCGAACGTCAGCAGGCCGCTTTGGGCTGGCACGTGGAAACCGGTGTCGACCAGCAGCGCCGCCCTGTGGTGCTGGTGACCGATCGGGACGGCCAGGCACTCGCCGGCGCGGCGGTCGAGGCGGCCGCGGAACGGCCGGTCGGCCCCGAGGATTATACCAGGCTGGCGCTGCGCGACCTGGGCGGCGGCCGGCTGCAATCCGATACCCACTTGTTCTCCGGTCAATGGGACCTGCTGGTGACGGTACGCAGTGGCAACCATGTCTACACCACGACGCGGCGGGTCGTGGTGCGGTAGGTGCCGTGGCCCAATCGCTGACCCTGGAGCAGAGCCGGGCCGCCGCGCGGCCGGTCGGCCGGTCGGTCTGCGCCCATTGCGGCCAGGAAGCGCCGCCAGGGCGGCCGTTCTGCTGCACCGGCTGCGCCGCCGCGCATGACCTGATCGAGGGGCTGGGCCTGGGCCGCTATTACGAGCAGCGGGTCCTGGACGCGCGGGAACGCGCGCCGCGGCCGGAACCGGTCCAGAGCGGCCCCCAAGGCGGGGGTCGCCGGGACCTGGCTCGCCACGTCGTCGCCAGACCAGATGGCGCGTACGAGCTGACGCTTGCCGTGGACGGGCTGCAATGCGGCGCCTGCGTCTGGCTGATCGAATCGGTGCTGGCCAGGGAACCCGACGTCACGATCGGCCGCGTCAACATGACGACCCGCCGCCTGCGCCTGGGCTGGCGCGGCACCATTCAGGATGCCGGACACCTGGTCGGACGCATCGAGGCACTGGGCTACCGCCTGGTCCCGTTCGACGCGCGCGCCTTGAGCGCGGCGCAGGACCGCACCGGCCGGGCGCTCCTGCGCGCCCTGGCTGTTGCTGGCTTCGCCGCCGGCAACGTCATGTTCATCTCCATCGGCATCTGGGCCGGCCAGATCAACGGCGCCGACCCGATCGGCGCGGCCACGCTGGCGCTGCTGCATTGGGTATCGGCCGCAATCGCCATGCCGGCCATCGCCTATGCCGGCCGCCCGTTCTTCACGTCGGCGCTGGCGGCGCTGCGGCACGGCCGCACCAATATGGATGTACCGATCAGCCTGGGCGTGCTGCTGGTCACCGGCATGAGCCTGGTGGCCACCATCCACCACGGCGAGCATACCTATTTCGATTCCGCCGTCGCTCTGTTGTTCTTCCTGTTGATCGGCCGCTACCTGGACCACATCGCCCGCGGCCGCGCTCGGGCGACGGCCGAACAGCTGCTGACACTGCGCGGCACCGACGTCGCGGTCCTGCTGGACGACGGATCGGTGCAGCGCCGAGGACAGGAACAGGTGGCCGAAGGCGACCGGATTCTGATCGCGACCGGCGAGCGCATCGGCGTGGACGGCGTGGTGGAGCGGGGTGAGTCCATGCTGGATACCAGCCTGGTGACCGGCGAAAGCCTGCCCGCCAGCATCTCGCCCGGCAGCAAGGTCTTTGCCGGCACGTTGAACCTGGGCGCCGTGCTGACCGTCCGCGCGGTGGCGACCGGCGAGACCACCTTGCTGGCCGAGTGCGTCCGGCTGATCGAGGCCGCGGAGGCTCGGCGCAGCCGCTTCGTGGTCATCGCCGACCGCGTCGCCCGTCGCTATGCACCCGCCGTTCACCTGTGTTCGCTGCTCACGTTCCTGGGCTGGTATGCGTGGCTGGGCGCCCCGGTCGGCCAGTCGCTGCTGGTCGCCGCCTCGGTCCTGATCGTCACCTGCCCATGCGCCCTGGCGCTGGCCGTGCCGGCCGTGCAGGTAATCGCCACCGGCATGCTGTTCCGCGGCGGCATGCTGCTGAAATCGCCCACCGCCCTGGAACGCCTCGCGCAGGTTGACACGGTGGTGTTCGATAAGACCGGCACCCTGACAGACCCGTTGCTGGCGCTGTCCGAGGTGGAGGACGACGGCGCGCTGCGCCTGGCCGCGGCCATGGCGGCGACCAGCCGCCACCCGCTGTCCCGTTCCCTGGCCCAAGCCGCCGGCGTGGTGGCGCCGGCCGATGGCGTGATCGAGCATCAGGGCCAGGGGCTGGCCCTGGCCACGCCGGATGGCGACATCCGACTCGGGAGCCGCTCCTTCTGCGGCATGCTACCCGATCCGACACCCCGACCCACCAGCGGCCCGGAGCTCTGGCTGACGCGCCCAGGCATGAAGCCGGTCCGCTTTACATTCGAGGAGCGGCTGCGAGAGGACGCCTTGAACACCGTCGCGGCGCTGCGCGACATGGGGCTGCGCCTGCGCCTGATCTCGGGGGATCAACCGGCGCAGGTGGCATCGGTGGCCGAAGCATTGGGACTTCAAGACTGGCGGGCGGCCTGCTCGCCGGTGGAGAAGGTGGCGCTGATAGAGGCGGGTGCCAAGGCGGGTGAAAAGGTCCTGATGGTCGGCGACGGGTTGAACGACTCCCCCGCCCTCGCGGCGGCCCTGGTATCGGCGTCCCCGGCCTCGGCGGCGGATGTCAGCCAGACGGTCGCCGATCTGGTGTTTCAAGGGGCGAAACTGGCGCCGGTGGTGATCGCTCTGCGCACCGCGCGCCGAGCCCGGCGCGCGATGGTGCAGAACCTGGCGCTGTCGATCGGCTACAATGCCGTAATGGTCCCCCTCGCGGTTGCCGGGCTGGTCACGCCTTGGCTGGCGGCCGCCGCGATGTCCAGTTCATCGCTGCTGGTGATGGGCAACAGCCTGCGCCTGCGCCGGGGCGGGCGGATCGAGAAGAACACGACATGGGAGAGCAAGCCATGACGGTCATCCTGTATCTGCTGATCGTCAGCCTGATATTTGGTGCCTGCGGCCTGGGGATTTTCCTCTGGTCCCTGCGCAGCGGCCAGTTTGACGACATGGACGGCGCGGCCAACCGGATCCTGTACGACAAGGACTGACTCGGATCGGGCAGAGAAGGCGTGCCCGGATCGATGGCCATCATATCATTAATGAAGCAGCGGGCGCATCCGTATCGGCTTTTGTTGTCAATCCGGCTGCCATGCTGTGACAAAAACAGTCACACGTATCACATACTCACGATCGCGTGAATGTGAGTTTTTTCGTTTGAAAGTAAGTGGCGAACTCTCCGGGACAACCAAGGGGAGTGGTTTTGGCCCTATATTCTATATCGACGTATCCTGTGCCGCCGGTCCGCTGGTCACACCCATGCGCATCCCGCGATAGCGAACCAATCCTGCGCCTGACACCGGCACGTTCTTCCGCCGGCGTGCCGGGCGGTGGACCGCGAAGACGGCGTTCCCGGCGAGCGGTGGCGTGAGCACGGGCCGCATGCGTCAGACCCCGGTCGCCAGCGCGTCTCGGCCTTCCGATGCGCCAGGTCGGATGAAACGCGTGAACTGGTATTTCGTCCTGTCGCTGGTGCTGAGCCTCGTCCTCTGGGCACTGATCGCCTGGTCGTGCATGGCCTTATATGGCTTCGTCGTCGGATAGAGCATGACAGGGTCAGGTTGGCCCTGCCATGCTCTGTCAACTTTTTGATTCAACAGCGCGATTCATACCCTCTGGTCGCCGGCTTCAGGCGATCGCGCTCCAAAAGCATGATAGGACAGTCGCGGTGCCCCCGTCCTATTCGACCGCCTGCTCCGGAAACGCCAGCTCGTGGCGTGACCGCCACTCAGGTTTGACATAGTTCACGATCAGCGATCGACGCACGCCCTTGATCGGCCGCCGTTCCACCCCATGCCAGGTATCCGGTCCCGGAATGAAGATCAGGCCCGCATTGCGCGCGTATGGCGTGGTGCCGACCCAGGTCCGGTCCGCGTCATACAGATCGGTGCCCCAAGCCTCGGAACCCGGGTCCTCGGACAAATAGATCAGCATGGTGAACAGCTTGGCGCCGATATCGGTGTGCGGCTCCAGCCAGAATCCATCGGTGTCCAGGCAGTATTCGATCCGCAAGGAACTGCCGGACAGACAGACACCGCAGGTCTGTTCCAACCGCCGCACCACGCCACGGCCCTGAAAGGCATGCGCGATGTCATTGCACACCGCGTGCGCGGCCCGCTGCCGAACCCCGAAGAACAGCCGGGAACTGTTATGCGTCTCCCGCTTGCCCAGCGTGTCGCCGATCGGCGGCGGGGCCACATCCAGCGCATCGACGGCGGCGCAGCTGGAAGGCGGCAGCATGCGGGTCAGCAGCCAGTGGCGGAATGGGTAGGTCCCGGCCACGGCCTGGCCCAGGCTGCGCAGGAAAGTGTCGGCGATCGCCTCGGCGGACGGCATGGCCGTGGCGGGCACGCCTGGGCTTCGCATCGCCGGGTCCGGAGTGGCCGGCTCAGACATGGCCGGCCGCCGGCCTGAAGGTGCGCTTGGCGACCGAAGATACGTGGTGGCGGAACAACTCCCGCTTCGCCGCGAAGGTGCTGGCCATCCAGTTGATCATCACATAGCGGCGAACACCGACGAAGGGTTCATGGCCGTGCCATGACTTGTCGGATCTCTGGAATGCGACCAACGTACCGGCGTCGGGTGGCACCTCGGCCAGCATGTCATCCAGGTCGTCCGGGCGCCGAAGCAGGCGCAGCCGGCCTCCATCCGCGTCCCAGGTATCGTTGAAATACAGCAGCGCGGTGGCGAGCTTGCAGATGCTGTCGGTGTGGATGCGCCCGTCGCGTTCGGCACAGCGTCCGCGCACGGTGATCATCAGCGAGCGGTCGACCAGGTCGAGACCGAACTTCTCCGACAGAGCGCGGGAGAACGCGGGTGCGCGCAGCGCCTGGATCAGCGCGTCGAAGGCCGGTCCACCCGCCACCGCGGCGACAGGCAGCAGCCCGGCATGGGCGATTCTCGGGAACGCATCGCGGATCGCGCTGGCGTCCCGCGGCGTGACGAAATCCCGGACCACGGTGAACTGAAACGGATCCCGCGTCAGCGGCGCCTCCTGCAAGGCGTCCAGGCGAAGCAGCGGCATTCGGCCCCCTTCAGAAGCGGGATCGGGGCAGAGGCCGCACGGCCCGGTCCGATCGATCCCGTGATCAAGCAAAGAACGCCGCGGAGCCGGGTCAGGCAGTCTCCATGGATGGTTCGGCTCCGCGCGACCATGGGTCCGATCCGCCGCCGGACGGCGTCGCCCGCGTGGCCACCCCGGTGGTGACCCCGCGTGGCGACAAGGCATCGCGATCCTGACGGCAAGTGCCGGACCCGGGTGTCGGGTAGACCCGGGCGCGGAGTCACCCTTTGATCCGGATCAAGCCTGCGCCGAATTACACACGGCGTGGCGCGCGCATCCACCGTTTGCCCTGCCGGTTGCTCTGCCGGGACCATATCCCCAACCGCAAGCGACAGGCGGTGTCAGAGGATTTCCCAGTAGCCGGTCTCCTCATCGTGGCGCGCTCGCTCCAAGCCATTGAAGTCACCTTGTGAAACGATGCCGATGATCTTGTTCCCCTCTACCACCGGCAGATGGCGATAGCCGCCGTCACGCATCATGCGCTGCGCCTCGTTCGCCTTGACAAACGGCCCCAGCGTGTCGGGTTGGCCGGTCATCACCACGCCCAGAAGCGTGGTGGCCGGGTCCAGCGCCTCGGCCAGCACGCGGCCCACCGCATCACGTCCGGTGAAGATGCCCACCAGTTGATCACCTCCGCCGGTCACCAGAATGGCGCCGATCTTTCGTTCTCGCATCAGTTGGCAGGCTTGCTGGACGGTGGCCGAAATCGGCAGCGTCACAGGACGCTGCCGCCGGATGATCTCGCTCATGGTTCGGTTCGTCATGTCGTGGCCTCGCTGCAACCTCGGTCAGGAGAAGCCGGAACGGAGAGTGCCGTTTTAACTCAATGCGTCGCGGGAACCGGCGATCGCCCGGATCAGGTCGTGGCGGCTGACGATGCCGACCAGCTTGCCGTCCTTTACCACCGGCAGCCGGCGCACCCCCTTCTGAACGGCCAGTTCGGCCAGTTGCGGGATCGTCATCCGGTGATCCGCGGTCACCACATCGGACACCATCACATCCGCCGCGACGTGCCGGTCCTGCCGCAAATATTCCAGGAAGTCTTTCGGCATCTCCTCCCCCTCCGCTATCAGGTCGAGCCACCAGGCTCGGCGGGCGAGGATGGATTCGCGGTAGGGTTTCAGCACGTCCGCCTCACTGATGATTCCAAGAATCCGGTCGGCGGAATCCACCACCACCACCGCGCTGATCCGATGCTTCGACATCAGCCTGGCGACCTCCCCAACCGTGGTGTTCGGCCGCACCGTGATGACGGGGGACGACATGATGTCGGCGGCAATGATCGTCACGAAGATTTCCTCCACTGGATCGAAACATTTTTGGCCGCGGCAGAAAACGCGTCATTGATCGCGCTCAACCGGCCGGAACGCCCCGCGCGGGCTGTGGTTGCCCGTTGCCGGAAACGCCGTGCGACAAGCTCGAACAGTAGTAGCGGGGATGCACCATGTCACGCTCCAAGCACCGCGCCGGCATGGGACGCGAGGTAGACGCCCTGGCGCTCGATCCCGGCCCTCGATCAATGGCTGTCGCATCATGGCCGGATCCGCGAAGAGCGCGGCGACCGGTACCGAATCGTGCCGAGCGCATTCGACGCGGAGCCTTGACGCATGGAGCGGGCGACCGCACTTCTGCCGGGCGCGCGCTGCATGGAGGCTTCGATGACCCTGAACATGCCGGACCCCGCGGCACCGGACACCACGGCACCGGACACCGCGACATGAGCGGCGGCCCGATCATCGCGCCGTCAATCCTGTCCGCCGACTTTGCTCGGCTGGGCGAGGAGGTGAAGGCGATCGACGCCGCCGGCGCCGATTGGATCCATCTGGACGTGATGGACGGCCACTATGTGCCGAACATCACCTTCGGTCCCGACATCATCAAGGCGCTGCGGCCGGTGACGAAGAAATTCTTCGACACGCATCTGATGATCAGTCCGGTCGACCCGTACCTGGAGGCATTCGCCAAGGCCGGTTGCGACCGCTTGACGGTGCATGCCGAGGCGGTGACGCATCTGGATCGGACACTGCAGGAGATCGGGGCCCAGGGGAAGAAGGCCGGCGTGGCGATCAACCCGGCGACACCGGAAAGCGTCGTGGAATACGTGCTGGACCGGATCGACCTCGTGCTGGTGATGTCGGTGAATCCGGGCTTCGGCGGTCAGTCCTTCATTCCGGCGGTGGTCGACAAGATTCGCCGGGTCAAGGCGCTGATCGGTCCCCGCCCCATCACCATCGAGGTGGACGGCGGCATCACGCCCGATACCGCGCCGCTGGTGACGAAGGCCGGGGCCTCGGCCTTGGTGGCGGGGTCGGCGGTGTTCCACCGGCCGCCCTACGACCGGGCGATCGCCGCCCTGCGCGGATTGCCGGCGGCCGCCTGACAATCCGCCTCGGCATGCCGGACAGGCAGCGCTATTTGCGCTTGGCCGCCGGCTTCGCCTTCACCGGCTTTGCAAGCTTCGGCCGCGGCTTGCCGGCGCGCAGATCGGCAATGGTCTGTCGCGTGGTGATCTGCTCCGGGTTCACGCGCAGCTCGATCAGTGCGGGCTGGCCGCTCTCCACCGCTCTGCGGAAAGCCGGGGCGAAGGCATCCGTTTCGGATACGACCTCCCCGTGGCCGCCATAGGCCTCGATCAGCCGCGCGAAATCGGGGTTGGTGACCTCGGTGCCGGAGACGCGCCAGGGATAGGCGCGTTCCTGGTGCATGCGGATCGTGCCGTACATGCCATTGTTGAACACCAGCACGATCGGTGCGATGCCATGATGGAAGGCCGTCGCGATCTCCTGCCCTGTCATCATGAAGCCGCCATCGCCGACCAGGCTGACCACCATGCGTTCGGGAAAGGTGATCTTGGCGCCGATCGCCGCCGGCACGCTGTAGCCCATCGCCCCGTTGGTCGGACCGATATAGCGCTGATTTTCCGAAAAATTCAGAAACCGCGTCGCCCATCCGGCAAAGTTTCCGGCATCCGTGGTGACGATCGCGTCGGGCGTCAGCAGCCCTTCAAGCTCCCGCATCACCGTGCCCAGGTTCAGGGCGCCCTGGTAATTCGGCACGGCTCGCTGCGCTTCCCGCAATGAGCGGAGTTCCTGCGTCCATTTCCCCCAGCGCGCCGTCACCGGCTCCAACGCCGCGGCAGCCAGGGCGAAGGTGTTCAGGTCCGACACGATTCCCAGGGCGGTATGGAAGACGCGCGCGATCTCACCGCCATCGGGCAGCACCTGGATGATCGGCACGCTGCCTGCCATGTCCAGCAAGCTGTAGCCCTGCGTCACCGCATCGCCGAGGCGGGAGCCGATCGCCAGGATCAGGTCGGCTTCCTTGAATTTTCCGATCAGGCCGGGATCCGATCCGACGCCAAGGTCGCCGGCGAAATTATCCAGCGTGCCGTCGTAATGCGCCTGCCGCCGAAAGCCGACGGTGACCGGGATATTGTTAGCCAGTAGGAATGAACGCAGGGCCGCCCGTCCTGCTTCCGTCCAGCAGGAACCGCCGACCACCGCGACCGGCTTCCGCGCCTTGGCCAGCATCGCCCGCATCCGGTCCAGCGCCGCCGGATCAGGAAAGGCGGGGGAAATCACGCGCCGGGGGATGTCGGGTATGGTGATCCGGTCCTTCTGCATTTCCTCCGACAGCGCGATGACCACCGGGCCGGGCCGGCCGGTGGTGGCGACATCCACCGCATGCGCAACGACCTCCGGAATGCGCTTCGCGTGGTCGATCTGGGTCACCCATTTCGCCAGCGGGCCGAACATCTGACGGTAATCGACTTCCTGGAACGCGTCGCGGCCGGTGTCCTCATGCGCGATCTGGCCGACGAACAACACCATCGGCGTGCTGTCCTGGAAGGCGACGTGCACGCCGATGGCGCCGTGGCAGGCGCCCGGCCCGCGCGTCACAAAGGCGGCGGCTGGCCGGCCTGTCAGCTTGCCATAGGCCTCGGCCATGTTCACCGCCCCGGCTTCGAACCGGCAGGTGACCATCTTCAGCGCCTGCCGCCGGTCATACAGCCCGTCCAGCGTGTCGAGGAAACTTTCACCCGGCACCTCAAAGATGTGATGGATGCCCTGGGCCACCAGCGCGTCGGCCAGGACGCGCCCGCCATGGCGCGGTTCCGGTTGCAGTGACTGGCGTGTCTTGCGGGCGAGAGCGAGTTCCATGGACGTCCGTTCCTGCGGGTTGCGATTCCCGAGGATAAGGCTGGCTGCGGCTGACGTCACGGTCTCAGCGGTCCGGCGAGGGGCGCGGCCCGGCTTGCATCCGGGGGGCATCGCCGCCACTGTGCCGGCGACAGCAGGGAAAGGTCCAGGCAATGCCCCATTTCGAAAAGCGCCAGGTCGGGCGAACGAAACTGCAGGTCACGGTGCTGGGCCTGGGAACCGCGACCATGGGAGCCAGCCGCATTCCGATCAGCCGGCAGGACGGCGAGGCGATCGTGCAAGCCGCCTGGGATGCCGGCGTGCGCTATGTCGATACCGCACCGTTCTATGGCGTCGGCGCGGCGGAACACCGGGTCGGCGACGCGCTGCGGGAAAAGGATCGGAATGCGTGGGTGCTGTCCACCAAGGTCGGTCGTCTGCTGAAGCCGAAGACGGACACCACACCCTCCCCGGACGGGCGGCTGTCGCCGATGCCGTTCCAGGTCGTCTACGACTATTCCTATGACGGCATCATGCGCTCTGTCGACGACAGCTACCAGCGCCTCGGCCTCGCTCGTATCGACATCCTGTATGTGCATGATATCGGCGTCTACCAGCACGGCGAGGCGGAGAACGCGAAGCACATGAAGGTGCTGCGCGAGAGCGGCTACAAGGCGCTGGACGAGCTGCGCCGCACCGGCACGGTCAGCGCCATCGGCATCGGCGTGAACGAAAAGCAGGTGCTGCTGGATGCGATGGAATTCGGTGATTGGGACGCCTTCCTGCTGGCCGGCCGCTATACGCTGCTGGAACAGGCGCCGCTGGACGACCTGCTGCCGCGCTGCCAGGAACGCGGCACCTCGATCGTGGTGGGCGGGCCGCTGAATTCCGGCATCCTCGCCGGCCGCGACACCTGGAACTACGCGAAGGCGCCGGCCGACGTCGCCGCCCGCGTGGAAAAGATCGCCCGTGTATGCGAGGCGCACAACGTGCCGCTGCCGGCGGCGGCGTTGCAGTTCCCGCTGGCCCACCCGGTGGTGTGCTCCGTCATTCCCGGCCCGCGCAGCGCGGCGGAGTTCAACGAGAACCTGCCGCTGTTCTCGATGCCGATCCCCGCCTCGCTCTGGTCCGACCTGCGCAATGAGGGCCTGCTGCACCCGAACGCGCCCGTCCCCGCCGCCTAGGCGCTTCAGCCATGCCGATCATCGCGCCGAAACCCTGGCGGCGGCAGTTCTTCGATCACGTCGCCTGCCCGGACGACGTGATGATCCCGTTGGCTGATACCGATGCCTGGACGCTGTGCGCCGATCACCGCTGGATCTACGACAAGCTGGCGGTGGCGCTGTCGCAGGGGCTGCAGGCCGCGCCGCACGGGGTGATGCCGCCGGGTTATCCGGTGTTCTCCAAGCCGATGATGAATCTCCGCAGCATGGGCACCGGCAGCCGCGCCATCGCGTCCCAGGCGGAGTATGAGGCGGCGATGGCGCCTGGCCATTTCTGGTGCACGCTGCTGACCGGCGCGCATGTCAGCAGCGACGCCGCGCTGGTGGATGGCAAGGCACGGTGGTGGCGGCATGCGACGGGGATCACCCGCCCTGGCGGCACTTTCGATTACTGGCATGTGCATAGCGAGGCGTTCCCCGAGATCGAGGACTGGTGCGGCGCCTGGGCCGAGCGGACTCTGGGCGGCTACACGGGGATGATCAACTTCGAAACGATCGGCGGCCGCATCATCGAGGCACATCTGCGCTTTGCCGATCAATGGCCGGACCTGTATGGCCCGGGCTGGGTGGAGGCGCTGGTGGCGCTGTATGCCAGCCGGCGCTGGACCTATGACGATACGGCCCGGACCGATGGCTACAGCGTCGTGCTGTTCGGCCCGCACGGGCCACGCTACCGCCATCCACCGGCCGAAGCGATCGCCGCCGCCGCGGCGCTGCCCGGCGTGCTGAGCGTGCAGATCCCTTTCTATGAGGACCGGGATCCGGCGCACCACCCGATGCCACCCGGCGGTTTTCGGCTGGCAACGATCAACGCGGTCTCGCTGCGCGCGGGCATGGCGGCGCGGGAGATGCTGCGCGACAAGTTCACATAGGCCGGTCAGGTTTCAAAGGGGGCTTTCACTGGGGGCTTTCACTGGCGGCTTTCACTGGCGGGCTCCACTGGCGGCCGTCAAATGGAGCAGGACACCTCGTCATCGCGCTGGCGCCGCTTCGGGCGGATCGGCATAATGCGACCTATGGTTGTAAATTACGCAATCCGGTCGAGCTTGGCCGCCTCCTGGGTACATCCGCTGAAAGCCGCGCTGCTGGCTTGCGTGCTGGCCGCGCTGATGACCCCTCGTCCGATCCTGGCCCAGGATCTGAAAGTCGCGACCTGGAACCTGGACTGGCTGACCACCCGCCCCGCCAGCGCCCGCTATCTGCCGCCCGATGTAACAGTGCGGCAGGACGCCGAGATGGCACGCCTTGCCGCCTATGCGCGGGAGCTCAATGCCGACGTCATCGCCCTGGAGGAAGTCGACAACCACGAGGCCGTCGCGACGCTGTTTCCGCCCGACGCCTACAGCGTCCACATGACCCGCGATCATGTCATGCAGCGCGTCGGCATCGCCGTGCGGCGCGGCATCCCTTATGACATCCATCCGGACCTGACCGCCCTGGCACAGGAACACCTCCGCAGTGGCGCCGATATCACCCTGCACCTGCGCAACCATGACTTGCGGCTTCTCGCCGTTCACTTGAAGAAAGGTTGCAGCCATCGGTCGCTGACGCGCACGCCCAGCGGTGCCTGCCGGGAGCTCGCCGCCCAGATCGACCCGCTGCGGCAATGGATTCGTGATCGCACGCACGCCAACGAAGCCTTCCTGATCCTGGGCGATTTCAACCGCTGGATGGACGGCCGCGACCCGTTCCTGCAGTCCCTCAATTCGGCCGCGCCACTGGCCAGAGCCACCGAAGGCCATAGCTCGCCTTGCTGGGGCGGCGAAAATTTCATCGACCATATCCTCGCCGGCGGCCCTGCCATCACCTGGATGCAGCCCGATAGCCTGAAGGTCCTGGTCTACCGCGAAACCGACCCCTCGCTAAAAGACCGACTGTCCGACCACTGCCCGGTATCCGTGCAAATCGTGGTGCCCGAGTAGGCGGGGTTTCCACCCCGAACCCGACCAGGCGGCTCCGCCCCTTGAAACCCCGCCAAAGGCCGAAGACCCTCGGAGCCCGTTCATCTGGCATGGGGATGAGGGGTCTACGGCAAGCCCCCTCATTCTCATACCAAAACAGACGCCCGGGCTCGGCCCGGCTCGGAGTCCCGAAGGCCCACTGGGGGCGGACGGCCCCTGATCAGGATCCCGGCCCGGAACCTCCTGCCACCTCCGCCGTCGCGGTTTCGGTCTCGGGGCGGGTCTCCGGCATGGCCAGCCACAGCAAAGCCGTGGCGCAGGCGCCGGCGGCGGCCAGCACGGTGAAGGCGGCGGCGGGGCCGGCGCTATCGGCGATCCAGCCGGCAACGGTCGTGCTGAATGTGGCACCCAGGCCGCCGGCGAGGCCCAGCGATCCGATAGCGAGATTCATGTAGCCGCTGTTCTTCGTCACGTCGGCGGCGATCAGCGGCAGCATCAATCCCAGAACGGTTGCGCTGATCCCGTCCAGAGTCTGGATCAGGGTCAACGGCACCGCGCCGGGCGACAGGGCGAACAGCAGCGCGCGCAGGGGCAGCATCGCGAAGCCGACCAACAGCACCGGCCGCCGTCCGATGCGCTGGGCCAGGGTGCCGGCCCAGGGGGACAGGGCGGCGGTGATGAGTTGCGGCAATACGATGGTAGCCGACAGCACCCAGCCCGGCGTCCCCTCCTGCCGGGTGAGGTGACCGAGCGCCAGTGGCAGCATGCCGGCATTGGCGAACTGGAACAGCAGCACGGCGACCGCGAAGATGTGCAGGGCGGGCACGGCAAAGATGTTCCAGTCGCGTTGCGTCCGGCTGTGCGGCGGTGTCAGGGCCATGTGCTCGCCGCCGCCGATGACGCAGTCGCTGGGACGGATCAGCAACAGGCTTGCCAGCGCCGGCAAGGTCAGGGCCGCGGTTGCCATGAACACCGCGCGCACCGACACCACCTCGGCGACCAGCCCCAGCAACGCGGCCGCGCCGGCGGACCCCAGCGCGGCATAGCGGGCATTGATGCCCAGCCTTTGGCTGAAAGCGGCATGGCCGCACAGGCTCAGCGTCAATGCGGCGATGGCGGGGGTCAGGACGCTGCTGGCCAGCGCGTGCTCGATCTGCGATGCCCAGACGACCAGGGGCGCGGCGGAGACGGCCATCAAGGCGGCCCCGGCGCCCAGGGCGACCAGGGCAATGGCGGTCAGCTCACGCTTCCGGGATACATGATCGACCAGGCCACCGCCAGGAAGCTGCGCGGCCAGCCCGGCAACGGTGCCCAGGCTGAGCGCGAAGCCGATGTCGACGAACCGCCAACCTTGCTGGGTCAGCCAGACGGCGATGAACGGCCCGAAACCGGTCTGGATCGCGGCGGTGGAGAGGTTCAGGAGATTGAGGCCAATCGCGACTCGCGGGGCGCAATGATCCCCGACCCGTCGGGTGCCCGGCATTGGCCGGGAGGGCGTGGTGCGGCCGTTCATGCGTCCTGATGTGGCACGGGCCGGACAATCGAGCCAGCCGACCCGCCCAAAAAGGCCGCTCGGATCACCGTATCGTGGACGCGGCGGTATCGTGGACGCGGCGGCGCGATAGTGCGCAGCCGAGCCGGTGGCCCGCCCTGCAAGAGGGCGAGCCGTCACGAAGGAGGGCGTATCGAGCCGATCGACCCGGAAGGTCAGGCGCCGACGGCGCGCAGCAGGGGCTTCGGCTTCCTGATCAGGCTTTCGTAAACGCTGACGTAATCCTCGGCCATGCGGCGCGCGGTCCAGCGGCGATCGAACGTGGCGCGGACCCTGGCACGGTCCAGCGTATCGACCTTGGCCAGGGCCTTCACCGCCTGGTCGATATTATTGACGATGAAACCGGTGACGCCATCATCCATCACCTCTGGGACGGAGCCGCAGTTGAAGGCGATCACCGGCGTACCGCAGGCCATGGACTCGATCATCACCAGGCCGAACGGTTCCGGCCAGTCGATCGGAAACAACAGCGCGTGGGCACCGGACAGAAATGCCGGCTTCTGCGCGTCGTTGATCTCACCGATGAACTCCACGTCGGGGTTGCCGACGATCAGCGGCTTGATTTTGGTGTCGTAGTATTCCTTGTCGGCGTTATCGACCTTGGCGGCGATCTTCAGCTTCATGCCGGCCTTGGCGGCGATGGCGATGGCCCGGTCGGCGCCCTTTTCCGGGGAGATGCGGCCCAGGAAGGCGGCGTATTCCTGCTTCACCGGCAGCGGCGTCAGGATCTGCGACGGCATGCCGTGCAGCACCGTGCGTACCCAGTTCAGGTTCGGAATGGGCCGGCGCTGGCTGTCGGAGATCGACACGAACGGGCAATCGGCGAAGGTGGAGTAGGTCTCGATGAATTCCCGCACGTCCAGCCGGCCATGGATCGTCGTCAGGTAGGGTACGGTCTGGCGGCTGAACAGCTGCAAGGGGAAGTAGTCGATGTGGAAGTGGATCACATCGAACTCGTCCTTCTGGCGATAGATCAGCTCGACCATCCGGTAGTAGGTGGCGACCCAGTCCTTGACGGTGGGGTCAAGGCGCAGCGCCTGCTCCCGCATCGGGGCGAGCCTGGCGGAGGTGACGGAATCGCCACTGGCGAACAGCGTGACATCGTGGCCCATCGCCACGAGTTCCTCGGTCAGCGAGTAGACGACGCGTTCGGTGCCGCCGTACAGCTTGGGCGGAACGGCCTCGAACAGAGGAGACACTTGCGCAATACGCATGAAGAACTGATCCCAGTTTTTACTTTGGGTTGAGTGCCGCTAGGCGCCGTCGTTTCTGTGAGGGAGGTTGGATAACTTAGCCTTGACTTCACAAACTCGTTGCGTCTATCAATTATCGGTTATAGATTTCGAATGTGGCGAAAAGTCGGCGTGCTGGTCGCAATCCGGGGGCATTTTTCGTAATCCCGCGGCGGCGACCATTTCACGACGGAACCAAGCCGCAGGGGAACCAAGCCCCCAGGGGAACCAAGCTCCTGGGGAACCAAGCCCCAGGCAGATCGAAGCGGTCCGGGTCCGCAACTCTCATCCCGGCAGGAGTTTGCCGCCGCCATGGGGCATATTGAGGGGGCGATCGCCCCGCCGTCACTCGGGCCCGTCTCCTTGACCGGGATGCGGCCGCCGACCGCCGCCGGCCGTCCTGTCACCGGCCCGGTAGCCCGCGGGACTGGCAACGACACCGGTCCGCGTCATCAGGATTTTCCTGCCCTGCGCGGCCGGCCGCTGGCGTTTCTGTTCGCATATATAAGGACTCACTCCGCCGGCCATCTGACGGTGCTGCTGTCGGTGATCGTCGGCGTCACCTGCAGCGTTTCCAGCCAATATGGCCTGAAGCACCTGATCGACATCGTCTCTCGCGGGCCGGCTGGCGCCGGGCAGGCGGTCTGGGGCGCGTTCGCCCTGCTGTGCGGCCTGATCGCGGCCGACAACCTGTCCTGGCGCGTCGGCGGCTATGCCGCCCACCGTACCTTCGTCGCGGTCACCGGCGATATCCGGCGCGACCTGTTCCACCACCTGTCCGGCCATGCGCCGTCCTATTTCGCGGAACGCCTGCCGGGCGCGCTGGCCAGCCGGATCAGCGCCACAGCCAACGCCAGTTTCACGCTGGAGAATACTGGGGTGTGGAACGTGCTGCCGCCGATCATTGCGGTCGCGCTGTCGATCGCCTTCATCGGTTCGGTCAACCTCACCCTGGCGCTGACCCTGGTCGCCATCGCCGGCGCCATGGGCGTGGTGGTCTTCCACCTCGCCCGCCGCGGTGCGCCGCTGCACCGCGACTATGCCGGCAAGGCCGCCGCCGTCGATGGTGAACTAGTTGATATCATCGGCAATTTCAGTGTTGTGCGGGCGTTTGGTGCGACATTGCGTGAGCAACGCCGGATTGACGCTGCCATGCACACCGAGATGGCGGCGCGCCGCCGCAGCCTGTATTACATGGAGCATATACGGCTGGTCCACGCGGTGCTGACCGCGGTGCTGACCGCCGGCGTCGTCGCCTGGGGCCTGCTTCTGTGGCAGCACGGCCAGGCATCCGTCGGCGACGTCGTGCTGTTGACCACCCTTGCTTTCGGCATCCTGCACGGCACCCGCGACCTCGCGGTGGCGCTGGTGGACCTGACCCAACACATCGCGCGGCTGGAGGAAGCGATGGGCACCCTGCTGGTGCCGCACGCCCTGCCCGACCATGCCGACGCACAGCGCCTGCACGCCGGACCCGGTGGCGTGGAGTTCGACCATGCCAGCTTCGCCTACCCCGGTCGCCCGGCGGTGCTGAAGGATTTCAACCTGACGATCCGCCCCGGGGAACGGGTCGGCCTGGTCGGCTATTCCGGCGCCGGCAAGTCGACGGTGCTGGCGCTGCTACAGAGATTCTACGACGTGGCCGACGGCAGCGTGCGCATCGACGGGCAGGATATCCGCACGGTCACGCAGGACAGCCTGCGTGACGCCATGGCGATCGTGCCGCAGGATATCTCCCTGTTCCACCGCACGGTGCTGGACAACATCCGCTATGCCCGTCCCGACGCGAGCGAGCCGGAGGTGCTGGCCGCCGCCGAGATGGCGCATTGCCGCGACTTCATCGAGGCGCTGCCGGAAGGCTTCAACACCATGGTCGGTGACCGCGGGGTGAAACTGTCCGGCGGTCAGCGTCAACGCCTGGCGATCGCCCGCGCGCTGCTGAAGGACGCACCGATCCTGCTGCTGGATGAGGCGACCAGTGCGCTTGACACGGAATCGGAACAGGCCATCCAGGCGGCGCTGGACCGCTTGATGGCCGGCCGCACCGTCATCGCCATCGCGCACCGGTTGTCGACCTTGCAGAGCTTCGACCGCATCATCGTCATGGATCACGGCCGCATCGTCGACGACGGATCCCCCGCGACTCTCGCCGCCCGGCCCGGCCCCTACCGGGATCTGCTGCGCAGGCAGCGGATGGAGGCGATCCTGGCGCCCGAGCCGGAGGTGAAAGCGGCCTGATGCGGGCCGGCCGGCCGAGACGGGCCATCCGGGCGGCCACCCATCGGCGGCCCACCCATCATCGGCCCACCCATCGGCGGGCGCCTTGCCGGTCAGCGCGCCAAGGGGGCTTCGTCACGCGATCGGAGGATCTGGTCCGCCTCCCGCGACAGGGAAGCGGCGAGGTCCCAGCATTGCCGGACATCGCCGTCCGATTCCATCGACAGCCGCAGGTGGTCCACCGCGGACATGCGCAGCCCGATGATCCGCCCGATCCGCAGCAGATCCGGGACCGAACGCGGTCCATAGCCCTCGATCCGGTCACGGACCATGGCTGCGGCGAGCTGGGGGTCGCCGCCCGCCGGCCCCAGGAACAGCGGCAGCAGCACGTCAACCATCGTCTCGGTGACAGAGGCCAGCGCGTTGCCGGCGGATGGGGAAGCGCCCATAGGATAGCTCTTCATAGTTGCTTACAATAGACATATACTATTACAGGTTGTGGTATATGGCAAGACCGGGCGAGACTGCGAGGCGTCAGCCGGGTGCCCTCTTTGAGGGCGCGCGCCACGGTGCGGGCCGACGATCCGTGCGGAAACGAGCATGGAATTTCCCCGCCCATGCTGGGGCTGCGCAAGACAAGGACGGGATTTGGCCTGGAAGCCCAGGACGTGCCGGGCCCTGGCCCGGTCGGCCCCGGCCAGGTCCGTATCCAGATGGAGGCCGTGGGAATCTGCGGCAGCGATGTTCACGCCTATGAATGGGCAGATGGCTATGACTTCATGGTGCCGCATCTGCCGGTCACCATGGGGCGCGAATTCCCGGCCGGGTGATTGCCGTCGGCCCGGGCACCGCGGTGACCGCGGGCACGCGCTGGCCTCCACCCGGCGCCGCTGACCCTGCCGCTGACCCCGTTCGTGCGGAATAGGCACCAGTTGCGTGCCTCGCATGGGCGGGAACCGCGCACCGGGGAGCGGGTCATCGCGCTGCTGGGCCGCGACCCCGAAGGCTATCGGCCGATGATCACTCATCGCCTGCCGCTGGAGCGCGGATTGGAAGGGCTCGAACTTGCCCGTCAGCGCGCCGCCAGCGAGGTGATCTTGAGACCATGACCGCCATGCCGGGCGGACGGCGCGGCCGGTCCGGCTGGCATGGCGGTCACTCCCCGGCGAAGGCCTCGTCGGCGATATCCCGCACATCGCCCGGCGCCGCCGGCAGGATCAGCGCCGCCGCGCCGGCAGCGCCTACCGGGCTGGTCATCCGCCATGCCCGCAATCCGGCCGCGAAGGTATTGCAGGCTCGGCTCCAGAGCTCACCGATACCGATATCGGCGTGCAACGGACCGTCGGGCACCCCGGTCACGTCGCTGCCGCTGTTCGGCGCCAGGTAGACTGCCATCGCCACCGCGCCTTGCGGATCGCGCAGCTTCACGACAGCGGGCTGCACCGAATGGTTCTCGATCCTTAATGACCGGGCGCCCTGGCCGCGGCGTTCCAGGATCTCGCCGTCATAGGGGACGGGGCCGGCATTGTAGGCGCAATAGGCGCGCCGCGCGGCGTCGGCGTCACCCGGCGCCAGATGCCGCCCTTCGACGAACGCGGTCGCCGTGGCGTCGGTACGGATCTCCACGAGGCCGGTCTTCTTGTCGACATGCAGCGCTTGAACGGAGCTGAACGGCGGCAACTGGCCGATGGCGGTCATGCGGTCGGAATCCTGTTCCCGTCGCCACAACGTGGTGGGGCCCGCCGAGGGGACCACGAAGAAATTGGGTGCGCCGGCCAGCCGGACCGGCGTCGGTCCCAGCAGGGCGGCGCGCTGCGCCGATTCGGGTTGCGGCGCAACCGGCGGCGCGGTCGCGGTGATACCCGCGGAGGTGATGGCGGGCTCGCCGCGCAGGTGCAACGCCACCTCGACGACACCCACGCACAGGATCGCGGCCACCGCCACGCCCGACATGATCGGCATGATCGGAAACGCAACGGCGTCCTGCGGTCCGGCGGTCCCGGTTGCCGACGAGCGCGGGGTGAAGCCGGGCGGCGTGTAGCCCGCGGCCGCGGGGTGGCCCGGCGCCAGCAGATCGTCATCCAGCCAGGACGGCGTGGCGACGTTGGGCCGGAAATCATGCGCCCCGTGCGCCGCCGGCGCGACGGGGGGAACCGGCGGCGGCTCCGGCCGGTTGGCCGACTCGTCATAGGCGCGGCGGCGATCGGGGTGCGACAGCACGTCATAGGCCGAGCGCAATATCAGAAACGCCTCCTTGTTGCCGGTCTTCGGCACATCCGGATGCAGCTTCAGTGCCCTGCGGCGGAAGGCGTGCATGATCGCTTCTTGCGTTGCCGCCGGCTCCACGCCGAGCGCCGCGTAATAGCCCTGCGGATCGCGGGCGAGATCACGGGCGTTGGGGGAATCGTGGCGGCGAAGCGGGGTCATCGGGGGCCGTCCCATCCATCCGCACGGCCGTCATGGCGTGACCATCCGACACAGGCAGGGTATACGCGAATCCTCAAGGTATCTGGCGCCCGCCGCCGGTTGCCGCGCAAGGACGCGGGGACGGCGCCGCGGCCAGACAGGGCGTTCAGGACCGACAGATTTCCAACGGACATCGCAGCATGGCTATAGCAGAACGTCCCCTTCCGGCGGGACCGGTTTTTCGTCCTGGCGCGCGCGATCCGGCACCATCCGCCGAGGCCGGCGCGCCGGACGGCTACCGGCTGCGCTGGGTCGCCCTGGTGGTGCTGCTGGCGGGCGGCTTCCTGCCGCCGGTGGACTTCTTCATCGTCAACGTCGCGCTGTCATCGATCCATGAAAGCCTGAATGCGACGCCCGCGCAGGTGCAGTTCGTCATCTCCGGCTATGCGTCGGGGTACGCGGTCTTCCTGATCACCGGCGGCCGACTGGGCGACCTTTATGGCCGGCGCCGTTGCTTCCTGTTGGGCATGGCCGCCTTCTCATTGGCAAGCCTGGCTTGCGGCATCGCCACCTCGCCGTTGCAGCTGGTGGCGGCACGCATCGCGCAAGGGGCCTCGGCCGCCGTGTTGCTGCCGCAGGTGCTCGGCTCGATCCGGGCAATGTTCCTGAACGAGCGCGAGCTGGCTCGGGCGATGAGTTGCTATGCCATCATGATGGGCCTCGCCGCGGTCACCGGCCAGTTCTTCGGCGGCGCGTTGATCCAATGGAACCCGTTCGGACTGGGCTGGCGCGCGGTGTTCCTGCTGACCCTGCCGGTCTGCGCGGCGACGCTTGTATTGGGCGCGACCGTCGTGCCGCGCACCGGCGGCGGCGCCCGGGTGCGGCTGGACCTGGGCGGGGCGCTGCTGGTGTCGGCGATGCTGGCGGCGGTGGTGGTGCCGCTGTCCGAGGGGCGGGAGCACGGCTGGCCGCCATGGGTATTCGCAACCCTGGCACTGGCGCCCGCGCTGGCACTGGCGTTCGTCTGGTATGAGGGCCGGCTGGCGCGGGTCGGCGGCATGCCGCTGGTGGACATGAGCCTGTTTCGAATCCCCAGCTTCCGCCGCGGCGTTCTGGTGGCGGCGCTGTTCTTCTTCACCACCAGCTTCTACCTGCTGTTCGGCCTGTATCAGCAGGAAGGCCGTGGCGTGGAACCCTTGCATACCGGCCTCGCGATCGTCCCGTACGGTATTGGCCTGTTCCTCGGACCGCTGGCTACCGCGCCGCTGGTGCGGCTGCGGCCCCGGCTGCTGACCATCGGCATGGCGATCCAGGTGACTTTCTATGTGCTGATCGGCCTTGCGGTCGCCCGCGGCCTGGCCGGCTGGTCATTGTCAACGCTGGTGCTGCTGGCCGGCTTCGGCCAGGGCATCGCCTTTCCGCGCCTGTTCGCCACAGTGATGGGCGACGTTCCGCCCGCCCAGGGCGGCGTCGCCGCCGGCATCACCAACAGCGCCCTGCAGATCGGCGCCGCGGTCAGCGTCGCCGCGATCGGCAGCCTGTTCTTCGCGGCACTGGGCGACGCCAGTGACGAACGCAGCTACGCGCATGCCTTCGCCATTGCGCAATGGACACTGTCGGCGGGTCTCTTTTTTGCTATGCTGCTTTCGATTCCATCACGGAGCCGAGCGGGCGCGGCTGGGTCGTAGAGTGTCGGCATGCTTGCCGCGCTGCGCGCTCGTGGCTAAGGAACACGCCATGCCGATTGCCCCGTCCCGCCCACGTTCCTCCCTTCCGTCCCAGGCGCTGCCCGCCGCGGCCGCCTGTGGCCTGCTGCTGCTGCTGTCCGGCTGCAGCGGCATGAATTCGCTCTATCGCACCTTCGGACTGACCCGCGACGCCCCGGATGAATTCACCGTCACCACGCGCGCGCCGTTGTCGATGCCGCCGGATTTCACGTTGCGCCCGCCGCGGCCCGGCGCCCCGCGTCCGCAGGAGCAGTCGGAGCGCCAGGCGGCGGAGGAGGCCCTGGTGCCGCAATTGGCGCTGAACCAGCCGCAAGCGGGCGCCAGCGCGGGACAGGATGCGCTATTGGCGGAGACAGGGCCGGCGGCACCGGCGGATATCCGCCAGAAGGTCAACCAGGATGCGCGCTACGCCGCCGACGATCAGAGCCTGATCGACAAGATCCTGTATTGGCGCAAGCCCGGCACGGAAGGCGCCCAGGTCGACGCGCAGAAAGAGGCGCAACGCCTGCGGCAGAATGCCGCGCTGGGGCAGCCCCCCGATGTCGGCGAAACCCCGATCATCCAGCAGAAGCCGAAGGGCTGGCTCAGCTGGCTGCCCTGGATGTAGGTCCTTTCCGCCTTGTCCGAACCGGCGCGATCCGACCAGGCCGAGGACGGCGCGGTCGTCCATTTCATCCAGGCGTTCGACGGACCCGTATTCCAGGGCGTCGGCCAGGGTGTGCTGGAGTGTGCCGCCTGCGGCAACCGGCTGATCGACGCATATGATCCCGCCTATTTCATCGATATCGGCCTGCAATGCGGACGCTGCGCCGCGGTCACCACCACCCTGCGCCTGGCGGACCCGGCGCGGCCGCCCTTCGCGGTGATCATCGCCGAGCCGGTGGCCGAATCACGCCGCTTCACCGCGACGCTGAACCCGAGTGCCTTCATCATCAGCCGCGCCGAGATCGACCGGGTGGCGGCGCTGTTTCAGCCGCGCACGCCCGACTGGCGGTACCAGATCACTGCCACGCTGCTGGAGGAGGCCGTCGCCACGCATCGGCGGATCACCGGTCGCGATCTGCCCTCGATCCCCGCCGATCCGGCAAGAGGATTGCCGCAGCATGCGCTGGCCTGGGCAATCGCGCATCTGCAGGCGCGCGTGGCGGCTGGACCATGGCGTGCGGACGATGGCATCCCGACGCCGATCGCGGTGGTGACCGTTGCCGGCTTCCTGCATTTCGTGGGCGCCTGGTCGCATCATCCCGGCTTCCCGGCCATGGTGGCGGGGGCGGCGTCGCGAGGCTTTTCCTCGCATGGGCTAGCGCCTTTCGTGGCTGCCTATTGCGCGGCGATGATGGGCAACCGCGTCAGCTTCCCCGCCAGGACCGAGGCGCCGGCGGCGGCCACCGGTTTCGATCTGGCCGTCGGCCCCACCGAGAAGGTGCCCATGGTGCTGGACGTCTTCGACCGGTTCGAGGTGCCGTTCGGCCAACCATGGACTCCTGCCGCGCTGCGCACCGCCGTTGCGGAACGGGTGGCCGCGACGGCCGGACGCATCAATCCGCGGCACCATGGCCTGTTGCTGCTGTCACCCGGGCCCGCGCTGCTTGGTTTCGATGAGGCGCTGATCGCCGCGATCCAGGACGTCGTCCAGGGCCAGGGCCGCCGCCATCGCGGTCTGATGGCGGTCGCTCCGGTGGTGCTGCGCCTGCAGCAGATGCCGGAACCGGACACGGTGCGCCTGTGTTACGGCTTCTTTCCGGTCCCGAACCGGCATTACGAAGGCGACACCGCGCTGCAGGCCGCGCGCTGACCGCCCGGCCGCGCGGCGCGCGGAGTCAGCCGTCCATACCGCTTGCCGAAAGATTCCGATCATGGCCGGGGGACATGCCGCCGGTGATCACCGCGACGTGTCCAGGTTCGGGTCCGGATGGATGGTCGTGCTCAGTACTGTTCCGGCACGTACAGCTCTGGCGGCAAGGTCCGCCGCTCGTAATGCGGATCGAAGACCCGTTCCGGCAGCAGCACAGGATCGTGTGGCACATCCGCGTACGGGATCAGCGACAGCAGGTGGGCGATGCAGTTGAGCCGGGCGCGCTTCTTGTCGTTGCCCTCGACGATATACCAGGGCGCTTCCGGAATGTTCGTGCGGTCGAACATCTCTTCCTTGGCCTTGGTGTATTGCTCCCACCGAACCCGCGACTGCAGGTCCATCGGCGACAGTTTCCACTGCTTGATCGGGTCGTGGATGCGCATCAGGAACCGGTACTGCTGCTCCTGGTCGGTGATGGAGAACCAGTATTTCACCAGGATGATGCCGGACCGGACCAGCATCCGCTCGAACGCCGGCACGTCGCGGAAGAACGATTCCACCTCGGCTTCCGAAGCGAAACCCATCACCCGTTCCACGCCGGCACGGTTGTACCAGCTCCGGTCGAACAGGACCATTTCACCGGCGGCGGGCAGATGCGGAACGTAGCGCTGGAAATACCACTGGGTCTTCTCGCGGTCCGACGGCGCCGGCAGCGCCACGACACGGCAGACGCGCGGATTGACGCGCTGGGTGATCCGCTTGATCACGCCGCCCTTGCCGGCACTGTCCCGGCCCTCGAACAGTACGACGATCTTCAGGCCCTTGTAGCTGACCCAGTCCTGCAGCCGGACCAGCTCCGACTGCAGCCGCAGCAGTTCACGGAAATAGACACCGCGGTCGATCGCTCCTTTCCGATGCACGTCCCGCAGCTTGCGCAGCGCCTCCGGGACCCGGATATCATCGATCTCCTGCTCCAGCTCCTCGTCGAAATCGTCCTCCAGCTCAAGTTCCAGCCAGGATTTATCTTCCAGCTTGGCGGGTCCGCTCGGCATGTACCCTGTTCTCCCGTTCGAGGGGCCCTCGTAGCGCACATCGATGACAGCGAAATGACGGTTTGATGGCCGTTCGATGGGGCGTCCCCATGGGCCCGTGCGTCCCGCCTCCCCATGGGCCCTGACTCCCCGTGGGTCCTCACTCTCCGTAGGCCCGGGCTCCCCGCGGGCCGGCTCCCCGCGGGCCCTGGCACACAGGATCCGTCACGGGCGCATCCCTCCGCCCGCGACGGACCGCCTGCGTTATGGCATCGACGCGGTGCTGCCGCCGTCGACGATGATTTCGGTCGCGGTGATGAACCGCGCCTCGTCCGAGGCGAGGAACAGCACCGCATGCGCGACGTCCCACGCATCGCCCATATGGCCCATCGGCACCGCCGCGTTGCGGGCATCGATCAGCTTCTGCGCGTCATTGCCGCCGACCGTGCGCGCCAGGCGATACTCCACCAGCGGCGTGTGCATCAGGCCCGGCACCACCGTATTCACGCGGATGCCCTTCTTGGCGTAGGTGCCGGCGACGGAGCGCGACAACTGGATGACGCCGGCCTTGGAGGCGCTGTATCCGACATGCGACCGCCCGGACAGGAAGTCATTCCGCATGCCGGCGACTGAGGCGATGTTGACGATGGCGCCCTTGCCCTGCTCCAGCATCACCGGGATCACATATTTGCAGCCCAGGAAGGCGGTCTTCAGGTTGAAGTCGATCTGCCGGTCCCAGACCTCCTCGGACATCGACACCGGATCGCCCGGCGCGGAGCCGCCGACATTGTTCACCAGGATGTCGATCCGCTTGAACCGGCTGACGCAGGCCTGCACCATTTCCTGCACATCCGCCGCCACCATCAGGTCGCAGACATGGGTGGCGCAGGTACCGCCCTCGGCCTCGATCAGCGCCTTGGTCTCGTTCACCGCGGCCTCGTTGATGTCCACCAGGAACACCGACGCCCCCTGCCGCGCCATCAGCACCGCCGTGGCCTTGCCGTTGCCATAGATCTTGCTGCCGGCATCGCCGACCGATCCGGCCCCCGCGACGATGGCGACTTTCCCGTTCAAGCTGAGCATCGATGTTTCCTCCTGCGAACCCGCCTCAGATAGCTCCCCTGCCCGCTCGGGCCAAGGCGCGCACCATTGCGTCCCTTGCCACACCTCGGGTTCCCGCCATGCTGCCGGGTCCGAACCGATCCTGCCGCGCCAACTGGCGGACCAAGCCCCGGCATGCACCCTCGCCGGCTTCCGGCCTGGTCATCGGCCGGGCCCCAGCGTCCTGCTGCTGAAACACGCGGGCCGGGTTATCGCGCACCGATCGGGTTGCGGAACGGCTAACCGCAGCGCCCGGCGGTCCCTACCACTCGATGGGCGCGGCGGTCGGTCCTGGCGCCGGCATGGGGACGTCCATCTCGGCGACCGCCATCGGCATGGCGGCGACCCCCGTCAGCAGCAGGATCATGCCGCCCTCGGCGACCGGCAGCCCACGCAGGTAGCGGTCCTGCTGGCCCAGCGCGACCTGCGCGACCGCTTCCTCACCGGTACGCAATGCGAGTGCCCGCCGAGCGATCTCGGCCTCGGGGTCTGCGGGGGGCGGATCGAACAGTCCTAGCGCCGCCTGCTGGCGCAGCATTGCGTCGATCGGTTGATTCTCTTCCAGCGGCACACCGATCCCCTGCTCGAACCGCCGGTTCCAGCGAATCAGGCGCTGCTCCGGGTCCACCAGCGCGACACCATCGGACACGTGCTCCAACAATGTCCGCAGCCGCGCTGATTGCAACTGGCTCCGTTCCGCCAGCCGCGCCTCATCCTGGCGCAGCCGCTCCAGCTCGGCGGAGTCGCGCAAATAGGCCCGCTCCCGCCGCTGATTGGCCCTGTTGCGATAGAAGGCCCAGGCGACGATCCCGGCGATGACCAGTAGGGTGCCGCTGGCCAGCAGGCCGACCATCCGCGCGTTGCTGGCGAAGCTGGCGGCGGGTGCCAGCGCCTCGGCCTCGGTGGTGCCGACAAGGATCATCATGTCCTGGTTCGGTATCCGGTAGAATGCCATGATGCGGGGAACGTCGTCGATCGGACTGACCCCGCCCCAGACCCCGCTATCGGTCTTCTGCATGTTCGCAAACAGCGGTGTCTTCGCGAGGTTGCGTTCGGGCCGGCGCGCGGCCGGTCCGATGATCGTCTGGAGACCGCCATTCTTCATGTCGACGATCCCGGCCAGCGCATTGGTGCCGAACCAGTTCGAGGAGAACAGCTTCACCAGCTGGCCCGTGCGGTAGGAGGCGCCGATGATCCAGCCAGGCGGCCGTTCGAGGGGACGAGCGACATACATGATAAAGCGCCGCGCCTCGACGATGCGCTCCGACGAGGTATCGCCTTCCACCAGCACGCCGGTCTGGGGCGGACGGGTATCGATGCGCTCGAGCGACCCGTGCGGCCACGATACGTAGCCGGACGCGATATTTTGTCCCACCGCCTGCGGCAGGATGTCCTGACGGATCACCCGCTTGTTATCGGCAATGAACAGGTCATCGCTCACCGCCGTCAGCGCGGGCAGCCTGTCCTTCCACTTGGCGAGGTCGAACTGGCCGGAATCGGTGTCCCAGGCCTGCTGCAGGACCGTGAGGCTCTGATCGATCATCAGCAGTTCATAGCCGACGGTCTTGGCCATGATCGCCGCCTGGCCCAGCAGGTTGCGCTGGACCGAGTCGCGGACCTGATCGCGCTGATCCTGGATGGTGCGGCTGGTGACCATCCATACCAGGACCACCAGCACGGCGCCGATGGCGAAGGACACAACCGCCCCGGCGATCTCCATGCCACCGATCGAACGCCTGACACGGTCCGCGCGAACGGCCTGCGCGGGTGTATACCGGCGTGCCGAGGACCCGGTTCGATTCCGCCTGGACTTCCTGCTCGGCATGCTGCTTCAACTCGTTTGAACAAGACTTGATCAAGACCAGGACTGACGACTGGCCGCGTCCCGCCGCGCAGCGGGCCGGAGGCAATCGGCCGCCGCGATCGCGCGACCCTACCGGCCGGCCTCGGCCTCGGCAACGATTGCAGAGAGGCGCCCGCACAATCGCCGGAAGGCCGGACCGCCGCGCGCGCTGGGCGCATAGGTGGATCAGTACGGCAAATCCCTGCTGATCCTTGACTTTTCCGGTCGCAATCCCGATACCCCGCGCGTCGCGTGAGTGGAAGCCGCGTGCGTCTTGCGCAGCGGGATGCGCCCCGCGCCCCCGCCGGGCCGGCATCCGCACGCACCAGCCAAGGAACCGACTGGATCCGTTTTGACCGAAATAACAACCGCCTCACCGGGACCGAACGGCGTGCACGATGACACGCCGAAACACGAGGCCAACGTGACCGAGCACGCTGAAACCGTACACGCCGACACCGCCCGACCGGACAAGGACGACGCACGGAAGACTGCGGCCACTGCCGCCGGACCGGCGGAACACCTGCCGGAGGCCGACATGTCCGCATCGGATACGCGCCGATCCGGCACGCTGGCAGCCGACATGCCCACGGCGGAGGCGAGCCCGCCCGCCGCGGTGATCAGGCACGCGGAGACCGAGGCGGCAACACCCTCTACCGTGGCGGAACCGGGCATGAGCGCCCCGCCGGCCGACACTCCGCACGCCGAGGCCGTATCCGGCGATAGTGCCGCGGCCGAGGATGCTGCTGTTGAGGATGCCGCTGTCGAGGATGTCGGGCCGGCCGAGACCGCGCCGGTCCCGATCCTTGAAGGACCGCCGCCGGAACCCCAACGGACCACGTTCGCCGATCTCGGCCTGTCCGAGGATGTGCTGCGGGCTATCGACGACATGGGCTACCGGCACCCGACGCCGATCCAGGAGCAGGCGGTTCCCCAGGTCCTGATGGGCCGTGACGTGCTGGGCATCGCGCAAACCGGCACCGGCAAGACCGCCAGCTTCACCCTGCCGATGCTGGATATCCTGACCGGACGACGGGCCCGGGCGCGCATGCCACGCAGCCTGATCCTGGAACCGACGCGCGAACTGGCGCTGCAGGTGGCCGAGAATTTCGTCAATTACGGCAAATACCTGAAACTGACCCACGCGCTGATCATCGGCGGCGAGAGCATGACCGATCAGCGGGAAGTACTGAATCGCGGCGTCGATGTGCTGATCGCCACGCCCGGCCGGCTGCTGGACATGTTCGACCGCGGATCGGTCCTGATGTCCGACACCGGCATTCTGGTGATCGACGAAGCCGACCGCATGCTGGACATGGGCTTCATTCCGGACGTCGAGCGCATCGTCTCCCTGCTGCCGGCAAGCCGGCAGACGCTGTTCTTCTCGGCGACCATGGGGCCGGAGATCCGCCGCCTGGCGGACGCGTTCCTGCGGAACCCGAGGGAGATCACGGTCGCCCGAGCGGCGTCGGTGGCGACGACCATCACCGAGGGCCTGGCCCTGGTGGCGGAACATGACAAGCGGGAGGCGCTGCGCCGGCTGATCCGGTCGCAGAACGTGCAGAACGCGCTGATCTTCTGCAACCGCAAGGTCGACGTGGACATCCTGTACAAGTCGCTGACCAAGCACCAGTTCAGCGCCGGCGCGCTGCACGGTGACCTGTCACAGACGATCCGCTTCCAGACACTGGAAAAATTCAAGGCCGGCGATCTGAAGCTGCTGGTATGCAGCGACGTCGCCGCGCGCGGGTTGGACATCGGCGGACTGTCGCACGTGTTCAATTTTGACGTGCCGATCCATGCCGAGGACTACGTGCACCGCATCGGCCGCACCGGCCGCGCCGGCTTGTCGGGCAACGCCTTCACCATCGCCGCGCCCGATGACCGTTATGCGGTCGAGCAGATCGAGAAACTGATCGGCCACGCGATCCCGCCGGTGATCGTCGAGGGGCTGGACCCGGTCGACTGGGCCGAGGGTGCCGGCCGCAAGCGCCGGGGCCGCGGTGCCAGGGCGGAGCCGAAGAAGCCCGCCGCCCGCAAGGCCACCGAACCGAAGACGCGCACCCCGAAGAGCCGCCGCGACGCGCCCGCCGAGGACCGCCCGGTCACGAGCCGCACCAAGCGGGATGAAAGCCGCCAGGGGGAGGCTCGACGCGGAGAAGCCCAGCGTCAGGAAGCCCAGCGTGGCGAGGCTCATCGGGACGAGCCAAGGCGGGACGAGCCAAGGCGGGACGAGCCGCGAAGGGAAGCCGCTCGGCGGGAGGAGAGCCGCCGCGATGACACGCGTTGGGGAGAACCGCGCCGCGATGAGGGCCGCCGGGATGAAGGCCGGCGCGAACGCTACCGGCGGGACGACGACCTCGGCCCGGCGGTTGTCGGCTTCGGCGACGATGTGCCAGCCTTCATGCTGCTGCGTCCCCGGCGTCCCCGTTCCACCGACATTAATGAGACAGACGCATGAACGACACCTCTGCCCGGCCCTCCAGCCCCTTCACCCCGTTCGCCTGGGACGATGCGCTGCGCCTGGACGCCGCGCTGACCGAGGATGAGCGGGCCATCCGCGACGCCGCCCAAGCGTTCTGCCAGGAGAAGCTGTTTCCTCGCGTGCTGATGGCCAACCGGCAGGAGCATTTCGACCGGGAGATCATGAACGAGTACGGGGAAATGGGTTTCCTCGGCGCCACGCTGCAGGGCTATGGCTGCGCCGGCGTGAACTATGTCAGCTACGGCCTGATCTCCCGCGAAGTGGAGCGTGTCGATTCCGGCTATCGCTCGGCGTTTTCCGTCCAGTCCTCGCTGGTGATGTTCCCGATCTACACGTTCGGGTCGGAGGAGCAGCGCCAGAAGTTCATCCCCAAGCTGCGCAGCGGTGCGTTCGTCGGCTGTTTCGGCCTGACGGAGCCGGATGCCGGGTCGGACCCGGCCTCGATGCGCACGCGCGCGAAGAAGGTCGATGGCGGCTTCGTGCTGAACGGATCGAAGACCTGGATCACCAATGCGCCGATCGCCGACGTGCTGGTGGTATGGGCGAAGGACGACGCCGGCGACATCCGCGGCTTCATCCTGGAACGCGGCATGGCCGGGCTGACAACGCCGAAGATCGAAGGGAAGTTCTCGCTGCGGGCATCGGTCACCGGGATGATCATGATGCAGGACGTGTTCGTCCCCGCCGAGAACCAGCTGCCGAACGTGAAGGGGCTGCGCGGCCCGTTCTCCTGCCTCAACAACGCGCGCTACGGCATTGCCTGGGGCGCGCTGGGCGCCGCCGAGTTCTGCTGGCACGCCGCCCGCGACTATACGCTGCAGCGGATGATGTTCGGCCGGCCGCTGGCGGCGACGCAGCTGATCCAGAAGAAGCTGGCGGACATGCAGACCGAGATCACACTGGGCCTGCATGGCGTGCTGCGGCTGGGCCGGCTGATGGAGGAGCACAACGCCGCGCCCGAGATGATCAGCCTGATGAAGCGCAACAACTGCGGCAAGGCATTGGAGATCGCGCGCGTCGCGCGCGACATGCACGGCGGCAACGGCATCGTCGATGAGTATCACGTGATCCGCCACGTGATGAACCTGGAGACGGTGAACACCTACGAAGGGACCCATGACGTGCATGCCCTGATCCTGGGCCGTGCCCAGACGGGCATTTCGGCGTTCGGCGCCGCCTGACATCGGGGTTTCGGGCACCGGCCGGTTCGGAGCTTGGCCCGTCGCGGACTCGTCCTGACCGGCGCCTTGGCTTTCTGTCGACAATTGCGGTCCGCCACCCGCGCCCTTTTTGACCAGGGCGCGGTGGCGGGCCTGTGGCCGCCATGACGGAAGCCCGGTCGTTATGGGAAGTCAGGGCCGGCCGGTCGGCCGTTACCGCGAGCCCGGGTTAGCCGACACGCTGTGATGGGAAGCCTCGGTGGGTCGTTACGGGAAGTCCCGGTCAGGCGGCCCTGTCATGATGGACGGCGCGGGTTGTTCGAGACCTGCCGGGGTCGCTCTACAAATATATCAACATCATCCTATAGTAATTTGATTAATTGAGTCTTTTACCAACAGCAGGATCGGCCCGGACCGATAAACCATGATAGGGTCGGGTTGACCCGGTCATGCTTTGTCCACCGCTTTGCTTCAAGGGGTGCGATTCACGCCCTCTCACCGCCGGCTTCAGGCGGTCGCGCTCTCTAATGCGGTAGCAGAGCCCGCAACGCCTCAAGCTCCGTCAGCGCCTCGTGCAACAGGGCCTTCAGCTTCTCCACCTCACCTGAATCAGTCTTCGGCCGTGGGGCGGACCGAGCGGCGGGCGGCGCCGGGGACGGTAGCAATTCCAGGCCGGGAATCAGTGCGCTGTCATCCGGCTGAAGGCTGGCCTTTTCGGCATCCGCGGCAGCCCGCTCATCCGCGCTGGGCGGCGGGATATCGTCGGACAGATGGCCTCCGCCTTCACGCAGCAACCGCTGGACCCCCTTGATGGTGTAGCCCTGCGTATACAGCAGATCGGCGATTCGCCGCAGCAGGCCGATATCGTCCGGCCGGTAATAGCGCCGGCCGCCGCCACGCTTCAGCGGCCGGACCTGCGGAAACCTCGTCTCCCAGAAGCGGAGGACGTGCTGCGGAATGTGAAGCTCGTCCGCCACCTCGCTGATCGTGCGGAAAGCGTTGGGCGCTTTCTTAGGGCGCGGCCGCTGCCCGGCGTCCAGGCCCGCATCCTTGACGTCCTCGGTCACGCCGCCCGGCCGAGGCTATCGTGCGTCAGCTCACTCATCCTCGTCCCCTTCGCCCGGCGGGGTGCCGTTGACATGCGCCTTCAGCACGTGGCTGGGCCGGAACACCAGCACCCGGCGCGGCAGGATCGGTACTTCCTCTCCGGTTTTCGGGTTGCGGCCGATGCGCCGCCCTTTCTGGCGTACCGAAAACGTGCCGAACCCACTGATCTTGACGGTTTCTCCCTGCTCCAGCCGCGCCGCGATGCGGTCGAGGACGTCTTCCAGCAGATCGGCTGATTCGTTCCGCGATAGGCCGACCTGGGTGTAGATCATTTCGGCGATATGGGCGCGGGTGATGGTGAGCATTCATGAATGCTATGGACGCGTTTATGCACCGTCAAGTTTTTGGCGGTGAAAAACCCTCAGTTTCAGAGGCTTGCGGGAAGGCACCGTGCCGCTGTGTCATTTCCGCCGCGTTCGCCCCTGATCTTGAGGCAGAACGCGGGATCTACATGCGGACCAACGCGGATCCCCAGGTCAGACCGCCGCCCAGCGCCTCTAGCAGCACCAGCTGCCCGTCGCGGATCCGGCCGTCCTGCCGAGCCTCGGCCAACGCCAGGGGTACCGAGGCCGCGGAGGTGTTGGCGTGCCGGTCCACCGTCACGACCACCCGTTCCGGCGGCAGGCTCAGCTTGCGGCCCATCGCGTCGATGATGCGCCGGTTGGCCTGGTGCGGCACCAGCCAGTCGATGTCGGCATGCGTCAATCCGTTGGCCGCCATCGCCTCGTCCACCGCCTCGGCCAGGCGGGTCACCGCATGGCGGAACACTTCGCGGCCGTTCATGACCAGATGTCCGGGATGGTCGGGCTGACCGACCGCGCCGTCGACATACAGGATGTCGCCCAAGGTGCCCTGGGCGTGGATATGGGTGGACAGGATGCCGCGCCGGTCGACCTCGCCGTCCGATGCGGCGGCACGCAGGAACACCGCGCCGGCACCGTCGCCGAACAGCACGCAGGTGCCGCGGTCCTGCCAGTTCAGGATGCGGGAATAGACCTCGCTGCCGATCACCAGCACGCCGGTCGCCTGGCGCGCCTTGATCAGCCCATCGGCGACGGACAGGCCATAGATGAACCCGGCGCAGGCGGCCGACAGGTCGAAGCCGAAGCCGCGCTTGACCCCCAGCGCCGCCTGCACGCGCAGCGCGGTGGCGGGAAACGCCTGGTCGGGGGTGCTGGTGGCCAGGATGATCGCGTCCACGTCGTCGACCGTGGCACCGGCATCGGCCAGGGCCGCCCGTGCCGCGGCGGTGCCCATGAACGCCGTCGTTTCATGATGCGCGGCGAAATGCCGCTGGCGGATGCCGGTCCGCTCCCGGATCCATTCATCCGAGGTGTCGACGGTACGCGCCAGCTCGTCATTGCTGACGATCCGCTCAGGCAAGTAGCCGCCGCAACCGGCGAGAATGGAACAGGGCTGCATGACGGGTCCTGATCAGGCGGTGGCCAACTGGTTGTCGTCGGTCGCGCTCAACGGCGGCGCGTCGCCTCCGGCGTTGGCCTCTGCCGCCGGCAGCTTGTTCTTGTCGGTGCCGCCCCGCTTGTCCAGCCCCAGCCTGGCCAGATCGTCACGGATGCGGTCATTGAAGCGGTGCACGACCATGTCCATCGCGACATCGACGGCATGGGCGAAACCCTGGGCGTCGGTGCCGCCATGCGACTTCACCACGACACCGTTCAGCCCGACCATCACCGCGCCGTTGTAACGCCGTGGATCGAGCCATTCGCGCAGCCGGTCCAGGCCCGGTCGCACCAACAGATAGGCTATCTTGGCGATGAGGCCGCTCGTGAAGACCATCTTCATGAACTCGCCCATCAGCTTCAGCGCGCCCTCGCCCGTCTTCAACGCGACGTTGCCGGTGAAGCCATCGGTGACGACGACATCGACGGTGCCGCCGGCGATGTCATGGCCTTCGACGAAGCCGTGGAATTGCGGAGCCAGATGGCTGGCGCGCAATACCTCGGCGGCGTCGCGGACGGTGTCGACACCCTTCAGATCCTCGGAGCCGACATTCAGCAGGCCGATGGTCGGCGCGGTCAGGCCCAGTACGGTGCGGGCGAACACGTCACCCATGACGGCGAATTCCACCAGATTGCGCACGTCGCATTGCACGTTGGCACCCAGATCCAGCATCACCACGTCGCCACGCCGGGAGGGCGCGATGGCGGCCATCGCCGGCCGGTCGATGCCGGGCAGGGATTTCAGCACGATCTTCGACAGCGTCAGCAGCGCGCCGGTATTGCCGGCCGACACGACGCCGGCGGCATCCCCGGCCACCACCGCGTCGATCGCCACCCGCATGGAGGATTTCCGCAGCCGCAGCGCCGCGGTCGGCTTCATGTCCCCGGTTACCACCTCGGTGGCGTGCAGCACGGTACAGACGGCCTGGGCCCGCCGCCGCTTCCGCAGCAGCGCGGTCAGTTTCGGCTCATCGCCGATCAGCAGGAAACGGGCCTCCGGGTGCCTCTCGGCGGCAAGCTCCAACCCGTCGATCACCATGTCCGGCGCCTGATCGCCGCCCATGGCGTCGATGGCGAGGGCATACCGCGCGCGGGACGGATCGCTCACCGCCGGACGGGGCGCTTGCCGCGAATCAGGCTCTGACGGAGCCTCGCAGCGACTTGCCGGCCGCGACGACTTCGCGTCCGTCATAGTGGCCGCAATGGCTGCAGATATGGTGCGGCCGCTTCAGCTCGCCGCAATTCCCACACTCGGCATACGCCTCGCGGTTCAGCGCCTCGTGGCTGCGCCGCATGCCACGGCGGGAGGGGGAGGTCTTTCTCTTCGGTACGGCCATGGAACCGGCTCTTTCTAAAACAAGTCAGCGCCCGCGGCGCGGCAAGGCCGGCTTTCAGACGCCATGAGAGGAACGCGTGAGCGGCGCCCTCTAGCAGAGCGGCCCCCTCGCCGCAATGGTTGTTCCGGCCAAAATGCACCATGTCCCAAAATGCACCATGTCAATGCAATGCTGCCAGCGCCTGGTGATTCGCGCGAATCACCAGCATGCGCCTGATCTTCTGAGACGGCGTCAGCAACCCGTTCTCGATGGTGAACGGCGCCACCAGCGCGTGACGGCGAATCCGCTCCGTCACCGACAGGCGCTTGTTGGCCCGGGCGACGGCCAGCGCCACCGACTCCTCCGTCATGCCATCCGCCGGCACGATCAGCGCGCTGAGCCCGGCCTTACCGTCACCGGTGACCACGGCCTGGGCGATCTCGGGTTCCGCCATCAGCCGGCCCTCGACCTTTGCGGGAGAGACGTTTTCTCCGCCCGACAGCACGATCATGTCCTTCTTCCGGTCGGTGATGCGCAGATAGCCCCGGTCCAGCTCCCCGATATCGCCGGTGTGCAGCCAGCCGTCGACGATCACCGCCTGGGTATCCCGCGGACGGTCCCAGTAGCCATCCATCACCAGGTCGCCGCGCACCAGGATCTCACCGTCCTCGGCCAGGCGCAGATCGACGCCTTGCAGCGGCACGCCGACCGTATCGATGCGGATCGCATCGGGAGGATTGGCCGAGATCACCGGTCCGGCCTCGGTCTGGCCGTAGCCCTGCATGATCGTCATGCCCATGGCCAGGAAGAAGCGGCCGACGGCGGGCTCCAGCCGGGCGCCGCCGGAGATGGCGGCAACGAGGCGGCCGCCGAAGCGGGCGCGCACCTTGGCCCGTACGAGCCGGTCAAGCACCGCGTCCTGCAACCGCTCCAGCGGGTTCAGCCGCCCGCCCTCGGCCTTCTTCTCCCCCAGGCGCACGGCGGCGTGGAACAGGCGCTGGCGCAACGGGGTCTCCCGCGCGACCTGCCCCAGGATGCGCCCGCGGATGACATCCAGGACGCGTGGCACGGCGGTCAGCACGGTTGGCCGGACCGACAGCAGATCGGCGGCCAGATGCTCCACGCCGCGGGAATAGACGATCTCGGAGCCGATGCTGGCGAGAAAGAACTGGCCCACCGTGTGCTCATACGCATGGGCGAGCGGCAGGTAGGACAGGTAGGTCTCGTCCTTCAGATGCAGCGGGCGCACCAGCTCGAACGCGCCGGCGCAGTTCGACAGCATGCAGCGATGCGGCAGCATCACCCCGCGCGGCGCCCCGCCGGTGCCCGAGGTGTAGATGATGCAGGCCATCGCGGTCGGCGGGATCAGCGCCGCCTCGGCGGCGATGTCGGTGGGCGGACGGTGATCCGCCACCAATGCGCGCCAGGGCACCACCGGCGGCTGGGCGTCCCTCGGTGCGTCCATCACCACCAGCATATCCAGGCCACCATGGCCGGCGGCCGCTCGGCGCACCCGGTCCGCCAGCCCCGGCGTCGACACGATGGCGCAGCGCGCGCCCGAGTCGCGCAGCAGGTGCGCGTGATCCTCGACGGTGTTGGTGACATAGGCCGGCACCGGCACGGCGCGGATCGCCATCAGCGCGGTCTCGACGATCGGGTATTCCGGGCGGTTCTCGGCGCAGATCAGCACCCGGTCGCCGGCCGCGATCCCCGCCGCCCGCAGCGCCCGGGCGCAGGACGCCGCCATGCGCGCGAACTCGCCCCAACTGGTGCTGTGCCAGGCACCGTCCCGCCAATCCCGCAGCATCGGCTTGTCGGGCCACGCGCGGGCCCGGTCGAACATCATCGCCGCCAGGTTCGGCCAGGTCGGATAGATCTCCACGCTTCCTCCGCGCATCCGCTCGCGCCATCCGTCGGATCGCGGCGCTCTTTGCGGTATCGACCGGCTATCCTACATGAATGGTCACGCATCCGTTAAGGACACCAGTACCGCGATGAACGACGCGCACCCGGCAATCAATGACCCGATGAGCGACCAGACGAACGATCCCTTGCCGACCTGGGACTTGAGCGATCTGTACGCTTCGATGGACGATCCCGCGATCGACGCGGATTTCCGGCGGGCGGAAACCATGGCGAGGGAATTCGCCGCGACCTACGCGGGCAAACTGGCGGATGCCTCCGGCGCCACCGTGGCCGCCGCGATCAAGACCTACGAGACGCTGCAGGAGGTGCAGGGGCGGCTGCTGTCCTATGCCCAGCTTCTGTTCGCCGGCGATTCCACCGACCCCGCGATCGGCCGTTTCTATCAGTCGGTGCGGGAGCGGGCGACGGCGATCAGCAGCGATTTGATCTTCTTCACGCTGGAGCTGAACCGGCTGAGCGACGCGCTGCTGGAGGCCAAGCTGGCGGAGCCGCAACTGGCGCAGTACCGTCCCTGGCTGCGTGACCTGCGTGGCTTTCGCCCGCACCAATTGTCGGATGAGCTGGAGAAGCTGGCGCATGAGCGGGACCTGACCGCCAATGGCGCCTGGGTACGGCTGTTCGATGAGACGATCGCCGCCATGCGCGTGACCGTGAACGACCAGAAGCTGACGGTCAGCGACGCGCTGAACAAGCTGTCCGATCCCGACCGGTCGGTGCGCGAGGCCGCCGGCAAGGGCATCGGCGCCGCGTTCCAGGACAATGGACGGCTGTTCTGCCTGATCACCAACACATTGGCGAAGGACAAGGAGATCGAGGATACGTGGCGCCACTATCCTCGTCCCGGCAGCGCCCGCAATCGCGCCAACATGGTGGAGGACGAGGTCGTCGACGCGCTGGTGACGGCGGTCCGCGCCTCCTACCCTCGCCTGGCCCACCGCTACTACCTGATGAAGGCAAAATGGCTCGGCCTGCCGAAGCTGCAGCACTGGGATCGCAACGCGCCGCTGCCGGATGATGACGACCGGCACATTGCCTGGCGGGAGGCGCGAGACCGGGTGTTGACCGCCTATGGCACGTTCAGCCCGGAGATGGCCGAGGTGGGCCGCCGCTTCTTCGACGGCCCGTGGATCGACGCCGAGCTGCGGCCCGGCAAGTCGGGCGGGGCCTTCGCGCATCCGACGGTTCCCAGCGCGCACCCGTACCTGCTGCTGAACTATCATGGCAAGACGCGCGACGTGATGACCCTGGCGCATGAGCTGGGGCACGGCGTGCACCAGGTGGTGGCGGCAAACCAAGGCTACCTGATGTCCGGCACGCCGCTGACCCTGGCGGAAACGGCCAGCGTGTTCGGGGAGATGCTGACATTCCGGTCGCTGCTGGATTCCGCCACGCCGCAGCAGCGGCGGATCATGCTGGCCGCGAAGACCGAGGACATGCTGAACACGGTGGTTCGCCAGATCGCCTTCTACGAGTTCGAGACGCGGCTGCATGATGAACGCCGCAAGGGTGAGTTGTTGCCGGAACGGATCGGCGAGATCTGGTTGCAGGTACAGACCGAAAGCCTGGGGCCGGCGTTCGAGTTTTCTCCGGAATACAGCGTGTTCTGGTCATATGTGCCGCATTTCATTCACTCGCCGTTCTATGTTTACGCGTATGCGTTCGGCGACTGCCTGGTGAATGCGCTGTACGCGGTGTTCCAAACGGGGCATCCCGGCTTCCAGAGGAAATACATGGAGATGCTGAAGGCCGGGGGCACCAAGCGGCATCAGGAATTGCTGGCACCGTTCGGACTGGATGCCTCCGACCCCGCATTCTGGAACAAGGGGCTGGATGTGATTTCCGGCTTCATCGATGAGCTGGAGGGGACTGGAGGGTAGACGGTGCCGGCGCTGGTGCTGGCGATCGGGCCCTGGTGCTGCGGCCCCGTCACCGGTCCGGACCCATCATGCAGGCACTGATCCGCATACTGCCTCCACCGATCCGCCGAGCGGCGACGCCGTCCCGGGTGGCGGTGGCCGAGGAATTTTTCCGGTTCGGCATCGTCGGCGCCATCGGCTTCGCGATCGATACGGCCACGGTCTACAGTCTGCGCGGCTCGTTGGGACTGTACGGTGCGGGCGCCGCCGCCTACTTGACCGCCGCCACCAGCAATTGGCTGCTGAACCGGGTCTGGACATTCCGGGGCCGCGGATCGGGACCGGCGCACCGGCAATGGCTGAAATTCCTGCTGGCCAACCTGGTGGGATTCGTCCTGAACCGCGGCACCTACGCGGTGCTCGTCACGGTCTGTGCGCTTGCCGCCGCCCAGCCGGTGATCGCCATCGCCGCCGGCACAGCGGTGGGGATGTTCGTGAATTTCGGCCTGTCGAAGCGCCTGGTATTTCGGTAGCGCTTTCGCCGTGCCTCGCGGCGGCCTGCGTCGGGCGTATCGAAGCAGCCGGCGCCAGCGCTGCATCCACCGGCGCGGCATCCACCTGGGGCGATCCTCCAGGTTCGTTGTGTGTTCCCGCGATTTCTCGCTGATTTTCAAAAATAATCCCGTCCGCCCGCAGCCGCGTGCGGCATTAACGAAACAGTAAAGCAGCGAAACCAATCGTCGGCCCGCTTCAAAAATTGCGGTCGCGGCGATGTTTGTATCGAAATCTCCTGAATTCCGGCACCCCGAACTCCGGCACCTGGCCTTCACCAACGGCCATCCGACCTTCGCACCCATCTCGGTTTCCACGCCCGTCACCTGGCGCGGCGCCAGTTGGCGGCCGCTGGCGCGCGGGCTGAAGCGGGTTTTCGACCTGGCCGCCTCGGCCGGCATCCTGCTGGTCTTCAGCCCGGCCCTGCTGGCAATCGCGCTGCTGATCCGGCTGGAAAGCCCGGGCCCCGCCTTCTTCCGGCAGGAACGCATCGGCCTGCACGGCCGGCGGTTCCGCATGTGGAAGTTCCGTACGATGTATCACCAGGCCGAGCGCGGGGCCGCCCTGCGCCAGGCCACCCGCCACGACCCGCGGGTGACCCGGATCGGCGGCTTCCTCCGGCGCACCTCGCTGGATGAGATTCCCCAATGCATCAACGTGCTGCTGGGCGACATGTCGGTGGTGGGTCCGCGTCCCCATGCGCCCGGCACCTGCGCCGGCGGGCGCCCGTTCGAGCACATCACCCATCGCTATGCCGACCGCCATTGCGTGAAGCCCGGCATGACCGGGCTGGCGCAGGTGCGCGGCTGGCGCGGTGAGACGGATACCGAGGAGAAGCTGCTGCGCCGCCTGGAATCCGACCTGGAATACATCGAAAGCTGGAACCCGCTGGTCGACCTCAAGATCGTGGGGCGCACGATCTGGGCCGTGCTGGCCGCCCGCAACGCGTATTGACGGAGCCGTCATGACCCTGCTGTTTCCGCGCGCCCTGGTCGACACGAAGGATCCGCGCCTGTCGCTGGGTGCACAGGCGGAGCCGGGCTTCGCCGGAGCGGACGTCGCGGTGCTGATCCCGTGCCGGAACGAGGCCGCATCCATCGCGCGGGTGGTCCGCGACTTCCGCCGCGCCCTGCCGGATGCCACGGTCTACGTCTACGACAACAATTCCACGGACGACACGATCCCGCGTGCGTTGTCCGCCGGGGCGGTGGTGCGGCAGGAGAAGCTGCAGGGTAAAGGTCATGTGGTGCGGCGGATGTTCGCCGATATCGACGCCGACATCTATGTACTGGTCGACGGCGACGACACCTATGACGCGGCGGCGGCACCGCGGATGGTGGAGCTGCTGATGGACCGCCAGCTGGACATGGTCAGCGCCGCACGCAACGGCGCCGAACCCGACACCTATCGGCGTGGCCACCGGCTGGGCAACGCAGTGTTGACGGCGCTGGTGCGCTGGGCCTTCGGGGCCGGGATCAGCGACATGCTGTCAGGCTATCGCGCGCTCAGCCGCCGCTTCGTGAAGTCCTTCCCGGCGCTGTCCGCCGGTTTTGAGACCGAGACGGAACTCACCGTCCACGCCCTGGCATTGCACATGCCGCTGATGGAAACCCAGGCGACCTACCGGGCGCGTGGCGCGGGGTCGGCGTCGAAACTCAACACGGTCCGGGACGGCGTGCGGATCCTGCGCGCCATCGTCGCGCTGATCCAGCAGGAGCGGCCGTTGCAGGTGTTCTCGCTGGCCGCGCTGCTGCTATGCGCGCTGGGCATCGGCCTGGGCGTGCCGGTGGTGCTGACATTCCTCGATACCGGCCTGGTGCCGCGACTGCCCACCGCGCTGCTGTCCACCGGCCTGGTGCTGCTGGCCTTTCTGTCGCTGGCCTGCGGCCTGATCCTGGACGCGGTGTCGCGCGGCCGGAAGGAGCTGAAACGGCTGATCTACCTGTCGCTGACCCCGCCGGACTACGCGCGATGACCGACGGCACGGTCCGCTGGATCGCCGGTGCCCGGACCGCACCCGCGGGGACCTATGACGCGGACATCGTCATCCTGGCACTGGACCGGATGGAGGAAACGCTGGCGGCGATCGGATCGGCGCTGGCGCAGACCGGAGTGTCGGCGCATGTCTTCGTGCTCGACCAGGGCTCGCGGCACGACACGCTGCGCCGCTTGGCCGCCGCAGTGCAGGGGCAGCCGCGCGCCACGCTGGTGGCCGCCGCACGCAACCTGGGCGTGGCCGGCGGGCGCAACGCGGCCAGCGCGCTGGGCCATGGACGGATCATCGTGGCGCTGGACAATGACGCCGAATTCGCCGCCGCCGACAGCGTGGCGCGCATGGCCGCGGCACTGGACACGGAGCCGAACCTGGCGGCACTGGGCTGCCGGATCGTCCGATATTCCGACGGCCGCGACGACGCGCTGTCATGGGGCTATCCGCCGGCGCTCCGCCCCTGCGCGGCGGACTGCTTCGACGCCGTTACCTTCGTCGGCGCCGGCCACGCGATCCGCCGCAGCGCGTGGGAAGCGGTCGGCGGCTACGATCCCGCGTTGTTCTTCTGCTGGGAGGAATTCGATTTCTGCCGCCGCGCCATCGCCGCCGGTTGGCGCATCCGGTATCGCGGCGACCTGGAAATCCGCCACAAGGTCAGCGCGGAGCGCCGGATCGCGTGGTCATCCGACCGCTGGTACCATTTTGTACGCAACCGGCTGTACATCGAACGCAAGTTCGGCGCCGGCTGGCCATCCCTGGCACCGCGAATCCTGGGCTACCTGCTGAAGTCGCTGCGCCATGGCCTGGCGGGACAGACCGTCGGCGCGGTCCTGGCCGCCGCCCGGATGGCCCCTGCCCGGATGACCTCCACCCGCCCGGTCGCGACCGAACCACCGGCGGCGCGCCTCTATCTGCTGCGCAATGACCGCCTGCATCGCGGCTCCTGGCTGGCACGGTTCAGATATGAGGTGCTGGGTCGCCTGGCCGCCGCGCCGCCAGCAGGCGAATGATCTTCGGGCTGTCCACCAGATAGCGGCGGGCGAACCGGCGCGGGTCGCCGGCCAGCCGGAACAGCCACTCCAGCCCCGCGCGCTGCATCGCCACCGGCGCCCGGCGTTGCGCACCGGCGAGAAAATCCAGGCTGGCACCGACACATAGCGCGGTACCGTGCGCCCCGCCCGCCCGGGCGATCGCCGCCGCCAGACGCTCCTGCCGCGGTGAGCCGACCGCAAGAAAGATGAACCGCGCCGGATGCGAACGGACGAACGCCGCCGCCGCCGCCAGCATGGCCGGATCGCGGTCGAACCCCAGCGGCGGATCGAAATGCGCCGGCGGCGCCAGGCCGAATCGCGCCACCAGCTCGGGCAGGAAGCGCGGGGCCAGGCCGACGATGGTGATCCGCTCCCGCGGCCGCAGGTGCCGGCGCAGCAGCGTCTCGGTCAGGTCGCTGCCGGGCACCACCGGCGGAGCCGGGAGTCCGCACAGCCGCGCGAGGCGCGCCACCACCCGCGAATCCAGCAGGCACAGCGCGGCATCGCGGTAGATCCCGGCCAGGGCCGGATCACCTGCGAGACGAACCAGGTGATCGGCATTCGGCGTCACCACATAGGCGAATGACTGGTCCGCGCCACGTGCCGCCACCCAGTCCGCCGCTCGCGGCAGGTCCAGCGGATCGAACCCGGTGCCAGCCAGGACCAGCCGCCCCGTCATAGCCCGAAATGCAGGGACAGCAGCGACAGGCCCCGCGTATAGCCGGTGGACAGGCTGCCGGCGCTGTTCTGACCGCCGCGCAGATCGGTCTGGTCATAGGTGACCGACAACCGCATCGACCGGTTCAACGCCCAGACCAGCCCTGCCCCGGCGGCGTATCCGGTCTGCTGGCCGCCGCCGAAATAGGCCGCCTGCTGCCAGGCGGCATAGACATTCAGGATCAGGTTGCGCCGCAGCTCATGATCGATGGAGAGCCGAGCGGCGGTGTAGACGAGGCCGGCGACACCTTCCTGGGCGGCGTCCTGGGTATCGCGCCCCAGCGCCAGATGCAGCGTGGTGAGCTGGGTCGGAAACCATGTGACCTCGGCTTCCGCGATCAGCGTATTGCGGGCCTTGTAGGCGGCGGCGCTGAACTGGCGCGACTCGCCGCCGGCCAGCAGGCGCAGCCGCCACAGCGCGTCGATGTCGTAGTCCAGCCCAGCCAGCGCCTGATAGGCCTGCGAATCGGCGCTGGGCTGACCGGCCGGGACGTTGGTGTAGGACTGGCCAAGGGCGCGCATCACGAACAGCAGGTTGCGCAGCGGCGCCAGCTGATAGCGCAAGGCCAGGCTGCCATCGGCGACCATCCGGTCCCGGTAGCCCTGGCTGGCCGGCTGGCCGTTGATCGTCGCGTCGCCATAGTGCCAACCGGCCAGGTCCAGCGCGGGCGTCAGCGACCAGCGCCCACGGTTCACCGCGTAGGACGCGCGGAGATCGTTCACCTGCACCGAGATCGGCAGCGTGCTGGCCAGCGTGTTGATTGCGCCAGCCTGCTCGTGACGGGCCACGTGGGCGGCGGCGATGGTCAGTTGGTCCTGGCCGATATCCAGCCGCGCGCCAGCCGCGGCGGTGCCGTTGGTCTGGTTCTGCGCCGGCATGCCCGGATACTGCGTGCTATCCAAATTGACCGAGGCGCCGACCTGGTCCCGCGACCAGTCGGTGGCGGCGGTGATGCCGGGCGACGTGGTGACCTGCCAGCCGCCGCGCCCGCCGCCGGCATTGCCCTGGATGTTGCTGTCATAGCCGGTGACGACATCCAGGGTCGGGAAGATCCGCAGCGCGCCCGCGCGGACGCCCTGCGGCGTCCAGTCCGGATGCAGGCGCGACCGCACGGTGACGCCGGGCGCCGTGTCGTAGCCGGGCACGCCTTCGGGGAACAGCGACGGCAGCATCTGGCGCTGCGCGGCGGCCTGGTACGGAACCGCCGCAGACAGCGCCGCGACGATGCTCCATCGAATGGAGGCACGCACGCGCATGCCGCTGAGACTGCGGCGGAAAGCCTAACGAATGATTAACGCCGCGGCAGGTTCCCGTGCCGCGCCGTCACGGCGCGGCCGCGAGCTTCTGCTCCGGCGGGGCCTGCGCCGCGTCGGCCTGTTGCAGCGGCAGGTCGTTCTCCCACCCGCCGCCGAGCGCCTTGTAGAGAACGACGAGGTTGTCGGAGACCTGGGTGGTGCTGCGCTGCAATTCCTGCTGGGTCTGCAACAGGCTGCGCTGCGCGGTCAGCACATCGAGGAAGCCGGACACGCCCTGGGCGTAGCGGTCCTGCGCCAGGGCCAGCGCCTTGCGGTTGTCCGCCACGGCCTGAACCAGCTGCTCCCGCCGTGCCTGCTGCGCCTGGTAGGCGGTCAGCGCGTCATCGACCTCCCGCCAGGCCTGCAGCACCGTCTTCTGATAGGTCAGCGCCGCCTCCTCCTGCTGGGCTTCCCGCAGGTGCAGCGTGGCGCGCAGGCGGCCGCCCTCGAACAGCGGGATCGTCAGCCCGGGGCCGAAGGCATATTGCCGGGAGTTCAGGTCGAAGGCGTGGGACCATTGCAGGGACTGCAGCCCGACGGAGCCGTTGAATGTCACGGTCGGATAGAAATCCGCCTGGGCGACGCCGATATCGGCGGTCGCGGCGTGCAGCTTCGCCTCCGCCTCGCGGATATCGGGCCGCCGCCGGGCGAGCTCCGAGGGAACGCCGACCGGCACGTCCCGCGGCACCGGCGGCACCGGGTTCGGCACCTCCAGTTCGGCGCGCAGCGCGTTGGGCGGCTGGCCCAGCAGGAAGCTCATGGCGTTGATCAACTCGGCTTCCTGCTGCTGCAGCACCGGGATTTCGGCGACGGTGGCGCGCAGCTGGGCCGAGGCGTTGGCCACGTCGAGGTCGGTGGTCACGCCGCCGGCCGCGCGCTGCTGGGTCAGCGACAGGCTCTGCTGGGCGATCTTCACGTTGTCGCGGGCGATCTGCAGCTGTGCCTGGACGCCGCGGAGCTGGATGTAGTCGCGGGCGACCTCGGCCATCATGGACAGCAGGACGCCGCGCTGCGCGTCCTCGGCGGCGGTGCTGGAAGCGGTGGCGGATTCCACGCCACGGCGGATGCGGCCCCACAGATCGATCTCCCACGACGCGTCGAAGCCGCCCTGGTAGATGTCGAAGGCGTTCACACCCTTGCCCTGGACGCCGCCGGTGGTGGCGCCCGAGGCGCCGCTGGCGCCGGCCGCGCTGGGGATGGCGACGAAGATGCCGTTGTCGCTGGCCTTCTGGCGGACATAGGAGGCGTTGCCGTCCAGCGTGGGAAACTGCGCGGACTGGACGATGCCGAGCTGGTCGCGCGACTGGGCGACGCGGGCGGCGGCGATCTTCACGTCCAGGTTTTCCGCAGCGACGCGGTGCTCCAGGGCGGTGAGCTTGGGGTCGCCGAACAGCGCCCACCAATTGACGTCGACGGGGGTTTCCCGGGTGGTGGAGGCGGCTCGGGTCGAGACCTTCATCACGTCCTGGCGCGGGCCGGCGAACCAGGACGTGGGGGCGGCCCAGGTTGGTTTCTGGAAGTCCGGGCCGACCGTGCAGGCGGTGAGGGTGAGGAGGGCTGCGATGGGCGCTAACGCACTGGTTCTCGCTCGTATGAACGGGGGGTGTTTTTGAGTGGCATCGGCGCGCATCTGAACCGGGGATTCTTTCACTGTCTGGGTCTGCCCGCATGGGCGGTATGGACCCGCCCCGGCGTTGCACAGTGCTTGCACCAGCGGGGGATTGAGGGCAAGGGTCGGCGGCCGCAGCCTTCTGTCCGTTTGATTCGGACCATCGGCCTCAATAGGGCTGTTCCAGCAACCACGTTAGAGCTGACGGCGACGTGTCAGGCAGATTCATCACGACCCAGTCTGGCTTGTGCTGGATAGCGAACGGCACCAAGGAGATGTGGCCGAAGGGGATGCCAGATGCCATCGCTTGATGCAGATATCTGTGTAGACGTGCGATGACCTGGGCTTGGGTTTCGCCCGGTTTCGGTGTCGTGTTGATGTTTACCGCAACATCGAGTCCGGCCGTGCGAAACGCTTCGGTTTTTGGCGCAAACGCAAGCCGTTCCAGTTCATCGCATCGTCCTCTTCCAACGTTGCTTTTGACTCGTGGCGGACCTCTCAGCGAGACGGAAGCGCTTCGAGAATGCTGCCGTCCAGCGTGGGAAACTGCGCGGACTGGACGATGCCGAGCTGGTCGCGGGACTGGGCGACCCGGGCGGCGGCGATCTTCACGTCCAGGTTTTCCGCGGCGACGCGGTGTTCCAGGGCGGTGAGCTTGGGGTTGCCGAACAGCACCCACCAATTGACGTCGACGGGGGTTTCCCGAGTTGTGGACGCAACTCGGGCCGACTACGCAGCCAATATGGCACCGCTTTCTCGACAGAGTGCTTGCACCACCTAACCACAGAGGGCAAAGGTTAAAAGTAACCTTAAAACGCTGTCGACGCCTAACCAAGTCGACAGTTCGGCGACTTTTGTACCGAGCAGGCTGGTCCGACCAGCAGCCATGCTAAATTGGCTTGACGCTTTATGGAGTGAATAGATGCAATTGTATGCAAAAACCTTTGCTCGATATTTAATTGGGGTGGATCGCCGATCTGGTGGCTTCGTGCAGCTCAGGTCGCTGCGGCCTCAACCAAACATAGAGATTTTGGCACTAGATGAAGGCCTTCTAGCCGAAGCAGATCATGTCGGTCGGTTGGATTTAACCAGTGGTCCTGCGACAGGTTGCCAACTGGTGCGTGGTCACAAAGTTGGCACATATTACCTTTCCAAAGGAGCCTATTTGTGCGCACCGCCAGCAAGATTTCAAGAGGGCGTAGAGGCCCTTCCGATCAAGTTCAATCGGCCACAGGCCGGTGCCTGGGAAGCCCTCAGCTTCATTAGCCCGAGTGAAGCGACTTTCCATGCATCACAAGATTACACGAATGAGACGGCCATGAAGGCAGCCGTCGAGAAATTAGTCGCCGAGAAGAAGCCGATGTGTTTGCATTTTGGTGTAGGTGGCGTGATTCACGCTGGATATATTAATGTAGATAAGTGGCCGTACTTTGGCCCATTCGAGAATTTAAAGAATTATTTTGTTTACGATTTTACAGAGAAAACCTGGCCAATTCCAAGCGAAAGTGTTGACTATATTTATAGTGAAGATTTCATTGAGCATATAACACAGCGTAATCAAGTGATCTTTCTAGCTGAAGCTTATCGTACACTAAAGCCCGGCGGAATCCACCGGATCAGCACTCCCGACTTAGCAAGTGCCATGCGTTATAATTCAAACTTTAAACTCGGTATGGAAGGTACTTACCTTTATGAGTTCGACCAGTGGCGCCATGTCGCCTTATTTACCAGGGGTTTCATTGAGGATCTGGGCTCGGCTATCGGCTACAGCAAAGTGTTATTTACTGAGAAAAACGGGGGTTCATCACCATATGCTGTAAAGGATAGACGACCAGGGCCCGACCGAACGTGGCCGGATGGCAATTTGTTTATTGATCTCGTAAGGTAGAGTGCTTTTTTCTATCCGTGTGAGCAACAGGTATGCCCTGCTGTTCACACGCTTGTCTGTTGCAAGGCGGGTGCGTTCAGATGCGTACCACTAAATCATATAATGTAGGTAAAACAGGAGCCCATTTTTGCAGCCGCCCTGCTGCACTTTCATTTTCTATTTTGTCAAGAAAACGAACAGGGTCTTCCACTGGAAACTCATCGAGATCTGGTGCGGCATAATCCCACCATTGAACCCGCTGAAATCGACTAATAAGATCCTCGGAAAACCGAAATCGTATAATTCGTGCTGGAACGCCTCCAACGATCGCGTAAGACGGCACATTCGACATCACAAAGGCTCCTGCCGCCACTACAGCTCCATTCCCGATTACTACCCCACGCTTTATCCGGACGTCTTGGCTGATCCAAACATCATTACCTACCATTGGAGCTGGTCCAAAGTTCTCGAATTTCTTCCGCGGACCGTTAGGCTTGTTCCAGTCACTGCGCGCAATTTCCGCAGGAGCGTGGACCTGATACGTTAGATTAGCAGTCGTTGCCCACTGCCATGGATGTTCCGGGCCCAAAATCAACGTATTCCATGCCAGAGAACAATACCGACCAATTGTCATCTTACAATCGAGAGGCGAACTTGTATAGGAGAACGATCCGATACGAGGAATGTCAGATCCTCCCCCAATTTGAACGTAGGGACTTACATGCCAATCTTTGGCAGCTGTCCACTGTGAGCCCTGAACTGCGTGTGGAAGAAATATTCTATTCTCTTTTAAGATGCTCAAAACATTTGATGTTAATTTGAATCGAAACATGTCATCAGTTTCCCATTCTATCATCTGCAATCTCTCACACTTCGTTTATAAACTTTGCCATATGACTGCGCACCACCGTATGAGGTTGATGAAAAGGCCTATACTGGCTCACCTTCTGACCTTAAAATCCAACCATTAGCTACATCAATAACCTGACGAACGCCACAACCAGGCTCCGATCCTTCGGTGATACCGGACAAAACGGCGACCCCATCGCAGGTAGCAGCGTAATTTAAGGTGGTATGTTAAGGCAGCGAGACGACTTTAAGGTCTGAGGTATGCCATAGAGGCTCCTTACGGAGTAGCATGATCTTTCACATACTGCATCAGCACATAAGTCACTGTATCGGGCGATGTCTCCGGCAAAAATCGGGATGGCAGGCGATTCCAGGCACTTACTTCGATCATGTAAGGCTTTATGGGTATAATTCTTTCATATTCTTTATATGATTCAACTGCAGCTTTGGTCCATTCCTCATTTGAGCTAAGATGTAGAAGATTACCGTTAATATAATAGCCGACTTTAACACCGCTTGCTTGTACCGCCTTGGCCATCGCAACAGCTTGCGCGTGCCAATCCGTATTCTTGTTGATATCCAGCATAACAACATCTATTGGCCTGCCGGCATGATTGCGAAACGCCGACAACCACTGCTTCATGGCCGACACCCATCCAGCTGTGTTAAATAGGGCTCCATTTATCGCTTCGGAATCAGAAATTTTAATTTCCGGATAGTAGTCAAATGAATCCTTAGCGACTTCGGCATCCATGATGGCAATTTCTTCTGGACTATAGCGGCACGCCTTTTGATGGCCGCCCTCAGCAAGCGGTACTTGGATGGTTTGATTACCAAACGTCATAGGCTCGTCAAACGCGAGGTATTCGACATTTGCTCCCAGTGCCTTGAGACGTCTCAAGGTTCCAGCGTTTCCTTGAGGGCTCCAATGATAGCTTTCAATGCCACGGCCGCAACCATCCGCGCCAACCTTTACCCCAGCAGCATGGAGAGCGATGGTGATATGGTGACGGTTCAGAAACTCCACGATCCGGCGTACATCTGCCAGTGGTGCATGATCAACATAGGCGTTATCGAGTTCAAACACCTTAGTCGCCGCTAGACCAATTGGCCATTTTGATGGGCTGGCAAATAACTCGCCAAAATCTGGCCGAGTCGGTGGCGTCCGGCCAAAGCCACTGCCAGCGCCGCCAAATACCACGACCGGGAGATCAGCCGCGTTCGCAGTCTGCCAAAAGATAGTTAATGCTGCAAGTATAGCAAATGCCAAGTGGCTTACTCGTGAAGCGCGCGATTGCGACACGCTCCGCTTAATAGTTTGCCATATTAGCCCGGTACGTTTTTCTGTCATGAACAAGCCTGTGGGGTATATACAGCAGCATATTCAAAGCATAAGCCAAGTTCGCGTTGATCCCTACCGGCGCCTACAGCAGCCGGTTTGGTGGCATCGGGAAGATCGAATATAATTTCCAACTCCCTCTGGTTACCTATTGCGTTCATATCTAATTCAAATTCAATCGCGCTAAAATCCTTGAGTGTTGCTGAACCGATCACATGTCCGTTCACCGCCACGCTAAGCCGTTGTGCGTTCAGGCTTGGTGGCGATGTAAAAGGCCTCGCGACAAGCAGCACGCGGCAATTATCATTCCCGTCAGGGCGCAAAAGCCTCAGCGTCGTTTTCTTACCATTAGTCCACTGAAATTTAGGCTCAGGCTTAGACCAACCCAAACCTATTGTTTCGCCATTGCCGGCATCGGTGCCGAAATATGCTTTCGTTGCCGGACCGATCGCCTGATTGCCAGCCTCTTGGCGCGTTATGTGGGATGATAAATAGTCAGTTGCATCCGCTCCTTCAATAATGGTCAACCCACGCAAACGACTGGACCGCATTGCACGCAGCACGTCACCGGACTGAGCTGTCGATATAGCAAGCTCACTAATTCTCTGATGGATAGTAGCCAGAATGGTTGTAACGTCGGGTTGCAATAGGAAGTCGGGGCGAATGTACTTGATCGTCCCACGATATGGCTCGAATATTACCTGCTCCCCCTTTATTTTTATCAGTCGGGAAGAATATTTTTGATTCAGCTTCGTGAACAATGTTCCGAAGTGCGCTATGTCATCACCGAGAGTGAGTTCTCCCTGGTATGGGGACATGGCACTTTCTACATCTCGAACAAGGGATTTTACATCAAATCGATTCCGATACGTCTCGAATTTCCGAAAATTGTCGACGTCCGCAGTTGAACCTTTGTCTACCTCAAAGAAATTCAGACATCGAACCAGTTCTGCCGTGGTCATGCCGATCGACGGGTGGATTGTCTCTGCGACCGGCGGTAGGTCGATCGATACACCTAGCACCTCGCGGAACATGACGCCCGCAATGTCAATTTTCTGATCCATAATATTACTATAAGATAATACTCTTAGACTCGCCTCTCCAAATACGTCAGCAAACTCGTTGAGGATCAGATCAAAATTGATCGGCGGAATGACATCTGCGCGCGTTAGCACATCACACAAAAATTCAGGAAAAATTTGTGTACTTCCCTGCTTGACGTTCTGCTGCCATGCCGATGGAATCCAATCACTCCACCGTCGGCAGAAGAAAACGATCTCTACCTCGGCATCACCAATAAGACGCTTCAAAAGCATGCATTCATTGTGCGTTAGGCCGCTGAACCCCTCGCATGACAACAAAATCCGATCGACGGCTAACTCATGAAGCCCTTGAAACTTCGCGGTTAGTGCATCTAGGTTATGTTCTCTCAGCTCTTGAAGAAGCGTATCATGATTGACATCAGTTTCCAATGCCCACCATTCCGTAGGATAGTATATCCCATGACTCCGTAGCTCTTGGCTATACCGGCGGAAAAGGCTTTGAAGATATTTTGTGCCTGTCTTTGGAAGACCAATGTGAACGACAAATTTTGTCATATCAAAAACTAACTTTCGAGGTCGGATAAATCGGGCCGGTTGCCCAAACGTCCGCCTCCAAAATACCACTGACGGCCGCCAGCCAACAAGCGGGCCTTGCACTATAAGAATACATTGTCTATATTTTGTCAATAGGCAATTTAAAATTGCGGACGGCCTCGATCCCCTACTACCCACCCCCAATCTTCGGAATCAACACAATCTCGCTCTCCGGCCGCAGCTCCACGCCATAGCAGTCCTGGTGAATCTCCCCATCCACCGCCACCGCCATCCCTTCCTCCACCTGCCGGCCCAGTCCCGGAAACCGTCT
>NZ_DASZUV010000010.1:0-8862 GCF_035548095.1 Rhodopila sp. | reverse complement strand
ACGGTCGAGCCGGCTCGATGACCAGGATCTCGATGACCAGGACAAAGCGGCGGGCGGTGCGATGAGCTACGCGGTCAAGGAAATCTTCTACACGCTGCAGGGCGAGGGCGGACAAGCCGGGCGGCCGGCCGTGTTCTGCCGGTTTGCCGGCTGCAACCTGTGGTCGGGCCGCGACGCCGACCGGGACGCCGCGGTCTGCCGCTTCTGCGACACCGATTTCGTCGGCACCGATGGCACCGGCGGCGGCCGATTCGGCGATGCCGCGGCGCTGGCCGATGCCATTGCCGCGGCGTGGCCGGCGGCCAGGGGCGGCGTGCCGTTCGTCGTGTGCACCGGCGGCGAGCCGTTGCTGCAGCTGGACGACGCCCTGGTGGCGGCCCTGCACGCACGCGGCTTCCAGGTGGCGGTCGAGACCAACGGCACGGTGGCGCCCGCGCCGGCCGGGCTGGACTGGATCTGCGTCAGCCCGAAGGCCGGCGCGCCGTTGCGGCTGCTGCAGGGCAGCGAGCTGAAGCTGGTGGTGCCGCAACCCGGCATGGAGCTGGCGGCACTGGAACGCCTGTCGTTCGGCCGCTTCTCCCTGCAACCGATGGACGGGCCCGACCTGGCGGCGAACATCCAGCTGGCGATCGGCCTGTGCCTGCGCCACCCGGCCTGGCAGCTAAGCCTGCAGACGCACAAGGTGATCGGGATACGGTAGGGCGGGTCGGCTCGTCCGGCGCCCAAAGCATGATCGGGTCAGGCTGACCCTGTCGTGCTTTGGGCGCCAGCCGTGCTCCGAGCCGCGGCCTGCCGTTTCAGCCGGCCGGGTTCCGGTCGGCCCGGACGGAGTCCGGCGGCAGGTAGCGCTCGATCAGATAGAGCGGCCGAGCCTTGGATTCGTTGAAGATTCTGCCGAGATATTCGCCGATGACGCCGAGTGTCATCAGCTGCACGCCGCCCAGGAACAGGATGACGGTGATTAGGCTGGGATAGCCCGGCACCGGGTTGCTGAAGATCAGCGTGCGGATGACGATGACCGTGCCGTAGACGATGGCGAGCATCGCCACCAGCAGTCCCAGATAGGTGGCTATCTTCAGCGGCAGGACGGTGAAGCTGGTGATGCCCTCCAGCGCGAAATTCCACAGTTTCCAGTAATTCCAGCTGGAGCTGCCGGCGTGCCGCGGCGCGCGGTCGTACAGCACCGCCTTGCTGGGAAAGCCGATCCAGGCGAACAGGCCCTTCATGAAGCGATGGTGCTCCCGCAGGCGCAGCAGCGCGTCCACGGCGCGGCGGCTCATCAGGCGGAAATCACCGGTATCGCGCGGCATGGGCACGCCGCCGATCCGCTGCATCAGGCGGTAGAACCGGTCGGCCGTGGTCCGCTTCAGCCAGGTCTCGCCGGCGCGCTGGCGGCGCTGGGCGTAGACCGTGTCGTACCCCTCCCGGTAGACGGAGACCAGGTCGGGGATCACCTCCGGCGGGTCCTGCAAATCGGCGTCGATCACGATCACCGCGTCCCCGGTGGCGTGGTCCAGGCCGGCGGTCAGCGCGATCTCCTTGCCGAAATTGCGCGACAGATTGACGACGGCGACGCGCGGATCGTGAGCCCGCAGGGCGAGCAGGCGGGCCAGGGTGGCGTCCTTGCTGCCGTCGTTGACGTAAACGATCTCCCACCTGCCGCCGACCGTCTCGGCGACCGCCGTGGCGCGGCCGTGGAAGGCCGCGATCCCGGCTTCCTCGTTGTAGCAGGGGACGACCAGGGAGAAGTCGGGCCGGGCCGGGCCGTCGGGTGGTGGTGTCATGCAGGCCGCATATCGCGTCGCCATCGAATCGGCCAGATGTCTGATGCCCGCATCATGTGATGTCCAAAGGGCGATGCCCACAGGGGCGGTGCCCACAGGGGCGATGCCCAGCGAGGCGATGCCCAGAGAGGCGATGCCCAGAGAGGCGATGCCGGATCGTTTGATGCGAAGACGGCTTCTCAGGCGCCGGCGCAGCCACTAAAGAGGGGCGCCCCGGTCACGCCGCGGCCATGACCAGGACCGTCCGGCGTTCCGTCCACCGTCCGCCACCCGTTGGCTGCCATCCCGGAAAGGGGCTTCCACACCCCCGATTCGGCTTTCTATATTGAGTGTCCATGACGCGTTATGTGTTTATCACCGGCGGCGTGGTCTCCTCCCTCGGTAAAGGTATCGCTTCGGCCGCGCTGGGCGCGCTGCTGCAGGCCCGCGGCTATGCCGTGCGGCTGCGCAAGCTGGATCCGTATCTGAACGTGGACCCGGGAACCATGAGCCCGTACCAGCATGGTGAGGTCTTCGTCACCGATGACGGGGCCGAAACGGACCTCGACCTGGGCCATTATGAGCGCTTCACGGGCGTGCACGCGACGCAGCTCGACAACGCCACGACCGGGCGGATCTACCGCGACGTGATCGCCAAGGAGCGGCGGGGCGACTACCTGGGCGCCACCGTGCAGGTGATCCCGCATATCACGGACGCGATCAAGGACGTGATCCTGCGCGATACCGGCGGCCTGGATTTCGTGCTGGTGGAGATCGGCGGCACGGTCGGTGACATCGAAAGCCTGCCGTTCCTGGAGGCGATCCGCCAGCTGGGCAATGAGCTGGGGCCGGAAAACTGCATGTTCGTGCACCTGACGCTGGTGCCGTACATCCCGTCCGCCGGCGAACTGAAGACGAAGCCGACCCAGCACTCGGTGAAGGAACTGCTGAATGTCGGCATCCAGCCGCAGATGCTGCTATGCCGCTGCGACCGTCCGATCCCGCCGAATGAGCGGCGGAAGATCGCGCTGTTCTGCAATGTGCGGCCCGAGGCGGTGATCCCGGCGCTGGACGTGCCGACGATCTACGAGGTGCCGATCGCCTACCACGCCGAGGGCATGGACCGCGAGGTGCTGCGCCACTTCGCCCTGCCGTTCGATACGGAACCGGACCTGTCCCGCTGGCAGCGCATCCTGGACACGGTGCGCAATCCGGAAGGCGAGGTGCGCATCGCCGTCGTCGGCAAATATACGAACCTGCTGGACTCGTACAAGTCCCTGTCCGAGGCGCTGGCACATGGCGGCATCGCCAACCGCGTGAAGGTGCACCTGGACTGGGTGGACAGCGAGGTCTTCGACCAGCCGGATACGGTGCACCGGCTGGAAGGGGTGCACGGAATCCTGGTCCCGGGCGGCTTCGGGGAGCGCGGCACGCCCGGCAAGATCGAGGCGGTTCGTTTCGCGCGGGAGCGGCGCGTGCCGTTCTTCGGCATCTGTTTCGGCATGCAGATGGCGGTGATCGAGACCGCCCGCAATCTGGCCGGGCTGTCGGACGCGTCGTCCACCGAGTTCGGCCCCTGTGATACGCCGGTGGTGGGCCTGCTGACCGAATGGGCGCGCGGCAACCAGCTTGAGCAGCGGTCGGAGCATGACGACAAGGGCGGCACCATGCGCCTGGGCGCGTATCCCGCCGTGCTGGGGGAGGGCAGCCTGGTGCGCGCCATTTACGACGGCGCGGCGCAGGTGGAGGAACGCCATCGCCACCGCTATGAGGTCAACGTCAATTTCCGCACCTGCCTGGAGGCGACGGGCCTGCGCTTCTCCGGCCTGTCGCCGGACGGCGTGCTGCCCGAGATCATCGAGCTGCCCAACCATCCCTGGTTCGTTGGCGTGCAGTATCATCCCGAGTTGAAGTCGAAACCATTCGACCCGCACCCGCTGTTCGCGAGCTTCATCCGCGCGGCGGTTCAGCAGGCTCGGCTGGTATAGGGCAAGCCGCGCCGGGCCGCGCCAAGCCGATGGCCCATCGCCATCGTACTTTGGCAGATGTTCGGCACAACGTGGCAGATCGTCAAAAGACGGCAACCAGCCCGTTTGATATGAGGAGCTATCGACACACGCGGTGAGCCTGGTCGCCCGACATCTGGAAGCCAGCGGTATCCCCCCAGCGGAACCGGGTGCGGTGTCCTGACCGGGCTGCCCGCCGCGCCGGCGATGGTCATCGGCTCATTCTGGCTGTTCTGCCTGGCGACGCTGATCGGTGGCATTTACGCCGCCGTGGTGCTGTCGTTCCGCTTCGCCGCGGCCGACTGCGTGGCGCCCGAGCGGCGTCCGCGCATGGGAGGCGGCGGCGGATTGCGGACGATGGCGGTCCCGACCGGTGGCGCTGTAGCCGCGGTCCGGGCAAGCGGGCGGCCTCAGGCCTCGACAGGTCAGGCCTCGACAGGGCGGTTCCGGCTGCTGCCCCAGCGCGACCGCGGCAGCCGCAATACGAGGAACCCGAGCAGCGCCAGATTGGCGATGTTGAACAGGACCCCCGAACCGAAGGCCGGCGCGTAGTAGCCGAAATGATCGAACAGGCGCCCGGCGAACCAGCTGCCGAACGCCATGCCGCTCATGCCGGTGAACAGCACGAGGGGGATGCGCCAGGACGCCTCGGCGGCCGGGAAAAGATCGCGGATCGATACGACATAGGCGGGAATGATCCCGGAGAACCCGAAACCGTAGGCGGTGGCGACGGCGAACAACCCGGCTTCGTTCTGGGTCAGGAGAAAGGCGCCGATCGACAGGGCCTGCAGGGCGGAGCCGGCGAACACCGTCTTCAGGCCGCCGTGGCGGTCGGCAAAGGCGCCCCAGAACTGGCGGGCGACGAAGGCGCTGCCCAGCAGGACGGACAGCATCATCGCGCCGGTTGCGGCACCGAGCCCGATATCGCCGCAAAACGCCACGAGGTGGCCCTGCGGGATCGCCATCGGCACGCAACAGCAGAAGGCGGCGATGCACAGTATGGCCTGTACCATGTTCGGCCGCAGGCCCAGCACGGGCGAGCGGGCCGGGCGGCTTCCGCTGGCCTGCCGAGGCGCGGTATCCCCGGTGCCGGGAGTTGGCGGCAGGACCAGGGCCGCCAGCGGCACGGTCACCAGGACGATGACGCCCGCGAAGCCCAGGAAGGTGACACGCCAGCCAGCGCCGGCGATCAGCCGCTCGAACACCGCCGGCCATATCACGCCGGCGATGTACTGGCCTGACGAGATCAATGCGATGGCGGTGCCGCGCCGGCGGTCGAACCAGCGGCTGACATAGATCAGCAGCGGCGGGTAGACGGCGCCCATCCCCAGGAAGCCGACCAGGACACCCTGCCCGATATACAGGGTCCAGACATGTCCCAGCGATGACAGCGCGAGGCCGGCGGCGATCATGGCGATACCCGTCAGCACGCTGGTGCGCACGCCGATGCGGTCGGAAAGCCATCCCATCACGATGCCGCCCAGACCGGTGCCGATCCAGGTCGTTGCGCCGGCGAGCGCCATCGTTGAGCGGGGCACGCCCAGATCCAGCTCCATCGCTCGGAGTCCGACCACGACGAGCAGTGTCGAACCATAGGCCACGGACAGGATCGCCAGCGTCACGCCGGCCGCGATCCATGATGTCCGGCTTTCCACCGATGATGGTGGCACGGGACGGGACGCGACGGGATCAGCCGGCATCGCGGCTGCCACCATGCGAGCCGCCCGCATACCGCGTGCCGGGAGGCGCCGCGTTCCGGCGACAGGTCCGCGATCCGTGGCCGGCGGCGTGTGGCATCTGGTATCCTCCCGTCAAATTTCTACTATCGTAGAATCGGCGGCATTGCAATGGCAGGACGGAATGGTCGTTTCGCGGATGATGCCCTGGCACGGACGCTGCATGCGTCCGGCCACGCATGATGAATGGATGAGGATCGGGGGGTGAGCATCGAGCCGTGACCACGATTTCGGAACGCTCGTGTCAGGCGGGATCCGGCGTGGCCGGAGGCCAGCTGCCGCGCAACCTGCGCCGGCTGCGGCGGGAGCGCGGCATGACGCTGGAGGCGTTGTCCAGCCGGTCCACGGTCAGCCGGGCGATGATCTCCAAGATCGAGCGGGGCGCCGCGGTTCCGACCGCCACGACCCTGGGGAAACTGTCGGCCGCCCTGGAGGTCGGGCTGTCGCAACTGCTGGGTGATGCCCGCACGCGGGAGCCGACCTTGCTGCCGCGCGCCGCCCAGGCCGTCTACCGCGATCCGGCCACGGGCCTGGAGCGGCGGTCGCTGTCCCCGCTGTTTCCGGATCGCTCCGTGGATTTCGTGCTCAACACGCTTCCCGGCGGCGGGCATGTCGTGTTTCCCGGCCACAGCCTCGGGGTGGAGGAATATCTGTTCGTGCGCCGCGGCTGCCTGACGGTCGTGACCGGCGGGGAGCGCCATGTGGTGGACCAGGGGAATACGTTGTTCTACCCGGCGCATGTCGTGCACGAATTTCACAACGAGAATGAGGAAGAGGCGGAGTTCTTCATCGTCGTGGATGATACGCGGACGCGGTGATGCCGGCGCCGAAGGGGCTGCCACACGATGTGCGAGGTCCATGGAGCGGCGCTTTGGGGAGCGGCGCTTTGGGGGTGGTGCTTGCGGCCGGGCTGGGCGCGTCGCTTGACCAACCCATAGCCAACGGGTTATGCGTCATTCATATCCGCAAGGTTATGGATAGCAGATGCCGGACGCCCACGACGCGCTCTTTCGTGCCCTTGCCGACCCCACGCGGCGCGCGATCTTCGAGCAGCTCTGCCGCGAGGGAGAGAAGACGGTCGGCGCGCTGACCGAGCGGGCGAAGATTTCGCAACCCGCGGTCTCCAAGCATCTCGCGGCCTTGAAGCAGGTGGGACTGGTGCGGGATCGTCACGAAGGTCGGCGGACGCACTACAGCGCGCGGTTCAAGGCGCTGGCGCCGCTGGTCGACTGGACCAGTCGGATGGCCGGCTTCTGGGAAAGCAAATTCGATGACCTCGAAGACCTGCTGAAAAGGATGGACCAATGAATTTCTGGATTCGCCAGACGCATCGATGGCTTTCGCTGGTCTTCACCCTCACGGTGATCGCCAATTTCGTGGTCATGGGCATGGGGCACCAGCCGCCCGCCTGGATCGTCTATGCGCCCCTGCCGCCGCTGTTCGTGATGCTGCTGACCGGCCTGTACATGTTCGTGCTGCCCTATGCGGGGAGGCGCGTCGGATGAGAAAGAAGGAAGCCGCCGCTGCGGCATCGGGAGGCGAGGTGCCCGCCGCCCGGCCGCATGACGCGGCAGCCAAGCGGCATGACGATTGGCGCGGCGAGACACTCGCCAAGGTCCGTGCCCTGATTCGAGAGGCCGATCCCGCGATGATCGAGGATGTGAAGTGGCGCAAACCCTCGAACGGCATGCGGGGCGTTCCGGTGTGGGAACATGACGGCCTGATCTGCACCGGCGAGACCTATAAGGCAACCGTGAAGGTAACATTCGCGCGCGGCGCCGCGCTCGAGGATCCGTCGTGCCTATTCAACGCCAGCCTTGCAGGCGGCACGCGCCGCGCGATCGACATCCATGAGGGCGACAGGATCGATGAGGCGGCGTTCAGGGCGCTGATCCGTGCCGCGGTGGCGGAGAACAAGGAAGCCGCCACGCGGAAGAAGGCGCCGGCGAAGGCGAGGACAGGGCAATGACGGCCGGTGAAACCCGTTCCGTCGTTGTCGAACGCGATATCTCATATCCACCGGAGACGATCTGGCGCGCGCTCACCCAGCCGCACCTGATCGAGGCGTGGCTGATGAAGAACGACTTCGCGGCCACCGTTGGTCACCGCTTTCATCTGCGCGGTGAATGGGGAGGGATACTGGAGTGCGAGGTCCTCGCGGTCGAGCCGCCCAGGACCCTGTCCTACAGCTGGAACCACGTGCACGGCGACCCGGCCTTCAATCTGACCAGCGTGGTGACCTTCACGCTCACGCCAACGCGCACCGGCACGCATCTGCGCATGGAGCAAAAGGGCTTCCGCCCCGATCAGCGCCAGGCCCTTGGCGGGGCCAAGCGGGGTTGGCAGGGGTTTTTCAGCAATCTCGAGCGGGTTGCCTCGCGGCTCGACTGACGCCGGCACCGCGCGACGCTGACGCGGACCGATCCGGCGAGGGGGCTCAGGGCGGGGGCTCGCCATGGGAGGCTCAGGACGGGGGCTCGCGACGAATCAAGCGCCGCGCCGGACCATGTGGCTTTCCCAATCGGAATCCGCGCGCGTGGCTGTGACCCGGTCCGCCGGAACCGGGCTGCTCCGGCCTTGTTGGCCTTGTAGCTCAGTCGCCGATGCCAGGGGTGAGCCATAACGTCATCACACCCATGGGAGGGCGTGTGCGAGTGTGAGGTGTATGCGTGTCTACTCAAGACGAGCTGGAGGCACTGAAGGCCGAGTTGGACAGGGCGAGGCGCCACATCGCGACGATTGCCCCATCCGACGCAGCCTGGCCGAGGCTGCGAGACTACCTGCGTGAATTGAAGGCCCGGATTGCGAAGATCGACCCTGACTCATCGCATGACGGCGGCGATGACCTGCTGTAGCCGGCGGCGCATGGCCTGCCGCGCGATCTCGACGAGTTGGTCGGGGTCCGCCGGAATGACGGAAAGTGGCCCACATCCGCAAGGGCGACATCGGGCGTTTCCTGATCTTCGCCTCTGGACGTTGCCTGCATGTCGGGCGCAAGTTCATCGCAATATTGATGCAGTAGTTTAAATAGCTGGCGTACCGCGGCCTGATCTTCGTCAGTTAGGGCCTGTTCGCATTTCATCACTTGGCGAATCGGCGCACGTGCTGTCTTTCTGCGGCTTTCGCGGGGGTAGATGTTGCAAGTCTTGACTGATGCCCAGTGGGCCAAGTTCGAAGCCGCCATCGCCGCGGTGAAGTTGCGCGGGGCACGTCCCTGCAAGGAGGACCGTCGCACCATCGAGGCCATCATCTGGCGCCTCGACAACGGTGCCAAATGGCGCTCGATCCCGGCCGAACTCGGCGACTGGCACCATGCCTATCTGCGTTTCCGCCGCTGGGCGGTGGCTGGCGTGTGGG
>NZ_DASZUV010000009.1:0-42463 GCF_035548095.1 Rhodopila sp. | reverse complement strand
CTCGTAATCGGCGATCATGGCCAGCGCCTCGTCGCGCGCGGCGGTGGCATCGCCGCCGGCGGCGTCGAGCAGCAGGACGATCAGCGGGGTGACGACGGCGTTGAGGATGACGAGGGAGAAGGCGGCCAGACAGGGGGGCATGGTGATGGGCCTTTGCGTGTGTCCGCTGCCATTAGGATGGAATTCTTCCCGAGTGTCAAGGAATTTTGTCCCACATACCGGCTTTATCCCGCCAAAACAGGCAAATGGTCCTTGACAAAGGGCCTTTGACAGCAGATCGCTCCCGCCACGCGTGATGTTGCGCGAGCGCAAGGCGTCGGCGAACAACTCCATCATGCTCGCGCTTGGCACGGCCTTGGGTCCGGCACGGCGGCACACCGCCGGCCACGGCGCGCATGGGTCGTTCGTCCGGTGTATGAATTGTCCACGAACAAGAACGGGGCAGCCGCATCACCTCGTTACGGCGAGCGCCCCCGAAACGGGAGGAGTTCGAGATGGAGAGCGACGCACAGCCACAGCCCGTCCAATCGGCGCTGCCTTTTGCGGAGCGGGTGCGGGTGGTGACCACGGACCAGCCGTTTCGCTGGCTGGCCGCGGGGTGGCGGGATTTCAGGGCGGCGATGGCCGCCAGCATCGCTTATGGCATGATCGTCGTGGTCGCCGGCTTCGCGCTGAGTTTCCTGCTGGCCGGCGCGGGCCTGCTGTACCTGGTCCTGCCGTTGATCGTCGGCTTTCTGCTGGTCGGCCCGGCGCTGACGGTCGGCTATTACGGAATGAGCCAGGACCTGGAAGCCGGCCGGCGGCCGAGCTTCGGCACGGCGATCATGGCGTGGCGGGCCAATCCGGGGCCTTTGCTGGCGTTCGGGCTGGTACTGGTCTGCTTCCTGGTACTGTGGATGCGGTTCGCCGCCCTGGTGTTTGCCATCTGCTTCCCGAATACGATGCTGAGCGTGCAGGCACTGCTGAATGCCGCGCTGTTCACCGAGGATGGGCTGATTTTCCTGGCGGTGGGAACGGTCGTGGGCGGTGTCATGGCCTCGATCGCCTTCGCCGCGGGGGCGTTCTCGCTGCCTTTGTTACTGGACAGGAAGGTCGGCGTGATGGAGGCGCTGGTAACCAGCGTGACGGCGGTGGTGTTGAATGCGCCGGCGATGGTGGTGTGGGCGGCGCTGGTGGTGCTGTTCGCGATGGCGGGGCTGGCGCTGGGCTATGTCGGGCTGGCGGTGACGCTGCCGCTGCTCGGGCATGCGACGTGGCATGCGTATCGGGCGGTGATCCGGTTCTAGGCCCTCCAGGTCACCTAAACTGATCACCTGGACAAGTCCCGGACTGGTCACCTGGAGCGGATCACATCTGGACCGGATCACATCTGGAGCGGATCACATCGCGGCAGCGTTGCCCCGGCGGCCCTGCCCTACCGCGCGTACTCCGGTTCCTCCCGATCCAGAACCCGCCGCCAGGCATCCAGGTGCAGGCGGGCATCGATCTTCTCGCCCCAGGGGCCGGTCCAATGGCGACGGCCGGCCTCCGGCAATGACCGCAATGGCCGGCCGGTCGACATCGCCGTGACCTGGTACATCGCCGTCCGCTCGGCGATGAAGCATTCGTCAAAAGCGTCATGCACGGTCGGACCGACCACGGTGACGCCGTGCCCGCCCATCAGCAGGATCGACCTGTCACCCAGCGCGGCGGCCAGCCGGTCGCCCTCCTGATGGCTGTCGGCCGGCGCGTCGCCATGCTGGTCCACCGCCAGGCGGTCGTTCAGCAGCAGGTTGTTGTGGTGCGACAGTGCCAGTTCCGGCTCCGCCAGCAACGACAGCGCGGTCAGGTATCGCGGGTGGACATGGATGATGCAGGTCGCCGCCGGCTTCCGCAGGTGGATGCGGCAATGGATGTGGAAGGCGACCTTCCGCAGTTCGCCCTGCCCGCGCAGCACCCTCCCGTCCAGGTCGCAGACGATCAGGCTGCTGGCGGTCAGTTCCTGGAACAGATAGCCGCGCGGGTTGATCAGGAAGGTCGGCGTCTCATCCGGCGTCCGCCGCGGCAGCATCAGGGAATTGTGGTTGCCGATCTGCTCGTTCCAACCCAGCCGCGCGCCGACCCGGAAGACGGCGGCCATGTCGCAGCGCAGCCGCCATTCCTGTTCCTCGGCGTCGGTGGAAGAGAGCGACTGGACGATGGCGGCCATGGACGGAACTCCCGCTGCGGACGGCCGGGATCGTGCGCTGTCACGCCGATGCTGCCAAGCCGGGACATGCGCGGCCGGATGGCATCGGCGCCGCCGGTGATCCGCGCGGCATGGAAACACCGGCAGCCGGACGAACGCCGGTCCAGCTAGGGAGCCCGTCAGGGAAGCCCCGCCTCTGTCCCGCCCAGGCCCCTGTCCCGCCCAGCCCCTATCCCGTCCAGGCCTCTGTCCCACCCAGGCCTCTATCCCACCCAGGCAGGCGGGCCAGCGCCCAAAGGACCGGATGGAACCGCCCAGGCCAGACGCGTGCCCTCGATTTCCACCGGCGGCTTGATCCGACGCGCCGGCCCCCAGCCAGTCGCCTCGACCGCCTCCGACAGATCGTCCGGCGTTTCCGGCGCCAGCGGGGTTTCCTCGGCCGCGTCCAGCCCGGTCAGCAGCGCCGCGATGCGGGCCAATGACAGGCGCGACGCCGATCCCTGCCCCGTCCGCAGCCGGCCGGTGATGCCGCGCAGCGCCGCGGTGGCCATGGCGTAGCCGCAGGCGTGGTCCAGCGCCTGCACCGGCAGCGGGAACGGCTTGTCCTTGCCCAGACGCCGCATGCCGGCGTCGGCGATGCCGCTGCTCATCTGCACCAGGCTGTCGAAGCCGCGCCGCGCCCGCCAGGGTCCGGTCCACCCGTAGGCGTCGAGGCACACATCCACCAGCCCTGGCCGGACCGCCCGGCGGCGATCGGCCCCCAGCCCCATCCGCTCCAGCGCGTCCGGCCGATAGCCGTGCACCATCACGTCCGCCCCGGCCAGCAGGGTCTCCAGAGTGGCGCGCGCCGCCGGGTCGCGCAGGTCGAGCCGCGCGGTGCGCTTGCCCAGCACGACCTCCGGCACCACACCGGGTTCTTCCCAGCCCGGCGGGTCGATCCGCAGCACCTCGGCACCCAGGCCGGCGAGAAACCGGGTGGCGACCGGGCCGGCCAGCACGCGGGTCAGGTCGAGGACGCGCAGTCCGGCCAGCGGCCGGTCGCGCGGGATCGTCCAAGCCGGTTCGGCGGCGGTATCGGTGACATCATGATGCACCAGCGGTTCGGCCGCGACCGCGCGGCCTTGCGGATGCCCGGCCCATTCATCCAGTGTGAGCATCGCCGCCGCGCAGCCGCTCCTGGCGACGACGGCGGCCTCCAGGCCGGACTTGCTCCAGCGCGCGACGGCCTGGGCCACCGCCGCCCGCTCTTCCGGCACGCCCAGCACCGCCAGGGCGGCGGCTCGGTGGTGCGGGGCGTTGGTGTGCAGGCGGATCCAGCCATCCGAGGCGGCGTAGTCCCCGGCGATCGGGTCCCAGGCGGGCGGCAGGCGCCAACCCTCGGGCCGCAGGGTCATGCCGAACCAGACGGAGGCGAGGCGCCGGTCCACTGTCACCGCCGGCCAGGCATCCCGGCGCGCCGCCACCAGCTCCGCCGCCGCCAGCCCCGCCGCGGCCACCGATCCCGCGGCCAGGTCGCTGACCGCGAACACCGACGGCAGGCCGCCGCTGCCGCGCTGCGCCGCATGTGCCAGCGCCTCGGGCGCGCCGCCGGCAGCGGTCCAGATCGCGCGCAGCACAGTCGAAAACCCGGCATCGCTCATCCGCTCACCTCCCCTTCGGCGGCGGAATCATGGCACCGGCACCGGATGATTGACATCACCACCGGCGATCATCCCAGAATACCAGCCATGAACGCGCCGATTCCGCGCTGTCGCGCTTGACCCAGGCGACCGGCCTGCCCATTCCTCCCGCTTCCCGCACCGGAACGGTCCGGCCGGGCAGAGCGGAGCGTGCCTCTTGACCCCCTCTCCTGATCGCAAGCGGCTCCACGTCATCACCTGGGGTTGCCAGATGAACGTGTACGACAGCGGCCGGATGGCGGACGTGCTGGCGCCGCTGGGCTATGCGCCCGCCGAAACGGCGGACGGGGCGGACATGGTGATCCTGAACACCTGCCATATCCGCGACAAGGCGGCCGAGAAGGTGTTCTCAGAGCTCGGCCGCCTGCGCCGGCTGAAGGAGGCGACGGGCAACCGCATGATCCTGGCCGTCGCCGGCTGCGTGGCGCAGGCCGAGGGGGCGGAGATCCTGGCCCGCGCGCCCTATGTCGATATCGTGCTGGGTCCGCAGACTTATCACCGCCTGCCCGAGATGGTCGCCAGGGCAAGCCGCGCGGGGGCAAGCCGCGCGGGGGCAAGCCGCGCGGGCGGCGTGGTGATCGAGACGGACTTCCCGGTCGAGGACAAGTTCGACCACCTGCCCGACAGCGCGCGGCCGCAGGGCGTGACGGCGTTTCTGACCATCCAGGAAGGCTGCGACAAATTCTGCAGCTTCTGCGTCGTGCCCTATACGCGGGGTGCCGAGCAGTCGCGCCCGGCTGCCGCCATTCTGCGCGAGGCCCGCCACCTGGTGGCCCAGGGCGCGCGGGAGATCACGCTGCTGGGCCAGAACGTCAATGCCTGGCACGGCGAGGCGCCGGATGGCTCGAGCTGGGGGCTGGGCCGGCTGCTGCGCGAACTGGCCGACATTCCGGACCTGCCGCGGCTGCGCTACGCGACCTCCCACCCGCGCGACATGGATGACGACCTGATCGCCGCGCACCGTGACGTTCCGGCCCTGATGCCGTTCCTGCACCTGCCGGTGCAGTCCGGGTCGGACCGCATCCTGGAGGCGATGAACCGCAAGCACAGTGCCGCCGACTATCGCCGCATCGTCGACCGGCTGCGCGACGCGCGGCCGGACCTGGCGCTGTCATCGGACTTCATCGTCGGCCACCCCGGTGAGACCGAAGCCGATTTCGAGGCAACCATGACGCTGGTGCGGCAGGTGGATTTCGCCCTTGCGTACAGCTTCAAGTATTCGCCGCGCCCGGGCACGCCGGCGGCCGGCGCGCCGCTGCAGGTGCGGGAAGCCGACAAGGACCGGCGGCTGCAGGCGCTGCAGGCGCTGTTGCGGGAGCAGCAGGCGCGCTTCGCCCAGGCCTGCGTCGGCCTGACCTTGCCGGTCCTGTTCACCGGTCCTGGCCGGCACTCTGGTCAGATCGTCGGTCGGTCACCATTTCTTCATCCTGTCCACCTGTCCGGTCATGCTGACCTGATCGGTAACGAATCAATGGTCCGAATCGTCACGGCTCATCCAAACTCACTCGCGGGAACCCTGGTCCAGGAGAGACTGATCGCTTGACGCACCTCGCTCCCCCCTTGGCAACGGGCTCCACCGCCGTTTCAGGCGGCAGGGCCATCACCTTGCAGTTCAACGACAACACCCTGCTGCCGCTGCTTCTGGGGGATCACGACCGGCACCTGGTGCGGATCGAGCAGGCGCTGGGGGTCCGGTTGTCGTGCCGGGGCAACCGCATCGCGATCGCCGGTCCGGCCGATCGGGTGAACCTGGCGCAGGACCTGCTGCAAGGGCTGTGGCGCAAGCTGGAGCGCGGTGAAAGCGTCGGCAAGCCGGAGATCGAGGCGGCGATCCGCATGGCCGATGCGGAGAACGATCCGCGGCTGCCGCTGTCGGACATCCCGGCCATCCGCACCCGCCGCGGCGCCGTCGGTCCGCGCAGCAACGGACAGATCGCCTATATGGACGCGTTGGCGTCGCATGAGATGGTGTTCGGTGTCGGTCCGGCCGGCACCGGCAAGACCTATCTGGCCGTCGCCCAGGCGGTGGCCATGCTGCAGGCCGGCAAGGTCGACCGCATCGTGCTGTCCCGCCCGGCCGTGGAGGCGGGCGAGCGCCTGGGCTTCCTGCCCGGCGACCTGAAGGAGAAGATCGACCCCTATCTGCGCCCCTTGTATGACGCGCTGCATGACATGATGCCGGCCGACCAGGTGATCCGCCGCATGACCAATGGCGAGATCGAGGTGGCGCCGCTGGCCTTCATGCGCGGCCGCACCCTGGCGCACTGCTATGCCATCCTGGATGAGGCGCAGAACACCACGCCGATGCAGATGAAGATGTTCCTCACACGCATGGGTGAAGGCACGCGGATGGTGGTCACCGGCGATCTCAGCCAGGTGGATCTACCGCCCGGCATCCGCTCCGGCCTGCGCGACGCGCTGGATACGCTGGAGGGCATCCAGGGCATCGGCGTCATCCGCTTCGATCAGCGCGATGTCGTGCGACATCCCCTGGTCGCGCGGATCGTTGGCGCGTATGATGCGCGGGAGGCCGCCCAGCGCGAGGCTGCCCAATGGGACGCCACCCGGCGGGACATGCCCCGAGGGGAGCCGGCGCGCAAGGCGTCTCGCACCGAGCGGGAGCGTCCGGCGGTGGATGAGCGCCCGGTGGTGGATGAACGCCCGGTGGTGGATGAACGCCCGGCGGCGGATGAACGAATGACCGGTGATGGAACCTCCCAGTAGTCGGCCCGATCCTGACGACTTCGACCTGATCATCGCCGAACCGGCCTGGCGCCGGCTGGTCCCACGGGTCGAGACGATCGTCAGGCGGGCCGCCCATGCCGCGGGAATGCAGGGAACCGTCGTGCTGGCCGGCGACCGGATGGTGCGCCGGCTGAACGCGCTGCATCGCGGCAAGAACAAGCCCACCAATGTCCTCACCTATGAGGAGCCGGCGCCGGAGGCGATCCTGGCGCTGGGCGTGGTGCGGTCCGAGGCAGCCGCGCAGCGGCGGCGCGTCGCCCACCACCTGGCCCATCTTGTCGTGCACGCCGCCCTGCACCTGCGGGGCGAGGACCATGCGCACCCCGGCGACGCCCGCCGGATGGAGATGATGGAATCCCGTATCCTGCGCGGCATCGGCGTGCCCAATCCCTGGAAGCGCGCATGAGCGCGCGACGCCCATGAGCGGCAGCCGCGGCGGCCTGCTGGCGCGTTTCCGCCAGTTGCTGGGCCACAAGCTGCCGGAACCCTCGGTCCGTGATTCGATCGCGGAACTGGTGCAGGAAGCCGCCGATGCGCGTCCCGAACCCGGCGAGCCGCCGGAGCTGGACCGCCATGAGCGGCTGCTGATCGCCAACGTCCTGCGGCTGCGTGAAACCACCGCCGACGACGTGATGGTGCCGCGCGCCGACATCGTCGCCATCCGCTCCGACGTGACGCTGCAGCAGGCGATCGAGCTGATCCGCGTCGATGGTCATTCCCGGCTGCCGGTTTACCGCGACCAGCTCGATGACGTGATCGGCATGGTCCATGTGAAGGACGTGTTCGCCTATGTCGGCCGGCCGGACGCGTTCTCGATCGAGGCGATCATGCGCAAGCCGCTTCTGGTAGCGCCGCAGATCCCGGTGCTGGACCTGTTGCTGCAGATGCGCCAGCAGCGCATGCACATGGCCCTGGTGATCGACGAATACGGCGGCATCGACGGGCTGGTGACAATCGAGGACCTGGTGGAGACGATCACCGGCGACATCTCGGACGAGCACGACGATCCGGAATCGCCGATGATGACAGAGCGCCAGGATGGGACGCTGGACGTCAACGCCCGGACCTCGATCGAGGATTTCGAACGGGTGGTCGGGCCGATCCTGACCGAGGATGAGCGCGACGCCGATATCGACACGGTGGGCGGGCTGGTGTTCACCCTGGCCGGCCGGGTGCCATCGCGGGGCGAGGTGATCAGCCACCCCTCCGGCATGGAGTTCCGCATCCTCGACGCCGACCCCCGCCGCATCCGCCGCCTGCGCGCCCGGCGGGTGGAGGCCCAGGCGGCGTAAGCCCAGCACGGTGGCAGGAGCCCCGCCGCCGAGCGGGAGGCGCGGCGGACGCATCTCCGCCCCCTCGACAGGGCGTGATCCGCGAGGGCGTGATCCGCGAGGGCGGCGATCTCCTCAGCGTTGACGGCCAGGTGGGACGATGCACAGGCCAGCGAGTCCCGAGATTTCACACGGCTGGGGGAGGACAAGCGCCGCCTGCCATGGCAGGATGGTCGCCTGATGCGACAGCTTCTGCTCCTGCGGCACGCCAAATCGTCCTGGGACGACAAAAGTTGTCCCGACCGCGACCGCCCGCTGAACAACCGCGGCCGACGCAACGTCGCGCGCATGGCGCGGGAAATGCACGCTCTCGGGCTCGAGCCGGACGTGATCCTGGTCTCCCCGGCCCGGCGCACCATGGAGACGATGGAGGCGTTGGAGCCCTGGGCCGATTCCCCGCTGATCGAACCGACCGAGAGCCTTTACCTCGCCGACGTGCCGGACCTGTTGGGCGCGCTGCACGGTGTCGCGGAAACCGTGCGCAGCGTGCTGCTGATCGGCCATAATCCGGGCCTGCACGACCTGGCGATCAGCCTGGCCGGCCTGACCGACCGGCCGCTGCCGGCCTCGGTGTCAAAGGCGGGACGCGCCCTGGTCGAAGCCTTTCCCACCTGCAGCCTGGCCGAGTTCACCATCGCCGGCTCCTGGTGGGAACTGCGGGAGGGCGGCGGCAAGCTGGTGCGCTACCTGACGCCGAGGTTGCTGGAGCAGGTGGACTAGGCCCGATGCGACTTGAACTTCAGGCCGAGCCTGAAGACATTGCCCGGCTGGGCAGCTTCAAGCCGTTGGCGGCGGTGCGGGAGGGACGTGCCCGGACGCAGCCGGTCAAGCGCGTCTGGCATGACAGCGCCACGCGGAGCCTGCTGGAAACCGGCCTCACCCTGACCGAGAGCCGCGGCACCTGGTCGCTGGAGCGCGTGCTGCCCGGCGGCGAGACCTGGCTGCCCGGGCAACCGCCGCCGGTGGAGGCGAGCGGCGACAGCCCCCGCGCGCTGCGGGACGCCTTGCCGGAATCCGACGACGCGCCGGGCGCGTCCCCCTGGATTCCGCTGGCGGCGTTCGAGGGCCGCCGCAGCATCAGCCTGCACCGCGTCGACGGCATGCTGCTGACGATGTCGGTCGAACGGGGCGTGCTGCGTTCGGTCGCGGCGGAGCGGCAAGCCGCGCGCCTGCTGCTGGAGGGGGAGGACACCGCCGTCCATGCGACCGCGCTGCAGATTGCCGGCGCCTTCGCGGTGCGGATACCGACCGCGAGCCTCGCCGCCGAGGGGATCGCCCTGGCGACCGGCCGGAAACCGCCGCCCCGCCACCTGGGCGCGCCGCGGCTGCCCGATCCGGACATGCCGATCACCGACGGGCTGGCGCATATCCTGGGCCACCTGACCGATGTCATCCTGTTCCACGCCCCCGCCGCCTGCCAGCCGGACGGACCCGAGGATGCCGAGACGCGGCGGATCGAGGCGGTGCACCAGATGCGGGTCGCCACCCGCCGCGCCCTGTCCGCGGTATCGATCTTTCGCCACGTGCTGCCGCCAGGGGCGCTGGACCCGGTTCACGCGGCGCTGCGGGTGCTGGGCAAGGCGCTGTCGCATTCCCGCGACTGGGACGTGTTCGTGACCCAGACGGCGCCGATGGTCCGCGCGCAGCTGCCCGACGACGCGCGTCTGGGCAAGCTGATCGCGGCGGCGGAGCGGCAGCGGCGGGACTACCGCTCGGCGCTGGCCGACTACCTGCTGGGCGCCGATTTCCGCCGCCTTGGCATCGAGCTCGCCTGGTTCGCCGCCGCCCGGTCCTGGCAGGCCGCGGCGGTCGCCGGCGCGGGGGCCGCTGGATCGGCGCCGCCGGCGGATGACACCGGACCGGGCGGCATGGGGTCGGGTGCCGGACCGCATGATGCCAGACCGCATGATGCGGGGCCGCGTGACGCGGGGCCGCATGACGCGGGAGCGGGCGACACGCGGTCGGACGGGGCGGCGGCGGACACCGTAGAAGCGGACGACCAGCCGCCGATGTCGGTCGGTCATTTCGGTCCCGGCGTCGTGCGGCATCGCTGGAAGAAGATGGTCCGCGCCGGCAAGGGGATCGAGGACCTCGACATCCCGGCCCTGCACGCGCTGCGGCTGCGCGCCAAGCGGGCCCGCTACGCGGCGGAAATGTTCTCCTCGCTGGACGAGGGCAAGGCCACGCAGCGGACGATCCGCCGCATCGCCGAGCTGCAGGACGCACTGGGCGTGCTGAATGACGGCGCCGTGGCGGCGCACCTGATGGAGGAGCTGGGCGGCCCCGGCGGCCGGCATGGCTACGCCGTCGGGCTGGTGATCGGCTTCACCGCCGCCCGCTCGGCACGCATCCGGCCTGATATCGAGCGGGCGTTCCACAAGATGCGCAAGCGGGACGGATAGGAGCATGACAGGGCCGGGCCGGCCCTGTCATGCTTTATCCCGGCCGGACCCGCGCCCGGCTATGATTTCGTGACGTTCCAGAACACGGGCGCCGGGCCTTTCAGCAGGCCGGCCACGTTGTCCCGCCAGGCCGACGGCAGGACGAACCGGCCCAGTGGCAGATGCGTGACGATCTCGAAGCAGCGTTGTTGCCATTCCCGCTCGATCCGGGTCAGGGTGGCCGGATCGTCGCTGTCGATCCAATCCACATAGAGCTGCTCGATCCGCGGATCGGAGGGCCAGCCATAAAATCCCTTCCGTCCGTCGCCCCGGATAAAGGCGGCCACCAGGGGATCGCGATACTCCGCGGCCGGCGACGCGGTGACAAAGAGCGACCACCCGCCTTTCTCCAACGGTTCCATGGTGGTCCGGCGCCGCATCACCGTCCCCCAGTCCATGACCTGGTCGTCGATGACGAACCCGGCCGCGCGCAGCTGGTCCGCGACGACCAGGCTTCCCGGATTGTAGACATTGTGATCGCCGGCATGCAGCATCACCAGCTTCTCGCCCCGATATCCTGCGCGATCCAGCATCGCCTTGACCGCGTCCCGGCCCGGCCGGTGTCGCGTGGCGTCCATGCCGGCCTCATCGACCTCGGGCTTGCCGGTGAACAGGAACCCCACCGGCGCGACCCAGTTCGGCGCGACCCAATTCGAGGAATCACCGAAGATCGCCGTCATGACCTCGCGCTGATCGATCGCCGCCAGCATGGCGCGGCGGATGTCCACATTCGCGGTCGGCGCGACCAGGTGATTGATCCGGACTTCCGGCAATTGCCCGAACTCGTCCAGCACGCCGGTCCTCACATGCGGGGTCCGGGTCAGCATGGGCGTCAGGTCCGCCTGCGGGATCTCCACCCAGTCGACCTCACCGGTGACCAGGGCGTTGGCCGCCGTCGAGGCATCGGGGATCATCTGCCATTCCACCCGATCCAGCAGGACACGGCGTCCTCCGGCGGCGAAGCTGGGCGGCTCGTCCCTCGGCACATATGCCTCGAACCGGGCGAACACCGCCCGGCTGCCGGGTACATATTCGTCGGCCAGGAAGCGAAACGGTCCGCAGCCGATGGCCTCGGGGATGGATTTATAGGGGTCGGTGCCGGCGATCCGTTCCGGCATCATCACAGCCGGGCTGTTGAAGCGGCCAAGCAACGAACGCAGATGCGGAAAGCGGCGGTTGAGGCGAAACACGATGGTGCGGTCATCCGCCGCCTCCACCGCGTCGAGGCGCGTCGCCAGCACTTGCCCGCCCTGATCGCGTACCATCCAGCGTTTCAGCGACGCAACGCAGTCCCGGGCGAGCACGGGCGTGCCATCATGCCAGGTGAGCGGCCGACGCAGGCGCATCGTCCAGCGCCGCCCGTCCTGCTCCACCTGATCGGCCTCGACCATCTGCGGATGCGCGGCCATCGACGCGTCGCGCGTATAGAGTGATTCGTAGACCATCAGCCCGAGATTGCGGGTGACCATGCTGGCGTTCGATACGGGATCGATACTGGTGAGCGTGGCCTGCGGAACGAAGATCAGGGACCGGGTCCCGGCACCGATGCCGGGCGCGGCCAGGACCTGGGAGAGACCGAGCGAGGAGGTGGCCAGAAACGAACGACGGCGCATGACGGAGTCGGTCCTGGTTTCGGTAGCGGATCAGGCGGCGGGCTTCGCGTTCGCCGTTGCCGCCGCCAGATGCCGCATCGCTACGGAAACGTCACGGCCGAGCGCGAGGCCTTGCTCGAACGACAATTCGGTCATGCGGTAGAACATGTTCTTGGTCGCCGCCATCTGTACCGGATCAAGCTCCGCCCAGGCATTGGCGATCGTCAGGGCGGCTTCCAATACGGCGTCGGCGGCCACCACGCGGTTGACCAGGCCGATGCGCAGCGCTTCCTCGGCGCCGAGGGTGGCGCCGAGGCTGATCAGCTCGAAGGCGGTCTTGGGGCCGACCTGCTTGATCAGGCTGGTCATCACACCGGTGGGCGTCAGGTGGTGCATCAATTCCGGATAGCCGAGCTTCACGTTGTCGGCCGCAACCACCATGTCACAGCATGCGGCGAATGCCGCGCCGCCACCGATGGCGGCGCCGTGCACGGCCGCCACGACGGGCTTCGACATGGTGCGCAGCATGACCTGGATGGAACCCATCAGTTCCGAGCGCAACATGTTGCGCTTGACCGATTCCGGCGTCCGCTCGCCGCGGAACTCGGCCAGGTCGGCGCCCGCGGAGAACCCCCGCCCCTCGCCGGTCAGCACCAGGGCCCGGACCGCGTCGTCCCGCTCCGCCTCCTGCAGCGCGGCCTGGAGCGCCACCAGCATATCGGTATTGAGCGCGTTCAGCTTCTCGGGGCGGTGCATGCGCAGGATGCGCACCGCGCCCCGGGTTTCGACGCGCACCATCCCGGTCGAAGTCGTCGCCAGATCCGTCATCGCTTCATCTCCCGGTTTCGCGCTGCGCGCCTGTCGTGCCCACCGATAGCCCAAAGCGCCGGCGGCCACCATCCGCGGGCGGCTTCAGTGGCCGTGCCCCGTCGCCTCCGCCGAGGCCACCGCATCGGCGAGGCTGAGCCGGTCGGTCACGCCTTCGATCCTCGGCTCCAGCCCCTGGGCCCGCAGCAGGGCCCGGACCGGCGACAGCGCGTCCGCGACCAGCAGCCGGACGCCACGGGCCTGGAGGCGCTGCTGCAGCTCGGTCAGCATGCGCGCGCCCGCCAGGTCCATGCGCGGCGAGGCCGACAGGTCGCAGACCACCGCCTTCACCGTCCCCGCCTGCTGCCGGTCCAGCCGGCCCAGAACGCTCGCCAGCACGTGGTCGGCGTTCAGGTACAGCAGCGACGCCTCCGGCCGGACGGCCAGAATGTCCGGCAGGCGTTCATTCTCGGGATGGTCGCGGAGATCGGAAAATTGTTGCGTGCCCCGAATCCGTCCGAGAAAGGCGACATGCGGCGTCGAATAGCGGAACAGCACCTGCGCCATGGAGACGACCACCGCCAGCAGGATGCCGGGCAGGATGCCCAGCAGCAGCACGCCGCCGAACGCGGCCGCCGCGTGCAGCAGGTCCACCCGGCTGACCGCCTCCATGTGCCGGATGGCGCGCAGGTCGAACAGGCCCAGCACGGTCACCAGCACCACCGCGGCGAGCACGGAGCGCGGCAGGCTGGCCAGCAGGCCGGTCAGGAACAGCAGCGCGAGGCTCAGGGTCACCGAGGCGAACACCAGCGACAGGCGTGACCGGGCGCCAGCCTGCTCGTTTACCGCGGTTTGCGACAGGCCGCCGGCGACGGGATAGCCGCCGACCAGCCCGGTGGCCAGGTTGGCCGCGCCCAGGCCCAGCAGTTCCCGCCGCGGATCCACGTACTCATCGTGCTTCAGGGCAAAGGCCCTGGCCGCCGCGACACCCTCGATATAGGCCAGCAGCAGGCAGCCGGTCGCCAGCGGCAGCACCTGCCGATAGGCCTGCCAGTCGGTCGCGGGCCATGTGGGCCCAGGCAGGCCGCCGGGGATCGGGCCGGTGACGGCGATGCCGTAGCGCGACAGGCCAAACAGGGCCGACGCCGCCGTCGCCGCGGCCACCACCGCCAGCGCCACCGGCCGGCCTGGCCAGCAGCGATGGCCAAGCGCCAACAGCAGGAACGCCAGCGCGCCGAAGACGCAGGTCGCCGGGTTTGCCTGGCCCGCGCGCGACAGCACCCGCACCAGCAGCTCGGGCGCGCTGTGACCGCCGGCCGCCAGCATGCCGCCGACGGCCTGCGCCGGCAGGTCCGGAATCCCCAGCAAGGCCGGGATCTGCGTGATCGCGATGGTCAGCCCGGCACCCGCCTTGAAGCCGATCAGCGCGCTGTCGCTGATCAGCTTGACCAGCACGCTCAGGCGCAGCAGCCAGCCGATCAGGCACAGCACCGCCACGACGATCGCGGTGGTGACGGCGATCCGCAGGTAGCGGTCCGGGTCACCATTGGCCATGCCCGCCGCGGTAACGCCGATCATCAGGGAGATCGCCGAGGTGGGACCGACCGCGATGTAGCGGGAGGAGCCGACGAGCGCATAGCCGAGGCCGCCCGCCATATAGCCGTACAGCCCGACCTGCGGCGGCAGCCCGGCCAGCGTGGCATAGGCGAGAGAATCCGGGACCGCGTAGGCCGCGAGGGTCATCCCGGCCACCAGGTCATGCCGGAGCAGGGTCGGGATCGACCGCATCGACCATGCCTGCCGTGACGCCATCATCCCGTTCCCCGCCCGACCAGGGCCGCCGCCCTGGATCGGCCGCCGCGCCCGGTTTCCTTGCCGGCCACCCGCACATGTCCTTCACACGCGTGATCCGCGCGCTTCACCGGCATGGGTGGACCCCACATAGGCGGCGGGGACGCGTTGCATCAAGCAGCAACGGCGTGTGCCGCCACCGCGCGGTTTCTCGCAGAAGTTGCTTTCGATCGGGCATTGACGACGTCCGATGTCAGGCCCACAAGCGTTTCGCCGAGACATGAGAATGGCCGCCATGGCCGGGGTTTCCCGAATCCGGCACCCCTACGTCCAGCGACCGCGTGTCCGGCAACCGCGCGCCCCGCGGCCGCGTATTCACCGCCCGCGGCCTGCCCGCCGCGCCCGTTTGCTGGGAGTTTGCATGAACCGCCGATCCTTTCTGATTGCCTCCGGGCTGCTGCCCGTGCTCGCCGCCTGCGCATCGGTCGACACGCAGCAGACAACGACAATTCATGCCGTCGTCGAAAGCGTCGATCCGGTCGCACGGCAGATCCTGCTGCGCGGTGACGGCGGGTCCCAGGCGGGCGCGCTGGTGACGATGGACGTGAGCCCGGTGGTGACGCGGCTGAGCGCGATCCGAGCCGGTGACCACGTGACCGCGGTCTATTACCAGGCGATCGCGGCGCAGATGGTCAATGTGCTGTCGCCGACCAGCCCGCCCTTTGCCGGCATGGCGGTCAGCACCGATACGACATCCAAGCGTCCGAACGGCCTGATCACCCGGGTCCGGCAGGGCCGGGTGACGATCACCGCGATCGACCCCGCGCTGGGCATGGTCAGCTTCGTCGGGCCCGACGGGATGACCCGTACCGTCGCGCCGAAGAACCCCGAGGTGCAGGCATTCATGCGCCGGCTGCGGGTCGGCGACCAGGTCGACATCGTCTATGAGGAAGCGCTGGCGATTTCGATCGAGCCGGGTTAGCCCGCCACCGGCCGTTTCACCCTGCCATTCCCCTGATCATTCCCTTGGCCATTCCGGGGTGAGAACACGGTCGCCGCCCGCGCCGGTGCCGCAATCGACGCGACCCGGGCCGGGCTTACCCTTGCCATTCCCGTATATTGCCACCCGGCCCGCTGCCACGGCACGATGGGGTGGTCACGGGAGAGAAACAGGATGACAGCCGACCTGCTGCAGGGCATTCGCGTTCTGGACTTCACCACCACGATCGCCGGCCCGTATTGCACGCGCATGCTGGCGGATCTGGGCGCCACGGTGATCAAGGTGGAAGCGCCGGAAGGCGACATGATGCGCAGCCGGCCACCGTTGCGCAACGGAGCCAGCACATCCTTCGGCCAGCTCAATGCCGGCAAGATGAGCATGGTGCTGGACCTGAAGCAGCCGGCGGCCCAGGCGGCGGTCAAGGCGCTGCTGCCCGGCATCGACGTGGTGGTGGAAAATTACCGTCCCGGGGTGATGCGCCGTTTCGGCCTGGACCACGACGCGATGAAGGCGATCCGGCCGGACCTCGTGTACTGCGCCATCTCCGGCTTCGGGCAGTCCGGCCCCTCGGCCGGGCTTGCCGCCTATGCGCCGGCGATCCATGCCGCCTCGGGATTCGACCTGGCGAACATGTCGTATCAGCCGGGGCGGGAGCGGCCGGACAATTGCGGCGTCTACGTGGCCGACGTGATCAGTGGGACCTATGCCTTCGGCGCCATCGTCGCCGCGCTGCTGCACCGGACCCGCACCGGCGAGGGACAGATGATCGATGTGTCCATGCTGGAGGCGACCATGAGCCTGCTGCTGTCGGAATTGCAGGCGGCGCAGTTCCCGACCCCACCGGCCGGGCGGCCGATGTTCGGGCCGGTGCGCACCAGGGACGGCTTCATCATGCCGGCGGTGGCGAGCGAGCGCACCTTCGTGAACCTGGCCAGGGCCGCGGGCCGGGATGACTGGGTCGAGGATCCGCGGTTCAAGCTGTACCCCGACCGCCGCGCCAACTGGGGCGACCTGATCGATGAGCTGGAAGCCTGGTCGACGACCTTGACCACGGAGGAATGCCAGGCGGCGTTCGAGCGTACCGGCGTGCCCTGCTCGCCCTATCGGACGGTGCGGGAGCTGATGGCCGATCCGCAGTTGCGCCATCGCGGCGCCTTTGCCGACGTGACCGACGCCGGCGGAACGTTCAAGGCGCTGAACCCGCCGTTCCGGCTGTCGGGCGTGCCTGTGCAGGTGCGGGGGTTTGCCGCCGCGCTGGGGGAGCACACCAAGGCGGTCCTGCGCGAGGCTGGGCTGGACGAGGCAACGATCGCCGCCGTCGCCGATTGAGGAAACCCGCCCGAGCGATAGCGGGAATCGAACATTCCGCGTTGATTTCTGGTGGCGCGAATCGCGGTTGGCGGCGATGATTCGGGTTGACCCTGTGGGAGCCCTGCGGCATCCGTTGCTCCCTGTTCCAGCGTGACGCCGCTGGCGTGGCGCTGTGTGCGCACGGCCTTGGGGCGTGGCGCGATCAGGCGAATGGGGTCTGCTGGTGTCGTTGAACCGTAAGCGGCGTATCTTTCGCTCCGGCCTCGGCGGCAGGCGGCCGTCATTGGGCCGGCGCCTCGCGACCGTTCTTTTGCCGTCTCCCGGTGTGGCGGTCGCGGTCTGCGGCGGGCTGGCCATGGCGGGCGGCGTCACCTGGCTGTTCGTCAGCCCCTCGGGCGCGCCGGCGCGCGCGCCGGCATCGCAGCACCTGGCGGCGCCCGCCAGCAAGCTGGCGGTGATCGACGGGGAGACGCTGCGCATCGGCGACGACGTCGTGCGGTTGGCCGGCATTGCCGCGCCGCGCCGTGACACGCGCTGCGAGGTCCGGGGCGGCGTTTCGCAGGATTGCGGGGTGGCGGCGGCGAACGCGCTGGCGGCGCTGGTCCGGCGCGGACCGATCGAGTGCACCATCCATGGGCGCGACTCGCGCGGCCGGCCGCTGGGCGACTGCCAGACCGCGGGCGTGTCGCTCAGCCAGGCGCAGGTCCGCGACGGCTGGGCGGTCGCGCGGGAAGTCAGCCTGAAGGACATGGAAGCCGAGGCGCGATCCGCCGGGCGCGGCGTCTGGCGGAACGGCGGGGATTCCTGATCCGGCATTGCCATCGCGCAAGCCCCGGAATCGCCTTTGCCGGCGGTCCCGTCTATAGCCGGCGCGATAGCCCGGGAGACCCGTCATGAACCTGTTTCGCCTGCTGCAGAAGCGCGCCGCCGCCGGCCGGCCGGTGCGCGTGGGCCTGATCGGCGCCGGCAAGTTCGGCTCCATGTTCCTGTCGCAGGTGCCGACGACGCCGGGGCTGGAGGTTGCCGCCATCGCCGACCTGTCACCGGACCGGGCGCGCGCGGCCTGCCGGGGTGTGGGCTGGGATGAGGCGCGGATCGCGTCGGTCCGCATCACCGATGACGCGATGGGCATGATCGCATCGGCGGATGTCGAGGTGGTGGTGGAGGCGACCGGCCACGCCCCAGCCGGCATCGCGCATGCCAGGAAGGCGATCCGCGAGGGCAGGCACATCGTCATGGTGAATGTCGAGGCCGATGTGCTGGCCGGCCCGCTGCTGGCTCGGGAAGCCGAGGCGGCGGGGGTGGTCTACTCCCTGGCCTATGGCGACCAGCCGGCCTTGATCTGCGAGATGATCGACTGGGCCCGGTCGTGCGGTTTCCCGGTGATCGCCGCCGGCAAGGGCACGAAATACATGCCGGAATATCATGCCTCCACCCCCGACACAGTGTGGGCCCATTACGGCCTCACACCGGAACAGGCGAGGCTCGGCGGCATGAACCCGCAGATGTTCAACTCGTTTCTGGACGGCACCAAGTCCGGTATCGAGATGGCGGCGGTGGCGAATGCCTCCGGCCTGACGCCGCCGCCGGACGGCCTGGCCTTCCCGCCAGTGGGCACGCATGAGATGGCGTCGATGCTGCGGCCTGGCAACGCCGGCGTGCTGCACCATGCCGGCCAGGTCGAGGTCATTTCGTCGGTGCACCGGGATGGCAGCCAGGTGACGAACGATCTGCGCTGGGGCGTATACGTGGTGTTCGAGGCGCCCAACGAGTACGCCGCGCGCTGCTTCCAGGAATACGGCGTGGTGACCGACCCGACCGGCCGGGTGACGGCGCTGTACCGGCCGTTCCACCTGATCGGGCTGGAGCTGAACGTGTCGGTGCTGTCGGCCGCGCTGCGCGGCGAACCGACCGGTGCGCCGACCGGGTTCCGCGGCGACGTGGTGTCCACCGCGAAGCGCGACCTGCGCGCCGGCGAGATGCTGGACGGTGAAGGCGGCGCCTGCGTCTGGGGCAAGCTGATGGCCGCCGCCGACAGCCTGCGCGTCGGCGGCCTGCCGATCGGGCTCGCCAATCGTGTGACGCTGATCCGCGACGTCACGAAAGGCCAGCCGGTGACGTGGGACGACGTGCGGATCGATCCTTCCGATGAGGCCTACACCTATCGCCGCGCGATGGAGGCGGCGTTTCCGGCGGCGTGAGTGGCGGCTGCGGCGATCAACCCGCTTCGCCTCCGTCATGGCCGGCGAAGGCCGGCCATCCGCGACGGGCGATGGGAACGTCGGCGTTTGTCTTCGAGGCGGCGGCAAGGCCGTGGATGGTCGGTCGTCGCCGGCATCACAAGGGTCGGTTGCCGCGCGCCGAACCCTTGCGCCGCCGCACCGATTCCCGCTTGCATGCCGGCGGCGGTGACGCGATGGCGGCGACGCGATGGCGGCGACTGGGGACAACCTTCGGCTGACCACGCTCGGGGGCGTCAGCGGAACGCCTTGATGATGCGGCCCCAGTCCTCCACCGCATCCTCGTGCCCCGGCACGATCGGCAGCACGAGCTGTGACAGCCCGCCGGCGCGCAGGGCCTCGATCCGCTGCTTGATGTCCTGTTCGGTCCCGGTGAACGTGGTCTGGCGGATGAGTTCAGCGGTAATGAAACGGTCTTCCTCGGGTTTCACCGCGATGCAGTGACCGGTGTGGTTGAGCAGATAGCGCGCATCTTCCGGCTGGAACTTTCGGGCGGCCTCGACATAGCCCTGCAACGTGTCCTTCACGCTGTCCGGCACCGGCGAGGTGTTGATCCAGCCTTCCATGTCCAGATCGGCATAGCGGTGCAGCAACACCGCCGCGCGTGGCCCCGCCTCCGCCCTGACACGCGGACTGTCCAGCGTCTCGCCGTCGCGCAGCAGGCAACCCCAGACCCAGCCCGAGGCGTACAGATCGGATGCCGGACGGCCGCTGTCGGTCCAGGTCTTGCGCATCGCGTTCACCGCGGCCAGCCCGTCCTCGACGCCCGACATCACCATCTTCCAGGCGGCGCCATGGCGGGCGGTCATCTGCCGGCCCTTCGGGCCCAGAGCCGAGATGTGCAGCCGCACCGGGTCCTTGATGTTGATCAGGCCCAGCTCCGGATTGAGGAACTTGATCTTCTTGCGCACCCCGGGATCGACCTCGGCTTCCGTCATCTCCCCGTTCAGCAGGGCATAGACGATGCGGATGTACTCCTCCATGTCGGCCAGCCTCATCGCGCCCAGGCCCATCGCGCGGCGGGCCGAAAAGCCGGTGCCGACGCCGAAATCGATGCGGCCCGGCGCCATGCCGTTCAGCGTGGCGAAGGCCGAGGCGGTGACGGCGGGGATGCGGTTCGTCGGCACCAGCACGCCGGTGCCCAGGCGGATGCGGCTGGTATGGGCGGCGGCGGCGCCCATCGCAACGAACGGATCGCCGACGAGCATTTGCGTGTCATAGAACCAGGCGTGGGTGAAGCCGAGTTCCTCGGCCCGCCGCGCGACTTTCCAGGAGTCGTGCGCGGACGGGATGCCGATGCCGAATTCCATGCTGGTGGTCCCTCCCTTGGATTGACGGGAAGGGTAACGCGGGGAGACGGCGCGTCAACCGGACGGAGGGCACCGGACGGGGGGCATCAGGCTGGACCGGTCTGCCGCGACCTGCCGCGACCGCCATGGCCGAAGGGGCGGCTGCTCCGCGGACCACCCCAAGGTCACGGCCGGCCGGGCCGGGCAGCTTTCGATCGGCTGATCGGCCCGGCGGGAGCGCCGCGGACCGGCGATCAGCCTCGGTCCGCGCGCGAAAAAAGGCCCGACAGCGATACCCGGCGGGGGAGGCAGCCTACCGCGACGCGAGGTCCGGAAAGTCTTCCTCCCGGAACTCGCCTTCCGCGCGTTCGCCGGCCTTGGCCAGGGCGACCTCCGCCTGGCGCAGCTCCACCCGGCGGATTTTACCCGAAATGGTTTTCGGCAGCTCCCCAAAGGCAATCCGCCGCACCCGCTTGTACGGCGCCAATGTCGCGCGCAGATGCGCAAAGATCGCCTTTGCCGTCGCGGCATCCGGTTCGTGCCCGGCGGCGAGCGTAATGAACGCCTTCGGAATGTTCATCCGCACCGCGTCGGGCGCCGGCACCACCGCCGCCTCGGCCACCGCGGGATGCTCGATCAGCGCGCTTTCCAGCTCGAACGGGCTGATCCGGTAGTCGGAGGCTTTGAACACATCGTCCGCCCGCCCGACATAAGTGTAATAGCCGCGCGCATCCCGGCTGGCCACGTCCCCGGTGCGATAGGCGAGATGGTTGCCGGTCTTCACGCCCAGCGGCGTGAAGGAGCCGTCATCGGCCTGGTAGCCGCGCATCAGACCGGTCGGCTTCGGATCGAGCTCGACGCAGACCTCCGCCTCATCCGCCGCGGCGCCGTCGGCGTCCAGCAGCGCGATCCGATAGCCCGGCGCTTCCTGGCCCATCGAGCCGGGATAGACCGTTTCCCCGGGGAAACAGCCGATCACCACGGTCGTTTCGGTCTGGCCGTAGCCCTCGCGGATCGTCTGACCCCAGACCTTCTGGACATGCTCGATCACCTCGGGATTGCACGGCTCGCCGGCGGAGCACAGCTCGCGCAGCGAGGTCCGCCATTTCGCCAGGTCCTCCTGCACGAACATCCGCCATACCGTGGGTGGCGCGCAGATCGTGGTCACCTTGTTTTCCACCATCGCGTCCAGCATGGCCGGCGCGTTGAAGCGCGGCTGATTGGCGATGAACACCGTGGCCGCGGCATTCCAGGGCGCGAAGAAACAGCTATAGGCGTGCTTCGCCCAGCCGGGCGAGGAGATGTTCAGGTGCATGTCCCCTGGCCGCAGCCCGAGCCAGTACATCGTGATCAGGTGACCGGCCGGATAGCTCTGATGGCTGTGCTCGACCAGCTTGGGGCGGGAAGTCGTGCCGGAGGTGAAATACAGCAGCAGCGGGTCGGTCGCCCTGGTCTGCCCGTCCGGCGTGAAGGCGGCATCACCCCGCAACAGGGTGTCATAGCCGTGCCAGCCGGCCGGCGCGTCGCCCACGGCGATGCGGGTCACGGTCGGGTCCAACCCGTCGAACTTCGCGGCATCGGCGGCACCGGCAACCAGGTGGCGGACGCGGCCCCGGTCGAACCGGTCCTTGAGGTCCGCCTGCGTCAGCAGCGTGGTGGCGGGAATGACGACGGCACCCAGCTTCATCGCCGCCAGCATCACCTCCCACAGCGGCACGACATTGCCCAGCATCAGCAGGATACGCTCGCCCCGCTTGACGCCCAGGGCCCGCAACCCGTTGGCAACCCGATCGGATGCCTCCGCCAATTCCCGGAAACTCCGCTCGGCCGCGCCGGCGCCGACGATCTTCAAGGCCAGCGAGTCGCCATGGTTACGCGCCAGTTCGGCATCGAACCAGTCCAGCGCGTAATTGAAATGGTCGAGTTCGGGCCAGCGGAAATCGCGATGGGTGACCGCGTAACCGGTGCGATTGGCGAACAGGAAGTCTCGCGCCGCCTTGAATGCTTCCGTGGACATGCTGGCCTCCGCCCTGGATGGGCCGCGTCGTCGCGCGGCCGGATTACCTTATGGGCGAAGTCATAAAGCGCTTCGGGGCCGAGTTGAACCGGGTTCTGTCGCCGCGGCCCCGGATGATGGCCCGGTTAGCGCCCCTGCCCCGCCAGCCAGCGGAACACGACCGAGAAATCCTTGGCGCCGTCACCCGCATCGCACACCGCCTGGTAGAACGACATGGCCTGCGCCGCCAGCGGCGTGGGGGACCCGGCGGCCTCGGCCGCGGCCTGCGACAGCTTCACGTCCTTCAGCATCAGCTGCGCCATGAAGCCGGGCGCGTAGTCGCGCGACGACGGCGCGGTGGGCACGGTGCCGGGCGCCGGGCAGTAGCTGGACAGCGCCCAGGAGTTGGACGTCGCGGTCGCGCAGATCGCGTGCAGCTTCTGCCAGTCCAGGCCCAGCTTCTCGGCCAGGATGAAGCCTTCCGCGACACCCACCATGTTGATCGCCAGCATCATGTTGTTGCAGATCTTCACCGCCTGCCCGGCGCCCGGGCCGCCGGCGTGGAAGATGTTCCTGCCCATTGCCTCCAGGATCGGCTTGCCGCGGGCGAAGGCCTGGTCACTGCCGCCGACCATGAAGGTCAGCGTGGCGTTCTGCGCCCCGGCGGTGCCGCCGGAGACCGGGGCGTCCAGCATCGACAGGCCGGCCCTGGATGCCTCCGCTTCCACGGTGCGGGCGCTGTCGACATCGATGGTGGAGCAGTCGATCAGCAGCGGCTTCCGGCCCTTGGTGACGTCGATCAGCCCACCCTGGTTCAGGTAGACCTGGCGCACATGCTCACCCGCCGGCAGCATGGTGATGACCACCTCGGCGCCCTCGACTGCCTCGGCGGCGCTGCCGGCCGCCTGGCCACCGGCCTGGGCCAGCGCGGTCAGCGCATTGGTGTTGAGGTCGAAGCCGGTGACACTGTGCCCCGCCTTCACCAGGTTGGCGGCCATCGGCAAGCCCATGTTGCCCAGGCCGATGAAACCGATCCTTGCCATGGTCACAGCACCTCGAACACGTCGTAGACGGGACCTTCGGGCGGGCGGCTGCCGGTGCCCAGGGCGATCGCCTTGTTCAGCCACGCGTATTGCGGAGCCGCGGTCTCGAAGGCGATGACGGTGCGGAAGTAATACAGCGCCGGATCGACCCATTCGCCGCCATTGACCTTCGCCATCACGTCGGCGGGACCATGGCGCAGGCCGCGATAGGTCATGCCGATCGTTGCCTTGTCATGGGTTTCCAGCACCAGGCGGACATCCAGCGTGGTGACGCCGTCGGGCCGGCCGATGATCCAGTCGGCGCCGCCCGGCAGGACGGTGCCACGCAGCCTCGGTCCCTCGAACGTGCCGCCGGCGACCAGGCCGACGCGGCGGTTGCCGCCGGGGGTCTCGCCGATCGGCTGCATGCCGTTGACCACGAGCTTCAGCGTGAACAGGTGGGACGTCCGGATTTCGGCCATGGCGGCTCCTCCATATCGGTTTCGCGGGTTAGAGCCGATCCGCGGTGGGGAGACAAGGTGGCGCCAGCGGTCAGTGCTCGCGGTCAGTGCTCGATCCACAGATCCTCGAAGCGGTAGCCGTTGTAGGAACTGTTCACCATCTGCGTGAACCCGTGCACCTGCGGCCACCAGCACGTGCCGCCCTCCATGTGCAGGATGATCGGTCGCGCCACGTCATTCTGCAGTTGCTGGTCGATGGCCCAGACCAGCTTCTTCCGCTTCTCGACATCCATCTCCTGCGACTGGGCGTCGAACTGCTTCTCCAGCTCCGGGTTGCAGTATTGCGAGTAGTTCCGCTCCGACTTGCAGGCGAAATTCTCGTAGAATGTCTGGTCCGGGTCGTCGATCGAGTTGCCGGTCAGGTTCATGCCCACCGCATAATCCTTGCGCGCCAGCTTGGCGAACCAGACCGGCGTATCCAGCGGCTCCAGCTCCCCGTCGATCCAGATTTCGCGCAGCTGGTCGATCAGGATCACCGCCGGATCGCGATAGGCCGGAATGTTGCGGGTGGAGATCTTCACCTTCAGCGGATGGTCCGGTCCGTAGCCCAGCTTCTTCATGATCTCCCGAGCCTGCTCGCGGTTCTTGGCGACGTCGGGGTCGTAGCCCAGCATGGTCTTCTTCATGTCGTCCGGCATGCCCCAGACGCCGTTGGGCGCCGGCAGCAAGGCGCCGCCGATCTCGGCCTTGCCCTCGAACAGGATGTCCACGAAGGCCTTGCGGTCGATCGCCAGCGCCATCGCCTTGCGGATCTCGGGGTTGTCGAACGGCGGCTTGTCGCGGTTGACGATCAGGTTGCTGTTCACGTTCATCGACCCGAAGGCGCAGACCGCGGCCGGCACTTCCTTCCTGATGTCGCGCAGGATCGGCGGCGTGACCTCCAGCGGGAAGGTCATGTCCAGCTTATGGGCCTGGAATGCCAGCATCGCCGTGGCGCGGCTGGTCATGATCGGCATCTCGATCGAATCCAGGTACGGCCGGTCCTTCTTCCAGTAGTGCTCGTTCCTCACCAGCCGGATCATTTCGTTCTGCTTGAACTCGGCCAGCTTGAACGGGCCGGTGCCGATCGGCCTGGTGCGCTGCTGCGCCGGGGTCACGTGGCACGGATAGACCGCGCTGTAGCCGGAGGCGAACATCGCCAACAGCGAGGGCTGCGGCCGGCCCAGCTTGAACGTCACCTCATGGTCGCCGTTCGGGACCACGTCCTGGACGTTGCTCCACAGCAGCTTCCGCGGGTTCTTGCGCAGCTTCTCCGGGCCCTTGTCCTGGATCAGGTCCCAGGTGCACTTCACGTCCCTGGCGGTGAACGGCTTGCCGTCATGCCAGGTGACACCCTCGCGCAGCTTGAACGTGATCGACGTGCCGCCCGGCCCCCAGGCCCAGGACGTCGCCAGCTCCGGCTCGATCGAGGCATCGCTGTTCTGCGGCACGTCCTGCTTGTAGCGGATCAGGTTGTTGAACACCGACATGAACGGCACGTTGGTGGAATAGGTCGCTTCCTCCAGGATGGAGGCCGAGGCGGGGTTGTCGCGCTGATAGATCCGCACGGTGCCGCCGGGCTGCGGCGTCGGATCGGCGGCGCGGGCCGGGGTCAGCGCGACGGACGCGGCCAGGGCCGCCGGAAACAGGCAGGTCAGCAAGCGCATCTTGGACGTTCTCTTTGGTTCGACGTGGCGTATTGCTTAACGTGTTATAGGTCTTTCCGGCGGATGGGAACCGTGTTTCGCCCCGCGCGGCGACAAACCAGCCGGCTTATGGAATTGATCAATTGAACGGAATGACGGGAACGGAGGCAGTCTCGTGTGATCCACATCAAGGACGGGTCCGCGGCCGGCACCGATCCTGCCCAGCCTGGTCCCGCCGGACCTGATCCCGCCCAGCCCGGTCCGGCGGCTGCATGCGACCGAAGGGGACATGACATGCGAATCCTGGTACCGATCGACGGAACGGCGGCTTCGCGGCGAGCCGTCCGATTTGCCACCTCCCTGGCCTCCGCCGGCGCCGATGTGCATGTCATCCTGCTGAACGTGCAGAACCGCGGGACGCTGGGCCTGTCGGAGCTCGGCGCCGAGGAACCGCCGGACGAAGCGCGCCAGGCGCAGCGTGCCTCGGACAAGGTGCTGGGCGCCGCCGCCGCCCTGTGCCGGGAGGCGGCGGTGTCCTATGAGACGATGGCGGAAACCGGCCCGGCCGCCGACACCATCGCCCGCGTCGCGCGGGACCAGGGCGTCGACCAGATCGTCATGGGCACGCGCGGGCTGAATTCCCTGACCGGCCTGTTGCTGGGATCGGTCACCACGCGCACCGTGCATCTGGCCGATGTGCCGGTGACGCTGATCAAGTAGGCGGCAGTTTCGTTTCTTGAAGGAAACGGACACCCGCAGCCGGGTCGAAGCCGTTTGGCAGGCGCGTCCGACCCGCCTAACCTTCGCGCGACATCAGAATGCCCGGAGAGAATCGCCATGTCGGACGCCTTCCCGCTCGCCGAGTCCAATCCCGCCGCCCTCGGCTTCGCACAGAAGCCGCTGGACCACCTGGACACGCTGATCCGCGGCCACATCGCCGAGGGCCGGTACGCGGGGGCGCAGATCGCGCTGGCCCGCCACGGCAAGCTGGCCCTGTTCCAGACCTACGGCAATGCCCGCACCGAAGGCGGCACCGTCGCCGCCAGCAGCGACACGCTGTTCCTGCTGTTCAGCCAGACCAAGGTGCTGACCTCGGCCGCCGTCTGGACGCTGGTCGAGGAAGGCAGGCTATCCTTCATGGACCGCATCGCCGACCACCTGCCGGAATTCGCCGCGCGTGGCAAGGCCGAGATCACCCTGGAACAGGTGATGACCCATCAGGGCGGCTTTCCCTCTGCCGATGTGACGCAGGAGACCTGGACGGATCACGCGCTGATGCGCCGGCAGGTCTGCGACTTCTCCCTGGAATGGACGCCGGGGACACGCCTGCAATATCACGGCCGCGCCGCCCATCTGGTGCAGGCGATGGTGATCGAGGCCGCGACCGGCCAGGACTATCGCGACGTGATCCGGCAACGGGTGATCGAGCCGCTGGGCCTGGGCAATGACATCTTTGTCGGCGTCCCCGACTCCCAGCAATCCCGCTGCGCCGACACCTATGCGCCGGAACCGCGCGACAACTCGGCGGCGTTCCGGTCCGCGGGCCTGCCCAGCGGCGGCGGCTATGCGACGGCGCGCGGCATGGCGGCCTTCTACCAGGCGCTGGGCCATGGCGGAAAACTCGGCTCGGTGCGCCTGTTCTCCCCGCGCCTGATGGCCTATGTCGCGCGCAACCACACCGGGGAAACCCCCGACCACGCGATGACAATGATCCCGATGCATCGCGGCCTGGGGCCGCATGTGCGCGGCGGCAGCGACCGCATCCGTGGCCTGGGCACGATCGGCGCGCCGGAGACCTTCGGCCATGGCGGCGTCGGCTCCTCCTACTCCTGGGCCGACCCGACCTCCGGCGTGTCGTTCACCTACCTGACCAACTTCGTCTCCCCCGATCCCTGGCATTCCGCCCGGCTGGACCGGGTGGCCAATCTCGTGCACGCGGCGATCGACTGATCCCGCGGCACCGGCGCGACCGCCAGCCGCCCCTCCCGGGGGGTGGGCCCGACAGCATGACAGGGTCGGGTTGACCCTGTCATGCTGTCGCGACTCTTTGATTCACGGGCGGGATTCGCGCCTTCCAACCGCCGGCTTCAGGCGATCGCGCGCTAATCCGGCAGCAGGCTGCCGCGGGTCTCGGGGGCGAACGGGATCAGCAGCAGGCCGATCGCGAAGGCGATCGCCGTGGCCGCCACCGGCAAGCCCAGCGTCCCCATGGAGGCGACGGCCGCAGCGAGCACGAAGTTCACGCCGGCGCCGATGAACCGCCCGACCGAGGTGCAGAAGGCGAAGGCGCTGCCACGCACCTCCGTGCGGAACAGTTCCGGCAGCCAAAGGCTGAAGATCGCAAAGTTGCCGCCGAACAGGCCAAGGAAGAACAGCACGGCCAGGAATGCCGGAAGTGCCGTGCCGGTCGGCAGGTAGAAGGCCCAGCCGAATGACAGGGCGATGGTGACCATCATGCCGACGAAATAGATCGCCAGAGTCGGCCGGCGGCCGATCCGTTCGGCCAGCCACGGCGCGAGGATGCAGCCCAGGATGGTGCCGATCGATAGCAGCCCGGTGCCGAAAGACGCCATCCGCACCGCGTCCGGCACGACCATGCCGGCCTGCCGGGCCAGAAAGACGATCGCCGTGGGCTCATAGACCGCCCCGGCCCACAGGCCGATGATGGCGATCGTCAGCAACCCCGACATCACGACGGTCCGGCGCCGGTATTCGCGCTGGAAAAGGACGGACAGCGGATTCTGCCGCGGCGCATGCGCTTCCTGCTGATGTTCCCATCGTTCCGGCTCCTTGACGCCGAGGAGCGTCGCAATGGAAACGACGACCGGGACCAGCCCGCACAGGAACATCGCCCGCCAGCCCAGATGCGCGCCGACCGTGTAGTTCAAGGCGGCGGCGACGAAAAAGCCGAAATAATAGCCGGTCTGCAGGTATCCCGCGCCCATCTTGCGCCGGTCCTCCGGCCATGCCTCGGCGACATAGGTCCCCGCCATCGCCCATTCCCCGCCGACGCCGATGCCGGCCAGGAAGCGAAACAGCCCCAGCATCCAGATATTCGTCGCAAATGCCGCCGCGCCGGTGAACAGCGCGTAGACCAGCACCGTGGCCGCCAGCGCCTTGGTGCGGCCATAACGGTCGGACACCGGCCCCCAGATGAAGGACAGGCCCCAGCCGATGAGGAAGAAGCCGAACATCAGGGAGCCGACGAAGCCGATCGTGGCCGGCGTCGCCTCCATCCCGGATCGGGGCAGCAGCTCGGCCAGCGCCGGACCCAGCACCAGCGCGTAGATCACCGAGTCCATGCCGTCCAGCATCCAGCCGAACCAGGCGGCCCAGAAGCCCGCGATCTGCTGCCGGTTGAGCGGGGTGCGGCCGACCGCCGCCATTCGAGTGACCGCCGATCCCGTCATGGTGCCTCCCCCAATCCAGCCCTGGCCAATCCAGCCCTGGCCAATCCAGCCCTGGCCGGTCCAGCCCTGGTCAACTCTTTCGGATACGCCGCCTGCCGCTGCTTTCCTTGGCCGGCGGCGGCGGAGGGAGCACCATCATCGCGTCGACCGCAGCCGAACGCACGATCGCGCCGCGCACGAACGCTTCGTGGTTCGCCTCGATACGCTCGGGGTCATAGAGGTAGTTGACCATGATCCCAAAGGACTCGTCGATGCCGCGTCCGGCGGTGTTGCCCAGCCAGTTGATCCGTTCGAGCTGGGCGCCGTTGCCAAGATGGAAGCGCGCCACCGGATCGACGGGCCCGCCGCGCGGTCCCTTCGTGGCGAGGTACGTGGCGCATAGCCGCGTCAACGGGCCGCGCAGGGCGGCCGAGACCGTTTCGTCGGTCCACCAATTGTCCTGCCGCGTCAGCGTGGCGACGTCCTCGGACCCGGTTGCCGCCTGCAATGCCTGCCGCTCCGGCTTCGACAGCACATCCTCGGTCTGGCGCGACAGCCATCGGCGAAAGCCGGGGACCGGCGACAAGGTCGAGAACTGCCGGACGAGCGGGAGCTCCGCCTTCAATTCCTCGACCACCTGCTTGATCAGGAAGTTGCCGAACGACACGCCCCGCAGCCCGTCCTGGCAGTTGGAAATGGAATAGAAGATCGCGGTATCCGCGGCATTTTCCTGGGCCTTCGCGGTGGCCTCGTCCGATACCGCCTGCAGCAGCGGCTGGATCGAGGATGCCAGGCCGGTGGTCAGCGCCACTTCCACGAAGATCAGCGGCTCACCCGGCAGCGCGGGGTGGAAGAACCCGAAACAGCGGCGATCCGAGGCAAGCCGGCGCCGCAGATCGTCCCAGCCGGCGATTTCATGCACCGCCTCATAGGCGATCAGCTTCTCCAGCACCGCCGCCGGCGTCTGCCAGTCGATGCGGCGCAATTCCAGGAAGCCGCGATTGAACCAGGAGGCAAACAGGTGCCGCAGATCGGCATCGAGCGGGCCAAGCCCCGGTTCATCGCGCAGATGGCCGAGGACCTCCTTGCGCATGGCCACCAGCGCGCTGGTCCCGCCGGGCGCCATGTTCATGCGCCGCAGCAGCTCCTGACGAGCCGGTTCGGCGGCATCGCCGAGCGCCGCGGCGGTCAGCGCGGTCGGATCGGCAAGCCAGGCCTCCGCGGCCTGCCGCAGCGCCGCCTCATCGGGCAGGAAGTTGGCTGCCAGGTACTGGAAGAAACGCAGCTTCTCGGCGGCCGAAAGGGCCTGCAGGCTCTGCAGCAATTCCCGCGCGACGGCGGCGCCGGCGGCCTCGCCGCGCTGCGACAACAGCGCTTGCGCCAGGCCCTGGGTGCGGTCGAGGCGGGATTCGGTAGCCTTGGGCGGCATGATGCCGGTGTAGGACCGGCCGCGATCGGCCACCGTGGACCAGACGCGGTCGATCCACGATCTCGCCCTCGCGCCGGGCTCGCTTCCGGGTGAACCGGCAGACTCCATGAACGACCTCTCCCGCAATGGTTCTTCTGGACGCCGTCGCCGCAAGCCTGCGCCACCACCCGCCTGGAAGTGAGCCCGCTTGGAGGTGAGCCCGCTTGGGTCGAGTCCCATTGGGTCGCGGACCCCATTGGATCGTGAGTTGATCCGTGATCGGCCGCATCATCAAGCCATAAAGTCGACACATGGCGTACCGCTTTCGCCACACCCGGCCGGCAGAATCGATTAAACGCAAGTTGTTCCAATGCACTCCGGTGCACTGTTGTGATAGTGCGTGACCCTGGACAGTGTTGGGTACGGCGGCATGCGTCGTGTGAGGAAGGCGTTTGATCAGACGGCCCGCCGGGCAAGGCGGCAGGCGTCAATCGCGGCCGGCGCGGCCGTGCTTGGCCTGCTCGCCGCCTGCAGCAGCCAGACCGGCCGCCAGGCCCGGTACAGCCCCCACCAGTATTATCCCCCGCCCGGTCCGCCCTCGGATCCGTGGGGGCCCTACATCAAGGAGGCGTCGGCCCGCTTCAACTTCCCAGAGCTGTGGATCCGCAAAGTGATGCGCCAGGAATCCGGCGGCCAGCAGGACGTCATTTCCTGGGCCGGCGCGATGGGTCTGATGCAGGTGATGCCGGACACGTACAACGAGCTGCGGGCGCGGTACGACCTGGGCGCGGATCCATTCGACCCGCACAACAATATCCTGGCCGGCACCGCCTACCTGAAGGAGATGTACGACCAGTATGGCGCCCCCGCCTTCCTGGCCGCGTATAACGCGGGTCCCCGGCGCGTGGACCGCTACCTGAACAACGGCACGCCGCTGCCCGAGGAAACGGTGCAATACGTGGCCGCCATCGCACCGCAACTCGGATCGCCGGAGCTGATGACGGGCCCGCTCGCCGCCTATGCCGGCAGCGGCGGCTATGCGACGCGCTATGCCTATGCGGCACCACGATCGACACCAGGCGTCTGCGACCCGGATGCGGCCTATGATCCATCGCGTCCATGCAAGGCGCCGGTGATGCAGGTCGCCGCCGTCACCGCTCCGGCCCCGGCGCGGTTCAAGCCTGGACCGCCGGCCTCGGTCACCGGCTGCGACCCCGATGCCGCCTACGACCCCACCACCAAGTGCCAGCCCGCGCGCGTGCAACTCGCGTCCCTGGTCGCCACGCCATATGTGCCCGGACCGCCCGCCGCCGCCACCGGATGCGACCCGGACGCCGCCTATGACCCGACGCGCAAATGCCAGCCGGCGCCGGTGGCCGTCGCGCAGGCCGCGGTCGACACCACAGAGCCGGCGGACGTCACCCGGGCGCCGGTCATCGCCGCGGGCCTTGCCGCCCCGCCGCCGGTCATGGCGGCACAGCCGGTGGCCCCGTCACAACGCTACGCGCCTCCGCCATCCGGTTTCCTGCGGGCATCCGCTCCGTCAGGCGCCGGCATGCGCCGTCCGATTCAGGAAATGATGACGCAGCACGCGTCGTACAACCCGGCCGTTGCGGTGAAGGCCGGCACCGCCGGGAACTGGGGCATCCAGGTCGGCGCCTTCTCCACCCTGTCCTCCGCCGAGGCCGCCGCCCAATCCGCTCGGGCCGCCGCCCCCGACCTGCTGAACCACGCGAATGTCGAACTGCCGGCAACCTCGCCGCTGGGCACGCAGGTTGCGTTCCGGGCGCGGCTGACCGGGCTGAGCCAGAGCGGCGCCGCCGATGCCTGTAGCCGCCTGTCCGCCCGCGGCATGGCGTGCATGACCGTGCCACCCTCGCATTCCTGAAAGCTGCCCCCTGACCGGTAACGGCCTGCCGGGAACTGCCGTAACGGGAAAGCTCCCGGCAGGGGTCGACCCCAATGGGAACCGGCGTTGGCGGGAACCGGCCTCGGCGGGAACCGGTGTCGATGGAGAACATCCTGGGCGATGGCGGACTTTACCCGGCCGGAAAGGTTAGCGGTGAAATCATCTCGGCGGAGCGATGTGCCCAGTCCAGCCCCGGCACCGCGGCCTTGGTCCGAGCCTGGGCCTCATGCAGGGACGCAGCGGCGGCCGGGTAGTCGATGGTGAGGACCTTGCCGTCCTCGACGACCGCCTGTCCGTCGACGAGCACGGTGCGGATGGCGCGGTCGCCGGCGGCATAGATCAGGCTGCGCAGCGGATCGTGGGTCGGCCGCATCATCGGGTGCGTCATGTCCACCAGCACGATGTCGGCCCGGCATCCCGGCGCCAGGCGGCCGATATCCTCGCGCCCCAGCGCCTTGGCGCCGCCGATCGTGGCGGCGTTGAACAGGTCGGTGCTGTTCATCGTGCGCGGATCGTTGGCCTGGGTGCGCGCCAGGTAGGAGACCAGCCGCAGCTCATCCAGCATGTTGTGCGGATACGTGTCTGTCCCGACGCCCATATTGACGCCGGCCCGCTGGTAGCGGCCGAAATCCTTCAAGGTGATGCCGCGGCGGGCAAACACGGTGGGGCAATGCGCGACCGTGGTGCCGGTATCCGCCAGCACGGCCAGGTCACGCCTGGTATGCCAGGGGGTCGAGGGATGGTCATCCAGGAAGATGCCGTGGCCAATGATCGAGCGGTCCGACAACAGGCCCAGATGCTCCAGCCAGCCGATCGGTGTGCAACCGTGGCGGCGGGTGATCTCGTGGAATTCGCTGACGGATTGCGCGGCATGGATTTGCCAGGACAGGCCACGCGCCCTCGCCTCGGTTCGGCTGTCGCGCAGCAGCCCCTCGGAGCAGGTGTCGATCTGCGCGGGGACCACCATGCCGAACAACCGGCCGCTGGGATGCTGCTCCGCCCGGTCGATCAGCGACAGGGCCTCGGCCATCGCCTTCTCGCCGGCGGCCTCGTTCCATTCATATTCAACCAGGTGCCCGTTCCTCGTATACCACCTTGCGGAACGAAACATCGGCGCCACACAGACTCGCATGCCGGCCTCGGCCAGCAGGTCGAGCCAGCCTGGATGCGCCATCGACAGGTCGGCCAGCGTGGTGACGCCGGACAACAGCAGTTCCGACAGCGCGACGCGGACGCAGTGCGGCACTGCCTCGGCATCCGCGCGGAAGATCGGCAGGTACTCGTAGAGGGAGGAATTGTAGAAGCCGGGACTGCCGATTTCGTCGATCAGCCCCTTGTTCATCGGCTCGCTGGACGGGTGGGCGTGGATGTTGACCAGGCCCGGCATCGCCATCATGCCGGCACCGTCGATGACGGTATCGGCGGGGCCGGCGTAGTCGCGGCCGACGAATGTCAGCACGCCGCCGTCGAAGACCACATCCGCGTCAACGATGTAACGATGGGTGCCCGCCGAGACGTCCCAGCCGACGACCATCGCGGCGTTGCGGATGACGGTGGTGGGCAAGGGCACTGTCTCCTGCTTCAGAACCGGCCGAGGCGTCAGGCGCGGCTCGGCAGCACCGCGGTGCTGCCGGCTTTGCCCCGCTCCCGGCCCTCGCTCCTGGCCTCAACTCCCGGCCTCAGCTCCGGAAATCCGGCTTCCCGTCCTCGATCAGCCGCAGTGCCGCGTCCCAGACCATGGCATAGTGCTCATCATTCTCGCCTTGCCGGAACTGTTCGGCCGCGTGGGCGCAGACCTCGTGCGGCGGCAGGATGACCTCCCGCCCGCCGGACAGCGCCGCCACCTGGGCGGCACAGGCGCGCTCCAGCATGTAGATCATGTGGAACGCCTCGGCGATCGAGGTGCCGCCGACCAGCAGCCCGTGATTGCGCAGGATCATCGCCTTGTGCCGGCCCAGATCGGCGACCAGCCGTTCCCGCTCCTCCAGATCGAGCGCGATGCCTTCGTAGCCATGATAGGCGATGCGGCCGTAGAACTTGCAGGCATGCTGCGACAGCGGCAGCAACCCGTCCTTCTGCGCCGACACCGCAATGCCGGCGGCGGTGTGGGTGTGCACCACGCAAACCAGGTCCGGCCGCGCCATGTGGATGGCGGAATGGATGGTGAAGCCGGCGGCGTTGACGCGGCGGGTGGAGATGTCCCCGGCCTCGACGACGTTGCCGTGCAGGTCGATCTTCACCAGGTCCGAAGCGCGCATTTCATGGAAATTCACGCCGTACTTGTTGATCAGGAAGTGATGGTCGGGGCCCGGCAGGCGGGCGCTGATATGGGTGTAGATGAAGTCGGTCCAGCGATGGTGCGCGACCAGGCGGTACAACGCCGCCAGATCGCACCGAATCCGCCATTCCTCGGGCGATATCCCCGCCAGCGCGGCGGGAAAGGTTGCGACATTCATGCTTGGTCCTTCCGAAAGGCAGGTGACGGTTCGCCGCAGCGTCCGGCCGCGGCGCCCGTCCGTCAACCCGGTGCCCGTCAACCCGATGTCCGCCAGCCTGGTGCCCGTCTGCCTGGTGCCCGTCTGCCTGGTGCCCGTCAGCCCAGTTCGCGCAGGATCGGCACCAGGTACTCCGCGAACAATGTCGGGTTCTCGGCGAACGGGAAATGGCCGATCCCCGGCATCGGCTTGAAGACCGCGCCGGGAATTTTTGCTGCCGTCGCGCGGGACGCCTCCACCGTGCAGGAATAATCATATTCCCCGGTCAGCATGAACAGCCGGCACCGGTTGGTGTCGATCCTGCCGACCCGGTCCCGCGCGTCCCAGTCCCCCGAGTAGAAGGCGATATCGCCGAAGAACACTGCCGGCCCTCCCTGGCCATAGTGCCAGGCGATCGCTTCCTGATACTCGGCCGGACTCTGCGGCGCGCTCAGTGCCCGGATCCATTCCGGCACGAAGAAGGACTGGTTCACCTGCGGATGCGCCGCCCAGGCGGTCTGCCGGCGCTCGATCTTCTCGCAGGCCTCGCAGGCGATGATGCCGCTGAACGCCTCCGGATGACGGTAGGCGAGTTCCAGGCAGATTTCGCCGGACATGGAGGCCCCCAGCGCGATCGGCTTGTCCAGGCCGGCGGCGGCGGCGAACCCCATGATCAGGTCGACATACAGGTCGGTATTGAGCCGCCAGGAGCCCGGAATGGCGCCTTCCGGCGGCGGCGACTTGCCGTGCCAGGGCAGGTCGAAGGCGACGAGGCGGTTGCGGCTGGTGACCTCGGGATCGGCCATCAGCCCGTGGAACTGCCGAGCGTCGGCGCCGGCGGTGTGCATGCACAGCACGTCGCGCCCCTGCCCGGCGGTCTCGTAATAGACCTGATAGGTGGTGTGGCCGATCGTCACCGGGACATAGCCGCCGGTCACCTTGGGGATCGGCCGCATGCCTTCGCGCGGGGCCAGGCTGGCCGGGGCCGGTCCCTTGTAGCCCAGCGCCAGCCACTTGCCGATCTCCAGGACCCGCCGCACGACATGGGCGTGCTGCATGAACGCCAACTGGTCGCCCTGGATGGCAAAATCCGGCACGCGATAGTGCATCGCGAAGATGCCGTGATGGTGCCGCGGCGGGGTCGGCTCCAGGAATTTCGCCCAGACCTCGGCCGGCGCGGCCAGGGTAAAGGCGGGGACCGTCCCAGCATCGGGACGCACCTTGCCGTCGGCCACATGGAAAACGGTGCTGTCCGCCCCGGCGGTGATCGCGAAGCAGACGGACCAGGCGCCTTCCCAGGCGTGCAATGTCGCATCCTGGGCACAGGCCTGCCGCCACGCGGCGGCGTCGGGGAACCGGTTCATTGTGGATCGATGACTTTCAGCATCACCGGGTGGTAGTTCTCGCCGTAGCCGGCCGCCTCGGCCTGCTTCAGCCGCTCCATCGTCAGTTTCGCCCCCGGCATGTCCAGGCCGGAATCCGCCGCCATCTCCAGCGCATAGGACAAGTCCTTCATCGCGTAGCGTGTGGAGAAGGCGCGCTCCGGGAACACGCCAGGCAGCATCGCCTTCATCCCGTGGTTGCGCAGCACGAAGCTGTCCCCCGATCCCAGCGCCATGATCGGCAGCAGCATGTCGGGCGGCACGCCGTTGCGGCGGCCGATCGCCATCGCCTCGGCCAGCGCGGCGGTGTGCTGGAACACCAGCATGTTGTTCAGGATCTTCACCACCTGGCCACAGCCCACCGGTCCGCAATGCGACACGTCGGAGCCCATGGTCTCCAGGATCGGCTTGATGCGCGCGAAGGTCTCATCCGTCGCGCCGACCATGATGCTGAGTTCACCCTTTGCCGCCGCTTCCCGCGTGCGGGCGACCGGCGCGTCGGCGTACATCACGCCCTTCGCCGCCAGCCGTTCGCCGATCCGCCGGGTCAGCGCCACCGAGGAGGTGGAGGTATCGACCACGCACTGGCCGGCGCGCAGGTGCGGCTCCAGCGCCGAGACGACGGCATCGACCGCCTTGCCGTCCGGCAGCGACATGATGATCACATCCGCCTGCGCCGCGATCTGCTCGATCGTGGCCGCCCTGACGCCGGACGCCGCCAGGCGCTCCAGCGGGTCGGGCCGTAGGTCATGGGCCAGGACCGGCACGCCCGACCGGCGTGCGAGGTGGCCACACATCGGCTCTCCCATCACACCCAGGCCGATGAATCCGATGGTCCTGATGGCAGAGTCCGCGGCGGACATGGCGTTTCCCTTTCCGATTGGTCCGGTCCGGTAGGCACCATGTTCGGCGCGCGAAGGCAAGGGCGGGTCAGCGGACGCGCGGGACAAGGGCGTGTCAGCGGGCGCGCGGGACGCGGCGCCTAGCTCCGTTCCGGCGCCACCCGGTCCGCCCAGGCCGCCAGCGACTTCGCCTGCAGCCGCAGCGCCGACACGCCCTGGCTGAGCGAGGCAAGGTTGGCCTGGTAATGCACCAGCGTGTCGCCAAGACCGGCGGCGGAGGCTTTCAGTTCCGCCAGCGCGGACCGCCACTGCGCCATCGCCAGCCGCTGATCGACCAGCGCGGCGTTCAGCGTCGCCAGCGCCCTGGCCAGCCGGTCCCGCGTGGGATCGCTGGCTTGGGCGGACCCGGCCTGGACAAACCCGGCCTGGGCGGACCCAACCCGGGCGGACCCGGCCCGCCGCGATGGCGAGGCGGCTGGCCGGGCCCGGAATGGAATGATCGTGGCCGACCCGCCAGGCGTCGGCGAACGGGACAGCGGCGCGGACGGTTCAGACATCGTTAATCTCCGGCTAGTAACGAGGCGAAGGTTAATAAAGCCTAAACGGCGCCACGGCGCCACGAAAATGATTATAATACAATGGTCTGTAGGCCGGTATCCGGTCCTGGTACGGGTTCCGCGGTCGTGGCCTTTCCCGCTGGCTGATCACCGCCTCGACTTGTGGTAGGGACACCGGTGGCAGGGGATACCGGGTATTCATCGCTGCCATCCACCCGCCTGTTGGGAGACCCATGGAACTCGGTCTGGAAGCCGCCATCATCCTGTTGCTGATCGTCTTGAACGGCTTGTTCTCGCTCAGTGAACTCGCACTGGTGTCGGCGCGGCGCGCGCGCCTGGCCGTGCTGGCGCGGAAGCGCGTGCGCGGCGCGGCGGCGGCGCAGACCCTGTCGGAGGACCCGCAGCGCTTCCTGCCCACCGTGCAGGTCGGCATCACCCTGATCAGCGTGCTGACCGGCGTCTTTGGCGGCGCCCGCATCGCCGCGCATATCCAGCGCTGGCTGGAGACCGAGCCGGCCATCGGCGCCTATGCGGAAAGCCTGGCGCTGGGCATCGTCGTGGTGGTCACCACCTTCCTGACCCTGGTGCTGGGGGAGCTGGTGCCGAAGCAGCTCGCGCTGCGCAACCCCGAGGGAATGGCCACCTGGGCGGCGCATCCGATCATCTGGTTTTCCCGCGTCAGCGCCCCGGTGGTCTGGCTGCTGGGCAAGTCCTCGGATCTCGTGCTGCGGCTGTTCCGGCTGCAGGGCGCCAGCCGTCAGACGATCACCGAGGAGGAGCTGAAGGCGCTGCTGGCCGAGGGCGCCCAGACCGGCGTGCTGGAGGTGGAGGAGCGCGACATCATCGAGCGGGTGCTGCGCCTGGCCGACAAGCCGATCCGGGCGATCATGACGCCGCGGACGGAGCTGGCCTGGGTCGACCGCACGCTGCCGCCGAAAATGATCGCCGCGACCTTGAAGACCATGCCGTATTCACGCCTGGTGGTGTGCGACAGGTCGATCGACAACGTGGTCGGGGTGGTGCAGGCCAAGGACCTGCTGGACCGCATCCTGAGCGGCGCGGAGCTGTCGCTGGGCGCGAGCCTGAAGCAGCCGATGATCGTACCCGACACCGTCACCGCGCTGGATGCGCTGGAACGGCTGAAATCCGATACGCTGGGCCTGGCCCTGGTGATGGACGAGTACGGCAGTTTCGAGGGCGTGGTGACCGCCGCCGACGTGCTGGAGGCGATCGTCGGCGATGCCTCGGGGCCGGAGCACCAGGAAGGCGTGCCGGGCCCCGAGGGCGAGACCACCCTGACCCTGGACGGCATGACGCCGGTGGATGAGCTGAAGGCGCGGCTCGACCTGCCCGACCTGCCGGCCGAGGGCAGCTATCACACGCTGGCCGGCCTGCTGCTCGCGCTGCTGCGCCGCGTGCCGCGGGCGGGGGATCGCATCGTCTTCGGCGGCTGGCGGTTCGAGGTGCTGGAGATGGACGGCCGCCGGGTGGAGACGGTACTGGCCGGCCGCGAGCCGGCGGCCGAGACAGCGGACACATAGGCGAGACAGCATGGACGTCACCGTCAGACAATGCGCCGTGCTGGTCGGCGGCCTGGGCACCCGCCTGGGCGCATTGACCGCGGCCACGCCGAAACCGCTGCTGCCTTGCGGCGACCGCCCCTTCCTGGCCTGGCTGCTGCGCGAATTCGTCCGCTTCGGCGTGTCGGAATTCGTGCTGCTGACCGGCCACCTGTCCGCCGAGGTCGAACGCGCCGCCGCTGATATCCAGGCCGCGCTGCCGCGCCGAACCAGGATCGTGCTGTCCGAGGAGCCGGTGCGGGCCGGCACCGGCGGCGCCGTATTCCATGCGCGCGACCGGCTGGATGAGCGGTTTCTGCTGTGCAACGGCGATTCCCTGTTCGATTGCGATCTGGCATCCCTGCTCGCGGCCGCCGCACGAGACGACGACACCGTGGTCGGCCGGCTGATGCTGCGCCGGCTCGACGACGCCGCCCGCTACGGCGTGGTGGAGATGGCGGGTGAGCGCATCACCGCATTCCGCGAGCGGCCGGCCCCCGGCGCAGCCGGTCCCGGCCGGCCAACCGGCACCGCCGGCACGATCAACGCCGGCGTCTACCTGTTTCGCCGGTCGCTGCTGGACCATCTGCGGCCGGTCGGCTCGCTGGAGGCGGACATCCTGCCGACCCTGGCCGCCGCGGGTGCCCTGCGCGGCCTGGTCGGCACCGGCTATTTTCGGGATATCGGCGTACCGGACGATTTCGCCCGCGCACAGTCCGAGATTCCGTCACGCCTGCACCGCAAGGCGCTGTTCCTGGACCGCGACGGCGTGCTGAACCTCGACCACGGCTATGTCGGCTCGCGCGACCGGTTCGACTGGGTGGACGGCGCCCTGGACACGGTCCGCCACGCCACCCGGGCCGGCTGGCATGTCTTCATCGTCACCAACCAGTCGGGCGTGGCGCGCGGCCGATACGATGAGGCGGCGGTGCAATCGCTGCTGGCCTGGGTATCCGACGAGGCGCGCCGTCACGGCGGCACGATCGACGACTGGCGCTACTGCCCGTATCACCCGGAGGCGGCGCTCGATGAATACCGCCAGGCGCATCCCTGGCGGAAGCCGGAACCCGGCATGCTGCTGGACCTGATGCGCGCCTGGGAGATCGAGCCGGACCGCTGCGTGATGATCGGCGACCAGGCCACCGATCTTCAGGCCGCCGAAGCCGCCGGTATCCAGGGCCATCTGTTTCCCGGCGGGAATCTTCTTTCATTCGCCGGGCCGATCCTGGATAAGCGCGCCGGCAACCGCACTCCGGAGTGACGCGTGACGGCCGGTCAGGACATCACCAGGGCTCGTGTTCCCCTTCGGCTGGGACTGGCCGGCGGCGGCACCGATCTCAGCCCCTATTGCGACGAATTCGGCGGCGCGGTGCTGAACACCACGATCGACCGCTACGCCTACGCATTCATCGAGCCCTGCGACGACGGCAAGGTGCATTTCATCGCCCCCGACATGGAGCTGGAGGAAAGCTTCCCCCCCAGCCTCGACGCGCTCGACCACGCTCGGCTTGTCCTACACGCCGGCGTCGTGAAGCGCATGGTCGGGCAATACGGCCAGGGCCGGCTGACGCCGATGCGCGTGACCTCCTATGTCGACGCGCCGCCCGGCTCCGGCCTGGGGTCGTCCTCGGCGCTCGTGGTCGCGCTGGTGGAAGCCTTCACCGCCCGCCTCGGCGCGCCGCTGGGCCCGTATGATGTCGCCCATCTGGCCTATGAGATCGAGCGGGTGGACCTCAACCTGGCCGGCGGCAAGCAGGACCAGTACGCCGCCACCTTCGGCGGCACCAACTTCATCGAGTTCCACGGCGCCGACCGCGTCATCGTCAACCCGCTGCGCGTCTCCCCCGCGGTCCTGAATGAGCTGGAGACCTCGCTGGTGATCTGCTTCACCGGCGTCTCCCGCCGGTCCGAGGCGATCATCGTCGAGCAGCAGCGCGGCATGGCCGCCAGCGGCAGCCAGGCGCCCGATCCCGACGTGCTGAACAGCCTGCACCAGTTGAAGCGCGACGCGCTGGAGATGAAGCAGGCCCTGCTGCGCGGTGAGATCGCGCATATGGCCGAGGTGCTGAACCGGTCCTGGGTGGCCAAGAAGCGCACCGCGTCCGGCATCAGCACCGGCCGGATCGAGGCGATGTACGATACGGCCTTCGCCCATGGCGCGATCGGCGGAAAAGTATCCGGCGCCGGCGGCGGCGGGTTCATGATGTTCCTGGTGCCGCCCAACCGGCGCATCCCGGTGGTGCGGGCGCTGAACGATGCCGGCGGCACCGCCAGCGGCGTGCACCTGACCTCGCAAGGGGCGGAATCCTGGTCCTGGTGACCGGCTGGACTGGCTTTCGGTAACGCTTCGTTAAGTGATGACTGTCACCATCGCCGGCGCTACCTGCAAGGTTCCCCATGCGCGCGTCTCGCGGCTGGCGATGTTCTCGCCTGATCCTACCCCGCCTGATCCTGGCCCGCCCGATCCTGGCCCCCCTGATCCTGGCCCGCATCGATCTGCTTCGCATCGCCCTGGCTCGCACCGAGCCGGTTCGCGCCGGGCTCGTCCGGTCCGCACTGGCACTCCTGCTGACCACAGGCTCATGGGGCGGCACCGCCTTGGCCCAGGCCGGGTCCGGCGATGACCAGGCCGCGGCCTGGACCAGCCGCGCATGGCGCCGGCATGGCTATTTTGGCGACAATCCCTTCGACTCTCCGGCACCGGCCACCGCCGAACCGACCTATCGTCCGGCTTCCCGCCCCTATCCACCGGTGCTGCCCACCGGCCCCGCCAGGCCGCCGCCGCATACGCTACCGCAAGGACTTCGCTACCGCTGCGATGATCCGCCTGGATATTATCCGTACATCAATGCTTGCAGAGTCCAGTGGCGGCCAGTATCCAGCCCGGACTTAAGGTAAGGACTGCAACCGATGCGCTATCGATACCTTTCCGCCGCCCTGCTGCTGCCCGCGCTGCTGACCGCCTGTGCCGAAACGCCGATGGGTCCGACGATCGCGGTGATGCCCGCTCCGAACAAGCCGTTCGACGTGTTCATGACCGACCAGGCGGTGTGCAAGCAGTTCGCCGAGGGCCAGGTCGCCGGCGGGGCGCAGTCCGCCAACAACCGCCAGGTCGCCACCGCGCTGATCGGCACCGCCCTGGGCGCCGGCCTGGGCGCGGCCATCGGCGGCGGCCGTGGCGCCGCCATCGGCGCCGCCTCGGGCGCGCTGGGCGGCACCGCGCTGGGTGGCGTCAATGCCAACCAGGCGCAGCTGAGCCTGCAGCAGCGCTACGACCTTGCCTATGCGCAGTGCATGTATTCCCGCGGCAACCAGGTGCCGGGCTTCACCTCGATGCCGGGTTACATGCCCGGCTACATGATGCGCTGATCCGGCGGTGCCCCCCC
>NZ_DASZUV010000008.1:0-204399 GCF_035548095.1 Rhodopila sp. | reverse complement strand
GGGCCGCCGGGCGCCACCGGCGGGTCAGGCCGGCACGGTTTCCAGCACGGAGTCGAAGCCCTCGAACACCGGATGGCCGGTTGTCAGCCGGGTGCCGGAGCCCGCGTCGCGGTGGGCCGCCCTGAACGCCTCGGACTTCGTCCACGCCTCGAAATCGGCCCTGGTCCGCCACAGGGTGTGGGACACGTAGAGGACGCCGCCCTCCTTCTCCGGCCCGCGCAGCAAGTTAAAGACAACGAAACCCGGGAGCGTGCTGATATGGACCTCGCGCTCGCGCCAACGCGCCTCAAAGGCGGCGGCCTGCTCCGACAGGACGATGAACCGGTTCATGGCGTAAAACATGAATGTCTCCTTCAGGGTGAGTGGGGGCAGGATGAGTGGGGATGAGGGTCGATGCGCCGGGCCACCTGGGGCAGCACGAAGGGCAAAGGCGGTTCCGGCGCCGTGCAAGGCGTCAGGTCCACGTCGAAGACGCCGGCGAGCATCGCCTTGGTCACCACGCTGGTAGGCGAACCGTCGGCGGCGACATGCCCCTGGCGCAGCACAACCAGCCGGTCGGCCGCGCGCACCGCGGCATTGATGTCGTGCAGGATGATCATCACGGTCCCGCCCTGGCCGGCGTGTTCCCGTGCCAGGTCCAGGATGTCGATCTGATGCAGCGGGTCCTGGGCCGATAGCGGCTCATCCAGCAGCAGCATGCCGCCGCCATTCGCCACGCCGCGTCCGGTCCAAAGCTGCACGAGCGCGCGGGCCAGGTGCGCGCGCTGGCGCTCGCCGCCGGACAGCCGGTCCGTGGCCTGGTGTTCCGCCGCACCCAGCCCTACGCGGTCAATGGCGCGGGTCACCAGCGCCTGGGTCTCGGCCGCGGCACGCGGAATGCCGCGCTGGGCACCCAGGCTGACCAATTCCCGCACCGTGAACGCAAAGCCCGCCGGCCGCTCCTGCGACAGTACCGCTCGGCGCAACGCCAGCTCCGCCGGACGCAGCCGGCGCAGCGGCGTGCCGGCGATGAATACCTCGCCCGCGTCCGGCGCCGTCACACCGGACAGGATGCGCAGCAAGGTCGACTTGCCGGAGCCGTTGGGGCCGATCACGCCGGTGACCTCGCCCGCCCGCAGCACCACGGACACATCGTCCAGAATGGTGCGGCCGCCGCGGCGGAGGGTGACGGAGCGCGCTTCCAACATCACGCGGCCTCCCTCACACCGCCTCGGGCCGCGCGCGCAGCAGCAGCCACAGAAAGAAGGGCGCGCCGAGCAAGGCAGTAACGATGCCGATCGGCAACTCGGCGGGTGCGACGACGATCCGGGCCAGCACATCCGCACCGACCAGCAGCGCCGCCCCCAGCAGCGCGCTGGCCGGCAGCAGCAGCCGATGGTCCGGGCCGGCGGCCAGCCGGATCAGGTGCGGCACCACCACGCCGATGAAGCCGATGACACCGGTCAGCGACACCGAGGTGGCGACGGCGCAGGCGACGGCCAGCATGGCCAGGCGCTTCACCCGCTCGACGGCGACACCCAGATGCCAGGCCTCGGCCTCGCCCAGCAGCAAGGCGTTCAGCGGCCGGGCGAGGAAGGGCAGCAGGGCGAAGGGCACGGCGAAGAACGGCAGCGCGGCGGCGATGCCCGGCCAGGTGGCGCCCGACAGGCTGCCCAGGGACCAGAAGGTGAGGTCGCGCAGCTGCCGGTCATTGGCGGCATAGATCAGCAGGCCGGTGCCGGCGCCGGCAAAGGCGGCCAGCGCGATGCCCGCCAGCAGCAGGGTGGCGATCGAGGTCATACCCTCCCGCGTTGCCACCGTGTAGAGAAGGAGGGTGGCGCTCAGCCCGCCGGCCAGGGCCGCCGCCGGCAGCGCCCATTGACCCAGCAGGTGGATCACCGGCGCCAGCGGGCCATCGCCCAGCGCGATCAGCGCCACCACCGCCAGGGCCGCACCGGGTGAGACGCCGATCAAGGCAGGATCCGCCAGCGGGTTGCGGAACAGCCCCTGCATGATGGCGCCCGCCGAGGCCAGGCTGGCCCCGGCCAGTACGCCAAGGACGGTACGCGGCAGGCGGATTTCCAGCAGCACGAGGCGGGTCTGCTCGCTGACCGCCCCGCCGCCGGCAAGCAGCAGCCAGGATCCCAAGCCGGCCCCGGTGGCACCGATGCTGAGCGAGGCGACCACCGCCGCGCAAGCCAATGCCAGCACGCCGGCGACGAGCCAGAGACGCGGCGGCATGGTCACGCGAGGCACGGGTGGCACGCCGGCCGCGCGCCGGAGACGCGAAACCGCGGTCCCGCCATCCGCCCCGGGCGTCGTCATCGGACCAGCGCGGCGAAGCGCTGCGCCAGCGACAGCGCGGTTTCCGGCGTACGCGGACCGAAGCCCAGCAGCGTCTCGCCGTCCAGCGACACCACGGCCTTGGCGCGTCCGGCCGGCGTCGCCTGGAAGGCCGGCATGGCCAGCACCGAGTCCCGCGTGGCGGTACCCTCGCCACCGTCCATCATCAGCACGATCTCGGGGGCGGCCTGGATGACCGCCTCATCGGTCAGCGCCTTGTAGCCCTTGAAGTCCGCCAGCACGTTGTCACCGCCGGCCAGGGCGATCATCGCATCCGCCGCCGTGTCACGGCCCGCCGCCAAGGGTCGGCCGCCGCGCAGCGACAGCACGAACATCACGCGGGGGCGGCGCTTTTCCTTGGCCCGAGCGGTGGCGAGCGTGGCGAATCCCGCCTCGATGCGCAGAGCCAGCGCCTCGCCCCGCGGCGCGACGTTCAGCGCTCGGCCCAGGAAACGGGCGCGTTCGCTGACGGCCTCGGGCGTGGGAGTCCCATCAACCGGCACCACCGGCACGGCGGACCGCCTCAGCTGCTCCACCACCGCCGGCGGACCGGCGCCATCGATCAGCAGGATCGCCGTCGGATCGACCGACAGCACGCCTTCGGCCGACAGCGCGCGCATATAGCCGACGCTCTTTTTCTCCCGCAGCGCCTCGGGCGGGTACAGGCTGGTGGTGTCGACGGCGACGATCCGGTGACCCTGGCCGAGGGCGTAGACCGTTTCGGTCACCGCACCGCCGATCGTCACCAGACGCGTGGTCTGAGCCTCCGATAGCGGCAGGGCGACCGGCGCCGCCGCCAGCACGCCGGGAGACACCAGCGCCGGCAGCAACAGGGTGGGCAGCGCCAGGGTGGGCAGCGCCAGGGTGGGCAACGCCAGGGTGGGCAACGCCAGAAGGCCGCGGCGAGGCAGCCGGCCAGGGCTGGGATGGAAATCCGTCATGCCGTGCATCATGACGATAATGAGAATCGTTCGCAATATCTTGACGACCCGATGCGATTGAGAATAATTCGCAATTACCAGGTTGTAACTCGCCTACCCGGGAGACCCATCGTGAGCCGTCTGCTTTCCCTTCGTGCCCTGCTGGGTGCGAGCGTCGCCAGCTTCGTGCCGGCCCTGCCGGTATTCGCCGATGACGTGACGCAGGTACCGTCCGTCGACGTGGCAGCGCCGCCGCCGCAGGCGCCCGGCTCCCAGAGCACCGTCACCCGCGGCGAGATCAATCAGAACCCGCCGCTGGCCCCGTCCGACATCCTGCGTGACGTGCCCGGCGTGTGGACCCAGGACCCGAACTCACCCGGCCTGTCGATCAGCATCCGCGGCCTGTCGGATTTCGGCCGGGTGAACGTGATGATCGACGGTGCCAGGCAGAATTTCCAAAGCAGCGGCCATAACGCCAACGGCACGGTGTTCATCGACCCGGCTCTGCTGGCCGGCGTGGACGTCAGCCGCGGTACCGTCACCGGCACCAACGGCGCGGGGGCGATCGCGGGCGTCGTGAACCTGCGCACCATCGGCGTCGACGATATCGTGCCGCTGGACAAGAAGTACGGGGTCCAGGCCACCCTCACCGGCGGTACCAACCATTATGACTTCGCCAACATGGTGGCGCTGGGCGTGCGGGCGAATCCGCAGGTGGGCGTGGTCGGCGCGTTCAGCATGCGCAACAGCGGCAACTACAACAGCGGCGACGGCACGCAGCAGCCCGGCACGGCACAGAAACTGTATTCCGGCCTGATCAAGTTCGAGACCAGGCCCGGCGTCGACCAGACGCTGAACGTCGGCGGCATCTTCTACAGCAACAATTTCGGCGGCTCATCCGAGGGCGTGAATTCCTACACCGCGATCGAATCCAACACCGTCACGGTGAAATACAGCTACCAGCCCACCGGCAACCCGTGGGTGAACCTGAACGCCGGCGCCTATTACACCGACACCAATGAGAATACGAACACCGACGCCTTCTACGGCACCAGCTACGCACCGGCCGAGGCGTCACGGGTGAAGGTGGCGACGTTCGGTGGCACGCTGGACAACACGTCGCACGGCGATCTCGGCCCGGTGAATGTCGCGGTTACCTACGGCGGCGAGTATTTCCATGACTCGGTGACCAGCAGCAGCGATGTCAGCACGACCAACGGCCAGACGCCGCAGGGTGACCGCGGCGTGGGCGGCGGCTTTGTCCAGGCCACTGCGACCTGGGGCATCGTGTCGCTGATCCCCGGCGTGCGGGTGGACACCTACCACCTGACGGGATCCGGCACGAACACCTATCCGTATTCCACCACCCTGCCCTATGGCCCGTTCAACGTCGACAAGAGCGCGACCGGCGCCAGCCCCAAGGTCACGCTGGCGGTGCGCCCGATCACCGGCCTGGAGCTATACGGCTCCTACGGCAATGGCTGGCGGCCGCCGGCGCTGACAGAGACGCTGTGGTCCGGCGCGCACCCCGGCCTGTCCTTCATCCGCTTCATCCCCAACCCGACATTGGATCCCGAAACGACCAACGGATACGAGTTCGGCGTCAAGCTGGCCTATGCCGACGTGCTGCTGGCGAACGACAAGGTCAACGTGAAGGCGGACTACTTCCACACCAACATCGACGACTACATCGCCCAGACCCTGGTAGTGGGCCGGCCGGCCAGCGGGCGCGTTCCCGCCTATCTGTATACGTATGAAAACATCCCCGGTACCACCACGACGGAAGGGTTCGAGCTGGAGATCAGCTACGATTCCGGCCCGGTCTTCGGCCGGCTGGCCTATACCAACGTGCTGACCAGCCTGCCCGGTTCGGCGCCGGTGTCCAGCAATGGCGGTCAGGTGCCGACCACGCCGCCGCGCAATGTGTTCTCCACGACGCTGGGCGTGCGGCTGTTCGACCAGAAGCTGACCCTGGGAACGCGGGTGACGGCGGTCTCGGAGAGCAAGGTGAACGCCTCCACCTACTCGGGCGCGTCCAGCGTGCCGGGCTATGCGGTGGTCGATCTGTTCGGCCAGTACAAGCTGACAGAGCAGGTGCAACTGTTCGCCAATATCCAGAACATCGGCAACAACACCTACCGCACGGATGTGCTGTCCCCGACCTATGCGCCCGGCCTGACGGCGCTGATGGGGGTGAAGATCGCGCTCGGATACAACTGAGCATCGCGGAACGCGGATGGCCCGCCGCCCGCCGTTCCAATCCCGATCCGGCCTGGACGAGTCCCGGGAGGGGCCGATCAGCGCGCGGTAACGGCAGCCTCCGAGGCTCCATCTTGGGAGCCTGCGCCGTGGCACGCCCGCCTTTCCCCGGGAAGGCGGGCGTTGCTGTGCCTGGCCCCTTTTGGCGCATCGGCACATCCGCCATGCTGTCGCGACAGCATATGGGATGCGGATACATGAGTGGTCTGGTGATCAAGGGCGGCCGGGTGGTGGATCCGGCCAGCGGGATGGACGCGGTGAGCGACGTGGCCCTGCTGGACGGCAAGGTCGCCGCCGTCGGCACCGGCCTGGGCGGGGCGGAGCAGGTGATCGACGCCACCGGGTTGGTGGTCGCCCCCGGCTTCATCGACCTGCACGCGCATGGCCAGTCGATCCCGGCCGACCGGATGCAGGCCTTCGACGGCGTCACCACCACGCTGGACCTGGAAGCCGGCGTGCTGCCGGTCGCATCCTGGTACCAGCGCCAGGCGGTGCAGGGCCGCGTGCTGAACTACGGCGCCTCGGTCAACTGGGCCTTCGCCCGCATCGGCGCCATGATCGGCTTCAACGGCGAGTCCTCGCTGGAGGCGTTCGGCAACGCCATGCGCGACCGCCGCTGGGTGGAGAACGTCGCCAGCGAGGCGGAAGTCACCGGCATCCTGGACCGGCTGGAAAAGGGCCTGAAGGAAGGCGGCATCGGGGTCGGCATCCTGAATGCCTATGCCCCCGGCGCCGGCGTGCAGGAACTGACCGCCGTGTGCCAGCTGGCCGCCAGCCACGACGTGCCGACCTTCACCCATGTCGCCTACATGTCCGCGATCGATCCGGAAAGCGCCGCCGAGGCCTATATCCGGCTGATCGGCTATGCCGGCGCCACCGGCTGCCACATGCACATCTGCCACTTCAACAGCTCCAGCAAGACCGACGTGGAACGCTGCGCCGCGCTGGTGGTGAAGGCGCAGGCACAAGGCCTGCCGATCACGCTGGAGGCGTATCCGTACGGCACCGGTTCCACCGTGCTGGCGGCAGCCTTCTTCAGCGATCCCGAGTTCGAGGCGCGCAATGGTACCGGCTATGACAGCGTGCAGCGGGTGACCGACGGACGCCGCTTCCGCGACCGGGCGGAATTGCTGGCGGCGCAGAAGGAAGAGCCGTCGACGCTGGTGCTGTGGCACGTGCTGGACACCGAGAACAACGCGCGTCACCGCGATCTGCTGGACATGTCGGTGCTGTATCCGGGCGGGGCGATCGCCTCCGACGCGATGCCGTGGACCTTGTCCGACGGCAGTGCCTACACCGGCGATGCCTGGCCGCTACCGGACGACGCCACGTCCCACCCCCGCTCCGCCGGCTGCTTCACCCACTTCATCCGGCATTGGGTGCGGGAGCGGCAGGCGGTGTCGCTGCTGGAGGGAGTCCGCAAATGTGCGCTGATCCCGGCGGAGATCCTGGCGCGCAGCACCCCGGCGATGGCGGCGAAGGGGCGGCTGACGGTCGGCGCTGATGCCGATGTGGTGGTGTTCGACTTCGATACGCTGACCGATCGGGCGACGTTTTCCGCAATGAACCGGCCATCGGAGGGGGTGCGGCACCTGATCGTCTCCGGCGTGCCGGTGATCGCCGATGGCACGCTGGACCTGGCCGCCCGGCCCGGCCGGCCAGTGCGCCGTCCGGTGGCATGAGCCGTTTGGCATGAGCGAGGTGGGCGCGCCGGTTCCCGTCCTGTTGGTGGCGGGGTTTCTGGGCGCGGGCAAGACCACGGTGGTGAACCATCTGCTGGCGCATGCGGATGGGAAGCGGATTGCCGCCGTCGTGAACGATTTCGGTGCCATCAACATCGACGCCGCCCTGATCGCCGGGGCGGCCGATGGGGTGGTGAGCCTGAGCAACGGCTGCATCTGCTGCTCGCTGGAGGGTGATCTGCTGCGCACGCTGTCCGGGCTGCTGCGGCGCGACCCCAGGCCCGAGGCGATCGTGATCGAGACCAGCGGCGTGGCCGACCCGCGCGAGGTGGCGCGCACCCTGATGGACCCGGTGATCTGGCGGGAGGCACCGCTGGAGATGGTGCTGTGCGTGGTCGACGCCATGGCCTCGGAGGAGGCGCTGGCGGACCCGCTGCTGCAGGCGCAGCTGCGCGCGGCGGATGTGGTGGCGCTGAGCCGCACCGACCTGGCGGACGCGGCCGCCGTGGCCCGCGTGCGGGCGGCGGTGGCGGCCATGGTGCCTCGGGCGGTTGTGGTGGAAGCGCCGCTCGGCGCGGTGCCGCCGGCGCTGGTGTTCTCCCCCGACATGGCGGCGGTCGCTATGGCGGCGGTCCGGGATGCGGGGCCGCGGGACGTGGGGCCGCGGGACGTGGGTCGCTTGAAGCGGCCGGTGGCGGAACGGTTCGAGACGTTCGGATGGACGAGCGAGCGGCCGGTGTCGCTGCCCGCGTTCCAGGCGGCGATCGGCCGGCTGGCGCCGAAACTGGCGCGGGCAAAGGGGATTTTGGAGGTGGCGGAGCAGCCGGGGCGGAGGCTGGTGTTTCACCTGGCGGGCGGGCGGGCGACGCTGGCACCGTATGCCGGCACGGTCGAGGCGGGGGTGCCGGCGGTTCGGGTGGTGTTTGTGGCCGAGCTGGGGCGTGTATCGGCAGAGGAGGTCGCCGGGGTAATGGGAGACTTCAAATAGGAGACTTCAAATAGAGGAATAATGGTCAACGTCGGTTCGGTCCTTGCCTCCTGCCCGGCCCCATTCCCAGCCATGCTCCCACCCCTACGGCCAGCGCGCCGTCCGATCCGCCTCCTGCGCCGGGGACAGGGTCGTCGGACCGTCCGCCACCTGGGTCGGACGGTCCGCCAGGGTGGCCGGATCCGACCAGCAGTCCACCACACCCAGCGTGCGCGTACAGAATTCCGGCTGCCGCGGTGGCGGCTCCACCGGCTTGCAGTAGCTCTTGCCCTCATCCAGACGCACGATGGAGCAGTCCTTGCCGCTGACCAGCGACACCACGAGGTCCGCCGGGCTGCGGCCGAACACCGCGACGGTGCCCACCACGCCGGCGATCGCGCCGGCCGACATCAGCTCCGCCGGCATGCCGCACCCGCCCAGCGGGCCGGCCAGAACAAGCAGCAGCAACCAGAGGCGAAACCCGCGCATGGCGGCCAGCATGCCGGGAAATGGTAAACGAACCCTTTCCAGCCCCGGCCCGCCGCATTCGCCTGTGGTGTGTCCTGCCGCAACCGGTTTGGCATGATGGTTTGCGGCCACGCATCGTGCCCGCTATGGTCCGCCGCCGCGCCGCGCTCCGTCGCGGCCGACGCAACGAGAGACATGCCGCGTGGTTGATATCTTCGACGAGATCAATGAGGATCTCCGGGCCGAACGCACGGCTCGGCTGCTGAAAAAATACGGATGGGTGCTGGTCCTCGCCGCGGTCGGAATCGTCGGGGGCACCGTGGGCTGGCAGGTCTGGGACCGCTGGCAAGCCAACCGCGACATGGCCGCCGCCGAACAGTACATGGCCGCCCAGGCCGCCGCCGTGACCGCCAACGTGCCCGGCGCACCCGGCCAATCCGACGCCATCGCGACGCTGGAACGCAACGCCGCCACCGCCCCGGAAGGCTACAAAACACTCAGCCTGCTGCGCGCCGCCGGGCTGAAAGCCAATGCTGGCGACATACCGGGTGCCGTCCAGCTATGGGACGAGGTCGCCCGCGACGGCACCGCCGATCCGCTGCTGCGGGACCTCGCCTCGCTGCTCGCCGTGCAGCATCAGATCGACAAGGGGGATCCGGCCATGCTGGAAGCGCGGCTGAAGCCGCTGACCGACCCCACCAATGCCTGGGCCTCGCTGGCCAAGGAACAACTGGCGTTGCTGGACCTGCGCCAGGGCAAGGTGGACGACGCCAGGACAGCACTGCAATCACTAGCCGAGTCGGCCACCGCGCCGGATGGCGTGCGGCAGCGTGCGGCCGCCCTGCTGGCCGGGATGGGCGACGCATGAGCCGCTTTGCCTTGCCGCGCCGCGCCGCGCTGCTGGCCCCGCTCGCCCTGTCCGGCTGCGGCTTGTGGGACAACTGGTTCGGCGAAAAGAAGACGCCGCTGCCGGGTGAGCGCGAGTCGATCTTCTCTTTCGGCTCCCATGGGCTGGTGCGCGATGAAAACCCGCCGAAGGTCGTGCTGCCGCCGCCGGTGCGCAATGCCGCATGGCCGCAGGCGGGCGGCAATCCGGTGCACTACATGGGCCATCTGGCGGCGCGCGAGCAGCTGGCCGAGGCCTGGACCGCCGATATCGGCTCCGGCGGCGGCTATCGCCGGATCATCATGGCGCAGCCGGTGGTCATGAACGGCACCATCTTCACCATGGATTCCAGTGCCAGGGTCAGCGCCTTCACCCTGGACGCCGGCAAGCGCCTGTGGCGGGTCGACACGGTGCCCGACGATGTGGACAGCACCAATGTCGGCGGCGGCCTGGGTGCCGACGGCAACACGGTGTACGCGGTCAACGGCGTCTCCCAGCTCGTGGCCCTGGACACGGAGACAGGGAAGGAGAAGTGGCGCCGCGATATCGGGCTGCCGGGCCGGTCCGCGCCCACCATCGCCGACGGGCGGGTGTTCGTGACCAATATCGAGGACCGGCTGCTGGCCTTCGCCAGCGAGGACGGCCGCCCGCTATGGGATCACCAGGCGGCCGAACCGGTCACCGCCCTGCTCGGCCGCCCCGCCCCCGCCTATTATCGCGGTCTCGTCGTCGCCGGGTTCGGATCAGGCGAGCTGGCGGCGTTGCGCGCCGACAGCGGCACGGTGGCCTGGACGGATGGCCTGTCCGCCGGCCGTGGCCGCACCAGCAATGCCGACTTCATCTCTGTCCGTGGCGCCCCGGTGATCCATGGCGGCCAGGTCTTCGCCATCAGCATGGGCGGCCTGTTCGTGTCCACCGACGTGCCTTCGGGCCGCCGCATCTGGGAGCGCGAGGTGGCGGGAGAGAATACCCCCTACGCGGCCGGCGACTGGCTGTTCGTGCTGTCGGCGAACCAGGAGGTCGCGGCAGTCCAGGCCTCCACCGGCCGGGTGGCCTGGGTCACCCCGCTGCCCCGCTTCGAGGATCCGGACAAGAAGAAACATACGCTGACCTGGTACGGACCGCTGCTGGTGCAGGACCGGCTGATTGTCACCGGCACCAGTGAGGATGCGCTGTCGATCAGCCCGTACACGGGCGAGATCCTCGGCCATATCGAATTGTCGTCCGCCGCCGCCCCGCTGATCCCGGTGGTCGCCGACGGCACGCTGCTGATCATCACCAACGATGGCCGGCTGCTGGCGATGCGTTGAGGCAGGACCAGCCCGCGGCGGCTCCGCCAAGCGGGGTTCCACCGGACGGAGCTTCCGTTGGACGGAGCTTTCAGTGGGCGGAGCTTCCATAGACGGAGCTTCCACCGGGCGGCCCGTCGCGGGGGATGAATCCCGGAGCCAGCAAAGCGCTGGGCCGGTTTCGCCCTGCACAGCCAGTGAGAATCCGGTCTAGCATCCGGCCACCGTCACCACCGTGGGAGGGACCAGCATGCCGCCCGTCGTCGCCATCGCCGGCCGTCCCAATGTGGGCAAGTCGACCCTGTTCAACCGTCTGGCCGGGCGGCGGATCGCCATCGTGGCCGACACGCCGGGCGTCACCCGCGACCGCAAGCAGGCGCAGGCCATGCTGCGCGGGCGAGAGGTCACGCTGATCGACACGGCGGGGCTGGAGGAAGCCGCGCCCGACACCGTCGCTGGCCGCATGCGCGCCGGATCGGCCACCGCTGTCGAACAGGCCGACCTCGTGCTGTTCGTGATCGATGCACGGGAAGGCGTGACGCCGGCCGACGCGCATTTCGCCCGCTGGCTGCGCCGTCAGGGCAAGCCGGTGCTGCTGGTCGCCAACAAGGCCGAGGGGCGAACGGCGACATCCTCCATCCTGGACGCCTACGCGCTGGGCCTGGGCGACCCGGTGGGGGTATCCGCCGAGCACGGCGAAGGCATCGCCGACCTGATGGCAGAAATCGCCGACCGCCTGCCCGCCGAGGCAGTGCCGGAGGCGGAGGAGGTCGCCGAGCCGGACCGGCCGCTGAAGCTGGCCATCGTCGGCCGTCCGAACGCCGGCAAGTCCACCCTGCTGAACCGGCTGCTGGGCGAGGAGCGCATGATCACCGGCCCCGAACCCGGTCTGACCCGCGATGCCGTTGCCGTCATCCTGCACGACGACCAGGGCCGCCCGGTCGAGCTGGTCGACACCGCCGGGCTGCGCCGCCGGGCACGGATCGAGGCGCCGCTGGAAAAGATGTCGGTCAGCTCCGCGATCGAGGCGCTGAAGATGGCCGAGGTCGTCGTCCTGACCATCGACGCCGTCGAAGGCATCCACGACCAGGACCTGCAGATCGCGCGGCTGATCGAACGCGAGGGCCGCGCCTGCGTCGTGGCGCTGAACAAGTGGGACGCGGTCACCGACCGCAACGCCACGCGCAAGGCGATTCAGGAGCGGCTGGAGGACAGCCTGGCACAGATGAAGGGCCTGCCGGTGGTGACGTTGTCGGCGATGACCGGTGCGGGCATCGACCGCCTGCTGCCGGCGGTGCGCAAGGTCTACGATGTGTGGAACAAGCGCGTGCCGACCGGCGAACTGAACCGATGGTTCGAGGCCGCGCTGGAACGCCACCAGCCGCCGCTGGTGCAGGGCCGGCGGTTGAAACTGCGCTACGTCACCCAGGCCAAGGCTCGTCCCCCGACCTTCGTCTGCTTCGGTACCCGGTCGGAGCAGACACCCGAGGACTATGCTCGTTACCTGGTCAATGGCCTGCGTGAGACCTTCGACATGCCCGGCACGCCGATCCGACTGCAGTTCCGAGGGACGAAGAACCCTTACGCGGACGGTTAGAGCGCGATCGGCTGGAGCCGGCGGTCAGAAGGCGTGGATCGCGGTTTCGCCGATCCTGGCGAGACTTGCGTCCCGCGGCCGCTATGCCGATCCGCCGGCGGTCGCAGCGGCACTTCTCGCGGGCGGCGGGGCGAGCGGGGCCTGGCCGGGGGCAACCCCGTTGAGCCCGGCCAGGGTCGTAAACTTGCCTTTCAGGGCAAAGTTGATCATGTCGGCCTCGGATTGCGAACCCGCGATCAACGCGTTGCTCACCGCATCGTAGTTGGCCTGATATTTCTTCGCCGCGGACCGCTGCTGCGCCACGAAAGGGCTGATATTGCGCGTCAGGTACTCGGTCACCCCCTCCAGGATGAACGGGTTGTCCCCGCCCATGGCATAGAATTCCGGATAGAAATTGGGATGCGAGATATAATGGCACAACTCATGACAGAGCGTCGCGAAGGTATTTGGCTCGTCATTGTTGACGTAAACCTTGCGTCCGGAAATCGACATCGCCGGCGAACAGAAGGCCGGACAGTTGAAGCTGCCGCACACTTCCGCGTCGGCATTGGCGATGCCAATGACGCGCTGGGTGCCGAAGGCCTTGGCGTTGATGGCGGCGAAGAAGTTGCGGAAGTAGATATCGAATTGCGGCCGGTATTGCGCCGCCGGAAGGATCTGGATGATGGACGTCGCCGCGACGCCGTTCATTGCGTTGACGACTTCGGACGGCAGATAGGGTCCGTATTTGCCCAGAACGGCTTTGACCGCATTGGCCGCATCGGTTTCGGTGACCATGGCCGCTGTGCTCCCCGTTTCGACGGCTCTCCGGCCGCTCGGTATACCGATACCGCGCGGGATGCCGAAGCCGGCAGCCAACCCTAGCAGCCAGCCTGCCACGGCTTCAACGAAATCGACACCGCCATGAGCCGGAAATCGGCGCCGTTCGGCCCCGCGGCCGGTGTCCGGCACCCGAGCAGGGCGGCCGGAGCAACGCGGCCGGCGCCGGCGTTTCGCCGGCGCAGGATCGGGCGGACTATGCTCCGCGCGCCGGCGTGTTCAGGTTCACCGTCACGTTCTTCCGCTGGGTAAAGCTGTCCAGCATGCCTTCCAGCGAGAATTCGCGGCCGATGCCGCTTTGCTTGTAGCCGCCGTAGGAATGGCCCGGCTGCTGGCCCAGCCCCTGGTTGACCTGCACCCAGCCGGACTCGATCGCATGCGCGGTGCGCAGCGCGGTGCCGATGTCGCGCGTCCAGACATAGGCGGCGAGGCCGTAATGAGAATCGTTGGCCATGCGGATCACGTCTTCCTCGTTCCTCCACGGGATCGCCACCAGCACGGGACCGAAGATCTCCTCCCGCGCCAGCCGCCAGTCGTTGGAGGTATCGGCGAACACCGTCGGCATCGCGAAGTAGCCCTGCGCCAGAGGTCCTTCCCGCGGCGGCAGCCCGCCGAACACAAGACGGGCGTTCTTGCGCTTCAGCCCCTCATCGACATAGCCGCACACTTTGCGAAATTGCTTTTCATTGATGATGGCGCCGATGTCGCTGCTTTCGTCCAGCGGATCGCCCAGCTTCAGCGCCTGCGTCTTCTTCGTCAGCGTGTCGAGGAAGCTGTCGAAAATGTCCTGATGCAGGAACAAGCGGGACCCCGCCGTGCAGGACTGGCTCTGCCGGGTGAACCGCATGCCGGAGATCACGCCGTCCACCACCCAGTCCTCATTCGCGTCCGGGTAGACGATGGACGGGCTCTTGCCGCCCAGTTCCAGCGAGACCGGAACGATCCGCTCCGCCGCCGCGTGCATGATGATCTTGCCGACCTCGGTCGAGCCGGTGAAGGACAGTTTCCGGATCGCCGGATGTTTCGCCAATGGCCCGCCGCATTCCTCGCCGGTGCCGGTCAGCACGTTCAGTACGCCCGGCGGCAGGAATTCCTGGCAGACCCGCGCCATGAACAATACGCCCAGTGGCGCGTCCTCGGCCGCCTTCAGCACCAGCGTGTTGCCGGCGACCAGCGCCGGGGCGATCTTCAGCGCGCCCAGCAGCACCGGCGCGTTCCAGGGGATGATGGCGCCGACGACGCCCAGCGGCTCGCGTCGCGTGTAACTCAGCACGTGCTCGCCCAGCGGGATGGTCTCGCCCTTCAGCTCGCCGCCCAGCCCGGCGAAGTAGCGAAAGATATCGGCGGTCAGCGTGGCTTCCGGCCGAGCCTGGGTGCGGATGGCATTGCCGGTTTCCTCGGCAATGATGTGGGCGAGTTCCTCGATCCGCGCCTCCATCGCCTCGGCCACACGCAGCAGCATACGACCCCGCTGGCGGGGCGGCACCTTGCTCCAGGCCGGCAGCGCCGCCTGGGCGGTATCCACCGCCAGGGCGACATCCGCGGCATTGCCCTGCGGGATCGTGGCGATCACCGTGCGACGGCCGGGATTCTCCACTGTCAGCGTCCTGCCGGACAGCGCATCGACCCAGTTGCCGCCGATCAGCATCTGCGCGTGGCGCGGCGTCGCGGCGGTCGGGCGGGTCAATCCCGTGGCGGACATAGCGGGGGCGGACATAGCGGGGCGCTCCTTTGAACGGCCGGTCGAGTTATGCGCTCGCGGATATAGCGGCGGAGACGGTGCCGGTCCAGCGCGGGTCAGGATTCCAGGACCGCCCGCCGCGCATCCGTCTCCGGATCCGATTGGATATCCAGAGCGATTTGGGAAAGCCGTGCGCGGTCCTGCTCATCACGCACGGCGCTGGCCGTCTCGATCGGCTCGAACCCGGTCACGGGACTATTGCCCGCCAGTGACGTCGATCGTCAGGCCGGTGACGAAATCCGCGTCCGAGGACGCCAGGAAGCAGATGACGTTCGCCTGGTCCGATGCCTGCGCCACGCGCCGCAACGGCGTCGATTCGATCTGCGCCGCCTGGGATTCCGGCGACCGCTGGTTCCAATGCGGCGTGATCCGCTCCGTCAATGTCAGGCTCGGCGCGATGGCGTTGATGGTGATGCCGAACGGACCCAGCTCATAGGAGAGCTTCTTGGTGAACGCGATGATGCCGCCCTTGGCCGCTGCATAGGCGCTGCCGCTGGCGACGCTGCGGCCTCGCCCGGCGATCGAGGCCAGGTTGACGATCTTGCCCGATCTTTGTCGTTTCATGACCGGCACGACCGCATGCGTGAACAGGAACGTGCCGTTCAGGTTGAAGTTGATGATACGCTGCCAGTCGTCCAGCGAATGCTCCTCCACATTCGCGGACGGCCTGGCGATGATCGTGCTGCCGCCGACGGCATTCACCAGGATATCGATACGCCCTAACTGCTTCATGGCGGAGCCGACCACGGCGTCGACCTGCGCCTGGTCCAGCGCGTCGCAGAGCTGGCCATGCGCGTTGGGACCGAGGGCCTTCAGCGCCGTGTCGAGACGTTCTGGATGATTATCGACACAGATCAGCGTCGCACCTTCCCGCGCCATGATCTCAGCGGTGGCGCGACCGATCCCGTTGGCCGCGGCGGTGATCAACGCGATTTTCCCGGTAAAGCGCATGCCTTCCTCCCTGATTTTGCCCACCCTGATTTTTCGGGTCCGGTGCGGGCGCGTCTCGTTCGGGGCCTGTCAGTTCAATCTGGCGGCCTGCGCCATCACCTCGATCGCCTCGGGCTGGCGGGATCGGACGGTCAGGCTGGTGGCACCCGAATCTTCCCACGCCTTGAAGCGTTCCTTGATCCGGGCGGGAGGGCCAACGAGCGATTTCATGTCGACCCATTCGTCGGGCACGGCGGCGATGGCTTCTTCCTTGCGGTGCGCCAGATACAGCTCCTGGATGCGGTCCGCCGCCTCCGCGAAGCCACGGCGGATCATCTGGTCCTTGTGGAAATTCCTGTCGCGGTGGCCCATGCCGCCGACATACAGCGCCACCTCCGGCTTCAGCTTCGCCAGCGCCGCCTTGACGTCGCTGCCGACCTCGACATGGATCGATGCCTGGATCTCGAAATCCTTCATGCTCTTGCCGTTGCCAGCGCGGCGGAACCCTTCTTCCAGCCACGGACCGTATTCCTTCATGCAGCCGGGCACGAACCCCATCGGCAGCCAGCCATCGGCGACCTCGGCGGTCAGTTTCACTGTCGATTCGTTCCCGGTGGCCAGATAGATCGGGATGGCGGGGTTCATGTGCAGGATCGATTTCAGCGGCTTGCCGACACCGGCCGCGCCCGGACCGGTATAGGGCAGGCTGATCTCCTTCCCGTCATGCGTCACCGGCTCCTCGCGCGCGAAGATCTTGCGCATGATGGCCACATAGTCCTTCAGGCGGTAATAGGGCCGACCCCAGGGCTGGCCATACCAGCCTTCGACGATCTGCGGGCCGGAGACGCCCAGGCCGGCGATGAAGCGGCCGCCGCCGGCCAGCGCATCCACGGTGCCGGCGCACATCGCGGCATTGGCCGGCATACGCGCGGCCAGCTGCATGATGCCGGTGCCCAGGCGGATGCGCTTCGTCACAGCGGCCAGGAACGCCAGCGGCGTGACAGCGTCGGAGCCATATGCCTCGGCGGACCAGACGGAATCGTAACCAAGTTCCTCGGCGCGCTGCACCAGCGCGACCGGCAGGTCCATATGGGCCTTGGAATAGCCGATGGAAAGGCCGAGCTTCATCACCACACCGCCTTCGGGATGGGCAGGCCGAGGTTTTCGCGCAGGGTCTCGCCCTCATAGTCCTTGTGGTACAGTCCACGCCGCTGCAGTTCCGGAATGACGTGCTGCACGACATCCATATAGGCACCCGGCACATGCGTGGCGGCGATCACGAAGCCGTCGCAGATGCCGGTGGTGAACCACTCCTCCAGCCCGTCGGCGATTTCCTTCGGTCCGCCGACGAACGGCTTGTTCGGCCGGGCACGGTGGCTGAACTTGACGAAGTCGCGCGGCGTGGGATTCCGCAGCCCGCTGGCGCGCAGCACGCGGTCCCGCATCGACTGCGTGCCGGAGATGCTGTCGAGCTCCTCGTCCGTGAAGGGTTCGTCGATGCCTTTGCTGCCGAAATCGAAATTCATCGCCTCCGACAGCAGCGACAACGCGTCCTCATCGGTCGCCAGCGTGTCCACCAGCGCCATCTTGTCCTCGGCCTCCATCTTGGTGGCGGCGGTGATGATATAGGCGGACGGCGCGACCTTGATGTGATCCGGATCGCGGCCGAAGCTCGCCGCGCCGTCCTTCAGTTCGCGGTAGATCTCCCGGCCGTGTTCCAGCGACGCCGGGGACCCGGAAAACACCAGCTCCCCCCAGCGGGAGCAGAATGCCTTGCCACGGCCGCTCTGCCCGGCCTGGATCAGCACCGGATGGCCTTGTTTCGACCGCGGCACGGTGAACGGACCGCGGGACTTGAAGTATTTGCCGTTGTGATCCAGCCGCCGCACCATCTCGGGGTGCGCGAACAGGCCGGTCTCGCGATCCTGGACGACGGCGTCGTCCTTCCACGAATTCCAATGGCCCATCACCACTTCCACGAACTCGTCCGCCCGGTCGTAGCGGGAATCGTGTTCCATGTGGTCGTCGCGGCCCATGTTCTGGGCTTCGCGATCGTTCATGGAGGTGACGACGTTCCAGGCCGCGCGCCCGTCGGTCATCAGGTCAAGCGTGGCGAAGGTACGCGCCACGTCGAAGGGTTCGTAATAGGTGGTGGAGCGGGTGGCGCCCAGGCCCAGCCGGCTGGTGGCCATGCCCATCACCGTCAGCACGGTGATCGGGTCCATCTTTACGCAGCGTATGCCATGCTGGACGGTGTGGGCGTGGTCGTTGTTGAACAGATCCGGCATCGCCAGCCGGTCATCGAAGAAGGCGACCTGGAATTTCCCTTCCTCCAGCACGCGGCCGATGGTCCGGTAATAATCCGCGCTCGTTGAATCCTTCCGGGACTCCGGATGGCGCCAGGAGCTGACCAGGTTCGTACAATTCTGGGCTTGCAGGAAGCCCACCATGACCATCTGGCGCACGTTTGTTCTCCGTCAATAAGGCTCGTCGCCGCAGACCGTCACGCGGTGCATGATGCGCGTCCCGGCAGGGTAGTCGTTGATCGCGAAATGCTGTGTGCAGCGATTATCCCAGAAGGCCAGCGATCCTTGCCCCCAGCGGAACCGGCAGGTGAACTCGGGCCGGACGGAATGCGCATGCAGATAATCGATCAGCGGCGCGCTTTCTTCCGGCGTCATGTTCTCCAGGTAATGGACATGGCCGCCGATGTACAGCGACTTGCGCCCCGTCTCGGGATGCGTGCGCACCAGCGGATGCGGCGAGACACGCGGCATGTCCGGCGGGGGCTCCAGCGTCGTCATGGAGATGGTGGCCGCGTTCACCGCCGCGCGCGTGGCGCCGCTTCTCTTCTTGTCGCCGACGCACATGCCGCGGATATCGGCGATCAACGCCTTCATGCCGGGGGACAGCGTTTCGTAGGCGAGATACATGTTGGCGAACAGCGTATCCCCGCCGGCCGATGGCACCTGTTTCGCCCACAGCATGGTGCCCATGGCCGGCCGGGGCGCGAACATCTGGTCGGTGTGCCAGTCGCCGCCGAAATTGCGCTTGTCACCGGCCTTCTTGTTCAACTCCAGCACATCCGGATAGTCCGGCATGCCGGCGATATAGGGGTGGCGGTGGATCTCCCCCCAGTTGCGGGCGAAGCGCAGCAGCCGGTCGGGCGTCATGTCCTGGTCGCGAAAGAAGATCACCAGATGGTCCAGCAGCGCCTTGCGGATCTCCGCCAGCACCTCTGGCGGCAGGTCCTCGGCCAGGTTCACGCCGCTGATCTCGGCGCCCAGGGAACCGGCGATCCGCTGGGCCTCGATATACCGGTACGGGCTGTTCGATATCCCATCCATGCTGCGTCTCCTCCTGTCAGGATGCGGCGGCCGCTTTCTCCTTCTCCGCCATGCGTTGCTTCAGTTGCTCCGGCGTCAGACGGACGATGTCCTCGTTCTGATGGGCGTACAGGTCGTACGGATCGGTATCCAGTTCCTCCAGCACCGTCAGCCCGTTCAGCACGTCGCGCTTCCACATCTGGTGTTCGGCCTCGCGCGCGTGGAACTCCGGCATCACCTCTTTCGCGAACAGTTCCAGGCTGTCGCAGATATCCTGGTGCGTCGTCTTGCCGGCCTGGTTCAGCAGGATCACCTGGTCGACATGCGCATCGGCGAATTGCCGCAGCCGCCGGCGGATGGTTTCAGGCGATCCGATCAGGCCGTTGCGCAGCGCCGCCTGCGCCTTTTCGGTCCTCCGCCAATCCTGATACTCGTCCCACAGATTGCCCTGGCCGGGCGCGTCGACGCCCTTCCGGCCGTAATAGGACAGCGCGAAGATGAAAAAGGTCCAGCCGGAGGCCTTCTCCAGCGCTTCCTCATCGGTGCGGGCGCACATGAAGCCGTTGACGATGGCGATGTTCGGGTTTGTCGCATAATCCGCCAGCCGGCGCGGCCGGTGCAGGAAGGTGTTGTAGTAGCGATGCACCCAGGCCTTGGCGGCGTCGGGGGAGACGAAGCTGAAGCCCAGCGCACCCATGCCCCATTGCCCCGCCTCGGCGATGGTGCGGATGTTGGAGCAGGCGACCCAGAGCGGCGGATGCGGCTTCTGATACGGCTTCGGCACGACGTTGCGGGCCGGGAAGTCGTGGTACTTGCCGTGGAATTCCCAGCTGTCCCGGGTGAACATCGGGATGATGGCCTGCACCGCCTCTTCCCACCGGTCCCGCTTGTCGCGCACGCGGACATTGAACGGGTGCAGTTCCGCCGGCCCGGCGCCTTCCCCCATGCCCAGCTCGACGCGCCCGCCGGAGACCAGGTCCAGTGTCGCCACCCGCTCCGCCACGCGGTGCGGCTGGTTGGTCGTCAATTGGATGATGCCATGGCCCAGCCGGATATTCGTGGTCCGCTGGCTGGCCGCGGCCAGGAACACCTCCGGCGAGGCGCTGTGGGAATATTCCTCGAGAAAATGGTGCTCGACTTCCCAGATGTAATCATAGCCAAGCCGGTCGGCGAGTTCGACTTGCGCGAGGGAATTCTGGAACAGCTCGTATTCGCTGTTCGGCGTCCAGGGACGCGGCAGTTGATGCTCATAGAACACGCCGAATTTCATCGGTTCCTCCGTTTTCCGGACGGTCGCACCCGAACCCCGCACCGTCAAGGTTGCGCCGCGGGTGCCCCTTGGCCTAGCGTGAGCGCAACGATAATGCAGGGAGGATACAGTGATGCTGATTCGCGCGGCACTGGCCATGGCCGGTGCGATGGTCATCGTGCCGGCGATGGCCGGCACCAGCGACGTGCTGGTCGGGCTCGACCAGAAGGTCACCTATGATGCCAATGGCGCGGTGAATGGACCATCCGGCCATGACGCGGTGCTGGTGATGGATATCTCCGACCCCGCGCATCCGCGGATCAGGGGGTCGCTGCCGCTGATGAACTCGCTGCTGGGGCCGCCGACGAACCTGCAGATCACGCGCGACGGCAAGCTGGGCCTGGTGGCGAATTCGGTGGTCGCCACCCAGGATGGGTCGGCCTGGAAGATGACACCGGATAACAAGGTCTATGTGATCGATCTCACGGCCAACCCGCCGAAGCTGGTCGATACCGTGGCCGTCGGCCAGCAGCCGTCCGGCCTGGCGATCGCGCATAAGGGCGATCTCGCGCTGGTGGCAAACCGAGCGGGCAAGAGCGTCTCGGTCCTGTCGATCGCCAACGGGAAGGTCACCGCCCTGGGCGATGTGCCGCTGGAGCAGGAAGCCTCGGCAGTGGTGATCACGCCGGACGGCAAGCGCGCCTTCGTGGCGCTGAACCTGGCGAACAAGGTCGGCGTGCTGAACATCGACGGCCAGAAAGTCACCTATGACAAGACGCTGGACATTCCGGCGGCGTTCAATCCCTACAACCTGGACATCACCCCGGACGGGCGCCACGTGATCGCCTCGGGAACCGGCGCGGGGAAGAACAATGCCGATGCACTCACGGTGATCGAGGCGACCGGCCCGCATCCGCACGTCACCGGCATCACCGCGCCCGGCGCCGGGCCTGAGGGTTTCACCATCGCACCGAATGGCAAGCTGCTGGCGGCAGCGCTGATCCTGGGCTCCGGCGCCAAGGATAGCGACTGGTTCAAGACCAAGGGCGGCGAGCTGGTGATCATGACCATCGGCCCGAACGGCGTTCCCAGCGTCACCGGTCACGCGCCGCTGGGCCGCCTGCCCGAGGGTATCGTGTTCAGCCCGGACAGTGAGCATGTCTATGTCGGCAATTATATCGACAAGACGCTGCAGGTGTTCCGGATCAGCAACGGCAAGCCGACCCAGGTCGGCCCGGCCATGACGCTGCCCGGCCAGCCCGCCTCGATGCGGACGCTCACGCGTTAGGCTGCCGGCGTTCCGGGACCGCCCCGCCGTCATCTCGGACGAAGGCCCAACACCCGTGCTCGGTTTGGGAAAATTACAGTTTAGGACCACGCTTTTTCAGCCGACTGCGGCCGGGTCCTGGTGTCCGTGATGACGATTGAAACATGTTCGCCCATGGACGCGCGGGATCACAGGCCGGTTACCCGGCCAGCTCGTGCCGGACGATCGCCGCCCCTTCGGCCAGCGCGCGCAGCTTGTCGAAGGCCAGATCGCGCGGCAGGTATTTCATGCCGCAATCCGGCGCCGGCACCAGCCGCTCCGCCGGCACGAACCGCAGCGCCGTCCGAATCCGGTCGGCAACGACCGCCGGCGTTTCCGCCACCGGATCGCCCAGGTCCAGCACGCCCAGCATCACCGTCTTGCCGGACAGGTCCCGCAATACGCCCAGATCCAGGCGCGGCTGCGCCGCCTCGATGGAAATCTGCGCCGCGGTCGTATCCGCCAGCTCCGCCAGGAAACTGTAGCCGCTGGGCTTCTCGGAAACGACAGCGGCATAGCCGAAGCACAGATGCACGACGGTCGGCCCCTCGATCCCGTCCAGCGCCCGGTTGATCGCCGGAACGGCATAGCGCATCGCCGCGTCGGGATCCTGCCGCACCCAGGGTTCGTCCAGTTGCACGACATCGACGCCGGTCGCCTTCAGCGCCCGCAGCTCCTCGTTCACCGCGACCGCGTAGGCCATCACCAGTTCTTCCTCGTCGCGGTAGAACTCGTTGCGCGCCTGGCGTGACAGGGTGAACGGACCGGGCAGCGTGATCTTCGTCGCGCGCTCCGTGTTCGCACACAGGAACCGGGCATCCCGGGTCTCCACGTCGCGGCTGCGGCGGATGGAACCGACGACGCGCGGCACGCGGGTCACCCGCCCGGCGCGCGAGGTCACCTCGCCCGGCCGCTCCGCGTCGATGCCGTCCAGCGCCAGGGCGAACCGGCTGGAATAGCTTTCCCGCCGGATTTCCCCGTCGGTGATGATGTCGATACCAGCCCGCTCCATTGCGCGGATGGCCAGGATGGTGGCGTCGTCCTGCGCCTGCTCCAGCAGATCGTCGGGCACCCGCCACATATCGTGGGCGTGCACGCGCGGGACACCGTGCTGATGCAGCGTAGCGCGATCCACCAGCCAACTGGGCTGCGGCGTGCTGCCAACCACCGTGGTCGGCAGCAGATGCGTCGGATAGGTCATGCCGCCAGCTCCCGCATGACCCGGATCAGGTCCGATTTGCCCTCGAAGCCGATGCCCGGCAGCTCCGGCATGGTGATGTGGCCGCCCTCGACCCGCACACCGTCCGGAAAGCCGCCATAGGGTTGGAACAGGTCCGGATAGCTTTCGTTGCCGCCCAACCCCAGGCCGGCGGCGATGTTCAGCGACATCTGGTGCCCGCCATGCGGGATGCAGCGCGACGGCGACCAGCCGGCGGCCTTCAGCACCGCGAGGGTCCGTTGATATTCGCACAAACCATAGGACAGCGCGCAGTCGAACTGCAGCCAGTCGCGATCCGGCCGCATGCCGCCATAGCGCAGCAGGTTGCGCGCGTCCTGGTGGCTGAACAGGTTTTCGCCGGTCGCCATCGGACCGGGATAGAAATCCGCCAGCGCCGCCTGCAGCGCATAGTCCAGCGGATCACCGGCCTCTTCGTACCAGAACAATGGATAGTCCCGCAGCATCCGGGCATAGGCGATCGCGGTTTCCAGGTCGAAGCGGCCATTGGCATCCACCGCCAGCCGCGCCTGGCCGCCGATTTCGGTCAGCACCGCCTCGATCCGCCGCCGGTCTTCCTCGATCGGGGCGCCGCCGATCTTCATCTTCACGACGGTGTAGCCGCGATCCAGATAGCTGCGCATCTCGGCGCGCAGCCCCTCGATCTGCTTGCCGGGATAGTAATACCCGCCCGCCGCGTAAACGAAGACGCGCGGATCGGCGGTGACGCCGTGCCGCTCCGCCAGCAGACGGAACAACGGCTTGCCGGCGATCTTCGCCACCGCGTCCCATACCGCCATGTCGATGGTTCCCACCGCGACGGACCGTTCGCCGTGGCCGCCCGGCTTCTCATTGACCATCATCGCCGCCCAGACCCGATCCGGATCCAGGTTGGTCCCGCTGGCGTCCAGCAGCGAGTCCGCGGCCGCCTCCAGGATGCGCGGCGCGAAACGGTCCCGGATCAGCCCGCCCTGCCCGTAGCGGCCGTTGGAGTTGAAGCCGTAGCCGACGACACGCCGTCCGTCGCGCACCGCATCGGTAACGACGGCGACCAGGCTGGTGGTCATCTTCGAAAAATCGATATAGGCGTTGCGGATGGCGGAGGCGATCGGCTGCGTCACCTCCCGGACATCGACGATGCGGACGGACATGGACGCTCTCCCGTTCGGCGGACTGTTCGATCCGGCGGCTATGCGCCGGCCCCCGACCGATGGCAAGCGCCCCGGCTTCCGGTTCGAACCACTCCCCAAACAGGTGGACGCGGACCGGTCCAGGTCCTAGAATTTGAGCAATCCCAGGGGCCACGCGGCGCCTGCCGTGGAAACGGGCAGGCCCGCGAACGCCCCGTATTGTTTATTCTGGCTAAGGGCAGGAAACCGAACTTGAACGACTCGCACGCGTCTCACGCCAACTGGAAAACCAGCGCCAAAGCCGCGCTCGGCGGCACCGGCGTCCAGGCCTCGCGCCCCGTCCATGCCAACCAGACCACCACCGCCCTGGTCACCGAGGCCATCCGCCGCGGCGAAGGCCGCCTGTCCCTGGATGGCGCGTTGATGGTGGAAACCGGTGTGCATACCGGCCGTTCCGTCCAGGACAAGTTCGTCGTCGATGAACCGTCGGTCACCAAGGATATCTGGTGGGGCAAGATCAACCAGAAGCTGTCGGTCGAGCGCTTCAACGCGCTGAAGGGCCGGGTTCAGGCCTATTTGCAGGGGCAGGACCTGTTCGTGCAGGATCTGTACGCGGGTGCCGACCCGGCGCATCGCGTACGCGTCCGGCTGGTGACCACCCAGGCGTGGAACGCCCTGTTCGCCCGCAACATGTTCATCCGCCCGCCGGCCGCGGATCTGGCGGGTTTCGAGCCAGACTATGTCATCCTGCACGCGCCGCTGTTCCACACCGATCCGCAAGTGGACGGCGTCCGCTCCTCCACCACCATCGCCCTGTCGTTCGAGCAGAAATTCATTCTCATCGCCGGCACCGAGTACGCCGGCGAAGTAAAGAAATCGATCTTCACCGTAATGAACTGGCTGCTGCCGGCAAAGGGCGTGATGCCGATGCACTGCTCCGCCAATATCGGCAAGGGCGGTGACGTGGCGTTGTTCTTCGGCCTGTCCGGCACCGGCAAGACCACGCTGTCCTCCGACCCGCAGCGCCGCCTGATCGGCGACGATGAGCATGGCTGGGGTGAGAACGGGGTCTTCAACGTGGAAGGCGGCTGCTACGCCAAGGTGATCAACCTGTCGCAGGAAGCCGAACCCGAAATCTGGGCCGCGACCAACCGTTTTGGATGCGTGCTGGAAAACGTGGTCGCCAACGAACACGGCGTGCTGGACCTGAAGGATGCCACGCTGACCGAAAACACGCGGTCCTGCTACCCGGTCGAGTTCATCCCGAATGTCGAGCTGTCGGGTCGCGGCGGGCAGCCGAAGAACATCGTCATGCTCACCTGCGACGCCTTCGGCGTGCTGCCCCCGATCGCCCGGCTGACCCCGGCCCAGGCGATGTATCACTTCCTGTCCGGCTATACCGCGCAGGTCGCCGGCACCGAAAAGGGCTTGGGCAAGGAGCCGAGGGCGGTGTTCAGCACCTGCTTCGCCCATCCGTTCATCCCGCGCCACCCCGAGGTCTATGGCCGGATGCTGGCGGAGCTGATGAAGCGCCACAATGCCACCTGCTGGCTGGTCAATACCGGCTGGAGCGGCGGTGCGTATGGCACCGGCAGCCGCATGAGCATCAAGCACACGCGGGCGCTGCTGACCCGGGCGCTGGACGGGTCGCTGAACGGGATGGAATTCCGGAAGGAACCGTTCTTCGGCCTGAACATCCCCGCCCACGTGCCCGGCATCCCCGATGAGGTGCTGGACCCGCGCCAGGCCTGGGCCGACAAGGCCGCCTATGACCGCACGGCACAGCAACTGATCAAGCGGTTCGAGGACAATTTCGCCAGCTTCGAGTCCGGGGTGGGCGACGATGTGCGCGCCGCCGCGTTACGCGCCGCCGCCTGAGCGCGCGCCTTCCGCCTTCGGCCAGCCAGGGCACGACCGCCTGGGGCCGGCGGCCGGAGGGTATGAACCGCGCCTTCAACTCATGGGGTCGTTGGACCACGCCGACACACCCTATCCCAGCAAGGCCCCAGCCACCGCGCCGCTCATGCACGTGGCGATCGTGCCCGACAGGATCGTTCGCGGCCCCAGCGCCACCACCTCCGCCCTGCGCGACGGCACCATCGCCCCCAGCCCGCCGATCATGATCCCCAGACTGCCGAAATTGGCGAAGCCGCACAGCGCATAGGTCAGGATGATCCGCGTGCGCGGGGAGAATGCGTCGGCCGGCAGCGAGGAGAAGTGCAGGTAGGCGACGAATTCGTTCAGCACAGTCTTGGTCGCCATCAGGGCGGCCGCCGCCGCCGTCTCCGTCCAGGGCACGCCGATCAGCCACATCACCGGCCGGAACGGCACCGTGAAAATCCGCTCCAGCGTGATCGCCTCGCCCCCCACCGCCGGCAGCAGACCCAGCGCCATGTTGGCCAGCGCCACGACGGCGATGGTGACGATCAGCACGGCGACGATGGAAGCCAGGATCGGAATCCCGTCCAGCGTCCCTTTCACCAGCGCATCGATAGCGGACACCGGCGGATCTTCGATCACCAGCCGTCCCTCATCACGGCCCGACGGCCCGAACGGCACCATCAGCGCCGCCACCGCCAACCCCGCCGGCGTACTGATGACGGAGGCCGCCAGAATATGGCCCAGCGCATGCGGCACCAGCGGCGCCAGGAAGGAGGCATATATGACCATCACCGTGCCAGCGACGCCAGCCATGCCGCAGGTCATCAGCGCGAACAGCTCGCCTCGTTGCATTCGCAACAGATAGGGCCGGACAAGCAGCGGCGCTTCCACCATGCCCACGAAGATGTGGACGGCGGCGCCCAGGCCGAGCGCCCCGCCGACGCCCATGACGCGGCGGAGAAGCCAGGCGAAACCGGCCGTGACGTGCTGCAGGATGCCCCAGTGAAACAACAGCGATGCCAGCGCGCTGATCGTCAGCACCAGCGGCAATGCCTGAAACGCCAGGATGAAGCTGGCACCGGGATGCGTCTCGGCAAACGCGGGCGCGCCGCCGCCCAGATAACCGAAGACGAACTGCGTGCCCGCCAAGGTGGCCGCATGCAGCGCATTTGCCGCGTCGTTGAGGCCGATCATGATCCGGTCCGCGCCGGGCACGCGCAGCAGCAGCAGCGCGAAACCCAGCTGCAGACCGACACCGCACAGCACGGTACGCCAGGGAATGCGGCGTCGGTCCTCACTGCAGAGGAAGGCGAGCAGCAAGAGGGCAATCAGGCCCAGCCCGGCGCGCGGCATCCGGTCGCGTCAGGCCGGCTGCTTCGGAAGCTGGTTGAACGGGTAATAGGGCGGGAATTCACCGACCCTGGTCATGTCCACCTCGACGATCGTCAGGCCGTGGATCGCCATCGCCTTGGCAACGGTCGGACCGAAGGCATCCGCCTGCTCGACCCGGAAATACGGGATGTCCGACAGCGCCGCGAGCTTCGACAATTCCGGCCCGGTCAGGTCGGCATAATAGCGGCGGCCCTGGGCGGTGGCATCCTGAATCCGCTTGATGACGCCATAGCCGCGGTCGTTCATCACCACCACCACCATGTTCAGGTTCTCCTGGACCGCCGTCCAGAGTTCCCCGACATTCAGGTAGAAGCCGCCATCGCCCGTCATGACGACCGTCTTGCGATCACCGGCCGCCACGGCGGCGCCGATGCCCAGGCACAGCCCCTGCCCGATGCCGGCGCCGACCGGATAGACGTTCTGGTTCGGCGCATTCAGCGGAAAGACGCGGTTGCCCCAGGTGGTGTTGTTCTGGGTCACGTCACGCGCCCAGATCGCATCTTCGGGCATCACTTTCCGGAGTTGCGCCGGGAACGACCCGTAGACGCCCAGCGTGTCCAGGAACGCAGCCTGCGCGTCGCGCTTCAATTGCTCGAATTCCCTGGGATAGCCGGACGCGATGCCCAGCTTGCCGTCGATCCGCCGCAGCAGCCCCGCCAGGGTGGCGTTTGCATCGCCGCAGACGAAATATTGGTTCGGATAGGTGCGGCCATTCGCCATCGGATCGGAGTCGATCTGAACGATGTTCGCCGGCAGCTGCACGTTGAAGTCGTTCGTTTCGTGGCCGCGCAGGCGGCAGCCGACGACAAGGCACAGATCCACCGTCTTGTAGAAGTCGGTGATGATCGGCATCCCGGTGCCAGTCAGGCCGCCCAGGTTGCGGGGGTGCGTCTCCGGCACGGTGCCGCGGCCGTTGAAGCTGCTGACCATGCCGAAGCCGAGATCCAGCAGCTTCGCCGCCGGTCCGCCGGCGCCCTTGGCGCCATTGCCCAGCCACAGCATCGGGCGCCTGGCGGCAAGCACGCGTTCGGCCAGTTCATCCAGCTCGCTGTCGGAGGGCGTGCGCGGCGGTGGCAGCGGCAGGACGAAATTGTCCAGCATCGCCGGACGCTCGATCTTCACCCGCTGGACGTCGATCGGCACTTCCACGCTGACCGGCCCCATCGGCGGCGTCAGCGCCTCGGTCGCCGCCTGGGTCAGCACACCCAGCGCGTGGTGCGCCGCCCTGATCCGATAGGCCGACTTGCAGACCGAGGCCATCATGCCGAGCTGGTCATAGGCGTCGTGGACGGTGCCCAGGCCGCGATCGGCGAATTTGGTCGCGGTCTGGCCGGTGATGTGCAGCACCGGCGAGCCGGCGAACCGCGCTTCGATCAGGCCGCCGATCGTGTTGGCCGCGCCCGGCCCGGTCGAGGAGATGATCACGCCCAGGCTTTGCGCCACGCGCGCATAGCCGTCGGCCATGTGGGCGCCGCCCAACTCGCCGCGGGTCATGACGAAGCGAATGGCATTGCGCCGGCCGATTCCGTCCAGCATCGGAATATTGTGCACGGATGCGATGCCGAACACGGTGGTGACGCCGCATGCCGCCAGAAACTCGGCGACAAGATCGCCGACGGTATAGTCATTGGCCATTCTGTCCGGACTCCCCCAAAGGGCGCCAAGCTGGATCAGGCCGGGAGAGAGGTCAACGGAGGCGGTTGCGTGAAACCCGATATGGGAACCAGCCATCCGTGCCGACCAGCCGGGTCAGGCCCGCCGCCCCCAGCAGACGAAGTGCGGATTGTCCCAGCCCGGCTTGCCGTAGCGCAGCGGTGTCGCGTCCATGGTCTCCACTGATCCGCCAGCGGCTTCCAGCACCGCCTGCGGGGCACAGGTGTCCCACTCCATGGTGCGGCCGAAACGCGGGTACAAATCCGCTTCCCCCTGAGCGAGCCGGCAGAATTTCAGGCTGGAGCCGAAATTCACCGACCGTGCCACCGGCCGGCCGGCGAGGTAGGCGTCCAGACGCGCCTGGTCGCCATGATGGCGGCTGGACACGACGGTCAGCCCCTCGGGCGGCGGCACGCGTGCGTGAATCGGCGTGGTCACCGCCCCTTTTCTCAACCAGGCTCCGACACCGACGATACCGCTGAACACCTCGCCGGTGGCCGGCACGCCCACGGCGCCCAGCACGGGGCAGCCGTTGCGGACCAGACCGATATTCACCGCGAAATCCCGACCGCCGGAACTGAACTCCTTGGTGCCGTCCAACGGATCGACCAGCCAGAACTCTGCCGCCGCGGCGGGGACCGCCCCGGCCGCCACCTCCTCCTCGGCGACCACCACGCAACCCGGGAAGGCCTCTCGCAGCCCGGCCAGGATCAGTGATTCGGAGGCCTGATCGGCCTCTGTCACGACCGAATCGTCGGCTTTGCGCCGCACCGCGAAGCCGCCGTCGCGGATGGTCATGATCAGTTTACCCGCCTGCTCCGCCAGATCGACGGCACGCGCCAGAACCGCGTGGTCACCTTCATTCCCACCATGCGTCATGGCGCTGGTTTCCCCCGTGCTCGGCGTTTCGCCACTTTCGGTCTGGCTGGCGGCCCGGCTGATGGTTCCGCTGGCGGTCCCGCTGGCACCCGAGCGGCAGCGGGTTGGTCGCCGTTCGGCGGCGCCAGGACCGGTTCCGTCGCCGGCGGCGCGTCGCCGCGCAGCGCGAGCACCGGTTGCAGCAAGGTCAACGCGGCCCGATAGACCTCGTTCACATCCAGGTGCTGCAGGCAGGCCAGGCCGCGCGTGCAGTCCGCGGCGCTCGCCAGGTAGCACGGGGCACAGGTCATGTTCCGGCGCAGGGCGATCGCCTGCGTGCCCAGCGGACCCCATTCCACCGGATCGACGACGCCGGAATGAATCCCGATGGTCGGCACCCCGGCCGCCGCGGCAATGTGCTTGGGTCCGCTGTCATTGCCGATATAGACCGCACAGCGCAGCAGCAGTCCCGGCAACGATGATAGCGGGGACTTGCCGGCCATCGAGGCCATCGCCTTCGGGTATCGTGCCGCGGCCAGCAGTTCCTCCACGACCTCTACCTCGTCGGGGCCGCCGACCATCAGCACGTTGACGCCGTGCCGGCTGATCAGCAGTTCGATCAGTGCCAGGAAATAGGCGGTCGGCCACTGCTTGGTGACATTGCCGGCCCCCGGATGGATCGCCACCACCGGCTTGTCGAACAGCGCCCGCACGTCGTCCGGCAGATCGGCCAACGGGATCGGCTGAGGCTGCGGCTGCATCAGGACGCGATCGGATTCGGTGGCGTGATGCACCGCATCGACCAGGGCAATCAGGTCGTCGATGACATGGCTGCGCTTGCGCTGCAGCCGCCGGTCGCCGTCCCAATCCAGTGCGATATCCAGGTTGGGGAACTGTCCCTGGTAATCATAGCCGGCGAGGAACCGGGCGCCGGTATATTTCAGCACGTCGCGGGTCGACGGGTGCTTGCGCAGATCGATCGCCAGGTCGAATCGGTACGGTCGCAACTGTTCCGCAAGTGCCTCAAAATCCTCCTTCGTCAGCTCCCGCTCACCCAGCTGGGACCGGGCATGGAAGAAGGCGAACGGAATGAATTCGTCGATCGACTGCTCCAGCGGGACGAACGCCTTTGAGGCCGGGCCAGCCAGCACGGTGATCCGCGCGCGGGGAAAGCTCTGCTTCAGGCGGCGAATCGCCGGCAGCGCGGTGACAAAGTCGCCGATATGGTCGAGCTTCACCACCAGGATGCGGCGAATATCCTCGACGCGGAACAGCGGGGCGCCGGGGGTAACCCACTGCACCGCCTCCTCGTCGGGGCAGACATCGTCCGAGCGGCGCGACAGGCGGGGGCTGAAATACGGATCGCCCAAGGCAAATGTCGTGCGCCAGGCGGAATCGAACTGCTCGTTGTTGAATACGTCCTTCAAGCCGGCCCGGCTGGCCAGTTCGTGATGCGTCAATGTCGCGTGCGGCGTGTAGACGGTCAGCAGGCCGGCCTTATGGACCCGCAGGCAGAAATCCAGGTCGTTGTTGACGATCTGGTGTTCCTCATCGAAACCGCCGAGCCGGTTGAACAGGTCGCGGCGAACCAGCATGCAGGCGCCTGTGACGGCCATCACATTGCGCTGGACCTGTGCGAGCCCGAAATATCCCGGCTCATCCGGCGCGGCGAAACGGAAGGCATGGCGGCCGATTCCATTCTCGGCCAGGAACATTCCGGCATGCTGGATCTTGCCATCGGGATACAGCAGGCGCGGGCCGGTCAGCCCGACCTCCGGCCGCTGCGCGTTCTCCAGCAGCACATCCAGCCAGTCTTCCTGCGTGATCTCGATGTCGTCGTTCAGAAACAGCAGGTAGTCGCCATCCGCCACCGCGGCGGCGCGGTTGTTGAAGACGGACCAGTTGAAGGCGTCGGGCATGTCGACGACCTTGTCGGCATTCTGCGCGATCCATTCCTTCCAGGTCGATTGCGATGCAGGAATATTGTCGATGACGATCAGCTCATAGTTCTTGTAGCGGGTGTTCGCCCGGAAGGTCGTCAGGCAGGTCTTGATATAGCCGTGAGCGGCACAGGTCGGGATGATCACCGACACCTTGCCGGTGGCCGGCTGGGTGCGCCGCACTCGCCATGTGCCAGCGACCGCCCCGGGCCGCACCTCGCTGGGTGTGCCGCCGCGCGCCATCGCCGACTCCAGCGCGGCCTGCTCCAGCTCCGGCCCGTCCGTGGCGGCCATGCCCCGCTGGCACAGCAGTAATGGCAAATGGTGGATCGCCGCCGCCTTGTCCACGCAGCGCAGCAGCAGGTTGAATTCCCCCGCCACCGCCAGGCTGGCCGCCGTGCCGCCGGTGGAGCCCAGCAGCGCGGCCGAGGCGAACCAGGGCCGGCCGATATAGTTCATCGACAGCAGCAGGTCGGGCGAATAGTCCGGCTTGAAGAACGGCTCCTGCTCCTGGCTCGCGGGGCTCAGCCGCACCTCATCGGCATACAGAAGGTCCGCGCCGCGATTCATGGCGCCGGCGACCGCGAATTGCAGCAGCGCGTCGATGCCCAGTTCGTCCCCGGCACTCAGCAGCCCATACAGCACCGGCCGTCCGCTTGTTTCACCCGCCAACTGTGCCAACGGCGCCTGCCAGACCTCGCCGGCCGCCGGGCTGAGAATCTGGAAGCGCTGCCGCAGCTCGGGCACCGTCGTCGCCACCAGATCCTCGATGGCGGTGGCGATCTCCGCCGTCTCGGCCAGGATCGCGGCCGTCCAGTCCCCGTAGACCTGGTCGGCGAGCGACAGCAGCGTCACCCGCGTCGCGGCGGGATCGGCCTTGCCCTTCTGGCGCACGATCAGGTGGTACGATGGGCGGTAACCCTGGGCGTTCAGCAATCCCGCGAGCAGATCCGTTTCCGGCCGCGCCACCTTGCGTCGGATCGACATCGTATCAATATTGTCGTCCGATCTGGCCACGGTGACCCGGAAGGACCGTTCCAGCTTCAAACCGGTCTGGCCGATGATTTCCAGCCGGACCGTATGGTCGCCATCACGCAGGCTGCGCGGCGGGCAATGGAACGCATAGCCGCTGCGCACGGAATCGGGCCAGTCGGGAAAGGCCGCGCCCACATCGTGCCGCGCCTGGCCGTAATGCGCATCGCCGAGCCGCTGATCGTCCAGGTAGACGATGAAGCTGGCGACGCCATGGCGGGCCAGCAGCCAGCCTTCCACGGTCAGCCGGCCGGTAATCGGCTCCGCCACCACGCCATCCTGCACCACCGGCAGGTCCAGCTGGAACTTGAATTCCGCATCCAGCTCGGGCGATGCCGGTGGCGTGGCGGCAGGCGGCGGCTGAGGCACCGCGGGCGCGACCACGGTGACCGCGACGTCCTGGACCCGTTCCTGGCCCTGGGTGTCGCGCGCCACCACGCGGACGCGATGCTCCCCTTCCAGCGGCCGGTCCAGCCGTCCCTTGAATTTGAAGCCGGACAGGGCCGCCGACGGCACCTCGGCATAGGCCGCGCCGACATCGGGCCGCTCATAGCCCAGCGTCGCCAGCCCGACCGTGTCGTCGCCCACCATGATGCGCACCTGCGCGACGCCGCGATCGCAGACCGCCCAGCCGTTCACCGATACCGATCCGTCATGACCCAGGACGGCCTCATCGCAGAACATGCGGAACACCGCCGGCACGACGGGGACGGCGCTGGATTGTGGCGCTGCTCCCGGCTCCGACTTGCGTCGCTCATGGGCCAGCAGGCCGCCCAGGGGGGTATCCGTCCAGGCGCCGATCCGCTCGATCGGGATGATCGCATCGATGGCAAAGCCGTTGCCGCACACCAGCCTGGCCTGCACCGCCGCCGCGACCTGATCGCGCGGGTCGAGCTGGATCAGCAGCGTGAAGCCCGATTCCAGATTGTCCGGATAGGATGGGAAGGCCCCCGCGACATCCTGCCGCTGCCAGCCGAGCTTGGCATCGCCGACCGGGCGGATGCCCTGGTGGGACACCAGGCTGATCTGCACGGCGTTGACGTGCGCCATCGCGACCGCCCAGCCACCGACCAGCAGCATGCCCTGGCGATCGATGGACGCCACCTCCAGCCGCAGCATGCCGGGCGGCGCACCGCGGTCCACCTGCGGTGCGGGTGCCGGCGGTGCCTTGAGCATGACGACGGGCTGATCGGAGCCAGACTCCAGCGCCAGCCGCAAGGGTGCCTTGGCAGTGTCGCCGGCGCGATCGCGCGCGATCAGCTCGAAGACCCATTCACCCGGCAGGGAGACCAGCGGTTGCGCGATGTTGAACTGGAAGCTGTAGAGACAGACTGTCTCGCCATCCGGCGTTTCCGCCGGCGTACCATGATCGTCCGGCGCATATTCGGTGGCAGACACTGTCAGGCCGTCATGCTCCAGCCAGATGATTTCCATCGGCGCCCGGCTCGCCACCCGCCCGTGCACGGTGACATCGTAACGATCATATGACGGGCCGCCGATGGCGTTTGGGAAAATCTCCAGGTGCGGCAGGCGGAGGGGGCTGCCGCGGCGCCGGGCGGAGGATTGAAACGGCGACGTACCGGCATTGGCCACGTCGGCGCCGCCATCAACCTTGGCACCAGCGTCAGCCTGGGTGATGCGGGGTTTCGCCGTATTCGCGCCGCGTCGCCGCCGGCCAGCATCCGCCGCGATACGGCCGGTCGCGTCTTCGTTTTCCTCATGAGCGTCAGGCACGGTCGACTCCTGCCCCGGCCGGGGCGTCAAAGACGCGTCAGCCAACGATCTCTCCCGGACCGCTCCCTGGGCCGGCACAAGCGGCCACGTGCCGACCCGCTTCCCGACCCGCTTCCCTGGCCGCCGGCACACGGGACATGGACCGTTCGCGTCCCGCGCCCACGGTCATCCCGCATGCCGGGCGAAGGGCGAAGAGACTACATGCCAAACGGCAGCCGCCCTTCGCGGTAGCCGTCCTTGTCGAAATGCTCCTGCGCCGATCCGATGTCACCGCGCCCGATGCTGTCGGCGACGTCCGGATTCTGGGCCAGATACCACCGCTCATCCACCTTGATCGGGAATGGCCGGCGCCCTTCGAAATAACCGTCATCGATGAAATGCTGTTTCGCCGACTGGACGGCCCCCTCCTTGATCGCGCCGGCGATGTCCTCATAGGTCTGCAGATACCATGCCTCGTCGACCTCGATCCCCGCGATCATTTGCCGCAGAAGTTTCACAAAGTCTTCGTAAGCGATGTTGACGCGAAGTTCACCACGAACGGTAGCAATTTCAATAGAGCGTCTAATTAATTCGAATGGTGGAAGGTATTTCACTATAGACCCCTGAGTGTCGGTTTGTTGCCACGCACAGGCCTGCCATTGATACCGAGTTCGCATGAAGATGGGAACCGTCGCGCCGCGTTTTTTTGCAGGTGCAGCATGGGTCGTGTCCTGCTAATGACGGCCGGTGCCCGCTTTTGCCAATCCGGATGATTCCACATGCCTCTTTCACAGCAGGTGACGCTTTCACAGCAGGCGGCGCCCCGATCCGACCTGCCGACTGATATCGAACTGGCCGACATCGTCCGCCGCTTCCCCCAGGCTCGAATCCTGGTGATCGGCGACATCATCCTGGACCGCTATGTATCAGGGGCGGTCAGCCGCCTGTCGCCGGAAGCCCCCATCCCCGTGCTGCGTCCGACCGCCGACCGGTGCACCCTGGGCGGGGCGGCCAATGTCGCCCTGAACATCGCCACGCTGGGCGGCCAGGCCATCCTGGTCGGCGTGGTCGGTGAGGACGCCGCCGGCCAGCAGGTGGAAACGCTGGTCAGCACGACGCTGGGTGTCAGCTCCGCCATCGTCCGCATCGCCGGCCGGCCGACCACCGCGAAAACGCGGTTCATGAGCGGATCCCACCAGCTGTTGCGGCTGGATGAGGAGACCACGGCGCCCCTGACGACGGCCGGCTGTGCCGCGGTGCTGGATGCCGTGCGCCGCCATCTGGCTGACGCACATGTGATCGTCCTGTCCGACTACGCGAAGGGCGTGCTGTGCGACGGCGTGCTGGACACGATCCTCGCCCTGGATCGCGGCGACAGGCTGCTGATCGCCGATCCGAAGCGGCCGGATTTCACCGCCTATCGCGGCGCCGATATCGTGACGCCGAACGAACTGGAGGTGCGCGCCGCAACCCGGATCGACGCCGAACATGACACCGAGGCGGACAGGGCCGGCCGCATCGCATTGGAACAAACCCAGGGCCAGGCGGTGCTCGTCACCCGCTCCGCCAAAGGTTTGACCCTGGTGCGGCGGGAGATGGCCGCCCTGCACCTGCCGACGCGCGCGCGGGAGGTGGCGGATGTTTCTGGTGCCGGTGACACGCTGGTCGCGGCCCTGTCGGTCGCGCTGGGCGCCGGCGGTTCCCTGCCCGACGCGGCCATGCTGGCCAATGCCACCGCCGGCATCTCGGTGGGCAAGCAAGGCACCGCCACCGTCAGCGCCGAGGAACTGCTGGACACGCTGCACCTGGACGACCTGGTCGCCACCGACCGCAAAGTGGTGGGACGCGAGGCGGCGGCGAAGAAGGTTGCGGACTGGAAACGCCGAGGCCTGAAGGTCGGCTTCGCCAATGGATGCTTCGACCTGATCCATCCCGGCCATGTCCGCCTGCTGTCCGAGGCTCGCGCCGGCTGCGACCGGCTGATCGTGGCACTCAATACCGACGCCTCGGTCAAGCGCCTGAAAGGTCCGACGCGGCCGCTGCAGAATGAAATGGCGCGCGCCACCGTCATGGCTTCCATGGCGCCCGTCGACCTGGTGACCCTGTTCGATGAAGACACGCCCCTGGAGCTGATCCGCCTGCTGCGTCCGGACGTGCTGGTGAAGGGGTCGGACTATACGGTCGACCAGGTGGTGGGCGCCGACCTCATCCAAGGCTGGGGCGGCCACGTCCTGCTGGTGACGCTGCGCGAGGGCCACAGCACGACGGGCACGATCCGGCGTATGACCGCACCGGCGGCTTGAGGGAAGGAAGGCCAGGGGCGCCGCTCCCGGACCGCGATGAAGCGGGACAGAGTCGGACTGACCCTGTCACGCTTCATCAACGCCTTGCTTCAACAGCGCGCTTCACGCCGTCTGACCGCCGGCTTCAGGCGACCGCGCTCCGAGGGCGGGACGCCCTTGGAACCGGTTTATCGGGCAGCGCCTCCCGGCTTCCTCACCCCCCAAGCGCCTGGTCGAGATCCGCGATCAGGTCCGACGCCGTCTCCAGCCCGATCGACAGGCGGATGACATCCGGACCGGCGCCGGCCGCCAGACGTTGCTCATCCGTGAGCTGGCGGTGCGTGGTGGAGGCGGGGTGCAGGATCAGGCTGCGGGTATCGCCGATATTGGCCAGGTGGCTGAACAGCCGGACGTTTTCCACCAGTTTCAGGCCAGCCTCATAGCCGCCCCGGACGCCAAAGGTGAACACCGCGCCGGCGCCTTTCGGCATGTATTTGCGGGCCAGGCCATTATAGGGACTCTTGTCCAGACCGGCGTAGGACACCCAGGCGACGCGCGGATCGCATGACAGGAACTCGGCTACCGCCTGGGCGTTGGCGCAGTGGCGTTCCATCCGCACGTGCAATGTTTCGATACCCGTGATGGTCAGGAACGCATTCATCGGTGCCATGGTCGGGCCATAGTCGCGCAGAGCCACCGCGCGTGCCTTGGTGGTGAAGGCGAAATCGCCGAAATTCTCATAGAATTTCAGACCGTGATAGGCAGGTTCGGGCTCTGTCATCGACGGGAACTTGCCGCCCTGGGTCCAATCGAACTTCCCGGACTCCACCACCATGCCGCCCATGGAATTGCCGTGGCCGGCGAGGAATTTCGTTGTCGAGTGGGTGACCAGGTCGGCGCCGAACTCGATCGGCCGGGACAGGAACGGCGTGGCCAGCGTGTTGTCGACGATCAGCGGCAGGCCGGCTTCGTGCGCGACGCGGGCGATGGCTTCCAGGTCGACGACGATACCACCGGGATTGGCCAGGCTTTCCACGAAGATCGCCTTGCATTTCGGCGTCAGCGCGCGGCGGAAATTATCCGGATCGTGCGGGTCGACGAAATGGCAGGTCCAGCCCAGCTTCTTGAACGACAGCCCGAACTGCGTCAGCGAGCCGCCGTACAGGGCGCGGGAGGCAAGAAACTCGTCGCCTGGCTCCAGCAAGGTCGCGAACACCAGGAACTGCGCCGCATGGCCCGACGCCGCGGCCACGGCGGCCCGGCCACCTTCCAGGCTGGCGATACGCTCTTCCAGGACCGCAACGGTCGGGTTGGTCAGCCGGCTGTAGATGTATCCAAAATTGTGCAGGTTGAATAACGATGCCGCATGGTCGGCATCCTCAAAGACATAGGCGGTAGTCTGGTAGATCGGCGTGGATCGGGCGCCCGTGGTGGGATCAGGCTGGGCGCCGGCATGGACGGCCTTGGTTTCGAAGCCATATGTCGTATTGGCAGGGGGCAATGTGCGCGGCCTGCCGCGCGCGGGACGCGGCGGATCGGCGGGACGGTTGCGGATGATACCGGAATTGACGCCGCTCCAGGACAGCTCGCCACCCAGCCGCCCGAACTCGATCTTCGGGCAGCGGTCCATCACGACCTCCAGCCCGGCCGCCTCGGCCTTCGCGGCGGCTTCGTCATGACGGACCCCCAACTGCATCCACAGCACCCGCGCGCCGATGGCGATCGCATCGTCCGCGATCGGCCCGACAGTGTTGGAGGCTCTGAATACCTCCACCATGTCCACCGGTTCCGGGATATCGCGTAACGAACCGTAGACCCGTTCGCCCAGCAGCTCCTGCCCGGCCAGGCCGGGGTTGACCGGGATGACGCGATAGCCTTTCCCCTGCAGGTACTTCATCACGAAGTAGCTGGGCCGATTCCAGTTGGACGACGCGCCGACCAGCGCGATGGTCCGCACGCTGGAAAGGATGCCGCGCAGCTTGGCGTCGCTGTAGGGAATAGGGTCGAGAGCACTCATGGGTCGAAACCTTCCAAACGCAGGGGTTAGCTATCCCCGGCACTCTCCCCTTGGCAACCGCGGCGGTCCCCGGCTCGCCTGGCCGGACCCGCGACCGTCCGGTGGCAATCGCCGCGACAGCGGGGATGACCGGGCATGAGCGCGCGGCAGGAGGCTGCGCCGAGGACGATCACGGTGCCGACGCGGGACGGGCTGCGCGGCGCGCGCCTGCTCTGGGCCGTCGGCACGCTGGTCATCGCGGTGGGCATGTCGTCGCTGGATACCTCGATCGCCAATACCGCCCTGCCCACCATCGCCGCCGATCTGAATGCTTCGCCGGCTTCCTCGGTATGGGTGGTGAATGCGTATCAGCTGGCGCTGGTGGTCTCCCTGCTGCCGGTCGCGTCGCTGGGTGAGATCCTGGGGTACCGCCGCATCTATGTCTGGGGGGTCGCGGTGTTCACCCTGTCCTCGCTGGCCTGCGCCATGAGCTGGTCGCTGTCGACGCTGACCGTCGCCCGCATTGTCCAGGGGTTCGGCGCGTCCGGCATCATGAGCGTGAATACCGCCCTGATCCGCTTCATCTACCCGTCCAACCGGCTGGGACGTGGCGTGGGTTTCAATGCCATGGTGGTCGCGGTGTCCACCGCCATCGGCCCGTCCGTCGCGGCGGGGATTCTCTCCGTCGCATCCTGGCAATGGTTGTTCGCGGTGAATGGCCCGCTGGGCCTCATTGCCTTCATCATGGCGCTGCGGGCGCTGCCGGACACGCCACGCCACGCCAACAAGTTCGACGCGGCGAGCGCGGCCTTGAATGCCGCCACGTTCGGCCTGCTGATCTTCGGCATCGGCGAGGCGGCACACGGGGCAGAGCGTCTCGTCACCGCGGCGGTACTGGGGGGTGCCTGCGCGTTCGGCTCCCTGCTGATCCGTCGCCAGCTTGGGCTATCGGCGCCGATGCTGCCGGTCGATCTGTATCGGCGGCCGATGTTCGCACTGTCCTCGCTGACGGCGTTCTGCTCCTTCGCGGCGCAGGGTCTGGCTTTCGTGTCGCTGCCGTTCTATTTCCAGACCGGGCTGGGACTGACGGCGGTGCAGACGGGCCTGTTGCTGACGCCGTGGCCGGTGATGACCGGCATCATGGCCCCGATCGCCGGCCCGCTGTCGGACCGGTTTCCACCGGCGATCCTGGGCGGCATCGGCCTGGCCACGCTGTGCGTCGGACTGGCGCTGATCGCGGTGCTGGGCGGTCATCCCGGCACCTTCGGCATCGTCTGGCGAATGATGGTCTGCGGCTGCGGTTTCGGCTTTTTCCAGTCGCCCAACCTCCGCGCGATCATGAGCAGCGCGCCGCCGGAGCGCAGTGGTGGCGCGAGCGGGATCGTTGCCACGTCGCGGCTGGTGGGCCAGGCCACGGGGGCGGCGCTGGTGGCGTTCTGCTTCGGCCTGTCGATGGCGTATGGCCCGTCGCTCGCGCTGGGGCTGGGCGCGTTCTTCGCCGGCGCGGGCAGCATCGTCAGCTTCTCCCGCCTCGCCGCGCGGCCGCTGGGGGTGGTTCGGCGGGCGGGGTGAGATGGGCGCGGTGAGGCGTGGGCGGCGAGGCGTGGGCGGTGAGGCGTGGGCGGTCTACAAGCATCCCATGACCGATGATGCCCTGCGACCCGGCGAGGTCGCCGTCCCGCTGCCCGCCGCCCCCGATGCCGGCGTCTACTTCATCGGCCGCATCCACACGCCCTGGGCGCGGCGCGGCGACTGCCCGCGCGCCGGCGATGCGGTGGGCGGACCCGACTGCACGATCGTCATCGATCCCCGCTGGCTGCCGGCCCTGACGGGGCTGGACGGGCAGGCGGACCTGCAAGTGCTGTACTGGATGCACCAGTCGCGCCGCGATCTGGCCGTCCAGGCGCCACGCCACAGCGCACGCGTCCTGGGCACCTTCGCCCTGCGCTCCCCGGTACGGCCCAACCCTATCGCCTCCTCGGTCGTTGCGTTGCTGGCAATCGATGGTAACCAGCTGCATGTCCGCGGCCTGGACTGTATCGACGGCACCCCGCTGATCGACGTGAAACCACACCGCCGAGCCTCGGCGCCATAGCCGTTCGGACACCGTCGATTGGACTCCCGGCGCTGGGTTCGTTATGTTTGGACGAACACAACGATACGAGAGGAGACCCGCGTGAACGCGATCACCGACCTGCACCCGTTCCTGGACGGCAAGCCGAAACGCCTGTTCATCGGCGGCAAATGGCTGGAAGCCGCCTCCGGCAAGACGTTCGAGACTCACAACCCGGCGACCGGCGAAGTCCTGGCCCAGGTCGCCGAGGGCGATGCCGAGGATATCGACCGCGCCGTCGCCGCCGCCCGCGCCGCCTTCACCGGGCCGTGGAGCAAGTTCAAGCCGGCGCAGCGCCAGGCCGTCCTGCTGAAGCTGGCCGACCTGGTCGAAGCCCATATCGATGAGCTGGCGACACTGGACACGCTGGACATGGGCGCGCCGATCAGCCGCACCCGCAACAACCGCCAGCGCGCGGTGGGCATGCTGCGCTTCTATGCCGGCATGGCAACCGCACTGCATGGCGAAACGATCGACAACTCGCTGCCGGGCGAGATCGTGTCGTTTACCTTGAAGGAGCCGGTCGGCGTCGTCGGCGCGATCATCCCGTGGAACGGCCCGCTGACGGCGACGATCTGGAAGATCGGCCCGGCGCTGGCCACCGGCTGCACGGTCGTGCTGAAGCCGGCCGAGGAAGCGCCGCTGACACCGCTCCGCCTGGCGGAGCTGTGCGTCGAGGCCGGTGTGCCACCAGGGGTGGTGAACGTGGTGCCGGGTTTCGGCGAAACCGCCGGCGCCGCGCTGGCGGCGCATCCGGATGTCGACAAGGTCGCCTTCACCGGGTCCCACTTCACCGGCCAGTCGATCGTCCGCGCCTCGGCGGGGAACCTCAAGCGCGTGTCGCTGGAGCTGGGCGGCAAGTCGCCCGACATCGTATTCGCCGATGCCGACCTGACCCAGGCCGTGCCTGGCGCGGGCATGGCGGTCTTCGCCAATTCCGGCCAGATCTGCAGCGCCGGCACGCGGCTGTTCGTGGAAAAGAAGATCTATGATGAGTTCGTCGGTCGCGTCGCCGACTTCAGCAAGACGCTGCGGGTCGGTGACGGCCGCGATCCGGAAACCCAGGTTGGCCCGCTGGTGTCGCAGGAGCAGCTTAGCCGTGTCACCGGCTATCTCAGCATCGGCCGCCAGGAAGGTGCTCGCCCGCTGTCGGGAGGGGAACGGCTGACCGAGGGCGCGCTGGCGAAGGGGTATTTCGTGCCGCCGACCGTGTTCGCCGATGTGCGCGACGACATGCGGATCGCGCAGGAGGAAATCTTCGGGCCGGTGATTTCCGCCATTCCCTTCACCGATATCGAGGAGGTGATCGCTCGGGGCAACAACACGACGTTCGGCCTGGGCAGCGGCGTGTGGACCCGCGACGTCGGCAAGGCGCACAAGCTGGCCCGCGCGATCAAGGCCGGATCGGTGTGGATCAATTGCTACCAGGCGATGGATCCGGCGGTGCCGTTCGGCGGCTATAAAATGAGCGGCTATGGACGCGAATCCGGCATCCAGCACCTGGACGAGTACCTCAACGTGAAGTCGGTCTGGATCAAGACGGACTGAGGCGGCGGACGGGTCTCCCCGTCATGGCGGGCCCGGCGCCGGCGCCTGGAAGCCGAAGCGGGCGGCTTGTGGCAGGAAATGGCGACGGCCGTGCTGTCCGGCGCGGTCGTGCCGATCGGCCCGCGGCCGTCGCGGCGGCAAGATCTGCACCGGTTCCTGGGCGGCCCCGGCACGATCCTGCCGCTAGCCGCCGCCGCTGATTGGGCGGCAGCCAGGGCCGCCCAGGCGCTCGCAGCCGCAGGCTGACATGTCAGCCTGGACCCGCGGCGGGTCGGCCATCGACCCATGATGATTCCTCGTGCGTCTGCCTGTGACCGGATGGTGACAGGCAGAAATTTTGCGCGTCCACCCGCAACCGCGACCTTAACGGCTCGTAACGCAGCCCCTATTGCGGTGGGAACTTCGCCCATTCGGAGGAATCATGTCCGGCAAGCAAGACGATCACAAGCCGATGCGCCCGGTCATCTGGGCTCGGCTGCTACTGCTGCTGCCCTTCATCGCGATGCTGTGGGTTTCGACCTACAACACGCTTGAACCGGAATGGGCCGGCATTCCGTTCTTCTACTGGTACCAGCTCCTGTGGGTGATTCTGAGCGCAGGCATCGTGGCGTTCATCTACCTGGTGGAGCGCTGAGCGATGCCGCTGAACCTGACCGCACTGATCGTCTTCATCGTCCTGTTCGTCTTCGTCACCTGGCTGGGCTTCATCGCGGCGCGGTGGCGGGCGGGCGACCTGGACCTGCTGCACGAATGGGGCCTGGGCGGACGCCGCTTCGGCACCATGGTCGCCTGGTTCCTGATCGGCGGCGATCTTTACACCGCCTATACCTTCATCGCCGTCCCCGCCCTGGTGTTCGGTGCCGGCGCGCTTGGCTTCTTCGCCGTGCCGTACACGATCATGATCTACCCGATCCTGTACATCATCTTCCCACGGTTATGGTCGGTGGCGCACAAGCACGGCTTCGTCACCTCGGCCGACTTCGTGCGCGGCCGCTTCGGCAATCGCTGGCTGGCCCTGGCCGTGGCCTTCACCGGCATCCTGGCCACCATGCCCTACATCGCGCTGCAATTGGTCGGCATCGAGGTCGTGATCGGCGCCATGGGCGTCGAGACGAACGGACTCATCGGCGATCTGCCGCTGATCATCGCCTTCGTGATCCTGGCCGCCTTCACCTACACGTCCGGCTTGCGGGCGCCGGCAATGATTGCCGTGGTGAAGGACCTGCTGATCTATCTGACCGTGCTGGCGGCGGTGATCGCGGTGCCAATGAAGCTGGGCGGCTATGGCCACGTCTTCAGCGCCATCCCTCCCGAGAAGCTGCTGCTGAAATCCCCCGTGGACGGCACCACCGGCACCTACAGCGCCTATGCGACCCTGGCACTGGGATCGGCCTTCGCGCTGTTCCTGTATCCGCACTCGATCACCGGCATCCTGAGTTCCTCCAGCGCGCGCGTCGTGCGCCGGAATGCCGCCATCCTGCCGGCGTATTCGCTGCTGCTGGGCCTGCTGGCGCTGATGGGTTTCATGGCCATCGCGATCGGCGTGGCCAAGATGCCGGAGTTCAAGCCGGGCTTCGATGAGTTCAAGGCCAACTTCTCGGTGCCGGCGCTGTTCATGGCGATGTTTCCGTCCTGGTTCGTCGGCGTCGCGTTCTCGGCCATCGCCATCGGTGCGCTGGTGCCGGCGGCGATCATGTCGATCGCGACCGCGAATACCTGCACGCGGAACATCTATCGGGAGTTCATCCATCCGGCCTGCAGCCCGGCCGAGGAAAGCCAGGTCGCGAAGATCGTGTCGCTGGTGATCAAGGCCGGCGCGCTGGCCTTCATCTTCTTCCTGCCGCTGCAATACGCGCTGTGGTTGCAACTGCTGGGTGGCGTGTGGATCATCCAGACCGCGCCGTCTGTGATGCTGGGGCTCTATACGCGGTTCCTGAACGGGTGGGCGCTGTTCCTGGGCTGGCTGTGCGGCTTCGGACTGGGCACCTGGCTGGTGATCATCAACAACTGGGCGCCGGTCTACCCGCTGCAGCTGCCGGGGCTGACTTTCCCCTGCTATATCGCGCTGATCGCGGTGGCGGCGAACCTGGTCGTGTCCATCGTCCTGTCGCCGCTGTTCAATACCATCGGCTCCGGCCAGCCCCGCGACATCACCGCCGCGGTGGATTATTACTGATCGGGATCGGCGATCGGCGATCGGCGGGCTCCGGAACGGCTGGTGCCGGAGCCCGCTTCCGCCGGCGTCAAATCTCGGAAAAGCCGGAGCCTCGGGTGGTGACGCCGCGCCCGGCGGCTTTCTCGATCCAGCCGAACTCCTTCAGGATCTGTTGACTGTAGGTGACGCGGCCATTCACCTTGTCCGCCCCCTCGGTCGCCAGCAGAAGCGCCGCCCGCGCCATCAAGACCGGCGGCTCGCCCTTCGGGTCGTCGATGCCGGTGACCAGCTTATGGTGGATCGTACCGGGCGTCGGCACCACCTGCGATGGCGACACGGCGGCGACCGTGATGCCGCCGTACTGCGCCACTTCCTGCGCCAGGCCCTGGGTGAAGCGTTCCAGCGCGGCCTTGGTCGCCCCGTACATCACGCCGCCACGGACCGTCTTGTCCTGGTAGGGACCGCGTCCCGGCCCGATTGCCGCGCCGGAACTGATATTGACGATGGCGCCGGAGCGGCGGGGGATCATGTCCTTCAGCACGTCCTTCGCCAGGATGAAGGGTGCGTGGACGTTGATCTGGAAGCAGCGGACCCAGCGATTGGTCGGATAGGTCTCGGTGGGCAGGTAGTAGTTCAGCGCGGCGTTGTTCACCAGCACGTCGACCGGGCCATAGGCAGACCGAGCGGCTTCGATCAGGGCGATGCAGTCGGCTTCCGAGGAGACGTCGGCGACCACCGGCGTCGCTTCCCCGCCCGCCTGGCGGATCAGTGCGACGGTGCGGGCGAGCGAACCCTCCAGCATGCGGTGCTCGCCTTCATTCATCGTACGGGCGGCACAGACGACGCGCGCCCCCTCCGATGCGAACAATTCGGCGATCTGCTGGCCGATTCCGCGGCTGGCGCCGGTGATGACGGCGACCTTGCCGGTAAGCTTGCCCATGATGGCGTTCTCCTCCAATGCTTGCGGCCTATCATTCCGCACGCGCGGAGGGCGCGCAACCGATCGGAGGGCTATGCGCCTTCCCGGACGAAGCGGTTCCGGAGGACGCCCAGGCCGGTCAGCTCCACCTCCACGACGTCGCCATGCACCAGGTCGGGTGAGGTCCCGTCGGTACCCATCCAGATGACGTCGCCGGGGTACAGCGTCAGGTAGCGGGTCATTTGTGAAATGTAGTGGGCGATGCCGAAGATCATGTCGTTGGTCTTGAAACGAAGATCCTCCTTGCCGTTGACGCGGACGATGGTTTCCATCGCGTCCAGGTCTGCCTGGGTCTGGATCCACGGTCCCATCGGCTTGAACGTATCGGTGTTCTTGCCGCGCCAGAAGGTACGGTCGCCGCGCTGCCAGGTACGCTCCGACACGTCATTGCCGATCGTGTAGCCGAAGACACAGGACATCGCTTCGGCCTCGGTCAGATGCTTGGCCTGCTTGCCGATCACCACGACCAGCTCGCCCTCGTAATTGATCTTTGTCGTGGCGTGGGCCGGAATGACCACATCCTGGTCATGCGCGACCAGGGCGTTATTGGCGCGATAGCCGATATCGGCCTTTTCGGGGAATTTCGGCGTCTCCCCGCGCTTTGCCGCCATTTCCCGAATATGGGCGGCGTAATTGATGCCGGCGGCATAGAAGGTGCGCGGGATCACCGGTACCTCCAGCGTCACCGCGGACAGCGCCACGGCGTCGCCTGACGGTGTCGGATCCGTCCAGGGCTCGCCGGCGATCGGCCGCACCATGTCTCCGTCCACCAGGCCGTAGCGGGTCACACCATCCCGGGTGAAGCGAACATAGCGCATTGGAACCATCCTCCCCGGCGTTTGTGCGCCGGGGAGGATGCGCTGGCAAGAGAGCAGGTTCAGCCCTCGTCATGCAGCCATTTGGCGAAAGCACCCGCCGTCATGGCGCCGACGATCGGCACGACCCAGAACATCCAGAGTTGCGTGATATACGCGCCGCCCGCGAACAACGCGGGGCCGGTGCTGCGCGCGGGGTTGACCGAGGTGTTCGTCACCGGGATTGACACCAGATGGATCAGCGTCAGCGCCAGGCCGATCGGGATGCCCGCGAAGCCCACCGCGGCACCGCGCGAGGTGGTACCCATGATGATGTAGATGAACATGAAGGTCATCACGAATTCGCAGATGATACAGGACAGCAGGCTGTATTTGCCCGGGCTGAGGTCGCCGAAACCATTGGCCGCAAAACCTGCCGGCATCCAGCCGGCCTTGCCGGACGCGATGGCGTACAGCACGGCCGCCGCAACGATCGCGCCAATCACCTGCGCAACGATATAGGGAATGACGTGGATATTGGCACACCGTCCGCCCGCCCACAGGCCCAGGGTTACTGCCGGGTTGAAATGGCCGCCCGAGATATGACCAACCGCATAGGCCATGGTCAGCACCGTCAAGCCGAAGGCCAGCGACACACCCAGCAGGCCAATGCCCACCTGCGGAAACGTCGCCGCCAGAACCGCGGCGCCGCAGCCGCCGAACGTCAGCCAGAATGTACCGAAAAACTCCGCCGTGACACGGCGCGTCAGGTCTTGCATCGGGTCCCCGCCCTTTCATTCGCAACCGACGCAGTAGAGCACAGCACAAGCGCAGGCCATTGCCCTCCCCGCGGTGCCATTATCTGGCAGGGTAAGACCAATGCAGGCAACTGTAATCTATCGGTCAAGAAGGCGGGAAGAACATTCAGGCCATGACCGCCGCGGCCTCCCTGGCGGGACGCAGAAAGTCCGGATCGAAAACTTTCGTCGCCATGACCTGGCAGCGGCGGATCAGCCGGATTTCGTCCGGTCCGTAATCGGCGATGGCGCGATGGATCGTTCCCAGGTGATCCCAGATCAGCAGATCGTTTTCGTTCCAGTGATGCGTGTAGCGGAACCGCATTTCCAACTGATGCTGGAACAGATAGTCCAACATGCGGTCACTTTCATCCTGCGGTAGTTCATTGATCCGCATCGCATAGCCTTCGTTGCAATACAGAACTTTTCGCCCGGTGATCGGGTGTGTAAGGAACAACGGATGCACCACCGGCGGGCGGCGGCGGCGCTGCTCATCCGTCATGGCCGGACGACCGCTGTTCTTGTGCTGGCGCATATGCTCCCAGAACTTCTCGAAGTTGTGGGTCGCCGTCATGCCGTCCAGGCGGGTCTTGATCTCCTGCGGCAGGGCCTCGTAGGCGGCGTGCATATTGGCGAATTCCGTGCCGCCCAGCGGCTTGCCGTCGCGCCGCGGGATGCGGATGCCGTACAGGACGTTCACGAATCCCATGACGTCCCGGTACGACATGTCGGTGTGCCAGTCCTGGCCGGCGTCGGGACTGCCGATATACTGACCATCCTCCTTGATATTCGACAGAATGCCAACCTCGGGGAACGGTCGGGTCGCATCCGTCTTCATGATCGGATTGCCCTGGATTTCCCCGAACTGCTCCGAGAAACGTTTCACGTCGCCGATATCCAGGTGCTGATCGGGGAAGCGCAGCACGCCGTGCCGGCCCAGCGCCAGCAGGATGCGGCCGAAGGACGGCTCATCCAGCGGTTGTGACAGGTCGACGCCACGTACGGTGGCGCCCAGGATCGCGCCGGTCGGTTCGATCGTCAGCATGTATGCCTCCTTCATCTGCGTCTTTTCATCCGTGGCAGGAGCAGCGTCAGGATCGCCCGCCGCCGGGGATATCCCGGAACGGCACGTTCTTGTCGACCCGCGGGTCCTGCGGCAGGCCCAGCACGCGTTCGGCGATGATGTTCTTCATGATCTCATCCGTGCCGCCGGCGATCCGCAGCGACGGCGCGTAGAGCAGCGCTTCCTCGAAGGCGCCGGCCAAGGGTGAATCCGGCATCATCTCGGGACCGGCCATGCCGATCAGGTCCAATCCGAAGGACAGCACCTCCTGCAGCTTGTTCGCCGCGACGAACTTGATGATCGACGATTCAGGGCCTGGGTTCTGCCCCCGGGACAGCGCTGTGATGCCTCGGAACTTGGTGAATTTCAGCCCCTGCGACCGGACATAGATGTCGGCGATCTTCTCCTGCACCGCCGGATCGTCGATCGCCGGCCCGTTCTCGGTGTCCACCTCCTGCGCCAGGCGAAGCAACTCGTCGGCGTCGGGGCCGGTGGAATCGCGCACCCCGTGCCGTTCGTTCATCAGCGTCGTCAGCGCGACCTTCCAGCCGCCGCCGACAGGTCCCAAACGGCAACTGTCGGGGATGCGCACATCCGTGAAGAACACCTCATTGAAATGGGAGGTGCCGGAGATCTGCTTGATCGGCCGCACCTCCACGCCCGGCGTCTTCATATCCAGCAGGAAATAGGTCAGCCCCTGGTGCTTCGGCACGTCCGGATTGCTGCGCGCGACCAGGATGCCGAAATCGGCATAATGCGCGCCGGAATTCCAGATCTTCTGGCCGTTGACGATCCACTCGTCACCGCGTTGCTCGGCCCTGGTCCGCAGGGCGGCCAGGTCGGAGCCGCCACCGGGTTCACTGAACAGCTGGCACCAGATTTCGTCGCCCCGCATGCAGGGACGAACGTAGCGTTCCTTCTGCGCGGGCGTGCCCCAGGTGCAGATGGTCGGCACCGACATGTTGACGCCAATGTTGAACAGGGCCGACAGGACGTCGTACTTCGATTCTTCCTGGTTGTAGATGATGGTCTGGATCGGTGAGCCGCCGCGTCCGCCCCAGTCCACCGGCCAGTGCAGGCCGACGAAGCCGGCCTCACATTTGCGGCGCTGGAAATCCTTGGCCCCGGCCAGCACCTTGGTGGCGTCGATGCCGCGGCGATAGGCCTCCACCTGGCCCGGCTTCCGGCGCGTGGCGTTGGCATCCAGGAAGCGGCGCGCTTCGATGCGGAACGCGGCTTCTTCCGGTGTATCGTCGAAGTCCATCGCTGCCTCCTAAGCTGCGGCGGTTTCGGTGGTGTTGCGCGTCCGCAGCTCACCGATCAGCCGGTGTTTCCATTCCCGCGCCCCGCCCAACGTCAGCGCCAGCAGCTTCGCTCGGCGGTAATAGAGCTGGCAGTCCATCTGCCAGGTGAAGCCCATGCCGCCATGGACCTGGATGTTTTCCTTGGTGGTGAACCACCCCGCCTCGCTGGCGGCGATCCGGGCGACGGCCGCGGCGATCGGCAACTCCGCCGCGCCGGTATGGACCGCCCAGGCGCCGTAATAGGCGTTCGAGCGCGCCAGCTCGACCTGGATATACATGTCGGCGATCCGGTGCTTGATCGCCTGGAACGACCCGATCGGGCGGCCGAAGGCAAACCGCTCCTTCGCGTAGGCGTTGGCCATGTCCATCGCGGCCTGCGCACAGCCCACCTGCTCGAACGCCATCGGCACGGCGGCGTGATCCAGCAGCGTGCGGATCGCCGCCGGCGTGGTGCTGCCCGGCAACGGTTCCGCCGCCGCGCCGGAGAACGCCAGCCGAGCGTGGGAGCGGGTGGGATCGATGGTCGAGACGATTTCGCGGGTGACGCCCGGGGCGGACAAGTCGACCAGATGCAACCAGACCCCGCTGTCTCCAGGCGCGGCGACGATGACGAAATCCGCGATGTCGCCGTCCGATACCGCCAGCTTGCGGCCGGTCAGGCGGCCGCCGTTGACAGAGGCGGCCAGGCGTTCGGGCACCGTCGCGCCGGGCTTTTCCGCTATCGCAAAGGTGCCGATCACCTCGCCCGCGGCCAGCCGCGGCAGCCAGTCCTGCTTCTGGTCTTCCGACCCGAACAGCATCAGCGCCTCGGTCGCCAGATAGACCGAGGACGAGAACGGCACCGGGGCGACGGCGCGACCCAGCTCCTCGGCCAGGACGCATACCGCGAGGCGCCCGAGACCGACGCCGCCATATTCTTCGGGGATGGCGGCTCCCAGCCAGCCCATCTCGGCGATTTCCCGCCACAGGTCGGCCGCGTAGGCGTCCGGCCCGTCGAGGATGCGGCGCGGCACGGCGCCGGGACAACGGTCGGCCAGGAACCTGCGCGCCTGATCGCGCAGTTGCAGCATCTCCTCAGAGAAGTCGAAGTTCATGGATCCTGGCCTTTTCCGTCCCGACCCGATTGTCGCCCCCTCAAAGCGCGGCGGCAAGGGCCAGGGCATGGCGGCGGCGCGGTTCTATCCCCCGTGCGTCCTGATATCCTGGCGTCCTGGCCTTCCGGCGTCCGATGCCGGGTCGCCGGCATGGCATCTGTCACGACATCCGCCGCCGTGGCGGTCAGCGCAGGGTTTGAACCGTCACCGACCGGCCGGCAAGGTTGTGGCGCGAGTTGACGCTGCGTCCCGATTTTCGGGCACCCGGTTGATCTTTCGCATCCAGTTGACGCACAGTTGGCGGCGCAACTGGTTTGCGGTGCACGCAACACCCAGCGGCATTGATCTTGCTTTTCCAACCCGTTTCGCCCTGTCGCGTTTTGTCCCGACCCATTTCGTCCTGCCTGCCAGCGAGGAACCGACCGCCGATGTCCCAAGCCGTCGCCGACCCCCGCCTGGTCAATGCCAGGTCCGCACCCAGGAAACGACTTCGCCTGTCCTGGTCCGATCCGCGGTTCCGCGCCTTCTTCTGGCAGGTCATCATTGTCGGCTGCGTCGCGCTGATCGTCTGGTACCTGGTCAGGAACACGAATCAGAACCTGGCCGCCCGGCATATCGCCACCGGTTTCGGCTTCCTGGCCCGCGTCGCGGGCATCCCGATCGGGGAGACGCTGATCCCCTACAATCCGGCGCTCGACACCTATGGCAGGGCGCTGCTGATCGGGGTGCTGAACACGTTGAAGGTCTCGGCGGTCGGTGTCGTGTTGGCGACGATCCTGGGCACGCTGATCGGCATCGGGCGGCTGTCCGGCAACTGGCTGCTGGCGAAACTGACGGCGTTCTACGTGGAAACGCTGCGCGATATCCCGCTGCTGCTGCAATTGCTGTTCTGGTACACGATCCTGCAAGGCCTGCCGGCGCCGCGGCAGGCGTTTCACATCGGCGACGCCTTCTATCTGACCAATCGCGGCATGAAGTTGGCCGTGCTGAACTGGGACACGGCGTTCGGCTGGGCTTTCCTGGGTTTCCTGGCCGGCATCGGCGGTACCGTCCTGTGGAACCGCCACGCCCGCCGCCGGCAGGAGGCCACCGGCCGGCCGCCATTGGTCTGGCCGGTCGCCCTGGTGCTGATGATCGGCCTGCCGGTGGCGATCTGGGCGTTGATGGGTGCCCCGTTCGCGGTCGACAAACCTGTCCTGCGCGGTTTCAACTTCCAGGGCGGCCTCACACTCACCCCGGAATATTTCGCCCTGCTGATCGGTCTGGTGACCTACACCGCGTCCTACATCGCCGAAATCGTGCGATCCGGCATCCAGGCGGTCGCGAAGGGACAGTGGGAGGCGGCGGAAGCGCTGGGACTGTACCGCGGCCTGGTGCTGCGGAAAATCGTGCTGCCGCAGGCACTGCGGGTGATCATTCCGCCCATGACCAGCCAGTATCTGAACCTGACGAAAAACAGCTCGCTGGCCGTCGCCATCGGCTACCAGGATATCGTTTCGATCGCCAACACGACACTGAACCAGACCGGCCAGGCGATCGAGGGCATTGCCATCATCATGGCCGTGTACCTGACAATCAGCCTGTCGATCAGCCTGTTCATGAACTGGTATAACGCGCATATCGCGCTGGTGGAGCGCTGATTCATGAGCCAGACGACGGCCACCGCCGGCAGCATCCCCAAACCGTCCCGTGAGCGGCCGCCGGCGGCACTGATCGGACCCTGGGCGTGGATGCGAACCAACCTGTTCGGCTCCTGGTGGTCGACCGCGGTCACCCTGGCGCTGGGTTACATCATCGTCCGCATCGTGTACGCGCTGGTGATGTGGGGCGTGGTGAATGCGATCTGGACCGTGCCCTACACGCCGACCGGCACGGCCAATACCGCCGCCTGCCAGATGGCCCAGGGCGTCGGCGCCTGCTGGGCGATCATAACGGATAAGTACCGGTTGGTACTGTTCGGCCGCTACCCGTATGAGGAACAGTGGCGGCCGGCCGTGGTTGTACTGCTGTTCATAGGCCTGTACGTCGTGTCGGGAATGCGCCGCTTCTGGCGGAAGGAGCTGATACTGATCTGGATCGTCACGCTGACGGTGATCGGCGTGCTGATGTGGGGCGGCATCCTGGGCCTGACGCCGGTTCCCGAGGATTCCTGGGGCGGCCTGCCGATCACCCTGATCCTGGCCACCTTCGGCGCCGCCTTCTCCTTCCCGCTGGCCATCCTGGTGGCGCTCGGCCGGCGCTCGACCCGGCTGCCGGCGGTGAAGTTCCTCTGCGTGCTGTACGTGGAACTGATCCGCGGCGTGCCGCTGATCTCGGTGCTGTTCATGGCCTCCGTGATGTTCCCGCTGTTCATGCCTGAAGGGATCACCGTCAACAAGCTGCTGCGCGCGCAGATCGCCTTCATCCTGTTCGCCGGCGCCTACCTGGCGGAAGTGGTGCGCGGCGGCCTGCAGGCGCTGCCGAAAGGCCAGGCCGAAGCGGCCGACGCGCTGGGCCTGGGCTATTGGCAGAAGACCAGCCTGATCATCCTGCCCCAGGCCCTGCGGCTGGTGATCCCGCCGCTGGTCAACACCTTCATCGGCTTCTTCAAGGACACCAGCCTGGTGCTGATCATCGGCATCTTCGACCTGCTGACCATGGGCAAGGTCGCCTTGAGCGATCCGCCATGGCAGAGTTTCTCGACCGAAATGTACATCTCGCTGGCGGTGATCTATATCGCCTTCTGCTTCGCCATGTCGAAATACAGCCGCAACCTCGAGCGCGACTTGAACCGCGCCAAGGCCCGCTGAAGGAGAGACCCAGCATGAGCGCTGCCCTGCAATCCGCCGCCGACCGCGCCGCTGCCATGCCGGCCAATGCCGAACCCGCGATCATCCTCGACAAGGTCAACAAGTGGTACGGATCGATGCACGTGCTGCGCGACGTGTCCCTGACCATCGGGCAGTCGGAGCGCGTGGTGGTCTGCGGACCCTCCGGGTCGGGAAAGTCGACCATGATCCGTTGCATCAACCGGCTGGAGACACACCAGGAAGGCCGCATCATCGTCGACGGCACGGAACTGACCGACGATCTGCGCGCGCTGGACACGATCCGGCGGGAAGTCGGCATGGTGTTCCAGTCGTTCAACCTGTTCCCGCATTTGACGATCCTGCAGAACTGCACCCTGGCGCCGATCTGGGTTCGCAAGATGCCGAAGGCCGAGGCCGAGGAACTGGCGATGGAGTATCTCAGCCGCGTCCGTATCCCCGAACAGGCGAACAAGTTCCCCGGCCAGCTGTCCGGTGGCCAGCAACAGCGCGTGGCCATCGCCCGGGCGCTGTGCATGAAGCCGAAGATCATGCTGTTCGACGAACCGACCTCGGCGCTCGATCCCGAAATGATCAAGGAGGTGCTGGACACCATGATCGGCCTGGCGGAGACGGGCATGACCATGGTGTGCGTTACCCATGAAATGGGCTTTGCCCGCCAGGTGGCCGACAGGGTCGTGTTCATGGATCGCGGCGAGGTGGTCGAAACGGGGGAGCCGAACGCGCTGTTCGAGAACCCGCAGACGGACCGCCTGAAGCTGTTCCTGAGCCAGATCCTTCGGGGGCATTGAAACCAGGCCGGCGCGCCGGCCGGTCGACAGCACGGCCACCGCCCGTGGAACGGTGACACGGCCATGCGGGGCGCCAGAAATCTTTCCATGCTGGCGGATATCGCAACGAACTGGCCCTGTCCGGCGCCTTGAACCGGACTTTGAATTTTCCCCAGAGCCTGTGGATAAGTCGGGGGAAGACTCTGTGAGAAAGGTCTTCCAAGGGGCCCCTCACCGCCCTTTTCATGGATTGCCGAAGATTTGGGCAGGAAGTAAGTTATTGATTTTAAAAGATCACATATCCGTGTGAGAAGGCAGCGTTAACCGATTGTCATATCAGCGCGGACGTGTGGACGAAGTCGGTGATTCACGGGCTGAAGCGCCCACCACGCCGACGTCGTTCTGTCAACCCCGCCATGACCCCGGATGCGTCCCGGCGAGCCGTTCCGCCGTCTCCGCAAAGGCATCCTCCTTCGGCCGTCCGCTCACCACCCCGGCTCGCTCGGCCGCAACCCCAGCATGACCTTGGCCGCCGCCTCGAAATACACGGGCAGCGCGGCGCCATGCTGGACGGCGACGTGCACGTCACGGAACGCACGCTCCAGCGGCAGGCGCTGGTAGATCGCGTTGGTGCCGGCGGCATGGAACACCTTGTCCACCGCTCGGACGCTCTCGTGCATCGCGTGCACCAGCGACAGGCGTGCCTGGGCGATCTGCTGGTCAGACGGTTCCCGGCCGGCACACAGCACGCGCCACAGCCGGCCGACCGCATCGCATACGTAGGACCGGGCGGCCTGGACGATTGCCTCTGCTTCGCCCAGATGAGCCTGCACGGCAGGGCGGTCGCGGAGCAGCGCGGCGGACATGGTGGATGCCTCGGTCGCCGCGATCTCCTTCAACGCGTCGATAGCGCCGCGCGCGATACCCAATGCGTTGGCGGCCGATGGCGTCCACAGATGCACATACCATGCGCGGGGATGGAACAGCGGCGTGGTCTCGGCCGGCAGGGCGGTCGACAACACGCTGCGTTCCGCTGGCACGAAGACGTCGTCGACGACGAAGTCCTGGCTGCCGGTGCCGCGCATGCCCATCACCTGCCAGGTGTCCAGGATGGTCACCTGCTCCCGCGGCACCCAGAGGGCCCGCAGCACCGGCGTTCGGGTCTCGCCGTCCATCATGTTGCAAGTGCAATACAACCAGCGCGCGTTCTGGATGCCGCTGGCGAAGTTCCACCGCCCGCTGACACGGAATCCGCCCGGCACCGCCCGAGCGGCGCCGCCGCTGCGGGCCGATCCGGCAGCGCGATAATCCGGCGGCGTGCCCGCCAGCGCGCGACTGACCGCGGGCGGCAGGCGGCCGAGATTCAGCGACATGGCGGCCGCGATCATCACGCACCACCCGACAGAGCCGTCGGCGCGGGACAGCGTCTCGACGACGCGGAAGGCCGTCAGCGGCGGCACCTCGGGTCCACCGATCGACCGCGGCAGATAGAGCTGATACAGCCCCGCGCCGGTCAGGCGCGCGGCCAGGTCCGGCGGGGTCTGACGCATCGCTTCCGCCTGCTCACGCGCGGCCCGCACTTCCGGCACGAGGCGCTGCGCCGCGCGCAGAATGGCAGGGGTCGGTTCGTCGTCCTGGCCGTCTTCGCTCATCAGGGTCGTGTCCTCCGGCAAAAGCTCCCTGCCCACGCATGCGCCGCATGCGCAATCCAGGCGATGGAGTGCTGCGACTGCTGGGTATCCACAGCAATCCGGAGCGGATCGTCCATCGGCTCGAGGCACCGCCACTTGAGCGAGGACGCCCCTCGGCAGCCTAAAGCGTGGCGCCGCCGTCGATCGCAACCTCGGCGCCGGTGATGTAGCCGCTTTCATCCGACAGCAGGAACAGCACGAGGTTGGCCACCTCGTCGGCGGTCCCCATGCGCTTCATCGGCACCAGTTGCACCCGCGCGTCGTTCTGCTCCGGCGTGCGCACCTTCAGCATCTCGGTATCGATCGGGCCGGGATGCACCGAATTGACACGGATCTTCTTCGGCGCGAGATCGATGGCCGCTGCCTTGGTCATGCCGCGCAGCGCCCATTTGGTCGCGCAATAGGCCAGCGACCCGGGAGAGCCGCGCAGCCCCGCCACCGAGGAGATATTGACGATCGACCCGCCCCCGGACCGTTCCATCAGCGGGACCACGGCCTGCATGCCCAGGAAGCAGCCGAGCTGATTGACCCGCATATGGCGTTCGAACAGCGCGGTGTCGGTGTCCATCAGACGGGCTGGCTGGTAGATGCCGGCATTGTTCACCAGCCCGTGCAGGCCGCCGATTTTCGCGGCGGCATCGACAGCCGCCTTCCAGTCGGCCTCTTGCGTCACGTCCTGGCGTACGAAGACGGCGCCGCCCAGCTCCTCGGCCAGCGCCTGGCCATCCCGTTCCAGCACATCACCGATGACGACGCGCGCCCCTTCGGCGACGAACAGCCGCGCCTCGGCGGCACCCTGGCCGCGGGCGCCGCCACTGATCAGTATCACTTTGCCGTTGAGACGACCCATCGTTTCCTCCATCCTTGCGGGTTCCTGACACAAGCGTATCGCCGTTCCCGGCGCCCGTCACGGCCGACAGCCACGCAATACCCTGGAACAGCGGGCCAGGCGGGACTCACTGGTGAATGCCTGCGGCCCGGCGTGTCATGCGGCGAAGCGGTCTTCCGGATCGCGCTGGTGCCGCGCACGACGGTCCTTGGCGGAAAACTACGCCACTTGCTAAACTGAGGAACGCGATTCGCTCGTTTCGCGGCGGGCGCCAGGGTCAATGGGCGGCCAAACCGACATAGGAACAGGACCATGAAGCTGAAGGCCGACCGCGCCACGTTGCTGAAAGCCCTGGCGCATGTCCAAAGCGTGGTGGAACGCCGCAATACCATTCCGATCCTGGCGAATGTCATGATCGCCGTGCGTGACGGTCGCCTGACGCTGACGGCCACGGACATGGAAATCGCGATCGTCGAGGACGTGCCGGCTTCCACCAGCCGCAACGGTGCCTGTACCGTGCCCGCCGCGACGCTGTATGAAATCGTGCGCAAGCTGCCGGAGGGAGCCGAGGTCGAGCTGGACCATCCGGGCGGCGATGCCCAGTTGTCGCTGCGTGCCGGCCGCTATGACACAAAGCTGGTGGCTCTGCCGGCCGAGGAATTTCCCTCGATGACCGCCGGCTCCCTGCCGCACCGGTTCCACCTGACGGCGCTGCAGATCCGATCGCTGATCGACCGCACGCGCTTTGCCATCAGCACCGAGGAAACCCGCTACTACCTCAACGGCATCTATCTGCACTGCGCCGATAGCGATGGCACCCAGGTGCTGCGCGCGGTCGCCACCGATGGCCACCGCCTCGCGCGGGTAGAGGAACCGCTGCCGGAAGGCGCCGCTTCCATGCCGGGCGTTATCATTCCGCGCAAGACGGTGAACGAATTGCGCAAGCTGCTGGACGAGGTGACCGGCAATGTGGAGGTCGCGCTGTCGGATACCCGGATTCAGTTCAAGGCCGACCAGATCCTGCTGACCAGCAAGCTGATCGATGGCACCTTCCCGGAATACGAGCGGGTGATCCCGCGCGGCAACGACAAGGTGCTGCGCGTCGGCAAGAAGGATTTCGCCGATGCGGTGGCCCGCGTCGCCGCCATCTCGTCGGAGCGGTCGCGGCCGGTGAAACTGTCACTGGCCCGTGACCTGTTGACCCTGTCGGCCAGCAGCCCGGAACAGGGCACCGCCAGCGAGGAACTGGACGCGGACCGCGTGAAATACGAAGCGAGCCCGCTGGAGATCGGCTTCCAGGCCCGCTACCTGAACGACATCACCGACCAGATCGAGGATCAGGTGGAGTTCCGCTTCGCCGATGGTTCCGCCCCCACGGTGGTGCAGGACGCCGGCGATGCCAGCGCGCTGTATGTGCTGATGCCCATGCGGGTGTGATGCCAAACACTGATGCCAAACACTGATGGGGCCATGCGTGGCCGTGCCAGGCGCAACCGTCATGCGGCCGATGATCGCTACCGCCCGCCACCTTGCGCGGCGAAGCGGCGTCATCCTTTCAGGAAATCCACCAGCAGCGCGGTGACCTCGGCCGCTTTTTCCTGCTGCACCCAGTGACCGGCGCCATCCAGCAGATGCACGCCGGTCATCGACGGACAGACGACCTCCTGCATCCGCTCGATCGCCCCGGGTGCCTGGTAGATTCCCCAGTCGGAGCGTCCGGCGACGAACATCGATTTCTGGTCGATCGTCCTGCCGGCAAACAGCTTCAGCTCCGCGAGGCCCACACCGGCGGTGCGGACGCGATAGTGCTGCAACCCGCCCTGGAAGCCGGTGCGCTGGTATTCACTGCTGTAGATACGCAGCTCCGCCTCGGTCAGCCAGGTATTGGCTTCGATCTCCGACGGAGTCGGCATCTCCGGGGCCACCGTTTCGGCCATGGTCCGGTCATGGTCCATGATGTAGTAGGTTGGCATCCGCGCCAGCGCCTCGGCGGTCCAGCCGGCCAGGCGGAAGGGCTTGTTGGGTGCCCAGTCGCCACTCTTATGGTGGTAATAGGCCCGCAGGAAGTCGTGTACCCCCTGCCGGCAATGCCACATATCGGCGTTGGCTTCCCGCGTGCTGTAATACCAGTGATAGTGCTTGCGCGGCCGGTCCAGCAGCGACAGCGCGCGATGGATCGCCGGATCAGGGACCGCGGGCGCGGTGACATCCGGCGGACCGCCGAACGGCGCACTCATGATCGTCATGGACCGGAAGATGTCGGGCCGCGTCAGCGCGCACCAGGCCGCCACCGAGGCCCCGTAATCATGTCCCACCACCGCGCGGACATGCGGAATATCCAGCCGCGCCAGCAGACACAGCATGTCCAGCACTTCGTTACACAGACCGAATGGCGTCAGGTCGGTGTCATACGCCGCGTCCCATCCGGTCGTGCGGCCGTAGCCGCGCAGATCCGGGGCCAGCACGCGATAGCCGGCTTGCGCCAGGCCCGGCATGACCTTGCGCCAGGACCAGGCGAGCTCCGGGAACCCGTGCAGCAACAGCACGCAGGGGTGCCCTGGCTCCCCTGCCTCCAGCAGATGAACGGTCAGCCCGTTTACATCCGGAACCATGCGCGCCCGTATACCGGCCGGCAGGATATCCGGCCCGAACGGCGCCATCATGCCGGAATCCGCACCTTCATCTCGGTGATGCCGTGGATGAAGTTCGAGTACAGGCGCTTCGGCTCCTCCATCAATTCGATCCGCGGAAAGCGTTTCATGATCTCTTCCCACAGGATATTCAGCTGCATCTCCGCCAGGCGGTTGCCGACGCAGCGATGTACGCCGAAGCCGAAGGACAGATGATGCCGAGGCCGAGCGCGATCGATGATGAAATCATTCGGGTTGTCGATGGAGTCCTCGTCGCGGTTCCCCGAGACGTACCACATCACCACCTTGTCGCCCTTGCGAATCTGCTTGCCGCCCAGCTCGGCGTCGGCAACCGCCGTGCGCCGCATATGGATGATCGGCGACACCCACCGAATGATCTCCGGCACCATGCTCGGGATCAAGCCGGGATTGGCCCGCAGCTTGTCATATTCGGCCGGGTGCTTGCACAGCGCCGCCAGCCCGCCGCTCATGGAATTGCGGGTGGTATCGTTGCCGCCGACGATCAGCAGGGTCAGGTTGCCCAGGAACTCCTGCGGATCGTTCACCAGGTTCCTGGTCGCCTCACCATGCGCCAGCATGGAGATCAGGTCATAGGACGGCGGCCGCGCCGCCCGCTCATGCCACATTCCGGTGAAGACCTGCAGCGCTTCCCGCAAAATCTCCAGCCGTTTCTCTTCAGAATTGACGATGCCGCCGGCGTTCACGTCCTCGGTGGCGCGGTCGGACCACCAGGTCAGCTTGCTGCGGTCGGCCAGCGGGAAGTCGAACAGTGTCGCCAGCATCAGCGTCGTCAGTTCGATCGAGACCTCCTGCACCCAGTCGAAGGTTTCGTTCCGCGGCAATCCATCCAGCACCCGACAGGTGCGTTCCCGGATGATGGAGGACATATTGTTCAAGTTGGCCGGCGCCACGATCGGGCTGACCACCTTGCGCTGCTCATCATGGCGCGGCGGGTCCGAGGAGATGAAGCTGGACCGCCGGAATTCCATCGGCCGATCGGTAATGGAGATGCCGCCGAGCTTGGCTTCCGAGGAATAGATCCCGGGGTGAGTCTCGACCTGCATGATGTCCTTGAACTTCGTCACGGACCAGAAACTGCCATACATCCCGTCCTTGCGATAATGGACCGGATCCTCCCGCCGCAGCCGCTCAAAATACGGGAAATAGCAGTCCTGCTGGTAAAGCCGGGGATTGCTGACGTCGATCTGGTCCAGCGGGATGGACCAGGCATCGGCGGCGGGGTCGATATTCACCGGAGCATTCATTGAGTAGCCTCCTCGCGTTCTGCTTGTCCGGGCGCTGCTTCAGTGCTGGCCTTCCGGCATCCGCACGATCAGCCCGTCCAGGCCCGGGGTGACCGGAATCTGGCAGGACAGCCGGGAGTCCGGCTGGGTCACGGCGGCGAAGCTCAGCATGCTGGCTTCCTGCGAGCCGGGTTCCGGCAGGCCGACGATCCCCAGCCAGGCTTCATCCACGTAGACGTGACACGTGGCGCAGGCGCACTCCCCACCGCAATCGGCATCGATGCCTGGAATATTATTGTCAACGGCACCCTGCATCACTGACTTGCCAACCGGGACATCGACCGTGTGCTCAATGCCGTTGTATTCGATGTACGTGATCCGCGGCATGGACATTCCTTCTTGTCGTCGCGGACGTTACGCCGCGAGCTGCTGCATCGACACTGCCATATCTTCGATCTGCACGCGAGTAAGCTGTTTGCGCCGCTGGATGATCCGCCGCCCGCCCATGAACTCGGTCGAGGCATTCACCGCCTCCACCGCCTGCACGGTTCCGTCGGCGGCCAGGTGGAACAGCGCGAATTTGCCGTCCTCCACGCGGCCGCGCACGGCGATCTCGGTGGCGTCGAACGGGATGCCGGCGATCTGCAGCCGCAACTCATACTGGTCCGACCAGAACCAGGGTACTTCCGGCGCCGGGGCGGGCTTGCCGCAAATGGCGCTGGCGGCCTGCTTGGCCTGTTCCAGCGCGTTCGGCACGCTTTCCAGCCGGCCGACCCGGTCATAGAGCGGCAACGGGCGGCGGGTGCAGTCGCCGATGGCGAAGATCGCCGGGTCACCGGTACGGGCCGCGAGGTCGACGATGACGCCGTTGTCGCAGGCCAGCCCGATCGACCGCGCCAGTTCGTCGTTCGGCACCGCGCCGACGCCGATCAGCGCGACGGTGCACGGGATGACGCGGCCGTCCGCCAGGCGCACGCCGGATACGTGCCCCCCCTCCCCTTCCAGCCCCTCGACCTGGGCGTTGACCTCGATCGCGGCCCCCCTGTCCCGATGGAACTTCTCGAAGAAGCCGGACAGCAACGGACAGGCGACCCGAGCCAGGACCCTGGGCTCCCGCTCCACGATGGTGACCTCGGCACCCAGCGTCCGCGCCGAGGCGGCGGCTTCCAGGCCGATATAGCCGCCACCGATCACCGCCAGACGCGCTCCGGGATGCAACGCGGCCTTCAGCGCCTCGGCGTCGGCGACGGTGCGCAGTTCCAGAACACCGGCCAGCTCGCTGCCCGGCATCGCCAGGCGCCGCGGCCGCGCACCGGTCGCCAGGATCAAGATGTCGTACGGCAGCACCACGTCATCCGACAGTGTGACGGTCCGCGCCGTCCGGTCGATCGCGGTGACCCGCAGGCCCAGCCGCATGTCGATCGAGGCACCGGCATAGAAGGTCGCCGGCCGCAGGACGAGCGACTCCTCGGTCGCCTCGCCGCTCAGCCATTGCTTGGACAGCGGCGGGCGCTGATAGGGCAGCAACGGCTCCTCGCCGACCAGCGTGATGGCCTCCTGCCAACCAAGCTGGCGGAGCATCGTGGCAGCGGAGCCTCCGGCGTGGCCGGCGCCGACGATGACGATGTGCCTGGACGGGTCGCTCACGCGGGGACGCTCCTGTTGTTCTGCCTGTGCATAGGAGCAGCGGGGGCGGCGGCCGGCAAGCGCCGGGGTGTGGGGTTCTCGCCGTGGGTCGGATCTAAGAAGCCGCTTTGTTCGCAGCCGCAGCAAGAAAGAATAAAAATCTTTTTTTCGTAGGCATATTGCGCTTAAACGAAAAAATATCCTCTTATCCCTGCGGATCAGCCGGAAACCGGCCGATCGCAGGAGAAACCGAACCCATGTCCACAGTTCTGTCGCCCTCGTTCCAGACCCGCGTCACAGCCGGTCCGCGGCCGGCAATGATGAGCTGTCGGCGCTTCCGGACGATGTGCCGGCGCTGAGGCGCCCCCAACCCTGGAAGGAGTTTCCCCATGCTGCAGTCCCATGTGATCGACATCGATGGTGCCTTTGTCGGTGCCGCGGTCCGGCTGGATGTCGGCTACCGCTTCATCGCCACCGATATGCGCCTGGATGAGCTGGACGGGTCCGTCTGGCCGACACTCGCGGATGTCCAGCGCCTGGCTCGCCGCCTTTACCTGAGCGGCCGCATGCCGCCGCCCGTCGGCGTCACGCATCACTGACCCAGGAGGCCCCATTGTCTCGTCCGACCTTGTCCCGGCGCCATATGCTTGGCGCCGCCGCCGCGCTACTGCCGATCGGCGCGGCGGCAACCCACGGCTTCGCCGCCAGCCGCCTGGCCGTCCCCGACGGCCTGACCGGCGCGCCCCCGATCTGCCGCACCGCCGCCACGGTGCCGGTGACCGTGGTGCCGAAGAAGAAATCCCTGAAGCTGACCTGGAATGCCAACGCCATCTGCGTGGTCGGCGTGCCGGTGGCGCAGGCGAAAGGCCTGTTCACCAAGCGCAACCTGGATGTGGAGCTGATAAATTTCGGCGGCTCCACCGACCAACTGCTGGAGGCGATCGCGACCGGCAAGGCGGATGCGGGCGTCGGCATGGCACTGCGCTGGCTGAAGCCGCTGGAGCAGGGTTTCGACGTCAAGATCACCACCGCCACGCATGGCGGCTGCATGCGGCTGCTGGCCAGGGCGGACGGCGGCGTCAAAAGCCTGGCCGACCTGAAGGGCAAGACGGTCGGCGTGTCCGACCTGGCGGCGCCGGACAAGAACTTCTTTTCCATCCGCCTCGCTCGGCTGGGTGTCGATCCGCTGACCGAGGTGGACTGGCGCGCCTACCCCGCCGACCTGCTGCCCGTGGCGCTGCAAAAGGGCGAGATCCAGGCCTTCACCCTCGGTGACCCGCTGGGCTGGGTGATCCGCGACCGCGACGGGCTGACGCAGGTCGCGACCAACCTGGATGCGGAGTACGCGCATCGCGCCTGCTGCGTGCTGGGCGTGCGCGGCAGCCTGGTCCGTGACGACCGGCCGGCGGCGGCGGCGATCACCGAGGCAATCCTGGAGGCGCAGGACTTCGTCACCGCCCATCCCGACGAGTCGGCGGCGATCTTCGAGCCCTATTCGCCGAAGGTAAAGGCATCCGACCTGGCCGCCATGCTGCGCAGCCACACCCACGGGCACCACCCCGCCGGTGCCGACCTGAAACAGGAAATCGCGCTCTACACCGAGGAATTGAAGGCGATCTCGGTGATCAGGCCTGGAACAAGCTCGGAAAAATTCTCCGCGAAGGTGTATGCCGATGTCCTCAGCTAGCACGCTGCCAGTCGGCAGCGAACTTGCCGATTTTCCCCTGATCGAAGCGGGACGCCAGGGCTTCTGGCATGTCGGATTGATGGCGGCGACCGGCTGGGGCGCCGCGGCGGCCGTCATCCAGTTCCTGCCCGATATCGACGATTTCGAGCGTACTTCCCTGCTGGCCCGGATTGCGGCCTTGGTCGGCGGATTGCTGGCCGTTGCCGTCATCGGACAGGCGTTGCTGCGGCGGGACCTGCCGACGCGGCTGCGCCGGGCGGGTCCGTGGCTGCTGGTGTTGCCGCTGGGGCTGATCGCGTGGGAACTGGTGACGGCGAAATACGCGGTCTTGCCACGGCCGTTCTTCGCCTCGCCGCAGGCCTTGCTGGAAGTCTTCACCGACGACTACGCCAAGCTGGGTGACAGCGTCTGGCACAGCCTGCTGCTGCTGGGCGGCGGCTATGGGATTGGCGCGGCGGTCGGCTTCATCTTCGGCGTGGCGATCGGCTGGTCGCGCGTGGTGGGCTACTGGGCGCATCCGGTGCTGCGGCTGGTCGGGCCGCTGCCGGCGACGGCCTGGCTGCCGCTGGCCTTCTTCGCATTCCCCACCAGTCACAGCGCCAGCACCTTCCTGGTCGCGCTGGCCACCGGCTTTCCGGTGACGGTGCTGACCTGGTCCGGCGTCACCGGCGTCAACAAGGCATATTACGATGTCGCCCGCACCATGGGCGCCAGCCAGCGTTTCCTGGTGACCAAGGTGGCGATTCCGGCGGCACTCCCATCCGTCTTCGTCGGCCTGTTCATGGGACTGGGCGCATCGTTCTCGGTGCTGGTGGTGGCCGAGATGATGGGCGTGAAGTCCGGCCTGGGCTGGTACCTGCAATGGGCCCAGGGCTGGGCGGCGTATGCCAACATGTATGCCGCGCTGCTGGTCATGGCACTGATGTGCACCGGCCTGATCACGTTGCTGTTCCGTATCCGTGACCGCTTGCTGGCCTGGCAGAAGGGATTGGTCCAATGGTAGCGCCTGCCGAATCCATCCAGCCCGTCGGGGCCGCACTGGATGTGTTGGATGTCAGCCATCGTTTCGATCTGGATGGCGGTTTCCTGCCGGTCCTGAACCACGTGTCGTTGCGCGTGGAACCGGGTGAGATGGTCGCGCTGCTGGGTCATTCCGGCTGCGGCAAATCCACCCTGCTGCGCCTGGTTGCGGGGCTGGAGCGGCCGACCCTGGGCGCGCTGCTGGTCGACGGCAAGCCGATCGATGGGCCCGACCCATCCCGTGTCATCATGTTCCAGGACCCCACGCTCTATCCCTGGCGCACAGTCAAGGCGAACGTGTCGCTAGGCCTGGAGGCACGGGGCTTGTTGCGCAGCCAGGCCCACCGCGTGGACAAGGCATTGGAGCTGGTCGGCCTCGGCGCTTTCGCGCAGGCCTACCCGCACCAGCTTTCCGGCGGCATGGCCCAGCGTGTGTCCCTGGCACGGGCGCTGGTGAATGACCCGACCCTGCTGCTGCTGGATGAGCCGCTGGGCAAGCTCGATTCAATGACCCGTATCAGCATGCAGCAGGAACTGGTGGCGTTGTGGCAGCGCACCGGCTTCACCGCCCTGCTGGTCACCCACGACGTGGAAGAGGCGCTGTTCATGTGCAACCGCGTCGTCGTGCTGACGCCCCGTCCGGCGGCGGTCAAGGAAGATATCCGTGTCGATCTGCCGTTCCCGCGCCATCGCGGCAATCCACGGCTGGCGGAACTGCGGCGGCGCATCCTGGGCCTGCTGGGCCTGGACGCGGATTGGTAGGAGGACTCCCATGTGGCTATATCACATTAAGAATATATGGAATTCGATCGACCGGGGTTGGTCGCAGATCTATGGCAGCGATCCTTACCCTGCTTTTGCCTGCATTTGCTGTTGACTCCGTAGGGCATCCCGTGCCCCTATAATTCCTATCTGTTTTATATGTTATGTGTCCGGCGACCAACGCCGGCGCATCAGGGTGGCTTCCACGACATGGCCGCTTGCGTGTCCGCTCGCGGTTCCAGGAACACATGACAGGAAAGGAAACGATGCGATGCCGATCGCCGTTCCCCCCCTCCATACTCGCCGGCCGGCACTGACCCGCCGCCGCGCACTGATCGCCGGCCTGGCCACGCCGTTCATCGGCCGCGCCGCCCAGGCGGCGCCCAAAGCCGCGCCGAAAACCCTGCGCCTGGGGTTTCAGAAAGGTGAACCCATCCTGATGGCCGCGCGGACCAATCGCGACCTGGAAAAAGCCCTGGCACCGCTGGATCTGTCGGTGGAATGGATTGAATTCCAGTTCGGCCCGCCGATGCTGGAAGCCATGCGCGTCGGCGGCATCGATCTGGGCGCGGTCGGCGACACGCCGCCGATCTTCGCCCAGGCGGCGCGTGGCGATCTGATGTACGTGGCCGCCGGCCGCGGCGCGCCGCAGTCGATCCTGTTGCCGCCAAACTCCCCCATCCAGGCCTTGCAGGATCTGAAAGGCCGCAAGCTGGCCTTCGGCCGCGGCTCCTCGGCACACAACTTCGCGCTGATGGTGCTGGAGAAAGCCGGCCTGGCCTACCAGGACATCCAGCCGATCTATTTGGGACCCGCCGATGCCGGCGCCGCCTTCTCGCAAGGTGCGATCGAGGCCTGGAGCATCTGGGAACCCTATGCCTCGCTGTTCAACAATCGCCCCGGTGTGCGCACGCTGACGACCAACAATGAGATCGGCACGCAGTATTCGTACTTCATGGCCAATGGCGGTTTCGTCCGTGACAACCCGGCCTTGACCGCCGCCGCGTTGCGGACGTTGACCGTGGTGGCCGAGAAGGCGCGCGCCGAGAAGCCGGCCATCGCCGCCCTGCTGGCAGGTTCGACCGGCATCGCCCAGGACGTGTGGAACCGAGCCTTGGAGCGGCATCCGCTGGATGTGCTGCCGTTGAGTGATGAACTGGCCCGCAGCCAGCAGGTCGTTGCCGACCGGTTCAAGGCACAGGGCCTGATCCCGGTTGCGATCAAGCCCGGCGATATATTCTGGCATCAGAACGTTTAGGACTCCGCGCCATGTCCCACACCGATCCCCACACCGATCCCTTGGACGTCTTCTGGTTCCTGCCCACCAGCGGCGACGGCGCCTATCTGGGCACCGAGAAGGGCCACCGGCCGGCCGATATTGGCTATCTGCGCGACATCGCCCAGGCGGCCGACCGGCTGGGCTTTGGCGGCGCCCTGCTGCCCACCGGCCCCAACTGCCTGGACGGCTGGATGGTCGGCTCCGCCCTCGCGCCCCAGACACAGCGGCTGAAATTCCTGCTGGCGCTACGGCCCGGCTTCCTTACACCCGGCCTCGCCGCGCGCCAATCGGCGGCGCTGGACCGGATCAGCGAGGGACGCCTGCTGCTGAACATCGTCACCGGTGGCAGCCCGAGGGAACTGGGCGGCGACGGCCTGTTCCTGGACCATGACGAGCGCTATGCCCTGACCGAAGAGTTCCTGACCGTCTGGCGTGGCCTGCTGCGCGACGGCGAGATTGATTTCGCCGGCAAGCATCTCATCGCCCGAGAGGCTCGGCTGGGTTATTTCGATAGCGTCCAGAGACCCTACCCGCCACTGTGGTTTGGCGGCTCGTCGGAAGCCGGCATCCGCACGGCGGCGGAACATTGTGACACCTACCTGACCTGGGCGGAACCGCCCGCGGACGTCAGGCAGAAGCTGGACACGGTCCGCGCTGCCGCGGCCACCCGGGGACGCGCGCTGGCGTTCGGCATGCGCGTCCATCTGATCGTGCGCGAAACGGATGCCGAGGCATGGGACGCAGCGAACCGGCTGATCAGCCACTTGTCGGACGAAACCATCGCCGCCGCGCAACAGCGGATGCGAGCGGACACCGACTCCATCGGCCAGTTGCGACAACTGAACCTGCACAATGGCCGGCGCGACAGGCTGGAGATCAGCCCGAACCTGTGGGCCGGCGTCGGCCTTGTCCGCCACGGCGTCGGCACCGCCCTGGTCGGCAGCCCCGCAACGGTGGCCGCCCGGCTGCGCGAGTATCAAGCACTGGGCATCCGGACGATCATCGCGTCGGGCTATCCGCACCTGGAGGAAGCCTATCGCGTCGCGGAACTGCTGTTCCCCGCCCTGGGAATTGGCGGGCGAAAGGCCGAACCGGGGCGGGACTTCAGGGCGGCGCCGTCGATGGATCCGCTAGCCGGGCCGATGACCCGGATAGCGGCGGAATAGCGACGACATCCGTATCGTAACCGATATAATACAGTTGGCAGAGGAGATCGATACAATGTCATTCCGATTTGCCTACGAAGAGCCGGCTCCCGTCACGGCCGGCGCCATGCCGCATGCCTGTGGCCTGGATCGCCCATCCTATCGCCTTGCGAACCGGCTGAGCTGGGCCGACCGGCGCGGCGTGTCCCTGCCTGCCCGAGACACGTCCGTCGCCACAGCCAACCCACAAGCGAAACCGCAAGGGCTGCTGGCGCGGCTCCAACGCCTGCTCGCCGCGGTCTCCTGGCCACCGGCCGCCGATATCTGGGTGGATGTCCCCGTGCTGGATCTGCAGGGGATGGGCTACCCGCTTCTGCTGGACCTCTACGACAGGGACCGGGACGAATACGACAGGGACCGGTGCGCATGAAACGCGCCCTGCCCTGGATCACGCCGGTGCTGATCCTGCTCGCCTGGCAATTCGCCGCTGTGGCCGGCTGGCTCGGCGCGCAGGTGATGCCGGCGCCCACAGCGGTCGCGGAGGCCTTCTGGCGTGTCGCCAGCAATGGTGAGCTGTGGCGTGACATCCAGGTCAGCACTTGGCGTGCCTTCGCTGGTTTCGCGATCGGTGGCGGTCTTGGTTTCGCCTTCGGCATGGCCAATGGCTTGTCCGACCTGTCTGAGAAACTGACGGATTCCACTCTCCAGATGGTGCGGAACATTCCACATCTGGCGCTGATTCCGCTGGTCATCCTGTGGTTCGGCATCGGCGAGGAAGCCAAGCTGTTCCTGGTCGCCTTGGGCGTGTTCTTCCCGATCTACATCAACACGCTGCACGGCGTCCGGTCCATCGATCCGCATCTGCTGGAGATGGCCCGCGCCTATGGCATGAGCCGCAGTGCCACCTTCTGGCGCGTGGTGTTTCCCGGCGCGCTGCCGTCGATCTTCGTCGGCCTGCGCTACGGGCTGGGCATCATGTGGCTGACCCTGATCGTGGCGGAAACGATCTCGGCGTCCTCCGGCATCGGCTTCATGGCGATGAACGCGCGCGAGTTCATGATGACCGACGTCGTTGTGGTATCGATCCTGATCTATGCCGCGCTGGGCAAGCTGGCGGATACGGTGGCGCGCATCCTGGAGCGCACATGCCTGGCCTGGAACCCGGTCTACGTGGAGGTGTAAGCGATGAATGTCAGCGTCCTCGACACGCGGCCCGACACGGCGGTCCGGATCAGCGCCGATGGCGCCCATCTGCGCTTGCACGGAGTGACCAAGTCCTTCGGCGCTCTGACCGTGCTGGATGACATCGACCTTGAGATCCCGGCCGGCCAGTTCGTCGCCATCGTCGGACGCAGCGGCTGCGGCAAGAGCACGTTGCTGCGCCTGCTGGCCGGGCTCGATCAGCCCAGCGCCGGACGCATCGAGATCGATGGCGAAACCGGGAAATGGCGCGACCGCGTGCGGCTGATGTTCCAGGAACCGCGGCTGCTGCCTTGGCAGCGTGTCGCCGCCAATGTCGCGGTCGGCCTGCCGCACGCCCGGTCCAGCAGCGAGCGCAGAGATCTCGCGCAGGATGCCCTGGAGCAGGTCGGCCTGGGCACCCGTGGCGGCGATTGGCCATCTTTGCTGTCCGGTGGGCAGAAGCAGCGCGTCGCGCTGGCGCGTGCCCTGGTCAGCCATCCGGCGGTGCTGGCCTTCGACGAACCGCTGGGGGCGCTGGATGCGCTGACCCGGATCGACATGCAGGCGCTGATTGTTCAGGTGTGGTGCGACAAAGGTTTCACGGCGATCGTCGTGACCCATGACGTCGCCGAAGCAGTCACGCTGGCAGACCGCATCCTTGTGCTCGACCATGGCCGTGTCGCGAAGGACGTGATGGTCGAGCTCCCACGCCCGCGCCGGCATGGCGATGCCGCCGCCGCGGCGATCGAAGGGCGTATTCTGGATCGGCTGCTGGCACGTCATGAAGCCTGACACGTCATGGAGCATGACCGAACCAGATCAGCCCGATTCTGCCCTGCAACCCTTGGCTTCAAGTATGCGGTACACGCGCTTCAGCCTACGGTTCCTGGCTGATATACAGCACCGCTCGGCCGTCGGCGGTCAATGACGGCTGGCCGCCCCGGTCGTTGCCCTGGTCGGTCAGGTTGCGGACGATACCACCCCTCAGCAGCACAACATCGAAGCCCTCTCCGCTGCGCGCGTCGATCAACGGACGGTAATCGCAGCCATCCGCAAAATGACGAAGCGCATCGGAAATATCCGGCATTGCATAGAAACGATCATCCTCGCCGGGCGCGATCCGGTACGCCTCCAGTGAGTCGATCAGGCCGGCATCGGTTTCGCCTCGGCCGATCTCCAGCTCCGCCTGATAGTACAGCAGATCGTAGCGCTGTTTCGCGCTGGGCAAGTCACCTGCGGCCAACACCGCCTGCTCAAGGGCAAGCGCGGCGGCCGCGTGATCGGCTGATCCATAAGCGTGTGTCCTGGTGACGCCCGTCCAGGCATTGAACGCCTCATCCGGCAGGCCGTTGGCGGAGGCTTCCCGCGCGGCCGAAGTCAAAGTCTGGACGGCGGATGCAAAATCATTCGTCATGCGCTGCAGACTGCCCAGTTCGAGCAGGGCCTGGGCCCGTGTCGACCGTCCGGCGAGGATGCCAGTGGCCGCAGGGCGGACATCGCCGCCCGCGCCGGGCCGGGATCAAGCCGTCCTTCGACCCGGTAGGTCCGCACGAAACCATCCTTGGCCTGACGCGCGGCGGCGAGACCGTCGGTTTGTCCCACAACCGGTGTCGCCGCCATCATGATCGGCCCCATGTCCAAGGCCCTGATCCCAGGGACCGGTCCGCGGGGCGCCAATCCACGCGCCTCCGGTTCGTGGTCGTTGTCGCCGCAGTCCGGTCATGCCGCGCCCTTCCGCCGGTTGCCGGGACCGCACGGGCCGGCTGGCTTTGTCGGGAAGCCCGTGCAGCCTATCACGATGCGCGCATACACGGGAGAAAAACCGGATAAGTCACCGCCTTGGCTGGAAACGGACGGGGCGCCGGGTTAGGGATGGATGCGCGAAGCCCGCACCAGAACGGCGCCGGACAGGAGAATGACGATAATGCCCAAGCAGATCCGCCTGAATGCCTTCGATATGAACTGCGTCGGCCACATCCAGCACGGCATGTGGACCCATCCGCGCGACCGGGCGATGGACTACACCTCGCTGGCTTATTGGCAGCATCTGGCGCGCACGGCGGAGCGTGGGTTGTTCGATGGCATCTTCCTGGCCGACATCGTGGGCGTCTACGACGTCTACAAGAACGGGCCGGAGACGGCGATCGCCGGCGGCGTGCAGATCCCGGTGAACGACCCGATGCTGCTGGTGCCGGCGATGGCCGCGGTCACCACCCATGTCGGCTTCGGCGTCACCAGCAACCTGACTTACGAGCCACCCTATCTGTTCGCCCGCCGCGCCTCCACGCTCGATCATCTGACCGGTGGCCGGTTCGGCTGGAATATCGTCACCGGCTACCTGGACAGCGCGGCGCGCGGCATGGGGCTGCCGGTGCAGCACGACCATGACACGCGTTACGAACTGGCAGAGGAATACATGCAGGTCGTCTACAAGCTGTGGGAAGGCAGCTGGGAGGATGACGCGGTGCGGCGCGACCGCGCCGGCGGCGTCTACGCCGATCCCGCCAAGGTGCATCGCGTCCAGCATGAGGGCACGCATTACCGGCTGGATGCCATCCACTTGTCCGAACCGTCTCCGCAACGGACACCGGTATTGTATCAGGCCGGATCCTCAGCCCGCGGTCGGGAATTCGCCGCTACGCACGCCGAATGCGTGTTCATCAACGGCATGGACGAAGCGAATATCCGCGAGACCGTCACCGACCTGCGCCGCCGAACCGCCGCGCGCGGACGCGATCCGCGGGATCTGCTGGTCTTCCTCAGCCGCACCACCGTGGTCGGCCGCACGGCGAAGGAGGCACGGGAGAAATACGAGGAGTACCACCGTCACGCCAACGTCGAAGCAGCACTGGCGCATTTCTCGAGTTCTTCCGGCATCGATTTCTCCCGCTACGAGATGGATGAACCGTTCCGCTACGAGAAGACCAATGCGATGAACTCGGCGGTGGACGCCATTACGCGCCAGGCCAGCACGCCGTGGACGAAACGGCGGCTGATCGAACAGATGGGCCTCGGCAGCCGCAACGCCCCCATCGTCGGATCAGGAGACGAGGTCGCCGAGGCGCTGATCCGCCTGGTGGATGAAACCGATATCGACGGCTACAACCTCAGCCGCACGGTCTCGCCGGAATCGCTGGAAGACTTCGTCGCGCTGGTGGTGCCGGCGTTGCAGGAACGCGGCGCGTTCAAGCACGGTTACGAAGACGGCCCATTGCGGCAGAAGCTGTTCGGCGCGCCGCGCCTCCCGGCCTCCCACCCCGCCGCCGGCTACCGTCCGGTCACCGCCGTCCAGCGGACGGCAGCGGAATGACGGGCGCTGCCATGACAGACCAACCCGATCCCGCCGCCGCCCTGGCCGCCCATGTCGCGAGCACCCGCTTCCAGGACCTTCCCGACGCCACGGTCGAGGCGACCAAGCGCGACCTGATGGATACGCTGGGATGCGCCCTGGGTGGCAGCGGCGCGCCCGGCATCGCCGCGCTGCTGAAACTGTTCCGGCGCTGGGGCGGCGCCGGTGAATCCGGCCTGCTGCTGGTGGACGGCCGGCTGCCGGCGCCACAGGCCGCTTTCATCCACGGCGCAATGGCGCATGCGCTGGATTATGACGACACCTATGACCGCGGCGGATCAATCCATCCTGGCGCCTCGGTGCTCGGTGCGGCGCTGGCGACCGCCGAGATCGTCGCGAATGTGACCGGACGCGACCTGATCCTGGCCGCCGCGCTTGGCCTGGATGTGTCGTGTCGCATCGCGCTGGCCGCGACAGTGGATCGGGGGTGGCACCGCACCTCGGCGATCGGTGTGTTCGGTGCCACCGCCGTCGCGGGCAAGCTGCTGGGGCTGTCCGCCGGCCAGATGCATCATGCATTGGGCATCGCCCTGTCCAGCGCCGCCGGCAGCCGGCAATGCATCGTGGACGGGGCGCTGACCAAGCGCTTCCAGGCCGGCCAGGCAGCCAGTGCCGGCATCGTCGCCGCGCTGCTGGCCGCCGACGGATTTACCGGCGCGGTCGACGTCTTTACCGGCCGCTTCGGCTTCTATCCGCTGTATCAACCCGGCCCGAACGATCTGGACATGTTGACGGCCGAGCTGGGCCGCGTGTGGCGTGGCGATGATGTCAGCTTCAAGCCGTATCCTTGTGGCCGGCCGCTGCATGCCGCGATCGACGGCGCCATCGCGCTGCACCAGGCGTTGGGCCTGGATGACGGCGGCACGCTGGACAGCGTGACGGTCACCGCCGCCCCCTCGGTCGTGGCGGAGTATTTCCTCGGCGCTCCGCACAAGCGGGCGCCGACGCAGATCGTGGAGGCGCAATTTGCTCTGCCGTACCTGCTGGCCGCCGGCCTGCTGTATGGCCGCGTCGGCATCGACCAGGTCGCGCAGTTCTCCGATCCGCGCGTGCTGGAACTGGCACAGCGCATCCAGGGCGTGTCGGAGGACGGACCACCGGGCATCACCGCCCGCCGTGGTGACGGACGCAGCGCCAGCCGCATGTTCGGGATTCCGCTGGGGGCGCCGGAAAACCCGCTGAGCGAGGCGCAGCGGGTGGAAAAATTCCGCGATTGCGCGGCGCATGCGGTGCGCCCGATCAAGGCCACGACCGTCGACCGGCTGCTGGAACTGCTGAACGGGCTGGAAACCGTCCCCGACGGCAAGGCAGTGGCAGCGCTGCTGGCTTGACCCCGAAGACGCCTGCAGGCGCGGCCCGACTTACCGCCAAGGGAATGAACGTGAAAATCCTCCGGCATCGCTTGACGCTAGGGACCGTGGCGCCGATCCAGTTCCTGGATGTGACCCAACCCGTCCGCGACTGGGTCGCCGCCAGCGGCCTCCGCGACGGTCTGCTCACCCTCCTGTCCCCCCACACCACCGCTCGGATCAACATCAACGAATCCGAGGAACGGTTGCAACGCGACATGACCGGTTTCCTGAAGCGGCTGGCGCCGCGCGACGGGGACTGGCTGCACAACCTGGAAACGGTGGACGACCGTGACAATGCGCATGCGCATCTGCTGGGGTTGTTCATGGCGTCGTCGGAAACGATCCCGGTGGCGGACGGCGCACTGACCTTGGGCGGTTGGCAGTCGATCTTCTTCGTGGAGCTGGACGGGCCGCGTCCGGCGCGGTCGCTGGACCTGCAATTGATGGGCCCGGCATGACGGACGATGACATCGCCGGCTTCTTTGCCCGCCGCGGCGACTTGGACCCGGATGCCTATCTGGAACTGGACTTCGACTTCGAATGTGCCGGCGACCCGCGCGCGGCGGCGGCGCATCTCTGCAGCGAGCAATCCACCGCGCAATGGCACCGCATTGGAATCGATGAGGATTTTCGGCCTCGTTTCGCTGCCAGGGTAGTGGAGCTGGAAGTCTCGCCGCGCCCGGCCGGGTTCAGCCTTCCCGTCACCTGCGCAGCGTCCGGCCCGGTCCATGCGTGCCGCGCCACCATCGCCCATCCGCACGGCAATTTCGGCCCGCGCCTGCCGAATCTGTTGTCGGCCGTGGGTGGGGAAGGTGTGTTCTTCGCGCCTGGCATTCCGCTGATCCGGCTGCAGGACATCCGCTTTCCTGACGCCTATCTGGCGGCGTTCGAGGGGCCGCGCTTCGGCCTGGCCGGGTTGCGGGAGCGGCTGAACGCACATGGCCGCCCGATCTTCTTCGGCGTGATCAAGCCCAATATCGGCCTGCCGCCCGATGCCTTCGCGGCGTTGGGCTACCAGGCCTGGTTGGGCGGGCTGGATATCGCCAAGGATGACGAGATGCTGGCGGACATGGCGTGGTGTCCGCTGGCGGAGCGCGCCGCGCTGCTGGGGCAGGCGGCCCGCCAAGCAGCACGGGAAACCGGGGCGCCGAAGCTGTACCTGGCCAACGTCACCGACGAGGTCGACCGGATGCCGGCACTGCATGATGAAGCCGTGGCGGCTGGGGCCGGGGCGGTGCTGGCGAACGCGATGCCGGTCGGGCTGAGCGGGGCGCGGATGCTGCGCCGCCATGCCACCGTGCCACTGATCGCGCATTTCCCCTTCATCGCGGCGTTCAGCCGTGTGCCGATGCACGGCGTCCATTCGCGCGTCATGACGCGCCTGCAGCGGCTGGCCGGGTTCGACGCGGTCATCATGCCGGGTTTTGGCCCGCGCATGATGACGCCGGAGCAGGAGGTGCTGGACTGCGTGCATGCCTGTCTGGATTCGATGGGACCGATCAAGCCGGTCCTGCCGGTGCCCGGCGGCAGCGATTCGGCGGCAACACTGGAAACGGTCTTCCGGAAGGTTGGCCACGTGGATTTCGGGTTCGTGCCCGGGCGTGGCGTCTTTGGCCATCCCATGGGACCGCGTGGCGGGGCAGCCAGCATCCGCCAGGCCTGGGACGCCATCGCGACCGGCACGCCGGTGCGGGATCACGCGGCACGCCACGCCGAGCTCGCGGCTGCGCTGCAGGCCTTCGGGACACCCTGACAGGCGAATTCGACCCGGCATTTTCTGCCGATCAGAGGGCGACGGTTACATGGGGACAGCCATTTCCGCGCGCTCACGGATTTTGTAACAGCGGCACAACGTTTGCTGCGGTGGCACGGCACGTAGAGCAAAAGGAGTCTCGGCCCGTGTCAGTCAGTGCGATCGGCAGCAGCGGTGACCTGCTACAATATCTGCAATCGCTGCGATCCTCCCAGGCCAGGTCCGGCCAGGATGCCCCGTCGGCCAGCGATGCTTCATCGGGCGGCAGCGTTCAGGGCACGCCGCCCGGCCCCCCGCCTGGACCGCCGCCTTCGTCCTCCTCGTCCGACGGCGACGGCGACAGCGACAACGCATTCAGCGACGCGTCATCGACCGACGGATCCGGCAGCGGGCTGAGCCGCCTGGTCAGCGACATGCAGAAATTCCTGAATGAATACAACGCTGAGAACGGCGGCAGCACGGCGGCCACCACGACGTCGTCCTCGCCGTCGACGGCGTCCGACAGCGGCGGCACCGCCTCCTCGGATACCACATCGTCCGCCACTTCATCGTCCGATGCGCTGGCGCAGGATCTTGCGGACATTGGCAAGGACTTGTCCGGCCTATCCGGCGCGCATCATCATCGGCCGCCGCCACCGCCGGATGGCAACCAGCCGGACGATACCGGCACCAGCGGTGGCGACAACACCGCGTTGTCATCCGGCACGACCGGTTCGGCATCATTGAGCGATTCGTCTCAGTCGGCCGCGCAATTGCTGTCCCAGACACTACAGGCGTTGCAGACGGCGATTTCGCAGTCGGGCCAATCGGCGGCGCAGAGCGGCGTGAGCCTGATCGTGTGAACCCGGGCAGCGAGCGGTAGGCCGGTACGGTGCCGCCGGACCGGAAAGCGCATCCGAGGCGGCAGGGCGCAGCGTCCGAGGTCATGCGTGGCGCGTGGCGATCGCTCCGTACCACGCCGCTCCCGCCGGCCCGGAGGCGGCATGAATCCCGGATGACATGGCCAGGCGAGGGACGATCGGCCAGGGGCCGGATTACGCGACGCTCCAGGGGGAAGCGGGCAGATTGGCTGGCCCAACACGTTGAGGGGGGCGGGGGGCTGACGCTGTCATTCGCCTGCCACCGCAGGATGGGCGGTGCAGGGCATCGCCCACCGCGCGACCGCCTGACTACATCGCGACCGAGAAGCCGCCATCAACCGGGATTGCCGTTCCGGTCACGAAATCGGATGCCGGGCTGGCCAGGAACGCGGCCACGCCGGCCATGTCATGCGGCGTGCCCCAACGGCCGAACGGCGTGCGCTTCTCGACGCTCTCATGCAGGCCGTCGACCTGCTGGCGGGCGCGCTTGGTCAGATCGGTATCGATCCAGCCTGGCAGCACCGCATTCACCTGGATATTGTCCTTCGCCCAGGCGGTCGCCAGCGCTCGGCTCATCTGCACGATGCCGCCCTTGCTGGAGGCATAGGGCGTCGCATAGGGCGCGCCAAACAGCGACATCATCGAACCGATGTTGATGATCTTGCCACCGCCGGCCTGCTTCAACGCCGGATACGCCGCCTGCGAGGCCAGGAAGGCACTGGTCAGATTGGTGTCCAGCACATGATGCCATTCCTCCTCGGAATAGTCCTCGGGCATTTTGCGGATCGACGTGCCGGCGTTGTTCACCAGGATATCCACCCGGCCCAGGGCTTGCACCGACTGTGCGATCATCGCGACACAGTCGGCCTTGCGGGTGACATCGGCGCTGACGAAGACCGCTTCCACCCCCAGTTCACGCAGCGAATCCAGGGCGCTGGCGGCCTTCTCGGCGTTGCGGCCGACCACGACGATATTGGCGCCGCAGGAGGCGATGCCCCGTGCCATGCCCAGGCCAATGCCGCCATTGCCGCCGGTGATGACGGCGACTTTGCCGCGCAGGTCGAACAGGTTCACCACGTTTTCTCCTTATGCGCGCGGATGGCGCCGGCATGGCCGGACGACGACGACGGACAGCATGATCCGGTGAACCGCCCGACGCAAGACCAGGCAATTTGATGAAAACCCGAGAATATAACATGGGCTACAGAGTGCAGGCTTGACCGTTTCGTAACGAAACTGATATGTTGACATCTGTCCGGCACGCTCCTAACCCGCTGCCTCCGCCCGCGGATGGCAAGCCGGGTGTTGGGAGAGCGGGCCTGCGCATGTGCCTTCGGGCCTGGTGCGGTGATGGCAACAGATCAGCCGCACGCAGCCGCCACACCCTGCCGGCGCTGGTCGGGACGGCAGTGGCGACCAGCCTCGATGCCTTGGCGATGGGCGTCACTCTCGCCTTCATGAACGTCAACATCCTGGCGGCCGCGGTGACCATCGGGTTGACAACGGGGTTGGTGGCGACCGTCGGGGTATCTGCCGGTCGTTGGTTGGGTCCGGCCGGCCAGTCCACAGGGACCAATCCACGGGGGCAGTCTACGAGGGGCAGTCCACGAGCGGACAGTCCATGGCGGCCGGCACACTGGCCGCCATGGTACGGCATCCGAATGTACCGTCTGATCAGGGTGCCAGCTTCGTCTCCGCCAGGTGGTCGAAGCGCTTCCGGAACGTCCCCAGACCCATGGTCTGCGACCGAAGCTCGATGATCAGATCATGCAGCTCGGCTTCCGGCACCAACGCCTCCACGTCGTCCCACCCGGCCCAGCCCGCACGTTCGGCAAAGCCCAGGATCTGCCCGCGCCGCCCCGTCAACAGGCGCTGCGCCCTGGCGGTATAGTCGTTCGGCACGCTGACGGTGACCCGGTCCACCGGTTCCAGCAGCACCGGGTCGGCTTTCGCCAGCGCCTCCTTCATCGCGATCTGGGTGGCGGTCTTGAACGCCATGTCGGAACTGTCGACGGCGTGGAATCCGCCATCGACCAGAGTGACCGCGATATCGACCACCGGGTAGCCGAACGGACCTTTCTGCGTCGCCTCCTCGGCGGCATCGCCGACAGCCGGAATGAAATTGCGCGGCACGGCCCCGCCGACGATCTTGTCGACAAATGCAAAGCCTTCGCCGCGATGGCGCGGCGCAACGTCGATCTTTACGTCCGCGAACTGGCCATGCCCTCCCGTCTGTCGCTTCAACCGGCCATGTTCATGCACCGGCTTGCGGATCGTTTCCTTATACGCCACCTGCGGCTTGTGCGTATTCACCTTCAATCCAAAGGCCTTCGCCAGATGGGCAATAGTAGCCTGCAGATGCATTTCGCCCTGGCCGTGCAGAACCGTCTCCTGCTCCTGCGTCACGAACAGCGACGGATCCTCCTCTACCAGTTTCTGCAAGGCCCCGGACAGTTTCACATCGTCCTTGCGATCCGTCGTGGTGATCGCCAATGCGTAGACCGGCGGTGTTGCCTCTGGAAACGGCAGCGCCTCGGCGGATCCATTGGCTGACAGCGTCGCGCCGGTCGTCACCGTCTCCAGGCGACCCAACGCGACCACCTCACCGGCTTTCGCCTCGGGCACCTTCGCCAGATCGCCGTTGACGAAACGATACACGCCGCCCAGGCGATTGCCGTTCAGCTGGGCACCATCGGCAATCGTTCCGTACCAGACACGGGCGTAGGACAGCTTGCCCGTGTGACCGGCATAGGCGGTCTTGAACACCTGCGCCACGACCTGACCGCCGGCATCGATGGATTTGCGATCGGCGGTCTCGTTAACCTCGGGCGTGTCATGCCGCAGCGTCTTCCATAGCCGCCGCACGCCGCCGGCGTTTTCGGCGCAGCCCAGCAGCACCTCCACCACCGACCCGTCCAGCAGGTCCTTGTGCATGTCGCGGTAGATTTCCTCCGGCGTCGGCTTCACGTCCTCCAGCAGCTTTTCCAGCAGCGTATCGTCGTGGTCGGCCAGCGTTTCCAACAGGCGGCCGCGGGCGTCCTGCTCCTCGGCCAGCATCGCGGCGGGAATCTGGATCAGCTCCGATGCCTGGCCCTTGCGGTACTGATAGGCCCGCTCGCTCATCAGGTCGACATAGCCGGCGACGGCGTTATCCCGCATGATCGGCATCTGCCGCAGTACCAGCGGCGCGCCGGCCTGGGCCTGCAGCGCGGCCAGGGTCTCGGCCAGCCCGGCGTCCAGCGTGTCGATCTTGTTGATGAACAGCAGGTGCGGAATCCCCTCATCACGCAGCATCTTCATCAGCGGCGCGATCGTGGCGGCCTTGGCCGGATTGGGCTCACACACCACCACGGCGATATCGGCCACCGCCAGGGCGGCATTGGTTTCGAAGGCAAACTCGATGGAGCCGGGGCAGTCCAGCACCGCCCACGCGTCCTCCAGGTAGGTGCAATGGCCGACACGGATCTCGGTCGTGGCAGGACGGTTGCGCGGGTCAGCGGGCCGCTTCACCGGGGCGCCGGCAGCTTCCAGCATCGCCTCGAACAGGCAGGACTTGCCGCTGCTGTACGGGCCGACGAGCGCCACGGCGCGGGGAGAGCGGACGTTTCTTGCTTCGGGCATGGCCATACCTCCTTCTTGTCGTCGAAGGCGGTGGCCGAGGTTCACCTGTCTGTCGCGAGGCTTGCCCTCGGCGCGCCCTCGCGACCGGAATGCTAGTCCGGTTTCGGTCGGGCTGAGAAGCGGTGTCTTCAACGGCCCGCCCTTGCACCCGAATCACGGAGCGGTGAGGAAACCCGGGATATCATCAGCCCCGGAACAGAACGGAGGTGACCATGGACAGCTTGCCGATCAGCCGAGCCTTTACCCTGATCGAACCCGGACCGGTCGTGCTGGTCACGACACATGACGCGGGCAAGGACAACGTGATGACGATCAGTTGGACGATGGTGCTCGACTTCGCTGCATCATTCGCGATCACCACAGGCAGCTGGAATTTTTCCTATGCCGCGCTGGAGAGCACCAGAGCCTGCGTGATCGCCGTGCCAACGATCGACCTGCTGGATACGGTCGTCGGTGTGGGAACGTGCTCTGGCCGGAATACCGACAAGTTTGCAAAATTCCGCCTGACGCGCCTGGCGGCAAAGCAGGTGCAGGCGCCGCTGATCCGGCAGTGCGTCGCCCATATCGAATGCCGGGTCGTCGATATCATCGACCGCCACAGCATCGTCGTCCTGGAAGGCGTCGCCGCGCACATGGATCCAGCTCGCAAGGAAAAGCGGATGATCCATGCGATCGGCGACGGCACGTTCGTCGTGGATGGACGGCGATTCGACCGTCGGGAGATGATGCGGTCGAAGCTGCCGCCGGGCCTCTGACACCGAGCGGCATTGATGCTGGGCGTTCCGTCGTCCCTACCCGCCATGGCACGCGGGAAATGCCGGTCGCACATGCGGTCCGCGCCTGTCCGGACTACGTCCGGAATCCCTTGAACCTGCTGGAAATCCGCTGCACCGCGGCAATCACGTCCCGCCGCGTGGCGGACGACGTGCCGGCCGCGAAGTCGATCGACACCGCATCGACGATGCCGCCGTACCGCTTCTCGATCGCTGCCGGCAGTTCGTCATAAGTCGCTCGGGCCACAAACAGGTCCAGCACATCGTCAGGCACCTGGGCCGCCATCTCCGACCATTTGCCCTGTTTCGACAGATCAGTCAGCCGCGGGCCCAGATCGGACAGGCCGTGCAGGTCGAAGACGCCGCGATAGGCGGGGGTCGAACCATAGAAGGCCACGCGGTAGCGCACCTTCTCGGCCGCCTGCCTGACCGCCTCCCTGTCCGGACCGGTGGCCACGAAACCGCCGCCGGTGATTTCGAAATTGTCAAAACTCTTGCCGCAGGCGGCCAGTTCCTCGGCCAGCATCGGCCGCACCACCTGTTCCAGATAGTCGCGCGTCGCGAAGCTGTGCAGGCGGACGCTGTCAGCGTGGCGGGCCGCCATCTTCAGCATCAGCGGGCCAACCGCGGCCATGGCGATCGGCGGCAGCGGCAGTTTTTGCGGCGGCGGCGAGAATTCCGGCGTCATCAGCGAGAAATTGTAATATTTGCCGTGGAAATCCAGCTTTTCCCCGTATTCCCAGCAGCGGAAGATCGCCCGCAGGGCGTCGCAGTATTCGCCCAGCCGGGCAGCGGGCGCGATCCAGGGGGTGGAGAAGCGGCGTTCGTTGTGCGCCTTCACCTGGCTGCCCAGGCCGACGACGAAGCGGCCCCTGGAATGGCTGTGCAGGTCCCAGGCCTGGTTGGCGACGATCATCGGACTACGCGGGAAGGCGATGGCGACCGATGTCACCAGCGATACACGCTGCGTCGCCACCGCCGCGAAAGCGAGCGGGGCGAACGGGTCATGCTTCAGCTCACTGGCGGTGACGGCGTCGGCGCCATCTTCTTCGGCCTGGCGCGCGGCATCGCCACAGGCACGCCAATCCTCCACCGGCAGTCCGATCGATACGCGCATGGATTCCGTCTCCTCTCCCGCGGGTCAGTGTCGTGCAGGCGGGCCACGGTCGCAACCTGCGCAGTGCGGGTGGGCGCAGTGCGGGTGGGCGCGATGCGGATGGGCGATGCGGATCAGAAGACCTGTTCGCCGTGCAGGACGATATCCAGCCCTTCCCGCTCCTCCTCGGCGGTGACGCGCAGGCCCAGCGTGCGATCGACCAGGGTCAGCAGAATCCAGCTCGTGCCGGCGCTCCACAGGATCGTCACCAGAATGGCGGCAGCCTGCACCCCCAGTTGGCCCAGGCCGCCGATGATGATGCCCTCGGGCTGCGCCCGGGTCGCGGTCAGCGGCCCGTAAGCGAACCAGCCGGTGGCCAGCATGCCGATGATGCCGCCAACGCCGTGCACGCCGAATGCGTCCAGGCTGTCATCATAGCGCAGCGCCAGTTTCAAGCTCGTGGCCGCCCAGAAGCAGACGGCGCCGGCCACCAGCCCGATCGCCAGCGCCGGTCCGGGCAGCACGAAGCCGGCGGCGGGCGTGATGGTGACCAACCCGGCCACCGCGCCCGAGATCGCCCCCAGGACGGAGGGTTTGCCATGCAGGAACCACTCGGCGAAGGTCCAGGACAGCGTCGCCCCCGCCGCCGCGACCTGGGTGACCAGCACCGCCATCCCGGCCCTGCCATTGGCGCCCAACGCACCGCCGGCATTGAAGCCCATCCAGCCGACCCACAGCAGAGAGGCACCGACGACGGCGTAGCTGAGATTCCAGGGGGCCATATTCTCCTGACCCAGCCCGATGCGCCGGCCCAGCATCACCGCGCAGACCAGTCCGGTGATGCCGCAGTTGATCTCCACCACCGTGCCGCCGGCGAAATCGGCCACGCCCAGCGCCGCCAGCCAGCCGGTCGGTGCCCAGACCCAGTGTGCCAGCGGCGCGTAGACCAGCAGCGACCATAGCGTCATGAACAGCATCAGTGCCGAGAACTTCATGCGGTCGGCACAGCTGCCGGTGATGACGGCCGGGGTGATAATGGCGAAGGCCATCTGGAACATGATGAAGACGGATTCCGGGATGGTCGTCGGCTGCGCCATTCCGGTGCCCGCCCCCAGGGTGAACGGCTTCGCCCAGTCGATCGCCACCCCCCTGAGGAACAGGCGCGACGTGTCGCCGATCCAGGCGTTGCCGTTGGTGAATGCCAGCGAGTAGCCGGCGACAATCCAGACCACGGTCATCGCCGCGCACAGGCTGAACGACTGCATCATGATCGCCAGCACGTTCTTCTTGCGGACCATCCCGGCATAGAACAGCGCCAGGCCCGGAATCGTCATCAGCAGCACCAGAACGGTGCATAGCAGCATCCAGGCGGTATCACCCGGGTCGACACGTTGCATTTCATTTCCCCTCGGCCGGCGCGCCAATAGTCAAAAAGCGTGCCAGGCCACGGAGGGGCGGAACGCGGCAGCGGAGCGTAGCTGCCTCAAAACCAGGCAGGCGAGGCTGGCCGTCCGACAGGCAGGATGACGGCAATTGCCCGCGCGCACCGCAGAAAACGATGCCTGATTACTGGGCACCAGCGCAGCGGCGAGGGCCCTCTGCCGATCAGAATGTGACGATCTGGCCCGGTGGCTCGCCGGCCCCGGCCTCGGAAGCGACCACCGCCGTCACCTCGACCTCCACTTTCAGTGCCGGCAGCACCAGGGCGGTAACACCGACCAGGGTTGAGGCAGGGCGATGCTCTCCGAAATAGCGCTGGCGCGGCGGGTTCACCTTGGCCCGGTCGTTGATGTCGGTCAGGTAGACATTGACCTTCACGACATGCTCCGGTCCCGCGCCAGCCGCCCGCAGGCAGGCGTCGATATTGGCCAAGGCGACCTCCATCTGCTCCCCGGCATCCGCCGGCACCGTTCCATCTGGACGGGCGCCGACGCTACCAGAGACCCAGACCAGATTCCCGGCGCGGACAACATGGCAGTAATGACTGACCGGCGGGAGTTGCCCATCCACCATCAGGCGCTGAATCTCAGCCATGGTTCAGCCGACCTGCCGGATCAGCGCCGCCCAGCGGTCCAGTATCGGCAGCACCTGATCCTCCTTCGCCGCCGGCAGGCTGGTGGCGACACGAACGATCCCCAGCTCCCGGTAGCGCTTCAGCGTGTCCAGATCCTCCGGCGCGTTGAAGATGGAAACCGGACAGGCGGCATCGTCCCTGCCCGCCTCGGCCAGCATCGCGCGGAATTTCGGTACGACCTCGAACACGTCACCGTGCTGGCCGGGACGCCCGGCCAAGGGAATCCAGCCATCGCCATAGCGGACGGCGCGGCGCGCGCCATGCGGGAAGGCGCCGCCCACGATGACCGGCGGGTGCGGCTTCTGCACTGGTTTCGGCCAGGTCATCATCGGATCGAAAGTGACGAACTCGCCATGATATTCCGGTTTCGATTGGGTCCAGATCGCCTTCATCGCCTCGATCCGCTCCCGCACCAGCTTTGCTCTGCTGGTGAAGGCGGTGCCGTGATTCTCCATTTCCTCAGCGTTCCAGCCGACCCCGATGCCGAACAGAAAGCGCCCGCCTGAAACCTGGTCGATCGAGGCCACCAGTTTCGCCGTCTGGATCGGGTCGCGCTGGTTCACCAGACAGACGCCGGTGCCGATCTTCAGCTTCGTCGTCGCGGCCGCCGCGGCCGTCAGGGTCACGAACGGGTCCATCACGTCATAATATTGTTTCGGCAGTTCCCCACCGCCCGGCCAGGGCGACTTGCGGGATAGCGGGATATGCGAATGCTCCGGCGCCCAGAGGGATTCGAAGCCGCGCTCCTCCAGCGCCTTGGCCAGTGCGGCGGGGGTCATCGAATAGTCGGTCAGGAACATAGAGGCGCCGAAATGCATGGTCCGTCTCCCTGTGTGCTGGCTGAATGCTGAGCATAGTCTGGCATGCACGTATAGCGTCGTCACGCGGGAGACGGCTGCCTCCGGCGCGTGGCGGGACGCTCAGGCATCGGGACACACCCCGGGCATCGTTTCGTCCGGAGTTGACAGCGGCCCCGTCATCGTTGCGACCATGTTCAAGCCGGATGACAACGGACCACATCATGGGCCCGCCAATCCATGCGGCGCGGTCAGCGCATGGCGCGGGCTGGCGAGCCTTGCACCGGCTGGGTAGTCTGCCGATCGATGTCTTTCAGGAGGATGCAGCCATGCCGACCAGTGCCAAGCAGATGATCGAAGCCGCCCGCGCCGTCGTGCCCACGATCACCCCACGGGACGCGGCGGAGCTCGTGAAGACCAAGGGCGCCGTGATCGTGGATATCCGCGACGGGACAGAGATCGCCGCGTCCGGCAAGGTGCAAGGGGCGTTGGCGATTTCCCGCGGGCTGCTGGAATTCAAGGCGGATCCCGATCTGCCGACATATGAGAAAGCGTTGCAGAAGGATAAGCCGGTGATCCTGTACTGTGGCTCTGGCGGCCGGGCGGCGCTGGCCGGCAAGACGCTGCATGACATGGGCTACACCGATGTGCGCAATGCCGGCGGGTTCAAGGACCTGGTCGGCGGCGGCTGGGCGGTGGAAAAGATCTGAAGACGACAAGGGGCGCTACCGCCGCCGGTAACGCCCCTGCCTCGTGGCTCCGAACCGAACCGGATCAGACGGCTTCGGGGGTGTCGCCCTCAAAGATGTCCTCGGCGGTGGGGATTTGATCCTCGTCTTCCTCACCGGTGACGCGTTCACCGCGCGCCTGCCGCTCCGCTTCATCCTGGCTGCGAGCGACATTCACGGTGATGCCGATCACCACTTCCGGATGCAACGCCACACGGACCTTGGCGAGGCCCAGGTTCTTGATCGGATGTTCCAGCACGACTTGGGAGCGGTTCACCGTCAGCCCGTTCTCGTTGCAGGCTTCCGCCACATCTCGGGCGGACACCGACCCGTACAGGCTGCCGGACTCGCCGGCCTGACGGATGATGACGACGGTCATGCCGACGACACGCTCCGCCAGACGCTCCGCTTCCTCACGACGCTTCAGGTTCTGCGCCTCCAACTGGACGCGCTGCCTTTCGAAGTGCGCCAGATTGTCCTTGTTGGCACGGAGGGCCTTCTTCTGCGGCAGAAGGAAATTGCGGGCATAGCCCGGCTTCACCTTCACCACATCGCCCATCTGCCCCAGGTTTTCCACCCGCTGCAGCAGGATCAGTTCAACGGCTGCCATGATCCTCGCTCCTCAGGACACGATATAGGGCAGCAGGGCCAGGAAGCGGGCGCGCTTGATTGCTACCGCCAGCTCCCGCTGCTTCTTCGCCGACACGGCGGTGATCCGGCTCGGCACGATCTTGCCGCGCTCCGACAGGAAGCGGGACAGCAGGCGCACGTCCTTGTAGTCGATCTTCGGCGCGTTCGGGCCGGAGAACGGGCAGGATTTGCGGCGGCGATAGAAGGGGCGGCGCGCGCCAACAGCGGTGCGGCGGGCAGCGGGATTGACTTCGGTATCCGACATGATCGCTTACTCCTCACCGCCGGGACGGAATTCTTCGCGCTGGAATTCGTCGCGGGCGCGGAACTCCTCTCGGTCGTCATAGCCACGGCGGCGGCCGCTTTCGAACCGGCCAGCCGGCTTGGGGCCGCGGAACCCGCGCTCCCGTTCGTCGGACTTGCGCGACAGGATGGCGGACGGGGCTTCCTCGATCTCCTCCACCCGCAGGGTCATGAAGCGCAGGATGTCTTCATTGAGGCCCAGCTTGCGCTCCATCTCGGTGATGAAGGCCGGCTTGGCGTCGAGGCCCAGGAGCATGTAGTGCCCCTTGCGGTTCTTCTTGATCCGGTATGCGAGGCTGCGCAGGCCCCAGTATTCCGTCTTCTTGACGGCGCCGCCCTCGGCTTCAAGTTCGGTCTTGATCTCATCCGCGACAGCTTCGACCTGCTGCTGCGTGACGTCGTTCCGCGCGATGAGCACGGTTTCATATAACGGCATGATAGGACCCCCTATGGCTTGTCTCTGCCCCTGGCCCGAACGGGCCCTTGCCGGGATGGCAAGCAGGCATAGCCGGGAGCGATGCCGTCGCCCCCGGCAGGGAAGGGCGCGCTTCTGGCACAGGCGGCATAGGATGGCAAGGGGTTTGGCGGGTCGTGGATGCCTTGTCCGGCGCCTTCGCCGCGGCGTTGGCCGATCAGCCCATGCCGCCGATGGTCCGCGCCCCGTCCTGGGTTTCCACGCGCATGCCGTCCCTGACCTGCGTCATGCAGGTCTGCACGTTGGGGCGCCCATCGACCTTGGCCAGGCAGTCGAAGCACGCGCCCATCATGCAGTATGGCCCCCGCGAGGCGCCCGACACCGGCGTGGTGCGTGTCGCCGTCACGCCGGCCGCCAACAGGGCGGCAGCCACGCTGTCCCCCGCGCTGGCGGCGACGGGATTGCCGTCGAACCAGATCGTCAGCGCGGCGGGCGCGGTGCGGATCAGCATCAGGCGCCTTTCGGCAGCTTCTTTTCGACGATGCGGGAGAACAGGGCGACCGCATAGGGGATCGAGTCGTCGTTGAAGTCGTACCTGTCGTTGTGGACCGCCGCACTGGCGCCATTGCCGAAATTGATATGGGCGCCGGGAACGCGTTCCAGCATGAAGCTGAAGTCTTCGGACGCCGCGGCGGGGGCGGCGTTGCGGTTCAGGTTTTCCTCCCCTACCAGCTCGGCGGCGGCATCGCCGTAGACCTCCGCTTCGGCATCATCGTTCACCAGCGGTGCGAACAGGAAACGGAAATCGACCTCGGCGGTGGCGCCAAACCCTTCCGCGATATTGACCGAGAGTTGCTTCATCCGCTGCTCGATCGTTTCCATCACCTCCCGCTTCAAGGTGCGGGCGGTGCCGGACATCACGGCGCGCTCCGGTATCACGTTATAGGCGTCGCCGGCCTGGATTTTCGTGATGCTGAGCACCGCCTGGTCATTGGCCGAGATATTCCGCGCGACAACAGACTGCAGCGCCGCGCCCAGGTGGCAGGCGACGACGACAGGATCGATGCTTTCCTGCGGGCGCGCACCATGCGCGCCGCGGCCGGTGATGGTGATGTCGAAGAAGGCACCGCCAGCCATCCGCACGCCCTTGCCGATGATGAATTTTCCGACGTCCAAGCCCGGGCGGTTGTGCATGCCATAGACATAGTTACAAGGGAAACGTTCGAATAGCCCGTCCTTCAGCATCGCCTCGGCACCACCCAGCCCTTCCTCGGCCGGCTGGAAGATGAAGTTGACGGTGCCGTTGAAGTTGCGCGTTTCAGCCAGGTATTTCGCGGCGCCCAGCAGCGTGGCGGTATGCCCGTCATGGCCGCAGGCGTGCATCAGGCCGGGCCGCGTGCTGGCGTGCGGCAGGCCGGTCGCCTCCTGGATCGGCAGCGCGTCCATGTCGGCACGCAATCCCACCGCCGAATCCCCGTTGCCGCTGCGCAACACACCCACCACGCCGGTCTTGCCGACGCCGCGATGCACCTCGATCCCCCATTCCTCCAACTTGCGCGCCACCAGCTCCGCGGTGCGGTACTCCTCCATTCCCAGTTCGGGATTGGCATGAATGTCGCGGCGGATCGCGGCGATTTCGGGCTGGAACTGGCGGGCGCGCTCAAGCGCTTCCAACGCGGCTTCCTTGGGGGCTTCGGTCGGCATGCGGCATGTCCCTGGCGAGGTTCGAGCCAGGACGATAATCCCGCCACTCTTGCCACGCCAGACGGGACAGGCTCTTGTTCCGCCATGTACCTGAACCTGTTCGCCGAGACCACCGATCCGCTCGACATGACCGGATCCGCCGAGTTCCGCAGCCTGCTGACCAGCGCCGCGGACCTCAAGATTCCGCACGAGCCGGCGATACGCTATCGGTCCCGCAATATCGTGCTGCGGCGGATGCGCTTCCATTTCCTGGAATGGGGAAGGCCGGACGCGCCACCGATCGTGCTGCTGCATGGCGGCCACCAGTCGGCCCATTCCTGGGACCTGGTCAGCCTGCATCTGGCGCAGAAGTACCGGGTGCTGGCGCTGGACCAGCGCGGCCATGGGGACAGCGAATGGTCGCGGGACGTGACGTATTCCAACCACGAGATGTCGCTGGACGCCGAGGCGTTCATTCAGGCCATGCGGCTGGAGAAGCCGATCCTGATCGGCCATTCCATGGGTGGACGCAACGCCATGCTGCTGACCCGGCGCAACCAGGCACTGCTGAAGGCGCTGGTTGTGGTCGATGTCGGGCCGGAAGTCTCGGAAAAGGGCCGAGCGGCAATCGCCGGCTTTGTCCAGGCGGCGCAGGAATTCGACGATCTGGAGCATTTCGTCAGCGCGGTGCGCAAATACGACCCATACCGGCCGCGTGAACACATCGAGCGGACGGTGAAATACAACATGCTGGAACGCGCCGACGGCAAATACATCAGCAAGTGCGATTCCGCGCCGCGCCGGCTGGGCATCGTGCGCCCCAGCGGTCCGATGGAGAATATCACGCTGGAGGAAGCGACCGATTTCCGCCTGCCGGTGCTACTGGTACGCGGCGAGACGTCGAACATCCTGGAGCCCGACGCCGCGGAACGCTTCGCAGCCGCCATGCCGGGCGGGCGGCTGGTGACGGTGCCGAACTGCGGCCACAACGTGCACGGGCAGAACACGCTGGGGTTCATTGGGGTGCTGGGAGACTTCCTTGCAAGCCTCGACCGCTGACCGGGCCGTCATGAGCGAGCCCGGCCTCGTGCCCGCCGTCGTCAAGCCTCGCACTCCAAGCCCCCGCCACTTCTAAGCGCCCCGCCAAGCCGGCGTGCGCTTGGTCAGGAACGCGTCCATCCCCTCTCGGAAGTCCTGGCTTTCGTATGCCATCCGGATCAAGTCCTCATCCGGCGGCAGGCCGTGCTCACGCAGACGGCGCAACGCCTCTTTCGTCACCCGCATCGTGATGGGGGCGTGACCCGACAGCAGCGTCGCCAGTTCTGCCGTGCGTGCCTCGAGCGCGGCCTGGTCGGGCAACACCTCCGACACCAACCCGGCAGCCTGTGCCTCGGCGGCGCTATACAACCTGGCGGTGAAGATCATTTCGGTCACGCGTGCCGCACCGATCAGCGCCGCCAGACGAGCGATGTTCGACATCGACAGGCAGTTGCCCAGGGTGCGCGCGATGGGAAAACCGAAACGCGCATTGGCCGCGGCGATGCGCAGGTCACATCCGGCCGCGATCGCCGCGCCGCCGCCGGTGCAGGCGCCGGCGATCGCGGCGATGGTCGGCACACGGCACCGCTCCAGCGTACCGACGACGCGATCAATCCGAGCTTCGTAGTCAAGGGCGTCCTGGCCGGAGGAGAAGGACCGGAACTGGTTGATGTCGGTGCCTGCGGCGAACGCCTTATCGCCGGCACCGGTCAGGATCAGCACGCGCACATCGCCCGGATCAGCGGTAACCTCGGCCAGCCGCTCATACATCGGGAAGGTCAGCGCATTGCGGGCCTGGGGCCGATTGAAGGTGATGCGGCCGATGCCGTCCCGCACCTCATACAGAAGCTCGTCGGTCATGGGCTAATCCTTGAATACCTCGGCATTGTGCTGGCCCAGCGTCGGGGAATCCCCGGCCGGATACGGCCGTTCCCGCTCAAAGCTGATCGGCAGGCCCACCACGGACAATCCGCTGCCCGGCAGGGTGCGCAGCATATCCATCGCGTGCAACTGCTCCGACCGCGCCAGCTCGGCGATATCGTTCACCGGCGCGCAGGGCACACCGGCCTCGCCGATGAGGCCCAGCCAGTCCTGCCGCGTGCGGGTCAACAATACCGGTTGCATCGCCGCCACCACGTATTCGCGGTTGGCGGCGCGCTGGCGGCCGTCCTTCATCAATGGATCATCGCACCATTCCGGATGACCCATGGCCTTCGCCAGCTTGACGAACAGCCGGTCATTGCCGGCGGCGATGCAGACCGGTCGATCCTTGGTTTCAAAGATCTGATACGGCGCCAGCGTTGCCGAGGCGGCACCATGCCGGGCAGGCACCTTGCCGGTGACGTTGTAGTTGTTCAGCGGCCCCTGCACCCAGGCCACCGCACTCTCGAACAGCGAGGCATCGACGATGCCGCCGCGACCCGTCACCGCGCGCCGCTGCAACGCCGCCAGGGCGCCGATCACGCACCACATGCCGGTGGAGGTGTCATTGATCGCCGGCGCGCAGAAGGTTGGCGGATCCTCGGGTCGCCCGGTCAGTGTCACCACCGCGCCATAGCTTTGCAGCAACGGATCGAAGCCCGGCGCGCGCTTCAGCGGGCCGGTATGTCCGAATGCCCAGATCGAGCAGTAGATCAGCCGCGGGAATTCCGCCGTCAGTGCCTCCGGCCCGATGCCGAAATCATCGACGATGCCCGGACGCAGATTTTGGATCAGAATATCGGACTCCGCCGCCAGCTTCTTCAGCTTCGCAACGTCGGCGGAATCCTTGATGTCCAGCGTGACCGACTTCTTGCCGCGATTGGTGTTGTGGAACATCACCGAATCACCACCGACAAAAGGAGGCCCCCACAGACGGGCATCGTCGCCCCCGTCGGGCTTTTCCACCTTGATCACCTCGGCGCCCATGTCGGCCATGATGACACCGGCCAGCGGTCCGGCCAGCGCCTGGCCGATTTCCAGCACCCTGATCCCGTGCAGCGGTCCGGTCCTGGTCTTCTCGGGCATCACGCGACTCCCAGACGCGCGCGGAACGCCGCGTCGTTCAGGCTGAAATCCTGGCCGATCAGATCATCCGCGGCCGGCGAACACAGGTAGACGATGGCCCGCCCCGGCAGCGCCACCGGCGTCAGCTTCTCCCGCGGGATCTGACTGACCGGGTTCATCTTCGACGCCCGGATCAGCACCTGCATGTCGGTGTCGGTCGTGCCGGGCTGGAAACCGAAGACCCGAATCCCCTGCCCCAGCGTTTCAAGCGCAACCGCCCGCGTCAGCATGTGCAGCCCGGCCTTGGCGGAACAATAACTGCTCCATCCCTCCAGCGGCCGGATTGCCGCGCCCGAGGACAGGTTGATGATCGTTCCGCCGCCCGCCGCGACCATGCTCGGCAGCACCGCGCGGATGGCATGATAGGCGCCAACGAGGTTGATCTGGATGTTGCGCGCCCAGGCCACCGGGTCACTATCGGCGATGCGGCTGATCGGCTCGATCACGCCGGCATTGTTCACCAGCACATCGAGCCGGCCGTGCCTGGCCACGGTCTGCTCCACCAGCGCGGCAAAGGCGGCATAGTCGGATACGTCGCAAGCCACGGCGCTGGCCGAGGGTCCGATCGCCGCGGCCACCGCCTGTGTCCGTTTGGCATCGCGTGCGGTCAGCACCAGGGTCGCACCCGCCTTGCCCAAGGCCTCGGCCGCGGCGGCACCGATACCGCGGCTGGCGCCGGTGACGAGAATGACCTTGCCCGCAAGTGGCTGCATATGAACGCTCCTGATTGCTCTATGGGGGGAGCGTACCCGTGAGCGCCGGGCCTGCCAATGGCCGCACCCCAAGATTGCACATCCCTGTCGGGGTGGCGGCAGCGCGGCGCCGCCCGTGGTGGGCCGGCAGGCGGCTGATCCGCCCGCCAGCGAAGTTCCCACATGCGGTCGGGCCGGATCGCGGCTTATCGCGCGAAAAACATTTCGGTCAACACATAGTCGAAGGCCAGGATCAGGATCGACGCGCTGACCACCGCCATGGTCGTCGCCGACCCTACGCCTTGCGCGCCACCCCGGCTGTTGTAGCCGTTGTAGCAGCCCATCAGCGCGATGATGAACCCGAACACCGCTGCCTTCGCAAGGCCCGACACGACATCCTGCGCTTCCAGGAAGTTCATCGTCGCGGTCAGGTAGACGCTGGGGTTGAAGCCCAGCTTCAAGGTCGAAACGATGAAGCCGCCCAGCACGCCCAGGATGTCGGCGATCACCACCAGCAGCGGCAGCGCGATCGTGCCGGCCAGCAGGCGCGGGGTCACGAGATATTTCATCGGGTTGGTGGACAGCGTGGACAGGGCGTCGATCTGGTCGGTGACACGCATCGTCCCCAGTTCCGCGGCCATTGCCGCGCCGATGCGGCCGGCCACCATCAGCCCCGCCAGCACCGGCCCCAGCTCCCGGGTGACCGACAGCACCACCAGGTTGGCGGTCGCCCCCTGCGCCGAGAAGCGCGCGAATCCGGTATAGGCCTGCAGCGCCAGCACCATGCCGGTGAACACCGCCGTCAGCGCCACCACCGGCAGGCTGTAATATCCGATCTCCGCCAACGCCACCAGGAAGCGGCGGACATAGAAGGGCGGTCGAGCAAGGTGCGACAATCCTTCCAGCCCGAACAAGGCCAGCTTCCCGGCGCCGCGACACCAGCCCAGGACGCCCCGTCCGATGAAAGCCAGGAGGTCAAGCAGGACGGTCACGCCGGCAGATAGACCCGGCGGAAGCGCCGGCCCAGCGAGGTGAGGATCTCATAGCCGTTGGTACCGGCCAGCGCGGCGAGGTCGTCCACCGTCTGATGCGGACCGATGATGTCCAGCCAGCTGCCCGGCCGCACCGCCGGCAGGTCGGTAACGTCGAAAGTCGAAAGGTCCATGGAGATGCGGCCTACCAGTGGGACGGGGGTGCCGTCAAAGCACGCCTTCGCCTTGCCCGATAGCGCGCGATGAAACCCATCGGCATAGCCCAGCGCGCCGGTGGCGATCCGCGACGGGCGGGACGCGGTCCAGGTCGCGTTATAGCCGACCGAGGCGCCGGACGGGATGTCCCGAACTTCCAGCACCCGGATTCGCAGCGCGGCGACCGGCCGCATCGGGTTGGGCCGGCCGGGCGCGGGATTGACGCCATACAGGGCCGCCCCCGGCCGCGCGAGATCGGTGCCGAAATCGGGCCCCAGCAGAATGCCGGAAGAGTTCGCGAAACTGGCCGGCGCCTTGGGCAGTCGCGCGCGAGCAGCGGCGAACACCTGGCATTGACGCAGATTGACCGGTTCGTCCGGTTCCTCGGACGCGACGAGATGTGTCATGATAAAACGTATCGGCAACCCTGCCAGCAGACCGGGCTTCCGTTCCAGCACGTCGAGTTCGGCCGCGGACAGGCCCAGGCGCGACATCCCGGTGTCGACATGCAGGATGGCCGGGCCGCGACCCGCCCAGGCCTCGATTTCCATCAAGGATCCCAGTACCGGCGTCAGCCCGTGCTCCGCATAGTCGGATTCGGTGCCGGGAATCGGGCCGGACAGGACGGCCAGCATGGCGTCGGGCAGCAGGTCGCGGATGGCGATCGCCTCGTCCAGATAGGCCACGAAGAAATGCCGGCATCCCGCTGCGTACAGGGCGGCAGCCACGGGCCGAGCGCCCAGGCCGTAGGCATCCGCCTTGACCACGCCGGCCACCGGGCCGGAGGGATGCAGCGCCCCCAAATCGCGCCAATTGGCGACGATGGCGCCGAGGTCGACCTCCAGCACCGCGTGCGCGGTGTCAGCCGCCATAGCCATCCTCGGTATGGATCAGGTCCAGGTCGCCGAAGCGGGTGAATTCGCCCTCGAAGAGCAGCGGGATCGTCCCGGTCGGCCCGTGACGCTGCTTCGCGATGATCAGGTCCGCCCGGTTGTGCGCCTTCGCCATGCGCTGCTGCCAATCCTCCATCGCCGCATGGAACTTGTCGCTGTTCCCCTCATAGGCGATTTCCTTCGGCATCTTCTGTTCCAGATAGTACTCGTCGCGATACACGAACATCACCGCGTCGGCGTCCTGCTCGATCGAGCCGGACTCACGCAGATCGGCCAGTTGCGGCCGCTTGTCCTCACGATTCTCCACCTGGCGGGACAGCTGGGACAGCGCGATCACCGGGATCGCCAACTCCTTGGCCAGCGCTTTCAGACCCTGGGTGATCATGCTGATTTCCAGCACGCGGTTTTCCGGCCTGGTGCCGGCGGCCGGGCGCATCAGCTGCAGGTAATCGACGATCACCAGTGCCACGCCCTTGGTACGCTTCAGCCGCCGGCAGCGGGTACGCAGCGCCGACATGGTAATCGCCGGCGTGTCGTCGATCTGGATCGGCAGCGAGGCGATCTCTCGCGACACCTGCACGAATTTATCGAAATCCTTCTGGCCGATATCGCCGCGGCGGATGCGATCGCCGGAGACACGAGCCTCCTCTGACAACAGGCGGGTGGCGAGCTGTTCGGCACTCATTTCCAGGGAGAAGATGGCGACCGACTGCTTCGGCAAGGCATTCGGGTCAATGCCGCGCGCGTCCGCCATGATCGCCTTGGCGGCGCCAAAGGCGATCTTGGTGGCGAGCGCCGTCTTCCCCATGCCAGGGCGGCCGGCCAGGATGATCAGGTCGGACGGATGCAAGCCGCCCATCTTGCTGTCCAGGTCGCGCAGGCCGGTGGACAGGCCGGTGACATGGCCCGATCGTTTGAACGCCCGCTCGGCGCTGTGGATGGCTTCGGTCAGCGCGCGCTCGAACGCGATGAAGCCACCGGTGCTGCCGCCGTCGGCCGCCAGGTCGAACAGCGCCTGCTCGGCCGTCTCGATCTGCTGTACGCCGTCCAGGTCCGAATTGGCGCCGTACGCGTTGTTCACCACGGTCTCGCCGAGGTCTATCAATTGCCGGCGCAGCCAGGTGTCGTAGACGACACGGCCGTAGTCACCGGCGTTGATGATGCCGACCATCGCGGACAGCAACTGGGTCAGATAGGCGGTGCCGCCGACTTCTTCCAGGACGCCTGCATGCTCGAACTCGGCTTTCAGCGTGACCGCATCGGCAAGCTGCCCGGCCTCGATCCGGCGGGCAATCGCCTGGAAGATACGGCCATGGACCGGATCGGCGAAATGGTCGGCGATCAGGAATTCGGAAACGCGCTCATACGCCTTGTTGTTGGCCAGCAAGGCGCCGAGAAGCGCCTGCTCCGCCTGGATATTGGACGGCGGCAGGCGCTGCGACAGGCCGAATAATGGCGACTCGACGGTGTTCATCGCCGCCATGGTAGCCCGATTCAAACGAGCGGCGCAGCCGCCCAAGGCTGTGGACGGCTGTGGATAGCGGGGGCGGATCATCGGTCATCCGGCGGGTGCATGACGGCTTGGAAAGCCATGCGCCGGCCGGCCGCGACCGCCGTGCCCAGGGCCCCGGCCTCCGGCCGGCCGCCTTGACAGCCCCCCGGCCCGCCGGTAGTGCCGCGCGCCAATCCTACCAATCCGTAACGCGCTAATCCCGAAAGTCATCCACGATGCCGGTGCATGCGTTCATTTTTCCAGGCCAAGGCAGCCAAGCCGTCGGCATGGGCCGCGATCTTGCCGCCGCCTTCTCCGCCGCACGGGAAGTGTTCGAGGAAGTCGACGAAACGCTGAAGCAAAAACTCTCCCGCCTGATGTTCGAGGGGCCGGCGGAAGAGCTGACGCTGACCGAGAATACCCAGCCGGCGCTGATGGCGCATTCGCTGGCAGTGCTGCGGGTATTGGAGAAGGAAGGTGGCTTCGCCCTGCGGCAGAAGGCGCTGGTGGTCGCCGGCCACAGTCTCGGCGAATACTCCGCACTGGCCGCCGCCGGGGCGTTCGACGTTGCCACTGCCGCCCGCCTGCTGAAGCTGCGCGGCCAGGCGATGCAGAAGGCCGTTCCCGCTGGCCTGGGCGCGATGGCCGCCTTGCTGGGCGCCGAGATGGACCTGGCGCGAGAGATCTGCGCCGAGGCGGCGCCGGTGCCGGAAACGGACAGGACCGAGGTGGTGGAACCAGCGAACGACAACGGCGGTGGACAGGTTGTCATCTCCGGCCATCGCACCGCGATCGAGCGCGCGGTGGAGATCGCCAAAACCAAGGGCGTGAAGCGTGCCATGCTGCTGCCGGTCTCCGCCCCGTTCCACTGCGCGCTGATGGCCCCCGCCGCCGAGGCGATGGCGGAGGCGCTGGAGAAGAGCCCGGCATGCGAGCCGGTGGTGCCGCTGGTGGCCAATGTCTCGGCGAGACGCGAATCCGATCCCGGCCGCATTCGCGATCTGCTTGTCCAGCAGGTGACGGCCACCGTTCGCTGGCGCGAATCCGCCGCCGCGATGGCCGAGATGGGTGTGAACAGCTTCATCGAGCTGGGATCGGGGAAGGTGCTGACTGGCCTGGTCAAGCGGATCGTGCCCGAAGCCGCGGGCTTGTCGGCGGGGACGCCCGCCGATATCGAAACGGTGCTGAAAGCGCTGTAATGGTGAGGCGACGCCTGCTTGCGGGAGGGAGCAAGCTGAACGGCAGCCGCCCGGGCAGGACGTCGGCGGGTCGCGCTTCCGGCGACGGCTCATAGAAAGCCGGGCCATTTTCACCCTGTCTGAGCGGTGACGACGGTCCGGAGAGAACCATCATGTTGCGCGCCGGCGGCGGCCGCGCGCGTCAAGGACGGGAAGGACCCGCGATGTTCAGACTGGATGGGAAGGCCGCGCTGGTCACCGGCGCCTCGGGCGGAATCGGCGCCGCGATTGCTCGCGCCTTGCACACACAGGGTGCCACTGTCGTGCTGTCCGGCACGCGCCAGGACGCGCTGGACATGCTGGCCCGCGACCTGGCCGAACGCGTGCACGTCTGCCCCGCCGACCTGCGCAACGCGGCCGAGCCGGAGGCGCTGATCGAGGCGGCGGAAAAGGCTGCCGGGCCGCTGCACATTCTGGTGAACAATGCCGGCATGACCCGCGACATGCTGGCGCTGCGCATGTCCGATCTGGACTGGCAGGCGGTACTGGATGTCGACCTGTCGGCCCCGTTCCGTCTTGCGCGCGCGGTGTTGCTGGGCATGGTCCGCCGCCGCGCGGGCCGGATCATCAACATCTCTTCGATCATCGCCTCCACCGGCAATGCCGGTCAGGCCAACTACGCCGCCGCGAAGGCCGGGCTGGAGGGCATGAGCAAGGCGCTGGCGCAGGAAGTCGCCTCCCGCGGCGTGACGGTGAACATCGTCGCTCCCGGCTTCGTGGCCACCGCGATGACCGACAAACTGAACGAGGCGCAGCGGACCAAGCTGGCCGAAGCGATCCCGCTACGCCGCATCGGCCAGCCAGAGGACATCGCCGCCGCGGTCTGCTATCTGGCATCGGATGAAGCCGGGTGGGTCACCGGCGCAACACTGCACGTGAATGGCGGCATGGCGATGCTTTAGACTTGATCGCCAAGGGACCGCCGGCCTTTCCCCTCGCCTTGAAACCATGCTAAGCGCGCCGCTTCATGACGGACCGCTTCACGCACCGGGGCCGGGAGCCGGCGGTTTGAGAAGAGCCGGATAGTTTGGAAGCAGCATAACTTCAAGCAAGCAGCAGACGGAGTAGCGGAGCCGATGAGCGAAGTCGCAGAGAAGATCAAGCAGATCGTCGTCGAACACCTGGGCGTTGAAGAGTCCAAGGTGACCCCGGAAGCCTCTTTCATCGACGATCTGGGCGCGGACAGCCTGGACACGGTGGAACTGGTGATGGCGTTCGAGGAAGCCTTCAACGTGGAAATCCCTGAGGATGCCGCCGAGAAGATCGCCACCGTCAAGGATGCGATCGACTACATCGAAAAGCAGGGCAAGTAAGGTCAAGCGGCCCAGCAGCGCGAAAGGGACGGCCGGGATGAGGCGTGTTGTGGTGACGGGCATGGGGATCGCCTGCCCCTTGGGCGTGGGCGTCGAGCATGTCTGGCGCCGGCTGATCAACGGCGAATCGGGCATCGGGACAATCACCCGCTTCGATCCCAAGGATCTGCCCTGCAAGATCGCCGGCCAGGTTCCCGCCGGCTCGCGCGAGACGGGCAGCCTGGACGTCAATGAGTGGATCCCGGTCAAGGACCAGAAGAAGATGGATCGCTTCATCCATCTGGCGATGGTCGCCGGCTCCCTCGCCGTCGAGGATGCCGGCTGGCACCCGGAGAACGAGGACGATCGGTGCGCCACGGGCGTGATGATCGGTTCCGGGATCGGCGGCCTCGAGTCGATCTATGATGCCTCCATCCTGGTGTCGCAGGGCAAGGCGCGGCGGCTGTCGCCGTTCTTCATCCCCTCGGCACTCAGCAACCTCGCCTCGGGCCATCTGTCGATCAAATACGGCTTCAAGGGTCCAAACCATTCGGTCGTCACCGCCTGCGCCACCGGCGTCCATGCCATCGGCGACGCCGCTCGGCTCATCGCGCTGGGCGACGCTGACGTGATGCTGGCCGGCGGGTCCGAGGCGGCAGTATGCGAGCTGGGCATCGCCGGTTTCTGCGCATCCCGCGCCTTGTCCACCGCCTTCAACGACAACCCGACGGCCGCGTCCCGCCCTTGGGACAAGGACCGCGACGGGTTCGTCATGGGCGAAGGGTCGGGCTGTGTGGTGCTGGAGGATTACGAACACGCTCGCAAGCGCGGCGCGAACATCTATGCCGAGATCGGCGGCTACGGCATGTCCGGCGACGCCTACCACATCACCGCGCCGGCCGAGGGACATGACGGCGCTTTCCGCTCGATGAAGGCGGCGCTGCGCAACGGCGGGCTGACCGTGGCCGACATCCAATATGTCAACGCCCATGGCACCTCCACGCCGCTGGGGGACGATCTGGAGCTGGAAGCGGTCGAGCGCCTGTTCGGCGAACACGCCCGCGGCCTGGCAATGTCCTCCACGAAATCCTCCACCGGGCATCTGCTCGGCGCGGCGGGCGCGATCGAGGCGATCTTCTCGATCCTGGCGATCCGCGACCGCGTCGCGCCCCCCACGCTGAACCTGGACGAGCCGAGCACGCAAAGCGTGATCGATCGGGTGGCGAAGCATGCGCAGGAGCGGCCGATCTCCGTTGCCCTGTCGAACAGCTTCGGTTTCGGCGGGACCAACGCGTCAATCATCTTCAAGGCGCTGGCCTGATCCGGGGCCGCTGCGCCCCTGATCCCGCCCTGGTTCGGCAGCACGGAGGGAGCCGGCGATGAGACGCTGGGTCCTGGCGATCATTCTTGGCTTCATCCTATTGGCCGGTGGCGCACTGGGTGCGACCGTCTGGCTGCGCAGCACGCTCGCGCAGCCCGGTCCGTTACCGGTTGCCAAGGCGATCGTCGTGCCGCGCGGCGGGACCGAAGCCCTGGCACACGCGCTTGCTGAGGCCGGGATCATCGACAATACGCTGCTGTTCCGCGCCGCCGCCTGGATCAGCCGGGACCGCGGCCCGTTGCGCGCGGCCGAGTTCGCCTTTCCGGCGCGGGCCTCCATCGACGAGGTGCTGTCGATCCTGCGCACCGCCAGGCCGGTCGAACACAAGGTGACCCTCGCGGAGGGCCTGACGGCCGTGCAAATGCGTGCGGTATTGGCACGAGCGGATGCCCTGACGGGAAAGGTCCCGGACTTCCCGGATGGCTCCGTGCTGCCGGAAACCTACAGCTATGAATACGGCACCAGCGCGGCCGCCATTGTCGCGCGCGCACAAGCGGCCATGGACCGAGCGCTGAATATCGCCTGGACGGGACGTGCCCCCAACCTGCCATTGGACAATCCGCGCGAGGCGCTGATACTGGCCAGCATCGTGGAACGCGAGACGGCGAAACCGGCGGAACGGCCGCACATCGCCGCCGTCTATCTGAACCGGCTGCGCGAAGGCATGCGTCTGCAGGCCGATCCCACCGTCGTGTATGCCGTGTCGGGCGGCACTGGCATACTGGATCGCCCACTCAGCAAGACTGACCTCGCCCGCGACAATCCATTCAACACCTACCGCAATGCCGGCCTGCCACCGGGCCCGATCTGCTCCCCCAGTGTCGCCAGCCTGGACGCCGTGCTGCATCCGGCGGCCAGCGATGACCTGTATTTTGTCGCCGACGGCACCGGCGGCCACACTTTCTCCCGCACACTGGACACCCACGAGGCAGCGGTCGCCCGCTGGCGCGCCCTGGCGCCGCGCCCGGCGCATGGCAGTCCCGATTGACCATGGCCGAGGTGGCGGAACCATGGCTTCAGCCAAGGTCGCTGGCCGGATGGGCTGAAGATCCGGCAATATCCAGCCAGGCGTCCGTCTTCCGGTCCGGCACGATTCTGGCAGAAAACGATCCAGCGGGTTGACGCTGCCTGGGTCGGTCCCTATTGCCGCGGGACATTCATCGGGACAGCCCGTCTGGACGGGCCGCTAGACGGGAGCCGTTCATGAACGAACTCGAGAAGCGCACGATCAGGAAGGTCTCGCTGCGCCTCGTGCCGTTTCTGATGCTTTGTTACTTTGTCGCGTACCTGGATCGGGTCAATGTCGGGTTCGCCGCATTGGAGATGAACAAGGAGCTGGGAATCTCCAATGCGGCGTTCGGTTTCGGTGCCGGCATCTTCTTCTTCAGCTACTTCATCTTCGAAGTGCCATCCAACCTGATGTTGGAAAAATTCGGCGCCCGCCGCTGGATCGCCCGCATCATGTTCAGTTGGGGCATCCTGTCAGGCTGCATGGCGCTGGTGCAGGGAGAGACCAGCTTCTACATCGTCCGCGTCCTGCTGGGCATCGCCGAGGCCGGCTTCTTCCCGGGCATCATCTTCTACCTGACGCTATGGTTCCCAGGCACCTACCGCGGCCGGATCATCGGCTGGTTCATGGCGGCAATCCCGCTGTCCTCGGTCCTCGGCGCGCCGGTCTCCGGCCTGCTGCTGGGAATGCACGGCTTCATGGGCCTTGCGGGTTGGAAGTGGTTGTTCATCATCGAGGCGGCGCCGGCTGTCATCCTGGCCTTCGTCGTCTGGTACTACCTGACCGACCGCCCGTCCGACGCACGTTGGCTGACGTCCGAGGAGCGGGACTGGCTGAGCAACCGTCTGGCCGCAGAGGGCAAGCGCAAGGAGGAGGTCCACGGTCTCGGCGTGCTGCAGGCGATGGTCAATCCGAAGGTGCTGGCGCTGTGCCTGGTCTATTTCGGCGCCGTGGCGACCAATTATGGCACCGCGTTCTGGCTGCCCCAGATCGTCAAGAATTTCGGTCTGACCAATATCCAGGTCGGCTTCGTGACCGCGATCCCGTATATCGTCGGCACGATCGGCATGATCTGGTGGGGTCGGCGCTCCGATGCGAGGATGGAGCGGAAATGGCATGCCGCGATCGCCTTCGCCCTCGCGGCGATCGGTATCGCCGGGTCGACCCTGGTCGATTCGCCGGAAGCAAAAATGGTGCTGCTGTCGATCGGCGCCTTTGGCGTCTTTGCCGTGCTGCCGATCTTCTGGACCTTCCCGACCGCCTTCCTGACTGGCGCGGCGGCAGCGGCGGGCATAGCGGCGATCAACTCGGTCGGCAATCTGGCCGGATTTTTCGGTCCGTTCATCATGGGCTGGCTGAAGGACCTGACGGGCGGTTTCAGCGCCGGGTTGTGGGTGATCTCGGCCTGTGCGGTGATGGGCATGGTCATTGTTCTGGCGCTGCGGCATGATGCGCGTCTAGAGCATGCGCCGACCGGCACGATCGTGGGAGCCGGCGACTGAAACCGCAGAGGATGCCGGCATGGACCCTCGTCGGGACGACAAGACCGGATGGAACGATGTCGGCGCGTTCTGGCGTGTCGACATCTTTCGCTATGTTCTGCCGCACCTGCTGGCAGGCTGCATCGCCGGTATCGTCGCCGCCAGCGGCGTGGTCGCGACCAACCTGGGTGGCTTGCGGGACCTCGTCATCCACACGGAAGGCGGTTGGATCGCGTTCGCCCTGCTGACCTTCGGCATGGTGGTAACGTTCGGATCCGTGGCGATCGGGGCAGCGATCATGGGCATTCCTTGGGAACGGTCGTGATCGCCAGCCGGCACACGGACATGTGCCGTAATGCCCCACTGCGTTGCCTCGGCATGCCAGGGTATTGATCCAGCAAAAGAAATTTCAGATACGGGCTGCGCACCATCGATAATTTTGGTTCGGTTGCGCTCGATGAGTGCTAGTCTCCAACGCAGGAGACAGTGTCATGAGACGCCTCTACCGCCACCGTATGATTGCGCGTTTTGGCCTGGCAGCCGCCTTTGGCTGCGTACTGGCCACCGCTCCCGCTTTGCTCAACCCGGCGGCTCTTGCCGGCCCACCCGGAGGTGGTCCGGGGGGTGGTGGAGGGGGCTGGCACGGCGGTGGCGGATCCCCGCCAGGTGGTAGCGGCTGGCACGGCGGTGGCGGCTGGCGTGGGGGACCTCCTCGCGGCGGATGGGCCGGCGGACCGCCGCCTGGTGGCTGGCGCGGTCCGCCAGCAGGATGGGGCGGTCCACCTCCGCCCGGCGGATGGGGCTGCTGTGGCTGGGGATGGGGCTGGGCCGGCGCGCTTCCCTGGCTCGGACTGGGCCTTCTGCCGGCACTGGTGCCGCCTGCACCAGTCTTTGTGACACCGCCACCGGTAGTCATGATGCCGCAGCCTCCGGTTGTCTACGCACAGCCGCCTGGATTTGTGCCGGCGGTGCCACGGTAAAGCCGGCCACGTCGAGGCTCGCCGACGCATGACGGCGGCATCAGCCGCCGCACTGCCGACCCTCCATGCTTCAGGCGCCTCGGCGGGCTAAGATGCTGCCTTCACCAGCGTTCCCGTCCGCGTCTCCGACGGCAGGCACAGCGCCGCCAGGACCGGTGCCACCGTAGCGGCCAGCGGCACCGACTCCGGATTCTCACCCGGAAACGCCGCGGTGCGCATGCGCGTGCGCATCGGTCCCGGATCGAACAGGTTCACACGCAACGGCGAATTCGCCATTTCATGCGCCCAGGACAGGACAAGATTTTCCATGGCTGCCTTGGCCGCGCCGATCGCGCCCCAATAGGCATAGGGCTGGCGCGCAACACCATCGGTCACGAACACCGCCCGGCCCGCCGGTGCGCGGCGCAGCAACGGATCGCAGGTGCGGATCAGCCGCAGGCCCGCGTTCAGGTTGACCCCCAGCACCGTGGCCCAGTCATCGTTCATGATATGGGATGCGGGCGTCAGCCGCCCCAGCGCAGCGGCATTGTGGATCAACACATCCAGCCGGCCGAAACGCTGATACAGCGACGGCCCGATGGCATCGATCTGGTCCGCCTCCATCAGATCCATTGGCAACAGGGATGCCTGGCCCCCCGCGGCGCGCACGGCATCGTCCGTTTCCTCCAGCCCGCCCTGGGTACGCGCGGTCAGCACGACATGGGCGCCCAGCCGCCCAAGCTCCACCGCCACGGCGGCTCCCAACCCCCGGCTCGCGCCGGTGACCAGCGCGATGCAGCCATCCAGCCTGTCGGACATCAGTCGTTCGCCGTCAGCAGGCTCAGCTGGCGTTCGGCGTTATCCTGCTGGTCGGGCAGAGCGATCGGATAATCACCCGTAAAGCAGGCGTCGCAATAATATGGGTCCGCCGCGTCCCGCCCCGGCTTGCCCAGCGCTCGGTACAGCCCCTCGATCGAGATGAAGGCCAGACTATCCGCGCCGATCAGGTCGGCCATCTCCTCGACGCTGTGGCTTGCCGCCAGCAGCTTCGACCGCTCCGGCGTGTCGATGCCATAGAAGCAGGAGTGAGTCGTGGGTGGTGAGGAGATGCGCATATGCACCTCCCGCGCGCCGGCCTGCCGCACCATTTCGACGATCTTCTTGCTGGTGGTGCCACGCACGATCGAGTCATCCACCAGGATGACCCGCTTGCCCTGCAGCACCGGCCGATTGGCCGAGTGCTTCAGCTTTACGCCCAGATGTCGGATGTGGTCGGTCGGCTCAATGAAGGTGCGTCCGACATAATGATTGCGGATGATGCCCAGCTCGAACGGAATGCCGCTCTGCGCCGCATAGCCCATCGCGGCCGGCACGCCGGAATCCGGTACCGGCACGATCACGTCCGCCATCACCGGCGCCTCCTGGGCCAATTCCGCGCCGATCCGCTTGCGTGCGTCGTACACCGGCGTGCCCTCCATCACCGAGTCCGGTCGGGCAAAGTAGATGTATTCGAAGACGCAGAACCGTTCCCGTGCCTTGCCGAACGGCTTGATGCTGTGGACGCCCTGGTCGTTGATCACGACGATCTCGCCCGGTTCGATATCGCGAACGAAGTCGGCACCGACGATGTCCAGTGCGCAGGTCTCGCTCGCGAGAACCCAGCCGCCGGTGCCCTCATTGCCGATGCGGCCCAGAATCAGCGGCCGCACGCCCAGCGGGTCGCGCACGCCCAGCAACGCCTCGTTCGACAATGCGACCAGCGAATAGGCACCGACCACCTGTTTCAGCGCGTCGATCAGCCGGTCCACCACGGTGGAATACAGGCTGATCGCGATCAGGTGAATGAATACCTCGGAGTCCGTCGTGGACTGGAACAGGCAGCCGCGACGCACCAATGCCCGGCGCAGGATATGGGCATTCGTCAGGTTGCCGTTATGGGCGACAGCGAAGCCGCCGAATTCGAAATCGGCGTAGAGCGGCTGCACATTGCGCAGGATGGTGTCACCCGTGGTGGCGTAGCGGTTGTGGCCGATCGCGATGCTGCCGGGCAGTTTCTCAATGATGCGCCGGTCGCCGAAATTGTCGCCAACCAGCCCCGTGCCGCGGTGGGAGTTGAAATGCGCGCCATCGAAGGTGACGATGCCTGTCGCCTCCTGTCCACGATGTTGCAGGGCGTGCAGGCCCAGCGCGGTGACAGCCGCGGCGTCAGGGACATTCCAGACACCGAAAACGCCGCACTCTTCGTGCAGCGAGTCGTCCTCGGCACCGCCTGCATGGAACGCCATCGCTGAACTCCTAATCCCTGACAGGAAGCTGCCCTGTCGCCCTGCCCTGCGGAACGGGCTGCATCAAGTCATTGAGACCCGGCGTAACCGACGGCGGCGCGTAGATGCGCGGCCGGTACTCCTCCGGTAATTGCGCACGCGCCCAGACCGCCCCCTCATAAACCGGGCCGATCGAGCGCGCCTCCAGCACCACAGGCGGCCACCGGTCGATCGGGAACACCATGCCGGCCAGGATATAGGCGATCACGACGATGACCGCACCCCGTACCAGGCCGAATACCAGCCCCAACGTGCGGTCAACCCCCCCGAGGACGGAATTGCGGACGAGGCTGCCGATCATCCAGGCGATGATCATCAGCACGATCAGGCTGACGATGAAGGTGGCCAGGAAGGCGGCGGCATCGGCATAGGTCGGCGTGGCAATATAGCGCTGGGCGTAGGGGCGCATCAGGGGCAGACCATATAGCCCGGCCGCCAGCGCACCAGCCCAGGCGCCGATCCCCAGCACTTCCCGCACGAAACCGCGTACAAAGGCCAACAGGCCGGACAGCAGCAACAGCCCGATGACTACGAGATCAACCCAGGTCATTCCATCGCCAGCAGAGACATCGCGGCGGTTTTGACCGGTCTTGCCCCCGCCGCCAAGCCGTTACCTGTCGGATTCCGGTGCCGATGCGGGGGCAAACCGCGCAACAAGGTCGGCGATGTGGCCGATTTCGGACAGTTGCAGCCCATCCGGCGCAAGCAGGCGGCGATTCCCATGCGCCAGCCGGCGCGGCAGCGTAGCGGCATCGAATCCAAGCTTGGCGGCTTCCTTCAGCCGAGCCTCGGCTTGCGCGACCTGCCGGACCTCGCCGGATAGGCCGACTTCCCCGAAGAACACCATGCCGGGGCTGGTCGACTGCTCAAACGCGGCAGACGCAATGGCGGCGGCAACGGCCAGATCGGCTGCGGGTTCATTCACTTTCAGCCCGCCGGCAATGTTTAGGTAGACATCGGTCTGGTTCAGCCGCAGCCCAGCCCGCGACTCCAGCACCGCCAGCAGCATCGACAGCCGGCCGCTGTCCCAGCCCACGACCGACCGGCGTGGAGAGCCGCCGGGATTCGGCGCCAGCAGCGCCTGAACCTCCATCAGTACCGGCCGCGTACCCTCCAGGCCGGCAAACACCGCGCTGCCGGCGATGTTGCCGCGCCGTTCGGCCAGGAACAGGGCAGAGGGATTGGCGACCTCGGCCAGTCCCAACTCCGTCATCTCGAACACGCCGATCTCATCGGTAGCGCCGAAGCGGTTCTTTACCGCACGCAGGATTCGGAACTGGTGCCCCCGGTCGCCCTCGAAATACAGGACCGCATCGACCATGTGCTCCAGCACACGCGGGCCGGCCAGGGCGCCATCCTTGGTGACATGGCCCACCAGCACCAGGGCGAACGCGCCGGCCTTGGCCAGGCGGATCAACTCGAAACTGCTGGCGCGCACCTGGGCGACGGTGCCGGGTGCGCTGTCGATCGCGTCCACCCACATGGTCTGGATCGAATCGATCACCACGAGCGTGGTGTTGCCCGCCTTTTCCAGCGCCGCGCCGATATCGCGCACGTTGATCGCCGCGGCGAGTTCGATGGTGCTATCGGCAACACCCAGCCGGCGGGCGCGCAGGCGGATCTGGTCGATCGATTCCTCGCCGGTGACGTACAGCACCCGGCGGCCGGCTCTGGCAAGGGCAGCCGCGGCCTGCAGCAGCAGGGTGGATTTGCCGATGCCGGGATCCCCGCCCACCAACACGGCGGAAGCCGGCACCAGCCCGCCACCCAGCACCCGGTCCAGTTCGGCGATGCCGGTGGGTGCGCGCGGCGGCGGTTCGGCGCTTCCGGACAAGCCGACAAAGGCGACCGGACGGCCGGATGCGGATTTGGCCGCCGGCCCCGGGCGGGCGGCGACGGTTTCTTCCTGGATGGTGTTCCATTCGCCGCAGGTCTCGCAGCGGCCGGCCCATTTGGACGTGACGGCGCCGCAAGCCTGGCAGACATAGCGGGAGACGGGTTTGGCCATGACCGCTTGATGGCGCCGGCCGGCGCGTCGGGCCAAGCAAATTCGTCGGCCGCGACACCATGGGCGCACTTCACGCTTCAGAAACGATCCGCCGCTTTGGTAGAGTGCGGCCACCATGCCCGAACCGACGCGATGATCCTGCAACGCTTCCTGCGCCGGACCGAGGATGGTCTGGCTACATTGATGGACCTGCGCAAGGTGCCCGCGACACCGGAGCAGACGGCGTTGGCGGACCGGTTGGTGGACGATCTTGCCAAGGCCGGTGCCGAGGATGGCGACGCCTCGCCCTTCTGGGCGGATATCTGCCAGGATCTGAGCCACCGGGCACGCACGCAGGATCCGCGCTATTTCCTGCGCTGGCCGCCGATTGGCGCGACCATGGTGCATGGAGCGGCACCGGTGACCTTCCGCATGCTGTCTCTGCTGCGACGGTCGGATGCCTGGAAGACACGCTGGGCACCGGCATTGCGCCACAGGCAGCACGGCCATCCACCCCCCTTCGCTCCCATGCTCTCGACGAACGCCATGGCGATAGAGCACGCCGCACATCTGTACCGGTTTGGCCAACGGATGGGATGTGACCTGTTCGACGCCGACTGGGTGATCGAGTTCGGCGGCGGTTTCGGCTCAATGTGTCGGACGATCCACGCCCTGGGCTTCCGCGGCCGGTATGTCATATTCGACCTGCCACCGGTGCTGGCGCTACAGCGCTACTACCTCGGCCTGCACGGTATCGAGGCATCGTTCGACGCGTCGGCGCACATCTGGCTCTGCTCGGACCTGAACCTGATCCGCGCCGCGCTGGATCGGACGCAGCCGCCGCGCGTCAGCCTGATGTCGACCTGGGCGATGAGCGAGATGCCGTTGGCGGTGCGCCAGGACATCGAACCGTTTTTCGCCTGGCATGGCACGGCCTTGGCCCTGCTGGCTTATCAGCCGCGCTTCGAAGACAATGACAACCGCGCCTATTTCCACGGCCTGACAGAACGAACCGGCGAGCGATGGCAGTGGACGGAATTGCCGGTTGATCCATCGCGCTCGCGCCTGGAACCAAAGGACAGCGCCTATCTTTTTGGTGCGGTGCGATAACGCGGAAGCTGCCTTGGAGAACACCGGGGAGAACGCCGGCGAGAACGCCCGCGGGACGGTATACGGCGACGCGGCTACGCAACGACATCCGCCGCGGCAGACAACATGGACCGGTCGTTCGGCGCCACCCGCCCGTCTCCCCTCACCCGCACTGCCCGAAGCTCCGTCAGTCCGACGCGCATTCCATGCCAGGCGGCGATGACCCTCAAGAAGATTTCAGGGTGCATCCCGCCAAGCACCTGGCATGCCTCGGAAAGCAGGCGCAGACGGGTGGCGTAAGCGCGGGCGGTGCGCACGGTGCAGAACGCGAAGCGGTCATTCAGCCCGCCCCAGCTTTGCCATGCCGGCACGATCAGGTCGGCCTTGCCCGCGGTCAGCAATCCCAGGTCGCGCGCCGGCTCCAGCCGGTCAAGATAAAGCAGGTCCGGGCGCAGCAGCAGCACGAGGTCGCCAGGCCCCGGACCGAACAGGCGCAACAGGGACCACAGCCGATTCAGGCTGCGCAGCTGGTGGCAAAGATTGGTCAGGCTGCGATAGCCGTCGCCATATGGATCGGGCACCGCTCGGATCGCCGCCAGTTCGTCAGCGATCATCGCATCGGACTGCGGTTCCACCTGGCAAACGTCCAGATCCAGCAGGGCGGCGTCGCAGCGGTCCGGAGTGATCCCGACTTCTCCGGACCGGGGATTGGTCCATGTACCCGGCAGATTGAAATGACCGGCGGTCGCCACGGCGATCCCCGATGCCCGCAACGGCGCCAGCACATGCGTCCGGATCGACCCGATCGTGTGCGGCAGGGACCGCGTGATGCCAAAGAAGCCGACGAGGCAGCGCATACCCCGGTGCATAGCGCCGCGAGATTAACGCCCGGTGAATCACACCCAGCCGATCGCGCACGGCCCATAATATGGCCCATAACAAGGCTGATCAGCCCACGCAGACTTGGGGCTCGTGCGACACCGGAAAATTCACGGACCGCGCGATGAAGCAGCGATCATGCGCGTCCTTATGCAGTGCCATGGCGCGCGGGATATCGGCCTCGTTCGCCACCGTCACGCGCGGACGCAGCACCACGGCGGCGAACTGGCCGGCACCGCCCGCGCTTTCCTCGACCATGGTGCCTTCCGCGACGTCCTCATAGGCCAGCACCTCGATGCCGGCCGCGGCGCACAGGCCCAGGTACCAGAGTTGATGGCAGGCGGACAGCGAGGCGACCAGCAGGTCCTCGGGGTTCCAGCGAGACGGGTCTCCGCGAAAGACGGGGTCGCAGGAACCTTCCAGAGGCGGCTTGCCGGGTGCGGTGATGCGATAGTCGCGACGGTGGTTGCGAAACGGCAATCCGGCCGCGGCGCCGGTCCAGGCCAGGTGCGTGTGATAGGTGTGGGTGCGGCCGGCCATTCACGCCACCCGGACCATCGGAATGAAGAAGCCACCGTCCGTCGTCGTCGCCACGTTGTTTCCCCTGACGTTGTCTTCCCTGCCCATCCGCATCACCCGTGAACACTGCGACAACATGCCAGCCAGCCCGGGTTCTGCCGCCACGACCAGCGATCCGGCCGGTGCGCCGAGGGAGACGGGCCGGCAACCTGCGCGGCCTCTCCATGCGGCATCTCGATGTCGTCGCATGGCAACCGGCGCATCAGGGTGGGCGCGATTGTCGATGGCATCTGGCAGCCATGTCGGATGCTGCTCATGAAGCGGCCCGGGATGCAAGCCGGCCGCCGGCGGCCGAGAGAGGGACGCCGGCGGAACGATCCTCAGCCCGGATGGTGGATCGCTGGCATTTTTTGAAGCTCCGATGACTGCTTCAGCCCCGGCCGCGGCGACGCAGCGGCAGCAGGCTGGCAACGCCAAGACCGAGGACCGCCAGGCTCGCAGGCTCCGGTGCGGCGAACACCTGATCGCGCACCGCCTCGGCGATCGGCGCGAAGTTCGTGAACACACCGTCGACTCCCATGTTGTAATAGGTGACGTACGTGCTTTCGGCATACAGGAATGTATACGGATCGACGAACAGGCCGGCAGCATGTGCAAGGGCGACACAATTCGCATCGGTCTGGCTGGTCGAAGGGCCCACTCCATCCGCAAACGTGGCAATCTGTGCCGCCTGGGCGGCCGTGCTCGGGCAGACGCCCAAATAGGTCACCGGAATATCGGTCAGGCTGCTCATGTAGGCAACCTGGCTCTGATCAAAGGACTGCAGGATCGCGGTGCCGTTGCTGCTGCTGAAATAGCCGTTGTATTTCGGGTCGTTCAGTACGGACAGGATAGCATCGGCAACGCCCAGGCCACTCTGCTTTGCTTCGGGATAGATGCCCGTCTTGGTCCCGGTCGCGAGGTAATTTTCATAAGCGATGTCCGCCACCTGGCTCAAGGTCGCAATCTGATAGTGCACGGACGGGTCATAATAGGTACGGTCCGTACCATACCCGTTGGTATTACGGAATGTTCCTGTCAACTCCATCAACTGGGCATAGGTGAATTTCGTCACGTCATAGGAACCGTTCGCCGATTTCAGCGCCGCAATCTCGGGATGCGTCGCGGCATACTGAACCACGTTCGTAGTGGCGTTCAACGTACCATCATGCAGCATCACAGCGACACCATCGGCTGTAATATAGACATCCCCTTCCAGGAAATCGGCTCCCTGCTGCACCGATAGTTGATAGGCCTGCACGGTTTCTTCCGGAAGGTAGCCACTGGCACCACGATGATTGATCACCAGCGGCAATGCGCCAGTCAACGTGCTGGGCACCGCCAGCGCCGGGTCGGAGGTGGCCGCCAGTACGGTGGCAAGCGCGGCCAGGCTGATCGAAAGGCGCATCGTATGATCTCCGCATCGGTCCCATGTCCGAAGATAGACAGGCTATCGGCCGGATATCAGAGGGAGGGCACGCGCACATGCCCGATTCCGCGACGGTTCCGTTACGATATATTTACATTTTGTCACACATCAAACTGCCGGGCGGCCCACCCGGATGCAGCGGCAGGCCCGGCCTACCGCCAGTTCAGCAGTGCCCGTTCCAGCCGACCGATCACCCAGGACACCAGCAGACCCAGCAGCGACAGCACGACGATGCCGGCCAGCAGGTTGTCGGTATCGTACAGGTTGCCAGCCTGAAGCACGAAGGCGCCGATGCCCTTCTCGGCCCCGATCATTTCGGCGGCGACCAGCAGCACGATGGCAATGGAGGCGGTGACCCGGAAGCCGCTGAGGATCGCCGGCAGCGCGGCGGGCAGCACGATCTTGCGGATGATCGCCGCCTGCGACAGGCCGAAACTCTGACCCATGCGGATCAGCCCGCGCGGCACATTGTCCACGCCACCGGCGGTGGCGATCACGGTGGGGAAGAACACGCCGGCGGCCAGGGTGACGATCTTCGAGCCCTCGCCGATGCCGAACCAGATGATGAACAGCGGCACCAGGGCGATCTTCGGAATCGGGAACAGCGCCGCCACCACCGCCATGACCGGCGAACGCGTGGCGGAGAACAGGCCGACCGCCAGTCCCATACCGATCCCCAGCACAGTGCCTGCGATCCAGCCGATGCCCAGACGGACCAGCGACACCGAGAGATTCTGCCAAAGCACCCCGCTGACCGTCAGCGACCATAATGCCTTGCCGATCGCGAGCGGCGCCGGGAGGAACAGCGTCCGGATCAGTCCCGCCGAAGCCGCCGCCTGCCACAGCGCGATCAATCCGATCAGGGTCGTCGCGGCGGTCCACGCGCTGTCCTTCGGCGCGAAACCACCGCCGCGGAATGGAACCCGGCCGTCAAGACGGGGCATGCAAGCGCTCCCGATCCGCTTCGGCCGCATCGTCGCGGATCATGCGCCAGACCCGCTGCTCGATCGCCAGCAGATCCGGATCCGCGGCGGCACGCTGGTCCAGGGGCCGCTCCACGCGGATGATGTCGCGCACCCGACCCGGCCGGCGCGATAGCACGACGATCTGATGCCCCAGTCGCACCGCCTCGGCCAGGTTGTGGGTGACATAGATGGTGGTGGTGCCGGCGGTCAGGATGATGCGGGCCAATTCCTCCAGCAGAAGGTCACGCGTCTGGGCGTCCAGCGCCGAAAGCGGCTCATCCAGCAGCAGGCAGGCGGGACGCACGGCCAGCGCCCTGGCGATGCCGACACGCTGCCGCATGCCGCCCGAGAGCTGCCTGGGCAATGCCTGGGCGAAATCCGACAGGCCGGTCAGGGTCAACACCTGGGTGACGCGATCGGCGACGGCCGACCGGGGGAGACGGCCTTCCAGCACCAGGGCGACGTTGCCGGCGACCGTGCGCCAGGGCAGCAGGGAGAAATCCTGGAACACATAGGTCAGCGGGTTCAGGCAGTCGGCCGAGATGGCACCGGCGCAGCGGACCGATCCCATATCGGGGGTCAGCAGCCCGCCCATGATGCCCAGCAGCGTCGATTTGCCGCAGCCCGAAGGACCGACCAGCACCATCACCTCGCCCGGTTCGGCAGTCAGAGTGATCGCATCCAGCGCCGGCAGCGCGCCATAGGCGTGGCTGACCGCCTCCACCGCCAGCCGCAAGCCCGCGCCGGCCATATCGCGGGATGCCGCGGCCATCGTGTCCCGAGCCCCCAGGCTCATCGTGTCGGGTTGAATCGCGTGTCCACCACCAGTTTCGGATCGGAATCGCCCTTCACCAACCCCTGCTGGCGAAACCAGCCGATCTGCGCCAGGACATCCGTCACATCCAGCGTCGCATCGGGGTCGTAATAGCCGACACCCGCCAGGATCTTGTCCCGCGCCTTCGGATCGCCGGTGAACACGTATCTCTCCAGCAGCGCAATCACCGCATCGGTCTTGCCGTCAACGACCGGGTGGCCGCCCGTGTCCTTGCGCAGGAAGGCCTCCCGATAGTCCGCCACGCCGCGCCGGTAGGCGGTCAGAAAGCGCTTGATCAGATCCGGCTTGGCGTCCAGCAGCGCCGGCGTCGTGAACACGGCGGTGATCTGATACGGCACGATGTCACCGACCCAGGCGATGATATGCGCCTGCTTCGCGGCATCCAGCGGTTTGGCCATGGAGGCGATGGCGATCGTCGCATCCGCCTGCCCCGAGGTCACCGCGGCGACCATGTTCGAGATCTGCTGCACTGGCCGTAGAGTCAGGGTCTTGATGTCGAACCCTTTGGCATCGGCGATGCGGCCCAGCATGTAGTGGAAGGAGGACCCGTACTGGGTGATCGCGACGCTATGGCCTGGCAGCCTGGACGGGTCGGTCAGGCCGGCATCGTAGGCGGCGTTGGAAACCAGCAAGGCTGACCCCGCATAGCCCTTTTCCTCATGCAGCCCTCCGGCGATGACCTTCAGCGTGCCCTTCTCAGCCAGATTGAAGAAGCCGCCGGTCAGGGCGGTGACGCCGACATCGATGTCGCCGGACACCGCGGCCGCGGCAATCGGCTGTGCTGCCTCGAAAAAGCGGAAGGTTACGTCGATACCCGCGTCGCCGAAATAACCGCGCTCCTGGGCGATGTAGAAGGGCGCCGGCGACAGCGTGTGCAACAGGCCGAGGCGGAGCGCGTCGTTCGCCCGCGCGGGAGACAGGGCGAGCAGGAGCGTGAAAAGGACAGTGCCCAGCAGCGTCTTCATCATGAGCCGGAGTGATACACGCTGCGCCCGACGGTCACCAGATCAGCGCTCCCGGCTCTTTTCCAGCCCTGCCCAGTCAAACGTGATCCCGTGGCCGGGGCGGTCATCGGGAGCGATGGCAGTGCCCTCGTGAATCTCCATCGGCTGGGCGATGTAGCGGTCCAAGCCGAAGCCATGCACCTCCAGATAGGAGCGGTTCGGCACGGCAGCGAGCAGATGCACCGTCAAGTCGTGCGCGCCGTGCGATGTCAGCGGCAGGTTGAATGCCTCGGCAAGGTGCGCGACCTTCATGAACACGGTGATGCCGCCGCAATTGGTCACGTCCGGTTCGGGGAAGGTTACGCCGCCGGCGCTGATCATCTGGGTGAATTCGTGCAGCGTATGCAGGTTCTCGCCCGTCGCGATCGGTACGCCGCCCTCCCGCACGATGCGGGCATGGCCGACGACATCGTCGGGAATGGTTGGCTCCTCCAGCCACGTCAGGTTGAAGTCGCGAAAGGCGCGCGCGGCGGCGATCGATTGATCGACGGTCCAGCGCATATTTGCATCGGCCATGAGGGGAAAATCGTCGCCCAGATGGGCGCGCATCGCACGCACCCGCTCCCGATCCTCGGACAGACGCGCCCGGCCCACCTTCATCTTGATCGCCCGGAACCCTTTGGCGAGATTGTCGTCGGTCTGCCTCAGCAGCGCGTTGAGCGTGAATTCCAGGTCCACACCGCCGGCATAGCAGGGCACGGACGGGTCATAGCCACCCAGCGCGCGCCAGAGCGGCTGGTTCAACCTGCGCGTGCGCAGGTCGTGCAGCGCAATGTCGGCCGCCGAGACAGCCAGACTCACCGATCCGCCGCGGCCGCCATAATGCAGCTTCCACCACATGCGCTGCCACAGCGCCTCGATCCGGTCGGCCTCGGCGCCGATCAACACATGCCGGAGTGCCTCATCGATCAGCGCGTGCACCGCCGCACCGCCGGCACCCGTCGTGTAGGTGTAGCCGACACCCTCGGCCCCCTCCGCGTCGCGCAGGCGAACCGTCACCAGCTCGAAATGGGTCATCGTGCCGTGGGTCGAGTCGGATAGCGGCACCGGCAATTCGATGCGGTACAGCGCGGTGTCCAGGCTGGCGATACGCATCGGTCCTGTTTCCTCCGGTTGATCCGTCCGGCAAACTGCGCCGGGTGTGGATGCTTGCCAAGCGGGACGGGAGGTGCCACAGCGCCGGACCGCATGGACGCACCCTTCCCTTTCCTAGTGTATCGCGACCGGATCGGGGCGCCATCCGAGCTGTCGTTCCTGCGCCGGCAATATGTCGGGTTTACGCGACTGCGGCCGATATGGACGGGGCGCACCTTGTTGCCGGATGCGCCCGCCATCGGCGGTTCGATGCTGCGGCTGGGCGGCGATGGTCCGACCGGCGCGCTGCGCCGATTGCTGTTCCGGCACCTGGGCGTGCCGCCGCCGATCCCGGTGCGCGGATTGGCGCCGGTGGTGCACGCGCAGTTCGCCCGCGGCGGAGCGCTGGCCCTGCCGCTGGCCCGGACCCTTGGCGCCGGCCTCGTGGTGACGCTGCATGGCGGCGATGTCAGCAAGCGCAAGAACTGGCGCAACACGGTGCTGTCCCGGCGTTGGCCGGCGCTGACCCGGCACGCGGCATGGTTCGTCTGCGTCTCTCGCGCGGTGGCCGAGGCCGCATTGGCCCGCGGCGTGCCGGCAAGCAAGATCATGGTGCTGCCGATCGGTGTGGAGGTCCCTGCCCGACCGCCGCCACCTGTCCCACGCACCGCGCATGTGTTCGTTGGCCGGTTCGTGGAGAAGAAGGGGATCGTTGTCCTGGCCGACGCGATGCGTCTCCTGCGCGCCGAGGGCGATGCCACTCCACTGGTCTGCATAGGCGATGGCCCGCTGCGCCCCGCCCTGGAGTCACTCGCTCGGGACGTGCCCGGCATTACCCTGACCGGCTGGCTGGCACCCGAGGCGGTTCAACCGCATCTGGCTTCGGCCGTGTCACTGCTGGTGCCCAGTGTGATCGCGGCTGATGGGGACGCCGAAGGGCTGCCGAGTGTCATTCCCGAAGCCATGGCGCAGGCCTGTCCGGTGATCGGATCGGATCAGGGAGGAATCGCCGAGGCGGTGCGGTCCGCCGAGACCGGGCTGCTGGTGCCACCAGGGAATGCCGCGGCCCTGGCCGCCGCGATGCGGTCACTGGACGTGGATACGGCGCTGCAGGCACGGTTGGGCGCCGCCGCGTTCCAGGCGGTCGCGACCAACCTGAACGCATCGCTGCAATCGAAGATGCTGGAAGACGTGCTGCTGGCGGTAGCCGCCGGCCAGGGGGCTGGTTAGCGGACGGTCGCCAACGACCGCCCAGGCGGAATCAGCCCTGCCGGCACTTCATCCGGGGGTTCTTCTTGTTGATGACGTAGACCCGCCCGCGGCGACGCACCACGCGGCAGTTCTTGTCGCGCACCTTGGCGGAGCGCAGGCTGTTACGGACTCTCATGACGCGGGCTTCGCTATCCTGGTTGGGCCGCCCGATCGGGCGCGCGTGAAGGCGCGCTAGGTAGTGGTGGGACAACAGGATGTCAAGCTGAACAGCGGGATGACGAAAGCACGGCCGAGACGATTGCTGCCGACGGGCCTATGCGACGCGTCGCTCGCGGCATCACGACCGCGCCGATCCCACGTACCTTTCCGCCGGCCGCTGCTGGCGCCACGCGTCCCGGTCGCCGTGCATCCGGCCCTGGAATCGCGCGCGGCAGCGACACCCGCCGTGCCGGTGTCCCGATCCAGGTAAGACGCTCCTGATCGCGCGCACCTCTTGCATTTCCTCCGCGTCCCCGCAACGGTGCGCAGGCTGACAGGAGCAACGCGGGACAATGGCAACGGTCTTCATCGACGGCGAATCCGGCACCACGGGCCTGGGCATCCGGGAGCGTCTGGGCGCACTGCGCGACGTCACGCTCAGGAGTCTGCCGGCCGACCGCCGACGGGATCCAGCCGCTCGGCGGGAGATCATGGCCGATGTCGACCTGGTCGTGCTGTGCCTGCCTGATGATGCGGCGAAGGAGTCCGCCGCCATGGCCGCCTCACTCGGCAACGCGGCCCCAAAGGTGCTGGATGCGTCCACAGCGCATCGCGTCGATCCGGGCTGGGTCTATGGCTTCGCCGAAATGGTCCCCGGCCAGGCCGACCGTATCGCCGCCGCGCGGCGGGTCGCCAATCCGGGCTGCTATCCCACCGGCGGGATCGGACTGATCCGGCCGCTGGTCGATGCCGGGCTGATCCCGCCGGACCATCCCATCACCATCAACGCCGTGTCAGGCTACTCGGGCGGCGGCAAGGCGATGATCCAGGCGCATGAAGCGACCGGCGGACCGGCTTTCGAGCTATACGGGCTGGGGCTCGAGCATAAGCACGTACCCGAGACGCAGACATATGGCCGGCTGACGACGCGGCCGATTTTCGTACCTTCGGTCGGTCACTATCGGCAGGGCATGCTGGTCTCCATCCCGCTGCACCTGGACGCGCTGCCGGCCAAGCCGACCGGCGCCGATCTCCGCGCGGCGTTGTCGGCGCATTATCAGGGGTGTGACCTGGTGCGTGTGGTGGACTCGCCGGCGGATGGCAAGCTGGAGCCGGAGGCGCTGAACGACACCGACCGGCTGGAGCTGTATGTGGTGGCGAACGAAAACCGGCGGCAGGCGATCCTGGTCGCGCGGCTGGACAATCTGGGCAAGGGTGCCTCGGGCGCCGCGGTCCAGAACATCGCACTGATGCTGGGCCTGCGCACAGGCGTGGGCGCCCGCGCGCTGGCGACGGCCTAGCCGTGGCCAAGCACTGGCCGCCGGGCACGGTGTTCTCGCTGGATGGCGTGGCACCGCAGATCCACGAGACAGCCTTTATCGCGCCCACCGCCGCGGTGATCGGCGACGTGACGATTGGCGCCGAGACCGGTGTGTGGTTCCACGTGCTGATCCGTGGCGACATGAACATCATTCGTATCGGCGCGCGCACCAACATCCAGGACAATGTCGTCGTGCATGTCGACTCCGGCGGCGCGGCGACGGTGATCGGCGATGACGTCACCATAGGCCACAACGCCGTCATCCACGGCTGCACGCTGAAGAACCGTGCCTTCGTCGGGATCAGCGCGACGGTGCTGGACGGCGCGGTGATCGAGGAAGGTGGCATGCTGGGCGCTGGCGGCTTGCTGACGCCGGGCAAGGTGATCGGACCGAACGAATTGTGGACCGGTTCACCGGCGAAGCTGCGCCGCGTGATGGATGCGGAGGAGCGCAGGCGTTTCGACCGCAATGCCATCGTCTATCGGGCGCTGGCGAAGCAGTTCCTGGGGGGCCTGAAGCCGGTGTGACAACGTCCTTCCGCATCAGGCGAATGACAGCCGATCACCAGGTCCTGCCTGCCTCCTGCCTTGCAGACACGTAACGCAGAGCGAACCCTACCGGCCGTCAGGTCACCGGTGCCGGCTTGGCATTATAGTCGGCATCCGATACATGCTCGAACCATGCTGTGCCCTCGCCTTTGTCGTTCAGCTCCGACATGGCGAGGTGTGAGAACAGCTTATCGGGTGCGGCACCGTGCCAGTGACGGACATCGGGCGGGATGATCACCGTATCCCCGGCGCGGATCTCCTGCACCGGCTCTCCCTCCCGCTGCACCCGCCCGGCGCCGGACAGGCAGAACAATGTCTGGCCGACGGGATGACTGTGCCAGGCCGTCCGCGCACCCGGGGTAAACGACACCACCGAGGCACGCATGCGTGACGGGCTGGTCCCGGCGACGATTTCATCTGAAAACACCGTGCCGGTGAAATTCGATGCCGGCGCAACGTTGGTTTTCCGCGCGGATGAACGCAGGATTTTCATGGAACGCTCCTTGGCCTGACGGTTGTACCCAGGTCAGGGAGGATTCCATCGCTCTGCCAGGCCGTCAATTCCGGCCGGCCCGCTCCTCGATTCGGTCCCAGATCGACTGCTCGATCTTTACGCCATCAAATCGGGTGATTTCCTGCAGGCCGGTTGGGGAGGTGACATTGATCTCGGTCAGGTAGTCGCCTATCACGTCGATGCCGACGAAGATCATGCCCTGCTCACGCAGGGTTGGTCCGATAGCGGCGCAGATCTCGCGGTCCCGGGCTGACAGCCCGATCTTTTCGGGTCGGCCGCCGACATGCATGTTGGATCGCGCCTCTCCTTCGGCGGGCACGCGGTTGATCGCGCCCAGTGGTTCACCGTCCACCAGGATGATCCGCTTGTCGCCCTTGCGCACGGCGGGTTCATAGCGCTGGAACATCAGCGGTTCGCGAGAGCGGGCAAAATGCATCTCCAGCAGGGCCGCCAGATTCTCATCGTCGGGCTTGATGCGAAACACGCCCGCGCCGCCATTGCCGAACAGCGGCTTGACAATGATGTCCTTGTATTCCTGACGGAACGAGCGGATCGCCTCCAGGTCCCAGGTGATCATAGTCGGCGGCATAAGATCCGGAAATTTGGTAACGAGGATCTTCTCCGGCGCGTTGCGCACCGCGGCCGGATCATTGACCACCAATGTGCCCGGCTGGATGTGCTCCAGCATATGGGTGGCGGTGATATAGGCCATGTCGAAGGGCGGATCCTGGCGCATCAGCACGACATCCATCGTGCCCAGGTCCAGCGTCTCCATGGGCCCGAAGCTGTAGTGCGCGCCCTGGCGGCGTTCCACCGTCACCTTGTGCCCCCGCGCGAACAGTCGTTCGGTCCGAGCCCCGTGGACGGTGGCACGGCCCTCCTTCAGTGCCATGTGCCGAACCTCGTAATGCCACAATGCGTGACCGCGGGCCTGCGCCTCCAGCATCAGGGCGAACGTCGAGTCCGCGTCGATGTTGATGCTCTCGATCGGGTCCATCTGCACCGCGATCTTCAGCGGACGTGTCATGCGCAATCCCTCTCCCAACCGGGTTTCGCCCTCCTTACGGCTTCCCAGGGACCGAGGAAAGCCGCTTCCCCCGGCCGGCACGCTGACCGGGGCGGACGCCGTCCATCGGACCTTTCCCATGGTGCTTTCGAGGGCCTTGCGCCGCCGCGGCAGGCTCGCCATCTAGGCGCCATGCACAACTCATACCAAGCCGGAGCAGACCCTATCGGGTGGCACGGCACCACCATCCTGTGCGTCAGGCGGGATGGTCACGTGACAATGGCCGGCGACGGCCAGGTTTCCATGGGTCAGACCATCGTCAAGGGCAATGCGCGCAAGGTGCGCCGCATCGGAGCCGGCGGCGCGGTCCTGGCCGGGTTCGCGGGCGCGACCGCGGACGCCTTCACGCTGCTGGAGCGCCTGGAAGCCAAGCTGGAGCGCTTTCCGAACCAGCTTGAACGCGCCTGCGTTGAGCTCGCGAAGGACTGGCGGACCGACCGCTATTTGCGACGGCTGGAAGCGATGATGGCGGTGGCCGACAAGGACCGTAGCTTCACCCTGACCGGTAACGGCGACGTGCTGGAGCCCGAGGATGGGGTGATTGCGATCGGATCGGGCGGCAACTACGCCTTGTCAGCCGCGCGGGCGCTGATCGAGGTCCCTGGCCTAACGGCCGAGGAGATTGCCCGGCGGGCGATGCGGATCGCCGCCGACATCTGCGTCTACACCAACGGCAACATCATCATCGAGTCGATCTGAATATGGACGTCCCCACCTACTCCCCACGCGAGATCGTATCGGAGCTCGACCGTTTCATCGTCGGGCAGTCCGACGCCAAGCGCGCGGTGGCGATCGCGCTGCGCAACCGTTGGCGGCGCCAGCAGCTGCCGGAAGGCATGCGCGAGGAAGTTGTTCCCAAGAACATCCTGATGATCGGTCCCACCGGCTGCGGTAAGACCGAGATCGCGCGCCGGCTGGCAAAGCTGGCGCAGGCACCATTCCTGAAGGTCGAGGCCACGAAATTCACCGAGGTCGGCTATGTTGGCCGCGACGTGGAAAGCATCGTCCGCGACCTGGTGGATGCCAGCCTGAACCTGCTGCGCGACGCCAGCCGCAAGCAGGTCCAGGCTGCCGCCGAGACCGCTACCGAGGAGCGACTGCTGGACGCGCTGGTCGGCGCCGAGGCAGCGGCCGACACACGCAACAAGTTCCGCCGCATGCTGCACAATGGCGAGTTCGAGCAGAAGGAGATCGAAGTCGCGGTCACCGATCCGGGTACCAACCCGATCGGCCAGCTGGATATCCCCGGCATGCCGCCTGGGCAGGTGATCAACCTGTCGGAAATGATGAAGGGCATGATGGGCGGCCGTCCCCCGCAGAAGCGGCGCATGACCGTCGAGTCCGCTCGACGCGTCCTGGAAGCCGAGGAAGCCGACCGGCTGCTGGACAACGAACAGCTCACGCGCGACGCGGTCGCGCATGCCGAGAACAACGGCATCGTCTTCCTGGATGAGATCGACAAGATCTGCGCCCGCAGCTCCGAGGGAGGGTTCCGCGGCGGTGATGTGTCGCGCGAAGGCGTGCAGCGTGACCTGCTGCCGTTGATCGAAGGTACCACGGTCAACACCAAGTACGGCCTGGTGAAGACAGACCATATCCTGTTTATCGCCTCGGGAGCCTTCCATCTGGCGAAGCCGGCGGACCTGCTGCCGGAGCTGCAGGGTCGGTTGCCGATCCGCGTCGAGCTCGCACCGCTGAGCCGCGACGACCTGCGGCGTATCCTGGTCGAACCGGAGCACTCGTTGCTGAAGCAGTACGCGGCGCTGATGAAGACCGAGAATGTCGACCTCGTCTTCGACGATAGCGCTGTCGATGCCTTGGCCCGGCTCGCCGCCGACATCAATGAGCGGATCGAGAACATCGGCGCTCGGCGCCTTCACACGGTGCTGGAGCGACTGCTGGAGGAGATCAGCTTCACTGCGACAGATCGGTCCGGCGAAGCGATCACGGTTGATGCGGCTTATGTGAATGATCGGGTAGCGCCACTGGCGCAGAAGGGCGACCTGAGCCGATTCATCCTGTAGCGGCAGCCTTCCCGGCGGTGCGCCGCGCCCGACCGACGCGACGCACCGTTTCGTGATGCCGATCACGAATTTGGCATTGCCCGCGACCTTGCGCCTTCCCCCGGGTTACGACATGCACACGACATGGTGATGCCGCGTGCCCCCGGCGAGACAGGTCAGACCATGCGACGAGGCTGGCGCGGGCGAGTTGCCTTGATTGCGGATTGGGTTTGATGCTCAGCCGGGACGAACGGGCGGCCATGGCGCGTGACCTAGCGGCTTCCACGGAGGCCACCATCGCGGGTCGTACCGCGCGTCCACGTGATCTGGGCGCCGAGAACCGAGCTTTTCTGGCGCTGATGGATGAACTCGCGCAGCGTCCCGAAACGGTTCTGCAGGCACTCTGTCAGGTTGTCGTCGATTTTTGCCATGCGGGTTCGGCCGGCATCAGCCTGATTGCCGGCGATGAGGGTGCCGAACATTTCTTTTGGCCGGCGGTTGCCGGTGCCTGGGCGGCCTATGTCGGAGGCACCATGCCGCGCGACGCGAGCCCATGCGGGATTGTGGTGGAAACCGGTCAATCGCTTCTTTTTCCCGGTTCCCACCCGTTCTTTGCGCCATTCTCGGATGCGGAATTTCCGATAGTCGAAGTTCTGCTGGCACCTTTTTCCCTGGACGGCAGGCCGGTCGGCACCGTCTGGGCGATCTGTCACTCGGCCGAACAGGTCTTTGACCGGGAAGACCAGCGCTTCCTTTGCAATATCTCTCATTTCGCCGCCGCGGCGTATCAGGCGGTGCGTGGCGCGGACGCGCGGCGTCAGGTGCAGGAGCGGCTGAATCTCGCTTTATCGAATGCGGAAATTATCGGCCTGTGGGACTGGGACGTCCGGCGGGATCGGATCGTCGTCGATCAGCGATTTGCACGCATGTTCGGCGTAACGCCGGATCAGGCAACCAGCGGCACCTCTATCCGTGCCTTCCTGGACGGCGTCCACCCCGAGGACCGGTCCCGGTTGAAGCAGGAAATCGCCGCCGCATTGCGAACTGGCTTGCCGCTGTCCACCGAATATCGATTGCTTTCGCCGGATGGCGCGGTGTGCGACGTCGTTGCCCGCGGCCAATGTCAGCGCTCGCCGACCGGTGAACCGCTGCGCTTTCCTGGGGTTGTCGTCGATGTCACGGAACAGCGCCGGGCCGAACGGGCCTTGGCCGAACTGAATGCGGAGCTGGAGCAGCGGGTGGAGGAACGGACCCGCGAGTTGATGGTGGCAGAGGAGTCGATCCGGCAGCTTCAGAAGATGGAAGCGATCGGTCAACTGACCGGCGGCATCGCCCACGACTTCAACAATCTGCTGACCGGCATTTCCGGTTCCCTGGACTTGATTCGGCGGCGCCTGGCCGCCGGGCGCAGCGACGATCTGGATCGGTTCATCGACGCCGCCATCAATTCCGCACAGCGAGCGGCCGCGCTGACCCACCGGCTGCTGGCATTCGCTCGGCGGCAGTCGCTGGACATCACATCGCAGGACATCAATACACTGATCAGCGGCATGGCCGACTTGCTGAACCGCGCTCTAGGCGAAACGATCGAGGTGACGACGGAGCTGGACCCGGCACTTTGGCCGGCGCTGACCGACGCCAACCAGTTTGAGAGCGCGCTATTGAACCTGGCCATCAACGCGCGCGATGCGATGCCAGGTGGTGGCCGCCTGGCGATCGAGACACGGAACCGCCACCTGTCGGCGGCACAGACGGCTGCACAGGAACTGGCGCCGGGGGATTATGTCCTGATCGCGGTACGGGACAATGGTGAAGGCATGTCCCCGGACATCCTGTCCAAGGCGTTCGATCCATTCTTCACCACGAAGCCGATCGGCGCCGGAACCGGCCTGGGCCTTTCGATGATCTATGGCTTCGCGCGGCAATCAGGCGGCCACGTGGAGATTGAAAGCCGTGTCGGCGTCGGCACAACGGTGACGCTGTATCTGCCGCGCGCAGCCTACGACGCAGCGAATAGCGAACCTTGCATCGAGAAGGCGCCACCGGAAGGCCGGGGTGAAACGGTTCTCGTGGTGGAGGACGAACCGGCGGTGCGGCTGCTGATCGGCGAAGTCCTGCGCGATCTGGGCTACCAGAAGCTGGAGGTACAGGACGCCGCGACCGCCTTTCCCATCCTGGACTCGGAAAGGCCGATCGACCTGCTGATCACCGATGTGGGCCTGCCGTTGGTGGACGGCCGCCAGCTCGCCGAAATCGCACGGGAAAAGCGGCCCGGTTTGAAGATCCTGTTCGTTACCGGCTATGCGGAGAAAGCCGCCCAGCGGAACCAGTTCCTTGAACCGGGCATGGAAATGATGGCGAAGCCCTTCGCTCTTGAGGCGTTGGCGACCAAGGTGCGGGAACTGCTGACCGGTTAGTAGGTCAGATCGACTCACCAGGATCAGACGCAACAGAGCGAGGTTGAGCCCGTGACCCTGACGACCAGTTCCGTGGCCGGGCCACTACTCCGCCGCCGCCACCGATTGTGTCTCGGGACGCGCATGGGAGACGATCTGGACAAACGTCTCCTTCAGACGCTTCAGTTCCTCCTCCGTCAGATCCTCAAGGCACATCATGCGGTCTCGTGCATCGGAGCTGGAATGGATCAGCTCATCGAGCTTGAGCTGAATCGCCGCGGTATCCCGATTCTGCGTATTCTGAATCACGAAGACCATCAGGAACGTAACGATGGTCGTTCCGGTATTGATGATAAGCTGCCATGTATCGGAATAATGAAACATCGGGCCGGTCGTGGCCCAGATGACGATTGCGAGGAGGGCAATCATGAAAGCGACCGGGCGCCCGCACATTTCCGCGAACCAGTGAGCCGCGCGCGAAAACAATGTCGACATGATCATCCCCGTGAGTACAAGCTACGGTCCACAGATAGGGTGACGAGGATCAAATTAATCTGCCGACCTCGTGTCCGGTATCACAACAGTGCGTGAGGGAAACCGCCCCTCATTCCATCTCCGGATCCAGTGAGTCTGCCACCGCCTGCTTCGCCGCCGGCGACAGCAAGATCATGGCCAGAATGAAAGCGGACAGCAGCAGGCATACGCCGTTGGAAACCAGCAGCGGCCAGGCCCCGAGCATCAGCCCGTAGACCAACCAGAGCGAGAAACCGCAAACGGTGATCGCATAGGTCCCGGCCGACAGGTCCCTGGTGTCCCGCGTCTTGATGACACGCCACGCCTGCGGGGCAAAGCTGACAGTGGAAGCAATGGTGGCCAATCCGCCGGTGATTGAAGCGAGCTGCAAGTTGCCCCCCAAACGAGACGTCATCGTGGCAGATACCCCAGCGGGGTGATGTGCATGTTGGATGCGGAGCCTGCGTTTCCCAGTCACGGTTTCCTGCGTGTCTGGTCGTTCCCCGATCCGCGAGAAGCTGCCATGCGTGGTTTTCTGCCGCTTGCAAGGCGGATTGCCGCGTGCTCCAACGCCGCGGATCAAGCGCCGGAGCTCATCATGACCGAATCTCTGCCTGATCCCGCCGACACCCCGGAGAAGATCCTGATCCTGGACTTCGGCAGCCAAGTCACGCAGCTGATTGCGCGCCGGCTGCGCGAATCCGGCGTATATTGTGAGATCTGGCCGTTCAATGCTGCCTTCGAGCGGATTGCAGCCTGGGCGCCCCGCGGCGTCATCCTGTCCGGCGGTCCGGCCTCGGTGCACGAGGCTGCCGCGCCGCTGGCTCCGGCCGGCGTGTTCGAGATGGGCGTGCCGATCCTGGGAATCTGCTACGGCGAACAATTGTTGTGCCAACAGTTGGGCGGCGCGGTTGAGGCGCACAGCCATCGGGAGTTCGGGCGCGCCTATGTCGACGTGGTGGATGACTGCGCGCTGTTCCGGGGCGTCTGGGCGAAGGGCAGCCACGAACAGGTCTGGATGAGTCATGGCGACCGCGTGACCCGCCTGCCCCGTGGTTTTCGCGTGGTGGGTACCAGCGAGGGCGCCCCCTTCGCCGCCATCGCGGACGACTCGCGGCGCTTCTATGGCGTGCAGTTCCATCCCGAGGTGGTACACACACCGCACGGCGCCGCTCTGCTGCGCAATTTTTCCCACGATGTCGTCGGCCTCAGCGGCTCCTGGAGCATGGCCGGTTTCCGCACCACCGAGGTCGCTCGGATCCGCGCCCAGGTCGGCGGCGGCCGCGTGATCTGCGGGTTGTCGGGCGGGGTGGATTCCTCGGTCGCGGCAGTGCTGATCCATGAAGCGATCGGCGATCAGCTCACCTGCATCTTCGTCGATCACGGGCTGCTGCGGCAGAACGAGGCGCAGGAGGTGGTGGAGACGTTCCGGGACCGCTTCAACATCAAGCTGGTGCATCGTGACGCCTCGGACCTGTTTCTTGCAGCGCTGGACGGCGTGACCGATCCGGAAGTGAAGCGGAAGACGATCGGCCGGCTGTTCATCGAGGTGTTCGAGGAAGAAGCGACGGCGATTGGCGGGGCGGATTACCTGGCGCAGGGAACATTGTATCCCGACGTGATCGAAAGTGTCAGCTTCACAGGCGGTCCGTCGGTGACAATCAAGTCGCATCACAATGTCGGCGGCCTGCCGGCACGGATGCGGATGCAGCTGGTCGAGCCGCTGCGAGAGCTATTCAAGGACGAGGTCCGCGCACTGGGCCGTGAGCTTGGCATTCCCGAAACGATCGTCGGCCGGCATCCCTTCCCCGGCCCAGGCCTGGCGATTCGCATTCCCGGCGCGGTGACGCGGGAGAAGGCGGACCTGCTGCGCAAGGTGGATGCGATCTACCTGGAAGAGATCCGCAGCGCCGGCCTGTATGACGCGATCTGGCAGGCATTTGCCGTTCTTCTGCCGGTGCGGACGGTGGGCGTGATGGGCGACGGCCGGACGTATGACATGGCCTGTGCGCTACGGGCTGTGACCAGCACGGACGGGATGACAGCGGATGTGTATCCGTTCGATGTCGGCTTCCTGACACGGGTGGCCGGGCGGATCGTGAATGAGGTGCGGGGGATCAACCGGGTGACATATGACGTTACGTCGAAGCCGCCGGGGACCATCGAGTGGGAGTGATTCAGGCCCATCCGGGACTATCCTGCAGTGTCTCGAAGACCCCCATAACACGCTGATAAACAAAATAGAATCACTCAGAGGTGTTCGAGGACTATCGGCCGGCAGAGATCGCCGCTGACGGACCCTCCGACGGTCCGCCTTCCCATTGCGAAATCGTTTTCGTCCGATACCGTCAGGGTCTGAGTGGCCTCTGACGGTCTTTTTTTCGACCTAAGATACTGTAAGAAAAAGTGATTTTGTCGCGAGGACGCCCGAAAATGGCCTGACGGTCTTTTTCGAGGAGGCAACCCAAATGCTGACGGATGCAGCCTTTAAACACCTGAAACCAAAAGACAAAATTTACAAGGTGACGGACCGGGACGGCATGTATGTGCTCGTGAAACCCTCGGGGACCCTCACTTTTCGGCTGGATTACCGGATGAACGGGCGGCGCGAGACCGTCACGTTCGGAAAGTACGGCCCGGCTGGGCTGTCGCTCGCCCGGGCGCGGGAGCTGTGCATCGACGCCAAGCGGGCGATCAGCGAGGGACGATCACCGGCGATCGAGAAGCAGCGGGAGAAGCGCCGGCTCCTGGAAGCGAAGAGCTTCGGCGAGTTCGGCGAGAAGTGGCTGACCACGGCGCCGACCATGGCGGACAGCACGCGGGCGATGCGCCGGTCGATCTTTGAGCGAGAGCTGCTGCCGAAGTGGCGCACCAGGCTGCTGACCGAGATCACGCCGGATGACCTCCGGGCTCTTTGCGGCGCGATCGTCGAACGCGGCGCGCCGGCGACGGCGATCCATGTCCGCGACATCGTCAAGCAGATCTACGGCTTCGCCATCCTTCACGGTGAGAAGGTCGCCAATCCCGCCGACGATGTGGGGCCATCTTCGATCGCGACCTTCGTACCGAAGGACCGGTCGCTCTCGCCGACCGAAATCAGGATCATGCTCAAGCTGATCGAAAAGGTGGCAACGCTTCCGACAATCCGGCTTGGCATGCGCCTCTATCTGGAGACCATGGTGCGCAAGAGCGAGCTGCAGGACGCGACATGGAATGAGGTCGATTTCGAGAACGCTGTCTGGACGATCCCGAAAGAGCGGATGAAGCGTTCGAAGGCGCACAACGTTTATCTGTCGCGCCAGACCCTCGACATCATGATCGCGCTGAAGACCTGCGCAGGGAATTCGCGATACCTGTTGCCGTCGCGGTACGACGCGGATGCGCCGATGTCGCGCGCGACGTTCAACCGGGTAACCTACTCGGTTGTTGAACTGGCGAAGAAGGAAGGCCTGCCACTCGAGCCATTCACGGTTCATGATCTCCGAAGGACGGGATCCACACTGCTCAACGAGCTGGGTTTCAATAGCGACTGGATCGAGAAGTGTCTTGCCCACGAGGATGGTCGTTCGTCACGCGGCGTCTATAACAAGGCGGAGTACGAAGTTCAGCGTCGCCACATGATGCAGGAGTGGTCGGATATCATCGACGCCTGGGTCGCTGGGAAGAAGCGCGTCCCGGTACTCATCCCGCCTTCGATGCCGCTGCTTGAGCCAGACCCGGCGCTTGAACCGGGCGTGAGCGCCGTTGTCTGACGTCAGGAGGCTGCGCGCGCGCTATTGGGGCTGATCGGCGGGAAGCCAGCCAAGCTTCGACCTCCGCCAGATCCCAGACGACACAGCGGGGCGAGAGGGCGAAGCGTCGCGGAAATTCTCCGCGCTGTTCCATCTCATAGATGGTGCTATCGGCAAGGGGCACCATTTCGCGCAACTGCTGTCGACGGATGGTTCGTTTAATTGGCGTACCTTCTCCGTAAGTCATTCATCATCTCCTTAGCTGCCGTTCCCAAGGAAATGAGCGCGATAGGTCTCGAAAAGGAAGGGCAGAAGTTGTGGAGTCGAAAAACTGGATGGCATGGCGTGGAAATAGAAGTCATGGCGAAACCGTCTTCAGGCAGATGTCGTATTGAATGCACGTGACTTTTCGGGCAACAAACATGAGAGGGGGCATTGGGGGACAGCAAGATGTGCCCGATTTGTGATCATCATCACGCATCTTCACGGTGCGTGTGTTTGAATGATTTTCAAGCGCACCGGATCATTACCGTCACGTCCGCTTAGCTCCGCGAGCTGAACAAAGCTGCGAATGTTGAATCGCCGATCGCCCTTCAAACCTCTGCCGAAGCCCTCCAGCGGATTCGCAAGTGTGATCGCGACCGTACGAGCGCGGCTGTGCAAGCACTTAATTCGCGCCGCACGAGCCTTCTATGTGGTGGTCAATTTGCGATATGTTGCGCTCGGATCGTGGAAACGCAATGGCCGGCGCATGTTGACGCCGACGCTTCACCGCTCTGGCGAGGCTCAGAAATCGGCGGAGCGCGGGATTATCATTCCGTGGACACCAAACCGCGTTGAATGGCAATTCGCTGGCGTCTAACGGCCGGTAGACAATGCCGGCGCCGGGCACCGCGGTCGTGGCCTCGCTGGTCAGCGTCAACCCACGGCCAAGCGCCACCATTTGCAGTAGTGTGTCGCGAAAGACAGCTTGGCGCTCGATGGTTGGGCGATATCCTAAGTCTGATAGGTGTTTGAGCAGATAGTCGTGTATTTCTGGGCCCGGCTCTGTTTCGCTGACGATAAAGGCTTGGCCGCGCAGCTCATCCCAGGAAATCGCGTCGCGTTCTGCCAATTCGTGACGTTGTGGAAGCACGACGAAAACCCGTTCGCTCCACAAATGCTCCGCGTCACAATTCAAAAAGGGTGGATGTCCCACAACAAACGCTACGTCGATATGGTGCCGGCGGACAGCCATCACGTGCATAGCAGAGATGCCGTCCACCAAGTCCAGTCGTACCCCCGGTTCGACCTCATGATGCGTGTTGAAAAGGTCGGCAAGAAAACCTGAGGCAAGCGAAGAATAGATGCCGACCTTCACTGCACCGCACTCTCCCCGTCCCATCGTGCCAGCATCGGTCGTCGCGTAGCGAATTTGGTTTAGCGCGGCGCGCACTTGGCATATGAACCTCTCTCCAGCCTGGGTTAGGTGGACGCCGCCATGATGCCGAACAAATAGGGAGACGCCAATCTCGTCCTCAAGATCGCGGATGCGCCGACTAAGCGCCGACTCTTGAATCCCAATCACCCGTGCGGCGCAGCGAAAACTCCCATAGTCGGCCGCTGCAAGAGCGTATCTGAGATGGCGTAGCTCCATGCTGTGGTTCACCCGCAGTGCTCATTGCCACAGTTCTACGTCGGGGCTCCAAAGATTCTTGGCGTGCCCAACCCAACCATCATCGCAGAAATCAATGTTCTATTCCGAAAGGGCTCAACCCGGTGGTGTCAGCACTCGCGCGGCATCGTACTCTTGTGGAAGCATGCACCGAAGGACATAATTGGTCGATAAATGTGCTAATGAAGGGCATGATGCTGGACTTGTGGCGACTTCGCTGCTTTGTGGCCGTAGGTGAATTGGAACATGTCGGCTCAGCGGCAGAGCGCCTCCACATCTCGCCGTCTCCGCTGAGCCGTCAGATCCGGCAGCTAGAGGAGGAGCTCGGCCTCGAACTCTTCGATCGAGTGGGTAAGCGACTCCAGCTGACCACCGCAGGTCGCGATTTCCTCGGTCGGGCTCGACGACTACTGGAGAGCGCTGAAACCGTAGAGCGTGAAGGCAAGCGCCTTGCATCGCCGAACGCTGGGCCCGTTGCTGTAGGCTATATTCAAGAAGCGATCCTGAATGGGATGATACCAAGGGTAGTTAAGCGTCTCGGCCCAAATAGTGGTATCAGTCTCCTGATCAATCAGATGCGGACAGTAGAGCAACTAAGAGCGCTCGAAGCCTCAAAGATAGATATTGGGATTTTGAGCAGCCCTCCAACTGAAAGGCATTTTGAGTGCCGCCTTCTATCAAGAGAGCCGTATTCCGCAGTGTTTTCCTCCGAGCACCGATTGGCCCGCGTCCAACGATTGAAGCTAGAGCATTTAAGGGACGAAGTGTGGGTCGGACCGCCACTTGAGGTCTGGCAGACGCTTAGCGACTTGCTTTCCAGCCGCGGCGCCGCCAGCGTCACCGCTCACGCGACATTTGATATAGCAGCCAGCTTTGCAATGGTCCGTGAAGGAATAGGCTACACAATAGTTCAATCTAATATGTCAAACTGGGATGTGGCCGGATTGGTGTTCCGACAGCTTCCGCGGTCGTGGCTTAATCTTGAATTGCATGCGGTGTGGAGACGCGATGCGCTTAATGGAGCCGGTAGACGGGTTCTTGAACAATTCAGTCGGGACTCCGGAGTAGAATAGATCACTAGGGCTCGACAGGCGAGAATGGAGAATCCTCGTTGGGCGTACGTGTCCCCTCTAAGCATGCAAGCAGGGGATCGCAAATTGACATGATCCCACTTTCAACAGAATCTGGATAGTCAAGTCCCGCAGAACGCGCGACGTCTTTCGCAATCCGGCTATAAAGCGCCACAGTCGCTTTGAAGGCCCTGCTCGAGTCTAAAACGTCAAAACGTCCAAACACCTGCTGCAGCTCATCCCACGTCGCTTTGTCGACCCACTGCTTCATCTGTGTCCCGATGTGCCACACATCGACAGGGCGCGATGACGCGGCATGCCATTCGAGCATCTGAAGCAACAGGGCTTTCATCGTCTGATCACGCTGTTTAACCAACCATAGTTCGTCACGAATAAGGTACTTCGGGATGTGGGCCGCTTCGAACCAGAACTCTTGCACGGATGCGCGAAAGGCATCGTTCGAGGGCAATGTTCGGGTCGGAGCGTGTCCGCTCGGTGGTGGCAAATCATTTGTCAGGCCTGCCTTATCTAGCAGGACCTTATAGCCGCGCTCATACAGCGGCTCGAGCTTTTGATGGTTCGCCATTTCACATAGGCGGGCGGACCCGGCGAGCGTGTAGTCGACTTTCGTGCCCCCCGAATAAATCGCAAGGCGAGTTGCCCAATGTTGTTCGGGAGAAGGATCCAGAGGCAATACAGTAACCAACTGTCCGATCTCACCCAGCCATCCGAAGTCGGACATAAGCAAAGTGGGATCATCAATGATGATTTCGATATCAATATCGGACAGAGCGTCGGCGAGTTGGTCAGCTCTTGCGAGCGAGCCAGTAAGTATAAGAGCCTGAATCGCGCTATTATCCTGGGCCCATAAGATGATCTTCTGCAAGATTACGTCGCGCTCCGCTGCAGCAGCGGAGGCATTCTTGGTCAACTTCATAGTTGCCACCTACTCGTTATCGGTTCGGCACAGATACACCGGGTCTAAGGATGCCGTTGGGTGATTGTGCGAGGGATCGCTGATTTCGTCTTATGTTGTGCCAAGAACGGACATATCCTCCGGCTATTTGGGGGCCGCCCTCAGCACCGCCCCATTCCCGTCCTCTCTCTCGCGATCTGCTGTTCATTTGGAGTAGATCATCACTCTTACTCTCTCTCATCGTTTTGTCCCGGTGCGCTCTCTGGTTCACTTAGGTTGCGCCGGCCTGGAGTAAACCTTCGTTATCCACGAGATCGAGCCCTCTGACGCACCTTCGAGAATCCTCTGTCGGTCGCGATGAACCGCTCCAACATCGGCACGATGAGCTTAATCGGATCTGCAATGGGAACGCCCTGTTCTGTCCCGAGGGCGTCGGCATAGGCTTTGAGATCGCGATGAAGCTGCGCGGGAAGCTCGATGGCCACCTTGACCGGTTTGTCGTCCACAATCGGCCCGAGCTTGAGCCTCACCATTCTGATCCTCCATACTGTTCGAGCACAAGATCGCGGGTGACGATCACCCGCACTGGGAAGCCGGGCCGGATGGTCAGCGTCGGGGCGACGTTGAGCTGTCGTCGGATGATCTCCTGACCCGCATCGTTGATCGTGTCCTGGCCGCCATTGCGGATCGCGCGCAGCAGTCGGTCGTCGTCGTCGATCGCCAACTCGGCGCCGACGCTGAGGAGCGTTGAGAGGCCCGCAGCCTTGGCGACGTCCCACCAGTGATAGTCAACGCCATCCTCGAGGCCGGCATAGCCGGCCGCGTCGGCCCCCGGCTGGCGCTCGAGGACGATCGAGCGGCCGTTGGGGAAGATCAAACGGTTCCACACCAGCAACACTCTGCGTTGGCCGAACTGCACGGCATTGTCGTACTGGCCGATGATCCGCGTGCCTTGCGGAACCAGGAGAATGCGGCCGGTCGGGCTATCGTAGATGTTCTCGGTCACCTGAGCCGTGATCTGTCCGGGAAGATCGGAGCGAATGCCGGTGATCAAGGCGGCTGGGATCACCGCCCCGGCTTGCAGCACGTAGGGCGACGCCGGCGGCATCACGCGATCCGGAGCGACGGTGCGGCGATCGGCAGCGGCGTTGAGGAATGCGAGCTGCCGATCCTGTGCGCGCTCTTGTGCCGTTGGCATGTTGAGCTGCCCGGGGACCCCGAGGCCGGTCAGGCTCGCGTTGGGGGTGGCACCGCCAGGTGCAGGCGACGCGGCCAGCGTCCGTGCTTCGGTCTGGAAGAAGACGCGGCTGGTGCGCGCGGCTTCCTGCTCGGCGAGGCGACGCTGCTCCGCTGCATCTACGGTCGGCTGGACGGCAGGTGGCACGACTGGCTGTCCGCGATGCTGTGCGCTCACGATGGGACGGCCGAGATCGCCTGGCAGCGGCGGGCCAAGCCGTGGGCCGGAATAGTCACGTGGCAGGCCGGCGAGTCCGTCGGCCGTGGGCCGGTTGGTGGTGGAATAGAGTTCCTCGTTCCGAGGTCCAGCATTGCGGGTTTGCAGCGCGTAGATGAGGGCGCCGCCGAGACCGATCGATGCGACAAGGCCAATCCCTGCCAGCGCTTTGTGGGACAGCCGGGTGACACGGGGCGGATCGCCGCGCAGCCGCATGGGTGCTACGGCATCGGTTGGGCCTCGATCGGCCTCGGCATCGGGGCCAGGAACGTCAGAGTTGGTCATCACGATGGCCTCCCGTCGCTGCGCGAGATCCTGACCTTCTGCTGGCGGTCGCCGCTACCGAGGCGAAGCTCGGCGGCGCCGAAGAGGCGATCGACGATCAGGATGTTTTGATAAATGCGGCTGTTGGCGATCTGGAGCTCGCCTTCCGAGCCGATGACGAAAAGCGGTGGCATCTCGCCCTGCACGATGCCGCGCGGGAATTCGATATAGACCCGCCGTCCGTCGTCATAGACCGCTATCGGCCGCCAAGGCGGATTGTCGCCGCTCAGAGCGTAGCGATAGTTGCGCGCGGTGGCGGCGGGGATGACCGGCGTCGCCGGTAGCCCCGCACGCTGCGAAGCGGGAAGTTGCGGATAGGCCCACGCCACCGCCGGCATGTACGGGTTGGCGCCGGCCCGCAGCTCGAGCATGTAGATGCGGCGGTCGGTGGTAATGACCAGGTTGGTCGTGATCTCGGCGCGTGTCGGCTTTACCAGCACATGCACGCGGCGCGTGACGCCCGACCCGCTCTCGGTGTCGCCGATGATCCAGCGGGCGGTGTCGCCGGCGGCGATCGGGCCGGCGCCGGTCAGGCTCTCGCCGGGCTCGAGCGCGATATCCGTGATCTGGCCCGGCGAGGTATAGACTTGGTAGAGCGCGCCTTCCGACCACGGGTAAATCTGAATGGCATTGTAGTAGCCCTCGCGGCGCGGCTCGACGCGGGCGGCGGAGTTAGCATTCGCCACCCGAGCGGTCGGAGAACTGGCGGCCGTGCCACCGTGACTAGGTGACCAGGCCGGCGGGATGTGCAGCGGCCGCGGCCGGTCGTCCACGACTGCCGCCGGAACGGCCGGCAACGGCGGGACATCGGCATCATAGCTTATCTGCGGCGGCCTCTGCGTGGCGCACGCGCTCAGCAGCGTCGCCGACAGGAGCGCGGCAGGGATTGCGGACTTGCGGAATGCCGCGTTTGCGGCGCGGACGGTCTGTCGATTCATTTACCCCAGCTCCCGCGACCAGTTGATCGCATTGACGTAGATGCCGAGCGGATTGGCGCGCAGCCGCTCCGCGTCACGCGGCGGCTGCACGACGATGGTGAGGATGGCGGTCCAGCGCTCGGTCGATGCGAGTTGGCCGTTCTCGTAACGACGCTCGCTCCACGCCACGCGGAAGCTGTCGGGCGAGGCTCGAATGACGCTCGATACGTCGACCGCGACCTGCTGCTTGCCGACCTTCGTGAAGGGGTCGTTGGCGCGCGCGTAGTCGTTCAGAGCCGCGGCGCCACGGTCGGTCGTGAAGTCGTAGGCGCGCAGCCAGTTCTGCCGGACCACGATCGGATCGGCCGGGATTGAGCGGACCTGCTCGATGAAGCGCGCGAGGTGGAAGGCGATTTGGGGATCGGTCGGGCGATAGTCGGCAACGGCGGGCGCGACGGCTTGGGCCTGACCCAAATTGTCGACCTGGACCACCCACGGCACGATGGTGCCCCGCGCCGATTGCCACACGAGTGCGCCGGCGAAAGCGGCCGACAACGCCAGCGAGCCGAAGGCCATCAGTCGCCAGTTCTTCGCCTGCACGCGCGCCGAGCCGATGCGTTCGTCCCAGATCTGTGCGGCGCGCTGATAGGGCGTCTCGGGCTCGGGTGTCTTGCCGTAATGCGTGGAGGGTCGCTTGAACATCACTGGTCTCGCTGGGAAAGGTTGACGGAGCTGCCGCCGCCGTGGCTGTCACCGGCGCGGATCGCGTGCGCGGTAGCCATGACGCCGTGATTGAGTTGCTGCGAACGCTTCATGCGGCGGGCCCAGGCGGGCGCACCTTCTGTCGCCGCGCTGGCGCTCCCGGCGGAGTTACCGCCGCCGATCGTGCCCATCGTTGACGTGCCTCCAGTCGCCTCGAAGGCGGCACGACCACCTGCGGAGAAGCTCTCCTTCATGCTGTCTGCGGCACGGCTCGCGGCCCGGCGAAGCGGCGAAGTGGCTGCGCCGCCTGCGGCACGCGCGATGCCGCCAAGCCCCGACGCGACCCCAGCCGCGCCCGACTGTCCGGCGGCTCCCAGGCTGTAGGCCGTGGCGGCACCGCCCGCGAGCGTAGCCCCGCCGCGTGCCGCGGCAGCGGTGCCCGAGATCGCGGCCGCGCCACCGCGCAAGGCGAGTCCGCCGGCCGCACCTGCGGCAACCATCGCTCCGCCCGCGGCGAGGCCAGTACCGACCGCCGCGCCAGCACTGAGCTGCGGGCCGCCGCTGACCAGGCCATTGGCAATTGCGGGCCCGAAGATCCCGAGGCCGAGTAGCGAGAGCGCGGCCAGGACGATCGCCATTGCATCGTCGATTGTCGGGCTGGCGCCGCCGAAGCCGCTCGTGAACTCGGAGAACAGCGTGGAGCCGATGCCGATAATGACGGCGAGCACCAGCACCTTGATGCCAGAGCTGATCACGTTGCCGAGCACGCGCTCGGCCATGAACGCGCTCTGTCCGAACAGCCCGAACGGGATGAGAACGAAGCTTGCCAGCGTCGACAATTTGAATTCGATGAGCGTGACGAAGAGCTGGACCGCGAGGATGAAGAAAGCGAGCAGGACGAGCGCCCAGGCCAGGAAAACGCAGGCGATCTGGATGAAGTTCTCGAAGAACGACCAGTAGCCCATGAGGCCGCTGATCGAATCGAGGAGGGGGCGGCCGGCATCGAGGCCGGTCTGCGCAACCTTGCCAGGGCGCAAAAGATCGGCGGTCGTGAAGCCTGTCCCGCTCGCCTTCAGGCCGAGGCCGGCGAAGGACTCGAATACGATCCGTGCGAGGTTGTTCCAGTTGCCGATAAGGTAAGCGAACACGCCGACGAACAGCGTCTTCTTGACCAGGCGGGCGAGGATGTCGTCGTCGGCGCCCCAACTCCAGAAGAGCGCGGCAAGCGTCACGTCGATCACGATCAGCGTGGTCGCAACGAACGCGACTTCCCCGCCGAGCAATCCGAAGCCACTGTCGATGTAGCGGGTGAAGACTTCGAGGAAATGGTCGATGACGCCCGTGCCGCCCATGATGCTACTCGTCGCTCGGCGCGGCGCCTTCGCCGCGCGTTTCGCCGCTGGCTCGGCTCGCACGCGACGGGCTGGTCGAAGGTGTGCTGCGCGGCATCAGGAAACGCCGGCGGCTCTCCGCCCAGGCGCGCAGGCATGCCGGATCGCGTGGCCCGGCCTCGCCGAGTTCCTGGCATCGCAACAGCTCTGCTCGCAGCGGGTCCGCGGCACCCGCCTGCGTCGGCCGCGCCGGCATGATCTCAGGCCGCTCCTCTTTCCGGGTCAGCTCAAGGACCGTCGCAGTGATCGCAACGGCGACGAACGCGACTGCGCCGATCCGGGCGAGGAGCTTGGCGTCCACCGCAGCGCCCTCAGTTGCCGTTGCTCGGGAACATGCGCGCGTTGCCGGGCTGATAGCCGGAGCCGGGCGTCAGGAAGCGACGGCGCTGTTCGCGCCCCTGCTCAGCGGCGGCTGCGCGTTCGGCATCGGCAAGCGCGCGTGCACGTCCGTCGGCCGCCACGACAGCCGTGAGGTCTGCGAGCTGCTGCGCCTGCAGCGCGAGGATCTGGTTTCCGGCTTGTGTCGCCTGCAGCGCGCCAGTAGCGCCCTGGCTCTGGCCGACCAGCGCCGACATCTCCATTCGGTTGGTGTCGATATTGCCGACGACGCCGGCCTGGACACGCATCGCGTCCTGAAGACCACCAACCGTGTTCTGCCAGCGTGTACGCGCATCGGCGATCAATTGCTGGTCGGATGCCGACAGCGAGGCGCTGCCGTAGGTTGTCTGGAAGGCGCGGTCGACCTGCTGGACGTCGAAGGCGATGTTCTGCGCCTGGCCGAGGAGCTGCTGCGTGCGCTGGATGGACTGCTGAAGACGCTGTAGCGATGAATACGGCAAGCTCGCGAGATTGCGGGCCTGATTGATCAGCATCTGCGCCTCGTTCTGAAGCGAGGTGATCTGGTTGTTGATCTGCTCCAGAGCTCGTGCGGCCTGCAGCACGTTCTGCGCGTAGTTGGTCGGGTCGTAGACGATCCACTGCGCCGAAGCGGGCGCGACCCAGAGGGGAGAAAACGAAAGCGGAAGCGGAAGCGAAAGAGCCGTGGCGGCAAGAAGCGCCGCGCGGGTGCGTCGGACAATCATGATGGTGTCTCCAGGTTGGTGAGGCTCGGGATGAGGTCGGAGGCCCAATCGACGCCGCGGTGGCGCAGCCACGCAGGCAGGAAGCCGTCGCGGCCGTGCTCGGCAGCGATGCGGGCGATAGCGGCCTGATCGGTCTTAGAGGACGCGCCGCACAGCGCGAGAGCGACGTCTGAGAGTCCGAGTTCGAAGAGACGATTGCCGCGCCGCGATTGGCAGTAATAGTCGCGCTTCGGCATCGCGCGAGCGAGAATCTCGATCTGGCGGACGTTCAAACCGAACCTGCCGTAGATCGCGGTGATCTGCGGCTCGATCGCGCGCTCGTTCGGGAGCAGCACTCGCGTCGGGCAGCTTTCGATGATGGCTGGGGCGATGGGCGAATTGTCGATGTCTGACAGCGACTGCGTGGCGAAGACGACGCTGGCGTTCTTTTTCCGGAGCGTCTTCAGCCATTCTCTGAGCTGACCGGCGAAGCCTTCGTCGTCGAGTGCCAGCCAGCCTTCGTCGACGATCAGCAATGTGGGCCGCCCGTCGAGGCGATCCTCGATGCGGTGGAACAGATATGCGAGCACAGCCGGCGCCGCGCCGGTCCCAATGAGGCCTTCGGTCTCAAACGCCTGGACCGATGCTTCGCCGAGATGCTCGTGCTCGGCGTCGAGCAGCCGGCCATACGCTCCGCCGACGCAGAAGGGCCGGAGCGCCTGCTTGAGGTCGTTGGATTGCAGGAGCACCGCGAGACCCGTGATCGTGCGCTCGATCACGGGCGCGCTCGCCAGCGAGGTCAGCGCTGTCCAGAGATGTTCCTTGACCTCGGGCGTGATGGCGACGCTTTCGCGCGTCAGGATCGCGACGATCCAGTCGGCGGCCCAGGCCCGTTCCGGCACATGATGGATGCCAGCGAGCGGTTGCAGCGAAACGCTCTCGGCGGATCCTTCCGTCAGGCCGCCGCCGAGGTCGTGCCAGTCGCCGCCCATCGCGAGCGCCGCGGCGCGGATCGAACCGCCGAAGTCGAAGGCGAAGACCTGCGAGTTGGAATAGCGCCGGAACTGAAGCGCCATCAGCGCGAGCAGCACCGATTTGCCGGCGCCGGTCGGGCCGACGACGAGCGTGTGACCGACGTCGCCGACGTGCAAAGAGAACCGGAACGGGGTGGACCCTTCGGTCTTGCCGAACAGCAAGGGGGGCGCACCAAAGTGCTCATCCCGTTCCGGCCCCGCCCACACGGCCGAGAGTGGAATCATGTGGGCGAGATTGAGCGTCGAGATCGGAGGCTGGCGCACGTTCCCGTAGACATGCCCCGGCAGTGAGCCGAGCCAGGCATCGACGGCATTGATTGTTTCGGGCATCGCCGTGAAGTCGCGGCCTTGCACGACCTTCTCGACCAGCCGCAGCTTCTCGGCAGCAACGCGGGGGTCATTGTCCCAGACCGTCACCGTCGCGGTGACGTAGGCCTCGCCGGCGTAATCAGCGCCCAGCTCCTGCAGTGCGAGGTCAGCGTCGGCCGCCTTGTTTGCGGCATCGGTATCAACGAGAGCGGATGCCTCGTTGGTCATCACCTCCTTCAGGATCGCCGCGATGCTCTTGCGTTTGGCGAACCACTGCCGCCTGATCTTCGTCAGCAGCTTGGTCGCGTCGGTCTTGTCGAGCAGGATGGCGCGCGTGCTCCACCGATAGCCGAAGGCGAGGCGATTGAGATCGTCGAGGAGTCCCGGCGTCGTGGCGCTCGGAAAGCCGACGATCGTCAGGACACGAAGGTGTGCTTGGCCGAGGCGCGGCTCGAGGCCTCCCGTGAGCGGCTGGTCGGCCAGCAGCGCGTCGAGATACATTGGCGTCTCCGGCACCCCTACGCGATGCCGCTTGGTCGAAATGCAGGAATGCAGGTAGGTCAGCGTCTCGCCGTCATCGAGCCAGGCGCATTCGGGCATCAAGGCTTCGATGAGCTGGAGAACGCGGTCGGTGCGATCGACGAAGCCGCGCAGGACCTCGTAGGGATCGACGCTGCGGTCGGCCTTGCCCTCGTAGAGCCAGCTCTCGGCTCGGGCGGCGTCTTCGGCCGGCGGCAGGTAAGTGAACGTGAGGAAGTAGCTCGATTCGAAATGCGCGGTCGCTTCCTCAAAGTCTGCCCTGCGCTCCGCGTCGACCAGGGCGGATGCGGCGTCAGGAAAGCGGCTCGACGGATAGGCGCCGACGCCGTGACGCTGCGCTTCGACGAAGATCGCCCAACCCGACCCGAGGCGACGGAACGCGTTGTTGAGGCGACCGGCAACCGCGACCAACTCGGCTTGCACGGCGGAGTCGAGATCGGGGCCGCGAAAGCGTGCCGTGCGCTGGAAGCTGCCGTCCTTGTTGAGGACGACGCCCTCTCCGACGAGCGCTGCCCAGGGCAGGAAATCGGCGAGGCGCGAGGACGTGCGGCGATATTCTGCGAGGTTCATCATCGGCCGCCTCATGCGCCCATGAAGCCCGGAATGCGCAGATGCCGGCGCGTCACCTCGACGAACATCGGGTCGCGCTTCGCCGCCCAGACGGCTGCGAAGTGGCCAACGGCCCAGAGGCCGAGGCCGACGAGCCAGAGCCGCAGCCCGAGTCCGAGCGCAGCGGCGAGCGTACCGTTGAGGATGGCGATCGAGCGCGGCGCACCGCCGAGGAGGATGTGTTCGGTCAGCGCCCGATGGACCGGCACTGAGAAGCCGGGCACTTCGGCACCGTCGATGACAGCCGTGGTCATACCAGCGCGCCGCCGCCGAAGCTGAAGAAGCTCAGGAAGAACGAACTCGCGGCAAACGCGATTGATAGGCCGAACACGATCTGCACCAGCCTGCGGAAGCCGCCGCTGGTGTCGCCAAAGGCGAGCGTCAGGCCGGTGACGATGATGATGATCACCGCAATGACCTTCGCCACCGGACCTTCGATCGATTGCAGGATCTGCTGAAGCGGTTGTTCCCAGGGCATGGACGAGCCGCTGGCATAGGCTGGCGCAGCGTAGAGAAACCCTGCCGCCGTCAGACCAATGGTGCCGATCCGATCGAGAATCGGGCCGGCGAATAGGCGTTGCTTGAATGATGGCTGTCGAGCCGAGGTCATGCGTGGTCTCCTGCTGTGCCTGCTGTTGCGGGGGTGATGCGGTAGTCGCCGCTTGGTCCAAGGCCTTCGACGCGGGCGAGTTCGGCAAGACGGCGGGACGCGCCGCGGCCGCTCAGAACGGCGACGAGATCGATGGTCTCGGCGATCAGTGCACGCGGGACCGTGACCACGGCTTCCTGGATGAGTTGCTCGAGGCGGCGCAGCGCACCGATGGCGGTGCCCGCGTGGATGGTGCCGATCCCTCCCGGATGGCCGGTGCCCCAAGCTTTCAGAAGGTCGAGTGCCTCGGCGCCGCGCACCTCACCAATGGGGATGCGGTCGGGCCGCAGGCGCAGAGAAGAGCGCACCAGATCGGACAGCGTGGCGACGCCGTCCTTGGTGCGCATGGCGACAAGATTGGGCGCGGCGCACTGAAGCTCGCGTGTGTCCTCGATGAGGACGACGCGATCGGCCGATTTTGACACCTCAGCGAGGAGCGCGTTGGTGAGCGTGGTCTTGCCGGTGCTCGTTCCCCCGGCGACGAGAATGTTGCGGCGATCGGTGACCGCCTGGCGAAGTATCTCCGCCTGGTCGGCCGTCATGATCGCGGCGGCCACATAGTCCTGCAGCGTGAACACGGCGACGGCCGGCTTGCGGATCGCAAACGCTGGGGCGGCCACCACCGGCGGCAAGAGGCCCTCGAAACGCTCTCCCGTTCCGGGCAGCTCCGCCGAAACACGCGGGCTTCCGGCGTGAACCTCGGCGCCGACATGATGGGCGACCAGCCGAACGATGCGTTCGCCGTCGGTGGGCGATAGGCGCTCACCTGTGTCGGCCAAGCCCTCCGAGAGCCGGTCGATCCAGAGCCGCCCATCGGGATTGAGCATCACCTCCACGATCGACGGGTCTTCCAGGAAGCCGGCGATGGCCGGGCCGAGGGCCGTGCGCAGCATCCGTGTGCCGCGAAGAACTGCCTCGGATTGTTGGAATGACACTGCCACTTCGCCCCCGTTCTGCGCGGGACCGCTCGCGAGCGGCCCTGGATCGGGGATGAGTAGAAGAGGCAGAAAATGGGGCGGCGCAACAACCCTGATGGGGTCGTCGTAGCGTGGCGTAGAAATACAGGGAAACGGCGAAGTCGATGACGGCTTGCGAGCGGCCTGATCGCGCCTATTCGCTACTCGCGTTGGCCGGAACGTCCTCGGAGATCTCTTGCCGAAGCTTTGGACCTTTGGCGAGTCGACGTCCGAGTGCGGCGACAAAGGCGTCGTAGCGTTCGCCGGCCTGCGCGCGTGCGGCCGCCTGCGCAGGCTCGGGCAGTGGCGGGTTGGTGGTCAGCCAGAAGCGCACAAAGACCGCCAGCGTCTCGACGGCGATGCCAAGGTCACGTTCGAGGCGTGCCATCCGCCGGTCGAGCTGGTCGAGTCGCGTGGTGAGGGCTGCCTCCTGCCGCTCCGCGGCGTCCGGCGAAAGGAACGATGCTATCGCGGCCTCGGCGATGAGCGAACGCGGCTGCGCACGTCGCGCGGCGTACTCGGCGAGTGCCTTTGTCACGCCTGGCTCAAGATAGACGGAAAGCCGCCGCTTCTTGTTCGGATTCGGCATGGCGGTCTACAGCTCCATGCCGTCGTTGGGATCGAGCGATACCTGACGCGCGACGCCTTGCACGAGACGGGTCATGCGGCTCAGCCGCGCGGCATCGTCCGGCTCGTCTTCATTGGGATCGATCTCGAATTCGTTGTCGATCGGAGCCTTCTTCTCGATCGGTGCTGCGCGATCGAGCTCCGGCTGACGCCGCTTCTCGGAGCCCGTCGTGTCCTCATCGTCCGTGTTGCTCACGGGTGGTGCGACCTCCTGCAAAGGTCGCGGAGGCAAGGGCCGGCCGGTCCAGTCGTTCGACTGCGGGTCGTCCGGCTTCGCCAAGGTCGGCGGCGGCAAGATGCGCGCATGAAATCTCTGGTCCTCGAAATACCGCGCCTTCTTGGCGCGTACAGGCGGGGTGCCCGCGACCATCACGATCTCATCGGTCGGGGCAAGCTGCATTATTTCGCCAGGCGTAAGCAGCGGCCGGGCCGTCTCGGAGCGCGACACCATCAGGTGCCCTAGCCAGGGGCTCAGCCGGTGACCCGCGTAGTTGCGCATTGCGCGGAGCTCGGTCGCGGTGCCAAGCGCATCGCTGACCCGCTTGGCGGTTCTTTCGTCGTTGGTGGCGAAAGACACCCTGACGTGGCAATTGTCCAGGATTGAGTTGTTGGGTCCATAGGCCTTCTCGATCTGGTTGAGGCTCTGCGCGATCAGGAACGCCTTCAGCCCATAGCCGGCCATGAATGCCAGTGCGCTCTCGAAGAAGTCGAGGCGGCCAAGCGCGGGAAACTCGTCGAGCATGAGAAGCAGGCGATGGCGGCGCGACTTCGCATGGAGATCTTCGGTCAGGCGTCGTCCGACCTGGTTGAGGATCAGACGGATCAGAGGCTTGGTGCGCGCAATGTCAGACGGCGGCACGACGAGATAGAGCGTTGTTGGCCGCCCCGCCCCGACAATGTCGATGATCCGCCACTCGCAGCGGCGCGTGACGGCGGCGACGACAGGATCGCGATAGAGGCCGAGAAACGACATGGCGGTGCTCAACACGCCACTACGTTCGTTGTCCGACTTGTTGAGCAGCTCCCGCGCCGCGCTCGCGATGACCGGATGCGGTCCAGCCTCGCCAAGATGTGGAGTTTTCATCATCGCAGCGAGCGTCGACTCAATCGGGCGGCGGGGATCGGAAAGGAAGGACGCGACTCCGGCGAGCGTCTTGTCCTCCTCCGCGTAGAGCACGTGGAGGATGGCGCCGACGAGCAACGCATGGGAGGTCTTCTCCCAATGGTTCCGCTTGTCCAACGAGCCTTCCGGATCGACGAGGATGTCGGCGATGTTCTGGACGTCCCTGACCTCCCACTCGCCGCGCCGGACTTCGAGCAACGGATTGTAGGCGGAAGACTTCGCGTTGGTCGGATCGAACAGCAGCACGCGCCCGTATCGCGCGCGAAAGCCGGCGGTGAGCTGCCAGTTTTCCCCCTTGATGTCATGCACGATCGCGCTGCCCGGCCAGGTGAGAAGCGAGGGGATGACCAGGCCGACGCCCTTGCCGCTCCTGGTCGGGGCAAAGCAGAGAACGTGCTCGGGGCCGTCGTGTCGGAGATAGTCGTGGCCGAGCTTGCCGAGCACCACGCCGTCGGGGCCGAGAAGGCCTGCGGCCTCGATTTCATCGGGTCGGGCCCACCGAGCGGAGCCGTAGGTGTCGACGTTCTTGGCTTCACGAGCCCGCCACACTGACATGGCGATCGCGACTGCGATCGCGATGAAGCCGCCCGACGCCGCGATATAGGCACCCTCGACGAAGATCGCCGGCGCGTAAGCGTCGTAGACGATCCACCACATGTAGAATGACGGCGGATAATAGACGGGCCATCCCAGGATGGTGAACCAAGGCTCACCGAGTTGCGCCTGGAAGCCCAGTCGCCACGCGGTCCACTCGGTCGCACCCCACGACGTGGCGAGGATGATCAGCGCGACGACGAGGATCTGGCCCCAGAGAATCTTGGTTGCGGACATCACCCGCGCTCCTTGTCAAATGGCTATGTCACAGGCCGATTCCCCGCTTGCGGCCGAAGTTCCAATCGATCCCGCCGTCGCCGCGCGTGATGCCGGAGACATGGCGGCCGAGATGCTGTTCGAGGGACGGCGACCACGGCACGAGCTGGAAACCCAGGCTATCGTCGAGCATGGCGAACCGGCCGGAGGCGAGGTCGAAGCGGCGACAATAGGTGCCGGCGGCGTATTCACCGGTGCCGGCTTTGACGGCCGCTTGTCCCGTCTCGGCCGCGAGACGTTCGCTCAACGTGTCGAGCTCACGACGCCGCAGTGTCTCGACCAGGTTGCGGCTGAAGCTGACGCCGCGGCTTTGCCGCTCGGCTAGGCCCTGGCCGATGAGATGCTCCGCGCGGCGGTCAAGCGCGTCACGGACCTCGGCGCCGAAGCCACCGCCGCCGAGTGGGACCGGCTCGCGTGCGATGGCCTGGCGGTCGAGCCAGGTAGCCCCGTTCGCCGTGATCTGCTGCTCGAGGGGAAGGTCCGATCGGACAGCGAGCGCCACACGTCGCCGGCCTTGGGCGTCATCGAACTGGCGCAGCTCGACGATCGAGCCGGGGGCGGAGTCTCCGGCGGCATTGAGGTCAGCGAGCTTGATGTGGTGGGTGCGGCCATCGACGCCGTCGACGATCGCAAAGGCGCTGCCCTTCAGTTCGTCGTCGAGCCCCCGCGCGAGCAGGCGGCCGACGATGGGTTCATCCAGGCTTTCGCCGGCCAGCAGGTAGCTGGCCGCGCTACGTTCGAGGCTGCGCTCCGCGAGACCGTGATGTATCCGCTTGATAATGTCGCCGCGCTCGCCGAGCGCGCGCAAACTCTTCTCGGCCGTTTCGGAAATGGCCCATTGGCCCGGCCCGATCTGATCGGCGAGCCCGAGAGCCTCTAGCTTGCGCAGGCGCCCGACCTTCAGCGCATGAAACTCGTCCGGCTGGCGGTCCACGTGCGGCGCAAGATCGATCACACCAGTCCGATAAGCATCGCGCGCGAGCTGACGGTCGAGATTTGTCCAGCGCTCAGCATCGATCTGGCGCTCCAGCGTGGTGCGGATGTCGTGGTCGGTGCGCGGGCCGAGCTCCTGGGTGATGAGGTCACGCGCGCGGTCGCGCATCCCTTCCTTGATGTAGTCGCGCGAGATGACGAGGTTCTCGCCGTCATCACGAACGCCGCGAACGATCAGGTGGACGTGCGGATGCTCGGTGTTCCAGTGATCGACGGCGACCCAGTCCAGTGTGGTGCCGAGATCCTTCTCCATCTGGCCGACGAGCTCGCGCGTAAACTGCTTGAGGTCGGACATCTCGATCGCGTCGTCCGGCGAGACGATGAAGCGGAAATGATGACGGTCGTCCGCACAGCGATCGGCGAAGGCCTTGGGGTTGGCCTCGTCGGTGCCGGGACCGAAGAGCCGCGCCTTCTCCCCGTCCCGGGTGACGCCCTCGCGCCGCAGATAGCCGAGATGGGTCGCGAGCGGTGCGCCGCGCGCGCTGTGGCGGACAACGCGCGCCTTCACGACGGCGCCGCGCGAGCGCGAAGTAATGAGCCGGTTGGCCTGCACCGAGGCGCGCTGGCCGCGGCCGAAGCACGAACGATGGCCGGGGCCGATCGTCCCCTTACGGGAGACGGAGCCGCCCGCCCGCTGTGCGGCGGCAAGCGCCTGCGCGATGAAGGACCGCGCCCGCTGCGCGCGGGTGGAGCGGATGCGGCCAGGCCGGATGCGGAAGTCGTCTTCGGTGCTCATGGCTGCCGCCCCGCACATCGCGCCAAGCGACGGAAATTGCTGAGAAAGTGCCGAAGCCGCAGGCTGCGCGGGGATCGCGCACCTCGCGGTTTCGGCATGTAACCCATTGAAAAAGCACAACCGTCATGGCGCGCACATCGCGCCCCTTTATCCTGCCATCGTGCGGTTGTGGTTGCGCCCTCCCGTCTCACGACACTCTTTCGTGCGCTGGGGTCCGCCATACCGCGATCTGGCAACAGGCGCGTCATTGTTGCGGGTCCGGACCTGTCTGCGCGACGAAGAGGCTGGAGGAGCGCGGTGAAAGCGCCGCCGCGTCATGCGCTCGTGGTGTCGGCGCGTTGTCACCGGGCGTGCGCTGTTCTCGCGGCAGTGCTGCATTCGCGTTGCCGTTCGCGCGCACGACGAATAAAGGGGAGCGGGTCCACGCGAGTGGATCGGGTGCAATCGTGGCCGCGTCATCGAGCGGTTTGCCGCCGATAAGGGGCGCGAGCACAGCGACATAGGCGCGCGTTTCGGCTGGCAACGCGCGAACGCCCGCGAGATATTCGTCGTAGCGCTGAGGCCCCGCATTGTAGGCCGCAAGGAAGCCCGGCGATCCGTAGCGGTCGTGCATCTCGCGCAAATATGCGGCGCCCGCCAGGATGTTGTCGTGCGGATCGAACGGATCGCGACCGAGGCCATACCGGGCGCGCAGCTCCGACCACGTGTCGGGCATGACTTGCATCAGGCCCATCGCGCCCTTGCGCGAGACGGCGCGCGGATCTCCGGCGCTTTCCGCGCCCATGACGGCCCGTATCCATGGGACCGGCACGCCGAAGCGCCGTGCGGCTTCCGCGATGGAGTCGGAGATCGGATGCGCGCGCTGCAGACGTGCGGCTGGCGCGCTCTGCGCAAGCGCAACGCCAGGGAACGGACCCGCGATCAGCAGGCCGGAAAGGAGAAGAGCGGAAAGACGCCGGGCGAGCGTGGCCCGCCCGGCGGCTTCACGACTGCTCCGCGAGATCGAGCGGATGAGCATCTCCTCAGTCCCGCTCGGGCCGCTTTTGCGGGCGGCTCCAGTGCAGTCCCCAGACGGACTTTGCGTCGCCCGATTGGAACAGGTTGGCGCGGATCGGCTGGCCCAGCGTCGGGTCGTCGATCTGGACGGAGACGTAGTCGCCGGCCTTCTCGCCGGTGCGCTTCCAGCCCGCACCGATCTCGGGACCGTCGCTGTCACCAAGGTGCACGCGATAGTCCGGTGCGTTCTCGGCATCGGAATGCTCGGCCGGAATCAGCACCGTCTCGCTATTCAGCGAGAGCGTGCGGATATGACCGGCGTAGCCGTTCTTGGTGCGTGTGAACTCTCCGATTTGTGGCATTGAAAGCTCCTATGTGCGGTGAGGAGGATGCGTTTGGTGCGCCGTCACCGCGTTGCGGCGCGCCATTCGAACCGGCCGTCTCCCTCCTCGTCGGTCCACAGCGGGATCGCGCGGCCGATGATCGAATTGGCGGGGAGCGGACCGAAGTAGCGGCCGTCCATGCTGTCGGGAGCGGCCCAGTTCATGAGGAAGATTTCGCCGTCGGCGATGCGGCGGCAGCCGTGCCAGGTCGGCAGATCGCGGCCCGCGTGGTCGCGCGCCAACGCCTCGCCCATATCGATGCCGTCGATCGTGATATGCGCACCGTCACGGCATACGCGCTGCCCCGGAAGACCGGCGACGCGCTTCATCAGCGGCACGCCGCGCGGCAGATAGCGGCGTTCGGCCATGAAGGACGCGAGCGGTTCGGGCGTGCGGACGGCGACGAGGTCGGTGACTTCTAGGTGACGCGCCGGCTCGATGGAGTAGAGGCCGAGCGGCACGCTGGCGGATGCATTCCAGATGAGCTTCGGCGCCACCGGAAGGAAGGAGAAGACGCCGACCGCCAGCACGGCGAAGTACGCCGTCATGACGTAGCCGAAGCGCGTCACGGCTCGACGCTCTGCCGCAGAAGGATCGCCCGATGCTGCTCGACGGTGTAGCTGCGTGGCTCCTGGCCGGCGGTCAGGCGGTTGTGGACGTGCCGCCAGTGATGCGGCGACACCTCAGCCGGATCGATGCCGATCGCCTCGATCGCATCGATGATCTGAAGGACACGCTCGACCTTCGGCCAGCCTTCCATCTTGAGGAGGATGTCACCGCCGGGACGTACGAACGGGAGGGTCTGGAAATGCTCGCCGGGTGTGATCGCGCGCACGATGTCGATACGCGAGATGACCGTACCGTGGTCGTTCGACGCCCAGCGAACGAGGGCGAAGATGCTGTTGGGCGTGAAGCCCAGGACGCGGCGGCGCCGGTCGAGGATCTGCTCCTCCTTCTCCTTGCCGAAGCGAATCCAGTATTCGACCTTCTTCTCGATCCACGTCAGTTCGACGCGCGTCAGGCCGTCGACGGGAAGCGGCGGCACGAGGCGCAGGTGGGATGCGCTGCTCATGGCAGGTCTCCTTCGGCTGGAGGGAATTCGCGGGCGAGGAGGTCGCGCAGCATGTCGGCGACGGTCAGGCCGCGCTGGAAGGCGACGATCTTGATGTGGCCGCGCAGTTCCGGCGTGATGTCGATCGTCAGCCGCGCGGTGTAAGTGGCCGCGTCGCCGTTGCTGTTGGAGCGCGGCGCCGGCGCTTTGATCCAGCGTTCGGGATCGGCCGGCCGCGCGATGAAGGCGCGTTTGGCGGAGCGCTCTTTCATCGCGACAGCCTCCCAACTTCGCTCGCAAGGGCAGTGATCTCGCGCGCCGCACTCGTTGCGTGGGCTTCCCAGACGAGGCGGCCGGATTGCGCGGCGTCGGCAAAGGCGACGCGCTGGCCAATCCTGGAAGTGAGCAGTGGCGGATCGTGATCAGCGAGCGTCAGCGCGGTCTCGCGGGCGATGATGGTGCGGGCGGCACATCGATTGAGAACGAAGCGGGCAACGAGCTGGGGCCGGTAGACGCGCGCCTCGCCGAGCAGAGCGAGCATCTCGGCCGAGCCCCAGCCGTCGAACGGCGATGGCTGGACCGGGATCAGGACGAGGTCGGCCGCCAGCAGCGCCGAGCGCATCAGCCCGGCGACGCGCGGCGGGCCGTCGATGACAATGTGATGGACATTCCGCGCGAGTTCGGGTGCTTCGCGATGAAGCGTGTCGCGCGCCAGGCCGATCACGCCGAACAGGCGGGGAAGGCTTTCGCGTGCGCGCTGCTGCGACCAGTCGAGGGCGGAGCCTTGCGGGTCGGCGTCGATGACGGTGACGCGCTGGCCGCGCCGCGCCCACTCGCCGGCGAGATGCAGAGCGAGCGTCGTCTTGCCGACGCCGCCTTTCTGGTTGAGCAGCGCGACGATCATGGCGCGCCCCGTTTTCGGCGGCGCTCACGCACAGGTTTGGCTTTCGGAGCGGCCGTTAGAAAGATTCCGAAGGAATCTTGGTTAGAAGAGTTACGCCGCGCGCAACGCTTTGAATCGGCACCGGGATTCGATGATTCCGGTCCCCGATAGCACGAGGATCGGGTCCCCGATGGCACGATAGGTCCGGTCCCCGATAGCACGAGACGATTCACAGCTTATCCGCAGCGCGCGAGGTCCTGCGCTGCCCCAGCGAAGCGAGGGCAGCGGGATCGATGGGTGCGAATGAAAGGCGTTCGGGGGCATCCGGCGGCTGCTGGATCGTCAGCCGATAACCGGGCAGCGTTTGCCGGCGGACGATCTCGCGCAGGTCGTAGGCGAAGTGCTTGAGCGGCGAGAGGCTGCCGGACTTCGCATGGAGATAGGCGACGTCGAAGCTCCAGCCGTGCTGCTGGCGGCCGCCATGCTTGCGCACGAGGCGGTAGAGCCAGCGTTCGAGCCCGCCGGTGAGACGGAAGTAGGCGCGATCGATGGTCAACACGAGCGCGTCGTCGAGGACGGCGGCGTAGAACCAGTCTGGCACGATCAGTTCGAGGCCGAGCGGACGGCCGTGCGCGTCCGCGCGCTCCTTCCACTCGTTGATCCAGGAGAAGCGATGCATCCGCCGCTCGCTTGGCTGGCGGATCGAGGTCGCGACGGTGGTCGATTGCAGGCGATCGAAGGCGGCCTTCAAACGGTCGTAGTCGCGTACGCTCGCGCCGCGGCCGATGAAGGAGAGAATTTCGTATGGCGTCGCCGCCATCAGGCGTGACGGCCGTAGGCCGAGATCGCGCGCCTCGACGATTTGCGAGGCCGCCCAGATCAGCACGTCGGCGTCCCAGATGGTCGCCATGCCGTGTTCTGCAACCGCCTCGACGCGAATAACGATCGTGCCTGCCTTGAAGTCGATCGGCGTCAGCCGCTTCGATTTGGCGAGCGAGAAGAACGGATAGGCCATGAGGTCTTGCGCGTCGCGCGGCGCGAGATCACCCGGCAGCGCCCGGAAGAGGTCGAGCTGCTCGCGTTCACTATTGCGTTGCGCCGGGGACATGCGCCGCGCCTCAACGACGGCTGCGGCCGGCTTGTGCGGAGGCCGGGTCGTGACGCTTGGCCGGCAGCACGGAGCCGCGCGGGTCGGATGTCGAGGTAACCGCGCCGCGGTCGGCCCAGGCCCTGAGGTCGTCGAGGGCATAGACGACGCGGCCGCCCAGCTTTCGATAAGCCGGACCGGTGCCGTAGGTGCGATGCTTCTCGAGCGTCCGGCTGGAGAGTCCGAGAAAGTCGGCGGCCTCCGGCGTCCGCAAGAAGCGTGGCGGCAAGCCGGCGAGATTCGTCATGTCGCACCTCCGGGCGTTCGCTCAAGTTGCCGGCGGGCGCCGGCGAGCGAAGGCCACAGTGGCGGAGGAAAAGCAGCGTGGGGGATGGCGAAGATGCGAATGCCCAAATCGCACCCCCGAAGGATAAGGTGGACGCCGAAGCTATTGACGTCGGCGCCGACGCAGGAGCGCGCGATAGCCGCCGTCGATCAGCGAGAGGCCGTCCTTCACGAGATCGATCGTCACGTCGCGCAGGGCCGAAGTCTTCCAGGGTCCTTCAGCGATGCGGTCAGTTCCGAAGATGGCTTCCGCGATCTCGCGGTAGCTGGCGCCGTCATCGTGACCGTCGACGGCCTGCAGCATGCGTTTGAGCCTGCGTCGCTGCTGAGTTGTCAGTCGAGGAGCATCGGGCGGGATGCGGCGATTGTTCATCGCTCGCCAGAGGCGCATGACGGCGTCGATTCGATCATGGCCATCGGGGCCAAGTGGCACGACAGCAACGATGGGTTGTTCGGGTGAAGTATTCGGCGTCAGAAAGACGCGGATTGATGTGGGACCATTGCCGTACAATATACTCCGGCCATCGGGGCTGCTACGCGCGCGGTTTGCGAGGTCTCCGAGAGGTCTTGGCTCGACGGGCGGAAGCTGCACCACCGACGCGACGATGACGGTGCCTGGATCTACCTCAGGCGCCCAAAACACGGTCGTGTCGGTCGCGGCAAGCGACGGGTCAACCGGGAAAGCGTAACCCCCAGCGCTGGCGCACGAGTTCTACGAGACGGTCAGCGTCGGCGGTGCGATGTGCGCTTTGTCCGTAGTCTTGTTGATAGCGCCTGTTACGCCTGAGCGCCTCCCACGCGACATCGGGAGCATAGAGGTCGTCCACGTAGTCGTATGATGAGGATGATCGCCACCGCGTCGTGTCAGGTCGCATGCCCCTTCCTCCCTTCGGCAACATCCTGAACGCGAAGGAACGACACGATTGCCAGTTGAGCGATTTCCGGGAAGTCCAAGTCGCGGCAACAGGTGATGCCGTGGCGGCACCATCATTGCGTCATTGCGACGACGCTCCGCCTTCGCGGACGAGCTGTCGATAGCCGTGCTCGGTCATCCAGCGAGCTCGAGCAAGGTGACTGCGATGCACGCGAAGAGCGCGTTCGGGTTCCTTTGTTGGATCAATCCCGAATAGAACCTCGACCGCCTCGTGCCAGTTGGCGCCGTCGCTCTCGGCGTCGAGGAGACGCAGGTAGAGTTTTACGTGAGTGCGGTCGTAGCTGGTGAGGACCATGCTCTGCGGCGGCTCATCCATGAACGGATCGTGTGTCAAATCGAAACCCGCCGGTCGACGCATCGGCGCCTCAACGAGTTGTTAACGCTACGCGGTCCGACGCAAAGCGCAAAGGAGGGAGCCTGGACGAAGCTGGGATGGCCGGCCGATCGTGCGGCGTCAACGTCGGCTGCGCGCCTCGACTTTCGCGCGGACAAGCATCACTCCTTCGCCCTGGTCGGACGACAGGAAAACGATGCCCGCCGTCTCGAGCGTCCGACGGACCTGATCTTCCGTCGATTCGTAGACGGCGCGATGACCGGATTCGAGGCGCTTCAGCGCCGTCAGCGAAACAACGGCCCGGTCAGCAAGCGTTTCCTGCGTCCATCCCAGCAACGCGCGAGCGGCCCGCGATTGTCGGGCGGTGATCATGCATGATCACCTCCCACCGGGCCGACCGAGCGCGCCAGAACTACGACTAAAATAGTCGTTCTTGGTCAAGGAAGCGAGCGAAAATGACGGACAAAGACGGGATATTGGTCGGATCGGCGCGAACTGATTCGGTCGCTCGACGAGTGGCCCTTCCGAACGGGCCAGGCCCCGCCCGGTCTTCCCGGGCGGGGCCTGGGGCTCTCGCCTCACTCGCCGTTGCGGCGGTTGGGGCGGGACCAGATCAGGCTGTAGCCTTCGCCTTCCTCGTCGTCGAACAGGTTGGCGTAGATGGGAGCCGTGAACGACGGGTCGTCGAGCTTGAGACCGAGATAGTCGCGGCCCTCGTTGGAGCGCTTGGCCCAGGCGGCGCCGATCTCGACGCGGCCCGCGAAGACGCGGTGGCTGGGGGCGTTTTCGCCCGAGCGGCTGGCCTCGGGAACGATGCGGACGTTCTTGGCCTGGACGCTGAGGGTGACGATCTGGCCGACGAACTCGTTGCCGGACTTCTTAAAGGTGCCGATGGTCGCCATGGTAGTTCTCCTTGATCTCTGTTTCGAGCCCGCACCATTGCGGCCTCGATGGCGATCGGCTGGCCGGAGGCGATTGACGCCGCACCTGCGTGCAGGCCGGAGCGTAGCGGAGGATGGCAGCCGTGAGACTTTCTTGTTTCGCGAGGAATGGGCGCAGCCCAGGGGAAGAAAGTCGATCGGCGCCATTGCGGCATAGGCGATCGAGGCGAAGCCGGCGTTCGGCCAGATCAGCCCATCAAAGAGGCCGCTTGGAGCGCTCGATCAGACAGAGAGGGTCAAGGAGAATTTCGCGATCCCGTCGTGCAGCCAGAGAGATCCGACCGCGGCGGCGGCCAGTGTTTCACCAGGTCGAACCAAGCAGCCCCCCGCATCAACGCTCCCGATGTGTAGAGATTTGCGAACGATCCGAGCCGCTGCCCTTTTGGGCGTTGACGTTCATTGCGCGACCCGGCCCTGCGTTCCGATGTGGCCTGCGACCAATGGCTCGACGCGCTCGGGCGCTCTTCCGCGCACCGAAGTGCCAACTGACGAGGAGAAATCGCAGGCGGCGTGGTCTGGTCATGCTACCGCGCTGAAATGGTGTCAGGCGCGGACCACGCCCTGGCCGGCTTGACCGGGCGGGGCCAGAGTTGCGAGGCGGGCAAAGGCAGTAATGCCGACGACGACGGCCCCGACAACCGAGAAGGCCATCTGCCAGGTTTCCGAGGGCATCGTGTGTTTTACGATGCCGTGGGTCGCATGGAAGCCGGCGACGGCCGCTGGCGCGACGAAGACCGCCGCGATCGTGATGCGTAGCCAGAGCGGTTTGACGAACGTGAGCAGGAGGTGCCCCACCAGGAGCGTCGCGAGGCCGGCAATGAACCCGACCGCGATGCCTCCAAGCCAGCCGGCGCCGCTGCCATACGCCCACACGCCGACGGTCACGCCCGCGAACAGCGGTAGTGCATAGACGGCGAGGTAGAACAAGAGACAGCAAATCACGCCGATGGCGGCGATGCTTGCGAGAATGCTGACGACAATCATGATGGTGGCCTCCGTGAGAAGCATCTGACGGTCGCGCCTTCCATCACCACCACCACCACGGCGCGGACGGCACTATAGCAAAAAAATCGAAGGCCGCGGCGAGTTGAAATCGCCGCGGCGCTCTGATTCCGGCTGGTGTTGACGGCGCTTACTTCGGCCCGTCGCCATAGCGCCAGACGGGAACTCCGAGCTTGCGGGCCTTGTCGGCGAGGTTCTCCTGGATGCCGGTGCCCGGAAAAATCATGACGCCGATCGGCAGGACGGCCAGCATGGCGTCGTTGCGCTTGAACGGTGCTGCCTTGGCGTGCTTGGTCCAGTCGGGCTTGAAGGCGATCTGCGGCACGTTGCGGTGGTCGGCCCAGCGGGCAGCGATGCGCTCGGCGCCCTTGGGCGAGCCGCCATGCATGAGGACCATGTCAGGGTGCTTCGCGTGCACCTGGTCGAGGCGATCCCAGATCAGCCGATGATCGTTGAAGTCGAGACCGCCGCTGAGCGCGACCTTCGGTCCGGGCGGCAACATCACCTCAGTCTCGGACCGCTTCTTCGCGGCGAGGAAGTCCCGGCTGTCGATCATAGCCGCGGTCATGGCCCGGTGGTTGACGAGTGAGCCGTTGCGCGGCCGCCAGGCCGAGCCGGTGTGGCGCTCGAAATGCTCGCAGGCCTGATCGCGCATCAGCTCGAATGCGTCGCGTCGTTCGATGAGCGTCTGTCCTTCCGCGATCAGTCGCTCGAGTTCGACGGACTTGACCTCGGTGCCGTCCTGTTCGCGCTGGCTGCGTCGTTGCGCCTGCTCGTTGTCGTCGAGCTCTCGCGCGATGCGGTCGGCGGCGCGATGGAAGACGTTGGTGGTCGACCAGAGCAGGTCTTCGAGATCGGGTTCGAGGCGCGTGTCGCCAAGCGTAGCGATGAGAGCATCGAAGATGTCGGCGATGGCGCCGGCAACGAGGTTGCCTTCGGGAAGCGGTCGGGGGTCCGGTTCGTCCTGGAAGGGACGGAAGCCGTAGAGCTGCAGCTCGGCGAGAACGTGGTCGGTCGGAGATGAGGTGTGGTGGGGTTCGAAGTCGTCGTCGGTGGACATGGGATGCTCCGTCGCTGGATTGGCCGCGACCCTCGCGGCCTTCATGGCGACGGAAGACGGCGGGCGGGCCGGCCCTGCACCCGGAGCGAAGCGCAGGGCCGAAGCGGCAGCGGAGGACCGCAGGGGGCCGACTATTTTGCCTCGCGATGTAAAGGCGGCTCTGCCGCCGACGGAAAATAGTCGGCCACCAAGGTTGCCGGGCCGGGCCGTTTGCCGTCCCGATCGCCCTCTTGAAGGCCGAGGGTGCGGCTCTCTCCGGCGCTTCGGAGCATTGGTCGCAGGCGAGATTCCGGACCTCACCTTCGTTCCGGCCCTGCGTTCACGGTCGCGTGCTCTATGCGGCGTCGGCCATGAAGCGGGCGGCATCCCGGTGCGCGACCTGGGCCCGAAGGTCTGCACCCAGCACGTCGGGGCCGAGCATGCGGAGATCCTCGTTGAAGTCGCCCAGCCGCGGCGACAGCACGATCGCCTCGATCCCGTCTTGGGACGCACGCTCGATCAGCGCGGCCATCGCACCGTCGCCGGCCGGATCGTCGTCGCGCGCGATGTAGAGGCGGCGCAGCGTGTCCGCGAACAGGATGGCCGAGAGATGGGCGGCCGACAGAGCGGCGACCATCGGCATGTCGAGTAGCGCCAGCCTGAGCGAAAGCATCGTCTCGATGCCTTCCCCCGCGGCCATGACCTCGCCGGCGATGCCGAAGCGGACAGCGTTCCCGAGAAGATCGCCCATCGCGCGGCGCGGCGTGTCGATCGGCGCCTTGCCGAGCCGAACGGGATCGAACCCGTCGGGATCGAGCCAGGTCCGATGCGCTCCGGTGAGTCGGCCGTCGAGATCGGTGACGGCGGCGATCATGGCGGGCCAGGTCTCGGTCGCGGAATGCTCGTCGGGACGGTAGTAGCAGCGCGGGTGGAAGCGGAGCGATCCGGTTCCGTGCAAAGACGTGATGCCGCGTCTGCGGAGATATGCCTCGACGAGCGTGCCATGGATCGGCCGCGACATGGCGAACAGCCGCCGCGCCGCTTCGGGGGAGCCAGTGGGCGCCGGTTGGATCGTGCGCCGACGCTCGCTCGCCTGCGGCTCGGGCTGCGGCAGGCTGAGGAAGGCGCGTGCCTCGTTGGCGACGTCGGCGAAGTAGACCAGGCCGCAGGACTCTCGGATCACGTCGAGCAGATCGCCATGCTCGCCGGTGGCGGCGTCGGTCCATTTGCCTGCCACGCCCTTGCCGCTCTCCGCGCCTGTCAGGCGCACGAACATCGAGCGGCCGGGCGTGTTGCGCACGTCGCCGACCATCCAGTAGCGGCCTTCGCGGCGGCCGTTGGGCAGATAGTGACGGCACACCGCCTCGGCATTGCGCGCGAGACGGTGCGCCAGTTCGGAAGCGTCGAGCCGGGACATCATGCCGCCTCCCGCTCGCCGACGCGTTCGACCGGATAGCGCTCCATCACCTTGGCGAGGATCGCGGGACCGCTGGCGCCGGTCGGCACGAACAGGCGCAGCTTCCAGGAGATGATCTCGGCGTAGAGACCGTAGGCGCAAAGCCGCTCGCGCATCGTGTCGGTGAAGCCCGACAGTTCGATGCGATAGCCGCCCATGACCCGGACGCGGCGGAGCTGAAGGCCCTCGGCGAGGTCGATGATGGTCTTGCCTTCGAGAAGGGCCGCGAAGGCGTCCTCCGGCGTCAGCGAAGGCAGGCCGGTCGCGGTGGCCGTGGCCGCCCAGGCCGGCGAGACCCGGCGGCCGATGATGCGCTCGCCGTCATCGGTTTGCAGCCGGTAGACGCGCGTCGACTCATTCGGCAGCCGCTTCCAGATCGGCAGGAGCAGACCCGCAACCATGTGAATGGTCGAGTCTGCGAACGGCGGCACCTCATTCAGTTCTGCGGTCCAGGCCGCGGCGAAAGCCTTCTCGTCCGCCTCCTGCCAATGGCTCTCCGCCATCATGCGAACGGGCACGTTTGGCGCTTCCATCGGCCGGATCAGGCGCACGCGATATTCGACCTCGCCATCGTCAAGCATGACGGAAGGCGCGTGGACCTGCACAGCGGCGCGCCCGGAGCGTTCGTTGATGAGAAGCCGCGATCCGCGCTCGCGTAGACGGCTCAGCGCTTCATCGAGCGTGAGCGGCCGGTTGCGCTGGCGCTGCTTGATGGTCAGCAGCCGGGTCTCGGCGCCGGTGCCGGGATGCGTGTAGATCGTCTCGCGGTCCGTGACGATGAAGCTTTCGGCCCGCAGCGTCTCCAGACCCATGTCGTAGGTCCCGGCGGCGATGGCGCCCTCGATGCGCGCGTCCAGGAGTTGCTCAAAGGCGGTGAACAGGACGCCTTGCAGCTCGATGGTCAGCGCGAGCATGCGGTTGAGAAACGTGGTGATCGGCGGCAGCTCGTCCTTGATGCCGTTCACGTCCATGAGCTTGAGGCCTGTCGCCGCCTCGAACCGCTGCAGCGAACAGCCCTCGATCTTGCCTCGCACGAGCAGATGATAGAGCTGGCGCAAGGCGTCGCGTGCGTAGTGGGACTCCAGATTGTCCTCCGGCCTAAACAGGCCCTGGCCGCCAGTCTGGCGCTGACCGCGCGTGATCGCGCCTAGCGTATCGAGACGCCGCGCGATCGTGCTGAGGAAGCGTTTCTCGGCCTTGACGTTCGTGGCGACGGGCCTGAACAGCGGAAGCTGCTTCTGGTTGGTCCGATGCGTGCGGCCGAGGCCCTGGATGACTGTATCCGCCTTCCAGCCGGGCTCGAGAAGATAATGCACGCGAAGGCGCGTGTTCTTGGCCGTGAGCTCGGCATGATAACTGCGGCCGGTGCCACCCGCGTCACTGAACACGAGGATGCGCTTCTGGTCGTCCATGAACGCCTGCGCCTCGGCGAGATTGGCCGAGGCGGCCCGGGTCTCGACGACAAGCCGGTCGCTTCTGGCGCCGTAGCCCGACTTGCGGACAATGCGGCGCGAGCGGCCAGTCACTTCGGCGACGATGTCGGTGCCGAAATGCTGCACGAGCTGGTCAAGCGCGCCGGGAACGGGGGGCAGGCTCGCGAGCTTGGCGATCAGCGCATCCCGCCGCTGCACGGCCTCCCGGCTTTCGACCGGCTGGTCGTTGCGATAGACCGGGCGCGATGACAGCTTGCCTTCCGAATCCGTGAACGGCTCGTAGAGCTGGACCGGAAAGGAATGGGCGAGGTAGTCGAGGACGTATTCCCGCGGCGTGATGTCGACGCGAACGTCATTCCACTCCTCGGTCGGCAGCTCCGCGAGACGCCGCTCCATCAGAGCCTCGCCCGTCGAGACGATCTGGACGACGGCGGCATGGCCGTCTTCAAGATCGCGCGCGATCGAACGGATCAGGGTCGGCGTCTTCATGCTGGTGAGCAGGTGCCCGAAGAAGCGCTGCTTCGCGGACTCGAACGCACTGCGTGCGGCGGACTTCGCCTGCCGGTTCAGCGTGCCCGATCCGCCTTCGCCTCCGCCCGTGATGTTGGCCGCCTGCATGGCGGCGTCGAGGTTGTTGTGAATGATCGCGAACGCGTCGGCGTAGGCGTCGTAGATGCGGGTCTGCTCGGGCGTCAGCTCGTGCTCGACCAGCTCGTATTCGACGCCGGCAAAGCTCAGCGAGCGCGAGGTGTAGAGGCCGAGCGCGCGCAGATCGCGGGCGAGGACCTCCATGGCGGCGACACCACCAGCCTCGATCGCCTCCACGAACTCGGCCCGGGTCGAGAACGGGAAGTCTTCGCCGCCCCAGAGGCCAAGGCGTTGCGCATAGGCGAGGTTGTGCACGGTCGTCGCGCCGGTGGCGGAAACGTACACAACCCGAGCATCCGGCAGCGCATGTTGCAGGCGCAGGCCGGCGCGGCCCTGCTGCGAGGCCTCCTGATCGCCGCGTTCACCCTTGGCGCCGACCGCGTTCTGCATGGCATGGGCTTCGTCGAAAATGATCACTCCGTCGAAGTCGGAGCCCAACCATTCAACGATCTGCCGCACGCGGGAAAGGCGTTCGCCACGGTCGTCGGAGCGTAGCGTGGCATAGGTGGTGAATAGGACGCCTTCCCGAAGCGTGATCGGCTTGCCCTGCGGGAATCGCGAGAGCGGCGTGATGAGCAATCGCTCCATGCCGAGGGCCGACCAGTCGCGCTGCGCATCTTCGATGAGCTTGTCGGACTTGGAGATCCACACCGCCTTGCGTCGGCCCTGCATCCAGTTGTCGAGGATGATGCCGGCGGACTCGCGCCCTTTGCCGACGCCGGTGCCGTCACCGATCATGCAGCCGCGACGGAAGCGGACCGCACCCTTGGCGTCCTCCGCCGCGGCGGTCACCACGTCGAGCGTGTCGTCCACGGTCCAGGCGCCGGCGAGATAATCGGAGTGCGCTTCTCCTGCGTAGATGATGGTCTCGAGCTGCGCGCCGGAGAGCAGGCTGAGGATGTTCGCCGGAAGGCGCGGACGATAGCTCGGCTTCGGCGGCGTGACCGAGGCCATCGCTGCCGACTGGACGAGCTGCGTCGGGTGATCCTGGGCGCCCGGAAGCCGGATGCTCTGGAGTGCATAGTCCTCGTAGATGGAATCGGTGAGGCGCGCGCCCTGTGGCGGCGTCCAGTCGACCGTCTCATAGGTGAGTTCGATGCCTTCCGGCTCAGCAACGCTTGCTGGACGCGATGCGGCGTGTGCGAGGTAGCCGCGAACGGTGCGCGGCGTGGTGACGGTGGGCACAGCCACAGAGGCGTGGACCGGCAGCCGCGCCGGAACCTGCCCCACGATCCAGGCCAGCAGCGTGGCGATGTCCGTCGCGACCCCGGGCGCAGCCGGGAAAGCGGTGGGATCGTCGGCCGGGCGTTTGTCGATGACGGTCAGCCGCGTCGGAAACGTCGTGCCGTGCCTGGTGTAGACCCGCCCGTCGATGGCGGTGGAGAAGACGACGCGCCCACGCTCCTGCAGCCGGACATAGGCGTCGCGCCAGGCCGGAGCGTCGGGCGCGAAATTGGCGCCCGTAATCGCGACCAGGCGGCCGCCGTCGGCAAGGCGCGCCAGCGCCGAGGCGATATGGCGGAGCGCGGCGTCGGCCATGCGCCCCTGCACGTTGGCCATCGCCGAGAACGGCGGGTTCATGATGACGACGCTCGGCACGATGGCGGCGTCGAGGTGATCGTGAATCTGCGCGGCGTCGTGGCGGCTCACGGCGATGTTCGGAAACAGCAAGGAGAGAATGCCGGCGCGGGTCTCGGCCAGCTCATTGAGGACGAGCGCTCCGCCCGCGATCTCCGCGAGAATGGCGAGCAGTCCGGTGCCGGCAGAAGGCTCGAGAACGCGATCGGCTGGCGTGACGGCCGCGGCCGCCGCGACCGCGAGGCCGAGCGGGATCGGCGTCGAGAACTGCTGGAGAGCCTCGCTCTCGGTCGAGCGGCGCGTGTGCGTGGGCAGGAGGCCGACGATCTTCTCCAGCATGGGGAGGGCCAGGGCCGGAGAGCCGGCCTTGCGCAAAAGCGCCTTTCCGTATTTGCGGAGAAACAGGACGGTGGCAACCTCGCAGACGTCGTAGGCCGTTTTCCAGTCCCAGGCGCCGGACGCATCGGAGGCGCCGAAGGCTCTCTCCATCGCGGTACGAAGGATCGCCGCGTCGACCTGTCGGCCCTGTTCGAGATGCGAAAGGAGATGGTGCGCGGCTGCGCCGATGCGGCGGGCGATGTCAGGTAGCGACGCAAGCGGCGGCGTCGCCGCAGGCGCGGCCGCGAGAGCGGTGGATGCGGTCATGTCGGTGAACCTCGGGAGAGCAGGAACGGGCGAGCCGGCCGGCGCTCTCTCTGGACCGCACCGGCTCAAACCCGTCCCGGCCAGGCTCTCCCTCTCGTCACGCCGCTGCCTTCACCGCGCGCCACCACGCGATGCGCTCGTCGCGCGTCGCGTTGGCGAGCCGCAGCAGCAGATCACCGTGGCAAGGACGCGGCGCGCAGAAGCAGACGAGATCGCGACCTCGCAGCTCGTCGAGCGCGCACAGCAAGTGATGCTGATCCGCGATCCAGCGCTCGTATTTCGCGATGACGGCGGTGCGATCGCCGTCGGGGCCGATCCGGAACGGATTGCCCCATTTGCTGCCGCGGCCAATGTAGACGGCGCCTGTCGGTACGCCTGCGTGATGCTTGTTGAGAACCCTGCACATCCGACTGTCTCCTGATCCCGTTGCGGCGGACTGGCGACGGGACGCGGTTGAGGCTCGGCAGGTCACATCGCGCGCGATGCGGAAACGGCTCGTCCGTTGACCGTCGAGCCGCCGCGTCCAGACAGGCGACGACGCAAGGGATCAGAGAGTCGGCTCGTTTGGCTGGGTTGCGGACGGCGGCACGCAGGCGTCGAAGGGATTGCCGTCGGTGAGAGGCCGAACAGCGTGAACACGAAATCCGTGCCGTCGCGGCCAAAGGCGCAGATGACGTAGCGCGGCTCGCCGGTGACGGCATCGGCGCATTCCATGAGCGCGAGGTTGCCACCGGCCGCGGCTCGCAGCAGCGTCGCGAGATTCGCCCGCGCGTGACGGGGAATGCTCATAGCGCACCTCGCTTTCCCGGCCGGGCGGATATTGTGCGATCGAGCCAGCCATTGGTCGCGACCCATGCGACGGTCTTGCGACGACCGAGGTCGAGTACATGCGCGCCGCCGCCGAAGGCGTTCACGCGTGGGCGCGAGCAGGTGTTCGCCCATTGGAAACCCCAGCGTCCGCTGAGGCCGAATTCCTTCGCGCAGCGGAGCACGAAGTCGATGACGGCCTGCGGATCGCCGGTCGTGTCATCGCGAATCCAGAGCTGTGTCCCGCCGTGCTCGGGCTGGATGGATAGGAGGAACGCTTCGGAGGGCGGGTCCTCCGCCGCGTTCTCCTCCATCATGCGATTGTAGAGATCGAGCGCACGGGCGGCGTTTTTCGGCGTGCCGACGTCGAGAAGACAGGAGAAGTGGGTGAAGAAGTCAGCCATGACAGGCTCCTGAAATGACAAAGACCGGCGCGGTAGCCGGGCTGGTTGAGGGGTTGGGATTGCGGCTGGAGCGTCAGAGCCGGAAATCGGCGACGAGCCGCTGTGCGTTGGCGTGATGCTCGAGCATCTCGCGGTAGAAGCGCTTGCGTGCCTCCCGCTTCGCCGGATCACGTCGCGCCGATCGCGTGAGCTTGCGCCGAGCAGCGCGGATCATTGCTCGGCTGCTGGCCCAGACCGTGACGTCGAGGCGGAGATAGGTGCCGTACATTTCAGCTTCCGTTCGCCTGCTGGGCCGCTCGCAGGGCGGCGAGCGCCGCGCGGAATTCCGCTGCGCCAATTTCCTCGGTGAGGTCGATGCTGGCGGCGACGGACAGGCAAGCGGCGTGAACGTCGTCATCCGACACGGCGTCTGCCGTCAGACCTGCGAAGTCGGAATCGGTCTCGATGATCGACCCGATCTGGTCGCGAACGCGATCCTCCTGGAGCTGCGCGAGCACGTGAGAGGGGCGCGGCGCCGCGACGGGTTCGTCAGGATCGCGGGCGCCCTCGATGATCGCCTCGGCCTTTGCGATTGCCGCGGTGGCTCGCCTGAGCCAATAGGCGTCTGTCCGTCGCTCAGCGGTCTGGTCTGCAACGACGATCTTGAGGAGACCGAACAACACCTCGAAGTGCGCGGCCTTGCGCTGGATGGCCTCATCGAAGTGCGATGGGGTCGGGACGGTCTCACCCGAATAGGCCGCGTCGGCACCGAGCCAGATGCCGGTGACGTAAGTTTCACCAGCGGCCTCGTAGTCGAGCTTGTCGTTGGACCAGTCATCGTCCTCGATGGCCTGGCGACAGGCTTCAGCGGGTGTCGCGGCGTCATAAGTCCGCTGCCTGTAGACGGGCACACGGTATGTGGTCTCGATCGTGTAAGTGGGCATGAGAGACTCCTGAAACGAGAAAGCCCGGCGCGAGGGCCGGGCGGTTGAGGGTTGATTGGGGAGGGAGCTGGCTAGTAGCCGAACTCCCACGAGGGCCAGGACTGACCGTCATCCGCGGCCTTCACCGCTTCATCGAGATAGTCGGCGTGCCCTTCGACGAAGGTCGGGTTCTCGACGGGCGTTTCGTCGATCACCGTCACGGCGCAGACGAGGCCGTCTTCGACCTCGACATGGACGGGCACGAGATACTGAAAGACGACGCGGCGCGGCGTGGCCGAGCTGTGCTTGGTCATCGGAATGCTCCTTGTTGAGAAATGGCGGGAGCGACCGAAGCCGCCCCCGCCGCGGGCGCGTCACTCGGCGGCGATCATCGCCGGGTCGTCGGCGTCGACTTCGCCGTCACCCGGCTGCTCGTCCTCATCGTCGGCGAGGAAGGCCGGCAGCGCATCGTCACCGTCGGCCTGGCTCGCGTCCGCCGTGCTCGTTGCGTCGGGATCGGCGGGACGCAGCGGCTCCGGTAGCCAGCCGGTATCCGCGAGCAGACGCTCGGCCTCCTTGGCCATGTCGGCCTTCTTGAGGTGGTCGATGAGCTGCGCCTTCTCTTCGCCGAGCGCTTCCCGCACGGCTTCGACGATCCGGCTCTTGGTGACGCGGCCGAGATAGTTCCCAACGGTCGGACGCCAGCCAGCCTCCACCATGTCGAGGCCCGTGGCGCGCGCGAGCCGATCGGCGTCGCGCATCCGCCGGTCGAGCCCGTGCTGGGAGACCCCGTTGCCGCTATAGGGATTCGGGCGCTCATAAAGAGCGTTGATCCCGTAGCTGACGCAGTGCGCGAGCAGTGCGAGACGGCTCGCATCGTCAAGCGCCGCGATCCAGTCCCACAGCCGCTCGTCGTCCTCGAGCGGCATGTCAGCCTTCCACGCTTCCACACGGGCCTGGATGGCCTTGGCGGAAGCGCTGTCCTTCAGGTCGGTGGCCTGAACGGGGAAGTGGACCTCCCGAACCGCTGCCTCAACGGCGGAGCCGTGCGCGTTGCGCTTGAAGGCGTCAAGCACCAGTTTGTGCAGGAGCGCCGTGAGAGCGACGTGCGGGTTGTTGGCGACTGATTCACGCAGCGCCAGCGTGCGATGCGCGGTGAGCTCGATGACCAGGCGCTCGGGCAGCGGTTTGACGCCAGCATCGTCCTCATCGTCGTCGCTCTCCGGGTCTTGTCCGCCGATGGTGATGACAGCGCGCTGAACGGACGGTGATGCGGAAGCATCAATCCTGCCGTCCTCGCCATCGATCTCGGCGTCGCCCCCGCCGACGGCAACGGGCGCTTCGTCTTCGGGCCGCACATAGCCACGGTCGACCACGATGTCGCCGTCGCGATCCACGCTGACGAAGACCCCGGCGCGAGCAATCTCGGCGGGATCGTAGACGACCGGGCGCTTCTCGAAGGCGTCGAGAGCCTCCTCGATCTCGCCCAGCCGCTGATCGATCTCGTCCGGGAGCTCGTCGGCGCCGTCATACTCCGCCTCGAGCCGATCGTACTCCGCGCGCAGCGTCTCGCGTTCGGCCCGTTCCTCGTCGCTGAGATCGACGAAAGAGCCGGTGATCTGGCGCAAGCCTTGATCGTAGCCATGCGGAAGGTCGAGGTCGATTTTCACCCACTTCCAGCCTTCGTTGGCGATCTCCTCGGCCACGGTCTTGAGCCGCTCGCCGACCAGGCGATGAAGCAGCGCTGGGTCCTGAAGCCAGCCACCGTTATCGTCTTCGAACAGGTCGCGCAGCACCGCGCCCCCGGCAGCGACATATGCGTCGACGCCGATGAAGCGTGCGCGTTTGTCGGAGGCCGGGATCGTGGTCTCGGTCAGCAACTGGCGGATATGGAACGGTTGCCGATTGTACGAATGCTGCACGGCTTCCCACACCTGTTCCTGACGCTCATGATCGGGGTTGACGGTGAAGGCCATCAACATGTCGAGCGTCATGCTCTCCTGGGCATAAGCGTCGCGCAGGACGGGCGAGACCGCATTGAGACGCAGCCGCTGCTTCACGACCTGCACGGTCGTGAGGTAAGCCGCGGCGATTTCCTCCTCGGTCATGCCCTTGTCGAGCATGTCCTGGAACGCGCGGAATTGGTCGAGTGGATGAAGACCCGCGCGCAGTAGGTTCTCGGCGAGGGAGTCGTCTTCGGCGAGGATCTTCGTGTCGGACTTCCGGACGACGCAGGGGACGAGTCCGTCCTTCGGGAAGCGCTTGGCCTTTACCAGGCGCTCGATGGCGCGATAGCGGCGCCCGCCGGCCGGGATCTCGAACATGCCGGTCTCGTTGCCGTCCTCGTCGAGAATTGCGCGGACGTTGAGGCCCTGGACGAGGTCCTCGCGTCTCCCGATGTCGTGGACCAGCTCGTCGAGGTCGGCTTCCGGCCGGGTTCGCCGGACGTTGGCTTCCGAGAGCACGAGCTTGTTGAAGGGGATGTCGCGCGAGCGCGAGAAGACGATCTTCTTGGCAGCTTTTGCCATGTCGGGTTACTCCGCGACGGGCGCCGAGAGCCTCTCTCTCGGCTTCCAACCCGTCACGAAGCGAAGCGTCGCCCTCTACCTCTGAGGACGGCGCCGCCAGCAGATGATCCGGTTTTCCGCAGAGGCGGAGATACGGAAGTGTGCGTTTCCGGCTTTGCGGATTTCTGGATGTGCGCCTCACGCGCCGCCACGACGTGGCGAAGCAGCTCGGTAGAGAATGCGCTCGGCCGCTCGAATGCTTCCCGCCTCGCGGGCGGCCTCCGCCCAGACCGAGATCGGAAAGTCGCCGATAAAGAGAATGTCACGCTCGATTCCCATGCCGAACGGCAGGAGGATCGAAGCGATTTCCTCGAGCGAGAAGCTGCCTAGCTCGGGCGAGCCGAGATCGGCGAGGCCGAAGAGCGTGTCCCCGTCTGCGTCCAGCTCGGTCGCGAGCCAGACGCCTTCGCCCAGCGGGTTGAAGAACTTGACCACGGGCAGGTGGTCGGCCCCGCGATCACGTCCGTTGGCGAGCAGACGCTCGCGCAGGTCATCGGTGAGGAGGATCATGCCGCCCTCCTGTCATTCGCGGATACGCTGCCTGTTGCGGCCTCGGGGAGAAACGCAAGCAGCCAGTCGGCCGCCTTGCTGGCCTGCGATGCAGCACGTACGATCGCGCGATTGTCTTCGTGCAGCACCTCGAGCCACGAGCCGATGTAATCGGCATGGCGCACGGTCGGGACAATGCCGATGGAGGCGCAGCAGAAGGCCGCATTCATTTCGGCGACCAGCTCTTCGAAGGCATACTTTTTCGAACCGAAGGAGCCGGAAAGGTCGCGGCCGAGACGGGACGCATGGCCTGTCGCGTGGCCGAGTTCATGCAGCGCGGTGCGATGCCAATTGATGGTTTCGAAATACGCCTGCGGGGGAGGTACTTGCACATAGTCGGCCGCCGGCATGTAGAAGGCGCGATTGCCTCCGATGCGGAAGTCGATGCTGGTCGCCTTGATCGGTGCCTCGACCCGTGGCTCGATCATGCCAGGCTCGGGCGCAGGCGGCGCGACCGCGAGGTCGCCGGGCATATCCTCACATTGAGCGATGTTGAACACGGTGAAGCGTTTGAGGAACGGAATTGCCTGCGCTTCCTCGCCGGCCTCCTCCGCGCGTCGCCGTTCTTCATCGGGAATGAACCGGTCGGCATAGACGACGGTAGTGCCTCGCTCGCCTTTGCGCACGTGACCGCCGACCGACAGCGCTTGGCGAAAGGTCAGCCAGCTCTGGATCGGAAAGCCGTGCTCGATCACGGTGCCCCAGAGGATCAGCACGTTGATGCCGGAATATTGCCGCGTGGTCACGGCATTCGCCGGCATGGCGAGCGGCGCCTTCGCCGCCGCCGTGCCCCACGGCTGGACCAGGGTACGCGCCCGGCCTCCAGCTCGGCGATGATCTTGTTGGTGATGTCGTCGTAAAGGCTCGTCCGGTCGGCGCCGGAGCGAGCATTGCGTTCATGCCTGGACATCGCGGTTCTCCGCGACGGGCGCCGGAGGCCTCTCCTCCAGCCCTCAACCCGTCACGGCAAAGCCGGTCCGCACTCTCACTCTAAAGGGGGCGTTGCGGGGCAGGCTGTGCGAAAACCCGAACGCAGAGCCACTGCACGCTAGGCAGACAAGTCGAACATTTGTCGGGGTGGCAAGCGGACGTTAGAGCGTTTTCCGGTCATTCTGGGTCATATCCCGCGGCTTTGAAGAAGTTGGCGCATTCGGCTGATGAGAAGAGCGGGATGATGTCTGCGATCCTGCTCCAGAGACTGTCGCGCGTTCGCTCTGCGGCCTTGCGCAGCAGGGCTTTGAGCTTCGAGAAGGCGTTCTCGATCGGGTTAAAGTCGGGGCTGTAGGGCGGCAGGTAGAGCAGGCTCGCCCCTGCGGCCTCGATCGCCGCGCGCACGCCGGCGCCCTTGTGGGAGCCGAGATTGTCCATGATGACGATGTCGCCGGGCTTCAGCTCCGGCACGAGCACCTGATCGACATAGGCCTGGAAGGCTGCACCATTGATCGGACCGTCCAGCACCATAGGCGCGACCATGCCAGCAAGCCGCAGGCCGGCCACGAAGGTCGTCGTCCGCCAATGGCCGTGCGGCACGCCCGAGCGCAGTCTCTCGCCGCGAGCACTGCGGCCGTAGCGCCGGGCCATGTTGGTCGAGGCCCAGGTCTCATCGATGAAGACGAGGCGCTGCGGATCGAGATCGGGCTGGCTCTCGAACCAGTCCCGGCGCCGCTTCAGGATGTCGGGGCGCTCCTGCTCCGCCGCGTGCGCGGTCTTTTTTTCCAAGTGAGCCCATGGCGGGCGAAGAAGCGCCATAGCGTGCCGATGCCGAAGCGATGTCCCCGCTCGGCCAGATGCGCCTGCAACTCGGCCAGCGTGATGTCGTCGCGCTCATCGACCAGGGCAAGGATCTGCTCCCTCTGCGCCTCGATCCGCGCCGAGTGCCGGTCCCCGCCGCGCGGCTTCGCAGCCGGACTGCCCATCTGATTGTCGCGAGCGCACCAGCGGATCGCGCTCGATACGCTCACCCCGAAACGCTCCGCAGCCTGGCGCCGCGACATCCCGCCTGAAACCGCTGTAGCGACCCGTTCGCGAAGATCCAGAGACAAGCTGCGAGCCATGCCTGCCGGCCTCCGATCCGGCAGACCGTTTGAATCAGAACACGCGCCTCTTGAGAATCCTCAACGATTCAACTCGACCGGAAAACGCTCTAGACTAGCGCAGCCAGCCACGCGTGGTTTGGGTGCGACTTCTCGATCGCCTGTGCTAGCCATCTACGCGCGCTGGAATCAAGGCTCGGAAGGCATGCTGCGAAATCAGCTTCGTCCTTCGGGCGGCACGCCTTGGCCTTGTACAGGAGAACGCCCTCCGGTCGGAGATGTGGGATGGCGGCGTCCGATGAGACAAGGGCGCGCCGTGGCGCAGTGATGAGCTCGTCGCGGCGGAAAACCCATGTGTCGCGATCCCCAGGCTCCTGCATGACGTCAACGCGCCATAGCTGAGCTTCGCGATCGAGGGCCCAAGCTTGGTTCACCTCCGCGGGTAGCGGTTCTTCTGGGGATAGCGCTCTCACCTCACCTGACTTGACAGCGTGGAACGCGTAGGCATCGAGGCAGGCTCGTATTGCCGGAAAGTCAGACCGGGCCACGGCGATTTCCAGATCGCCATGCGGCCTGGTCTGGCGGCCCAGAAACAGGTCGATGGCCCAACCACCAACCACGCACCAGGGAACTTCCACACCCACGAGCTTCTGAGCCACTTCGGCGGGGGTCCATGCTCCGCACCAAGCTTCAACGCCCGGTCCATCCCAGTGTTTGACGCTCCGGTTCATTGCAACGCCCGACGGCTCATTTCCGAGGGAGGTTAGCTTCTCGGCCTATGCCTGCAAGCAGCCGCTCCCGACAGCCCACTAGGGTCGATAGTGCCGCCGGCCATCCTTCCGCAAACTGGATGTTCGTAGCGCTTGCCTCTCTTCGTTCGCGGCACCCCATTCACTAGATTGGTCCAAACTCGCAAATCATCGTAGAATCAACGCCTTGATGGTGGTGGAGGTGCGCTGTGGGCTTCATCGAGGGCGATAGCAGAGATCAGATCAGCCTGCTGCCACCCTGCATCGACGACTACGTAGCGCCAGACGCTCTCGTCCGCGTCGTCGATGCTTTCGTCGCGAGTCTGGACCTGGCCGAACTGGGCTTCGACCGGGTCATCGCGGCCGCGACGGGCAGGCCGGGATTCCAGCCCGGTGACGTGCTCCGACTCTACATCTGGGGATACCTCAACCAAGTCCGTTCATCCCGTCATCTCGAAAGAGCCTGCGTGCGCGACCTGGAGGCCATGTGGCTCCTGCGGCGCTTGGCTCCCGACTACCGAACCATCGCCGCGTTTCGGCATGACAACCCGGAGGCGATCGTCGCAGCCAGTGCGGCTTTCGTTCAATTTTGCCGAGAGCATGGGCTTGTGGGTGGCCGCGTTGTGGCGATCGACGGCACGAAGATGCGGGCAGTGGCGAGCCCAAAAAACATCGCGGGCGCTGAACGGCTCGGCCGCGATATCGCGCACACCGAAAAGGAGATCGCCTACTATCTCGACCGGCTCGACATCATCGACGAGACGGTGGCCCAGGGCTTCGACGATCAGCCGCTGCATCGGGAGAGCTTCAGCGCAGCCATCGCTTCCCTGCGGAGACGGAAGGATCGGTTGGTCCGACGGCAGCAGGAGCTGGAACGCCGCGAAGAAAAGGTGCTGGTCTTCGGCGAGCCTGAGGCGAAGCCGATGGGCTACGTCCGCGCGCCCAAGATGCCATCGTATAATCTTCAGAGCGTGGTCGACGTCGATAGCGGACTGATCGTCCATCATGACGTCTACAACGACGCCAACGACAGCCACATGCTGCATCCCGTCTCGGCGGCGGCAAAGAAAGTGCTGGAGGTCGATGAGATCCAGGTCCTGACGGACGGTGGCTACTCCAATGCTGAGGAGATCGCCCGCTGCGAGCGAGAGGGCATAGAGGTGGCCGCTCCGATCAAACGCGGCGCTATGAGTTCCGATCATTTCCGACCGGCCCAGTTCGTCTACGACGACGCCAGCGACACTATCCGTTGCCCGGCCGGAGAGACGCTGCGACCGTCCGGCCTCCATACACGGAACCGGGCGATCCGCTATCGCACGCCGGCTTGTGCGAGCTGCCGCCTGAAACCGCGATGTACGCCAGGCGCCCAGCGCACGATCCATCGCCTGGTCGATCAGGGGGCGCTCGATCGCATGGAAGCGAGAATCTACGCCAACCCCAGCCTGATGAGGATCCGCCGGTGCACGGTCGAGCACCCGTTCGGGACAATCAAGCGTATGTCAGGTGGCGGAAGATTCCTAACTAGAGGACTGAGGGCGGTGAAGGCCGAAGCGGCACTCTCAGTCCTCGCGTTCAATATCCTCCACGCCGCGAATGCCTTCGGCGCTGCGGCGATCACGCCGAGCTGAACCGCAAGCCCGCTTTGCAGCCGCCGCAGTCGATCACGTGGTATCAAGTTCTTGCACAGCCTGGGGGTCTCCCCGCAGAAGGGGTCGGCCGAGACCGAGGCTCGGCCGCAGGGGAAGGCTTTCCCCTATCAGGCAAGGGAACTAGAGGCACATGGATGCCATCAACTGTGCTCGGCTGTTCTGGACCTGGCCCTTGCCAGACGGCGTCAAGAGATCGAACTTTTACCCCGGATAGATTAATGTCGACGAGGTCGGAACGATGCCACAGCTAGATGCAGGCGAGCCCATCTGGACAGTCGATACCTGGATTGTGAAGCCAGAAAGAGAAGCACACTTCTTGAAAAATTGTGGTGCCTTAGGGCCAGGGAAGATGACGGTGTATCGAGACGTCGAGAAGGCCAGCTTCTTCTGGTCGCCTGCCAAGTGGGAGAATCGCGGCGCGCTTGATGAGTGGCGAACGAGCGACCAATACAATGCTGGCCTCGCGCTCGTGGCTGATGACGTGCTCGAACATAAGACTCATTTGATGGAAAGCGTGCCGGAGTTTCCACCGAAGTGAACACTTCAGGATTGCGGACGCCACGACCGATAGCGTCGGTCGGTTCTTCACGCTCCCGCTCGGCGGCGCGAGAGTATCGCCGCTGAAGGGTTGGCTGAGACCTCTTGAGGCTCGACCGCAGGGAAAGGGCTTTCCCCATTTGAGAAAGGATGAGTTATCGTAGTTGAGCTACGACAGCGGCAACAAAATCAAACAATTCGGTCTATCGCCGCTCCAGGAACCCCCGTCCTTCGAAGATCGCCGGCATCGCCTTCTCAATTCGCGCGACCCGTGTCCCAGACAGCTTCGCGCCGGCGAAGTGAAGCAGGTATCCCCTTTGCCGACCTGGCGTCAGCGCCTCGAAGGCGCGCTTGAATCGCGGGTCGTCGCGGAACTTCTCCTTTAACTCCTTGGGTACGGGAATCTTGGGGGGCTTCGTCTCGACCTTCATTCCGGCCTGCGCGGCCGCCACGGCCTCGCGCACATAGGCGTTGATGGTGGCTGTCTTGGCCGCAATCTCCCCGACGCTGGTGAACTTCATCACCCGCGCCGCGTGAACCTGCCCGAGTTGCACCAGCAGCTTCTTCGTGTCCTTCAGCAGCGCACCCTGAAAGAAGCCCAACGCACAATATTCTTTGAAGTCCTGAATAATGACGACGTTTTTTCCATCCAGCGCGTAGCAGGGCTTTCCCCACTTGCATTCCTCACGAAGATCGAACTTGGACAATATCCTTTGCAGCTCGGCAATCTCAGCTTGCCACCGCTCTCGATACGCCATCTCCATGCTGCACCTCCGTTGTTAGAAGCTGCCTATACTCATTCGCGGGTGACGTTTGCCGAGAATTGGCCGACCGATATCGATCGAGGCAACAGGATCAAAAACGGCTGCGTCTACGCTCGGCGCTGCCATTGATGAACGTCGCTAAGCGCTTCCGATGATGCGACGGCCCGCGCCAAGCGGGATCACCCATCCGCCGGCGCGATCGGGACGCGCGAATTCATCGTGCGTGCTGGTGACTAACCGCTCGCGCACCGTGTTAGTCTCGCCCTCGATTGCCGCGTCGATGAGATTCCGCTCTATGCCGACAAAGACCGGGCGTAGGTTGAGGCGGGCGAGCACGTCCTGATCGACAGGACCTGCCGTCGCGTCGGTCAGGGGTCCCGCCCGTGTCACGATTCCACCCACGAGCCCGTCAATAGCGCTCGGCCCATCCACTTCCCGTATGGGCGCAGCATTCAAGAGAACTCGGGCGCTCGCGACGTCGCGCTGAAGCCCGCTTTGCATGCGTTCGCGAGCGAGGCGTCGAAGCGCACCGGCGAGTTCGGCATGGCCGAGGGGGTCGATGAGGTTGGCGATGTGGTGACGAAGGAGCCCGATGAAGACGGCGTCCTTGTCTTCCGCATCGATCGGCTCACCCTCGTCGACCGGATCGCGGACCGACAGATATGCCTGCGCCGGCCCATTTAACGCTGCGCCCCAGCGCGTCGCGATCGCCACGCGCTTGATCGTCACCTTCCGTCCTCTGGCCGTCACGTCAATGCGCTGGGCCTGCGTCCATCCCCTCGTAAGCGCTTTGCCGGGACCGCTGGGGTCATGGCAGCCTTTGGCCTCGGCCACCGTCAGGGAAGTGAGATCGGCGGCGCAGGCCACCCAATCCGGCAGATCGCCGCGGAAGCGGCGGACGATGTCGATGCGGCGCCGACCATCAAGAAGCAGCGATCGGCTCGCGAGGTGCGCGAAGATGGAAAGGTTGAGATAGCGCTCGAGATACGCGCGCGCCACAAAGCGCCCGAACAGACCTGACAGCGCGACCTTCACCTCGCGCGCTTGTCCCAGAGGTTCCTTGAAGATGAAGGGCGTGCCCGGACCAGTCGCTGCGAGCAGGGCATCCAGAATGGACCAGGCGCCATAAGCAGCGCCGGGAGTTTGAAGCACTTCGCGGATGCCAGCATCCTCGATCTCAGAAACCTCCAGATCGACGGTTGGGCCAGCGACGGGGCTGGCAGATGCAGGGTCGAAGCTATGGATAAAGGTTCGCGTCACAGCGCCAACGCCCGCTTGAGATCGTCGTGCTCAAAAGCGCTGGCCATGCGGGTGATCTCGGCGGGCCGGGCGCCGGCTTCTTTCGCGATCTCCCGCCAGGTCGCCGTCACGACCGCAACTTCCTTGATGATGGCGCGCGCTGGCGCGAGGCCGAGGCCGAAGTACTCGGAGGCCGCCTCGAGGAGATCGATCGAGCAGGTGCCTTCGTCCAGATCGATATTCGTCGTCAGCACCCGGGCCTTGAGATCGGTCGGGACGGGGTTGAGGTCATAGACCGGGGAGAGCGACCAGCCCGCCTTGCCGAGCCACAGGAAGCCGTGATTGCGCAGGTGATCATCCACATTCGAGATCAGCACGTTGAGGGCGACGCGACGATACAGCGCCTGCGCGTCGGTCTTCGCTTGCGCCCCGTCCCGCGTCAACGCATCGACGATTTCGGGATAGCGGCCGCGCTCGCCGTCCTTCGATCCCGTCATCGCCATGGCGGAGAGGAAGGGAATGCGAATGGCGCCGTGCCGATCGAAGCGCCGAGACAGGAGCACCGCCTTGCCGCCGACCCGCAGCAATTCGTGGGAGGGCGTGGCGATGCCGGCCCGCGCCGCCAGGCGTAAGGCAATCTCCTCCCAGGTCTCCAAGCTGTAGTCGTCGGTTTCCTTGGGGAACTTCGCGATGGAGAGGTGGCCATGCTGATCGATGATCGATGCCTTGGGGCGTGAACCCCCAAGCGATGATCCGGGTGCGAAGATGAGCTGGAGATCCTCGTCCGTCTCCTCGTCGCGAAGAACGCGCTCCGTCACGGCGAGGAGACGCCCGAGCTCGATCAGGGCGGGCACGCCCGCGCGAAGCGGCGCCTGAAACACGTTATCGCCTGCCCAGCGGAATCGTAGCGCGCCAAGACGGGTCTCATCGGCGACGCCGAGAAGATAATCGCTTTCGGCGAGGGTTCGGACCGCGCGGCCTTCGCGCTCGGCCGAACGCCGCTCGGCGCGCTGCATGAGGCGGCGCCCCCAGGTGTCGGGGGCTGAGTCGCCGAGGGACCCGAAGATGGCTTGTCCGGCCGGCGGCGCGAAGCCGCCGCGGGTCAACGCGAGGGCAGGCTCGATCGAGAAGCGTTCCGGATCGGCGAGCCATTCCGGCGCATACTCGAAGACGACAGTCTCAGTGCCGCGCACTTTGTTGCTGCGCGCCAGGCCGACCGGACGTGTGCGTCCCTTGAGGTCGATATGGACTTCGATGTCAGCCATGATCGGTCGGCCTCGGGGGGCGCTTGAGACGTACGCGCTTCGGCAGCTCCGCGCTGGCCAGGGCTTGGCCGACGCTGTCGCGGGCGATGTCGGCGATCTCGCCCAGGCCCTCGAGCAGGCCAAGCGCCTGCAGGACGGCGGCATAAATACCGATGCTGACATTGGCGTCGCCGGCTTCGACCCTCTGGAGGGTCGAGCGGGACGTAAAGGCGCGCTCGGCCACGACCGCCATGGGCAGCCGTCGGCGACGACGGGCGTCGTGGATGTCCGCGCCAAGCTTGCGCAGGACGCGCCGCACGGCGGCAGGAGGATGGTGTGGCGTCGGCATTTTGTGTTCTTTATGCTACCAAGACGCTATTTATGTAGCATGAAGCTTACAAATTCTCTACCGGGAAGGAGCGCCCCGCCGCTGCTTTGGCGGCAGCACTTGAAACGCCCGGCCATTGGCCGTACATTATACACAACCGAGGGGAGAGCTGAACAGATGACAGAAGCTATACGGAAGTCGGCTCGCAGCCGGGTTCGTGGCGAACGTCTCGAGACCCGCGTGACCGCCGAGCAGAAGAATCTCATTGAGCGCGCTGCGGCACTGCAGGGGCGGACCGTGACCGACTTCGTGCTGACAAGCGTGCAGGATGCTGCCCGGCGCGCGATCGAGGAACACAGCCAACTCACTCTCTCGGTGCGTGACAGCGAGGCTTTCGTTGATGCGCTGTTAAACCCGAAACCAGTCAATGATCGTCTCCGTGACACGGTGCGCCGTTATCGCGAGCGAGCCGGCGTTTGACGCGTGGCCGGTGGCATTGAAGAGAGTCTCCGCGTCGAGCCGCTGGTTTCGAGCCACGACCGATCAGAGTTTGAGAGCGGCGTAGAATCGCTCGACCGATATTTTCGGACGCAGGCAGGACAGGACGCGCGGAAGAATATGGCCGCGCCATTTGTACTGGTCCTGCCTGAGGGGACAATCGCGGGCTACTACACGCTGTCCTCTACGTCGGCGCAACTCGCCGAGCTGCCGGCGCAAACGGTGAGGAAGCTGCCGAAATATCCGCTGGTCCCGGCGACGCTTTTGGGCCGCCTCGCTGTAGACCGGCGCCACCAAGGAAAAGGTTACGGCCGGTTTCTCTTGGGCGATGCTTTACACCGGGCGGCCCGCAGTGAGATTGCGTCGTTCGCGGTGATCGTGGATGCAAAGGATGAAAACGCCCGCCGCTTCTACGAACGAGAGAGTTTTTTGCCGTTTCCGGATCAACCTATGAAGCTATTTCGGCCGATGACTGATATCCGGCGGCTGTTCGATTAATTTAATGCTGCAATGCTGTACGCGTCTTAAAGAAACAGAGAGAAGCGGGGGGCTCAGAAATGAAGGCATTTGAATTCGACCATCGTCTCGTCGATTCCTATGCCCGTTTTTCGCGGTCTTTCAGCACTGTTCGATCTGATGATCTGAAGTCAGAGATTGATCGACAGTACGATGCCGGACGCTTCTGGCCGGAGGCGCTTCTGTCGCTCAACCCTCGATACCTTCAGGGGCCAACCGTCGACGATCTCGTCGCTTCAGGCGTTCTCGACGAAGCGACAGGCAAAATATTCCGGTTTGGATCGGCTCCGCTGCGGTTACATCGCCACCAAGCACAGTCCGTCGCCAAGGCTCAGGCAGCCCAAAGTTATGTGGTTACGACCGGAACCGGCTCGGGCAAGTCGCTCTGCTTTTTCATCCCCGTCGTCGACACAATCGTTCGCGCGCGAAAGACAGGTAAGGCTCGCAGAACCAGCGCCATCATCGTTTACCCGATGAATGCACTGGCGAACAGTCAGATCAACGAGATCGAGAAATTCATCTCCCAGTCCGGCCTGCCCGCCGAGCTACGGCCGGTTGTGCGACGTTACACCGGGCAGGAAAGTCAGGAGGAACGGCAGCGGATTGCGGACGACCCACCGGATATTCTGCTCACCAACTTCATGATGGCCGAACTGCTGCTGACGCGGCAGGATAGCCTCGACACAAAAGTTATAGAGAACGCGAAAGGTTTGAACTTCATCGTTCTTGATGAGCTGCATACTTATCGCGGCCGTCAAGGTGCCGATGTCGCCATTCTCGTTCGTCGCCTTCGCAATCGCTGCACTCCGGACAAGGCGCCAATCTGCATCGGGACTTCGGCCACCATGGCCAGCGAAGGATCCGATAGTAACCGAACGCAAGCCGTGGCGGACGTCGCATCGCGTCTTTTCGGGACGTCCATCGGGCCAGAGTCCGTTATCGATGAGTCGCTTGAACGGGCGACCGATGATCGGCTGAAACTCGATGACGTACGCCCGAAGCTTGCGCCCATACTGACCTCTGTACTCCCCGATGTGTTGACCGACAAGATTCTGAGAGAGCATCCGCTCGCAGTTTGGACTGAATTGGCGATCGGATTAGATGACGCGCAGGAGCTCAAGCGCAAGAAGCCAATTCCTTTTGAAGAAGCTGTAGCGCTGCTGTCAAAAGATAGTGGCGTGGAAAGCGAAACTTGCCGAAGCAGTCTTGAGGCATTCCTCACGCGCATCAGCCTGCCGGAAACTGAACGAGGCGGTTCGGGAACAGGCGCGTTCCTGGCGTTCAAACTCCATCAGTTCATCTCCGGTGCAGGCGAGGTTTTCACCACGCTGGCCGAAAAGCCCAGAAATGTTCTGTTTGAAGGTCAGCTCGAAGATCCCAACGCGCCCGGCCACCGTCTTTATCCGACCCGTTTCTGCCGGGAATGCGGACATGAGGCCCACGTTGTCACCAAGTCTGAGGACGCCGAAGGCACCTTATTTCTGCCAAGGAATATCGACGATGCGCCGCTCGATGATCAGGAGGGAGATGCTGCGGGCTATCTGACGCCCACGGGCGACGGCGATCCTGACTATGCGTTCACGGGTGAGATCGAATCCTATCCCGAGGACTGGCGCGAGGAGCGCAACGGCGTCGAACGGCTCCGCGCGAACCGAAAACGCCGGGCGCCTCAGATGGTGACGGTCTTGCCCGACGGACGCTACGGTTCATCGGGGAAGAGCTTCTGGTTCATACCCGGCAAGTTTGGGTTCTGCCCATGCTGTCTCGATCAGCCGCATCCCAATATGCGGGAGCGCACTAAACTGGCGGGCCTGTCGGGCGAGGGTCGAAGCTCGGCCACGACGCTTCTCGTTGCGACCGCACTCGAATGGATGAACAGGCGCGACAGTGGCGTCCCTAAAGAAAAGCGCAAGCTCCTCGGGTTCACGGACAATCGTCAGGATGCCGCCCTCCAGGCCGGGCATTTCAACGATTTCTTGTTTGTCAGCCTCCTGCGTGGCGCGATCCTTCGGGCCGTTTTAGATGCAGGCGACGAGGGCTTGACCGAGGACGAATTCGGCTTGCGGACCGTGAGGGCGCTCGGCTTCACCGCCGCTAATCGAGATGCACGCGTCCATTGGATGCAGGATCCCGAGGCTGGAGCAGTTGTTCGGGAGGACGCTCAACGTTCCCTCCAAAAGGTCCTTGCTCATCGGCTCTGGACGGATCTACGCCGAGGATGGCGCTACACAAACCCGAGCCTCTCCGTTCTCAAGCTGATCGATGTCGAGTTCATCGGCCTCGATGAAATCGCGGAAGATACCGCGCGCCTGACAGCCATACGGCCGGAGTTCGGCGCGCTCGACGCGAGCGCGCGCAAGGCAATGCTCAAACTCCTTCTCGCCTCGATGCTCGACGGCCTGGCCGCCGGAACGGAAGCTCTCGATCCGACGGTTCTCGAGGGAGTTGCCCAGAAGTCCCGTAACTTGTTGCGCGCCCCGTGGGCAATCGACATTAAGGAGACGCCCCGGAGCCGAACGACTCTGTTCCTTCAGGCCCCTGGCAAAGACCAGGTCAGCCTGCGAGAGGAACAGACGATTGTTCGCGCCGGCCACAATTCCCGTATTGGACGCCTCATCAATCGCAAGAGTGTCATCGGGATCAAACTCGGCAGGGCCGACTACCTGACGGTCATGACCGGGCTAATGGGCCTCCTCGCACGAGAAGGATTGGTGTCGCGTGTCGACTTGGAGGAAGACCTGCAAGGGTGGCGCCTGTCGCCATCAGGCGTCCGTATTGTGCCCGGCGAAGCCATTCGGAGCGGTGCAGCGCAGGGCAACCGCTATTTTCACGATCTCTATCATGAGATCGCTGCCGATCTGAAAGCTGGCCAGAGCAGCTTTTGGGGCCTCGAGGGGCGCGAACACACAGCGCAAGTGTCCCAGAGACAACGTGAATGGCGCGAGTGGCGCTTTCGATTCGAAAGGGACGATCAGCAGAATCTCGCCAAGAATGCCGCCGATCTCAAGGCGGCTGGCGAGTCGGAGCAGTTTCTGCCCGCACTGTTCTGTTCGCCGACCATGGAGCTCGGCGTCGACATCTCGGCGCTCAATACCGTCTACTTACGAAATGTGCCGCCTACGCCAGCGAATTATGCTCAGCGCGCTGGTCGCGCCGGGCGTTCCGGGCAGGCCGCTGTTATCGTGGCCTATTGCGCGGCTCAATCACCGCACGACCAGTATTTTTTCGAACGGCGCAACGAGATGGTGGCCGGCGTTGTCCGTCCGCCGGCGCTGGACATCACCAATGAAGAGCTCGTGCGTTCGCACTTACACGCAGTCTGGCTTGCCGAGACGAAACTCGCCTTGTCTCCGGACATTCCGGAGATCCTCGATCTGGCTCAGACCGGCTACCCGCTGAAGCCGGAAATTCACGACGCCATCGACCGGCCCGAGCTAGCAATAGCAGCGCACGCCCCGATGAAGCGGATTCTCGATCAGATTCTCGCTTCTATGGAGGGCCGGAAGCCGGCGTGGATGATCGAGCCCGATGAGTTTGTCGCCCAGGTGGCCCAGCGCGCGCCTCTGGAGTTTGATCGTGCCTTCGGTCGTTGGCGGGAGCTCTATAATTCAGCCCGAACGCAACTGATGGAAGCTAACGCGCGATCAGAGATCACAGGTCTCTCGGGTGCCGACCGTCGTCGAATCAAAGCTGCGCAGATGCAGGCAAGCGACCAGATCACGATCCTGGAGCAGGGGAAGGCCTCAAACGGCTCCGACTTCTACTCCTATCGCTATCTCGCAACGGAAGGCTTCCTTCCAGGTTACAATTTCCCTCGATTGCCTCTCTATGCCTTCATTCCGGGCGAAGGAAAGACTGGGTCGTTTCTCCAGCGCGCCCGTTTTCTTGCCATCTCAGAATTCGGGCCACGGAGTCTGATCTACCACGAAGGCCGTGCCTACAGAGTCATGAAGGCGAAATTGCCACCGGAAGTCCGAACTGGGGACGGAGCGGAACTTGCGACCCGAGATATCTACATTTGCTCGAACTGCGGCGCCTGTCATGACAGCGAGGTGGAGCGCTGTCACGCGTGCAACAGTCCAATGGCAGACGAGATGCCAGTACAGCGGACTCTCAGGATCGACAACGTTGAAGCTGCCCCTGCTGAGCGGATCACGGCAAATGACGAAGAGCGCGTCCGGCAGGGATTTGACATTCAGACCGTCTTTTCCTGGCCGAAACGGGACGGCCGCGTGCAGATCATCGAGGCTGATTTTCGCTGCGAGGACACTTCGATCTTTAATCTGCAATATGCAAACAGTGCCGAGATCAGCCGCATCAACAAGGGACTGAAGCGGCGCGCAAATCAAACCGTTTTCGGCTTCTATATAGATCCGCGCAGCGGCTACTGGGCGAAATCGGATGACGAAGATCCCGATGTCGATGTACCGCCGGATGTCGTCAAGCCAGTTCGGATTGTCCCCATCGTCCGTGACCATAAAAACGCGCTGCTCTTACGTTTCAATGACCCTACCGCGTATGCGCCAACAACAATTGCGACGGTCCAGCATGCCCTCATGAGGGGCGTCGGAGTCGTCTTCCAGCTCGAGGAAGGCGAGGTTCTTGGGGAGCCGTTGCCCGACCGCGATAACCGTCGGGCCGTCCTGGCCTATGAAGCCACAGAAGGCGGCGCCGGGGTGTTGAGCCGCCTGATCGAAGATCCGCAAGCGCTCGGCAACGTTGCCCGCGAAGCGCTAACCCTGATGCATTTCGAGAAGGTCGATGAAGCAATTACAGCCGGCAATGCCAAGCTGCTCGTGAACCGTGATGGCGAAGCCTGTGTTCGCGGGTGTTATCGCTGTTTGCTCTCCTACTTTAACCAGCCCGATCACGAGTTGATCGATCGAACGAGCGATGAAGCGAAACAGATGCTGATCGATCTGGCGCGGGGGCAGGTAGTGCTTGCCCCAGTGCCGAGTCATTCGGTCGAGGGCGGGGGCTGGATAAATGCCTTCAAGGACGCCGGGCTTCCGCCTCCAGATGGGTCCAGCATCAGCTTTTCTGATCAGGAGATGAGTTTCGTTTGGCGCAGCCACTTCGTCGCTGCTTGCGTCTCTTCTCTGACGAACGTCACCCGCCAGGAAGCTGAATCCAAGGGGTGGACGCTGTTTGAGTTGCCGGGATCGATTGCTACGGGTGTGCCCGACGCGATGATCTCGATCTTTGAGGGGACGTCCCAATGACGGTGAATTTCGCCCCCGGAGATCTGGTCCGTGCCCGCGGGCGTGAGTGGGTTGCGTTGCCGTCGCCGCAGGATGGCGTTCTGGCGCTTCGCCCCCTCTCGGGCAGCGAGAATGATGCGGTGATCCTCGACCCGAAGCTCGAGATCTTCCCGGTCCAGCCTGCTCGTTTCGATCTGCCTGCCGATGCTGCCGCGACGGTTCAGGCCAAGGCAGCACTGCTGGCGGATGCGATGCGTCTGACGCTGCGGCGAGGTGCCGGACCTTTCCGGTCCGCCGCGCAGCTCGCCTTCGAGCCGCGGACCTACCAGCTCGTGCCCCTGTTGATGGCCCTTCGCCTGTCGGTGCCGCGCCTTCTCATTGCGGACGATGTCGGAATTGGCAAGACGATTGAAGCTGGCCTGATCCTGCGCGAGCTGATGGATCGGGGTGAGGTGGAAGCCTTCTCGGTGCTCTGCCCGCCGCATCTTGTTGAGCAGTGGGTGGGAGAGCTGAAGGGTCGCTTCGGGATCGATGCTGTCGCAGTCACATCCGGCACAGCGAGCCGGCTGGAGCGTGGCCTGCCGCTCGCCCAAACCCTGTTCGACGCCTATCCCTTCACGGTCGTCAGCCTCGACTACATTAAGGCCGAGAAGCGCCGCGAAGGTTTTGCGCGCGCTTGTCCGGACTTCGTGATCGTGGATGAAGCGCATGCCTGCGTCGGCACGCATCAGGGACGACAGCAGCGCTTCGAGCTTCTGTCGGGGCTCGCCCGAAATCCAGAGCGGCGGATGGTCCTTCTAACTGCAACGCCGCACTCCGGAGACGAAGACGCCTTCTCACGCCTGCTCTCCTTGATCGAGCCGTCATATGCGTCGATGGACTTCGACGACGTTCGCTACCGTGAGCGCCTTGCACGGCACTTCGTGCAGCGACGCCGTATCGACCTCGTTTCGGGGGACTGGCACGAAGATCGCGCCTTCCCGAAGCATGAGACGACGGAGTTCGCATATCGCTTATCCGAGGCCCATCGCAGGTTTCAGGAGGCGGTGCTCGATTACTGCTTTGGCATCGTCTCGCGTGTGGGATCGGGGCAGCGGGAGCAGCGCTTGGCCTTCTGGGGCACGCTCGCCTTGATGCGCTGCGTTGGTTCGTCGCCGGCCGCGGCGCTGAGCGCCCTGCGAAACCGCATGGCGACCGATAGCGATCGGCTCGAGCCACAAATCTACGATGAGGACAGCGACGACGAGGACGCGGTCGACATCGAACCAGGTACGACCTTTGACGCCGACCCGGAGCTTCTCGCTCTGGTGAAACAGGCCGAGGACGTCGTCGGCAAGCCAGACCCGAAGCTATCCGCTTTAGTCGACGCACTGACGCCACTTATTAAGAAGGGCGTCAACCCCGTCGTCTTCTGCCGCTATCTGGCGACGGCCGAGCATGTCCGTAATGGCCTGCGCAAGGCGTTCCCGAAACTGGAGATCGAAGCGGTGACGGGCGTTCTTACGCCGGATGAGCGCCGCGATCGCGTCGCCGACATGGCGACGCTCGACGACGAAAAGCCGGTCCAACGCATCCTCGTCGCCACGGACTGCCTATCCGAAGGTATCAACCTCCAGCAGCTCTTCGACACGGTTGTCCACTACGATTTGTCTTGGAATCCGACGCGTCACCAGCAGCGCGAAGGACGAGTGGACCGCTTCGGCCAGCCGGCAGAACTCGTCCGATCGATCATGATGTTCTCACCGGACAGCGCGATCGATGGCGCAGTGCTCGAAGTCATCCTCCGGAAAGCCGAGGAGATCCGAAAAGCGACAGGCGTGACTGTACCGCTCCCCGAGGAGCGAGGGCCGGTGACGGATGCGCTGATGGCGTCGATGATGCTGCGCCGAGGCGTGTCCCGTCAGCTCACGCTCGATCTTCGCCTCGACGACGGTGCCAAGGTCATGGAGGCGCGGTGGCGCGACACGGCCGAAAACGAGAAGAAGTCTCGCGCGCGTTTCGCCCAGAACGCGATGAAGCCAGAGGAAGTCGCCCCGGAATGGGAGAAGGTCCGCACGCTTCTCGGCTCTCCAGCGGATGCCAGGCTCTTTGTCGAAAGGGCGATGGCACGCTTCGGCGTACCCCTGGAGAGCCGGAAAGCGGTGCTCCTGGCTCATGTCGACGCCCTTGATGCCGGTCTGCGAGAGCGTTTGGCGGAGCACGATCTCAGCGGATCGGTGCGCCTAGCGACGACCGAGCCGGCGCCGTCGGGGACCGCGCTGCTGACCAGGACACATCCCCTGACATCGACTCTCGCCGAGGCGCTGGTCGAGGCTTCGCTCGATCCGGAGTCCCTTTCTGGTCTCGGCATCGGCCGGGTTGGCGCCTGGCCGACCGCCGGCGTCCAACAAATGACTCGCCTGGCCCTCCTGCGTATCCGTTTCAAGCTGACCGTCCACGCCCGCAAGGAACGGCTGCTGCTGGCGGAGGAGGCAGCCCTTGTCGCGATCCAGAGCGGTCGGATCGTGGCAGTTGGGGAAATCGCTCGGGAATGGCTCAGTGCACCAGCCACGTCGGACCTCGCGCCTGTCGCACGCGACAGGTTTATCGCGAGAGCGAAGGAAGATCTCCTGGGCCTGCTCGAAGGGACGATCGCCGAATTCGTCCGGTCACGCGCGCACGAGCTCATGTCGGATCATGCTCGTCTTCGCGCCGCGTCAGGGTCTGCCTCGCGTGTCACCGTGGAGCCCGTGATGCCACCGGACGTCATAGGTCTGTTCGTGCTCATGCCGGGAGAGGCGTGAGCCATGGCGCGCAAGCCCGTCACTGACATGTCGGCCTGGCCCTCACTTGCCCTCGAGGGCAACCTCATCGCGCCAGCCATGGTTGCCAGCATCGACCGCCGACAAGCCTCCGAGCAGACGGAGGAGGACTACAGGATCCGCAAGGGACTGACGATCCGCGAGGAGATCTCGACCGCCTTCCGTGTCGGTCAGTCGCATTTCGATGAATTCGCGAAGCTTCAGAATCCCTCGGTCGAGGCGACACAGCGCTTCGTCCGAGCTTTCCTCGCGGAAACCTTCGGCTTCGACGATCTCGCTCCAGCCGATCGTGTGATCTCTTTCTTGGCTGGCGGCCGCGTCCCCATCGTCGTTGTACCGCCTTCCGAAGAGGAGCTCGACAGGCGCAGCGCGACGCTGTCGACCGATCGTTCGCGATCTCCGGCTTTCGCGCTTCAGGATTGTCTCAACGATAGCGATGATGCGCTGTGGGGCCTGGTCACAAACGGCGCCGTCCTCCGCCTCATGCGTGACAACGCCTCGCTGACCCGACCTGCCCACATCGAAGCCGATCTGGCCCAAATCTTCACGAACGAGGATGCCGCCTCCTTCGCGGTCCTCTGGTCTCTGATCCACCGGACCCGCTTTGGGCTCGCCGGCACGCCCGTCACCGATTGCGCGCTCGAACGCTGGCGCGAAGCTGGCTCGCGCGAAGGCGAAGCGGCTCGCGACCGGCTGGCGGCGCAGGTCGAAACCGCACTGAAAGTGCTCGGCTCTGGTTTCCTCGAAGCTAATCCGGCTCTCGCCGCACGCCTGAAATCGGGCGAAGTCAATCTGACCGAGTGGTTCAACGAGCTTCTGCGCCTCGTCTACCGCCTCATCTTCCTGATGGTGGCTGAGGATCGGGATTCACTGCACCCGCCCATCAAGGAAGATGATCCGCAGCGCGCAAAGAAGCTTGCTGCTCGCAAGCTCTATGCGGAGGGCTACGGCCTCGCCGCGCTGCGGGCGCAAGCGGTACGCGCAGCCACCTGGGACAAGCACCACGACCGCTATGAAGGCATCAAGGTAGTCTTCCGCGGTCTTGCCCGCGGGCAGGAGGCGCTTGCCCTGCCGGCGCTTGGCGGTCTTTTCAGCGCCGACAAGCTGCCGCATCTCGAAACCGCTCGCCTGCGCAACCGTGCCTTCATGGAGGCGATCTACCGCCTTGCCTGGCTCTCCGACAAAGCCGGAATGGTGCCGGTAAATTGGCGCCTCATGAAGACTGAGGAATTGGGGTCGGTCTATGAATCTCTACTCGAACTGCAGCCGCAACTCGGTGACGACGGCAAGACCCTCCTATTCGCATCGGAGGCTGCCGAGCAACGGGGCAATCAGCGCAAGACGACCGGCTCGTACTACACGCCGGACAGCTTGGTTCAGCTCCTGCTGGATAGGACGCTCGATCCGATACTCGACGAGACAGAGGCTCGAGCCGGCGATCCGGCAGAAGACCTCCTGAAGCTTACTGTCATCGACCCGGCCTGCGGATCGGGCCATTTCCTGCTGGCGGCAGCGCACAGGATTGCTGAGCGTGTCGCCCGAATGCGTACTGGCGGCCTCCCATCGGAGGAGGACCGCCGCCACGCTTTGCGCGATGTCGCTTGCCGCTGCCTCTATGGTGTGGATCGCAACCCCATGGCGGTCGAGCTGACCAAGGTTGCACTCTGGATTGAGGCGTTGGAGCCGGGTCGGCCGCTCGCCTTCTTCGATGCGCAGATCCGCTGCGGTGACAGCCTGATCGGCGTGTTTGATCGCGCGATGCTGCGAGAGGGATTGCCGGACGAGGCCTACAAGCCGCTGACAGGTGACGACAAGGAACTTTCCCGCCGCTACGCCCGCCTCAACAAGGAACAGCGCGATCGGGCGAAAGGTCATCCGCTACTGTTCAAGAACTGGTCGCCGCCGGAAATCCTTGCCGAGCAGGATCACAGGCTCAAGGAGATCGCACAGGACGATCTGAGTAGTGTCGAGGCGAAGGCGCGTGGCTTCGAGGCGATACGCGCATCGGATGATTGGCAGCGCTTGAAGACGGCTAGCGACCTCTATATCTCGGCCAACTTCTATATGGCTGCCTTCTTCACGCCGAAATCAGCCGGCGTCGCAGGGACGGACGTCATGCCGCTCACCGAGCATGTATGGCAGGCGGCGGGAGGCCATGCGCCCGCCGAGCATCTTCGCCGGGGAGCGAGCCTAACCTCCGAGAAAGTCGGCGCGTTCCACTGGTTCATCGAATTCCCAGAGATCATGGAGCGTGATGGCGGCTTCGATGTCGTCATCGGGAATCCGCCGTGGGAGCGTATAAAGCTCCAAGAGCAGGAGTTCTTCGCCGCGCGCTCGCCAGCGCTCGCCGGCGCGCCCAACAAGGCAGAGCGCCAGAAGCTAATCGACGCTCTCGAAAAGGCCGATCCTGACAGCGCAGATGGACGCCTGTGGCGGGATTTCGTCTTCGCAAAGCGCACGGCTGAGGCGGCGAGCGAATTTGCCCGTTCATCGAGCCGCTATCCGTTCACCGGCCGCGGCGACGTGAACACCTATGCGCTCTTCGCCGAATTGTTTTCGTGCCTCGCGAAACGCAGCGGTCGAGCGGGTGTAATCGTGCCGACTGGCATCGCGACCGATTCGTCCACATCGCTTTTCTTCGGCAATCTCGTCACCAGCAAGCGGCTCGCGCAACTTATCGACTTCGAGAACCGCGAAGCCATCTTCCCCAGTGTTCATCGCAGCTACAAGTTCTGCATCCTCAGCATGGGGCCAGCAGATCGAGCTTCCTTCGCCTTCTTCATCACCAATACGCCCCAGCTTGCGCAAAGCGAACGGCACTTCACGCTGACGCCGGAAGAGATCGCCCGCATCAATCCGAACACGAAGACGGCGCCCGTCTTCCGCTCGCGAGCGGACGCGGAGCTGACGGCGAAGCTCTACGCGCGTACACCCGTGCTGATCGAAGAGGCGAAGGGGACGGAGGGGAATCCTTGGGGTGCCACGTTTTACAGCCGAATCTGGCACATGGCGGAAGACGCCGCGTGGTTTCAGGCACCAGACCAGTTGGCAGCCGAGGGCTGGCGGCGCGACGGCCCCGACTGGGTGCTGGAGACGGCGACGGGCGCCGAACGCCGTGTGCCGCTCTATGAAGCAAAGATGATCCACCACTTCGATCATCGCTGGGCCACTTATGGCATGAGCGCAAGCGATGATGAAGAAGCCGCACGCGACTGCACTCTTGCCGAAAAGCAGAGTCCAGACTTCGAACCCTCGCCGCGCTACTGGGTGCCAGAGGAAGAGGTCATCTTACGCGCCGCCCGCGTGCCGTCGGCGTTGAAAAGTGCCATCAGGCTGGCGCGAGACGAAGGCGGAAAGGGGCGCCGGAAATCAGACACCGATGCGCAGGAAGGCGCTCGCGCGGTTGCACTCAAGGCGCTTGTGATCTGGCTGGCTGGTGCTATTCCCGCCCTTGAAGGAAAGCCAGCGCGAGAGGCCGAAATCGTCCGTTTCCTCGGCCGTGCTCAGGATTGGCGTGGAGCGCTCAAGGCGTCGCCCGAACGCTTCCTGCTAGATCCCAAGACACTTGCCGCCGGAGCCGACATGCAGCGCGAGACACCGCTGCTGGAAGTCGATCTCACTTACATTGCCGAGGGACCGAGCGATGCGCTCGCCCTCGCTGAACTGCTGATTGCAGCCAAACAGCCTCGTTGGCTCATGGGGTGGCGCGATATCTGCCGATCGACTGATGAGCGGACGGTGATCGCGAGTGTGATCCCGAAGGTGGCGGTGGGGCATACATCGCCCCAGTTTTTTCTTAACGCTGACGCGGAGCTCAGTGGCGCGTTTCTCGCTAACCTGTCGTCCGTTGTGCTTGACTTCATCGCTCGTCAAAAGATCGGCGGCACGCATCTGACTTTTGGCTATTTGAACCAGTTTCCCATGCTTCCACCTTCGGCCTTTTCCACAGACGATCTTGCCTTCATCCGGCCACGCTTGCTGGAGCTGACCTATACCAGCCACGCCATGAAGGCTTGGGCGGAGGATCTAGGATATTCCGGTCGGCCCTTTGTGTGGAACGAGGATCGTCGCGCTCAATTGCGCGCTGACCTTGATGTCTTCTTCGCACGGAAATACGGCCTGACCGAGGAAGAACAGCGATACGTCCTAGACCCAGCCCAGGTCAAAGGCGGTGACTACCCCTCCGAGACCTTCCGCGTCCTGAAGGAAAAGGAAGTCCGGCTCTACGGCGAATATCGCACCGGGCGATTGGTCATGGAGGCGTGGAAGCGGATGGAGGCAGAGCGGCCCTCTGATGCGCTTCCCGTCCCAGTCGAATTGCCGTCTCTCGAAGACGTGTCGAATGGCGCTTGGGCTTGGACCCATGGATTGGATGAACGGGACCGTGTCCGCGCCCAACTTCGAGCAATGGTCGGCATTCTTCCGAGTGCTGCAGATGCTCGCCGCGTTCGGCTGGCCACACTCGCGTGTCTGAATCCTCGCCTTCTTGGTAACTTCTTGTCATCGTCGGACCTGGCCGAATGGCAACGTGTCGTGGGGCAGCAAGCAAGGCCCAATGAGAGTGTCGCTACGATGACGCCGCCAACGAATGCTGCTTGGGGCGCCGCCTATAATGAATTGGTTTCGGCGGCTGTCCTGGATGTTTCGGCAGATGGCAGTGAATGGAGCGCGGGACCGAGGCTGGACAGATCCACCCTGCATGTTGAGGATCCCTCTGTCGGGCGTGCTCTATTCGCCTGGTCAAGGCTGCAGTCGGTCGATCTGGACCAGGGGCTGACACAAGTCACTGCGGAGATCATCCCTTTCATAAGGGAGGGCCGCCTTGCAGCTTAAACTTTTCGAGCCGCAGGAGATCGAGTTCATTGTTCGTCACCAAGATTTTGGACCGCGGCTTTGGGTGAGGCGCCTCGCAATCTGGAAGGACGCTTCAACATTGCTGCGGGACATTTCGTTGCGTCGAGGGGTAAACATTATCTGGTCACCAGATCTTTCAACCAACGGAAAGGGCTCCACACCGCACGGAAGTGGCAAATCTACCTTCTGTCGACTGATCCGGTACTGCCTTGGCGAGCGTCATTTCGCCAATGAGGAGCAACGACCACTGATGCAGCAAAAGCTGCCCCACGGCTTCGTCGGAGCCGAGATCATTATCGACGGTGAATGCTGGGTGGTAACACGCCCGATCGGAATGAATGTTCCCTCTCGTAGTTCCAAGGCGGAGCGGATCGAGGACACATTCGATCAGCTGCTGGTAGACACCGATCCGTCTACGATCGCGCCAGTAATTTCGGATAAATTCTGTACCGAGTACCGAAACCAAGTGCCGGACAACTTGTCGCCGGACCAGGTTTGGGACGTCATCCTGGCTTGGCTCGCGCGTGATCAGGAATGCCGCTTGGATGACGTTTTCGACTGGCGCTCCAAACGTTCGGGGTCCGGATCTCCGGCACAAGAGCTTTCTCTCGATACAAAGCTTGCGGTCGTTCGCCTTGCCATTGGGGCGTTATCGGCTAACGAAATTTCCATAGCATCGGAAGTCCGGAGTCTTGTCCGACAAAGGGATGAATTGCGACAAGAGCTCGGGCATCTCCATTGGTTTCAGCAGAACCGCTTCGACGAATTATGCGAGAAGCTCTCACTGCCCAAGGATCGTGATCCGTCCGACACAATAGTCAGAAAGGAATTGATAGACAAAGCCGATGAAGAAGTGGCGAAGGCAATCGGCGTTACACACACGAAGGGGCAACCGCTTAGAGTCGATCTAACATCGAAGAGAATGCGTTTCCAGGCGGAGAAGGATGAAGCAGTAAAGAGGCATGCCGACGCGCAGGCTCTTCTGAAAACCTTGCCGGCACAAATTTCTGCCGCCCGCTCAGAACAGGGCGTTGAACAAGCGCGCCTCGAAAGCGGGGTGGTCGTTAGATGCGCCATCTGCCAAGTGAACATTGACGAGGTCCTTGCCAAGGGTTGCCGTATCAGCACGGAGCGATGCGATCTCGATGCCGTGCGAAGCCGAATCCAGCAATCAGAAGAAGGGATAAAGGAATTTGAGGCCCAGAAAGCCTCTCTGCCTGGCACTATCAACGAACTTGCCTCGCAGATTGACCAGATTAGTGGCGAGCTGGCGAATATTGATCGCGAATTCGAGAGCCTCGAACAACAGCTTACGGTCGCGGGTCGCAAAGTAGAGGAAGCAAGGGAGCTTGTGAGAGAAGTCCGCTGGTTCGATCGCAAGATGGCTGATCGAGATGAGGAAACGAGGCGGCTAAAGGACATTGAGGCCAGGATCGAAGGACGACGAGATTCGATCAAACTGGAGCGCGAAAGCGTTGCATCAACGATCGGAGACTTGGAGATAGTATTTCAGCAACTGGTCGCGAGCCTGATGCCCAAGGGATGTGATGGAAAAATCCGTCTCGACGGAAACGGACTGCACACAGAGATACTGATGGACCGTGGCGTCGGACTATCAACGGCCGCAGTTGAGTCATTCAAGATCGTAGCCTTCGATCTGGCGGCGATGATCCTTTCTGTAAACGGCAAAGCGAGGATGCCACCCTTGCTCGTGCATGACAGCCCACGGGAGGCCGATCTGGATGCCGAGATATACTCCAATCTATTCGACTTCGTTCTGGGCCTGGAAGACAAGGCGACCCTGCCTCTGTTTCAATACATAATTACGACTACTACTGCTCCATCTCAACGGGCACGCAATCATGACGCGATGCGCTTAGAACTTTCATCCACGCCTGCTGAGGTACGGCTGTTCGCTCTGGACTTTTGATGATCGCAACCCCTCAGTCCTTTATTGTCTCGACTGAATGCCAAAAGGCGGCTGAACAGAATGGTTTTCGCCGCCCACTGGGTGAGGTGGGCGGCTGGGCGGCATTTCAATCAACGACCGTGCCAGGAACCATTTGGCTTGCTTCCCAAGGCACGTCCGGCCCATGGTTTCTCGCAGCCGATCATGCTGGCGCGATCAGGGAACTCGGCGGTCCTTTGGTCGACATGCCCGGACCTGGGCTTGCACACTATAGCTTTGATTCACTTGGCTCACTCTACGCCGCATTGTCGCGCATTTATCAGTTGGCAGCCAGTTTACCTGACGCTCCGCTTCGAGAGTTCCAAGCTAAAGTCAATGGTTTGCCTGGCGGTACGGAGGCCGAGCGGCTGATCCTGCAGAGGATAGGGCAAGACATCTTCCGCGACCGCCTGATGGATTACTGGCAACGGCGTTGTCCCCTGACGGGGATCTCCGAACCAGCCCTGCTACGCGCTTCGCACATCATCCCGTGGGCCGACTGCGGAAGCGATGCCGATCGGCTCAACGTGCACAACGGCCTACTGCTGTCAGCACTGTGGGACGCCGCATTCGACCGCGCACTCGTGACCTTCGACGACGAGGGCAAGCCGGAGTTTTCGTCCGGTCTGAGCGAGCAAGCGCGTGCCGAACTGCGCTGGAGCACCCCCATTCCGCTGACGGATGAGCACCGGCGTCGGCTTGCACGCCACCGGGAGCGCGCGCGAAGAGTCAGCCTGGCCTCGTAGAGAGAACAATCAGTGGCTCGAGTATTCACGCGGGAGCAATTTTACGAGCTCGTCTGGTCCAAGCCGATGACGCACCTCGCGAAAGAGTTCGCCATCTCCGATGTCGCCCTCCACAAGATCTGCAGAAAGCATGGCATTCCGAACCCGCCGCTCGGGTGGTGGGCGAAGAAGGCGGCTGGAAAGAAGGTAACGCAAATACCGCTGCCGGAAGCAAAGCCCGGCGCTCCTGACAGGATCACGATTACTGATGGTGATTTCGGTCGTGAATCCACCAATCTCGCGGCCGCACGCGAACAGGCACGCATTGTGGCATCCGAAGGCGACGACAACGTAGCTGTACCGCCGCACCCGATTGCGGATCGCACCATCGCCAAGCTCAGAAAGGAGAAACCATCCGATATCGGCTTGATCGCCGTCAGCGAAGGTGGGCTCATCAAGTGCGAGGTCGCACCGCGATCTGTCGATCGCCTCGCAGTTATCCTGCCGCGGATTGTACAGACGGCTTCATTGCAGGGATTTCAGCTTGTGGGCGGTGAGGGTTCAGCTCACTTCAAATCTGAGACCGAAGTGATCGGCTTTTCGATCTCTGAGCTGGTCAAGCGCGAAAAGCATGTGCTGACGGATGCTGAGCGCGCCAAGGAAGAGGCCTGGCAACATAAGCGTGACCTAGTGACACGGCGCAACGGCTGGGATTCAGCATTCTTCGATAGGCCGCAATTTCCCGAATGGGACTACCACCCGACAGGTCAGCTCTCGTTCGAGTTTGAGCAGGTCTATGTGTTCGGAGGAGGCACGGCACCTCGTCGCAGCTTCCGCGACGCCAAGATCCAACGGCTCGAGAACATGGCGAGCGAGATCGGCGTGGGACTCGCGGTCCTAGCCGCCGCAAAGACAGAGCAACGCCTAAAAAGGGAAGCCGAGGAGCGGAGAAGGGATGAAGAGCGACGCCGGCGCGAACTCGTAGAGCGTGCCAAGCATATCGAGGATCGTCGAATTGCTGGACTTGAGGCAATCTTGGCGGAACTCGACGAGCTCGGTCGGCTGCGCCGGCTCATGGCCATGCTCACCACAGAAGTCCCGACCGAACCGACACCGCGCCTCTTGGAGTTCCTCTCCTGGGCACGGGATCATTTGGCAAGGCGTGAAGCGCGTCTTTCTGCTCAGGCGATAGAGGATCGGTTCGCGGCCGAGCATTTGTTCGGCGACGACGATGATCATGCCTTTACGCCTTCGAGATGGTACTAGGCGAATGACATGGGCTCGCTGGCTGGTTAGTCCAAAAACCAAAGCAAAGTGGGGCTGCGGACCGGGCCCGAAACCGGCTGTGTCGCCAGCCGCGACTCTTTGCAGGGTCGAGCGGACGTAAAGGCACGCTCGGCCACGGCCGCATCGGCAGCCGCCGACGCCGGCGGGCGTCGTGGATGTCGGCGCCGAACTTGCGCAGGGCCCCTCCGAACGGCGGCCGGGGCGTGGGGTGAGAATTTGGCACCGTCGCTCTACAGATTGGACGATTGTGTAGCACGAAGCTTACATTTCTTAGAGAACCGAAAGGTTAACAACATATCACCGTCGGTCACCCAGCTTTTCGTCTTTGGCCGGCGCTGGGGAAAATTGGGATAAAATCGGCGGCCCTTGACAACAGGCGGCGTGCTCTCCATCTTCACTGAACTCAATGAGGATGGAAAAGTGAAGTTGTCGATTGTTGTTCTGGCCGGTGGCCAGCCAGTGCTCAGCGGGGTGCAAGCCGGCCGTCAGCTTCTCGGAAAGCTGGTCGCCGCCGCGCGTCCGCCGGCCGAACCGGAGCCCGTCTATTTGGACTTCGATGGCGTCACCGTCGCGACCGCCTCCTTCCTGCGCGAGGGTGTGATCGCTTTCCGCGATTATGCGCGCGCCACCTTGCCGGGACTCTACCCGGTCATCGCCAATGCCTCGCCGGCGGTGACCGAAGAGCTCGAATTTTTTCTGCGGCATCGAAAGGATGCGATGTGGGTCTGCCACCTGACGCCGACGGGCGAGGTGCGCGACCCCAAGATTCTGGGGGAGCTCGACGAGGCGCACCGCTCGACCTTCGATCTCGTGGCGCGCCTGGGTACGGCGAGCGCGCCGAGCCTTGCGGCGCAGAGCCAAGAGAGCCTGGCGCCGACGGCCTGGAACAACCGCTTATCCAATCTGGCCGCGCGCGGTCTTCTGATCGAACGCCGATCGGGGAAAACCAAAACCTTTGCACCTGTCTTGGAGGTCGCGTGATGGGAATCGAATTCATCCGGAATGCTAGCGGCAAGCCCTACACTAAGCGTTGGGCGAGGGGCATCGACCGCATCAGGGCGCCGAGCCTGATGGATGTCAGCACGTCGGAGGAGAGCCGCACGCTCACGGCGAAGCTCACCACGAAGGGAGCGGCATGTCAGGGCGCCACGGTGCTGATCCAGTCGAAGGGGACGGATCTGGTCGTGTTCGACGGGCTTCGGCAGGTGGCGAGTATCACCAACGCGCCACCCTCCGTGCGAGCCGCCGTTGACGCGCGACAGGGCATGGCTCCGGCCGTCGTGGAGCGTGTAGGAATTCTCGGAGCGACTGCGGAGATCAAACTCAAATGACCCGTCGCGCCCCGCAGGAGCCCACACGCGATTTCAAGCCGTCCCATCGGCTTCGCGACGACGCCGCGCTCTATGCGCCGTCGCTTGGCTGCGGCGGTTGCCCGGACTTCGAGACCTGCGGAGGCCTTCACACCGATGCTGGCGTGTTCGACTGCAACGATTTCTGCTCGTGCGAGGACCGCGCTGCCTGTGACTCCGTGTGCCGCAACAAGCCCGACCAGTTCTTCGAGCGCTATCTTGAGATCGGCGGCTTTGAGCTCGAGTCGACGCCTCGGGTCGACGCTCTTCTGACGCTGGAGCTGCCGTCGGTCATCCCGCTCATCGGGCACAAATACAGCCGCAAATCGGTCCTGAAAGAATCGGCTGTCGCCGTTCCCTTGTATGAGCTATTCCACATGCGAAGCGGCCAGCCGCATGTTCGCACCCGTGCCGAGCTCGCCGAGCGCTTCCGCATCCCCGAAACCGCGACAGTGATCGCCTCGGGCGTCGATCGGGACATCAAGCTCGAGGCTTGGTGGGCGTTTGCCGATCGCGCGTTGATCATGTCGACGCTGCGCGATCTTGGGATTGCGCTGGTGACCGTGCCGAATTTCAGCCTGTTCTTGAACGTGCCGCGGCCTGACAATTTGCACAGCATGAAGCGCATCGCGCTCGGCTGGGCAGAGTTGATGACAGCCGGGATTCCGGCGGCGCTGCACCTCAACGCACGGACTGACCAAGACTATGCCCGCTGGATGCGTTTCGTGCGGGAGCGCTCGGAAGTCGAGATCGTCGCCTTCGAGTTCCGCACCGGCGCTGGCGTGCCGAGCCGGATCGATTGGCACGTCGATCGTCTGTGCCGGATCGCCGACGCAGCGGAACGCCCGCTCACGCTCGTGGTGCGCGGGGGCGCCCAGGTTCTCCGCCGCCTCAAGCGTCACTTTGGCCACGTCATTCTGATCGAGACCGATGCCTTCGCCCGCACTCTCAAGCGCCGCCGGGCGGAATTCACCGAGGCTGGCCGCCTGCGTTGGCCGCGGATAGCGACCCCCAGAGGGGCGCCAATCGACGATCTGCTCGCCCACAACATCGCCACCAAGCGCACGGCGCTGTTGCTCTCTGACTTCGCGCCAACGGCGCAGTCAGAGCGTCCGGCCCGGAACGCTCGTCGGTCGGCACAGCACGCTGACGGTCAACCCGGGCAGGGGAGCTTTCTGGCGGAGCTGGACGCGACCTTGGAGGCTCGGGCTATGCCCGCGGACCTCAAGCGCGTGATCATCGCTGCGGAAACGTAGATCGCCGTCATGGTTGGCCAGCGCGCGGAACATCTGTCCCATACCGAAGCCGCAGCCGCAGTCGCGGCCGAAGCGGGACTCGCCGTCGGCCACCGCGACCTTCAAGGCCGTGCCGGCGTCCTCGATGCCTGTATAGTCCGCATGCGAGCGCAGGCTCGCGAGCACGCCGATGCCGTTATCGCTGACGACGACTTCGAACGCGCCCGGCCGCGCGGCAAACGCAACAATGCCTGTGCGCGCCGCATCGCTGTGGCGGAAGACATTGTCTTGGAGCTCGCCGAGCGCGCCGACAATTTCGGCCGCGATCTGCGCTGGGAAGCCAGCGGCGAGAGCAGCCTGATCGGCTCGGCTCGCCCAAAGCTGCCAAAGGTCCGATCGTTCGCCATCTGCGCCGAGCCGCTGAAGTGGAAAGACGCCCGCCGGCGCGTTCTTTTCGGTGCCGGTCACCATGTCACGATCGAGCGCGGCCTCAATTGTCGCGACGAACGGCGCTTCGAGAACCACGGATGCGAAGGCTTCGGGGTATCGCAGCCGCGCGCGCACCAGTTCGACCAAGGGCCCGATCTGCCCCGACCGTTGCACGCGAATGGCCCCCAGACCGGGCAAATCGCCGCTCTCGGCTGCAAAAAGCAGTTCGTCGGCGGCATCGAAGTCGCCGATCACCGTCTCCTCTGGTTTCTCTCCTTCCGGTTCCATTGCCCCCGGTCTCGCCCAACAGCGCCGGCGAGGGGTCATCCTGGCCGGGTACGCGGTTCCGAACCGCCTTGATAGCAGAGGAAGGCGTTCCTCGCCTCCTGATTGTGCGCTTCTGGCAAGTAATGGATCGCCGGTCGGCTCCAAAATTTGTGGATTACTTATGTATCTCGAACGACTTCTTCTGACGAATTTCCGGTGTTTCGGACCACAGACGACGACGATCGATATGGCGCGTGGTCTCACCGCGTTCGTGGGCGTCAACGGTTCGGGCAAGACTGCGGTGATGCAGGCGATGCTGAGGCTGTTCGGTGTCACGCCGGAGCATCGACGATTGCGCCGGCAAGATTTTCATGTGCCCAGCGCTGAAGCGGGAGCGCCGCTCGAGCGCGAGTTCGTGGTCGAGGCAATCTTGTCTTTTCCGGAACTCGACGGCGCAGACGGCCACGCTGCTGCGGTGCCAGAGTTCTTTCACCAAATGGCCTGCGAGGAAGACGGGCGGCTGAAATGCCGGCTGAGACTTGAGGGCCGCTGGACGGATGACGGTTCGCTCGAGGGCGTGATCGAACAGAAATATCAGGCCATCCGCGCGCTCGGCAATTTCGAGGATGGGGATCGCTCGGACCTGCGACCGACTGATCGCGCCCGCATCCAGATGATCTACGTCCCAGCGAGTCGGGACGGCTCCTCGCAGGTAAGCGCTTTTTTACGCGGTCGCCTGTGGCGCGCGATTACCTGGTCGCAGGGTATGAAGGACGTCTTCCTGGACGCAGGTGGACGCCTCAACGGCGCGTTTGGCAACGAGGCCGCCGTCGATTTGGTTTCCAAGGCTGTGGAGTGGCGCTGGCAGCAGGTCCACAGCGCCGGCACAGACACAAAGCCGGTATTCCGGCCTGTTGATCTTCGTTTCCAAGAGTTCATCCGCAAGGTTGAGGTCGTATTTCATCCGGACGAGGAAGGACGCGATCGCGGGCTGGAGGATCTGAGCGACGGCCAGCGTTCGCTGTTCCATCTCGCGATGACCGCGGCGACCCTCGACGTTGAGGGGCGGATCGCCGATGGCTCTGCCGGCGCTGCTTTCCAGGCCGGTAGCATCCCGTTGCCGGCGCTGACCCTCATAGCGGTCGAAGAACCCGAGAATAATCTCGCGCCCTTCTATCTGTCGCGCATCGTGCGCCAGATCGAGGAACTGACCGCTGCGGGGAGGGCGCAGGCTTTCATCTCGAGTCATTCGGCGAGCATCCTCGCCCGCGTCGATCCCGGCCAGGTCCGGCACTTCCGGCTTGAGCCCGCCGATCGAACCGCGCGCGTCAGAGGAATTCGGCTACCCGAGAATGACGAAGACGCCGCCAAGTTCGTGCGGGAAGCTGTCCGCACGTATCCCGAACTCTATTTCGCGCGGTTCGTCATTCTCGGTGAGGGAGCGTCGGAAGAGGTGGTATTGCCGCGCCTCGCGGAGGCGCTGGACCTTCCGATCGATCGGTCGTTCGTCGCGATGGTGCCGCTGGGCGGCCGCCATGTGAATCATCTCTGGCAATTGCTGAGCGAGCTCGCGATACCCTACGCCACGCTCCTGGATCTCGATTGGGGGCGCGACGGCGGTGGTTGGGGCCGGATCAAGACGACCTGCGAGCAGTTGCTGGCGGTTGGGCGGACCGCAACCGAAGTGTTCGGAGCCGAACTCGGGGCTGCCGAGATTGCGGCGCGCCTTGCCCAAATCGCAGCGCGCGATCCGCGTGACACCGCAAGCTTGCTGCAATCGATCAATGCGCTTCGGCCCTTCGGCGTCTTTTTCTCTGCGCCACTTGATCTCGATTATTCCATGCTCACGGCGTTTTTTACGGCCTACCAGCAACTCGAGCCCGGTATGCGCGGACCGCGCGCAGGTGAGCCGCGGCCGGCGGTGCTCGGCGATGAAGGTCTGCCCGCGCTTTACGATCCGCAATATGATGCGGTGCTGCTTTGGTATCGATATCTCTTTCTGGGCCGCGGCAAGCCCAGCACCCATGTGCGCGTTCTGGCCCGACTCGATACGGAAACCCTGAAAGCCGGCATCCCGGAAGAACTGAGAGCACTTCTAAATCATGTCATCGCCGCGCTCGGCGTCGCGCCGGTGAGGTAACAATGCCGCTCGTCGCAACGAATGCGTGGCGGCCACGTGGCATCGCTGATCTCGAGCCCAACGCGTGGCATGTTCTCCGCCGTCAGGGAAATACGTGCGTGGTTGCGGGCCCCGGCGCTGGCAAGACCGAGTTTTTGGCGCAACGCGCCGCGTACCTTCTGGAAACCGGCACGTGTCCAGCGCCCCACCGCGTTTTGGCTATCTCCTTCAAGACGGACGCCGCCGAAAACCTCGCAACCCGTGTGCGCGAGCGTTGCGACCGCGCACAAGCCGATCGGTTCGTGTCGATGACCTTCGACGCGTTCACCAAGAGCCTTGTCGACCGCTTCTTGCTGGCGCTTCCAGTCGACTGGCGCCCGACCAAGCCCTATGAGATCGACTTCCCCAAACGCCGCCAGGTGGAAGATTTCCTGATACGCGCGCGCCTTGCCGCGCCTCAACCGTCGCAGGCGACCATCGCCGGCTTCGGCCCGGCCGACTTCGAATCCAAAATTGTCGGCTCTTTTCGCTTGCCGCTTCAGGCGATGGCGCCTGCGACGGCGATCGAGTTTGTGGTCGAGCGCTGGTGGACCGAGCTGCTGCGCCGGCCCGGCCGCTCGCTCCTGACATTCATCATGCTCAACCGATTGGCGGAGTTGCTCCTGCGCGCTCGACCGCAAATCGCGCGCGCCTTGCACGCGACCTATCCCTTCGTGTTCGTCGACGAGTTCCAGGACACGACACACGCGCAGTATGACTTTCTACTTTCCGCCTTTGGCGAACCGCGCATCACCGTAACCGCCGTTGGCGACGACAAGCAGCGCATCATGGTCTGGGCGGGCGCGCGTACCGATGCGTTCGATCGTTTCGAAGCGGAATTCGCCGCCCAGCGCGTGCCGCTATTGTTCAATTTCCGATCATCGCCCGATCTGGTGCGTATTCAGCACGTCGTCGCGCAGGCGCTCGACGCCGGCGCAATCCCAACCGTCGCCCAATCTGGTCGACGCGTGGATGGTGATGTTGCTCAGGTCTGGACATGCCCCACCGCGGCCGGGGAGGCGCAGCACCTGGCGCGGTGGTTGGCGCAAGACATGGCCTCTCGCGGCACACGGCCCCGCGATTACGCGATCCTCGTGCGGCAAACCGCCGATCGGTTCGAGGAGCAGCTTGCGCCTGCGTTGGCGGCATTCAACCTTCGCCTGCGGAACGAAAGCCGTGCGCTAGGGCGGACTACGCTGCAGGATCTCCTTGTGGACGCCTATGCCGGAATTGCGCAAGCCTTGCTGCGCCTTGGCGCTATCCGTCGCGCGCCAGAGTCATGGCAGGTGGCGTCGGACGCAGTGCTTCGGCTGCGCGACGTCGATCCTGACGACGAGCTGGCTTGTCTGCGCGCGGAAGAAGGTCTGAGCACATTTTTGCGGTGGTTGCGCACCACCATGGCGGCAGCGCCGCCTTCGACCGCAGCGGCGCAAGCGCTTGCTGATCAAGTGCTCGGCTTCGTCGATCCGCGCGCGCTTGCCAGGCCCTTTTCGGAATATGCGACGGGTGAAGCGCTCGCCATCGCGCTTGAAGCTTTTCGACTGCACCTCGTTGCGTGTGCGGACGGCAGCCCCGATTGGGTGACTTGCCTCGATCGCTTCGCGGGTGTCGATCAGGTGCCGCTGATGACCGTCCACAAGAGCAAGGGGCTGGAATACGACACTATCGTCTTCGTCGGTCTCGACGATGCAATGTGGTGGAGTCATAGCGCTGGCAATCCTGAAGGGATCGCGACCTTCTTTGTAGCGTTGTCGCGCGCCAAGCAGCGCGCAGTCTTCACCTTCTGCCGCGAGCGCGGCCAACGCGCCCGCGTCGCCGACCTCTATGCCTTGCTGACTGCGGCTGGCGTGCCGGAGGTGGCATGTTGACTCCGGGAAACAACGCGCTCGCGCTTCGCATTGCCGAGATGCTGAAGAACCGATGCACCCATGAAACGTTGCCTGGCGTAGCCGAGGATGTAGGTTTCAGCGTTGGCGAGGCAGCCTCAAAGCGAGATCGCGCGCTCGCCGGCCTTAAGATTGTCGACCGCAAAACCCTTGGTGCAATTGCCGAGCGCGTTGGACGACGGTTCGCCGATTTCGATCTGCAAGAAACCGGATGCCTTGTTCTTGAAGAAGGGGATTCGCCGATCAGTGAGATCACGCGGCGCGATATCGCGAAATTGTTCGGGTACGATCTCGCCGGCGAACGTGCGATCGACGACGTTCTCAAACCGCTGTGGCCGATCGACAACATGAGCGACGGCTTCTTTTCCAGCCGCTCGCTCGCGCAGCAGATCGTGCAGCACATGATCCTCAATCCGATGGACTGGGATGCCGAGCATCTGTTCGCTGAGCTCGGCGCGTTTACCTGCTCGCGCTCGCGCTTTGCGCGACTTCTCGAAGCGGTGATGCACCCGCTGGCGCGCCGAGGCCCTGAGGCCCAGCGCCTTGCCAGTGAACTGAACGAGATACTTCGGCGCGACGGCTACAAACTTGAAACGACAGGCGAAGCCTCCGGTTATCCGGTCTATGCTCTTTCGCGCATTCACCGAGGGGTCGCGGGTGCGCCAAAAAACCTGATCTTCGCCTCGACGGGGCCAAAGCCCGAGCTGGGCTTCGCCGACGCTGTCAACAACGACGTCGTCATCCTGGCCGGCGCCGAGCACTGCCTGATCTACGACCGTCCGATACGGAGAGATGGCCTTTTGTGGTCAGAGCTCGTGGGTTGGTGGGGTGACCAGCACCCGGATGAAGCCGACGCGGCCAAATCGCTTGGTCATCGTCTGCGTGCCTCGCTGGATTCTTTGGCCGAGCAGGGGCTCTTCGACACCTACTTCCGCCGCTATCGACCGATGCTGAAGTCCAATCTGCCTGCGCTTATTCCCCAAGTCTATCTACATTACGATCCGGCAGTGGTGCGAACGTTGAGGCACCGTGCGTCCTTTCCGCGACAGCGCATGGATTTCCTCCTGCTGCTCTCCAATAGCGCAAGGATAGTGATCGAAGTCGACGGCCAGCATCACTTTACTCGTAACGACAAGCCATCGCTTTCCGCTTATTCGGAGATGGTGTCCGCAGATCGCGACTTACGGTTGGCGGGCTATGAGATTTTTCGGTTTGGCGCGAACGAACTTGTGGGCGCCGGAGCGCAAGCATTGATCGAACGCTTCTTCGATCGCTTGTTTCAGCTTCACGGAGTTGTGTCTGCAGCGACCGGAGAGATGCCGCCGCTCGATCGATCGGAGACATCTCGCTAATGGGGCAGGTCACTCAGTTTTTCCAGCCGCCACTTTATTGGCAGCAGTTCGAGGATTTGACCCAATCGGTCGTCGAACTCGCTTATGGAATCGCGATGGCGGATAAGATCGGCCGGCCTGGACAGGCCCAGAATGGGGTCGATGTCTACGCCGCCAGAACTCGCGCCGGCGCAATCGGCGTGCAGTGCAAGCGGCTCGACGACTTGGATGCGAACAATAATCCTCTTCCCGGGGGACCGATCGACCGAAAGCTGCTCAGATTGGAAGCGGACAAAGCGCTCGCGTTTCGGCCGAAACTCGACGTCTGGGTCTTAGCGACGACGGCAAAGCGGGACGCTGGGATACAGCGCCAAGCCCGATTGCTCGACGAGGAGCATCGAGCGGCAGGCCACTTCCAGGTGCAGCTCTGGTTTTGGGACGACTACGTGACGTGGCTAAATGCGTATTCAGATCTCCAGCAGAGATACTACGACCAGATCATTGGTATCCGGAACGCACACGACCAGGATCGCCTGATCCTCGAGACAATCGCAACGGCCTTCCATCGCCCTGCGTTTACTGATCCGCTCGGGCAGGAACATTTCGATGATTTCCTGCAAGCTTTGAAGGACACTCAGGCGGCGCTTCGGACGGGGGAGCTCGTCGACCGTCAGAGTCGTCACGTAATCCGCAAGGCCGTTGGCGGTTGGCGCTATCTTGAGGAACCGGTTTGGAGAGCGGGTCTGAGAGACCTTGACGATGAGTTGACCGAGCTGCGGGGGTTGCTCGTCGCCGGGATCAAGGACGGTCGTCTAGAACAACGGCACGGATACCTCGACGTACGGGATCATCGTCTCAGATGCGATCTTGAACGTCGTCGCCATGAGTGTCTGGCTCGCCTCAACGACTTGTTGGTTCGCGCTGCACTGCCGCCGATTTGATAAGCCGCCTTGATGTGCTGCGGACCGGACTCGAAACCGGCTAGTGGATGGGCTTAGCGCACCGAGCCATTACGCCGCTGCCTTCTCGTCACCATCTCGGACCTTTGCTGGCCATGTGTCCTTCCACACCGCCGCAGCCAGAGGCGTTTGTCTATTCGCTTGCCCGCTTTCCATCAAGCTCAATGAGCGATGAGCATAGCGAGCACGAACGCGCTGTGCTATGAACGCTGACGGTCTTTTCCTTTTGTCGGCGCATGATGCGCTACAAAGTCGATGGCGTAAAAAATCGACCGATCGTTGTCGATAGACGCTGAAACGTCGCTGAATTCGAAGCGCGCGAATTTTCCTTTGAAATCATAAGCGAAAAATTTCGACGGCTCGATGGTCGGGCTTTGACCGTCAGAAGAAATATTTTGCGCTTAAAAATCAGCGCGTTACGATGCGTTGAGAGAATCGAGTGGGCATAGTCTGGCCGCTTTTGGCCGGTTGCTCGCGCTTCCCGCATGCGCACGAAGTCCAAGCCCGGATGACTGCACCAGGCTTCAAATGCTGTCTCTGAGGTCGTCTGCGGCGCGCGCGGGGACATGGCGGATCGCTCGGATAGCGGGTCGGCAAGACATGTGTCGGCTGTGGCGGCGCGGCAAGGCTCCTGGCGCCCCCTTGACTCGGCAAGACCGTCAGAAGCGGCCGTTGACCGGGCAGCAAATAAAAAGGAGGCGTTACGGTTGGCGGGCTGTGCCAGCTTCTCGCATCGCGGAAACAAACTGCAAAAAAGCTGCCACGTTATCCTTCACTCCGCCTTCTACTGCGTACTGATCAAGCCTCAACGAGAAGCTTATTAGCAGGTCCATCGATAAAAATTCGACTAACTTTCTTCCGCCATGCTCATCGGTAGCTAGAGAGTCCGCTGTCAATGTTGACAATGTCCCATGGAGAATACGGGATCGACTTTCTACGATGGCTTTCACTAAATCCTTAACGGTCCGCGAGCTTCCAGATGGGTAGGAGCTGTCAGGAGGCATGCCGTAAAACGCTGAAAACGCCAGATGAAGGCGATTAGCGCTCTGCTTCGAACTTTCAGCCGAGAGAAGCACTTCTATCGCCGTCTCGAATTTCGTGATGGCGATGGTGTCGATGGGCTCCGCTAATCCCTCGTGAAACCAGTAGGCTGCATCGCTCCAGCTCTGATCTAGGGCCTGTTCGCATTTCATCACTTGGCGAATCGGCGCACGTGCTGTCTTTCTGCGGCTTTCGCAGGGGTAGATGTTGCAAGTCTTGACTGATGCCCAGTGGGCCAAGTTCGAAGCCGCCATCGCCGCGGTGAAGTTG
>NZ_DASZUV010000007.1:0-150214 GCF_035548095.1 Rhodopila sp. | reverse complement strand
CTCGACCGTGGGAGCCGGCCTTCTTGCAAGCCAGGCCGCCGGGAACCCGCGCCCGGCGGCGCCACCCCCTCACCGGCCCGGATGCTGCCGCCCCGCGTCACGCGCCCGCACGGCGCGACCAGCCGGGCCGGTGAGGGAGCGGGCCGCCGTCAGTTGGTCGGCGCCGACGGCACCTTGGGTTCGGCCGGCTTCGCGGGTTCCGAGGAGGCGGGCGCCGAGGCCGCCGGGGCGGGCGCCGCCGGAGCCAAACCCGTCGGAGCCGAGCCCGTTGGAGCCGAGCCCGTTGGAGCGGGTGTCGTTGGGGCCGGTGTCGTTGGAGCGGGCGTCGGGGACACCGGCGCCGCGGCGCCCGGCGCCTCGGGTCCGGTCCCTACCGGCGCCGATGGCAATGGGGATGCCGGAGGGGATGCCGGAGCGGGCGCGGTGACCGGCGCGGTGTCGAACAGCGACCGCCCCGCCCCGACGGTGCCGCGGTTCAGCAGCGCCAGCGTCAGCGACAGCGCCATGAAGATGGTCGCCAGGACCGCCGTCGTCCGCGTCAGCAGGTTCGCGGTGCCGCGCCCCGACATGAACGCGCCCATGCCTTGCGAGCTGCCGATGCCAAGCCCGCCGCCCTCGCTCCGCTGGATCAGCACGACGCCGATCAGCGCAAGGGTGACGAACAGGTGGATGATCAACAAAACGGTGTTCAACGCGGGCCGGCTTTCAACGCTGCGGGATCGCCGCGCCTCTTATACGGACCGGGCGGCGCGGGCAATCGCTAGAAAATCGGCGGCGTCCAGGCTGGCGCCGCCGACCAGGGCGCCGGCGACCTCGGGGACCGCCAGCAGGCCCGGCGCATTGGCCGGCCTCACGGAGCCGCCATACAGGATTCGGATGCCGCGTCCCTCCTCACCGAACTGGCGCACCAGCTCCTCGCGGATGAAGCCGTGCATGGCTGCCACGTCCTGTTCGGTGGCGGTGCGGCCGGTGCCGATGGCCCAGAGCGGCTCATAGGCGATGACGCCGCTGAACGGCTTCGGCAGGCTGCCGGAGATCTGCCAGCCCACCACTTCGGTCTCCTGGCCGCCGACGCGCTGCTCCTCGGTTTCACCGACGCAGACGATCGGGGTCAGCCCGGCGGCCACGGCGGCCAGCACCTTCTCCCGCACCATCTCATCCGTCTCCCCATGATTTTGCCGCCGCTCGGAGTGGCCCAGGATCACCCAGCCGGCGCCCAGATCGGCCAGCATCGGCGCGGCAATGTCGCCGGTATGCGCGCCCTTCGGCGCCATGTGGCAGTCCTGGCCGCCGACCGCGACCGCCGAGCCCTTCAACGCCTGCACCACCGCCGCCACGTGCAGCGCGGTCGGGCAGACCAGCAGGTCCGCCTGAATGCCGGCGGCGCCGGCCGCCACCGCCCTGGCCAGCGCCACGGCGTCCGCGCCCAGGCAGTTCATCTTCCAGTTTCCGGCGATCAACTGACGCATCGGCGATTGGCTCATGGGGCGGACTCTCCTGGTTTTCCCTGCTGCTAGCGTATCGCCGGCCGGCGTCAAGGCCGAACCCGGACTCCGCGCGCGGCGCGACGGCTGGCAATGCACGGCGCTGGCCCGTATATGCTGCCCGCCGCATCGTTTGGGACCCTGTCATCGTTCATGATCACGCTGCTTCGCCGTTCGCTGGATTCCTGGCTGGTCCGCGGCTTCTTCGGGATCCTGACGGTGCTGTTCGTCGGCTGGGGCATCGGCGGCAGCCTGACGCAGCTGTTCACCGGCCAGCCGACCTGGATCGCCAAGGTGTCCGGCACGACCATCGAGATTCCCACCTTCCAGACCGAGTTCCAGCGCGCCGTCGCGGTCGCCTCCCGCGAGCTGCCGCAGGGCCAGGAGCTGACGCAGCCGCAGCGCGAGCAGATCGCGCAGCAGACCCTGCAGCGGCTGATCGGACAGACGGCACTGGCCGACGAGCTGCACCGGCTGCGCATCGTCACGCCGGACGCCGTGGTGGTGGAGGCCGCGCGCGCGATGCCCGCCTTCCAGGGCCAGGACGGCAAGTTCAACAAGCAGGTCTTCGACGCCGTGCTGCGCAACAACGGCCTGACCGAGGGCCGGTTCATGGAGCAGCTGCGCGCCGATATCGCGCAGCGCCAGCTGCTGTCGGCCTTCGCCACCGCCGCCATCGCGCCGGACGCCGAGGTGAAGCCGCTCTATGCCATGGAGTTCGAGAAGCGGTCCGCCGACATGGCGGTCTTCCCGTTCGCCGCCTCACCCGAACCCGGCACGCCAGATGAAGCGGTGCTGCGGCGCTGGTACGACAATCATCCGGACCTGTACTCGACGCCGGAATTCCGCCGCATCAAGGCGGTCGAGCTGTCGCCGCAGTCGCTGGCCCCGGAAATCACCATCACCGACGCCGATCTCCGCGACGCCTATGAGACCCGGAAGCGCCAGTACACCACGCCCGGCAAGCGGTCGGCCGAGGTTATTTCCGTGCCCGACGAGGCCAAGGCGCAGGCACTCGCCGCGACATGGCGCGACACGCCCGACTGGGCGGCGATGCAGACGGCGGCGCGGCAGGCCGGCGCGGCGGCGATCACGCAGGACAACGCCACCGAGGTGGAGTTCCCCGACCCGGACCTGGCCAGGGCGGTGTTCGCCGCCGAACCGAACCAGGTCGTGGGACCGGTGAAGGGCGCGCTGGGCTGGTTCGTGCTGAGGGTGACCGGCATCGTTCCGGGCAGCGAGACGACATTCGAACAGGCGAAGGACACGCTGCGCGCCCAGGTGCTGGCCGCCAAGGCGGCCGATCTGATGTATGAGCGCGCCAACAAGCTGGACCAGCTGCTGGGCAACGGCACCACGCTGGATGAGCTGCCCAGCGACCTCGGCCTCGCCGGCCTGACTGGCACGCTGGACGCCCAGGGCAGGACGCAGGAAGGCGGGCCGGCCCCGATCCCCGGCGCCACGGAATTGCGGGAGGCCATCATCAAGGCGGCGTTTCAGGCCGCGGTCGGCGATCCGCCGCAACTGACCGAGGTGCAGACACCCTCCACCGGCGGGTCCGCCTATTACGCGCTGGTGGTGGAAAAGATCATCCCGCCCGGCGTGAAGCCGTTCGAGGAGGTCAAGGACCGGGTGCTGGCCGACTGGAAGCAGGACCAGCGGGAGCGGGCGGCGAATATCCGCGCGACGGACATGATGACCGCGGTACAGGCTGGCCAGTCCTTCTCGGCGGCGGCGCAGGCGGCCGGAGTGACCCCGCAGCTCAGCCCGCTGGTGACGCGCAACGAGACGACGCAGGCCATCGCACCGGAACTGCAGCGCGTGATGTTCGGCATCAAGAAGGGCGAGACCACGATGGTGGAAACCCCCGACAGCTTCGTGGTCGGCCAGCTCGTGGAAGTGACGCCGGCCGATCCGGGCGCCGACAAGGTCGGCTACGACCAGGCGAAGGCCGCCGTCTCCCGCTCCGTGCAGAACGACGTGCAGGCGCTGTTCGCCGACGCCGTGCGCCTGCGCGGCAAGCCCGAGATCAACCAGAAGGCGCTCGACAGTATCGTGCAACCCCACTGATGATGGGCGATAAAGAGGTATGACCGTGTCCTTCCCCCCCGGCTTCGCCGCCTTCCGCCTGGCCTATGACGCGGGGCGCGGCAGCCTGGTCTGGCGCAAGGGCGTGGCCGACCTGGAAACCCCCGTCGCCGCCTTCCTGAAGCTGGGACACGGCAAGCCGTACTCCTTCCTGCTGGAAAGCGTGGAGGGCGGGGCGGCCCGCGGCCGCTACTCGGTGATCTGCATGGCGCCGGACCTGGTCTGGCGCTGCCAGGACGGCACGGCGTCGGTGAACCGCCATGCCTTGTCGGCGCCGCACGCCTTCACGCCGGACAAGCGCGCGCCGCTGGAAAGCCTGCGCGCGCTGGTGGAGGAGACCCGCCTGGAGGTGCCGCCGCACCTGCCGCCGATGTCCGGCGGGCTGGTCGGCTATCTGGGCTATGACATGGTCCGGCAGATGGAACGCCTGCCGGACAAGAACCGCGACACGATTGGCGTGCCCGAGGGTGTGATGGTGCGTCCCACCCTGTTCGCCATCTTCGACAACGTGAACGATGAGCTCACGCTGGTCACACCCGTCTACCCCGCCGGCGACGTCACGCCGGAGCAGGCCTGGGAGCGGGCGGCACAACGCCTGGACGCGGCCGAGGCGGCGCTGGAGCGTCCCCTGCCCCACCAGCCGCCGCCGGTGATGCTGCCGGACCCGCCGGCACCGTCCTCCAATTTCTCGGAAGGCGCCTATCTGGCGGCGGTGGAGCGCTGCAAGGACTACATCGCCGCCGGCGACGCGTTCCAGATCGTGCTGTCGCAACGCTTCTCGGTGCCTTTCGCACTGCCGCCGTTCTCGTTGTACCGCGCGCTGCGGCGGATCAATCCGGCACCGTTCCTGTTCCATCTGGACTTCGGCGACTTCTCCATCGTCGGTTCCTCGCCCGAGGTGCTGGTGCGGCTGCGTGACGGCACCGTGACGATCCGCCCGCTCGCCGGCACCCGCCGCCGCGGCGCGACACGGGAAGAGGACCTAGCGCTGGAAGCGGAACTGCTGGCCGATCCGAAGGAACGGGCGGAGCACCTGATGCTGCTGGACCTGGGCCGCAATGATGTCGGCCGCGTCGCGGAGGTCGGGACGGTGAAGGTGACCGAGAGCTTCGTCATCGAGCGGTTCAGCCACGTGATGCACATCTCCTCCAATGTCGAGGGCAGGCTGCGCGCCGGCATGGACGCGCTGGACGCGCTGGTTGCCGGCTTCCCGGCCGGCACGCTGTCGGGCGCGCCGAAGGTGCGGGCGATGGAGATCATCGAGGAGCTGGAGCCCGACCGGCGCGGCATCTATGCCGGCTGTATCGGCTATTTCGCCGCCAACGGCACGATGGATACCTGCATCGCCCTGCGCACGGCGCTGGTGAAGGGCGGGGTGATGCACGTGCAGGCGGGCGCCGGGATCGTCACCGATTCCATCCCCAAGGCGGAGTTCGAGGAATGCCGCCAGAAGGCTCGGGCGCTGGTCCGCGCGGCCGAGGAAGCGGTGCGCTTCGCGGCGGGAAAGGGCGGCGCGAACGCCGGGTGACGGCGGGGCGGTGGCCGGTCTTCGGCAGGAGCCGGCCAGCTTCGCGCACACCCGGGTCGGCGGTATCAGGTGTGACGCTCGGCGCCCGGAAGCGGCGCCAGGTGGGGTTCCGCGGGGGCCTTCTGGAGCGTTCCCGCACTCACGCCCGCCGCACCCCCCAGAACACCATGTCCTCGCAACGGACGAAACCCGTCAGGTCGTCCCGCACCGCGCGCGGATAGTACCACTGGCCCACCGGCATGAACGGTAGGCTGTGAAATGCCCGGCGCTGGATATCCGCGCAGATCGCCCGTTCCGCCGCCAGATCGGGCGCGTCCAGCCAGGCGTCCCGCAGCGACTCCAGCGTCGGGTCCTCCGGCCAGCCGAACCAGGCGTCTCGCCCATTCGCCCGCAACGGAAACGAGTTGCCGGGACTGGCCACCGTCAGCCCCTGCCACGTGGTGCAGAACAGGTTCCAGCCGCCCTGTCCCGGCGCGTCGCGTTTCGCCCGCCGCGCCACCAGCGTGCCCCAGTCCATCATCTGGAAATCGACCCGCATGCCCAGCTTGACCAGCAGGTCCCGCGCCACCTGGCTCAATGCCAGGATTTCGGGCAGGTCGTGCGGCACCATGAACAGCACCGGCTCATCCCGGTAGCCTGCTTCCCGCAGCCGCCGCCGCGCCGCATCAAGGCTGCGCGGTGTCGTGAACGCCTCCATGCCGGCATCGTTCGCCATCGGCGTGCCCGCGGTGAAGAAGCCCACCGGATAGCGCCCGAACGCGGTCTGGTCGCCGACCCAGGCGCGCACGAAGTCCGCCTGGTCCACCGCGGGCAGCAGCGCCCGCAGGACCGCCGGATTGTCGAAGGGCGGCCACAGATGGTTGAACACGACCATCGCCAATGACCCGAACGGATCCAGGTTTTCGACGCGGCAGCCGGCGGCGCGGTTGAACAATGGCACCATGTCCAGCAACGGCGCCTCCAGCACGTCGACCTCATTCGTCTGCAAGGCCGCCGCGGCGGTGTTCGGGTCCGGCATCACCGTCCATTCCACCCGGTCGAAATGCACCACCTTTCCCCCGGCGTAATAGCTGGGCGGTTCGGAACGGGGCACGTAGCCGCCGAACCTTTCGTACGCCGCGCCGACGCCGGAGACCCATTCGTCTCGTTTGAAAACGAACGGCCCGCTGCCGACATACTCCCTGATCTGCTCCGACGCCGGCGTCCGCGCGATCCGTTCCGGCATCACGAACAGGTTGCCGGCCCCCATCGCGTACGCCATCTGCCGGAACCGCTGCGTCAGCCGGATGCGGAACCGCGTATCGTCCAGCGCCGCCATGTCCCGCGTGCGCGACGCCAGGGTCTGGCCCAGCGGGTTCTTCACCGCCCATCGGGCGATCGACGCGATGCAGTCGGCCGCGCGCACCGCCGACCCGTCATGGAACACCAGGCCCTCGCGCAGGCTGAACGTCCAGGTCAGCTCATCGGCGGACACCGCATGCCCGGCCAGCATCTGCGGCCGGGGCGTCAGGGTTTCGTCGATGCCGAACAGCGTGTCCCAGACCATGTAGCCATGGGTTGCCGCCGCCCCGGCCGTGGTCCACACCGGATCGGGGCTCGACAGGTCGGCGGCCGGCACGAAGCGCAGCACCTTGCCGCGCGCCGGCCGCGCCGACGCATCGCGGCCGGCCACCGCCGCCACCGCCGCGGCACCACCCAGAAATCCGCGTCTTCGCATCCGCCAGCCTCCTGCCGGCAGGGAGCCCGCGCCGGCCGGCCCGGTCAAGCCGTGTCCCGATAACGCTTTGCATCCCACACCCGGTCTGCCATGCAGGCCGGGCCCGTCAGGAATTGCCGCCGCTCGAAGACTTTGTTCGGATTTCATATGACATCATCACCTCTTGATGCTCAGCAATTGGACTTGACTTCCCATTGGGCCGGACTTCTGTCGATTGCCATTTTCTCCGCCGCCTATGCGCTGGTCTTCGTCGAGGAAAGTATCGACCTTCGCAAGTCCAAGCCGATGGTGGTCGCCGCGGGGGCGATGTGGATCCTGATCGGCGCGGTCTTCGCCAGCCACGGCCAGTCCCGCGTCGCCGAGGCGGCACTGCACCACGTGATGCTGGAGTTCGGGGAGCTTCTGCTGTTCCTGATCGTCGCCCTGACCTATGTCAACGCGCTGCGCGAACGACAGGTGTTCGAGGCGCTGCGCTGCTGGCTGGCCCGTTCCGGCTTCGGCTATCGCACATTGTTCTGGGTGACCGGCTTGCTGGCCTTCTTCCTGTCCCCGGTGGCCGACAACCTGACCACGGCGCTGGTCACCTGCTCCGTCGTCATCGCGGTCGGCGGCGGGGCGCCGCGCTTCGTCACCCTGTCCTGCATCAATATCGTGGTCGCCGCCAATGCCGGAGGAGCGTTCAGCCCGTTCGGCGACATCACCACCCTGATGGTCTGGCAGAAGGGTGTCGTTGCGTTTCAGGAATTCTTCGCGCTGTTCCTGCCGTCACTGGTGAATTTCCTGGTGCCCGCCGCGCTGATGCACCTGGCGCTGCCCGGCGGGCGACCGCCACCCAGCACCGAATCCGTCACGATGCGCCGGGGCGCGATCTGGGTCATCGCCTTGTTCGCCCTGACGATCGCCATGACCGTCTGCATCCGCACCTTCCTGCATCTGTCCACCGCTCTCGGCATGATGACCGGCCTCGGCCTGCTGATGCTGTATGATTTCCTGTTGCAGCGGCGCCTCCTGCGGACCGCGACACATCATCCGTTCGAGGTCTTTCGCCGGCTGGCGGATGTGGAGTGGGACACGCTGCTGTTCTTCTACGGCATCATGATGTGCGTGGGCGCGCTGGGGCTGGTGGGCTACCTCGCGGTCGTGTCCCGCCTGCTCTATGTCCGGCTTGACCCGACGGCCGCGAATATCCTGCTGGGCCTCGCATCCTCGGTGTTCGACAACATCCCGCTGATGTTCGCGGTGTTGACGATGAACCCGGACATGGCGCGCGGGCAGTGGCTGCTGATCACGCTGACCACCGGGGTGGGCGGCAGCGTGCTGGCGATCGGGTCGGCGGCCGGCGTTGCCCTGATGGGCCAGGCCAGAGGGATGTACAGCTTCACCGCCCATCTGCGCTGGGCGCCGGCGATCCTGCTGGGCTACGCGGCCGGCATCGCCGTGCATCTGTGGCTGAACCGGGCGCTGTTCTGAGTCCGGTCGGAGTCCGGCGTGCCTCCGCCGCCGGACGGGCTGGCGTGGCGGACGGGCTGGCGTGGCGGACGAGCTGGCGTGGCGAACGCGTGGCGGGCTGGCGTAGCGGACGGCGGTTATTTCGCGAGCACGCGCGCCAGGTCGAGCAGCGCGGTATCCACCGGCTTGGTCTGCCCCACGACATCGCGCAGCGGGACCCGGGTCACCACGTTCTTCTGCCAGCCCACCAGCACGCCGGTGTCGCCGTCCGCCAGGGCCTGCACCGCGCCATAGCCAAGCCTGGTGCCCAGGATACGGTCGAACGCGGTCGGCGGTGCGCCACGCACCACGTGGCCCAGCACGGTGGTGCGCAGCTCGAAGCCGGTCTTGCGGGCCTCTGCCTCGAAATACGACAGGATCTTCCGCGCGCTTTCCTTGACGCCCTCGGCGATCACCACGATCGCGTGGGTCTTCCCGCGCTCATACGCGGCGTGCAGCCGAGCGGCGATGTCGGCGGCGGAGACTTCGGCTTCCGGGATGGAAATGACCTCGGCGCCGCCCGCCAGGCCGGCCATGATGGCGATATAGCCGCAATCGCGTCCCATGGTCTCCACCAGGAAGGCGCGGTTATGCGACGAGCCGGTGGTGCGCAGGTGGTCGATCGCCTCCAGCGTCACGTTGATCGCGGTGTCGACGCCGATGGTGATGTCGCTGCCCAGCAGGTCGTTGTCGATGGTGGAGGCGATGCCGACGACCGGCACGCCCATCTCGCTGAATTTGAAGGAACCGGTCTGCGAGCCGTTGCCGCCGATCACCACCAGGCCGTCGATGCCGCGCTGGTTCAGGTGGCGCAGTGCCTTGGACCGGCCGCTTTCTTCCCGAAACTCGGCGCAGCGGGCGCTGCCGAGGAAGGTGCCGCCCACCTGGATGATGCCGCCGACATCGCGGGCGGAGAGCTGGCGGAAGCTGCCGTCCACCATACCCTGCCAGCCCTGGCGAACCCCGTGGACGGTCATGCCGTGGTCCAGCGCGCTGCGGGTCACGGCGCGGACGGCGGCGTTCATGCCAGGGGCATCGCCCCCGCTGGTGAGGACTGCGATGGACTTCATGACGGGAGACTATTGACGTCTGTGCGGACAGTCCATGACCTTCGCAACCGGAACGACCGGAAAACCGGCGTGATTCCCCGGGCATGATTCCCCGGGCGCGATTCCCCGGGCGCGATTCCCCGGGCGTGATTCTCCGGGGCGTGATTCCCCGGGCGCGATCCCAGGCCTGGTTCCAGACCTGGTTCCCTGGGCAGCCTCCCCTGGGCGGCCTCCCCTGGGCGGCGCGTGCCCATGTCCTGCTTGCGCGCAACCGGCCGCCGATCCATCATCCGATGCCCAGTTCCACGGCAACAAAGGTCTGGTCCCATGACCTCGCTTCGCGGCAATAACGGCCCCCGCTACCGCCATGATCCCGGCAACACCGCACCGTATGAGACGATCGGCCTGGACAAGCTGACGCCGATCATCGGCGCCGAGATCAGCGGCGTGAACCTGGCCGAACCCATCCCCAACCACCAGATGGAGGAGATCCACCGCGCCCTTGCCGAGAACCTGGTGATCTTCTTCCGCGACCAGCAATTGACGCCGGAGCAGCATCTGGCGTTCGGCCGCAATTTCGGCCCGCTGCACCTGCATCCGGCGGCGCCGCACGCACCGGGCCATCCGGAACTCATGATCATCAAGGCGGACAAGGACAGTTCGCGCGCGAATGGCGAGGGCTGGCACAGCGACGTGTCCTGCGACGCGGAGCCGCCGATGGGCAGCATCCTGTACATCAAGGAGACCCCGCCGCATGGCGGCGACACGCTGTTCGCCAGCATGTACGCGGCCTATGAAGCGCTGTCGGACCGGATGAAGACCTATCTGGACGGGCTGACGGCCGTGCATGACGGCGAGGACGCGTATCGCGGCACCTATGCCAACCTGGGCGTGGCGGACAAGCCGGTCTATCCGCGGGCGGAACATCCGGTGATCCGCACGCACCCGGTGACCGGGCGCAAGGCGCTGTTCGTCAACCGCGGCTTCACCAAGCGCATCCTGGGCATCCCGCGCGATGAGAGCGCCGGCATCCTGTCCTACCTGTTCGGCCTGGCCGAGGACCCGCTGTTCCAGTGCCGGTTCCGCTGGCGGCCGGACTCGATCGCCTTCTGGGACAATCGCTGCGTGCAGCACCGGGCGATGTGGGATTACTGGCCGCACAGGCGCGCCGGCTTCCGGGTCACCGTCGCGGGCGACAAGCCGTATTGATGGCACGCCGGCCCGCCGCGCGCGCGCCTTCCGTCCTCCCTTCCGGCCGGCCACCGAAGCGGGACATCCCTGCCCTGACCGCCGAGGCGTTGCGGGCCGGCTTCCTTTCCTGGCTGGGGCAGGAACGGCATGCCGCGGCCAATACGACCGAGGCCTATGGCCATGCGCTGGCGGGGTTCCTGGGGTTTCTGACCGATCACCTGGGCGAGCCGCCCGACCTGCCGGCGCTGGCGGGGCTGGCCGCGGCGGATGTGCGGGCCTGGCTGGCGCGGCAGGCGAAGGACGGGTTGTCGGCGACCAGCCGGGCGCAGCATCTGTCGGCGGTGCGGACGTTCTTCCGATATCTGAACCGGCGGCACGGGGTGGACGTGACGGCGATCCGCCTAGTCGCCACCGCCCGCGTCCGCCCCGCCCTGCCGCGCGCGCTGTCGGTGGACCAGGCGATCGACGTGACGGCGCATATCAGCGACATCGCCGACGACCCGGCGCTGCAGGCCCGCGACACCGCCTTTTTCTCCCTGCTGTACGGCAGCGGGCTGCGCATCGCCGAGGCGCTGGCGCTGGATGTGCGGGACGCGGCGGCGCTGCGGCGGGACTTGACGCTGACCGTGACCGGCAAGGGCGGCAAGACCCGCATGGTGCCCGTGCTGCCGCCGGTGCGCGATGCGATCGAGGCCTGGCTGACGGTCCATCCAAGGCCGCTTCCCGACTCGCCGCTGTTCCTGGGTGCGCGCGGCAAGCGCCTGGACCCGGCGGTGGCGCAAAAGGTGCTGCGTACCTACCGCCGCCTGGCGGGCCTGCCGGAACACGCGACGCCGCATGCGCTGCGCCACTCCTTCGCGACGCATCTGCTGGCCAATGGCAGCGACCTGCGGGCGATCCAGGACCTGCTGGGCCATGCCAGCCTGTCGACCACCCAGCGCTACACCGCGGTCGACGACGCCGGGCTGCTGGCGGTCTGGCGGAAGACGCACCCCGCCGCCGGGTAGGCCGGCCGTTGCGGCCCGCACCCGTGGCATTCGGCTGGACGATCGCTCCGGCAGCCCGGACGCGATGGACGCCGCCCGCGACGCCGGCATTCCGACGCCCGCCTTCGCCTCCGGACCGTCACCGGATGGCGGCACCTGGGGTCGGGGACGGCGGTCTGCCCCCGAGGAGGAGGGCACGCCGGATCGGCGATCATTGGGCAGCCGGCCGGCCTTGCGGCAGTGGCCGGCGAGGCCGCCGGCCGGCACCTGCCACTCAACGAAATGGGCGGCACCACAGGGCGCCGCCCAAGTTTGGGGGGGAAACGTCACGCAGAAGACGATTTTCACGTCACCTGCGGACCAGACATTGTGCGGCGCATTGCCAAGTCAAGAACACGGACGCGCGAGCAGCCATGATTGAACGTGCGGCCCGGCGCAGGGGGACGATTCCCGCGCCTGGTCCCAAGCGCCTGGCCCCAACGGTGCCCTGACGGGTCTCGATGGCAAGTTCCGATGCGGCCGTTCCGATGCTGCCGTTCCGCCGCCGGCTCCCGGCGTCGCGGGCGCAGGTCCGCGGCTTTTGGATCCCCGCCGGCGCCGTGCCTCGTCGGCCAACGCGCGGATGGCGGGGCTATATTCCCTGGGCGCTATATTCCCTGGAGGGGGGCTATATTCCCTGAAGGCAACATTCCCCGGGGGCAACATTCCCTGGCGGCGGTTCCCTGGAGCAGGTTTTTTGCGGACCGGTCCGTGGGCTGGCACAACCCGGACAATCCTGGGTATACCCCCGTCTCTCATCAGAGTGCACTGATGCCCGAAGGAGCCTCCAAGATGGATTATGTCGCCGCGTCCGGCCTGCAGGTCGCAAAGCCATTGCACGATTTCGTGACAGAACAGGCCTTGCCGGGGACGGGGGTCGGTGCCGATGCGCTGTGGGGCGGGTTCGCCGCGCTGCTGAAGGACCTGGCGCCGCGCTGCAAGGCGTTGCTGGCCGAGCGGGACCGTCTGCAGGGGCAGGTGGATGACTGGCACAAGGCGCATAAGGGCAAGCCGATCGACCAGGATGCCTATCTCGGTTTCCTGCGGGCGATCGGCTACCTGGTCGACGAGCCGGCGCAGGTCACCGTGCGGACCAGCAACGTGGACCCCGAGATCGCGACCATCGCCGGCCCCCAGCTGGTGGTGCCCGTCACCAATGCCCGGTACGCGCTGAACGCGGCCAATGCGCGCTGGGGCAGCCTGTACGACGCGTTCTACGGCACCGACGCGATCCCCGAGGACAATGGCGCCTCCCGAGCCGGTGGCTACAACAAGGTGCGCGGCGCGCTGGTGATCGCCAAGGCGCGCGGCATCCTGGATCAAGCCGCGCCGCTGGCCGCCGGCAGCCACGCGGATGCCACCTCCTATGCGGTGGCGGGCGGCAAGCTGGCGGTGACGCTGAAGGACGGCAGCACGACCGGCCTCAGGGACCCCGCGCAATGCGCCGGCTATCGTGGCGACGCCGCGGCACCGTCCGAGGTGCTGTTGACTCATAACGGGCTGCACCTGGAGATCGTGATCAACAAGGCGCATCCGATCGGCAAGGACGATCCCGCCGGCATCGCCGACGTGGTGCTGGAAGCCGCGATCACCACGATCCAGGACTGTGAGGACTCCGTCGCCTGTGTCGACGCCGCCGACAAGGTTCTCGCCTATGCCAACTGGCTTGGCCTGATGCAGGGCACCCTGTCCGATACATTCGAGAAAGGCGGGCGGATGATGACCCGCACGCTGCATGCCGACCGGCAATACACGAAGCCGGCGGGCGGCACGCTGTGGCTGTCCGGCCGCAGCCTGATGCTGGTGCGCAATGTCGGCCACCACATGTACACCGACGCGGTGCTGGACGCCGACGGGCAGGAGGTGCCGGAAGGATTCCTGGACGCGCTGATCACCGCGCTGATCGCCAAGCACGACCTGGACAGCAAGGGTCCGATCAGGAACAGCCGCACCGGGTCGGTCTACATCGTGAAGCCGAAGATGCACGGCCCGAAGGAAGTCGCGTTGACCAACGACCTGTTCGGCGCGGTGGAAACGATCCTGGGCCTGCCGCAATACACGCTGAAGATGGGCATCATGGATGAGGAACGGCGCACCTCCGCCAACCTCAAGGCCTGCATCGGCGCCGCCGACCACCGCGTGGTGTTCATCAATACCGGCTTCCTGGACCGCACCGGGGACGAGATCCACACCTCGATGGAAGCCGGCCCGATGATCCGCAAGAACGAGATGCGGAACACCGCCTGGATCAAGGCGTATGAGGACCAGAACGTCGATATCGGCCTGGAATGCGGCCTGCTGGGCAAGGCACAGATCGGCAAGGGCATGTGGGCGGCGCCCGACCGGATGGCGGACATGCTGGCGCAGAAGATCGGCCACCCGATGGCCGGCGCCTCCACCGCCTGGGTGCCCTCGCCCACCGCCGCCACCCTGCACGCGCTGCACTATCACCAGGTTTCGGTCGCCGCGCGGCAGAAGGAGATCGAGGGCCGCGCGCGCGCGCCGCTGGCCAGCCTGCTGACCATCCCGGTCGCCGACCGGCCGAACTGGTCGCCTGACGACCTGCGGCAGGAGCTGGACAATAACTGCCAGGGCATCCTGGGCTACGTGGTGCGCTGGATCGACCAGGGCGTCGGCTGCTCCAAGGTGCCGGACATTCACGATATCGGCCTGATGGAGGACCGCGCCACGCTGCGCATCTCCTCCCAGCACATCGCCAACTGGCTGCATCAGGGGATCGTGACGAGGGACCAGGTGATGGAGGCGCTGCGCCGCATGGCCGCGGTGGTGGACCGGCAGAATGCCGGCGACGCGCTGTACAAGCCGATGGCGCCCGCCTTCGACGGGGTGGCGTTCAAGGCGGCGTGCGACCTGATCTTCGAAGGCCGCACCCAGCCCAACGGCTATACCGAGTTCATCCTGCACCGGCGCCGGCGGGAGGCGAAGGCGGCCGCCTGAGCCGCCGCGCCTACGCCTTCACCAGCTTGCACCCGCCCTCGGAGAGCGGGCGGAAGGCATCCTCGGGTCCGGTGGTGGCGACGAGATCGTAGACCGCGCCCGGTTGACGGATGGCATCGGCCTGCTTGACCTGGAACAGGTAGCTCGGATGGATCTTGCGGCCGTCGATCCGGATCGAGCCCTTGCCAAAGCAGTCGTCCTCGGTCGGCATCCGCTTCATCGTCGCGACCGTCAGACGGCCGGCGCCCTTCGCCTTCTCCGGCCCGAGCTCCTTCACCGCCTTCAGGAAGTGCAGGGTCGCGGCGTAGTTGCCGGCCTGCATCGAGTTGGGTACCGCGCCCTGGGTGAGCAGGGGCCGCACGCGCCTGGTCCAATCGCGGGTCCGGTCGTTCATGTCCCAGTAGAAGTTCTCGGTCAGCCGCGTACCCTGGGCGATGGCCGGTCCCATGCCCAGGATGTCGGTGATGAAGCCGGTCATGCCGACGAGCTGCGCCGTCTTGTTCAGGCCAAACTCGTGCGACTGTTTCATCAGGTTCACGAAATCGGTCCCGCCGACGCCGAATGCCACCACCTTGGCGCCCGTGCTCTGTGCCTGCAGCAGCATCGCCGAGAAATCGGTGGTCTCGGGGAACGGATAGGTGGCACTGCCCAGCACCTTGCCGCCGGCGAGTTCGACCGCCTTGGTCGCATCCGCCTGGATCGCCTTGCCATAGGCATAATTGGGCGTGACGAAGAACCAGCTGGCGCCGCCCTGTTTCGTGACCGCGGTGCCGGTGACATGGGCGAGGTTCCAGCTGTCATACGTCCAATGCACCGTGTTGGCGTTGCAGGACGCGCCGGTCAACGCCGAGGAGCCGCCGGCCGTCACCATGCAGACCCGGTCCTTCTCCGCCGAGATGGCCGAACAGGCGAGCGCGACGGCCGAGTTGGTGAGGTCGGTCACCATGTCGACACCGTCATTGTCGTACCAGCCGCGCAGGATGCTGGTGCCGACATCCGGCTTGTTCTGGTGGTCGGCACCGATCACCTCGACCCGGATGCCGGGATTGGCCGCCATGAACTCGGCCGCCGCCTGCTTCGCGCAGGCGATGCCGTTGGGTCCGTTGATGTCGCGGTACGGACCGGACAGGTCGGTGAGCACGCCAACCTTGATGACCGGGGTTTCGGCACGGGCCCGCCGAACGGCGCCGCTTGACGCGACCGCCACGAACGTGCCGGCCAGGGCGGTTCTGCGCGTGAGTTTCATGACGCTGCCTCTGCATTGATTGGACCGAACTGTTGCCCTGCCCGTTCAAGGGGTGCAAGGGCCACGCGTCCCGTCACCGCCACGCCGGATTTGCGCCACGCCGTCCACCCCGCGGCCGGGCACCCCCGCCAGGGCGCCAGGCGCCGTTGCGGACCCGGGATGGCGGGCGCCGGCACCGGCGGCGCCCGCGCCGCCTCGGGCAGCCTGCCGGAACCGGCGACACAGGGCACGCCCGGAGATCACCCGGAGATCATCCGCACCTAATCCCGCACGTATTTGTCCGGCAGCAGCCAGGCGATCGGCTTGCGGACGAGCCCGTTCGCCGACGGCACGATCACCGCCGCGGCCGGGCTGTAGTCGGCGATCATTTCCCGGCACATGCCGCAAGGCGCGGCAACCTTCAGCGCCGTCCCGGGATCATGTCCGCCGGCATGACGCACGGCGACGATGGTTTCGATATCGGTATCGCCCGCCTCTGTCGCCGCGCGCCCCAGGGTCACGGCTTCCGCGCAGATGGCGATCCGGCCGACATAGGCTTCCAGATGCACGCCGGTGAAAACCCGCCCAGCCCTGGTACGCAGCGCGGCGCCGACCACGTGCCAGCCCGGTCTGTAGCGTTGCCAGATGATCGCGCGCGCCAGCCGCACGAGCTCCTGGTCGGCATCCGACAGGCCGGTGGTCATGCCGGCCCCGCGATCCGGCGCGAGGCCGGCACCGCGAGCCGACATGTGTCACGACACCCGAGCCAGCACCTCATCGCGGAACACCTTCATCTCCCGTGTGGATTTCTCGGCGTCCCGGCCCTCGAAATCGAAATCGATGGCGCTGACGCCCAGGGCCTTCAATGCCGCAATATCCTCGATCGTGTTGGCCACCGTCCCGGTGAAGAGTTTCCGATTGCCGTCGCTGGCCGGCGGCGCCGCATAGGCATGGCGCTTCACCCGGTAGACCACCTGCACCGCGTCCGGATCGCGCCCGGCGTCCTTCGTCAGCGTCCGCAGCCGCGCGATCCCGGCCTCTAGCCGCGGCAGCGTGTCCAGCAGATGCGCGTTGTTGCTGCCGATCGGATACCACGCATCGCCGATCCGCGCCGCCCGGCGCATCGATGGCCCGGATTCGCCGCCGACCCAGATGGGCGGGTGCGGCTTCTGGACCGGCTTCGGATCGGTCAGCAATCCGTCGATGTTGACATACTTGCCGTGGAACACAGGTTTCTCCTGCGTCCAGATCACCTTCATCGCGTCCATGTACTCATCGGTCACGGCGCCCCGTTCCGCGAACGGAGTCGTTGCCACCGCGTCAAGCTCCACCTTCAGCCAGCCGGCGCCGATCCCCACCACCAGCCGCCCGCCGGACAGCACGTCGATGGTCGACAGCATCTTCGCCGCCACCACCGCCGGCCGGTGCGGCACCACCATCACCGCCAGCACCAGGCGTATCCGGCTGGTCTTCGCCGCCACCCAGGACGCCGCGGTCAGCTGCTCCATGCGGTGGCCCGGATCCGGCGAGTAGAATTCACCGGTCGTGGAATACGGATAGCCGGGCGCGCTGGTATCCGGCAGCGCCACGTGGTCGGTCATGGTCAGGTAGTCGAAGCCCAGCGCCTCACCCAGTTGCGCGGTGCCGGCCATGATCTCCGGCGTCGCCATGGGGCCGCTGACCGGCAGGTTGAACCCGATCTTCATGCTGTCTCTCTCCCTGGTTCGATGCGTTGTCCGCCATCTGGCCGCGCGCGTCCATCCACGGGTATAGAAGCGGACGAGACCCAGCCGGAGCGTCCCCGATGGCAGACCCCGTCACCCTGCGCAGCGCCTTCGCCCCGTATCCGCATGTGCAGGCCGCGCGGACCGGCCGCATCGCCTCACCGCGGGTCATCCTTGACATCGAGGACGTCCCGAACATCACCCGCGCCTTCCGCCGCATGGTGCGCACGCTGGACTTCGACCTGTGCGAGATCGCACTGACCACGCTGGCCCAGGCGATCGCCTTCGGCAAGCCGCTGACCGGCCTGCCGGTGGTGGTGATGCGCGGCTTTCATCACGGGGCGCTGGTCTGTCCGCTGGACTCGCCCATCAGCGGTCCGGCCGACCTGCGCGGCAAGCGGATCGGCGTGCGCGCCTTCTCCCAGACCACCGGCGTCTGGCTGCGCGGCATCCTGCTGGACGAGTACGGCGTCGACCATCGCGACATTACTTGGGTGACCGAGGAAGACGCGCATGTCACGGAATACCGGGACCCGCCGAACGTGCAACGGATGGGCCCCGGCCGCAGCCTGCCCGCCATGCTGCTGAGCGGTGAGATCGATGCCGGCATCGCGCTCGCCGGGCTGGACGCGTCGAAGGTGCGGCCGGTGATCGCCGATCCGGACAAGGCGGCGGCGGACTGGTATCGCCGCACCGGCGTCTATCCGGTGAACCACGTGCTGTGCCTGCGGACCGATCTGGTATCGGAACATCCCTGGCTGCCCGAGGAATTGCTGCGCCTGTTCGTCGCCGCCCGCGTCGCCGCCGCCCAACCCGGCGCCGAGGCGCGCTGGGCCGGCATCGTCGGCGATCCGCTGCCGTACGGCCTGGGCCCGAACCACGCGGCGATCGCGCTGTGCCTGCGCTACGCGGCCGAACAGGGGCTGGTGGAGCGGGTGTTCACGCCGGAGGCGGTGTTCGGCGGACAGAGCGCGATCGCCTGAAGCCGGCGGTGAGAGGTGTGACTCGCGCTCTTGAATCAAAGAGTTGATGACGTATGACAGGGTCAACCCGACCCTCTCATGCGTCAGCCCTGCCGCGCCGCATCGATCAGCGCCGCCACCCGGCGCAGGCCGAACAGGTATCCTTGCGTCCCACACCCCGCGATCACCCCGTCCGCCCGCAGCGAGACATAGGAGTGATGGCGGAACGATTCCCGTTTGTGGACGTTGGAGATATGCACCTCGATCACCGGGCCGTCGAAGGTGTTCAGCGCGTCCAGGATCGCCACCGAGGTATGGGTATACGCCGCCGGGTTCATCACGATGCCGCCGGCGATCTCCCGCGCTTCATGAATCCAGTCGATCAGCTGGCCCTCGGCGTTGCTCTGGTGGAACCGGATCTCCAGCCGCAGCTCCGTCGCCAGCGCGCGGCAATCGCGTTCGATGTCCGCCAGCGTCTCATGCCCATAGATATGCGGCTGGCGCTTGCCCAGCAGGTTCAGGTTCGGGCCGTTCAGGACGAAGACGAGGCGGCTGGTCATGGGGGGCGGTTCCTTCCGTTGGTGCACCGGCATAGACCGCCGGCAAGGCAGGGGGAAGAGCCGCCGGGCCGCGCGGGCAATCCCCCTCTCGCCGCGCGTGCCACCCGCTCGGCCTGACGACGCCTACCCGCCGTGGTCCAGGTGGCCGTCCGCCAGGCGCCGCAGCGCCTTGTGGATTTTCAGATCGATTTCGATCCCTTCCCGCAGCAGCCGCTCGCGGGTGCGGTAGGCGCGTTCGCCGGGGATGCGGATATCGGAAACGCTTTCCTGGCATGGCACCGACTTGACGGTGTCGATCCGCCGGCTGACCTCGCGCCGGTACTCCTCGGCCGACAGGAACAGGTCCGGCTGGAACGCGACGAACAGGTAGCCGCTGACCGACCCGGCCGGCCGCGCCGCCGCGGTCAGCGCGCCCAGCGCATCCATCGCCAGCGCCAGGCCGAACCCCTTGTAGCCGCCTGTCGGCCCGCCGAACGGCAGCAGGGTGCCCTGCCGCGCAAGATGGGCATCGGTGGTGGGATGGCCGTTCGGGCCCAGGGCGACGCCTTCGAGGATCGGCAGGCCCATCCGCTCGCGGAACTGCAGGTCGGTGGCCATGAACGCGGCGGTGCCCATGTCGACCACCAGCGGGTCCGTTTCGGTGGGGAAACCGAATGCGATCGGGTTGGTGCCCAGCGCCGGCCTGGTGCCGCCGAACGGCGCCACCGCCGGCGGCGAGGCCACGGTGTGGATCACCACCAGCCCGGCGCGGGCGATCATCTCGCAGTAATAGGCGCTGCGGCCGGTCATCCAGGTGTTGGCGAGGGAGACCAGGGCGAGCCCATGGGTCCGGGCGCGCTCGATGACGGCCTGGGAGGCGCGGTAGGCGGCCACCATGCCGGTGTTGTTGCCGCCATCGATCAGCGCGGCGGGGCCGGAGTCCCGCAGCATGGCGATTGGCCGGCGCGGCAGTCGGAAATCGGCGGCGTCGACGACGTTCAGCAGCTTCGGCAGGCCGGAATATTCATAGCCGCACAGGGCGGCGTCCAGGACGTGGTCGGTCAGCGCCCAGGCGTCGCCGGCGTCATAGCCGGCACCGCGCATCGCCGCCTCGCCCAGCGCGCGGGCTTCGGGCACGGTGAGGTGGATACGGTCCTCGGTGCGTGTGCTGGTCCCGCTCAATGGACATCCTCCTGGTTTCGTTCGGGGCATGTGCCAAGCTGTTAACCTATTTTCAATCCTTGCGGCGGCAACGTGCATGAGCGCCCTGACTGGATCTGAGAAGCGACCCGGACCGCGGCGGTGGTTCAGAACGACGATTGGATGCGGTCCGAGCGGCATGGGCGCATGAGCGGGCCGAACGATCGGCGTGCGGCCAGCCGGTCGACGCGGGCGGCCAGCCGGTCGACGCCAGCCGCCGGTCGACGCCAGCCGCCGTGGCCAGGCCACGCAGCCTTCCCGGCTGTAGCCCTCCACCGGGGTGGACCAGCCGCGTTCGAGCGGCTGGCCCGTCCCCTAGCGCCTCGTGATGAGGATCTTGACTTTGACGGTCACGATCACCACTATTGGCACCAGGAAGATTAGATGCGTGGGCATCTTCATCCTCCGGTAAGAAGCTGGCGGACCCATTCCGCCAGCTTTTTTATTGTCGGACACTTGGATGAACGAACAGTTGACACCGCGGACAAATGTACTGCCTCACGATACCGGCTGACACGATCTTCGCGCTGGGTGCCACGGCGGTCGAGCGGCCATCGCGATCATGTTCCCTTGCTCGATCAAAAGACCCTGTTCCTCCTTTCTTCAGCGCATGAAAGCGTGGCAGGGTCGGGTTGGTCGGAGCGTCGTTTCTCCGTCCCGCCCCTATCCCGGCATCATGTCCCCCCGCCCGCGCGGAAACGCCGCCACCGTCTCTGCCGACAGGTTGAACGTCGCCGCAACCATTTCGGGCGGAGAATGCGCCAGCCAGTCGGCGAACGACACTTCCTCGTAACGGTCAGACCGGAACACCGCCACGAACACCAGGTCTTCCTTCCCCGTGTTCTCGACGTAATGCCCCAGCCCCTTCTTTACGTAGCCCACATCCCCCGGACGGAAATTCGCCGTGTTCGCCTCCGGCCCGGCGTTGAACACCGTCATCCGCCCTTCACCCTTCAGGTAGTACTGCCATTCATCCGCGTTCGGATGCCAATGCATCGTCCGCATCGCCCCTGGCCGCACCGTCGCCAGCCCGGCCGCGACCGTCCTCGATACGGGAAAATTCGTGCTGTCGGCGATCTGCACGTAGCCGCCGGCGGTCTCACCCATCTTCGGCGCATCGTACAGCGAAAACGTGAACGGATAGGCCGGCACGCCCGCCTTCGACGCCATCCGCGCCTTCACCACATCCAGCGGCGGCGGCACCTCGCCCTGGAAAATCCACCGGCTGTGCACCGGAATGTTCCGGAAGGCGTCCGCCGGCACGCCGAAATTCTTCGCCAGTACTTCGGGCGGCGTGTGCGCCATCCAGTCCGTCGCCAGCAGCGTGTTGAACTCCGACGACGCGCCATTGTCGAAGGCCAGCACGAACTGCGCCCCATCCGGCGCCAGCCCCTGCAACGAATGCGGCAGGCCGGCGGGGAAATACCACAGATCGCCCTCCTTCACGTCGGCGACAAACGGCCGTCCCTGTGCGTCCAGCACGGTGATCCGGCAATGGCCATAGGTCATGATCGCCCACTCGGCCTGCTGGTGCCAATGCAGCTCCCTGATGCCGCCGGCCGAAAGCCGCATGTCGACACCGGCAATCTCGGTGGAGATGGCGAAGTCCGCCTGCGTCACCTGCCGGCCCCAGCCGCCATCCTGAATGCGGCGCGGCGCCAGGTTGAAGGAGGCCCAGAACTGCGGCATCGACCCGACATCGGTCGCCGGCGGGCTTTGGAACGCCGGCATCATGTCCGCCAAGCCGCTGTCATGCGGCCCCGGAACGGCCAGCGCCCGCGGGTTGGTGACATTCACCGCGCCCTCCGGCGGCTGGTCGGGGTTGCCGAACCCGGCCGCCCTGGCGACGGTTGCACTGATGGCGGCACCGCCCGCCGCGCCGGCGGCCAAGATGCCGCGCCGTGATACGCCCTTCATCCCACATCCTCCTGATCCCGCGCCCGACAGCGCCGGCATGATGCCCGCAACGAGCTTCGCCGATTGCGTGACAGCCGGCAAAATATCCGCACCCCCCTCTTGTGCGCGGCCACCGGTGCTCCCACCTCCCGCGACATTCGGAACATAACACGAACTTGAGCCCGGTTTTCCTTGCCCGCCAGAAAAACAACGCCCCCGCCCGCATCCTTCCCGGAAGACTACGATCGTCACGCGATCTACGACCTGGATGGTCCCATCGACCCCGGCTTCGTGTCGGAGGCCGTGCGCAGCCTGCTGCGCACCCTGCCGCTGGAAACCGAGGAGCCGCAGCCATGGATCGACCGCCGCATCTGCGCGGCACTTGACGCCCTGGCCGCCCTGCATCCGCGCGATGAGATCGAGGTGATGCTGGCCGTGCAGGCCATTGCCGCGAACCAGGCCGCGATGAATGCCTGGTACCTGGCGATGAACGCGCAGAAGCCGCAGGGCGAGTCCACGCGCCACCTGGCCGCCGCCGCCTCGGCCGCGCGCACCTTCGATACGATGCTGAAGGCGCTGGAACGCCGCCAGGCCAAGCCGCTCGCGGTGCCGGTCGGCCGCCCGCCCAGCCGCACCTGGCCGGAGTCCGAAGCCGGCGCGCTGGTCGAATCCTGGGCCCGCCGCGTCACCGGCATGGCCGCCAACGACGATGATGCGACGGAGACCGGTGACCATCCCGCATCGGCCGCCGGCGATCGTCCCGCGCCGAACGCCGGTGATCGTCCCGCGCCGAGCGCCGGTGATCGTCCCGCGCCGAGCGCCGGCGACGACGACGCGCCAGGTATCGACGACGGCTCCACGCCGAGCACCGGCGGCAACGATGCGCCGAGCACCGGCGACAATGCCGCGCCGCGCACCGGCGACGAAGCCGCGCCAGCTATCGGCAGTCAGCCCGCGGCGGATTGCGCCGGTGTGCCAGCGTCCGCGTCAGGCGAGGCGGTCGCGACGACCGGCGGCGGCGATCCGCGCATGCCGGTCTGGACCGCCACCACGATCGAAATGGCACGAAAAATCCGCGACGAGACGATCTTCCAGGAAGACTACGCGGGCCTCGACGTGGCCAGCATTCCCGGCGTACGGGACGATGGCGGCATCATCGTCCCAGAGGACCCGACGCCGGAGCAGGAAGCCTACATGGCGCGCCGCTACGCGTTGAACATCCGCAAGAAATACCATGAGAACCTGCAGGCCGGCATCAATGAGCTGCCCAAGATCATCGCCCTGCGGCCCGGCGACCTGATCCCCTGACCCGGAACCGATGAGCCGGAACCGGTGACCCGGAACCAGTGACCCGGAACCAGTGACCCCGAACCGGCGCCCCGGCCGGGCATCGGGTGGCGGAGCGCGGTGCGGGCGGCGACGGCGGAACGACGCGGTGCCGACGGGTCTCAGTCAGCCAGGGCCGCGGCTGTCCGCGCAAATCGGCACCGGTTCAACCGGCGCCGGCACCCGAGGATGACAGCCAGGGATCCGTCTCCCACAGCTTCGTCAGCACCGCGCGCTGCGCATCGGCCTCCGCCCGCCACGTCGCCCCATCCTTCCACGCCAAATGATATCCGCTCGGCCGCACCACCTCCTGGAACGCCTCGTCGGCGGCCACGGCGCGCAGGCCATCGGCCAGCCTGGCGACCACATCGATCGGCGTGCCGGCCGGCACGGCGATCCCGCGGCCGATAAAGGCGGAGAGCGGGATACCCGCCTCATTCAGCACCGGCGTGTCCGGCAACAGCCCGAAGCGCCGCCGGGCGGCGACGCCGATCGCGGCCAGGTTGCCGTCGCGGATCGCATCGATCACCTCGGACAGGCCCAGCGCCGCCGCCGAGACGTTGCCGGCCAGCACGGCCTGCGCCGCCGCCGCCGAGGACGGAAAGGTGACGATGCTCAACCGCGTCTGCGCCAAAGCCTGCAGCCGCAACGCGGTCAAATGCGGCGGGCTGCCGGGCGGCGGCGTGGCCAGCGGCACCGCATCCGCATCATCCGCGGCGCGGCGGATGATGTCGGGGACGGAGTCGACGGGATCGCGGGCCGGCGAGACGAAAACCACGGGCTCCCGCTCCACCTGCCCGACCAGCTGCAGCCGCTGCATCAGGTCCGGGTCGCGCCGGTCGATCATCCGCGCGACCAGCCCGGGCGTGGAGACCCAGCCGATGGTCGCGCCGTCGGCCGGTGCCTGGGATAGCGCGGCCAGCATCGTCCAGCCCGCCTCGCCCGGCAGGTTGCGGACCGACAGCGCCATACCCGGCAGGTGCTCACCCAGGCAGGCGGCGGCCCCGCGTCCCGTGCGGTCCACCGCCGAGCCGGCCGGCGAACCGATCAGCAGGGTGACCGCCATGTCCGCGGCCCGCGCGGCCCGCCCTGCACCGATGGCGGCCAGCGCCGACAGCAGCCCGGCGCGCCGCGTGACGGTCACGGCCGGGTCGCGGCCGGTCCCTTGGCGGCGACCGGCGCGGCGTCGCGGCGCAGACGGTGCTCGCCCAGGAACAGCAGGATCGGCGCGGCGATGAAGATGGACGAGGACGTGCCGACGACGATGCCGAACAGCATCACCCAGGCAAAGCCCGAGATCGACTCACCCCCGAACAGCGCCAGCGGCAGGCTGGCCAGGAACACCGTCATGGAGGTGCCCAGGGTCCGGTTCAGCGTCTCATTGATCGACAGGTCGATCAGGTCGCGCAACGGCATGGTCTTGTACTTGCGCAGATTCTCCCGCACCCGGTCATACACCACCACCTTGTCGTTGGTGGAATAGCCCAGGATGGTCAGGATCGCCGCCACCATCACCAGGTCGAACTCGATGCGGGTGATAGCCAGGAAGCCGATCGCCTTGGTGACGTCCAGGATCAGGGTCAGCACGGCGCCGACCGCGAACTGCCACTCGAACCGGAACCAGATGTAAACCAGGATCATGACCAGGCTGATGCCCAGCGCCAGCAGGCCGTTGCGGAACAGCTCCGCCGACACGCTGGCCCCCACCGCGTCGACGCGCTGGATCTTCGCCCCCGGCACACCGGCTTCCAGCGCCGCCCGCACCCTGGTGACCAGCGCCTGCGTCGCCTGCTCATCGTGCGGGGCGCCCAGGCGGATCAGCACGTCATTGTCGCCGCCGAAGCGCTGCACGCCCTGGTCGGGAATATGCTCCTTGCCCAAGGCCGCCCGGATCTGGCCGAAATCCGCCGGGCCGTTGGTCTGCACCTCGACCAGCACGCCGCCCGAGAAGTCGATGCCCAGGTTCAGGCCGGGATGGAAGAACAGCACCACGGATGCGATGGACAGGACCGCCGAGACGATCAGCCCCATGAAGCGCCCGCGCATGAACCGGATGCGCGTGTTGTCGGGGACCAGGCGAAGCGTCGGTCGGAAGAACATGATCGGCCTCCTCAGACCGGCAGGACCTTGGGACGCGCGGCGATATACCAGCGCGACACCATGAGCCGCGTGAGCATCCAGTTGGTGAACAGCGTCGTGGCGATGCCGACCGTGATGGTCACGGCAAAGCCACGCACCGGGCCGGAACCGAACACGAACAGCATCACATGCGCCAGGAAGGCGGTCGCGTTGCTGTCGAAAATGGTGCTGTAGGCGCGCTTGAACCCGTGCTCCAGCGCCGCCAGCGGCGGCCGGCCGGCCCTTTGCTCCTCCCGGATGCGCTCATTCACCAGAATGTTCGCATCCACCGCCATGCCCAGGGTCAGCAGGATGCCGGCCATGCCGGGCAAGGTCAGCGTCGCCTCCAGCAGCGACATGATGGCCAGCATCAGGACCAGGTTCACGATCAGCGCAAGGTTCGCGAACCAGCCGAACAGGCCATAGAAAACCCCCATGAAAGCGACCACCAGCAGGAACCCGATCGCCAGCGAGATCGCCCCCGCGCGGATGCTGTCGGCCCCCAGCTCCGGCCCCACGCTGCGCTGCTCCACCACCGTCAGCGGGGCCGGCAGCGCGCCGGCCCGCAACAGCACCGCCAGGTCGTTGGCCGAGGCCGCGGTGAACGACCCGCTGATCTGGCCGCGCCCGCCGGTGATCGGCTCCCGGATCACCGGCGCCGAGATCACCTTGTCATCCAGCACGATCGCGAAACGGTGGTTCACATTGGCCCGCGTCACGTCGGCGAACCGGCGCGCGCCATTGGAATTGAAGGTGAAGTTGACCACCCACTCCCCGGTTTCCGGGTTGGTGCCGGCCCGAGCGTCCGTCAGGTCGGCGCCGTCGACGTCAATGCGCTTGCGGACGGCCAGCTTCTCACCCGGCCGGTCCTGCATCGGCAGGAAGTCGTCACCGGGCGGCGGCGGACCGCCGGCCGAGGCATTCGCGGTCTCATCGACCAGGCGGAACGTCATGTGCGCGGTCTTGCCGATCAACTGCTTGATCCGGTCCGGATCGCCGATGCCGGGCAACTGCACGACGATCCGGTTGCTGCCCTGCTGGGTGATCTGCGGGTCCACCACACCGGTCTCATCGATACGGCGCCGCACGATCTCGATCGACTGCTGAATCGCCCCCGAGGCCCGTTGCGCCAGCGCCGCCGGCGACAAGGTCATGGTGATGGTGCCGTCCGGCGTGGAGGCAATGGTCATGTCCGGCTGGCCGGTGTTGGCGTCCGGGCTGATCAACGGCTTCAGCGCCGTCACCGCCGCGTCGGTCCTGGTCGCGTCCCGCAACCGCAGCAGAACGCGGTTCTGGTCCGGCTGAGCCTCCAGGCTGGAATAGAAAATACCCGCGGTGCGCAGGGACTGCCGCACGCTGTCCACCAGACTCTCCAGCCGCTCCTTCGTCACCGCGGCCATGTCGACCTCCAGCAGCAGGTAGCTGCCGCCCCGCAGGTCGAGCCCCAGATGCACCGTCCGCCACGGCAGCCAGGCGGCCGGCGCGGAAAACAGGTTCGGGATGCCCAGCAAAACCCCCAGCAGACACACCGCCAGAATGGCGGCCGTCTTCATCCTGCTGAAATACATCATGCTTGCTTGCGCCAGGCTCCCGAACTCCGGCGGCGGTCCTATGCGCTGTCCCGCCGGGTGTCCAGTGTTTGTGGGGGTGCGTGGGAAGAAGACGCAGGGGCGCCGCCCCTGCGCCCCGCCAAGGGCGTAACGCCCTTGGAACCCGTTTATTGGGGGGATCCAGAGGGGCGTGCCCCTTTGCGGGGGGCCAGGGGGCAGCGCCCCCTGGGGGTCTCTCTCCTCACCCCCCACCCTCATCGGAAACCGGGCGGGACAGCGGGTGGTGCGTCTCGACGATGCGGCGCAGGCGGTCGGTCTGGACGTGGGTGTAGATCTGAACGGTGGAGATGTCGGCGTGGCCCAGCAGGGTTTGCAGGCTGCGCAGGTCGGCGCCATGGGCCAGCATATGGGACGCGAAGGCGTGGCGCAGCACGTGCGGCGAGACTCGCGCAGGATCCAGGCCGGCCTCGGCGGCCACCTGTTTCAGCAGCAGGAAGAAGGCCTGGCGGGTGAGTGGCTGGCGCGGGTCGCGGCCGGGGAACAGATAGCGGCTGGCCACGTCGGTGGCGGCCAGCAGGGCGGAGGCGGCCGTGTGGGCGCGGGCCGACAGCGGCACCATGCGTTCCTTGTCGCCCTTGCCGCGGATGATGATGGCCGGGCGTTCGCGGCTGAACGCGTCGCGTGGCAGCGCCAGCAGTTCCGACACCCGCATCCCGGTGGCGTAGAGGATCTCCAGCGCCGCTTCCGCCAGCGCACCCGTGCGGCCCGGCTTGCGCCGAGCGGCGTCCAGCAGCGCGTCCACCTCCTGCTCCGACAGCAGCTTGGGCAGCGGGCGCGGCAGTTTCGGGGCGTCGAGATGGCCGGTCGGATCATCGGTCCGCGCGCCTTCCCGCAGCAGGAACAGGTGGAACTGCCGCAGCGCCGACAGCCTGCGGGCGGCGGTGCGGGCCGACAGGCCGCGCGCGTGCAGGGAAGCCATGTAGGCCTGGCAGGTCCCCGCGTCAGCCGCGGCCACGCCCTGGCCGCGGGCGGCCGCGAAGTCGGCGAAGTCGGTCAGGTCCAGCGTATAGGAGGCGATGGTGTTGCGCGCCGCGCCGCGCTCCACCACCAGCATTTCCAGGAAGGCGTCGACCCGCGAGTCCATGGCGTCTCCTGACAGGGTGCCTCCTGGCGCCGGGCGCCTCCGGGGTGGCCGTCTTCCGAACCGGCCGCCGCGTCAGTGGCTGGAGAACTTGTCGTTCGGCACGACCTTTTCGACCGGGTGCGGCTGCGGGTTGGGCGGAAAGGCGCCCAGGATCAGCGCACCGCCGACCAGGATGATCAAGCCGGCCCCGACCACAGCCACGAAAATCCGAAACATCGCCACTCCTGAACCCGCACCCGGATCGGCAGTGATTCGCGGGCAATCGCCTGCTCCGGGGTCGGTGTGCTAACGTCCCCGACCATGACACGCAACACCGCTCTACGGGAGACGATCCCCCTTCCCGACACGATGGCCGGGCGCAGCATCGTGCTGGTCGGCCTGATGGGTGCCGGGAAGACCTCCATCGGCCGCCGCCTTGCCGCCCGTCTGGGCCTGCCATTCCGCGACGCCGACCAGGAGATCGAGCTGGCGGCCGGCTGCACGATTCCCGAGTTGTTCTCCCGATACGGTGAGCCGGCGTTCCGGGATGGGGAGCGTCGGGTGATCCGCCGGCTGCTGGCCGGCGACCCGATGGTGCTGGCCTATGGCGGCGGCGCCTTCATGGACCCGCAGACGCGGGAGGCGACGCGGGCCGAGGCGGTGTCGGTCTGGCTGCGCTGCGGCCTGCAGACCCTGGTCCGGCGGGTCGCCAGCCGCGACAACCGCCCGCTGCTGGCCGGGCGGGACCATGAGGACACGCTGCGGAACCTGATGGACCGGCGCTACCCGGTCTATGCCGAGGCCGATGTCATCGTCGATTGCGGCGATGAGCATCCGGACCACACCACCGCGCAGGTCCTGAATGCGCTGATGGAATGGCGCCCCGCCCGGCGGCTGCATGTGGTGCTGCCCAGCACGAGCTATGACGTGGTGATCGGGGAGAACCTGCTGAGTCGCGCGGGCGCGCTGCTGGCGCCCCGGCTGCAGCAGAAGCGGGCGGTGGTGGTCAGCGACCGGACGGTGGCCGACCTGCATCTGCCGACGCTGCTGGCGGGGCTGGAGGAAACGGCGTTCACCGCCTCCTCCATCATCGTCAGGCCGGGCGAGGCAACGAAGACCCTGGACACCTATCTGGATGTCGTCGACCAGTTGCTGGAGTCGCGGGTGGAGCGGCGGACGGCGGTGATCGCGCTGGGCGGCGGCGTGGTCGGCGACCTGGCCGGGTTCGCGGCGGCGACGACCCTGCGCGGCCTGCCCTTCGTGCAGATTCCGACGACGCTGCTGTCGCAGGTGGATTCCTCGGTGGGCGGCAAGACCGGGGTGAACACGCGGCGGGGCAAGAACCTGGTCGGCGCCTTCTACCAGCCGCGCATGGTGCTGGCGGATACCGGCACGCTGGCCACCCTGCCGCCGCGGGAGTTGCGGGCGGGCTACGCCGAGATCGCCAAGGCCGGGCTGATCGGCGATGCCGCGTTCTTCGCGTGGTGCGAGCGGCACGGGCCGGGCGTGGTCGCCGGCGATCGGGAGGCGCAGGCCGAGGCGATCAAGCGCGCCTGTGCCTTCAAGGCGGCGGTGGTGGGCGACGATGAGCGTGAGGAGAAGCCGAATGACGGCCGTGCCCTACTGAACCTCGGCCATACCTTCGGCCACGCGCTGGAGGCCGAGTATGGCTATGATGGCGGGCTGCTGCATGGCGAGGGCGTCGCGATCGGCCTGGGCCTCGCGTTCAAGCTGTCCGCTCGGCTGGGACTGTGTCCGCAGACAGATGCCGAACGGGTGATCGCGCATGTCTCGGGGGTGGGTCTGCCGGCGGACCTGTCGATGCTGAACCGCCGGTTCTCGGCGTCGACGCTGATCGGGCATATGCGGCGGGACAAGAAGATGCGTGACGGGGCGCTGCATTTCGTGCTGACGCGCGGGATCGGGCAGGCCTTCACCAGCGCCGATGTACCGCCGGACGCGGTGACCGAGCTGCTGCGCGATGAGGGGTGCGAGGCGTAGGGACAGACCGGCTACACCGACTGGCCTCCGACAACACTCCTGCTGCTGGATATCGTGGAACGGCTGCGCGGGCATGGCCATGGCATCCGCGCTCCAACCTGCGTCCCGCCCTCGACAGTTTACAGTCAGGCCATCGCCGCCCGCCAGTCCTCTGCATGATATCCGCAATGCCATTCCGACACCGTATATGGTCGGTTGCACGCGGGAGGCCGTGGCGTCCATGCCCGGCATGGTCGTTCGGACTATCACCCGGATTCCGCGGGGATAGTTGCCGCACACGATCCGCAATCCGGCTGCGCCGAGACCTGGCCGACGCATTGGTGCGATTCCAATCTCGGCGGGGCTGACCATCCCGCCAGAATGGGCAACCTCAATAATGGTCGGCAGGAGAGCCAGCATATGATTGTTTCTATATCGTTATAGCGCGTCCAGCTGACCATCCGCGACCTGGCGGTGCGCCGCGACCTACGTCGTTGGGCCGCGGCAAGGTCCGGGATCAACGACTTTGGCCGATCAAGACGGAACTGAAACAGGCTGCGGATCGATCAGGAGGACCGGACCGATGATACATATCGTCCAATATATATCGTCTCCGGAAGTGTGGACGAGCGCCCGAAAATGAGCAAACCTCAGGGTATGACCGAACGGACGCCGTTCCGTCTTGATACCCGCTGCCCACGATCCCCACGCCCTGCGGTGTAGTGACACCAGCAACCAGCCCGAAATGGACGAATATGCCCCAGCGTCAGCCTGACAACGCCGGCGGCCCGGTCGGCATGGTCAATTCGGGCATGGTCAATTGCGGAGCCGCCACCTATGCAGATCCTGATCACTTTCAGGTGAGCATCCGGGCCGCCGACGTCGACCTCGTCGTGACGGCCGGCGGCCGGTTCGAGGGATCGCTCACACGCATCGATTTTAAAAGCTTGTGGTTGCAAAAAGGAATCGAAACGCTACCGAGAATCGCTCGGATTGGATTTGCGCGTAATCGTGCCGTGCTTTTCTTCTCATCCGACCACCGCCATGGATTCTTTAGTGATGGGGCGGAAGTGCGGCCTGATCATCTGGTCCTGTACGAACCCGGCCAGCAAACACATCAAAGGTCAGTGGATGGCCTGGGCTGGAGTGCCCTATCGCTGACTTCAAGCACTCTTGCCGCGTTGGCAGAGGACGTAGGCCTCATCGTTCGCATTCCGGTGGGCGGTAAGCACGTCATTCCGTCACCAACCGAGTTACAGCGGCTTCGACGCTTGCATGCCTTGGCCGCGGGGCGGGCGCGCAGCGATCCCGATGTGTTGTTTCATCCGAGCACATGCCACGCCTTGGAACAGCATCTGCTGTCCCTGTTCCTGCGCTGCACGTCGCTCAAGGAGGAAAATCCGCGCGGTGCCGCCTGGCGCAAACGCACCAGGCATCTACGACAGCTGGATGAGTTACTACGGGAAGACCCTGAAAAGCCGTTCTATATGCTGGAGATTTGCCAGAAATTAGGGATCAGCGAGCGCGCCCTGCAGCTTTGTTGCCAGGACCATCTTGGGATGAGCCCATCGCGCTATCTGCGCCTTCGAAGGCTGCATCTCGCACGGCGCGCATTGCAATACGAAACATCCGCCGTCGTGCGTGTCTCCGACATTGCCGCGCGTTTCGGCTTCTGGGAATTTGGCCGGTTCGCCGTGGAATACCGGCGGCATTTCGGTGAATCGCCATCCACGACGCTTCGCCGGCCCGCCACTGAGCCGGCGCCGATGCCATTGGAATTTTCGGAATTTGCATAGGAGGTTCCGGCCGCGGCAAGCTAGCATCGACGACATTCCACGGGCCTCACGAACATGTTTAGCGCCGGCGGTTGAAAAGACCGCGATTGGGAATGTTTCAAATGGGCGTGATGGATACAGTCCGGCTGGAATGTTGCTAGGAGGAACACAGTGTCCAACAACAAACGTTCTGGTATCCGGCGCTCCGATTTTCTGAAGGGGGCGGCGGCCATTGGGCTTGCGGCGGGCCTGCCTGGAAGTATCCCGGCCGCTTCAGCGCAGGACGCACCGCCGCTCTCCGGCGGCGGCGGGGCATCCCCCAAGCCCGCGACAGCCGCCACGAAAGGCATTAACGATCTTTACCGGCAAGGTCTTCATTTCAACGATACGCGGGATTTCGCCGACGCGCGCCGCGGTCTGATCGCCTCGCTGCCCGACCCGGTGGTGATCCGCAATAGCGATGGCGTGCCGGTATGGGACGCGACAAGCTACGAATTCATCAAGGTCACTGAAACCGAGGACGCGCCGGACACGGTGAACCCGAGCCTGTGGCGGATGGCGAAGCTGAACATGATCCATGGCTTGTTCGAAGTCGTGGATGGCATCTGGCAAGTCCGGGGCTACGATCTTTCGGTGATGAGCATCATCCGGACGAACACCGGATACATCGTCATCGATCCCCTGATTTCGGAAGAAGTCAGCAAGACCGTCTGGCAGCAGCTCGTGATTCCGAAACTGGGCAACAAGCCGGTCGTGGCGGTGATCTACACACATAGTCACGTGGACCATTATGGCGGTGTGCGCAGCCTCGTGACGCGGGCGGACCTGGATGCCGGGAAGGTCAAGGTGCTTGCGCCGGACGATTTTACCCAGGCCGCGGTGGGGGAGAACATCATCGCCGGCAATGCGATGAGCCGCCGCGCCAGCTACATGTACGGTAATCTGATCGGCAAGAGCCCCACTGGACAGGTCGACGGGGGGCTGGGCAAGACAACGTCGACAGGCACGATCGGCATCGTGGTACCCACCGACCTCGCGACGAAGACCGGGCAGACCATCACGATCGATGGCATCGACCTTCACGTGATCATGGCGCCCGAATCGGAGGCGCCGGCCGAGTTCATGTTCTACGTGCCGAAGTACAAGGCGTTCTGCGCGGCCGAGGATGTGACGCATACGCTGCACAACCTCTACACGCTGCGCGGCGCCAAGGTTCGCGATGGATTGCTGTGGTCGAAATACCTGCAACAGGTCCTGGACATGTTCGGCGGCGAAATGCAGGTCCTGTTCGCATCCCATCACTGGCCGACCTGGGGCAATGAGCGGGTGGTTGCCCTGGTCAAGTCACAGCGCGACATGTATCGGTTCCTGCACGATCAGACGATGCGCATGGCCAATAGCGGCATGACTCCACGCGAGATCGGGGATAAGATCAGGCTGCCGCCGACGCTCGCTGTGCAGTGGGCATGTCGTAGCTATTATGGCAGTGTCTATCACGACGCCGTCGCGCAGTACAACCTGCGGCTTGGCTTCTTCGATGGCGTTCCCGCTAATCTGCACAGGCACACACCGGTCGACTCCGGGCGGCGTTATGTCGCCTTCATGGGCGGCGCGGACAATGTCCTACGCCAAGCAAGACAATCATATGACGAAGGCGATTATCGGTGGGTCGCCGAAGTCGTCAATCACGTGGTCTTCGCCGATCCGGATAATACCGCGGCAAAAAACCTTCTGGCCGATGCCTATGAACAGCTGGGTTACCAGGCTGAATCGGGGCCTTGGCGCAACTTCTACCTCACCGGCGCGCTGGAGCTGCGCCGTGGGGTTACGAAGCTGCCAGTTCCCAACACCGCGAGCCCTGACACGATCAGAGCAATGCCGATCGAGATGTTCTTTGATTTCCTCGGCGTGCGACTGAACGGGGATCGCGCCGCCGACCTGACAGTGGCGTTCAATCTTGAGCTGACCGACACCAAGGAGAAATATGTCCTGGGCGTCGAGAATGCGGCCATTCATTACTCCAAGGACCGCTCCGACCCCGATGCCGACGCGTCTATCGTCACCACCCGCGATGCTCTCAATGACGTCATGCTCGGCACCGCGACGATGGAAAAACAAATCGTCGCGGGCAAGGCCAAGCTGACCGGCGATCCGAAGAAACTCTCCAACTTTGTCTCATGCCTCGATACCTTCGATTTCTGGTTTAATATCGTAACCTCTTGAACGAGCGCATCCTGTGTGCACGATCTGCGACCTTCGGATCGAGTTCAGCGTCGATCATCCGGACGGCTTGTCCGTCGCGGTCGAAACGAGGCGAGCCATCGATGCCGGCCTGCTGTCCGAACCGGGCGGTGAGGATGACGCGCTGGATGGCATCAGGCTACGGCTCGATGCCGTCGAGACGTTGCGGGCGGTGCGGCAGAGACTGGAGTGGACGCAACGCCTGGAGGATTTCCTGGCGCTGCCGGACTTCTTCGTCCTGCTGATCGAAAGCCGGACCTGGGCTTTCTTCCGCCCCACGCCCAGCGGATTCGATCCGAATTGCCAGGTGGTCCCACCCAACCTTTCGGCGCGCGATCCACGTGACAGGGACGCCGTCCTGGTCAGTTCCGAGCTCACGATGCGCGAGATTGCGGCGGGCCGTCTGTCGTTCGATCGGGCCTTGGCGGAAAAGCTCGTGATCTTGGACACCGACCCGCCACGATACGCTTCTCTGCTCTCGACCTGGAATGCCGCTTATCCCAGGGTCGGGTTCAGCCGCTTCGTTTGCGCGTAGGCGACAGGATCCCGTCTCCGTACGTCCGCCACGACCGCCGACGCGATGTCGGTGGCTCGCCACGCCGCCGATACAAGGCTACCATCCCGCCCAAGAATCGGAGCGGGAGAGACGACATGGCGGAATCGATCGGACGGCGCGCAGTGCTGGGCTCGGCCGCGGCCGGCGGCCTGGCCGTCGCGGTCGGGGCACCCGCCGTGGCGGCGTCCGACACCACCATCCGCATCGGCATCCTGACCGATCTGAACGGCCCCAACGCCAACGGCACCGGTGAGGGGTCGGTGAACGCGACGAAGATGGCGGCCGAGGATTTCATGCGGGCGCATCCTGGCTGGACCGTCGAGGTGATGGCGGCGGACTACCAGAGCAAGGCCGATATCGCGCAAGGCATCGCGCGGGAATGGTTCGACCAGCGCGGCGTCGACGTCATCACCAACGTGAACAATTCGGCCGCCGCGCTGGCCATTGCCGGGCTGGTGCGGGAGAAGGACAAGGCGGCGGTGTTCACCGCCCCCGCCAGCTCCGACCTGACTGGCAAGGCGTGCAGTCCCAACCACGTGCAATGGACGTATGATACCTGGTCGCTGGGCAACTGCACCGGCACGGCGCTGGTGGCGGAAGGCGGCACCACCTGGTATTTCATCGCCGCCGACTACACGTTCGGCAAGCTGCTGGCGAGCGACACGACACGCGCCGTCGTGGCCGCCGGCGGCAAGGTGATCGGCACGGTGCTGCATCCGTTCCCCGAAACGACCGATTTCTCGACGTTCCTGCTGCAGGCCAAGGCGAGCGGCGCGCAGGTGATCGGACTGGCCAACAGCGGCGACAACACCGTGAACTGCGTGAAGCAGGCTGCCGAGTTCGGCATCGGCCGCTCCGGCACCAGGCTCGCGGCGCTGTTGCTGACCATTCCGGACGTGCATGGGCTGGGCCTCGCCACCGCCCAGGGCCTGCTGCTGACCGAGGCCTGGTACTGGGACATGAACGACGGCACCCGCGCCTTCGCCAGGCGATATGCGCCGCTGACGGGCGGCAAGATGCCGAACATGATCCAGGCCGGAGACTACTCGGCGGTGACGCACTACCTGAAGGCCGTGGCCGACCTGGGCGCCGACCTGGGCGCCGACAAGGCCAAGGCGTCAGGGCGCGCGGTGATCACCCGGATGAAGGCGATGCCGGTGGAGGATTCCGTCTACGGCAAGGGCAGCATCCGCGCCGACGGGCGGAAGCTGAACCCGATGCATCTGTTTCAGGTGAAAGCACCGGGTGAGAGCCGGTATCCGTGGGACTACTACAAGCTGATCCATACCATCCCGGCGGATCAGGCGTTCCGGCCGATGAGCGAGGGGCATTGCCCGCTGGTTCACACGTAGGGGAACGGCAGTGAACCGGGCGGATCTCCCTGTGGCGGGCGGCGCGGATCTGTGCTGAGCCCGTTCCGAGGGACCCGTTCCGAGGGACCCGTTCCGAGGGGTCCGTTCCGAGGGGTCCGTTCCGAGAAGCCAGTTCGGGCGATACTGATCGTGGCACCCGATGCTTTCGTCGGCGGCAGCCTGCAAAGCCAGCGGCAAGCTGGTGCCGGGGCAGGTCGACGGCACCGCCCCCTCACTCCTCCCCCCGCCGCACCCGCTCCCGGTGCAGGTTGTAAAGTCCCGCCGCCGCAACGATGGCCGCGCCGATGACCGTGCTCCACGACGGCACTTCGCCGAACAGCACGAACCCGGCCGCGCCACCCCAGATCAGCATCGTGTATTCATAGGGGGCCAAGGCCGACACCGGCGCCAGCCCGTACGCCTGGGTGAAGATCCAGTGCGCCAGCCCGCTGGAGATGCCCAGGAACGCCAGCGCGCCCCATACCGCCCAATCCCCGAACCCGGCGGGCGGGAACAGGCCCAGCAGCGCCAGCCCCATCAGCCCGTGCGAGACCATCAGCCAGAACGCCTGGCATTCCGGCGTCTCGGTCAGCGACAACTGCCGAGCCTGGATGCGCGTCACGGCCATGGCGACGATCCCGGCCATCAGCAGCGGCAGCGCCGGATTCCACAGCCCGCCGCTGGGCCGCAGCATGATCAGCACGCCGCCGAACCCCAGCACCGTGGACAGCATGCGACGCCAGCGGATCCGTTCGCGCAGCAGCGGCACCGCCAGCAGGGTCATCAGCAGCGGCGCGGTGAAGCCCAGCGCATAGGTATCGGCCAGTTGCATCCGCCGCCAGGACAGGTACCAGGCAATGGTGGTGAAGGACGACAGGCCGGCCCGCACCAGCAATAACTTCCAGCGCACCGGCATCAGCCGCGCCCAGCCGCCCGCGTTCGGCCCACTCGCGCCCGGCCCGCCCGCGCTCGGCCGCGCCAGGGTCACCGCCCCGATCGTGGCCGCCCCGAAGGCGCCGCGCCACAGCAGCACCCAGGCCGCGCTGGTCGGCAGCATCGCCCATTTTGCCGACGCATCGCCGATCGACAGCACGCAATAGGCCAGCGCCGCGAGGCCGATGCCGCGGACCGTGTCCGCCGCATTATCCGTCAGCCGCCGGCCGCCCACCGGGGCCACCGCGCCGGTTGCCACCGTGGTTGTCTTGATAATCGGCAAGCATCGTCTCCCGCATCGCCGGTCCGCGTCTGCCGCCAGGCCGGACACGCGCCAAACCACTTGCGGTGAAATCCGTCCCGAGGCAACCACCCGGCCATGGACGCCGCCGAATACACGCTGATGGACCAGGCCGAGGACCGCATGTGGTGGTACCGCGCCCTGCATGTCCGGCTGGCCGAGGCTCTCGCCGGGGTCAGCGGCCAGGTGCTGGACGCCGGCTGCGGCACCGGCGGGTTCCTGGCCTTCCTGCGGCGGCGCCGGCCGGACCTGCAACGGACTGGCCTGGAATGGGACGCGGGCGCCGCGGCCCGGGCGCGGGACAAGGCGGCCGCGCCGGTCGCGCGCGGCAGCGTCAACGCCCTGCCCTTCGCCGATGACCGGTTCGATGCGGTGATCAGCGCCGACGTGCTGTGCCACACCGCCGTCGACCCCGTCACCGCCCTCGCCGAGGTCCGGCGTGTCCTGCGCCCGCGAGGCCGGCTGGTGTTGAACCTGCCCGCCTATGCCTGGCTCGCCTCGGCGCATGACCGGCGCGTCCATAACGCCCGCCGGCTGACCGCCCGCGCCACCGCCGCCCTGCTGGCCCAGGCCGGCTTCCGCCGGATCAAGGCCCGCTACTGGAACGGGCTGCTGCTGCCATTGATGGTGGTGCAGCGGAAGCTGCTGGCGCGCGGCGATGCCGCGTCCGACGTCGCCGTGTTTCCGCCATGGCTGGATACCATGCTGCACGGCATGACGGAGCTGGAACGACGCCTGCAACGACGCCTGCCCTGGTCCCTGCCGGCGGGCGGGTCGGTGCTGGCCGTCGCGGAGAAACCATGAACGACACCGTTTCGCTCGCCTATGAGCATCCCGTCCGCCTCGGCAACGGCAAGGTCGGACTGTCGATCGTCGTGCCGGTCTACCGGGGCGCCGCCACGGTCGGCCGCCTGGTCGACGCGCTGTCCGAGCTGCGCCCGGAAGGCGGGCTGGAAATCGTCCTGGTCAATGACGGCAGCCCCGACAACTCGGCCGAGGTGATCCAGGCCCTGCTCCCCACCGCCCGCGTCCCGATCACCTATATCGAGCACGCTCGGAATTACGGGGAGCACAACGCGGTCATGACCGGGCTGCGGCACGCGCGCGGCGACTACGTCATCACCATGGATGACGACCTGCAGAACCCGCCCGAGGAGGTTGTGCGCCTGTACGACCATGCGCGGCTGGGCGGCTGGGACGCGGTCTATACCCGCTATGCGCTGAAGCAGCACGCCGGCTGGCGCAACCTGGGCAGCCGCTTCGCCAACGCGGTCGCCGACCGGCTGCTGGACAAGCCGCCCGGGCTCTATCTGTCGTCCTTCCGCTGCATGTCGGCCTTCGTGGTCCAGGCGGTCACCCGCTATGGCGGTCCCTACCCCTATGTGGACGGCCTGATCATGCAGGTCACCCAGCGCATCGACAGCATCGCGGTGCTGCACCTGCCGCGCATGGAAGGCCGGTCCAACTACACGCTGACCCGGCTGGTCCGGCTATGGCTCAACCTGGCCACCAGCTTCTCCCTGGCGCCGCTGCGGGTGGCGATCTTCGCCGGCCTGGCCATGTCGATCGCCGGCGCCATCGGCGCGGCGGCGACGATCGCCGAGGCGCTGTTCACCCATGGCACCCCGTCCGGCTGGGCCTCCACCATGACGGTGCTGCTGCTGGTCTCCGGCGTGCAGTCGATGATCCTGGGCGTGCTGGGCGAATATGTCGGCCGCACCTTCCTGTCGGCCAATGGCAAGCCGCAGGGCACGGTGCGCCTGACGCGCCGCGGCGGCCCGCCGGAGCAGGCATGACGGTGGCAGCATGAGGGTCGCGGCATGAGCCTGTACTGGAGCGCGCTGGCCGCCGCGATCGTCACCAGCATGGGCGGCCAGGCCCTGCTGAAGGCGGGTGCCGGGGCGTCGAGCTTCCTGGGCCAGCTGTTCGACCCGAGGACGCTGGTCGGGCTGGTGCTGTATGGCGGGGCGGCGCTGCTGTACATCGTCGCGCTACGGCGCATCCCGATGTCGGTGGCGCTGCCGTTCACCGCAGTATCCTACGTCGCCGCGCTGCTGATCGGCCATTACGCGTTCAATGAGGCGCTGGGCGCGATGCGGGTCGGCGCGGTGGGCCTGATCTGCGCCGGGGTGGTGGTGCTGGCCCTGTCCTGAAGCAGGATGGGGTCAGGCCGGCCTTATCATGCTTCGTCAACTCTTTGATTCAAGGGCGCGAGTCATGCCCTCTCACCGCCGGCTCCAGGCGCTCGCGCTTCAGGGCCGTCGCCGGGAACGGCGCCGCAAGGTCAGCGGTAGCCGCTGCCCGTGGTGAAGGCGCCATAGACGCGCTTGCTCTGTGAAAAAGCGCCATAGACATCGACGAAGGCCACGAAATCGCGATACTGCACCGCCGGTGGCGTCCGGTTCTTCAAGGTCGGGTTCTGCCAGCGCGCCAATACCTGCTGGCGATAGGGCTCCGCCAGCGACGGCGTCTCGGAATGGTAGGCTCCGGCGGCCTGGACCCAGTCCTTATAGGTGCCATACAGCGCGTTCAGGTACCGGGCCGCGTACAGCGCGTTCCGGCGCGGATCGAACGCTTCCTCCAGCGAGGCGAAGGCACGCGGGTGATACATCAGGTTCACCTGCATGCAGCCGACATCGATCGACTGCACGCCGCGCGCCTGCAGATCCTTCACCGCGGCGATCGCATCCTGGGCCGAGGCGAAGAACTGACCCTGCCCTTCGGCGTTGATGCTCCAGGGCCAGGGGCGGAACGTGCCGGTCTTCGGGTCCTTGCGGCCGGTTTCGGTCAATGCGATCGCGCCCAGCAGGCGGGGCGGCAGGCGGCCGGCGTCCTCGGCCGCGGCGACGGCGGACTCGCATTGCCCGGCCGGATCCAGGACCGGCGAGCGCGGCCCGCGGGAGCTGGCCGGACGCGGCTGGATCGGCCGGTCGGCCACCGGCCGGATCGTCGCCGGCCTCATCGTCGCCGGCCGGACCGGCGACGGGAACTGCATTGCCACCTGTTCCGGAAAGTCCTGCCCGGCCAAGGCCAATCCCGGCGCCAGAAGGAAAAAACACAGCAATGCGCGCATGCGGACGGTCTTACAGCAGCCGCAAACGGAAATGCGACAAGAAATGACCGCGCAGTCACGCCCCTACGTCGAGGTTCACGAAAGAAATACTATCTTTGGTAGTATGACTTCTCGCTCCTGCCCGTCGCCGCACGGTTCGCGAAACCTTGGCCCCCGCCAAGCCCCGCGGTTGCATCGATCCGCCGCGTTTTCGATCACCTGTGCGAGAGCCGTCGGACGGAGGCCGATCACCAACCCGTCAGGCCGGTTGCCCGTGCTCGTCTCGCGCCACAGGTGATGGGGGCACGCGACGCCTCGCTCATCAGGAGATTGCGATGACGGACGAATTCCACGAACAGCTCATTATCTTCATGCCGAAAATGCGGGTCTGGGCCCTGGCCCTGACGCGGGACCGGGCCGCAGCCGATGATTTGACCCAGGACGTCGCCACCAAGGCACTGGCCGCCCGCCACTGCTTCATCCCCGGCACCAATTTCGCCGCCTGGGTGCGGCGCATCATGATCAATCACTTCATCAGCTCTGTTCGCCGGAGGAAGATCTTCGCCGATATCGAAACCATTCCGGAACAGCCGGTCGCCGCGACGCATGAGGACCGGACGGCCCTGCGCGAGCTGGGCCACGCGCTGCAGGACCTGCCAAACGAGCAGCGCGAGGCGCTGTTCATGGTGGTGCTGCAGGAAAAATCCTACGAGGACGCGGCCGAGGAAACCGGCTGCGCCGTCGGCACGCTCAAGAGCCGGGTCCACCGAGCCCGCCTGCACCTGCGCGGCCTGCTGGTCGGCGAGTGCGAGGCCCCGTCCAGCCATCTGGCGGCCGCCACGCCCGTATAAGGGCGCCGGACGGCTTTCCCCTCCAGATTCCGGCGGCGAGCATCCCTCTCAGGCCAGGCCGCCCGGGTGCCGGCGGGGCCGCTTCGTCGTGGCGGGTACCCCCATGACGGCAGCCCCACGACGGGCAACCCGACATGAGGCGGGTGCGTGACCGGTTAAGCGCCGCGCCGGATGGTGCGGCTCAGGACCGGAACAGGAATACGCCGAACCAGCCGGCCGCGTCGGTCCAGCTGCGTTCCGCCTGCCATCCGGCGGAGCGCGCCAATGCCCGCAGCGCGGCGGGGGGATGCTTGTAGCTGTTCTCCGTGTGGATCGTTTCACCCTCGTGAAACCGGATCGTCCGGCCGGCAACCGGCACGGACTGCTCGGTCCTCGACACCAGGTGCATCTCGATCCGGCTGTCCCGGTCATTCCACACGGCTCGGTGCGCAAACGCCGCCAGGTCGAACCGGCCGTCCGCCTCCCGGTTCAAGCGGGTCAGCAGGTTCAGGTTGAAGGCCGCCGTCACGCCCGCCGCGTCGTCATAGGCCGGCAGCACGATCGCCGGGTCCTTGCGCAGATCCGCTCCCAGCAGCAGCCACGCCCCCTCACCCAGCGCCGCGCGAACCCGAACCAGGAAATCGGCCGCGTCCACCGGATTCAGGTTGCCGATCGTCGAGCCCGGGAAGTAGCCCATGACCGGTCCCGTCAGCCCGGGCAGCGCCAGCGGCCGCATGAAGTCGGCCACCACCGGCTTGACGCGCAGCGCCGGATGCGACCGCGCCAGCCGGGCACGCATCGCCATCAGTTCCGCCTGGGCAACATCGACCGGCACGAACGTATCGAACACCGGCGTGCCCGCCGCGTCGCGCAGGTCCAGCAGGCGGCGTGCCTTGTGTTCGGTGCTGGCGCCGAATTCCACCAGGGTGGCATGCCGCATCGTGTCCGGCACCATCTCCGCGACATGGGCGGCCAGGACGGAGTCCTCGGTGCGGGTCAGGTAATATTCCGGCAGCCGCGTGATCTCGTAGAACAGGCGGCAGCCTTCCGGGTCGTAGAACAGCCAGGGCGGCAAGGTCTTCGGCGTCGCCGTCAGCCCCGCCAGCGCCGCCCGCGCAACGTCGTCGCGCGGCGGGCCGCCCGTCTGCCCGTTCCGCTCTGCGTCGCCGTCCTTCCGGGCGGGCGGCCAAAGTCCGGTATCGTTCGGCACGTTTCGCTCCTGCTGCAGGTCGCCCTTGTTACAGATCCCCGGTCACAGATCTCTGGTCACAGATCCCTGGCCAGGCGCAGCCCACTGAACTGCCAGCGCTTATCGGGATGGAAGAAGTTCCGGTACGTCGGCCTGGTGTGTCCCTCCGGCGTCGCGGCCGACCCGCCGCGCAGCACCATCTGGTTGACCATGAACTTGCCGTTGTATTCACCGATCGCGCCCGGTGCCGGGCGGTATCCGGGATAGGGCCGATAGGCGCTTTCCGTCCATTGCCAGACATGGCCGGTCTGCTCCGCCATCTCCGGCAGCGTGGCGGCGGCTTCCCATTCCGCTTCGGTCGGCAGCCGAGCACCCGCCCAGCGAGCGAAGGCGTCGGCTTCATACCAGCTGACATGGCGCACCGGCGCGTCGGGCATCAGTGGCTGCAATCCCCCGGGCCCGAACTGGAACCAGGCACCATCATCCTGCCGCCAGTGCAGCGGCGCCTGCCAGTCCTCCGCCCGGGCCGCCGCCCAGCCGTCGGACATCCACAGCGACACGGTCCGGTAGCCCCCGTCCGCGATGAAGTCCGCCCAGTCACTGTTGCGCACCAGCCTCGACGCAATGGCGAACCCCGGCAGCCACACGCGGTGCAGCGGCGTTTCGTTGTCGAAGCAGAACCCGTCGCCGGAAAATCCGATCTCGTAATGGCCCTCGCCCGCCGTCAGGAAGGTCGTCGGCTCGGCATCGCCCTCCGGTTCGGGCCACCACGGCATCGCCGCCGGCGTCAGCGGGTTCATCGAGAACAAATGCAGGATATCCGTCACCAGCAGCTCCTGGTGCTGCTGCTCGTGCTGCAGCCCCAGCTCCACGATCGGCAGCGCCGCGTCCGGCAGCGCCGCCCGTTGCATCGCCGCATCGACATGGCGGCGATAGGCGCTGATCTGCTCCGCCGGCGGACGGGTCAGCAGGCCGCGCGCCGGCCGCGGGTGCCGGGCCCCCACCGCCTCGTAGTAGGAGTTGAACAGGTAGCCGAAGCCCGGATCGAACACGCGGTAGCCCGGCTGGAACGGCACCAGCACGAACTGCTCGAAGAACCAGGTCGTGTGGGCGCGATGCCATTTCACCGGGCTGGCATCCGGCATCGACTGGACGCACTGGTCCTCGGCGCTCAGCCCGCGGGCCAGCATGTCGGTGTGGTCCCGCACGCCGCGGTACCGGTCCAGCAGCCGCGTCCATGGCGACGCCCGATGCGCCAGAATGTCGTCCATAGCCTCTCCTGTGCGCATCCCTCGTTACGTCCCCTCCGGGCGCCCCCTTTGGACGCCGCCCAGGGGTGCCTGTCGGGTGCATGCTGGTGGCGCGGCTTCGCCCGGCCGCCGGCCCGCTGCAAGAGCCGGCACTTAAGAGCACTCGCTGCAGAACCACAAACCCTCGGCGCGGCACAGAGTTCCGCCCACGGCCGGGCTCACCGGCACCCGCCATCGGGCGGGGCGGCCTTGGAGACCGCCTGTCATCCGGCCAGATGGTGACATATCGGATCCTTGCAACCGACGCCGGATACCGGCCGCTCTCGACATTTTGACCGGCGTCGCCGAAGCGGTCGCCGCGACAGCCGGTGACCGCCGCGCGGCGCCACGCCCGCGGCGCTGCCCGCGGACCGTCCGGGCCGTTCCGGCCACTCAGGCGGCAAAGCGGGCCTCGGCGTCCATCGCCAGATGGCCTTGCGCATTGCACGCCCACAGCGCGGCCCCGCCGTCGCCGTCACGCGCCCCATGCACCGAGAACGGCGCGATATCGAACAACGGGCTGACGGCCCTGAACCGGAACGATGCCGCCGGCACCTCGCTGTTCCGGCGCAGCAGGTCCATCAGCAGGGTCGCGATCAGCGGGCCATGCACGATCAGGCCGGGATAACCTTCCGTCTCCGTCACATAGCGGCGGTCGTAATGGATGCGATGGCTGTTGAAGGTCAGCGCCGAATACCGGAACAGCATCGTATCGTCCGGCCGGATGTCCCGCCGCCACACGCCATCGGCGCGCGCCGCCTTCGGTGCCGGCGGCGGTTCGTTCGGCGCGGGCATGCCGCGATAGACAATATCGTGCTCCTCGGTCACCGCCTTGCCGTTCTCGCCGCTGATCTCATGCCGGACCAGCACGAAGCACAGCGCGCCGGCGCGGCCCTGCTTCACCGTGACATCCGCGACGGTGGAGGTGCGGGTGATCGCCTCCTCCACCCGCAATGGCTGGTGGAAGTTCAGCCGCCCGCCGGCCCACATGCGCCGTGGCAGCGGCACCGGCGGCAGGAAGCCGCCGCGCGCCGGATGCCCGTCCGGCCCCAGGGCGGACTGCCGAGCGGTGGGGAGGAAATAGAGCCAGTGCCAGAGCGGCGGGAGCGGGTCGCCAGGTCTCGGCGCCGGGTCGTCGCGATCCAGCGTGGCCGACAGCGCGGCGATCGGGAACCGCGTGACCCGGTCCTCCAGCGTCTCCTGCCTGCCGATCCAGGACCGCAGGTGCTCGACGTCCAGTTCGCTCACGCTTCCACCTCCCTTGCCCCCAGCGCGATCGCCATGGCGCGTGCCTTGGCGGCGCCCTCCCGCGCCATGGTGGCACATAGGCCGGTATACGCGGTCGGGTCCAGCAGCGCGCGGATCTGTTCCGGCCTCATATGGGCCGTCACGCGGGGATCGGCCGCCAGCAGGTCACCGAACGCCTTGCCTTCCACGAAGGCCGCCTGCGCCGCGTCGTACACGGCGTCATGCGCGTGCTGCCGGCCGATCGCCGCGCCCAGGTCCAGCATCACCGCCTCCGCCATGATCAGCCCGTTGCCCAGATCCAGGTTCGCCCGCATCCGCGCCGGGTCCAGCCGCAGGCCGCGGATCACCTCCAGCAGCCGGCTCAGCATGTCGCCGGTGGCGATGCAGGCGCGCTGCTCCGCCGTATCCATCATCAGGCTGGTGGTGCGGTCGGCCTCGTGCTCCGTCATCATCGCCTCCAGCGCCAGGGGCACCTGCACGCGGATCTCCGCCGCGGCGGCAATGATGTCCTGGCACAGCTTCGGATTGCGCTTCTGCGGCATGGTGGAGGACCCGACGGTGCCCGGCGGCACCGGCTCCTCCACCTCGCCGAACTCGGTCTTCATCAGCGTGTAGATTTCCCGCCCGATCTTGCCGCAGGTGGCGGCCAGCAGGCCCAGCAGGCAGACATTCTCGGCCAGGTGGTCGCCCAGCGCGCGGGATGGCACGGCCATGGTGCCGAAGCCAAGCTGCTTGCCGATGCCGGCCTGCACCGGCGGTCCGTTCCGGCCCAGGGAGGCGAAGGTGCCGGCGCCGCCACCCAGCATGGCGACGAACAGGCGCGGCGCGGCCTGGCGCAGCCGCTCGACATGGCGGGTGAGTTCGTCGATCCAGACGGCAACCTTGTAGCCGAAGGTGGCCGGCACGGCGTGCTGGCCATGCGTGCGGCCGGGGATGGCCATGTCGGCCGACCGCTCCGCCAGGTCCGCCATCGCGGCCAGGATGTCGCCGATCAGGCGCAGGAAGATGCGATGCGCCTGCCGCAGCACCAGCAGATCGCCGGTCTGGGTGATGTTCTGCGTGGTGGCGCCCCAGTGCACCCAGCCGCCGTGCGGGTCGCCGACGACGCGCCCCAGCTCCCACACCAGAGGCACGATGGTGTGGCCGGTGCGGGCGAAGCCCTCATCGATGCGGGCGCGGTCCAGCTTCTCCAGCCTGGCGGCGGCGGCGATCGCCTCGGCGGCCGCGGCGGGGATGATGCCCAGCTCCGCCTGCGCGCGGGCCAGCGCCACCTCGACGTCCAGCCAGGCCTGCCAGCGGTTTTCCAGCCGGTACAGGGCGCGGATGCCGGGGTCGGCGACGCGGGTGGCGGTGGGCAGTGTGTCGCTCATGACGGAATTCTCCTGGCCGGTTTCCCGGCGGGAGGATCGCAGTCAGGGCACCGGCGGGCAAGCTGGGGCCGAGCCGGCGTTCCGCCGCCGCCGGTTATTCCGCCCGGATCAGCCCACGGTGGCTGTGGCCGTCGATGAAGGCCAGGACCTCCTCGGCCAGTTCGTCGCCGGCATATTTCAGCCGCGCGGCGGCCAGGCGGTTGGCGAACACGCCCTCATGGCGGAACAGGTCGCGGAAGAAGCTGTGCAGCCGGTTGATCTGCTGCTTGTTGAAACCGCGCCGCTTCAGCCCGATCACATTCAAACCGGCCAGCCGCGCGCGGTTGCCGATGACGCTGCCGAACGGGATCACATCGCCCTCGACGCCGGAGACACCGCCGATCATCGCCGCCCGCCCGATGCGCACGAACTGGTGGATCGCCGCGCTGCCGCCGATCACCGCGTGGTCGGCGATGCTGACATGCCCGCCCATGACCGCGTTGTTGGCGATGATCACGTGATCGCCGACCTGGCAGTCATGCGCCACGTGCACCACCGCCATCAGCATGCAGTCGGTGCCGACCCGGGTGGTGCCGGTGCCGGTGGCGGTGCCGCGATGGATCGTGCAGTGCTCGCGGATCTGGGTGCGGGCGCCGATCTCGCAGCGGGTGGGCTCACCCTTGTATTTCAGGTCCTGCGGCGGCAGGCCGACCGTGCAGAACGGATACAGCTCGGCCTTTTCGCCGATGCGGGTATGGCCTTCCACCACGACATGCGACACCAGCCTGGCGCCGGCCTCGATGACCACGTCGGGTCCCACCGTGCAGAACGGGCCGATCTGCACACCCGGCCCCAGCTCCGCCCCGTGGGCGACGATGGCGCTTGGATGAATCGTCACACGGTCAGGCACGTTCACCCGCACACCTGTCATTGTATCCATCAATCATGGTCCCCGACGCGCGGCCCGCTCGCCGCATTGCAACCGTATGGGGGCGCCCCGCATCGACCAACTCAATCATTGTTGCCCGATGTTTCGAGCACGCGCCCGTAAAGTTCTGTTTCACATAAGATTTTGGCGTGAGTAGGGCAACCGGATGCCATAACGGAGCGGAAACGGCCTCGGCGCGATCAATTCCGGCACCCGGACGGCGTCCGACATGCCGTTTATGTCCCGCCGACGGTCACCACCCCCGATCCGGTCGCGCGGGCATGCCGGCCGTCCCCCCGACCCGCGGGAGGCGGTCGGAGCCGGGGGCGGTCGGAGCCAGGGGCGGTCAGATCGGTGCCGCGCGGTCCATGATCATCGCGGCATAGGTCGCCTCGGCCACCGACACGCCGTCGACCCGCGCCACCGCGCTGAACTTCCAGACATTGCCGCGATTGCGGTCCTTGGTGACGTGTATCCGCAACTGGTCGCCGGGCGTCACCGGGCGGCGGAACTTCGCGCCCTCGATCGACATGAAGTAGACCACCTTGCCGGCGGCCTCCGGCCCCAGCGTCTCCACCACCAGCACGGCGGCGGTCTGCGCCATGCTTTCGATGATCAGCACGCCGGGCATGACGGGATGGTTGGGAAAATGGCCGGCAAAGAACGGTTCGTTTACCGAAACGTTCTTGATCCCGACCGCGGACTGGTTCCGCACCAGATCGACCACGCGATCCAGCAGCAGGAATGGATAGCGGTGCGGGATGTCGCGCATGATCTGCTGAATCGCGACGACATCCAGCGTCTTGCCGGGCGCGGCCTGGCTAACAGCCTCATCCATTGTGATCAGTCCACGTCTTCACTGGTTTTCCCGTTGTCTGCGTGCCGGGCGGCGGCAGGATCATCGCCGTGCCTCTTGGCGGCATCATGGTCTCGCCGCTCCGCGGTGGGGTCCGGCCTGGCGCCGGCGCGTACCCATTTGCGGATCATCGCCACCTCCCGGAAGAATGCCTTCACCGGCTGTGCCGGCGCGCCCAGATAGTCGCCGCGCCGGGTGATATCCGTCATCACGCCGGCCTTGGCGCCGATCCGGGCACCCTTGGCGATCCTGACATGGCCGGCGATCCCGGCCTGCCCCCCCAGCACGACGTAATCCTCCAGAATCACCGATCCGGCCAGTCCCACCTGGCCGGTCAGCACGCAGCCACGCCCTATGCGGCAATTATGGGCGATTTGCACGAGGTTATCGATGCGCGTGCCTGCACCGATCACCGTATCCTCCAGCGTGCCCCGGTCGACCGTGGTATTGGAGCCGATCTCCACATCATCCTCGATGATCACCCGCCCGACCTGCGGCACGCTCAGGAAGCCGTTGGCGGTGAAGGCGAAGCCGAAGCCGTCCTGGCCGATCCGCGCGCCGGGATACAGGAAGACCCGCTGGCCCAGCAGCGCGTGCGACACCGAGACATGGGCGCCGATGCGGGTATCCGCGCCGATCGCCACCCCGTCCCCAATCACCGCCTGCGCGCCGACCCGGACCCCGGGTCCGATCACGGCGTGTTCGCCGACGATCACCATCGGCCCCAGCTCGGCCGACGGATCGATCCGCGCGCTTGCCGCGACGATGGCCGACGGATGGATGCCCGGCGTCACCGGCGGCGGTGGATGGAACAGCGCGGCCACCCTGGCCCAGGCGGCGGTGGGATCGTCGGCGACGATCGCCACGGCCGTATCGGGAACCATGCCGGCCATGTCGGGATGCACGATGACGGCGGCGGCGCCGGTGGCCCTCAGCGCCGCCTCGTGCTTCCGGTTGAGGACGCAGAACGTCACGTCGCGGCCGGTCGCCGCGCCCAGCGGCGCCAGGCCGTGCAGCATCAGCCGGCGCGGGGGCGCCTCGGCCTCGGCCGCGTCGACGACCGCCGCCAGGGTGTGGGGACCGGTGCGCCTGAAGAATCGGGCATCACCCGGCAGCGGCGCCATCCCCGCACCCGCGGCCATGACTACGGCTTCTTCGCCGGCTTGGCTGACTCCTTGGTCGCCGGGTGAGCCGCCTGGGACGGCGCCGCCGTGGTTCCCGACGTGGTCGCCGCACCCGGGGCGGCGGCCGGCGTCGCGGCCGGCTTCTCCTCGGGCTTCGGCGGCGTCATCGACATCACCGATACCCCGTCCGGCGGCACGACGACCGACGGCAGCACCTTGTTCAGCACTTCGGCGACCGCCGGGGTCAGGTCGAAATCGGCGGTCGTCCCCAGGATCTGCGCGCGGTTCAGCACCAGGTTCACGCCGCGGGACAGCGCTACCTGCTGGGCCACCTGCTCCATGGTCCGGTTGATCTGCGCCATCACGTACTGACCGGCTTCCTGGATGATCCGGTTCCGCTCCCCGAACTTGCGTTGTGCCTCGGTCGCCCGGTCCTGGATCTCGCGTTCCTTGGCCCGGATCTGCTCCGGGCTCAGCTTGGCGCGTTCGTTGGCGAAGGCCTGGCCCATGTCGCGCAGCGTGGCCTGTTCCTTCTGCGCGTCCTCATTCAGCTTCTGGGCGCGGCTGTTCAGCTCCTTGTAGGCATTCTGATAGGCGGTGGAGACGCGCAGCACGTCCGGTACCGACAGGATGCCGACGATGGCCGCCGGGGTCGGCGAGCCCTTGGCCATCGGCGGCACGTCCGGCGCCGGCGGCAGTTGCATCTGCAGTTGCTGCGGTGTCAGTCCCTGCTCGCCGCCCTCGCCGGCCAGGGGCAGCGTTCCCTGGGCCTGCGCCGGGGCGACGTGCTGGGCCGGCCGCGGCGTGGCCTGCTGGCGCGGAGCCGCCGCCGGCGGCTTGGGCTGGTTCGGGACGAACCAGCCGCCACCCTGCTGTGCCAGAGCGGCGGGGGATTGCGCCAGAAGCGCGACCACCGCGGCCGCGCCCACGCCATGAACGAATTTGGAAATCACTAGAACCTCGTACCGAAACCAAAGCGGAAGACCTGGGTCTGATCGCCCGGTTGCTTATAGACAAACGGCGTCAGGTCAACGTTGATCAGACCGAACGCGGTCTTCCAGGAGATGCCGAAACCGGCACCGACGCGGGGCGTGCCGGATTGCAGGATCACGCAATTCTGCGTGCTGCTGACCACGCACCCGCCATTGTTGCGGAAACCCGCCTGGGTCAGCCCGCCGACATCGACGAAGACCCGGCCGGTCAACCCCAGATCCGGCGACACCGGCAGCGGATAGCGCAACTCGGTCGACTGCGTCCAGATGAAGCGGCCGCCTACCGGATCGCCGGAAATCTCGTCATGCGGGCCGGCGCCGCCGGTCTGGAAGCCGCGCAGATTGTCACCGCCCAGGAAGAAGCGGTCGATGATCATCTCACGCCCGCCGGGCAGCAGGTCCAGATAGCCGACGCTGCCGCTGACCTTCAGCACCCAGTCCGGATTGCCGAGGTATTTTTCCAGCGGAAAGTAATAGGCACCGTTCATGTTGCCGCGCAGGAAGTTCACGTCGCCGCCCAGGCCGGCGAAATCCGCGCCCGCCTCGACGATGTAGCCCTTGTGCGGGTCGACGCGGCTGTCGCGGTAATCCAGCGTCAGCACCTGGCTGAGCTGCGACAGCAACGTGGTCCCGGCCTCATTGGTGATGAACGGGCTGGCATAGTCCGACACGTCGAACACGGTTCGATTGACCAGCGAATAGCTCCAGACCTGGCGCAGATGGTCGTTGAACGCATAGCCGATGCGCGGTGAGAAGCCCTGCCGCCGCTCGTCATACGGTTCGGTGCCCAGATAGTTCGTCTGGATGAAGAAGACGTCCAGGCCGGCGACCAGGTTGCGATCCAGGAAATACGGGTCGGTGATCGACCCCTGGATGGAGCTGCGCTTCTGCGCCAGCGTGCCGTTGATGCTGGCGGCGATGCCGGTGCCGACGATGTTGCGTTCCGACAGGCCGATATCCAGCAGCGCGCCGGCGTCGGTCGAGTAGCCGCCGCCGAAGGTCAGCTCGCCGGTCGACTTCTCGGCCACCGTGGTGGTCACGATCGCCTTGTCGGGCGCCGATCCCGGGCTGGTCTGGATGTCGACGTTCTGGAAGTAGCCCAGGTCTGTCAGCCGGGTCTTGGTGCGGCGGATCGCGTCGGCGTTATAGGCGTCGCCTTCCGCCAGCTGGAACTCGCGCCGGATCACCTTGTCCTTGGTGCGGGTGTTGCCGACGATGTCGATGCGCTCGACATAGACGCGCGGGCCTTCGCCGACGTCGAAGGTCAGGTTGATGATATGGTTCTTGGTGTCGCGCTCGACCCGCGGCTGTACTTCCACGAAGGCATAGCCGCGATTGTGCACTTCCTGCTCGATCAGGTCGGCGGTGCGGCCGACGGCGTCGCCGTCATACCAATCCCCTTCCTGCATCTGCAGGACATCCCGAAGCTGGTCGCCCGCCAGGTTGCGCAGCTGCGAGTTGATGGTGACCTTGCCGATCCGGTAGCGCTCACCCTCATTGATCGTGAACGACAGGAAGAAGCTCTTGCGGTCCGGCGACAGCTCGGCCGTCGCCGAGGTGATCTGCACGTCCGCATAGCCCTGCTTCAGGTAGAAGCGGCGCAGCAGCTCCTTGTCGTAGGCCAGCTTTTCCGGCGCGTATTCGTCCGAGCTGGACAGGAAACGCCACCAGCGCTGCTCGCGGCTGTTGATGACCTCGCTCAACCGGCTTTCGCTGAAAGCCTTGTTGCCGGTGAAGACGATCTTGGAGATCAGGGTGGCGGAGCCGTCGGTGATCTGGAAGACCACGTTCACACGGTTGTCCGGCAGGCGGATGATCTTCGGCTCGACCGTGGCGTCGTAGTATCCGGCCTTGGCATACAGGTCCAGGATGTGCTGCCGGTCGGCCTCGGCCCGGGCCGGGGTGAACACCGCGCGCGAACGCAGCTGCAGGTCGGGCCTCAGCTGTTCGTCGGTCAGCTTGTGGTTCCCCTCGAACGCGATCTGGTTGACGATCGGGTTCTCGACCACCTTCACCAGCAGCGTATTGCCGCTGCGGTTCAGCTGGACGTCCTGGAACAGGCCGGTGGCGTACAGGGTCTTCAGGCTGCGGTCCAGCCGGTCGCGGTCGAACGCGTCGCCGGGCTGCACCAGCAGGTAGGACAGGATGGTGCCCGTCTCGATCCGCTGATTGCCTTCCACCCGGATGTCCTGGATCGTTCCCGATGGCGGCGCCGGCCGGGCAGCCTGCCGCGGAACGTCGGTCCGGCGCGGCGGCGAGGTCTGTGCGGTGGCGGCATTATGAACCAGCATCGGCAGCAGGCACGCGGCCACCAGCCGCGCGGCACGTGTCATCAACAAGAGGCTGGTCCCCCCAACAGGCAGGTATGCGCCGAGAAATCCAAACGTCCGAATCGAGCGGCCGAGCTGATATGCACCATAACCAAGCCGCGCGGGAGTGCTAGTACCAGGGTTCCCGCGCGATCGTATAGGGGGTGCGTGTAACGTGATGAGGGAAAAGCGGAAACACCGCCGGTACCATATGCCCGCCTGCGCCGCGGCGGGGGCGCGGGGGTGCCGACTCCGTATGCCGGGCGACGCGGTGCATTGCCGGACCGGCCGAACCGGAGCAGACCATGCGGCGGCCCCCGCCGCGCGATGACCAACGGACCGGCGCGGCCGATTGACCGTAACCAGGAAGGCGCCAAGGCATGAATCCGTCCCCGCCGGACATCGCGGCTCGCGTCGACGCCTGGTTCGCCGCCTGCCCGGACCCCGCCACGGATCCGCTGCCGGGCATGGCGGAAGCCGGGCTGCTGGACCCGCCGCCCAGCTACGCCGCCATCGCGCGGATCAAGGCCGCGCTGGTCGAGCGGACCGGTCTGCCGGGCGTGTCCAGCGTCTGGGGCGGCCGGCACCTGGTGTACCGGCATTTCCTGGCGGCCGGGACCGAGGCGCAGCGCGCCGCGTGGCGCGGCAAGGCGCTGGCCGTGGCGATCTCGGAACCCAAGGTCGGTGCCCACCCGAAACTGCTGACGACGCGGGCGGAGCCGGTTGCCGCCGGCATCCGCATCACCGGCCAGAAGGCCTGGGTGACCAACGGGCCGTCGGCCGAGGCGATCATCGTGGTCGCCATCACCGCCGAGGAAGCCGGGCGCAAGCGCTATGGCGCCTTCATCGTCCCGCGCGGCACTCCCGGCCTGTCCACCCGGGACATGCCGGGGTTCCATGCCCTGCGCCCGTCACGCCATTGCCTGCTGACCCTGGATGGCTGCGTCGTCCCGGCCGATGCCGCGGTGGGCGATCCCGGTTCGGCGTATGAGCGCCTGGCCCTGCCGTTCCGCGACGTGGAAGACGCGGTGGGCACCTTCGCCACGCTGGGCGCGCTGCGCTACGCCGTCGCCCAGCTGCGGGGGACGCCGCTGGCGGAACAGGCCGAGGCGCTGGGGGGCATTGCCGGCCTGACGCATGTCTTCGCGGCGGGGGCCGAGGCGCTGGTCGCGCGCCTGGACGCCGGCACGCTGCGCACCGGCGATGCCACGCTGGTGGGGCTGCGGGTGCTGGCGGCGGACCTGCTGGACCGGCTGCGGACGCTGGCCGCCCTGCTGGCCCCGGAAACCCCGGCGGCGATCCGGCTGGGCGCGATCCTGGCGGACCTGGACGCCACGCTGTCGATCGCCCGCGGCCCGCGGCAGCAACGCCAGGTCGCGCTGGGCGAGGCTGCGCTGCGGCTGCAGGTGGCGTCGTAAAGGCGGGGGCCGCCAGCCTTCTATCCCATCAGGCCCGCCACCCAGCGGAACAGGCCGATATGCGACAGGTCGTTCCAGGTGGCGAACACGAACAGCCCGGCCAGCACCGCGAGGCCGGAGCGGAACGCGTATTCTTGCGCGCGCGGCGACAGCGGGCGGCCCAGGACGGCCTCCACCGCGTAGAACACCAGATGGCCGCCATCCAGCACCGGGATCGGGAACAGGTTGATCAGCCCCAGGTTCACCGACAGCACGGCGATGAAGGAGATCAGGCTGGCGATGCCCAGCTGCGCCACCTCGCCCGACATCTGCGCGATGCGCAGCGGGCCGCCCAGCTCCTCGGTGCCGCGCGAGCCGCTCAACATCTGCGCCACGCCCGCCAGGGTATCCCGCGTGATCATCCAGGTCTGGGTCACGCCGCCCCACAGGGAGGCCCCGACGCCGATCTTCTCGAAGGTCACGGCGCCGCCCTTGATGCCCAGCAGGCCGACCTTGTGGCCGTCCGCCTCATGCGAGCCGATCGTCACCGGCAGCACGCGGTCGGTGTCGCCGCGGACGATGGTCATCCGCAGCGTATCGCCGGGATGGGTGGAGACGATCTTCTGCAGATCCCCGAATGTCTGGATCGGCTTGCCGTCGATCGCCATGATCCGGTCGTTCGGCAGCATCCCGGCCTGGGCGGCGGCGCTGGCGGGCAGCACCTCGGCCACCACCGGCAAGGTCACCGGCCGGCCGGCGAACAGGAACAGGCCGGCGAACACCACCACCGCCAGCAGGAAATTCGCGAACGGACCAGCCGCCACCACGATGGCGCGCGACGCCACCGACTTGCCCTGGAACGTCTCGCCCGCGATCCAGCTGTCCCGCACCTCCTGTGGCACATCCTCGGGCCGCTCCTGCCCGTGCATCTTCACGTAGCCGCCGAGCGGCAGCCAGGCGAGCTTCCAGACCGTGCCGTGCCGGTCGGTCCAGGAGGTGAGCGCCTGGCCGAAGCCGATCGAAAACACCTCCACCCGGATGCCGCGCCAGCGCGCCGCCAGGTAGTGCCCCAGCTCATGCACGAAGACCAGGACGCCGAGGACGACGACGAAAGCGAGGATGCTGCGGACAACATCCGGGATAGCGGTCAACACGGTCCGGCCTTTCCGGTCACAAGAGGTTACGCGGCGGCAGCCCCCACATACTGCAGCGCCGCCTGCCGGCCCGCGGTATCGAGGTCCATCACATCCTCCAGCGACGCCGCGGGAGGCGTGCCGAGCCGTTGCAGGACCCGGTCCACCGTGGCGACAATATCGAGAAAGCCGATCCGGCGCTTCAGAAAAGCATCGACCGCGACCTCGTTCGCCGCGTTCAGAATGGTGGGTGTTCCACCGCCCGCCTGCAATGCCTCGCGCGCCAGACGCAGGGCGGGAAAGCGGACCGTGTCGGGGGCGAAGAACTCCAGCCGTGCGACCTGGGCGAGGTCCAGCCTGGGTGAGGCGGTGGCGATGCGCCGCGGCCAGGCCAGGCAATGCGCGATCGGCACCCGCATGTCGGGCGAGCCGAGCTGCGCGAGGACGGAGCCGTCCTGGTAGTGCACCATGCCGTGGATGACCGATTGCGGGTGCACCAGGACCTCGATGGCGGCGTCGGACAGGCTGAACAGCCGCGCCGCCTCGATCACCTCCAGGCCCTTGTTCATCATCGTCGCGGAATCGATGCTGATCTTGGCGCCCATCGACCAGATCGGGTGGCGCAGCGCCATCTCCACCGTGGCGGCGGCCATCTCCTCCAGGCTGGCGGTGCGGAACGGGCCGCCGGACGCGGTCAGCACGATCTTCTCCACCGCGCCGCGGTTGCCGTCGGCCAGCGATTGGAAGATCGCATTGTGCTCGGAATCGACCGGCAGCAGGGTCGCGCCAGCATCCCGGACCGCGCGCAGCATGACGTCGCCGGCGCAGACCAGGGCTTCCTTGTTGGCCAGGCCGATATAGGCACCGCGCTGGATCGCCGCGAGGGTGGAGGCCAGGCCGGCGGCGCCGGTGATCGCCGCCATGGTCCAGTCCGCCGGCAGGGCGGCGGCGTTGACGACGGCATGGGCGCCGGCCGCCGCCTCGATCCCGGTGCCGGCCAGCGCGGCGCGCAGCGCCGGATAGGCCCGCTCATCCGCCACCACGGCATATTCGGCTTGCAGGGCGATGGCCTGCCTGGCCAGCAGCTCCGCGTTGCGGCCAGCGACCAGTGCGCGAACGGCGAACCGTTCCCGGTCGGCAAGCAACAGGTCGACGGTCTGCGTTCCGACGCTGCCAGTACTACCCAGGACCGAAACGAAACGCGGGAAGGCCGACTCGGCGGAAGCGGTTGTCTCGGCTGTCATCACCAATGGATTACACCACGTTCCAGGACCAAGGCTAGTATAGCCGCCAATGGCGCCGCGGTCAGGACGGCATCGAGCCGGTCCAGCAGGCCGCCATGGCCCGGAATCAGCGCGCTGGAGTCCTTGACGGCGAAGCGCCGCTTCAAGCCGCTTTCCAGCAGATCGCCCGCCTGCCCGACGCAACCGACCAGACCGGCCAGCAGCGCGGCGTGGCCGATGCGGTCGCCGGCGCCGATCCAGGGCGCCGCCAGCGCACCGATCGCCATCGACGCGGCCAGGCCGCCCACAGCGCCCGACCACGTCTTGCCGGGCGAGATCCGGGGCGCCAGCTTCGGGCCGCCGGCCACCCGGCCGACCAGATAGGCACCGATATCGCTGGCCCAGATCACCAGCAGCAGCGTGACCAGCAGCGCGAACCCGTCCGGCGGCCCGATGCGCAGCCAGGTCAGCGCGATCGCCCCCAGGCCCAGATAGGGCAGGCCCAGCGGCAGCAGCCGGTCATGCGCCGCAGGTTGCGGGCGCAGGAAGGCAGCCAGCGTGACAGCCAGCAGCAGCAGGATTGAGAGGCCGACATGGCCCGTCGCGGCAACCATGATCGCCAGCGGCAGCGCCGCGAACATCAGCACGGTCGGCGGCGCGAATGCCGCCCGGCACATGCGGACCCATTCCCAGGCCATGCCGATGCCGACCAGCGCCACCAGCACGGTGAACACCGCCCCGCCGAGGGCGATGGCGCCGATCGCCACCGGGATCATCACCGTGGCGGACAGGATCCTGACCCGCAAGTCGCCCCACCGCCCGGAGGCTTGCATCCGTGGTCCCGGTCCCGTGGACGGCTGGCCCATGCGGGCCGGAGCTCAGGCGGAGCGGGCGCCGAAGCGCCGCTCGCGCCGCCCGAACTCGGCGAGCGCCGCGGTGAAATGGCTGTCGTTGAAGTCCGGCCACAGCACGTCCAGGAAGATCAGCTCCGCATACGCCGCCTGCCATAGCAGGAAGTTGGACAGCCGCTTTTCCCCCGAGGTGCGGATGATCAGGTCGGGATCGGGGGTGCCGGCGGTGTGCAGGAAGCCTTCGAACACGTCCTCGACCAGCGCGGCGGGATCGAGCTGGCCGGCCTTCACCGCCGCCGCCGCCGCCCGAGCCGCCGCGGCGATCTCGGCGCGGGCACCATAGGAGAGGGCGATGGTCAGGTTCAGGCGCTTGTTGCCTTGCGTTTCCCGCTCGGCCTTCGCCAGGTCGGCCTGGATATCCGGGTCGAAGCGCTGCCGGTCGCCGATGAAGCGCAGCCGCACGCCGTTCTTGTCCAGCTCCCGGATTTCGGATTTCAGGTAGCGCCGCAGCAGGCCGGTCAGGTCGACGATCTCACTGTGCGGACGGCGCCAGTTCTCGCTGCTGAAGGCGTAGATGGTCAGCCAGCCGACGCCGTTGCGGATCGCGGACTCCACCGTGCGGCGCACCGCCTGCGCCCCCTCCCGGTGGCCGGCGACCCGGGGCAGCCCGCGTGAGGCGGCCCAGCGTCCATTGCCATCCATGATGATCGCGACATGAGCCGGAACGGGGGTGGAAACCGAGGCCGCGACGGGCCGTCGGGATTCAACGGCGTCGGTAACCGCGACAGCCGGCTGGGCAATCACAGGCATGCTGGTGGGGCGCTCGCTCTCTCTAGACCTGCCGGATGTCCTTTTCCTTTTCGGCGAGCGCTTCGTCCACCTTTTTAATGAACTGGTCGGTGAGCTTCTGCACGTCGTCGGACCAGTTCTTCGCCAGATCCTCGCCGATCTCGTGCTTCTTTTCGTACCCCTTGATCTGCTCCATGCCGTCGCGGCGGACGCCTCGGACCGCGACCTTGGCGCCTTCGGCGTATTTATGCGCCATCTTCGCCAGCTCATTGCGGCGCTCGGTGGTCAGTTGCGGGATCGGCACCCGCACCAGCATGCCATCGGCCGCCGGGTTGAGGCCCAGCCCGGCGTCGCGAATCGCCTTTTCGACCGCCGAGACCATCGACTTGTCCCAGACCTGCACGGTCAGCATGCGCGGTTCGGGACTGCCGACGGTGCCGACCTGGTTCAGCGGCATCTCGCTGCCATAGGCGACGACGCGCACCGGCTCCAGCAGCGCCGGATGCGCCCGTCCGGTGCGCAGGCCGGCGAATTCCCGGCGCAGCGTCTCCAGCGCGCCATCCATGCGGCGCGACAAATCCTGCTTCAGACTGTTCAGGTCCGGTGCGGCGGCCATTGTTGCCTCCCCTACAGCTCTGCTTCGACGATGCGGGTGAACGCCCCCTCGCCACGCATCACCTGGGCGAAGGCGCCGGGAGCATGGATGTTGAAGACGATGATCGGCAGGTGATTCTCGCGCGCCAGGCTGATCGCGGCGGCATCCATCACCGCCAGGTCGTTCGCCAGCACGTCCAGATAGGTCAGTTTCTCATAGCGGGTGGCGTCGGCGACCTTGCGCGGATCGGCGGAATAGACGCCGTCGACCTGGGTGCCCTTCAGCAAGGCGTCGCAGTGCATCTCGGCGGCGCGCAGGGCGGCGGCGGTGTCGGTGGTGAAGAACGGGTTGCCGGTGCCGGCGGCGAAGATCACCACCCGCCCCTTCTCCATGTGCCGCTCCGCCCGGCGGCGGATATAGGGCTCGCAGACCGAGGACATCGGAATGGCCGACTGCACCCGGGTGGGCACGTTGCGGCGTTCCAGCGCCGTCTGCATCGCCAGCGCGTTCATCACCGTCGCCAGCATGCCCATGTAATCAGCCTGCGCCCGGTCCATGCCGGAGGCCGCGCCGGACACGCCGCGGAAGATGTTGCCGCCGCCGATCACGACGCAGACCTGCACGCCCATGGCCACGACATCGCGGATGTCATTGGCGATGGCGCCGACCATTTCGGTATCCAGCCCGTAGTCCCGCCGGCCCATCAACGCTTCCCCGGACAGCTTCAACAGAACACGCTGATAAATCGCCGGCTGTGTCATGCGGGTCCCATGGGAAAAAAGGTCGGCGCGAAAAAGATCGGCGGAGAAAACGCGGGCGGCACCTCATATCGCGCATCGCCGGGGCGCGATACGTCGTTTTTGCTGAACCTATCCGATTGACGCAGAGAAGCGCGGCCACCGCTGGACCGCGCTTCTCCATGACCGGATAGTAACGGCACCGCGCGGCCGGAACAAGTCGCGCGTGCTACGCGCCGGCCGTGGCGGCGACCTCGGCGGCGAAGTCCTCCTTCGGCTTCTCGATGCCCTCGCCCAGCTGGAAGCGGACGAAACCGGCCAGGGTGACGCCGGCCTTCTTCACCACGGCGCGGACACGGCTCTCGCCGTCATGCACCCAGATCTGCTCCAGCAGCACCACTTCCTCGTAGTATTTCTTGATGCGGCCATCGACCATCTTCTCGATGATCGCTTCCGGCTTGCCGGAGGCGCGGGCCTGCTCCATCAGCACCGCCCGCTCACGCTCCAGCGCCGCCGGGTCGACCACGTCGATGTCCAGCGCCTCGGGGCGGGCGGCGGCGATGTGCATGCCGACCTGGCGGCCCAGCGTCTCCAGCGTGGCCAGCTCACCGGGGCCTTCCACCGCGGCCAGCACGCCGATCTTGCCGACACCCGGACGCAGCGCGTTGTGCATGTAGGTCGCGACGACGCCCTGTTTCACGGTCAGCACCTTGGCGCGGCGCAGGTTCATGTTCTCGCCGATCGTGGCGATCATGTGCGTCAGCTCGTCCGCCACGCTGCGGCCGGTGCCGGGGAACGGCGCGGCCTTGATCGTCTCGATGTCGTCACCGACATCCAGGGCGATCTTCGCCACCGTCTCGACGAAGGTCTGGAACGCCTCGTTGCGGGCGACGAAGTCGGTCTCCGCGTTCACCTCGACCACGGCGGCCTTGTTCGGCGCCGAGGCCACCGCGACCAGGCCTTCCGCGGCGACGCGGCCGGACTTCTTGGCGGCGGCCGACAGGCCTTTCTTGCGCAGCCAGTCCACCGCGTCATCCAGGACGCCGGCGGACTCGGTCAGCGCCTTCTTGCAGTCCATCATGCCCGCGCCGGTCTTCTCGCGCAGTTCCTTGACCAGGGCGGCGGTAATCTCTGCCATGTCTGTTCTCCTTTGGACCAGATCCCGGGATCAGGCGCTTGCCGGCTCGCCCTCGGCCTCGGCCAGAGCTTCCGCCGGCAGTTCCTCCTGCGCGCCGATATCCGCGCCCGACGCGGCGAGCTCGGCGCTGATGCCATCCAGCACCGCGCCGGCGACCAGGTCGCAATACAGCGCGATGGCGCGGATCGCGTCGTCATTGCCCGGGATCGGGTAGGTCACGCCGGCGGGATCGGAGTTGCTGTCGAGCACCGCGACGACCGGGATGTGCAGCTTGTTGGCCTCCTCGATCGCCAGCTTCTCCTTGTTCGTGTCGATGACGAACAGGATGTCCGGCAGGCCGCCCATGTCCTTGATGCCGCCCAGCGCCCGCTCCAGCTTGTCGCGGTCGCGGGTGATGTCCAGCACTTCCTTCTTGGTCAGGCCCTCGGTGTTGCCGGCCACCAGATCCTCGATCTGGCGCAGGCGCTTGATCGAGCCGGTGATGGTCTTCCAGTTGGTCAGCGTGCCGCCGAGCCAGCGATGGTTGATGTAGTACTGGCCGCAGCGCTTCGCCGCCTCGGCCACCTGTTCGGCCGCGGCGCGCTTGGTGCCGACGAACAGCACGCGGCCGCCGGCGGCGGTCACGTCGCGGATGGCGCGCAGCGCGCGGTCCAGCATCGGCACGGTCTGCTGCAGGTCGATGATATGGACCTGGTTGCGGGTGCCATACAGGAACGGCGCCATGCGCGGGTTCCAGCGGCGGGTGTGGTGGCCGAAATGAACGCCGGCTTCCAAAAGCTGGCGCATGGTGAAATCGGGCATCGCCATTGGCGTGCTCCTTTCCTGTCGTCCGGTTGATGCCTCCGCGGGGACTGCCTTCGGATTGGAAGCCCTCGGGCACCGGACCCGGACCGTGCGCGGCCGGGAAAGGTTCCCCGCGTGTGAATTGCCGGCAGCAGGAGGTCCCGCTGCCGGCGCCGGGGATATGGCGGAAACGCCGCGAAATTGCAAGCGGCGGGTGGATGGAGACCAGGCGATACGCCGGCCCACCGCCCATGCCCGGGCCGTCCCCCCGGCTTCGGCAGGCCGATTTTTCGATTGCGCCGCACCCTCCATACGATAGGATGTGAGAGAACAAACGGGGGACATGGCCATGGCCCAACCATACGCCGGCGGGTGCGCCTGCGGTGAGGTCCGCTATCGGATGCAGGTGGAGCCGCTGATCGTGCATTGCTGCCACTGCAAGGACTGCCAGCGCCAGACCGGCACCGCCTTCGTGCTGAACGCCCTGGTCGAGACCGCCCAGGTGCGGCGCGAAAGCGGCACGATCCGGCTGGTCGGCATGCCCACCGACAGCGGCCTGCCGCACAACGTCGCCCGCTGCACCGGCTGCGGCACCGCGCTATGGAGCCATTACGGCGGCCGCGAATTCCTGAGCTTCATCCGCGTCGGCACCCTCGATGATCCCGCCGCCTTGCCGCCGGGCGTCCATATCTACACCCGCTCCAAGCTGCCATGGATCGCCTTGCCGCCGGACGTGCCGGCGTTCGAGGCCTATTATGATTCGCGCACGGTCTGGTCCGAGGCCAGCCTCGCCCGGCGCCAGGCCCTGTTCGGCTGACCACCCCAACGCCGATCCATGGAGACCAGAGCATGGCAACAGCGTTATCAGCGGCGGACAGGGCGAACCTGGCGGCCCTGGCGCCGCATTGGGCGCCGGCGACGGATCGCGACGCCATCCGGCGCGAATTCCTCTTCAGGGATTTCAGCGAGGCCTGGGGTTTCATGACCCGCGTGGCCCTGTTGGCCGAGAAGCTGGACCATCATCCGGACTGGTCGAATGTCTGGAACAAGGTGACGGTCGAGCTGACCACCCATGATGCCGGCGGCCTGTCCGACCGGGACCTGCGGCTGGCGCGGGCGATCAACGCGCTGCTCGGCGAGCCCGGCGGCTGATGGACGCTCCGACGGCCGCCACGGCCGCGCTCATCTCCTTTCCGGAACGCGCCGCCCTCATCCGCCGCGCCGCCGCACGGCTGTGCCTGCGGCTGGGCTGGGCGCCGCTGCACGAGGTGCGGCTGGCGAATGGCCGCAGGGCGGACATCCTGGCGCTGCAGCCGGGCGGCGGTTTCGTGTGCATCGAGGTCAAGTCAGGGCTGCGCGACTTCATGACCGACGGCAAATGGTTCGAATACCAGCCATTCTGCGACCAGTTCTTCTTCGCCGTCGACTGCGACTTCCCCCAGGCCGTGCTGCCGCCCGAAACGGGGCTGATCGTCACCGCCGGGCTGGACGCCGAGGCGCTGCGCGAACCGGCGACGGAGCGGCTGCCCGCCGCCCGGCGCAAGGCCCTGACCGAACGGTTCGCCTGGCTGGCCGCCGGCCGGCTGGCGATGCGGGAGGATCCCGCCGGCGTCACCGGCCTGATGGCAGCGCTCAGCGAGGATTGATGCCTGCCCCCGTCCGCCCCCCCTGTCCGCCAGGTCTCTTGTCCGCCAGGTTTTCTGTCCGCCGGGTCCGGTGTCCGCCAGGTCCCCCTGTCATCGGGTCCTCTGCCCGCCGGGTCCTCTGGCCGCCGGGTCCGGCACCGCGCGGCCGGCGCGGCCTGTGGAAAACTTCCCCGTTCCGGCCGCCTGGGTTAACATTCGTCATGGCCAAGATCCGAGTCGCACTCATTTGCGGCGCCCTCCCCCTGGCCGGCATCGCCGGCGCGGCGGGATGGTGGGTCTGGTCGGCGAACCAGCCCGGCATCGTGGCCGATGACGACCTGCCGGTCCCCCCGTTCCCGCCGCGCATCGCGGAGGGCGATACCTATGAATCCTGCCTCGCCTCGCTGGCCAGCGACCCGCAGGGCGCCATCGCCATCGCCGATTCCTGGCAGGCGACCGGCGGCGGCGATGGCGCGGCGCATTGCCGCGGCCTGGCATTGATCGCGCTTGGCCATCCCGAGGATGGCGCCACCGTTCTGGAACAGCTCGCCGCCAGGACCAGCGCCCCCGCCCTCGGCAAGGCCTCCCTGCTCTACCAGGCCGCCCAGGCTCGGCTCATGGTCGACCAGGCGGAGCAGGCGCGCGACGACGCCACCGCGGCGCTGCGCATGGCCGCGGACGATGTCGACCTGATGATCACCCGCGCCAGCGCCGAAGCCGATCTGGGCGCGATCCCGGAGGCCATCCGCGACCTGACCGACGCGCTGCTGCGCGACTCAACCCGGTCGGAGGCGCTGATCGCGCGGGCCACGCTGTATCGGAAGCTGGGGCGGATCGACCTGGCGCAAGCCGATATCGACAAGGCGCTGACCATGGACCCGGACAGCCCCGACGCGTTGCTGGAGCGGGGAATCCTGCGCCAGCGCACCGGCGACCTGACCGGCGCGCGCGAGGACTGGGAGCACGCGCGCGGCGCCGATCCGGACAGCACCACGGCGGACCTGGCCGATCAGAACCTGTCGCTGCTGGACGCCGGTCCGGCGAAGCAGCAATAGCGCCGCCGCCGGCTTGACCGGCCTGCCCCGCGCGGCTACCGCCTGATCCAGCACCCGGCGGGGGACCCACCGACCGGGCCGAGAGGAGCCGTCCGGTGAACGCCTTCACATTTCCGCCGCCCCCGCCGTCTCCGGAAGCCGAGGCGCTGCGCGCCGAGGTGCGAGACTTCCTGCGCACCGAGATGGCGGGCCGCAAGGCTGTGGAAAAAGCCGAGTCCTGGACCGGCATGGACGCCGGCTTCTCCCGCAAGATGGGCCAGCGCGGCTGGATCGGCATGACCTGGCCGAAACAGCATGGCGGACACGAACGCTCGTCCCTGGAACGCTACGTGGTGCTGGAGGAGATGCTGGCCGCCGGCGCCCCGGTGGCGCTGCACTGGATCGCCGACCGCCAGTCCGGCCCGCTGATCCTGCGCGTCGGCACCGACGAACAGAAGCAGGTGCTGCCCCGCATTGCCGCCGGCGAAGCGTTCTTCTGCATCGGCATGAGCGAGCCGGATGTCGGTTCCGACCTCGCCTCGGTCCGCACGCGGGCGGCCAAGGTGCAGGGCGGCTACCTGGTCAACGGCACCAAGGTATGGACCAGCTTCGCGCATCTGTCGCACTACATGATCCTGTTCTGCCGCACCGGCTCGTCGGAGGACCGGCATGGCGGCGTCAGCCAGTTCCTGGTCGACCTGAAGAACACGCCGGGCATCACCATCCGCCCGATCCTGGCCCTGACCGGGGAGCATCATTTCAATGAGGTGGTGTTCGAGGACGCGTTCCTGCCCGAGGGTGCGCTGCTGGGCAAGGAAGGCGACGGCTGGAACCAGGTGACCAGCGAGCTGGCGTTCGAGCGCAGCGGCCCGGAACGCTTCCTGTCTTCCTTCCAGCTGTTCGTCGAGCTGATCCGGGCGCTGGGGCCGGAGCCGAGCGATGCCGGCGCGGTGGCGATCGGCCGGCTGACCTCGCATTTCATGACCCTGCGCCGGTTGTCCCGTTCCGTCGCCGGGATGCTGCAGGCGGGTGAGAACCCGGCGCTGCAGGCTGCGCTGGTGAAGGACCTGGGCGCGCTGGTGGAGCAGGAGATTCCCGAGATCGCGCGGCAGCTGGTCGATGCGGAACCGGATGAGCGCTCCACCCGCGATTTCGCCGCGGTGCTGGCGCACACCATGATGCACGCCCCCTCCTTCTCCCTGCGCGGCGGCGCGCGGGAGATCCTGCGCGGCATCATCGCCCGCGGCCTGGGCCTGCGCTGACCGCTTCCGCCGCGACACCGATTTTTCCATGAGGGAAACGAACATGACCGATAAGGTGCTTTACCAGCAGGACGGCCCGATCGTGACGCTGACGCTGAACGATCCGGCGATGCGCAACCCGATTTCCGAGGCGGCGATGGTGGATGCGATCGTCGACTCGCTGGACCGGCTGAACCAGGACGGGTCGGTGCGCGTCGCCATCCTGACCGGCGCGGGCAGCGCCTTCTCCTCGGGTGGCGACCTGCGGGCGATGCAGAAGAACTTCGAGCAGCGGTCGGAAAAGCCGGCGCTGACGCCGCGCTATTACAAGTTCGGCATCCAGCGCATCCCGCTGGCGTTCGAGAAGCTGGACGTGCCGATCATCGCCGCCGTCAACGGGCCGGCGATCGGCGCCGGGCTGGACCTGGCCTGCATGTGCGACATGCGGATCGCGTCGGAAACGGCAAAGTTCGCGGAAAGCTTCGTGAAGGTCGGCATCGTTCCCGGTGACGGCGGCGCCTGGCTGCTGCCGCGCGTCGTCGGCTACTCCAAGGCCTGCGAGATGGCGTTCACCGGCGACATGCTGGACGCGCGGGAAGCGCTGGCCTGCGGCCTGGTGTCCCGCGTGGTGCCGGAGGCGGAGCTGCTGGAGACGGCGAAGGCGCTGGCGAACCGCATCGCGGTGAACCCGCCGCATGCGGTTCGCATGGCCAAGCGGCTGCTGATCGAGGGACGGCACACGCGGCTGGACACGCTGCTGGAACTCTCCGCCAGCCTGCAGGCGCTGACCCACGCGACGGCGGATCACCGGGAAGCGGTGAACGCGTTCCTGGAGAAGCGCCGGCCGGACTTCAAGGGCGACTGATCGCGGCGACACGATGGGCCACCGTCCTGGCCGGGAGGCGCGGCATGGGGCACCCATGCCCCGCCCGGCCGGCAGCCCGGCCGGCAGCCCTCAGGACCCGTTCAACCCATACGCCTCCGGAAAGAAGTAGTCCTTCCAGGAACCCGGCTTGACCTTGATCGTGCCGATCTCCTGCATGAACGCGGCCACCTTCTCCGTCCCTTCCGGCGTCATCGTCCAGCGGGTGCCGGGCGCCGTGGCGATCGACTTCACGAAATCGACGGACAGTTTCGAATCGCCGTCCTCGATCCAGTAGCGCGCGGCCGTCGCGGGATCCGCGTTCACCCTGTCCGTCGCCTCCTGCAACGCCGCGAAGATCGCCTTGAACAGCACCGGATTCCGGGTGCGGAACCGCGACGACATGTAGACGACCGTGAAGGTGTTCGGACCATCCCACACGTCAAACGAATTCAGGACGGGATGGATCTTCGGATCCTGCAATTGCTGTTGCAGATAGGGCGGCACGGCAAAGTTGCAGCCGATATCACCGGTGCCGCCCAGCAGCGCCACGGTGCTGTCCGGCGGCGACATCGATACGGTCTGGCTGTCGAAACGGTTGAACGCCTTCACCCCCCACTGCTTCGCCGCCGCCATCTGCAGGCTGACCGCCTGCGCCGAGACCTTCACGGACGGCACCGCGATCTTGCCGCAGCGCGTGATGTCCTCGACCGTCTTGATCGTCGGATCATTCGTCGTCAGCACGTAAGGCAGCGTCGCCAACGCGTTCAGCGCCCGGATCTCATTGCTGGTGCCGCGCGTCCGGCTCCAGATCGTCAGCAGCCCCTGCGGACTGCCCGATACGATATCGATACTATCCGACAGCAGCGCGTCATTCATCGCCGCCGGGCCGTTGAACTTGAAGGTGCTGACCTTGACCTGCGGAATCCCCATGGCCGCGGCGTGTTTCTGGATCAGCTTTTCATGGTCCAGCACATTGAGCTGCAGGTAGCCCATCGAGAACTGGCGGGCGACCCGGACCTCGGGGATGTCGTCCGCCCGCGCGGGTGCAAGCAAGGCCGGCGCCGCGGCGCAGAGCAGACCCAGCAGAAAAGCCAGCCGCTTCATCGGGCTTCTCCCACGAAACCGGTCCGCAAGGCCGCCAGGCGTTGCAGGGCCTCGGCGGGCAGCGGGCCCTTGCGCACCGCCGCCAGGCTGGCCTCGAATTCCGCGATCGTCGCCATGCCGACCAGGATCGTGCCCATCGCGGGATGGCCGATCGCGAAGCGCGTCGCCGCTTCCGCCAGGGAGTCGGCATAGCCTTCGGTGACCAGCGGCATCAGCCGCATGCCCCGCCGCAGATCCGTTTCGTACGCGTGCGCCGACCCGATCGGCGGCGGCGGCGGACTGGCGGTGGGATGGCGATCGGCGGTCCCCGTCAGCGCCCCGCCGGCGAGCACGCGGATGCCGACCACGCCGACACCGGCCTGCCGGGTATGGTCGAACAACCTGCCGTAATCCTGCGCCGGATAGCCGGGCGGCAAGGCCTCCGCCGCCGAGGGGTTCAGCATGTTGTAGCTGACCTGCGCACTGTTGAACGCGCCCAGATCGATGACCTGCCGCACCGCCGCGGTATCGCCGACCGCGGTGATCCCGATGAAGCGCGTCTTGCCGGCCTGGCGCAGCTTTTCGAAAGCCGGCAGCACGCTGTCGCGCACCTGGGTGACGCTCAGCGTTTCATTGCCGCCGGTCAGCGTGATGGGATTGTGCAGGTGGAAGATGTCGACCCGCTCCCTCTGCAGCCGTTGCAGGCTGGCATCCAGGGATTCGGTCACCACCGCCTCGATCTCGTGCGCCCGGGCCGAGGGCACGCGCACCTTGGTGCCGATCACGGCGTCGCCGGGCTTCCTGGCCTTCATGATACGGCCCAGGTTGCGTTCGGACTCGCCATCACCATATTGCACAGCCGTATCGAAATAGTTGATGCCGGCATCCAGGGCCTTGCCGATCGCGGTGTCCTGGTCGGCGTGTGAGCCGCGGACCATCAGCCCACCGACCGCGCCGCAGCCAAACCCCAGGATCGACAATGACAGGCCGGTACGGCCGAACGCGCGCTTCTCCATTCGTTTGCTCCCCTATCGATACAATTCGGCCGAGCGGGCTCTGCCCTTGCACAGCGCGACCAGCAGTTCCAGCGTGGGTACGGCGACGCCGGCCATCCGCGCCAGGGCCAGCGGCGCGTCGAACATGCCGTCGATCTCCATCGGCCGTCCGAGCTCCAGGTCCTGCAGGATGGACGGCTTGTGATCCATGCGGCGCTGGTTCCCGAGACGGACCTCATGATCGGTGCTCGGATCCGCCCCCAGGGCCTGGGCGATCGCCGTCGCCTCCTGCATCACGCGCAGCGCGGCCGCCTGGACCGCCGGTTCCTGATAGGCATGTTTCGGCGCGCTGCCGGTCAGCACGGCCAGCGTGCCGCCGGCCAGGTTGCTGATCAGCTTGTTCCAGATCTCGGTGCGGATGGCGGGCGTCGCCTCGCCGCTGACGCCGCCCGCGGTGATGAGCCCGGCCAGTGCCTTCACCCGCTCCGACAGGGTGCCGTCCGGCTCGCCCAGGATGAAGCGGCTTTTCGGCTGCTCCACCTCGACGATGGCGGGCGCGGTGACAGCGCTGGCCGAGTAGACCACGCCGCCGATCGCCCGGCCGGGTCCCAGGGCGCGCTTCAGCGCGTCGTCGGGGTCGATGCGCGGCAGCGACCGGCCTTCCAGCGGACCGGCCAGGTGGTGGAAATACCACCAGGGGATGCCGTTCATCACGAACGCGACCGGTGTGTCCGGCCCCAGCAGCCTGCCGATTCCGGCGGCGACGGCAGGCAGCGCCGGGGCCTTCACCGTAACGAACACGGCATCCTGCGGGCCGAGCGAGGCTGGATCGTCGGTGGCCTGGACGCGCGCCCGGTGCGTGCCGTCGACCGCATGCACCGTCAGCCCCTCGGCCTGGATCGCCGCCAGATGCGGGCCACGGGCGATGACGGAAACCCGCGCGCCACCACGGTGCAGCCGCACGGCCAGGTGGCCGCCGATCGCACCGGCGCCATAGACACAGATCTTCATGGTCACCCCGCGCCGTACTACCGGTATCAGGCGGTATCGGGCGCCAGGCCGCGCGGCCGGTCAAGTGCCGGCATGGTCTCTGGCCTGGGCCGGCGGGATGGCCTAGAACCGGGCATTCCATGCAACCGGGAGCCGCCCAATGAGCAAGATCATCCGCACGCAGCCAGGCCCGATCCTGTCCAAGGCCGTCGAGTATCACGGGTTCGTCTACCTGCCGGGGATCACGGCGCGCGACACCAGCAAGGACATCAAGGGCCAGACCGCCGATGTGCTGGCACAGATCGATGAGATGCTGGAGCATCACGGCACCGACAAGACCCGCCTGCTGCAGGCGGTCATCTGGGTGAAGCACATCAAGGACCGCGTGGCGATGAACGAGGTATGGACCCCGTGGCTGCCGAAGGAGGGTGCCCCCGTGCGGGCCTGCGTCCAGGCCGAGATGGCCGCGCCGGAGGTCCTGGTGGAGATCATGGTCACCGCCTGCAAGTAACGACGTCCCGCGACCGTCGCCTGCCCATGGCGCGACCCGCCATGGGCAGGCCGCCGGAAGCTGCGCCACGACACCGGCATCCGGCTGGACGTCCTTCCATCGGGCCGTCCCTTTCGCCCCCGCCGCCCCTTTGGCCGCCCCCTTTTTTGCCCCCCCTTTGGCCGCATGCCGCCGATACACTTGGACCGGCGCCGCCTCAGCCGCCTTCGATACCGATCCGTGACGATGAGCCACCGGCCGGCGGCAAGCTGCTCCCTCGCCTCCTGCCCTTGCCGCCTTCGACCTTGCGCCCCCTGCCCCTGTGTCCCGCCCGCCGCCGCCGGGCCAGCCTGCCCGCGCGGGCGACGGCGGCGACCACCACGATCGGCGGCAGCACCAGCAAACCCCAGGACATCCACAACCACGCGGCGTGCTGGCCCAGCAACGCCCCGAGAAGACCCAGCATGGTCGCGGCGGCGAGCAATCCCGGCCAGCGCCATGGCGACGGTGCCCATTCGTTTCGGCCGGTCATTCCGCCGCCTGATGGCCGGGCGCCGCCGTCTCGCCAGGCGCGGCCGCGGCATTGGATGGCCGCACGCCAGCCCGGGGGCCGCGTGACAGCCATAGATACAGGCCGCTGACCAGCAGCAGGATGGTCAGCCCGTCCAGCGCGGCCCAGATCAGCCTCAACGGCCACCCGCCATAATCGCCGAAATGCAGCGGGCGGGACACCTCCAGCGCCCGCAGATACCAGGGCATCCGCACGACCGCCGTCAGCGCGCCGGTTCGCGCGTCGATCAGCGCGGGACTGAACAGTCGGCTGGTCAGCGGCGTGTCACCCTTGGCCCAGGCCATGACATGGAACGGCGATCCGATCCGCCCGCCCGGATAGACCAGGCTGATGACCCGCATTTCCGGCATCGCCTCGTGGGCAGTGCGCAAGGCCGTGTCCGGTGAAATCACCTCGGCATGCGACGGCGCCGCCTGTCCCCGCCAGGGCGCCACGATCGCCTGGACGTCGCCGCGCTGCCACAGCGCGAAAAGCGGCGTGCTGATTTCGTTCAAGGCGCCGGTGAACCCGACGACCGCCATCCAGGCCAGCGCGACCGCGCCGATCAGGGTGTGTAGGTCCAGCCATGGCAGCCGCGGCGACCAGCCGATTCGTATCGTGCCGAAGCGCAGCCGGCGCATGAACGGGGCGTACAGCACGGTCCCGGACACCAGGGCGGCGAGAAAGACCAGCCCCATCGCGCCCAGGAACAGCGCGCCCCACAGGCCGGCGAACAGATCCTCATGCAGGCGCAGCATGAACGGGATGAAGCCCGACCGCGAACCGCCGCCCGGCCCCGGGTCCTGCCGCAAGGCTCCGGTATGGGCGTCGAATGCCAGCCAGTGCCGGCTGCGGGGCGCATCCATGAACGCGTCCCAGGATGGCGCCATGGACACCAGGACCCGCGGCTCATCATCGTCGATGAAGACGGAGATGACCGTTTCCGCCGGATACCGGTCCTGGGCCTGGGCCACCATGGGCGCCAGCGGAGCCGGCGCCGCGTCGGGGCCCGCCTCTGCGTAGGGCGGATCGTCATTCAGCCAGCCATCGATCTCCTCGTGGAAGATCAGCGGCAGGCCGGTGACGCACAGCATCAGCAGGAACAGCGTGCAGACCAGGCTCGTCCACTTGTGAGTCCATGCCCAGAGCCGGATCGCCCGCGCCGACATCAAGTCCTCCCTCAGAACTGGATGCTGGTCGACAGCAGGAATGTCCGCGGCATCCCCAGCGACAGGCCATAGGTCGGGTTGGCCGCCGCCCAGTATCCGGCATTGGCGACGTTGATGATGTTGCCGCGAATGGTGATCGGCTGGCCGCGGACATCGAATGTATAGCGCGCGCCCAGGTCGAAACGAACCCAGCCCGGAATCTGCTGCGTGTTCGCGTTGTCGTAGTATTGCCGGCTGGTGTAGATCACCCGGCCGGTCAGCGTCAGGCCGGGCACGAACGGCGTGTCCCACTCGCCGCCGACGTTCAACTGAACATTCGGCACGCCCGGCGCGGTATGGCCATTATTGGCGCCGCCCGAGGTGCTGACCAGTTCCCCCTGCAGGAAGGTCACGCCGCCCAGGATGCGCACCTGGTCCGTCAACTGGCCGTAATTGTTCAACTCGATCCCGCGATTGCGCTGTTCGCCATCGGCCGTATAGACATTCGTCGCCGTATCGACGGACCCGCCGGCCTGAGTGATCTGGAACAGCGCCAGGGTCGAGGTCACCGTGCCCCAATCCACCTTGGCGCCGACTTCATACTGCTTGGACACGAAGGGCGGCAGCACCTGTCCCGCGTTGGCATACGCGATGCCGACGATCCCGCCCTGCTGCAGGCCCTGGATATAGCTGGTATACAGCGACACATTCCGCCACGGCTTGACCACCAGGCCGACCGACGGGGTCAGGGCGCCCTTGTCGTATTTGGAGGTCAGGGCGCCGGTGCTGGAACTGTAGTTCCGCGATGCGATCTCCTGCTGGCGCAGTCCCCAGATCAGGCTGACCCGCTGATCCAGGATCGACATGACATCGGCGGCGCCCACGCTGGTCAGCGTGTTGGCCGTCGTGATCGGCGCGGTCAGGTTCGGATAGAGCGGCTCCGGAATGAAGGTCGGCGTATACAGGTTGGACGCGATGGTGGCGACGACCGGGAACAGGCTGCCATAGGCATCGTGCACGCGGTCCGCCGTCAGTGACACCTCGTGGCGCACCGGCCCGGTCTCGAAGCGGCCGCGAATGCCACCCTGCTGCGAGTCGGTGTTGTGGACGACAGGGAAGTTATACGGCGCTTCCGTCAGGTTGCCGTTCACGTTGTTGATGGTGGCGAAGCCGCTGAGCAGATAGCTGTTGTCCTGCCGGCCCCCCACCGCGGCAAACACCGTCCAATTGTCGGTGATGTCGTATTCCGCCCGCAACGCGCCATACCAGTCCTGGGCATGCGCATAGGTCCAGGGCTGGAACCAGTTGGAGCCGGCGGACGGCGCGCGCGGGATCGCGACACCCGCCGCCACATAGGTGGGACGCAGCGGCGACTGCACCTCCAGGTTCTGGTAGCCGAGGTCGAGCGAAACGCGGAGATGGTCGCCGCGGTAATCCGTCGCCAGCGCGACGGATTCCAGGCTCTGCGACTGGTTGTGGGTCGACGTGTTGCCGTCGCGATACGTCGCGTTGAGGCGCACGCCCCATTCCTTGTTGTCCCCGAAGCGGCGACCGATATCGATCTGTCCGCCGAACTGGCTGTTCGTGGCATAGGTCGCGGTCAGCCGGGTGATCGGATCATCCTCGGCACGCTTGGGTACCAGGTTGACCGAACCGCCGATGCTGCCCAGCGGCGGCATCCCGTTCAGCAGCGCGCTTGGCCCGTTCAGCACCTCCACCCGCTCGATCGAACCCGCGTCGAAGGCCAGGCCCGGCACCACGCCGTACTGGCCGTTGAAGGAAAAATCCCAGGAGCTGACCGGAAATCCCCGGATCGTCAGGGCATTCGTATAGCTCTGGCTGCTCCACGTATCGCGCGCCGAGGGCTGGTTGAGCAGCGCGTCCATGACGGTGCGCGCCTGCTGATCGCGCAGCAAGGGCGCCGTATAGCTGGTCTGGCTGTATGGCGTGTCCATGACGCCGCGATTGCCCAGCAGGCCGACCTGCCCGCCGGTCGCGACCTGGCCGCCGGCATAGACCGGCGGCAGCGTGGCCAGGATGCCCTGACCGGCCCGGCCCTGCCCTTCGACCTCCACGGGCGGCAGCACCATGCCGGTCTCCCCGCCACTCGGTTCGGCGATCAGGGAGATGGCATGATCGCCCGTTTGCTGCGCCACCAGGCCGGTGCCGGACAGCAGGCGCTGCAACGCGGCCCACGGCGGCATCGAGCCGGTCGACCCTGCCGAGGCGCGGCCCGCCGTCAGGCCGCTGTCGTAGATCAGCTGGTAGCCGCTTTGCGACCCGAACGCGGCCAGCGCCTGGTCCAGCGGCCCGGCCGGAATCCGGAATGAAACCGCGCCGTCCGGCACCTTGGTAGACGGCAGGGCTGGGGTAGATGGCAGGGCTGGGGCGGATGGCAGGGCTGATGTCCGTGCCTGGCCCTGGGCGACGGCGACAGACGGGCCCGCCGCGCAAGCCAGGACGCATGCCTGCGCCAGCACGACACCGGGCCAGGATATACGGCCCGCCGCCGATCCTGTCCTTACGGTTGCAACGCGATCACCAGCCACCGGCATGAAACGGTCCCCACATGCACCGTCCGGCACCACCGACGCGGACGGCTCTCAAAGGAAGGGACGTTTTCAAAAGGCCCGGACTGCAACGCCGCGCCGATTTTTTTAACCGGTCCGGCGCAGCAGGATGATCCGGCCAGGCAACGACATCGCCTGCACGTGTCCGATCCGTTCGATCTGGGCAAGCACCTCATCCAACCGGTCGAGATGGAACACGCCGCTGACATGGCGTTCGGTCTCCACCCCCCCGATCAGCACGATCAGGCCGGGCCGGTATCGATTGAGCTCCGCCACCACCTCGCGCAGCGGCGCATCGCGAAACACCAGCACGCCGCGCCGCCATCCGTCGACCAGGTCGGGCGTCACGGTGACGATGTCGCCCAGCCCCTGGCTGGAGTAGGTGACCTGCTGGCCGGGCCACAGCTCCACATGTTGCAGGCGCTCGACCGCCACCCGTCCCGACAGGCAGGTGACCTGCACCGCCGCGTCGCCGATCCGGACGTCGAACACGGTGCCCAGGGCGCGGGTTTCCCCGCCGGCCGCGCTGACCACGAAGGGGCGCCCCGACTCCGGCCGGACCGTGAACAAGGCCTCGCCCTCCACCAGGTCGAGCCGGCGCTCCGCATCGCTGAAACGGGCCGTCAGGCTGGTGCGCGTGTTCATCTCGACGACGCTGCCATCCTCCAGGGTGACGCGGCGCTGCTCCCCGGTGCCGGTGCGGTATTGCGCCATCAAGGCGCCGAGGGATGGCACGCGTTGCAGTCGCTGCCCGCCAATGACCAGCGCCGCGCCGGCGGCGGCAGCCGCGGCGGCCGTGCCGATCAAGGCCCGCCGGCGCACCCGGCGGCCGCGCGCGGCGCGGTCCAGAAGCATCTGGCCATGGGCGACCGGGGCAAGCGCCCGCCACAGCCGCGTGGCATCGCGATAGGCCGCCTCATGGCGGGGACTCTGCTGGCGCCATACCCCAAACTGCCAGGCATCGGCATCGGTCGCCTCCCCCGAGGTCAGCCGCACCAGCCAGGCCCTTGCCTCGGAGCCCAGCCTGTCGTCATCGTCGCGACCGGCCTCAGCCACCGCGTGGTTTCCGCTGTCTCGGTGTCCATCGTCCGGCCATCGGACCGTCCCCCTTCGCCGCTGGCAGGGTTGTCCCTGTCAGGAAGACGATCACGGGTGGCCAGGACTGCAACCTCAAGGAGCGGCTTTTTCAAGCGACCGCGCGCAATGGTCAAGGGCCTGGCGGATTTCGTTGGCCACCGTGCGGACGGACACGCCCATGCGGTCGGCGATCTGGCGATGCGTCAGCTCCTCCACCCGCGCCGCCAGGAAGATGGCGCGCCGCCGCGTCGGCAATTGCCGCAGCGCCGCGTCCAGCAGCGCCAGCTCGTTCTGGCTTTCCACCCGCGCGGCCGGACCCGGCGTGTCGTCGGCGATTTCCAGCAGGCGGGCCACCTCGACATCCTCCAGGCGCTGGCGCGACCGGGCGCGCCGGCGGTCGGCCGCGATATTGGCGGATATACGGATGATGTAGGCTTGCGGATCATGGATGGCGGGGATCGTCTCCGCCTGGCCGATGCGCAGGTAGGCGTCCTGCAGGACGTCCGCCGCCTCGATCGAAGAGTCCATCCGCGATGCGAGCCGCCGCACGAGATCCTCGTAGCGCGCCACCAGATACCGGAGAAGAGCCGTGCGATCGTTCTCGCCCATCATCGAGTCCTGTGCCGTGATGCCACCCGGCCGGGCGAGCGCGGCCAGGAGGTCCCCAGGGAGAACGCGACGTTAGCTTAATTGAGAATGACTCGCAATTGCCTGGGTCACGAGATCATTCTCAAGCGGGCCTGCCCAGGAGAGATTGACTCACTGCGGTCAGGCCGTCGCGCCGCCATCCACCGGCAGGGCCACCCCGGTGACATAGGATGCCTCGTCCGAGATCAGGAACAGCGCCGCGTTGGCGATTTCCTCTGGCCGCGCCGGGCGGCCCATCGGCACCTGGCCGCCCCGCTTCTGCACCAGCGTTTCCGGGGTTTCGCCGGCCGGCAGCTGGCTGTCGGGCCTGGCAACGAAGACGCGCAGCATCGGCGTGTCGGTGGGACCCGGACAGACGGCGTTGACGCGGATCCTCTCCTTCGCGTAGCGCTTCGCGAGGCCCTTCACCAGCCCGACGATGCCGAACTTGGCGATATTGTAGATCGGGCTGAACTGCGAGCCTTGCAGGCCGGAGGTCGAGGCGGTGAACAGGATGCAACCGCCGCCACGGGCGCGCAGTTCCGGCAGCGCTTCCTCGGTCGTCACCAGCACGGTACGGACGTTCAGGTTCATCGCCATGTCGTAATCCTTCCAGTCCAACCCCTCGATCGAGGCCGGGCCAGGGGTGCCGACATGGTTCCAGACGAAATCGAGGCCGCCGAATGCCTTCACCGTCTGGCGCACGATGTCGCGGGCGAAATCATCGCTGGTCAGGTCGCCGGACAGGCCGATCGCCTTGCCGCCGGCATCGGTGATCTCCTTCACCACCGCGTCCACCGCGTCCTTGTTCAGGTCGACGACCGCGACCGACGCGCCCTCGGCGGCGAAGCGCACCGCGCCGGCGCGGCCCATCCCCGACCCGGCGGCGGTGACCAGGCCGATCTTGTTCTTCAGTCGCATTGGTTTCGTTTCCTCCGTCGTGCTTCGTTGGCTCAGCCCGTCTCCATCGGCAGGCTGGGATCCTTGGCCCATTCGGACAGCGAGGCATCGTAGATCTTGACGTTTGTATGGCCCAGCATGGTCAGGACCAGCGCATCGGCGCTGGCGGCGATGCCGCCGCCGCAATAGGCGATCACCGGCCGGTCCAGCGCGCCGACGGCGCCCAGGCGTTGGCGCAGCGCCTCGGGCGGCAGGAAGGTGTTGGTGTCCGGATCGATCAGGCTTGCCGCCGGCACGTTGACGCTGCCGGCGATGTGGCCCGGCCGCCCATAGCTGTTGCCGCCGCTGCCCTTGTGCTGGCTTTCCAGCAGCGCGTTCAGCGTGCAGATGCCGGAATCGCCGATCGCCGCCTTCACCGCGTCCTTGTCCACCATCAAGTCACGCACCCGCGTCACGGTGAAGCTGCCGGCGGCCCGCGGCTGACCAGGGCCGGTCTCGATCGGCCGGTTCTCCCGCACCCATTTCTGGTAGCCGCCGTTCAGCACCGCGGCGTTGTCGTGGCCGAATTCCCGCAGCAGCCACCAGACCCGCGTCGCCCACCAGACATTCGCGGTGCTGTAGGTGATCACGCGCGTGTCGTTGCCGATGCCGAAGCGGCGCATCGCGGCGGCGAAATCCTCGGGCGCCTGCCGCATGAAATTGAATTTCCGCGTGGTGTCGGACACGTCGCGGGAGACATCGCAGAACTGCGCGCCGGCGATGTGGCCTTTTTCGAAGTCCTCGCGCCCCGGCTTCACCGTGTAGGTGATCCTCGGATCGGGGATCAGGTGCGTCGTGCAGTCCAGCACGACCACTTTCGGATCCCGCAGGTGCCCGGCGAGCCAATCCGTCTCGACCAGGAATTCCGGATGGACGAACCCGTTCATGTGCCTGTATCCCGTATTAACGTGTCCCGTATCAATGTCCGGCGGGAAGTTCCGCCAGCTCGATCACGCAGTTGCCGGTGGCCTTCGGGTCCAGGAAGATGATCTTCGACCCGCCATGCCCGGTGCGCCAGGTCTCGCTTTGCAGCGCCACGTCCTTGGCCTTCAGCTCGGCGATGGCTTCCTCGATATCCTCCACCTCGAAGCAGATATGGAACAGGCCGGTGCCCTTCTCGTTGATCCACCGCGTCACGCCGGACTCCGGCCCGTGGCCCTGCAGCAGCTCGATATAGGTCTCGCCCACCGGCAGCATCGCCAGGCTGGTCTGGCCCAGCCGTTCCTCATATTCCAGCTCCAGGCCGAACGTGTCGCGCATCAGGCCCAGGGATTGCTGAATGGAATCGACCGCGATGGCGATATGCTCGACGCGCTTGATCTTCATCGTTCCGCCTCCGTTCAGGAAATGATGAGGCCGCTATCCACCGGGTACACCTGCCCGGTGATCCTGGCGGATTCGTCGCAGGCGAGGAACAGCGCCATGTTGGCGATGTCCGCGGGCTCGATCAGGCCCAGCAGGTGCGATGACGCCATCTTGTCCAGCGCGGCGTTGCCCTCCACCAGCTTGCGCACCCGGTCGGTGACGGTGACCGACGGGCCGATGGCGTTCACCCGCACCGCGGGGGCGAATTCCACCGCCATCGACCGCGTCATCGAGGCGATGCCGCCCTTCGCCGCCGTGTAGCAGTCGCGGCCGGGAATCCCCATCAGCGCGACGGTGGACGACATGTTGATCACCGACCCGCCGCCCGATCTGGTGATCGCCGGGATGCCGAAGCGGCAACCCAGGAAGGTGCCGAAAAGGTCCAGCTTGATGACGCGCCAGAACTCCTCGATCGGCGCCTGCGTCACGTCGGCATCCCGTGACGTCGACCCGCCGGCATTGTTGTGCAGCACATGCAGCGCGCCGTAATGCGCCACCGCCTTGCCGATGGCGGCCTGGATGCTGTCCGGCTCCGTCACGTCCGTCTTGATGGCGATCGCGTCGCCGCCGGCCTGCGCGATCAGCTGCGCGGTCTGTTCGCCGGACTCGGCGTTCAGCTCCGCCACCACCATCTTCGCACCCTCCCGAGCGAACAGCGTCGCCGTTGCTCTGCCGATGCCGGTGCCCGCGCCGGTGATCAACGCCACCTTGCCGTCGAGACGTGCCATGTGCGCTTCCTCTCATCCTCGGCCGGCATGGTTGCCGGTGTGGCGCGGGGGATCAAGGGGGCCTGCCACGGGGGCCTGCCACGGGGGGCTGCCACGGGCACTGCCACGCGGCAGGCGTAGCCACCGCACGGAAAAGGCCTGGCGCCGAGGCGGCCAGGCCGAGCGGATCGGGAAACCATCGCACCGGGCGGGACGCCGACAGCCGTCAGCGTCCACGCCGATCTTGTTACGAGAACTGGTTCATCGTGTTGTGCACGCCGCCCGCCTTCAGCGCGGCCTCGCCGGAGAAATACTCCTTGTGGTCGTCGCCGATGTCGGAGCCCGCCATGTTCTGGTGTCGCACGCAGGCGATGCCCTGGCGGATTTCCTCGCGCTGCACCTGCTTCACGTAGCCCAGCATGCCCTGATCGCCGAAATACTGCTTCGACAGGTTGTCCACCGACAGCGCGGTCGTGTGGTAGGTCGGCAGCGTGATCAGGTGGTGGAAGATGCCGGCCCGTTTCGCCGCGTCCGCCTGGAAGGTGCGAATCCGGTTGTCCGCCTCGGCGGCCAGCGGCGTCTGGTCATACTCCACGCTCATGAGCTTCGCGCGGTCATAGGCCGACACGTCCTGGCCCTCCTGCTTCCAGGCGTCGTAGACCTGCTGGCGGAAGCTCAGCGTCCAGTTGAAGGATGGCGAGTTGTTGTACGCCAGCTTCGCCTTCGGATACACCGCGCGGATGCGGTCCATCATGCCGGCGATCTGCTCGACATGGGGCTTCTCGGTCTCGATCCACAGCAGGTCGGCGCCGTTCTTCATCGAGGTGATGCAGTCCAGCACGACGCGGTCCGCGCCGGTGCCCGGGCGGAACTGGAACAGGTTGCTGGGCAGGCGCTTCGGCCGCATCAGCTTGCCGTCGCGGGTGATCAGCACGTCGCCGCTGGCGACCTGGTCCGGCGTCACCTCCTCGCAGTCCAGGAAGCTGTTGTACTGGTCACCCTCATCGCCCTTCTGGCGGCTGACGGCGATCTGCTTGGTCAGGCCGGCGCCCAGGCTGTCGGTGCGGGTGACGATCACGCCGTCCTCCACGCCCAGCTCCATGAACGCATAGCGCACGGCGCGGATCTTGGCGACGAAGTCGTCATGCGGCACGGTCACCTTGCCGTCCTGATGGCCGCACTGCTTTTCATCGGACACCTGGTTTTCGATCTGCAGCGCGCAGGCGCCCGCCTCGATCATCTTCTTCGCCAGCAGATAGGTCGCCTCGGCATTGCCGAAGCCGGCATCGATGTCGGCGATGATCGGCACGACATGGCTTTCGTACGTGTCGACACGCGTCACCAGCTCCTGCTCCCGCGCCGTGTCGCCGGCCTTGCGGGCGGCGTCGATATCGCGGAACAGCATGCCCAGCTCACGCGCGTCGGCCTGCTTCAGGAAGGTGTAGATCTCGCGGATCAGGTCGGGCACCGTGGTCTTCTCGTGCATCGACTGGTCCGGCAGCGGACCGAACTCCGACCGCAGGGCGGCGACCATCCAGCCGGACAGGTAGATGTAGCGGCGCTTCACGCTGCCGAAATGCTTGCGGACCGAAATCATCTCCTGCTGCGCGACGAAGCCGTGCCAGGCGCCCAGGGACTGGGTGTACTGTGACGGGTCGGCGTCATAGGCCGCCATGTCGCGGCGCATCGTGTTGGCGGTGTAGCGCGCGATGTCCAGACCGGTCTGGAACCGGTTCTGCAGGCGCATCCGGACGACGGATTCGGCATTGATCCCGCCCCAGGTCTCCCTGGCGCCAATCAGGTCGGCGACGCGGGCGATCTGCTCATGGTAGGAGGAGCCACGGCCGGACGGGCCAGGAATGCCGCCGGACATGCCGTCGGGGGCGTAGGTCGGTGAGGTCATGGTCAGGGTCTCTCGCAGTGAGCGCCACGACGGGCGTAGCGCGCCATGTATGGTGCACTGCGGGAGGTGTCACGACGGAAACGGCGCCGTGCGCGTGAAAGAAGTTGCTGGATTTACCGGCCGGAACCGCGGTTTGTAAAAGCTGTAAAGCCCCGCGGTCTACAGCCGCCGCGCCAGTCCCGGCGCCGCCGAGGCGATCGCGTGGACGCCGAAGCCCAGGAAGATCAAGCCGGAGGCACGCGTGACCCAGAGCGCATGGCGACGGTAGAAACGGCGGATCACCCCGGCGCCGATGACCAGGATCAGCACCAGATCGGCCAGGACGAAGCCCATGCAGGCAGCGGCCAGCAATGGGGCGAAGGCGGTCCAGTCCAGGACCGAGGCGTATCGCGCCAGCAACGCGGTGAACATCGCCACCGCCACCGGATAGGCTTTCGGGTTGGACAGGCCGAACATCAGCCCGCGCAGCAGCGGCCGGCGCGGATCGGTGGTCAGCCCGCCATCGGCGGAGCGCCGCACGGTCGTCGCCTTGAAGCCAAGCCAGCAGAGATACAGGCCGCAGAGCAGGCCGAGGATGTCGAAGAACAGCGTGCCGATGGTGCGCGCGCCGATCACCGCCGTCAGCGACAGCGAGGCCCACAGGATATCCCCGGCGAAATGGCCGCACAGGAACAGCGCACCGGCCTTGCGCCCGCGGCTGGCGCCGATGCCCAGCAACGCCAGGAAGGCGGGCCCCGGCGCCAGGGTGTAGGCGGCCCCGGACAGGGCCGAGGCCGCCAGCAGCCCGAAGGTCACGCGCCGAACGCCTGGTCCCAGGGTTCCGGCACCATCAGGTAGTTCTCACCCTGCCTCACCAGATGCGCGAAGCCGGGGAAGTGGACATGCATGCCGGCGATGAGCTGCCGGTCGGTCGCCACCATGTCGAACACCCGCCGGCGCGTGGCGGCGGCGGCATGCGGATCGGTATCGAAGGCCATGGTGACCTCGGGGCGCGGCACCTGCACTTCCGGCACATGGATGATGTCGCCCCAGATCAGCAACGACTTGCCGCCCGACTGGATCATGTACCCGGAATGACCCGGCGTATGGCCATGCATCGGGATCGATGTCACGCCCGGGAAGACCTCCACCGACTTGTTAAATGGCCGCATCTGGTTGTGATACGGCGCCATCTGTTCCCGAGCCGCCTGGAAGTACAGTTTTCGTGCCCGTTCGTCTGCCCGGCTCATCGCGCCGTCGTCGCCCCAGTGCTTCGGTTCGTTCTCATGAACGATCAGCTCGGCGTTGGGGAAATACCTCTCGCCGGTTGCCATGTTCGTCAGGCCGGCGGAATGATCCGGGTGCATATGCGTCAGGATCACCGCCTCGATGTCGGCGGGATTGACGCCCGCCGCCTTCAGATTCTCCTGCAGCTTGCCGGCGGTCGGCAGCAGGTAGTTGCCCGATCCGGTCTCGATCAGCGCCAGCCGCCCGGCGGAATAGACCAGGTAGCAGTTGACCGATGTGCGGCGGCCGGGACGGAACCGGTCCGTCAGCATCCGTTCGGCATCGGCCGGGGCGATGTTCTGCATCACCTCCACCGTGCCGTCCAGATAGCCGTCGGACAGGGCGGTGACGACGATGTCGCCGATCCTGCGGTGATAGACGCCAGGGATCTGCGCGCTGGGGATCTGAACCATGCCGAATGTTCTCCTGACTATTGCGCGATATAGCCGCCGTCGACGACCAATTCCGTTCCCGTCACGAAAGAGGCCTCGTCGGAGGCGAGGAACAGCACGCCATACGCGACCTCGATCGGTTCGCCCAGGCGGCGCAGCGGGGTCTGCGCGATCTTCGATGCCCGGCCCGCCGCGTTGGTGGCGTTCAGCATCGGCGGCATGTAGCCGGGATGGACCGAGTTCACACGGATGCCGTGCGGCCCGTATTTCGCCGCCGCCGCCTTGGTGTAGAGCCGCACCGCGCCCTTGGACGCCGCATAGGCCGGGTGGCTGTCGGCACTGCCGACAAACCCCATGATGGAGGAGATGTTGACGATCGAGCCGCGCCCGTTCGGGATCATTGCCGCGGCCGCCAGCTTGGTGCCCAGGAACACGCCGCGGGCATTGATCGCCATCAGCTTGTCCCAGCCTTCCACCGCATCGACGTCGCCGACCGAGCTGCCGCTGATGCCGGCATTGTTCACCAGGATGTCCAGCTTGCCATAGGCCGAGATCGTTTCGGTAATCACCCGCTGCCAGTCGGTTTCGGATGTCACGTCGCAGCGGGCGAACAGGGCGCGGCCTTGCAGGGCGTTGATTTCCGCGGCAACCGCCTCACCTTCCGGCGACAGGACGTCGGCAATGACCACCGCGGCGCCTTCCTTGGCGAACAGCCGGGCTTCCGCTTCGCCCATGCCATGGGCGCCGCCGCTGACGATGGCGACTTTGTCTTTCAGGCGCATTGGTTTCCTCCTGGGATGGCGTTTCTGGGGATGACGTTTCTGGGGATGACGTTTGTGGGGATGACGTTTGTGGTGTTACCGGTGTCCCGATCCGGGGGGCGGCGCAGGTGCTCCGCCGTCATGGCCGGCGACGGCGGCCATGACGCCCTGCCGCCCTGTCTCCCCGTCTCGGCCGGCGCGCCCCCGTCTCGGCCAGCGCCCATTGCCCAAGGCCATGGGCGGCCGGCCGTCGCGGCCATGGCGAAAAGCCTAAGCCCTGCAAAGCTAAGCCCCGCACAGCGCCATCAGCCCGCGCAGATCCGGCAACGTCTCCAGCCGCCCGATCTCCACGATCAGCCTCGCCGCCTTGTCGGCGCCCAGCACCGGATCGACCAGGGCCGCGAATTTCTGCTCCAGCCGCTTGCCCTGCGCCACGGCGTCCGTCGCCGGCTTGCCGGAGTCATGCTCGGCCGACACCGCGGAGCCGTTGCGCATCCGCAGCGTGATCGCAGAGAATGTATTGGGGATTCCGGTGCGGAAATCGAACGATACCTTGTCGCGCAGCCCCACCAGCTCGGGGTCGGCGGCAACCGCCTCGGAATAGGTCGCCAGCCGGCTGGTATCGACGCCGGCCAGACCCATCGCCGTGGTCAGGCGCAGGGAGAATTTCGCCTCAAGCCCGGTGCGCGGCTGCGGAATGTTGCAGATGCGGTCACAGGCCTCCTCCACCTGCACCTCGATCGCCTCGATTTCCGCGGGCACGATGCCGTGCTGCTCCCGCAATTTCCGCGCGGCCTCGATCGGCGCATGGGTCATGTAGCAGGAGGCATGGTACTTGAAGAGGTTGTTGCAGACGTACCAGCCGTTCGGCGGCGCATCAAAGGCGCGATCCGGATTGAAGTCCGGGCTGTGGGTCCGGGCGAAACCCTGGCCGCATTCCAGGACGTCGGTGCGGCTGGTGAAGCCGCGCGCCGCCAGCTTGGCCGCCATGTAGCCGTGATAGGAGGCCTTGCCGGCATGCAGCGGCTTGCACATCGTGCCGAACATCGACTTCAGCCCCGCCGCCTGGGTGCCCGCGATCCCCAGCGCCGTGGCGAATGTCTCGGCGTCCAGGCCCATCAGATGCGCACACGCCGCGGCGGCGCCGAAGCTGCCGATCGTGGCGGTGGCATGGAAGCCCAGCCCGTCATAGTGACCGGGTGCGACGACCTTGCCGACGCGGCATTGCAGCTCATAGCCGGCGACGAAGGCGGTCAGCACCGCGGCGCCCGAGGCGCCCCGCTCCTCGGCCAGCGCCAGCAAGGCCGGCAGGATGGCGACCGAGGGATGACCCGGCATCGCCAGGTTCACATCGTCGAAATCCAGCGCGTGCGAGGCCGCGCCATTGACGATCGCGGCCGACGGCGCCGGCAGCTTCCCGGCATGCCCGATCACCGTCGCCCGCTCCGCGCCGCCCTGCTCCCGCATCTCGGCCAGCAGGATGTCCACCAGCGCGTCCGACGCGCCGGCAATGGTGCAGCCGATCGCATCCAGCACGCATTGCCGCGCCCAGAGACGTGCCTCGGCGGAAATGTCCTCGAAACGCAACGTCCGTGCCTGCTCCGCCAGCGCGCGCGTCAGGCCCTTGCCGGCCTGGATCTCGCCGGCCTGGATGTCGTTGATCGCGTTCATGACCGTCCCTCCTGCTTCACCGGCCCTTATACACCGGCTTGCGCTTTTCGTTGAAGGCGCGGATGCCTTCGTGCCGGTCCTCGGTCGGGACCATCCGGTTATAGGCCTCGATCTCGAACATCATGCCGGTCGGCAGGTCGCAGTTCAGCCCCATGTTCACGGACTGCTTGATCTGCCGGGTGGAGATCGGCGCGTTGCCGGCGATGACCGCCGCCGTCTCCATCGCTTCCGCCAGCAGCGAGTCCGGCGGGCAGACGCGGTTGACCATGCCCCAGTCAAACGCCTGCTGTACGGTGAATGGCCGACCCGTCAGCAAAATCTCCTTCGCCCGCCTGGCACCGACGGCACGCGGCAGATTCTGGGTGCCGCCGGCGCCGGGCATGATGCCCAGGGTCACCTCGGTCAAGGCGAAGCGCGCCGTTTCCGAGGCGTAAATGAAATCGCAGCACAGCGCGATCTCCATGCCGCCGGCATAGGCGGCGCCGTTGACGGCGGCGATCACCGGCACCGGGCAGCCGATGATGGCGCGCACCATCCTCTCAAAGATCAGGTGCTGGTCCTGCCACTGCTCATCGGTCATGCCGTTGCGCTGCTTCAGGTCGCCGCCGGCACAGAAGGCCTTGGCGCCGGCGCCGGTGACGACGATGCAGCGCTGCCTGTTCGGCGCGGCGCAGAACCCGTCAAAGGCGGCCAGCAGGTCCAGCCCCATCTGGGTGTTCATCGCGTTGGCCACCTCCGGCCGGTTCAGGGTCACCAGCACGGTGTGTTCCTGCGGCTGGGTGACGGTGATCGTTTCGTAGCTCATTGTTCCAGTGCCTGCATGATGAAACGGATGAATGTGTCGATCGCGGTCGGATCCTCCCACCGCAGCACCGCGACGATCTCCTGGGTCGGTGCGACCCAGGTCAGGTTGCCGCCCGCGCCCACGGCGAAGAAGCTGTCCTCCGGCGCATGGGGATAGCGGCCATGGCCGGTGTTCAGCCACCACAGCAGTCCATACACCTTGTTCAGGGCGCAGGGCGTCAGCGACTCCCCGATCCAGCGCTCCGGCAGGATGCGCCTGCCGGCCCACTCTCCGCGCCGCTGCATCAGCAACCCGATGCGCGCCTGGTCCTCGGCGTGGATCAGCATCCCGCCGCCCCAATGCGTGCCGCCCGAGACGCTTTCGATCATGCGCCCGTCGACCGCGACCATCGAGGTGCTGTAGCCATGCCAGGACCAGTCCGACGACGCACCGATCGGCCGCATGATGCGTTCGGCGAAAACCTCGGGCAGCGGGCGGCGGAAGCGGCGCAGCAACGCCAGGCTGAGGCGGTTGACGCGGACGTCATTGTATTCCCAGTAGGTGCCGGGCGGGTGCAGCGGCCGTGGCTCACCCTTTCGGCCCTGCCCTTCCACCGCCAGGTTGCGGCCGCGATCGATGACGTCCGACTTGCCGAACAGCGTGCCTTCCCATTCCGAGGTGTTCTGCAGCAACTGGCGCCAGGTGATCGGGCGGTTCTGCGCGCTGTCGAAGCCGCCATCGTCGACGCTGTCGCGCACCGGCGCATCCAGGTCGGGGATCAGCCCGTCCATCACGGCGATGCCGGCCAGCAGGCTCAGATAGCTCTTGGCCTGGGAGAAGGTGAAATCGACCTGGTCGGTCTCGCCCCAGGCGGCAATCTTGTAGCCGCGCCGCAGCACCAGCCCGTTGGCCGGGCCGCGCGGACGGATCGGTCCCAGGACCTCGTTGTGCGGCGGCTTGTCGAAATAGCCGCTTTCCAGGTGCAGGCGCAGGTCGATGGGCCAGGCGATCTCATTCTCGGCGGCGAAGCGGGCAGCCTCCTCCAGCCACATCCAGTTCATGCCGGCTTCGTCGGCCATGGCCTCGGGCCAGGGGGTGCCGTGCGGCGGCGGTACGATCGCGGGCAATTGCATAAGGACGCTCTTTCCTTTCCCGTCCGCGGGGACAGCGGCCGAAGCTGGATAGAACGGGCCCGTCACGCTGCATAGCCCGCGGCCATGTCGGCATCCGCGGGGCGGGGACGGAATTGATGAAGCGTATCAGCGCGGCGGCAGAAAGAGGCCGGTCACGGTGATGCCCGGCGGGTCCAGGTGCAAGGTGCCGTCGTTGATGATGCGGGTCAGGATGGTGGTCTCGGGCGGGGTCCGGGCATGGTGGATGATGGCGCCATCGCCCGGACGCACGATCACGTAATGGCGCAAGCTCGGCAAACGAAAGTAGTCGATCAATTTGCCTCGCATGTCTCGCCCCCGGGTGGAAGGGGAAAGGACCTCCACGATCACCACAGGATCCGATAGCCGTACCGTATCCGGCGGCACGCGCGGGCCGCAGCGGATCACCACGTCCGGCTCGTAGACTGTCGCATCGTCCACGACGACGGCCATGCCGTCCGGATACACGTCGCAGTCGCGCCCGGCCGCCTCGACCGTCTCGGCCAGCCGGCGCCAGACATGCGCCTTGGTCAGCGCGTGGCCACTGCATTCCGGCGCCATCGCGATGACTTCGCCGTCGCACAGCTCGAAATGCTGGCCCTCCGGCTGCTCCTGCGCCCAGGCCAGGAATGCATCGGCGGTCATGCGGCGAGAGGCGGTGTCCGACATGCTCGATCCTGCGCCACGCCCCAGATTTGCGCACCCACCCGCGGCACTGCAAGCACCGCCGGCCCAATGGCGGCCGATCAGCCCGCCGGGTTCCTGTGTCCGATCAAGACGGGCCTGTTCCTCCGTCCCGACCTGCCATCGCAATGCCGGCGCGCAGCCGCCGTCAAGGCTGGCCAGAGGCCACCGGCGCAGCCGGCTCGGCCTTGACGGCGGCGAGCACGACGGCGCCCTGGACGCAGGCCAGGCCGGACAAACCGTCTGTTACCCCGGCAAGGCGATCCGCCGCCCCGCCCCTTTCGGCAACGCCTTCGGCGCGTACTCCGCGACCGCCCGCCGCAACGCCTCGAACCGGTCCGGGGGGAACGGCGCGACCCGGCGGACCCGCATGTCGATGTGCAACGCCATCAGCTCCTGCACCGCCGAGCGCTCGCCGCTGCCGACATGGAACATCTCGTGGAAATAGTGCAGCCGCTTGGCATCCGACCCCAGCAGCCAGCATTTCACCAGCAGCCTGTCGCCCAGATGCACCTCGCGCTCATACAGCGTGTGCGTCTCGGCGGTGAAGCAGGAGAAACCGGTCTCCTCCCGATACGCATCGCCGATGTCCAGCGCCTTGTACAAGGCGTCCGTCGCATGGTCGAAGATCACCACATAATAAGCCAGGTTCAGGTGCCCGTTGGAGTCGATCCACTCCGGCCGGACGACCGATTCGATTTCGATGACGGGTCTGCTCATGATCGGCGGCACCTTGTTGCGGTGGCGCCTGTCGGTCAAGTTGTCGGGATGACAACGATAACGCTCCGGCAGGAGGAAACGGACGGCCTGCCTCCCGCCGCGCGCCGCTCGGCCATGCTCACCATCACCATCGCGATCGCCGTTTCAGTGCTGGCGAGCATCATCGCCAACATCGCCCTGCCGTCGATGACGCATGAACTGCGGGTGACGCCGGCGGACTCGATCTGGGTGGTGAACGCTTACCAGCTGGCGGTGGTCGTGTCGCTGCTGCCGCTGTCGGCGCTGGGCGATATCGCCGGCTACAAGCGGGTTTACATGGGCGGCCTGGCACTGTTCACCGTGGCCTCGCTGGCCTGCGGCTTCGCGGAATCGCTGTCCGCGCTGATCACCGCCCGCGTGCTGCAAGGCCTCGGCTCCGCCGGCATCATGAGCGTGAATACCGCGCTGGTGCGCTTCATCGTGCCGCGCGACCAGCTGGGCCGCGGGGTGGCGAGCGTGGCGCTGGTGGTAGCGACCTCCTCGGCGGCGGGACCCACCATCGCGGCGGCGATCCTGTCGCTCGCCTCCTGGCACTGGCTGTTCCTCTTCAACGTGCCGTTCGGGGTGCTGGCCTTCTGGCTGGCGGTGCGGGCGCTGCCGATGACGCCGCTATCCGGCCACCGCTTCGACTGGACCAGCGCCGTCCTGAACGCGGCGGCCTTCGGGCTGTTGCTGATCGGGCTGGACGGCATCGGCCATCACGACCGGCCAACGCTGCTGGCGACGGAGCTCGTCCTGGGTGCCATCGCGGCGGTGCTGCTGGTGCGGCGGCAGGGACGCCTGCCGGCGCCGATGCTGCCGGTGGATCTGTTCCGGTCGGCGCTGTTCTCACTGTCGGTGGTCACCAGCATCTGCTCCTATGCGGCGCAGACCATGATGTATCTGGCGATGCCGTTCTACTTCGCCGTCGCCGGCGGCATGTCGCAGACCCATATCGGCCTGCTGATCACACCGTGGCCGGCCGTGGTGATGATCATCGCCCCGATCGCCGGACGCCTGTCCGATCGTCATCCGGCCGGATTGCTGGGCGGCATCGGGCTCGCGGTGCTGTGCGCCGGGCTGCTGAGCATGCTGTCCCTGCCGCCCGATCCGCCGGTCCTGGACGTGGTCTGGCGGATGCTGCTGTCCGGCGCCGGGTTCGGCTTCTTCCAGTCGCCGAACAACCGAGCGCTGATCGCCGGCGCACCTCGGTCGCGCAGCGGGGCGGCGTCGGGCGTCATTTCAACCGCGCGCCTGACCGGCCAGACGCTGGGCGGAGTCGTGGTGGCGATCATCTTCGACGTGCTGGCCGGCGACGTGGCCGCCAGCGCCCATACCGCGCTGATGGCCGGCGCCGCCTTCGCCGGCATCGCCTGCGTGGTCAGCTTCCTGCGGCTGACGGCACCGAAACCGCTGTAGGAATGAACCGCCGCAGGGGCGACCCTCTGGAGGGACGGCCGCCGCTACGCCGCCTCGGCCAGCTGGCGCGGCCGATAGATGGCGATATGCAACGCCTGGATGACCGGCCTGGTCTCATTGGCAACCACCATGCAGTCCATCTCGACCCATTTATGGCCTTTGTGCTCATAGTTCCTCGTCACCTTCGCGCGCACCGTCAGCGAGTCGCCGATGCGCGCCAGGCCCAGGTTGCGGACGGTGCTGCCCATGTGAATCCAGGCCGGAAGCACCACGTTCTGCGTCAGCACCCAGTTGCAGCAGCGCAGAATGGAGCCGGGATGCACCAGCCCCTCCCGCGCGTATAGCGGATCCGTCTCCCGCGTGTCCGCGAGGTTCTGCGCCTGCCATTCCGGCGTCACGGGGATCGGCGCCATGCCCAGCCATTCGCCCACCGGGATCGTCTGCTCATTCGCGTCGGAGCGTTCGGCGCGCGGCGCCACCGCCTTGTAGTCCGCCAGGGCGGGAGCCGGCGGCAGGTTGGACGGCAGCGCGGCGCGGCCCGTGGCGCACAGCACGCCCAGGCTGTGCACCGACAGAGCCATGCCGTCCGCGTCCTCGACACCGGTGACCTCGGCGATTTCGCCGTCATAGACCGGCTTGCCGAAGCGGGCCTCGCCGGTGCCGCGTTCCAGCCATTCCCGGCCCCAGCGGCGCACCGGCAGGTGCGCCATATAGGCATAGATGTTCACCCCGCCGACGAAGCCGCCCTTGAAGCCGAAGCGTTGCGCAGTGGCATCGTCGTGGATCTTGTTCTCGGACGCGGTGGCGCTGTTGTAGGCGGAGACCTGGTAGGGAGCGAGGGACATCGGACGTTTCCTGTCTGGTAATGATGGCGGGGTCAGTTCAGCGCCCACAGCCCGACTTCGTATCCCGGAACGAAATTGCGGTTGTTCATGTCGGGATTGCGGTTGACGAAGGTCCGGTTGAACATCGGATGGCGCATGCTGCGGGTTTCGTGCTCGATCCGGAACAGCGGCTTGTTGGTGTCGACGTCGACGATGTCCAGGAAGCGGTACTGGTGCTGGTCGCTTTCCTCGGTGATCAGCCCGCGCTCCCGCAGCTTCCGATGCGGGCCCGAAAAATCGGCCAGGGTGATCTGAATGTGGTGACCGTCATATTCGGGCAGCGGCGCCGTCGTTTCGCGGAACGTCACCTTCGATTCGGCGGAGCAGCTGGCCCAGGCATACGGTCCGCGCTCATCCGTCGCGACGCCGGCAATGCCGCCCAGGATGTCGGTGTAGAAGCGGGCGATGGCGGCGAGGTCGGTGCCGGCGGGCACGTCGAGCTCGACATACGGCATGCCAATCCGCATCGGCCCGAATTTCGCCGGATCGGGCGCATGGACGCGGATGCGGTTGCCCCAGGGGCAGGTTGTCTCGACGACGTCGCCGGCTTCCCGGAAGCTGAACCGCGTCCCCTCCAGATAGGTGCGCGCGCCGTCCAGCCGGCGCAGCAGCGCTTCCAGATCAGGGACGACGAGGGCGGTGGTGCCGCGCAGCACATCCGTGCCGCGGGTCGGCAGATGGAACTGCCCGCGCCCGACATTCACCCACATATTGTCGAGGCCGGCCATCAGGTACGGGTCGCGCGTCAGGCCCAGGCCCATGATGTAGAAGGCGACCGCCTTGCTCTGGTCAGGCACGCGGACGTTGACGTGGCCCAGCTCGACGATATTGCCCAGGTCTTCCTGCGTGCGGTCGAACGCCGGTGTCGCAGTCGAACGTGCGTGCGCCGGTGTCGCAACGGTGGAATCATTCATCTGGCACGGTCCCCCAAACTCGCGGCTTTCAAGGCAGGCCCGCATCCTAGTCCTGGCTCCGTGGCTGGTCCATCCTGAGCCGGCGTGCTTGAATCCCGCCGATACCGGTCAATCCCAATACGGATCAATCAAGGAAACGTCGTGCGGTCTTCGGTCCAGCCGGTCGGGGCATCCGCTCCGCCGTGACAGTCGCTGTCTCTCGCGGCGGTCTGCGTGCCCTGCTGTCATGCGATGCGTTCGTGCGGCTTTGGGCGATCGGCGGTTGCGTCAACACGATGCGCTGGTTCGAAACCCTGGCGGCCGCGCTGTTCACCTTCGATATGACCGGTTCCGGGCTGGATGTCGCCATCGTCTCCGCCGCACGCACCATGCCGATGTTCCTGCTGGGCGCGTTTTCCGGCGTGGTGACCGAGGCTCTGGATCGCAAGCGGGTCTTGCTGGCGGGCCAGATCATCACCTGCCTCGCCTCCGCTTCCATCGCCGCTCTCGCCTGGCTCCACCTCGCCCGGCCCTGGCACGTCGCGGTGGCGGCGTTCGCCGCCGGCATCGTCTGGTCGACCGAGATGGCGACCCGCCGGCGCATGGTGGGCGAGTCGGTCGAGGGCCCGCTGGTGTCGCGCGGGCTGGCGCTGGACACGATGTCGAACTCCTTCACCCGGCTGCTGGGGCCGGTCTTCGCCGGCACGATCTATCAGGGCCTGGGGCTGGGCGGCTGCTTCACCGCCTCGGCCAGCGTCTACGCGCTGGCGGCGATCCTGGCGATCGGCGTGCGCTACCACCAGACCCCGCGGCCGCTGGTGCTGGGCCATGTGCCGCGCGACCTCGCCGAGGGGGTTCGCTATGTCCGCCGCGACGTGGTGATCGGCGGCGTGCTGATGGTCACGATCGTGATGAACCTGCTGGGCTTCCCCTACTCGGCGCTGATCGCGCCGATCGGGCGGGACGTGTTCGACGTGTCGCCGACACTGGTCGGCGTGCTGGCCGCGGCGGAATCCTTCGGCGGGTTCCTGGGCGGCGCCTGGCTGACCAGCCGGGAGCCGCGGATCAACGGCCGCATCCTGATGGTGGGCGGATCGGCGATCTACATGGCCTGCGTCTTCGGCATGCCGCTGGCCCCCAGCTTCTGGGTGGCGTGCCTGCTGCTGACGGCGGGCGGGTTCGGATCGGCCGCCTTCGCCAACATGCAGACTTCGCTGATCGTGCTGCACACGCCGGCCACCATCCGGTCCCGCCTCATGGGGTTGCTGACGGTGTGCATCGGGATGGGTCCGCTGGGCATCCTGCTGGTGGGGACGATCGCGGATTTCTCGGGTCCGCTGCACGCGATCACGCTCACCGCCGGGATCGGCTTCACACTGGTGGTGCTGTGCGGGCTGGTGTGGCGGCGGCGGGAACGGCGGGCGGGACGCGAAAGCATGACAGGGTCGGGTTGACCCTGCCCTGGGCGGCCTGTCCGCCTCGGCCGGACGCGGTTCAGCCGGCGCGGGTCCTGCGCATCGTGGACGATAGCCAGCGCAACGGCGTCGTCAGCCTCCAGGAACGGGAGTCTCGCAAGGCGCCGACGTCCGCTTCCAGCGCGTGCACGGCCGCGGCAAGCCGTTCCACGGTGTCGAGAAGGGTGTCGCGTTCCGCCCGAAGGGCTCGAAACCGGTCCGACATCACGGCTTCCTCGTCCCTGCTCCGTCGCAACAACGTATCGCGCCTCCGACGATGGGCTTCCTCGTCATGAGCCACCGGCTCCGCCACGACCCGGAGATGCGCATGGAATTCGTGTTCGAAAGCCGTGATTTCGATGATGTCCAGCGGCAGCAAGTCCAGATGAATGCAGTCGGCGACGAGCATCTCAAAGGAAGATGGTGTCATTACGGAACAATGCACATCGAGGTAGCCTTCCCCCAGGCTCTCGGTCCAGGTCAGGAAATCGGCATAGGTCTGCTTCAGTTTCGCCTGGCCGACGACATTGTCGGGTGACCATGCGGACGGGAAACTGGCTCGCCGCTCACCGCCCTCCACATAGTCCGCGATATAGGCGAATTGATGGAATATCTGCGCCGGCGTGGGCCGCTCACGCTTGTCGAGATAGGCCAGGAGCCAGTCCGTGAGCGTCGTCAGCGGACGGAAATGATCGAAGCACATCCGGTGATCGGGAATCGCCATCGAGATGACACCGCCCGATTTCAGGACCCGCGAACACGCCTGCAGAAATCGGACCGGATTGGGCAGATGCTCGAAATTATGCGAAGATATGACGTAATCGAAACTGCCAAGCGGGTATTTGTCGCGGACCACCTGTTCGAGCTCGGTCGACGACCCGACAAGATCGACGTCCTCGATGTCGGTGAGGGGCGCCGTGATGTGCGGATCAGCGGCGGCTCTCTCACGCAAGGTCCGCGTGTCGAATACATCCATCGAAAGACAGTTGAAGCCGTCGCGTTTGGGGGCGATCGGGTTGAACCAGGGTCCGATCTCGATACCGGCCTGCTGTTTTGTGATGTATTGCCGCAGCAACGTCGCCCGATCCACGGATCGCCTGCCCCCGTTCCTATGTGACAACATGTCGCAGACCATAAGGTGGCGCGGAAGTCAAAAGATTGCCCGCGGCAGGGCGGCGGCGTCCCGAGAGGCCTGGCTTCGCGCCGCCGCACATGATCCTCAGGGGCATGATCGACAGGGGCATGATCCACAGGGGTGACCCGGCGATCGGGAGCATGTCATCGAACCGGGGCTGGTTGCGGACATCCAAATTCGGACTATATCCGGATCTGCACGGAGGTATCCGATGCCGCGCACAGATCCGCACCCGGCCTCAGAACCCGCACCCGGCCCGCAGCGGCTGGACACAAGCCGGTTTGAGCCGGCCAATCGGCGGCGCCTCAGCGCACCTGCCCTGCGGACCTTCCTGGCGATTGCCGATCTGTGGAACCTGACGGAGGAGCAGCGGCGGCTGATCCTCGGCTACCCGTCACGCTCGACCTATCACCACTGGTGCCGCCAGGCCCGCGCGCATGAAAGCATCACCCTGGATTCCGACGTCCTGACGCGCATGTCCGCGGTGCTGGGCATCCACCAGGCCCTCGGCATCCTGTTCCCGGATGAGCGCGCCGGGATCGCCTGGCTGCGCGGCCCGCATAATGCATTGGTGTTCGGCGGCCAGGCGCCGATCGACGTGATGACCAGCGGCTCGCAAGACTCCCTGCTCACCGTCCGCCGTTTTCTCGATGGCGCTCGGGGCGGTCTGTATATGCCGCCCAATGCCGTCGACCGGGACGCCCGCCCCTATGAGGACGCGGATATCGTCTTCCAGTGACCACCGCGCCGGCGCCGCGCCCGTCCCACCGCCTGATCCCGTCGCGCTTTCCGCCGATCGGCCTGTTCGACACGGTCGCCACCGCCGCCGATCTGGAGGCGGTGATGGAACTGGTCGGCTGGACCAATGACCGGCTGGTGACGGAGCGCATCGCACGGCTGCCACGCGCCGATTGGGTCTATGGCGTGCCCAATGCCAGCATCGTGATGGCGTCCTTCCTGCACGTGTCACCAGGGGGCATGCGGTTCAACGGTCCCGAGCTTGGCGCGTGGTACGCGTCGGCCGACATACGCACCGCGGCGGCGGAGGTCGGTCATCACCTGCGGCGCGAAGCCCTCGCACGCGGCGTGGACAGCATGCGCCGGACCTATCGCACCTATGTCGCGACACTGCTGGGCGACTATCTCGATCTGCGCGGCGGCCAGGGGGACCATCCCGACATCTACGCGCCCGATCGCCACGATGCCTCGCAACGTTTCGGCGAGGGCCTGCGGGCCGCGGGCGGCGCCGGTATCCTCTACGATAGTCTGCGGCATCGCGGCGGCGTGAATGTCGTGGCCTACCGCGCGCGTCACGTGACGGAGGTGATGCAGACCGACCACTACGAAATCGCCGTCAGCGCCGCCGTCCACCGGATCACGGTGCGCCGGATCACGGGCAGCGGATGAACACCTGGCAAATGCCGGACGGGCCTCCGCCACCAGCGGACCCGGCGGAGGGAGTCGGGGGAAACGCGGTGGCTGGCCTTCGGACGAACCAACGAACCAGGTACAGCGGTCCAAGACCGTCTTTTCGTCTTCGATTGGCCGTCTTCGGTCGGCGCACGGCACGCATCTCGGGCTTGCGGCACCGGACCGGAGAGGCCGCCACCATTCCGCGGATCGCTTCAGTTTTGCCGCCTGACGAACAGCGATCACTGGCATACTCTGGTGAGATTTCAGATATTGCAGTTAGTTTGTCCCGGCTTATATTGGAGATGAAAAGGGCCTGCTCATGACGACCCATATCCTCCGATTCGTCGAACTCTCAGAGGCGGACCGGCACGACACCAAGCCTATCGGGCGGCTTGAAAATGGTGATCTGGTTGAGGTCCGCGTGCGCCGGGCATCGGGCGAGGACCGTGTCATCCGGCTACCGCCGAAGGCGGCCGACCTGGTCGAGGTGGCGCTGGGCCACCTGCTCCAGGGGGAACGTGTCGCTGTCTTTGCAGAGGATCAGGAGATCAGCCCCAATGATGCGGCGGAAATCCTTGGCATTTCGCGCCCGCTGGTCGTTCACCGAATGGTCACCGGCGATCTTCCGTTTCGCTATGTCGGCAAGCACCGACGTGCCAGGCTGAAGGATGTTCTTGCACTCAAGGTTAAGATCGACAAGCAGCAGGAAGCGCTCGACGCATTGGCCGAGAACACCGAGGCGCTGATGCGCGACTATGGCCTCTAATCCGCCCATAGCGGTTTATGATGCCTGCGTCCTGTACCCCTTCCATCTGCGCAACCTGCTCGTCCAATGTGCGGTGGACCGTCTCGTCGACGCGCATTGGACGGACGCAATCCACGACGAATGGATTCGCAATCTTTCGGTTAACAATCCGGCGCTTCCGGTTCGCCAACTCAATGCGGCGCGCGACCTAATGAACGCGGCTGTGCCGGGTGCGCTCATCAAGGTGAATACCGCGGCTCCATCGATAGATCTGCCCGATCCGAACGATCAGCATGTGCTTGCCGCGGCGGTCACGGTCGGCGCGTCTGCCATCGTGACCTGGAACTTGAAAGACTTCCCCGCAGAGTCGCTGCGGGACCTGGGTCCCGTGGCGCAGACCCCGGATCGTTTTCTTACCGCGCTGCACGACGCCAACCCGGACATACTCGTCGCCGTCGTCGCTCGCGCACGCCGTAACTTGCGGCGCTCGCAGGTCCCGCCCGCGGATTTCCTCGAAGCGCTGCGGCGACAGAATCTTACCGAATTGGTGTCAAGACTCGAGGAACGCCGCGAGGATCTGTAGCCGCAAACCTGTGGCACAAGCACCCAATGGCCTAATTTAGCGGTTTCGGCCGCATGGCCACTTCGCCTCAGACGATTTTTGCAGAACTCTGCCGACAGTGCCGCCGGCGATTGGCAGTCTTCGGTCGGCGCATAGGCTGGATGTAGGCGGATCCGATGGCGGTGAACAGCCGACATATCCGGCCATGAGAGCCCGCATCGCCGTACTGGCAGAGGACCAGGCACTCGGTCCGGGCGTAGTCCGAGCATGGCTGGGGGACCTGGATTCGAACCAAGGATGCCCGGGTCAGAGCCGGGAGTTTTACCGCTAAACTATCCCCCAGTCGGGTGCGGGCGGCGGCTTTAGCATGCCGTCCCGGACCCTGCAACGCCCTCCGATACCCGGTCCGTCACAATCCGCCGGCGCGGCTCCGGACCCTCTCTGGGAATCCGCCGAACCTGGCCACCCGATCAGCCTCGGATGGCGGAGCCGAACCGGGCCGGCCCCGCCGCGTGCCTCAACCGTGGCCGAGTGCCGCCAGCTCGGCCTCGGACACGCCCCAGGCGGCCAGCGCCTCCGCCGGCGTCACCGCGCCGGGCGCGCGCGGCGTGTCCAGCGTCGTGGTACCGAAGCGGGGTGCCGGGGCGGGCTGGCGCACGCCATCCACCTCGATGAACGCGCCGCGCGCCTGGTTGTGCGGATGCGCGTGCGCCTCCTGCATCGACAGCACCGGGGCGAAGCATACGTCGGTACCCTCCAGCCGGCTGCACCAGTCGTCGCGCGTGCGGGTGCGGAAGATCGCCGCAAGCTTCTCCTTCCACGCCGGCCAGCCGGCCCTGTCGTGCTGCGCTGGCATTCCCGCCGGATCGATCTCCAGCCGCTGCAGCAGTTCGGCATGGAATTTCGCCTCGATGCTGGCGATGGAGATCAACCCGCCATCGGAGCATTCATACACTTCGTAGAAATAGGCGCCGGAATCCAGGTAGTTGGTGCCGCGCGGGCCGCCCATGCGGCCGGCCTCGGCCATCGCGTAGATCGGCGTCATCAGCGACAGCGCGCCGTCGACCATTGCCGCGTCCACCACCTGGCCTACGCCGGTGGAGCGGGCGGCGATGATCGCCGCCAGCAGCCCGGTCACCAGGTACAGCGCGCCACCGCCGTAATCGCCCACCAGGTTCAGCGGCGGCGTCGGCTTCTGGCCTTCCCGCCCGATCGCGTGCAGGGCGCCGGTCAACGCGATGTAGTTCATGTCGTGCCCGGCGGCGTGTGCCAGCGGTCCCTGCTGCCCCCAGCCGGTGACGCGGCCATAGGCCAGCCTTGGGTTGCGCCTCAGGCACACATCCGGACCCAGGCCAAGCCGTTCCATCACGCCGGGCCGGAAGCCTTCCAACAGCGCGTCGCTGCCGTCGATCAGCTTCAGCGCGAATTCCACCGCCGCGGGGTTCTTCAGATCCAGCCCGATCGTCGCGCGGCTGCGCCGGGTGAAGTCGTAGCGTTGCGGCACCGGCACACCCAGGCCGGACTCGGCGACGCGGTCGATGCGCAGCACCGTCGCGCCCATGTCCGCCAGCAGCATCGATGCCATCGGCGCCGGGCCGATCCCGGCGAATTCGATGATCCTTACGCCCGCCAAGGGTCCCATGGTGAACTCCTCCCCGTCTCATCGCCTGGCGATCCTGCCGCCCGGCCTCTCTGGTCGGTCAGCCGCCGAGGTACCATCGCACGCCGGCAGGCCGCGGCATCCATCCGGCCCAATGGTCGGGCCCGATGGTCGGGCCCAATGGTCAGGCCCGCTGGATCAGCTCGATCTTGTAGCCGTCCGGATCTTCCACGAAGGAAATGATCGTGGTGCCGAATTTCACCGGCCCCGGTTCCCGCGTCACCTTCGCGCCCAGGCCGCGCAGCTTCTCGGTCGTCGCGGCGACGTCGGGCACGCCGATCGCCAGGTGGCCGAAGGCGGAGCCCATCTCGTACTTGTCGACGCCGTAGTTGTAGGTCAGCTCGATGACCGCGTTGCTGTCCTCGTCGCCGTAGCCGACGAAGGCCAGCGTGTATTTGCCCTCCGGCACGTCGCGCCGGCGCAGCTCCTTCATGCCGAAGCCCTTGGTATAGAAATCGACGCTGCGCTGCAGATCGCCGACGCGCAGCATGGTATGTAAAAACCGGCTCATGGAACGGTCCTCTCCGTCATCATCGCACTGATATCGGCGCCGGGATCGAAACCATACAGGAACAGGCCGGCCGTATCGGCTTCGGCCACCAGCGCCTCCCGCTCCGCCAGAATGGTGGAGCCAGCCTCGAACGCAAGCCCCCTCAGCCCGGCGCGCGCCGCCTGGCGGATCGTATCCGGCCCGATGGTCGGCAGATCGGCCCTGCGTTCCTGCCCCGGCTTGGCCAGCTTCACCAGCACGCCGCCCGGCCCGTCCCGCCGCAGCGTGCCGCAGCGGGCCAGCATGGCGTCGGTGCCCTCGATCGCCTCCACCGCCAGCACCAGCCCCTGCTGGACGACGCAGCCCTGCCCCACATCCGCCTCGCCCAGCAGCCGCGCGACCGTCACGCCGCGTGCGATGTCGGCCAGCGCCTGGGCGTCCGGAGCCACGCGGCTCATCACCCCCGCCGGTGCCAGCAGGGCGCGCAGCACGTCATGCGCGCCGATGACGTGGAACCCTTCCTCTCCCAGCAGCCGGATCACCGCCGCCAGCAAGCCGTCATCCCCCTTGAAGGCCGCGACGCCCAGCCGCGCCAGAATCCGAGCGCCCTCGGCATCGGGGCGCAGGTGCAGCAGCGAGGGACGCCTGACCGGGCCGATCATGACCAGGTCCCGGCAGCCATGCGCGCGCAGCTCCGCCAGGATTCGCCCCGCCGCGCCGATCCGGATCATCTTGTGCGGAAACGGCGCCAGCTCGGCGGGGTCGGCGAACCCCTCCAGCCCCACCAGGAACACCGGGCGCCCCGACGCGCGCGCCGCCGCCGCCACTTTCCCGGGCAGCGCACCGCCACCGGCGAGGATGCCCAACGTCGTGCCCTCTCCGCCCTGGGCCGCCAGTCCGGCGGCCGCATGGCCGGCCATCGCCAATTCGCCGCGGTCTCGTCGCAAACGCCGTCCTCATCCTTGCTCAGCGGCGCCGTGCATAAACCGAATCAGGCCGCCGCACGATTCCCGTTGGCCGCTCCCGTTGGCCGCCGCCTTGCCGGTCCGTCCGCAAGACGGGCCGCGGGCTCGCCAGACCGGCGGCCGGTCACCGCCGGCGGGACCGGGCCGCGGGTCGTGCTGCGTGTGCGAAGGTTGCGTCCTGGCGCTGGCCGCCATAATTTTGCCGCACCCGCCGGACCGACCGGTGGAAAAGCCTTCTTACCAAGGACATAGGGCCATGAGCGGCAAACGCAGCGTGACCGTCACCCTCGACGGGTCGAACAAATCAACCTCCCTGCCGCTGATGTCGGGCACCCTGGGACCGGATGTGTTCGATATCCGGAAGATCTACAATGACCTGGGCGTCTTCACCTTCGATCCGGGCTACGGTTCCACCGCCTCCTGCGACAGCAGGATCACCTTCATCGATGGCGATGAGGGCATCCTGCTGTATCGCGGCTATCCCATCGAACAGCTGGCGGAGCAGTCGAACTTCCTGGAAGTCTGCTACCTGCTGCTGAACGGCGAGCTGCCGAACGCCGCCGAAGCGAAGGAGTTCGAGCTGGGGGTGATGCGCCACACCATGCTGCATGAGCAGCTGCGCACCTTCTACAACGGCTTCCGCCGCGACGCGCACCCGATGGCGGTGATGTGCGGCGTGGTCGGCGCGCTGTCGGCCTTCTATCACGACAGCCTGGATGTGCACGACCCGGAAAGCCGCCGCATCAGCGCCTTCCGCCTGATCGCCAAGGTGCCGACGATCGCCGCCTGGGCGCATAAATACGCGGTCGGGCAGCCCTTCATCTATCCGCGCAACGACCTCAGCTACGCGGAGAACTTCCTGCACATGTTCCATGCCGTGCCGGCCGAGGACTACAAGATGAACCCGGTCCTGGCGAAGGCGATGGACCTGATCATGATCCTGCACGCGGATCATGAGCAGAATGCGTCGACCAGCACGGTCCGCCTGGCCGGATCCACCGGCGCCAACCCGTTCGCCTGTATCGCCGCCGGCATCGCCAGCCTGTGGGGCCCGTCGCATGGCGGCGCCAATGAGGCGGTGTTGAAGATGCTGGCCGATATCGGCCACGTGAAGAACGTTCCCGCATTCCTTGAGGACGTGAAGGACCGCAACAACCACGCCAAGCTGATGGGCTTCGGCCATCGCGTGTACAAGAACTACGATCCGCGCGCGAAGATCATCCAGAAAGCATGCCATGACGTGCTGAATGAGCTGGGGATCAAGGACGATCCGCTGCTCGACCTGGCGATGGAGCTGGAGAAGATCGCCCTGAACGACAAATACTTCGTCGATCGCAAGCTGTACCCGAACGTCGACTTCTATTCCGGCATCATCCTGAAGGCGATGGGCTTCCCGACCAGCATGTTCACCGCGCTGTTCGCCGTGTCGCGCACGGTGGGCTGGGTCAGCCAGTGGAAGGAGATGATGGAGGATCCGCAGCAGCGGATCGGGCGTCCGCGGCAGATCTATATCGGCGCGCCCCGCCGCGACTATGTGCCGGCTTCCAAGCGGGGCTGACACAGCGGCACAGACCGTTAATACCACAGGTTGTAGCGGCTGGCCCTGCGGGGCCAGCCGTTTTTTTGCGTGAATGGCCGCGCGAGAGATGGCACGCCGCATCAATTTCACAGAGTGAAATTGAACGCGTGCCTTCCCGCCGCCCCGGCAGCGCTGTCAGCGGGATGAGGCAAAGGATGAGGCAAGGCCCCTACGCCACTGGTTCAGCGATGAGTTCCCAACTGCCCCTCATCGCTCGAAGCCCTTCCGGCCACGCCGCCGCCTCGGACATACAAGGCGGTTCACACGGCCGCAACGCCGTGACTCGACGTATTGCAAAGCATTTCGGAATTTCCGCGTTTTAACGAGGCGGCCAGTTTTGGTAACACCCGTATAGGTTGTATTTTTCCACTGGCCATTTTTCCCACCGGCCATTTTGGATCAGGCATTATGCGCGGACGCACGGCTCTCGATCTATTGGTGAAACACCGCCTCAAGGAATGGGGGCAAAGGCCACCCGGGGTGAAACCCGCCTGCCGGAAGGAGGCATGGCTGCGCGGGCGGCCATCCGACGATGAAGGCCGGATCGGCAACCCGTTCCTGAAAATCCCCGGCAGCACCCGGCTGCGCACCTTGCCGGACGGACTCTGGCTCAATTTCGGCGGCACCTATATGGAGCCGTTCGTGGATATCCTGGCGGTCGAGGCCTGCTCGACCATCCAGAACCTGCTGGACAAGCGGTCCCGCTTCGCCCCCAGCACGCATTCCCTGCTATGCGTCTGCCCCACCGACTGGCTGCTGGCCCCGGTGGCGCGGGACGATTCCACGCCGCGCTGGAAGACGGCGGGGGTGATCCTGCACGAACCCTATCTGGACATCAGCATGCCGGTGCGGGAAATGCGCGTGCTGTACGGGCTCAAGAGCGACCATTACCGTGGCTTCGCCCGCCATCAACTGCCGCACGCGCATGAATTCTTCGTGCCGATGGAAGCGCTGACGCAGGAAAACAGCAGCCAGAACCCGGCGTTGCGCGCACTGATCAGCCGCGCGTCGGTGTCGTCGAATTTCCTGCAGCAGCCGTGACGGCGGCCAGGATGTCGGGATCGTCGGTGATGATGCCGTCCACCCCCCAGCCGATCAGGCGGCGCATGTCGGCCGGTGCGTTGACCGTCCATGGCAGCACCGCCAGGCCCAGCGCATGCGCCTCGCGCAGCGCGGCCCGGGTCAGTTGGGCAAAGGCCGGCGCCCAGGCGCAGCCCGCCGGGCCGGCGGCGGCCACGCAGGCGGGGACCGATCCGCCGTGATCGGCCGGGTCGATGCCGGCCCACCACGGATCGGCCGGCGCGTCGGGCCGGGTCAGATAGGCCAGACCGATGTCCGGACGGACGCGCCGCACATACGCCTGTATCCGCCAGTCGAAGGATTCCACCACCACACGTGCCGCGGCGTCCGCGCGGTCGATCTGCGTCAGCACCGCATCGGCCAGGAGGTCGGGCGGCGCGGTGAGGTCGGGGCGGGTGGGATCGGTCTTGATCTCGATGATCCATTCCGCCGCGGGCAACGCCGCCAGCACGGCGGCCAGGTCCGGCACGCGCGCCCCGTCGTGCGGCCGCTGCCGCGGAAACAGCCCGGCGGCGCGCGAGCCGGGGCGCAGCCGGCCGACATCGAACCCCGCCAGCTCCGCCGCGGTCAGCGCATGGATCGCCGGCCCCGGACCAGGCAGCCAGGCTCCGGCGGCATCGCGCGTGAGGTCGGGGTTCAGCACCGGATCGTGCGCGACGACGGCCACGCCATCCCGTGTCAGGCCGACATCCAGCTCGAACGCGCGCACGCCCAGCGCCCAGGCACCTTGGAACCCCTCCAGCGTGTTCTCCGGGAACAGGCCCCGCGCGCCGCGATGACCGATGATGCGAAACCCGCCCGCCATGCGCTACCTCCTCCCGCACGCCGCATGAGACGGAAGCGGAGCCGACCGGCCTCCGGCTGATGCAGCTTTCCGAGTGGCTTGATATAACGCGGCCTTCTTTCACGCGGGACAAGGCGTGGGCCGTGGATGCGTTCCGGGCGCGCGCCGTCACCGTCGGAAACCAAGGATCGACCGCGGCCGGACGGCCCTGACGGAGCACAGCGCATGAGCACGACAATCCCGGGCCCGGACGGGCATCCGCGCTGCCGGTGGTGCGGATCGGTGGCCGACTTCTTCCCCTATCACGACACCGAATGGGGTTTTCCGGTCGCCGACGACCGCCGCCTGTTCGAGAAACTGTCCCTGGAAGGCTTTCAGTCCGGCTTGAGCTGGCGGACCATCCTGGCAAAGCGGGAGAATTTCAGGGCGGCCTTTGCCAGTTTCGACTTCGATCGGGTCGCCGGCTTCACCGACGCCGATATCGAGCGGCTGCTGCGGGATACCGGCATCGTCCGCCACCGCGGCAAGATCGCCGCAGTGATCAACAATGCCCGGCGGGCGCGGGAGCTGGTGAAGCAGGAAGGCTCGATCGCCGCCTATGTCTGGCGCTTCGAGCCGAAGCCCGAGGACCTTGCCGCACCGCAGACCGTTTCGACCTCGGCCGCGTCGATCGCGATGTCGAAGGACTTGAAGAAGCGCGGCTGGGCCTTCGTCGGCCCGACCACCGTGCACGCGTTCATGCAGGCGATGGGGCTGATCAATGACCATGCCGAGGACTGCGTGATCCGCGACCGGGTGGCCCAGGCCCGCGCCGCGTTCCGGCCGCCTTGCTAGCAACGCGATCGCCTGAAGCCGACGGTGAGAAGGCGTAAATCGCGTCCTTGAATCAAAGAATTGATAGAGCACGACAGGGTCAACCCGACGCTGTCATGCTCTCTGGGCCCGTGCAGGACGCCGCCCGGCGAACCCCGCTCCGGCAAGGCCTCTCCCGCGGGCGCGGCCGGGATACCGCGGCCACCGCGTCCCGGTTATGCTTCGCCACCATCCGAGGCGGCGGACAGCCCGCAAGGTCAACCTCCGCAAACGTCAACCCCCCAAGGTCAATCCCAAAGGTCAATCCCCAAGGTCAATCCAAGGAGAATCCCATGCAATACACCACGCTCGGCCGCACCGGCCTGACCGTCAGCGTGGCCGGGCTGGGCTGCGGCGGGTTCAGCCGGCTGGGCCTGGGCACCGGCCAGTCGGAGCAGCACGCCATCGGCATCGTCCGCCAGGCGCTGGACCTCGGCGTCACCCTGATCGACACCGCCGCCGCCTACGGCACCGAGGAGGTCGTCGGAGCCGCCCTGCAAGGCATCGACCGGGACCGGGTGGTGGTCTGCACCAAGGCCTCGAAGCCGCCAGGTGAGGCGGCGTTCAGCGCCGCCAAGGTGGTCGAGAGCCTGGATGCGTCGCTGCGGCGGCTGCGCCTGGACCATGTCGACGTGTTCCAGATCCACGCCGTTCCACCCGCCGCCTATGACCATGTGCGCGACACGGTCGTCCCGGCCCTGCTGCGCCAGCGCGACGCCGGGAAGTTCCGCTTCCTGGGCATCACCGAGACCGCGCCGAACGACCCGGAGCAGGTGATGCTGAACCGGGCGGCGCGGGAGGATATGTGGGACACCGCCATGGTCGCCTTCCACCTGATGGACCAGGTGGCCCGCACCCAGGTGTTCCCGCACACGATGGCCCGGGGGATCGGCACGCTGATGATGTTCGCGGTGCGCGCCATCTTCGCCCGTCCGGCGCAGCTGGCGGCGACGATGAAGGAGCTGGCGGCCGCTGGCCAGGTGCCCGCCTGGCTGGCTGACAGCGACGATCCGCTGGGCTTCCTGGTGCATCCCGCCGGCGCCAGCTCGGTCATCGACGCGGCGTACCGCTATGTCCGGCATGAGCCCGGGGCCGACGTCGTGCTGTTCGGCACCGGCGACCCGGCACATCTGAGGACGAATATCGCCTCGATCCTGAAACCGCCCCTGCCGCAAGCCGATCTGGCCAGGCTGCAGTCGCTGTTCAGCCATCTGCGCGGCGTCGGCCTGGAAGCCCCGCCGTCCCGCGCCCGCTGAGCGCGGCCTGCTCGGCCGCCGGTGACCCGGATATAGTAACAACCGGGATATAGCCACGACGGGGACACGGTGACACCGCGACACAGTGGCATCGGGACCGATGCGGGCCGCGCCGAGGCCGACCTGGCCCGCCATGGCGAGGCAGGCGGATGGGCACGCCGCATCCGCCAGAGCTCGGCGGTTGCCACACAAGGTCCCGCTGCGACCTCAGCGGTCCAGCGGCACCACGCTGATGCTGTTGAACGGTGAGCCGTTGATCAGCTTGGTGCTGATCACCGTGTAGATCAGCACGTGCTTCTCCGGGTCCAGCAGCCGATGGATCTGGAACGCCTTGAAGAACAGTGAGGCTTGCGCCGATCCCATCACCTCCTGCCTCGGCAGGTCGGCCGGCACGCTCAGCGGCCCCACCGCCCGGCAGGCGACGGAGAACCGGCTGGGGTCCTCGGCAAAGCCGAGGCCGCCCTTGATGCCCCCGGTTTCCGCCCGGGACAGGTAGCAGGAGACATTGGCGACGCGCGGGTCGTCGAAGCGCTCGATGACGATCTTGTCGTTCGGCCCCAGAAAACGGAACGTCGTGCTGATGGCGCCGACCCGCTGCTGCGCCAGCGCCGGCGGCACCCAGGCGGAGACGGCCAAGACGGACAGGGCCAGGGTGGACAAGGCCAGGGTGGACGGGGCCAGGGTGGACAGAACTAGGGCGGACCGGGCCACGATGGACCGGGCCAGCATGGGCCGGGTCGGAATGGATGGGGCCAGGATGGATCGGGTCAGGATGGATCGGGTCAGGATGGATCGGGCCGGTGCGGCAAACGCCGGCCGGCTCCGCCTCCCGGGCAGATCCGGGAATCGCATGGTCGGACGTCTCATGGGGTGAATCCTCGCTGCAGCCGTTCCGCCAGGTGCACCAGGATGGCCGCGGTCGCGCCCCAGATGTAATGGTCCGGATGCGGCCATACCCAGTATTCGCGCCATTCGCCCCGCACGTGCTGGCGCTGCCGGCGGGGCGCGTCCGGGTCCAGCAGCACCGTCATCGGCAGTTCGAAGACCGATTCCACTTCGTCGGCCGACGGCTGGTACACGAGGTCCGGCGGGACCAGGCTGAGGATCGGGGTGATGCGGTAGCCGGTGCCGGTGGCGTAGTCGTCCAGCCGGCCCAGAATTTCCACGGCACCGCGTTCCAGGCCGATCTCCTCCCAGGCCTCGCGCAGGGCGGCATCCTCCGGCCCGCGATCCTCGGGGTCGATGCGGCCGCCGGGGAAACTGACCTGCCCGGCATGCGCCTTCAGGTGCGGCGTCCGCTTGGTCAGCAGCACGCCGGGCGCCTCGCCCATCACCACGGGCACCAGCACCGCCGCCGGCACCAGCGGGTGGCGCAGCGCCGCCAGCACGTCATCGCCGTGTTCAACGCCGGCATCCGGCGGCTGCGCAGCGATCTGGATCAGCCGCGCCCGCAGCTCATCGCGGGTCACGTCTCGTTGGACGGCATGTCGCCGAGCGTGAAGAACCTGCCCTGGCTCCAGACGCCCAGGACGCGGCGGCCATTGACGATGCCGGGTTCCGCCAGCGCGACCAGTTCATAATAGGTGGCGCGGTTGATCCGCGCCTCGACCCCCCAGTGTCCGGCGCCGGGCCGCACCAGCAGATAGGGCGTCGGCTCGCAGGTCAGGATGTCATGGGCGATGCGGATCGGATGCTCCGGCCCGGCGGCGATGATCTGGTCCACGTTGGTGCGAAAGGACAGCACCTGGTCGTGCCCCTCGCCGCACCAGTCCAGCTCCACGGCGACGAACGGCGCGTCCTCGACCTCGATGCGCCCGCGCTCCGCCGGGGTCTGCAGCCACCAGCTGCCATCCTCCTCCCGCCGCAGCACGGAGGCGAACAGGCATACCAGCTCCTTCCGGTTGATCGGTGAGCCGCGGTACAGCCAGGTTCCGTCACGCTTGATCAGGAAGGGCAGGTCGCCGCATTCCACCGGTGCGCGGCGGACCGCCTGCCCATCCAGCCTGCCCGTACACCCCGCCAGGCCAGCCTCCAGACCTCCGCCCCGGCCCGCCCGAAGTCCCAGGGAAGCTGGCGTTTGATGGGGCATGCCAGGGTCGCTCACCGGTCTGTCTCCACTGGAACCCGAAAGGTTGTCACGGACGTCGTCGTCAACGACCGATATAGGAAGCATCCCCCCTTCGGCAAAAGAGCCTATATGAAGGGCTGGAACACAGAGTCAGGAACCGGGGACCGTATGTCAGGTGGTATGGCCGTCACGCCACAATCCTTCAGCACCCGGCCCAATGCCGGCCTGGACGACCCCGGCACCATCGTCGCGGCCACCGAGGCGGTGGGCGAACGCATCGTCAAGGTGCGCGCCGCGATCGGCCAGGTGATCTTCGGCCAGGATGACGTGATCGATCAGACCCTGATCACAGTGTTGTCCGGCGGCCATGTGCTGCTGGTCGGCGTGCCCGGGCTGGGCAAGAGCCGGCTGGTGGAGACCCTGGGCGTCGTCCTGGGCCTGGCGACCAAGCGTATCCAGTTCACCCCCGACCTGATGCCGGCCGACATCGTCGGCAGCGAGGTGCTGGAGGAGACCGACGGCAAGCGCGGCTTCCGCTTCGTGCCCGGCCCGGTCTTCTGCCAGTTGCTGATGGCCGACGAGATCAACCGCGCCAGCCCGCGCACCCAGTCCGCCCTGCTGCAGGCCATGCAGGAGCAGCGGGTCGCCATCAGCGGGGTGGAGCATCGGCTGCCGCGCCCGTTCCATGTCCTGGCGACGCAGAACCCGATCGAGCAGGAAGGCACCTATCCGCTGCCGGAAGCGCAGCTCGACCGGTTTCTGCTGGAGGTGAATGTCGGCTATCCGGACCTGGACGCCGAACGCACCATGCTGCTGGCGACGACCGGCGCGTCCGAGGCGCAGCCGGCACAGGCGATGACGGCCGAGGACCTGATGGCCGCCCAGGCGCTGGTCCGCCGCCTGCCGGTCGGTGAGAGCGTCGTCGGCGCGATCCTGGCGCTGGTGCGCGGCTGCCGCCCGGAAACCGCGAGCGACGACATCGTCCGCCAGCACGTCGCCTGGGGGCCGGGCCCGCGCGCGGCGCAGGCGCTGATGCTGGCCTGCCGTGCCCGGTCGCTGCTGGACGGCCGCCTGGCCCCCAGCATCGACGATGTCGCCGCCCTGGCGCGGCCGGTCCTGCGGCACCGCATGGCATTGAGCTTCTCCGCCCGCGCCGACGGGGTGCTGCTGACGGATGTGATCGACCAGCAGGTCGCCCGGCTTGGCTAGACGGTCGCCGCGCCCCGGCGCCGGCCGCCGGCCAAGCTTCTGGCGCCTTCAGGCGGCCGGCGGCTCATGCCGATGACGGTCGCCCCGCTGAAGGCGTTGCAGGCCGAGGCCCTGGGTGCCCGCCTGCCGCCGCTCCTGGTGGCGGCGGACCGTGTCGCGTCCACCGTGGCCCAGGGCGTGCACGGCCGGCGGCGTGTCGGGCAAGGCGACAGTTTCTGGCAGTTCCGCCATTTCGTGCAGGGCGACCCGCTGGCGCGCATCGACTGGCGCCAATCGGCGAAATCCGGCCGTGGTGCGCCGGAAGGCTGGTTCGTGCGGGAGACCGAATGGGAAGCCGCGCAGACCGTCAGCCTGTGGCGGGACGCCTCGGCCTCCATGCGCTGGCGCTCCCGCCGCGTGCCGGTGGACAAGCAGGAACGCGCCGAGCTGCTGCTGCTGGCGCTGGCCTCGCTGCTGCTGCGGGGCGGTGAGCGGGTGATGCTGATGCGGCCGGACGCGCGTTCGATCAGTCACCGCGCCGGGCTGGACCGCCTGGCGACGGAACTGCCGCTGCTGATGGATGAGCAAGGGCTGCCGCCCCAGGTGCGCCTGCCCCGCCATGGCACCGTCGTGCTGTTCAGCGATTTCCTGTCGCCGCTGGAGGCGATCCAGGCGACGCTTGGCCGCTTCGCCGCCGCGCCGGTGACCGGACATCTGCTGCAGGTCCTGGACCCGGCCGAGGCGGTGCTGCCCTATCAGGGCCGCATCCGCTTCCGCGGCGTGGAAAAGGACGGGGATACGCTGATCCCGCGCGTGGAATCGGTGCGCGATACCTATGCCCGGCGGCTGCACGCGCAGCAGGCCGAGATCGCTCGGCTATGCGGCGCGGTCGGCTTCAGCTTCAGCGTCCACCACACCGACCAGGCGCCGGAGACCGCCCTGCTCGCCCTGTATGAAGCGCTCGCCCCCACATGATCCCCGCCGGCCATGGTTTTCTCGGCCTCATGATCCTCGCCGCGCAACGGTCTTCGTCGCCCATGGTCTTCGTTGCCCGTGGTCTTCGCCGCCCCATGGTCTTCGTCGCCATGATCCTCGCCACGCCATGATCGTCGCCGCCCCATGATCTTCGCCGCTCCCTGGGTCCTGCTGGGACTGCTTGGCCTGCCCATCCTGTGGTGGCTGCTGCGCGTCACCCCGCCGGCTCCGCGCTCCGAGGATTTTCCCGCCGTCCGCTTCCTGCTGGGACTGCATGCGACGGAGGAGACGCCGGCCCGCACGCCCTGGTGGCTGATGGCGCTGCGCATGGCGGTCGCCGGCCTGGTCATCGTCGCGCTTGCCCGGCCGGTGATCGATTCCGGCACCGCCCTGTCGGGTGACGGGCCGGTGCTGCTGGTGATGGATAATGGCTGGGCCTCGGCCAGCGACTGGGTGCGCCGCAAGGAAGCGGCGGCGGCGCTACTGGACCGGGCGGAACGGGCCGGGCGGCGGGCGGCGATGCTGATGACCGCGCCGGACGGCAATGGCGCGGCCCCCGCCGTCACGGCGGAGATGCCGGTGCCGGAACTGCGCGCCCGGCTGGCCGGATTGCAGCCGCAGCCGTGGCCGCCCGACCGCGCCGCCGCGGCCGCCGCCCTGCGCGACTGGGGCAACCGGGCCGGGGGTGATCGGGCCGAGAGGGATCGGGCCGAGAGGGATCGGATCGGGGGTGATCAGGCTGGGGGTGATCAGGCTGGCGCCTCGGTCATCTATGTGCCGGACGGGCTGACCGACGGACCGGACTTCCCCGCCTTCGCCCAGGCTCTGGCGGGTGCCGGCGCGGTGACCGAGATATGCTGCGACGCGGTGCCGCCGCCGCTGCTGCTGCCGCCGGCCATCGAGGCCGACCGGCTGGTGGCGCGGCTGGCGCTGACCCCGCGCGGGGCGCCGACCACGGCGTCCGTGCTGGCGCAGAGCGGCGATGGCCGCACCCTGGCGCGGACCACGATCCCGGTTCCGGCTGGCGCCACCACGGCGTCGGGCGGTATCGAGCTGCCGCCGGAATTGCGCAACCGGTTGACCCGGCTGGTGCTGGAGGGGCCGCCCGGCGCCGGATCCGTCGTGCTGCTGGACGAGCGCTGGCGGCGGCGGCCGGTGGGCCTGGTCTCCGGCGACCTGGCGACCGCCGAAACCCCGTTCTCGGGGCCGCTGTATTTCCTGCAGCGCGCCTTGCAACCCTCTTCCGAGCTGCGCACCGGCGACGTGGCGGGCCTGCTGAAGCGCGACATCTCGGTGCTGATCCTGGCCGACCGGCCGCTGCCGGCGGGCCCGGAGCGGGAGGCGCTGACCGACTGGGTGCGCAAGGGCGGGCTGCTGATCCGCTTCGCCGGCCCGCGCACCGCCGAGGAGGCCGGCAACGACACCGACACGCTGCTGCCGGTGCGGTTGCTGGCGGGAGACCGGCAACTGGGCGGCGCGATGTCCTGGAGCCGGCCGGCCGGCCTGGCGCCGTTCCCCACCGCGTCGCCTTTCGACGGGCTGGCGGTGCCGGATGAGGTCAGGGTGACCCGCCAGGTGCTGGCCGAACCCAGCGCCGACCTGGCATCGCGGACCTGGGCCTCATTGGCGGACGGCACGCCGCTGGTGACCCAGGAAACGCTGGGTGCCGGCCGGGTGGTGCTGTTCCATGTCACCGCCAATGCCGACTGGTCCAACCTGCCGCTGTCCGGCCTGTTCGTGGACATGCTGCGGCGGCTGGTGGCGCTGTCGGTCGGCGTCGCGCCGGCGCAGGACACCGCGATGCTGGCGCCGGCGCAGACCCTGGACGGGTTCGGCCTGCTGGCGGATCCGCCGCCCGCGGCCGCGGCCCTGGCCGGCGACGCGTTCGGCCGCACCGCAGTGTCGCCGTCGCATCCGCCCGGGCTGTACGGGCCGGAAAACGGCCGGCGCGCCCTGAACCTGGGCACCGTCCTGGCGACACCGGAGCTGGCGCCGCCGATCGCCGGCGCCACGCTGGAGACCTTGCGCGGCTCGACCCAGGAACGCGCGCTGGGGCCGCCGCTGGTGGCGCTGGCGCTTCTGCTGCTGGCGGCCGACATGGTGATCTCGCTGGGCCTGCGCGGCCTGCTGCGGGCGGGCGTCGCCGCCCCCTCGGCGCTGGCCTTGCTGCTGCTGGCACACCCCGCCCTGGCAGTGGAACAGGGCGGCAACCCGGCGATCGACACGCGGCTCGGCTACATCACGTCCGGCGACGCGCAGGTGGACGGCATCGCGCGGTCCGGGCTGGAGGGCCTGTCGGACTACGTCAACCGCCGCACCGCCGCGACATTATACGAGCCCGACGCGGTGACGCCGGGCCAGACCGATCTGAGCGTCTATCCGCTGCTGTACTGGCCGATCGTCGCCAGTGCCCAGGAGCTGGCGCCGGCGCAGGTGGCGGCGCTGAACGACTACATGAGCCGCGGCGGCATCATCCTGATCGACACCCGAGGATCGGGCTCGGGCGCCGGCTTCGCCCCGGGTACGGACGCGGCGCTGAAGCGGGTCACCCACGGGCTGCTGATCCCGCCCCTGGCGCCGCTGACCATCGATCATGTGCTGGCGCGGGCCTTCTACCTGCTGACCGATTTTCCCGGCCGGTTCACCGGCGACACGGTCTGGGTGCAGCGCGACCAGGACCGCGCCAACGACAGCGTCAGCCCGGTGATCATCGGCGGCAACGACTGGGCCGCCGCCTGGGCGGTGAACCCGGACGGCAGCAATCCCTACGCCGTCATCCCCGGCGGGCAGCGGCAACGCGTCCTGGCCTACCGGTTCGGCGTGAACCTGGTGATGTATGCCCTGACGGGCAATTACAAGGGCGACCAGGTGCACGTGCCGGCCATCCTGCAGCGGCTGGGGCAGTAGCGCATGCGCCCGGAACAGGTCATCGCCGCGCTGCGCTTCGATCCGCTATTGCCGGTGTGGCTGCTGGCCGCCCTGGGCGCCATCGCCCTGGCCGTCGTCGCCCTGGGGATCTGGCGGCGCGGCAGCGGCACCTGGCTGCGCCTGGGCGCCTTCGCCGCGCTGCTGCTATGGCTGTCCGGCCCGCGCCTGGTGCAGGAAACCCGGCAGTCGCTGCGTGATATCGGGCTGCTGGTGGTGGACCAGTCCGCCTCCATGCAGGTCGGCGACCGCGCCGCCCTGGCCAGCAGGGCCCGCCAGGCGATCGAGGCCGACGCCGGCAAGCTGCACGACCTGGAGCTGCGCACCGTCACCGTACCGGAAGGCGGCAATGCCGGCACGCGGCTGTTCACCACGGTCGACAAGGCGCTGGCCGACATCCCGCGCTCCCGCTTCGCCGGCACGATCGCCATCACCGACGGTCAGATCCACGATATCCCGAAAACCGCGCCGGGCGGCGCGCCGCTGAACCTGCTGCTGGCCGCGCGCGGCGAGGAGACCGACCGCCGGCTGCGGGTGATCGAGGCGCCGGGCTACGGCATCGTCGGCCGGTCCGTCACCCTGCGGGTGGCGGTGGACGATCTTGGTGTCAATGGAGGCACCAATGGGGACACCCGCGGCCATGCCGGCCCCGCCACGCTGACGGTGCGCCGCGACGGCCAGCCCTTCATCACTGAAAGCGTGCCGGTCGGCGTGGAGCAGCGGATCGAGGTGCCGATCACCCGCGCCGGCCCGACCGTCATCGACATGACGGCGAGTCCGCTGGCGGGCGAGGTCTCCCAGCTCAACAACCGCGCGGTGGTGGAGATCAACGGCGTGCGCGACCGGCTGCGGGTGCTGCTGATCTCGGGCGAGCCGCACCCGGGCGAGCGCACCTGGCGGCGGCTGCTGAAGGCCGATCCATCGGTGGACCTGGTGCATTTCACCATCCTGCGGCCGCCGGAAAAGGATGACCGCACGCCGCTGAACGAGCTGGCGCTGATCGCCTTCCCGGTGCGCGAGCTGTTCGTCGACAAGATCGGCGAATTCGACCTGATCATCCTGGACCGGTACCAGAACCGCGGCCTGCTGCCGATCCCGTACCTGGCGAACATCGCCAACCGGGTGCGCCAGGGCGGCGCCCTGCTGATGAGTGTCGGTCCCGAATTCACCGGCATCACCTCGCTGGCGTCCACGCCGCTGGGATCGGTCCTGCCGGGTGGACCGGCGCGCGGCAACGCGGTGGTGGACGGGGCGTTCCGGCCATACGTGTCCGATCTGGGCCAGCGCCACCCGGTGACCGAAGGTCTGGCCGGCGCCAATCCGCCGGCGCCGAATGGCGGCGCGCCAAGCTGGGGGCCGTGGTACCAGCGCATCCAACCGGGGCCGATGGACGGCGAGGTGCTGCTACAGACGCCGGACGGGCAGCCGCTGCTGGCGCTGAACCGGGTCGGCCAGGGCCGCACCGCGCTGCTGCTGTCGGACCAGATCTGGCTGTGGTCGCGCGGCCACCAGGGCGGCGGCCCGCAGGCGGAGCTGCTGCGCCGCATCGCCCACTGGCTGATGCAGGAGCCGGAGCTGGAGGAGAATGCGCTGACCGCCCACGTGGTGGATGGCAAGCTGACGATCGAGCGGCGCTCGACGGACGCGGCGCCGCCGGGTTCGGTGGTGGTGACCGACCCGGATGGCAAGGCGATGACGGTGCCGCTGCATGAGCAGCATCCCGGGTCGGCGATTGCCACCCTGCCCGCCGCGGTGCCGGGGGTGTGGAAGGTGAGCCAGGGAGCGGAATCGGCCTACGCCGCGGCCGGCGCCGCCAATCCGCCGGAGCTGGCCGATCTGCGCGCCACCGCGACCCTGGCGGGCCCGCTCGCTCGGTCCTCGGGCGGCGGTGTGCACTGGCTGGCCGGGAACGGGAACGACGTACCCGATCTGCGGCGGGTGGAGGAAGGCGCCGGCGCGTCCGGTAGCGCCTGGATCGGCCTGGCGCGACGGCACGACCACGTGGTCACCGGGGTCGCGGCGCTGGAGCTGCTGCCGAGCTGGCTGTCACTGCCGATCATCGCTGCATTCCTGGTACTGGCCTGGCGGCGGGAGGGGCAATAGAGAGCGATCGCCCGGAGCCGGCGGTTGGAGGGCATGAATCGCGTTTTGAATCAACGCGTTGATAAGGCATGACAGGGTCACCCGACCCTAGCTTTAACGCCCCGAGGGGACGGCCGAGGGACGAAGCCGCTACGCCGACCGGCGGCCGCGCAGCGCGGCGGCCAGGGTGCCGTCGTCCAGCACGTCCAGCGCGCCGCCGATCGGCACGCCCTGGCCGACGCGGGTGACGGTCACGCCGGTGGGGCGAAGCTGGTCGGCCAGGAAATGTGCCGTGGTCGCGCCGTCCACCGTGGCGCCCAGGGCCAGGATCACCTCCCTCGTCTCGCCTTCCTCGATGCGCGACAGCAGGGCGGTGATCGTCAGATCCTCGGGGCGGGTGCCGGACAAGGCGGACAGCGTGCCGCCCAGCACGTGATACAGGCCGTGATGCACCCCGGCGCGCTCCAGCGCCCACAGGTCGCCGACCCCCTCCACGACGCAGATGATCGAGCGGTCCCGGCGCGGATCGGCGCAGATCGAGCACGGATCCCGGGAATCGAGGTTGCCGCAATCGGCGCAGGGCCGCACCGCGGCGGCGGCGGCGGCAAGCGCCTGCGCCAGCGGCAGCATCCGCTGCTCCGGCTGCTGCAGCATCCGCAGCGCGGCGCGGCGGGCACTGCGCGGACCCATGCCCGGCAGCTTCGCCAGCAGCGTGATCAGATGGTCGATCTCCGGACCACCCATGCCCGTGGTCCCCTTACGATGCCCTGCCGAACCGGTCGTCCACGCTGGTCGTCCACACCGGTCGTCCACAGGAGATGCAATCAGGACGGATGCGCTCTTTGGGGGATCAGAACGGCAGCTTCATCCCCGGCGGCAATTGCAGGCCGCCGGTGGCCTGGCGCATCTGCTCCGCGGCGAAGCTCTCGATCTTGCCCTTGGCGTCCTTATGGGCGGCGACGATCAGGTCCTGGACCATCTCGGCGTCCGCCGGGTCCAGCACCTTCGGATCGATCGCCACCCGGCGCATGTCGCCCTTGCCGTTCAGCGTGACCTTCACCATGCCGGCGCCGGCCTCCCCGGTCATCTCGGCCGCTTCCAGCTTGGCCTGCATCTCCTCCATCTTGGACTGCATCTGCTGCGCCTGCTTCATCAGGCCGGCCAGGTTCTTCATGAGTCGGTCTCCATCGGGTCGTCGTCAAAATACTCGGCGTCGGGCGGCGCGAAAGGTGGGATATCGGGATCGTCCCCGAACCCGGCAATGCCGTCGGCATCCCCGCCGGCGATGGGGGCGCCGACCGGCAGGCCATAGGCGTCGGCGTTGCGGTCGTGCACGGTCTCGATCCGCGCACCGGGGAAGGCGTCGAGGATGGCGCGCACCATCGGGTGGTCGGCGGCGGCGCTGCGGCGGGCGGTATCGGCTGCCGCGCCCTGCTCCGCCAGGGTCGGTTCGCCCTGTGCCAGCGACACCGCGATGGTCCAGCGAGTGCCGGTCGCCTCCGTCAGCAGGCGCGCGAGATCGGCCGACAGGGTCCGCGGCGCCACCGGCTGCGGGCGGAGCTCGATAACCGGCGGGGCAAAGCGGACCAGGTGGACCGAGTGCAGCAGATGGCTGTGCAGCATCGGCTCCCGCCGCTGCGCGACGAAGGCGACGACCTCCCGGAACGTCCCCAACCGGAACGTCGCCGGTGCCGAAGCGGCGTCGGCCACCGCATCCGGCCGCCCGACCGCCATCACACCGCCGCCGGCAACCGCTCGGGCGCTGCCGCCAATCCCGCCGCCACCCGGCGGGGCCGGCGCGGTCGCCAACGCCGCGGTCCCCAATGCCGCGGTCCCAGGCGCCGCGGTCCCGACCGGTGCGGTCCCAAACGGTGCGGTCCTTGACACCGCGATCCCGGGCGCCGCGGCCGGCGCACCCCCGGTCGGCGCCCTCCCGGTAGGAGTACCTCCAGCGGGAGTGCCCCCAGTGGGAGTGCCCCCAGTGGGCCCCCCCATGGCGGGAACTCCCGTGGTCAGCCGGCGCACAAGGTCCCCCGGCGTCGGCGTGTCGGCGACATGACACAGGCGGATCAGGACCATTTCGGCGGCGGCCTTGCGGTCGGGGGCGATCTCCACCTCACCGACGCCCTTCAGCAGCATCTGCCAGGCGCGCGCCAGCACCGGCACGGTCAACCGGTCCACCATGGCGACGCCGCGGGTGCGTTCCGCCTCCGGCAGGTCCTGGCTTTCGCGCAGGGACGGCACGGACTTCAAGCGGGTCAGCGTATGCGTCAGGTCCAGCAGGTCCTGCAGCATGACGCCCAGATCGGCGCCGCGTTCGAATGCCGCGTCGGTGATGGCCAGCGCGGCGGCGGGCTTGCCGGCCAGCACCGCGTCCATCAGGTCGAACACCGCTTCCCGGTCCGCCAGGCCCAGCATGTCGCTGACCTGGGCGGCCGTGATGCCGCCTTCCGCGCCCATGTCGCGTTGGGCGATCGCCTGGTCCAGGATCGACAGCCCGTCCCGCACCGACCCGTCGGCGGCGCGGGCGATCTGGGCCAGCGCGTCCGGTTCGATCGCCACGTTCTCCTTCCGGGCAATCCGGCCGTAATGCGCGGTCAGCTCCGTCACCCGCACGCGCCGCAGGTCGAAGCGCTGGCAGCGCGACAGCACGGTGATCGGGACTTTCCGCAGCTCCGTCGTCGCGAAGATGAACTTCACGTGCGGCGGCGGCTCCTCCAGCGTCTTCAGCAGGGCGTTGAAGGCCTGCGTCGTCAGCATGTGGACTTCGTCCAGGATGAACACCTTGTTGCGCGCCTGCATGGGGCGGAAGCGCACCGCCTCGATGATCTCCCGCACGTCGTTGACGCCGTTGCGGCTGGCGGCGTCCATCTCGATCACGTCCGGATGGCGGTCGGCGAGGATCGCCGTGCAGTTCTCACACACGCCACAGGGATCGGCGGTGGGGCCGCCGGTGCCGTCCGGGCCGACGCAGTTCAGCGCGCGGGCGATGATGCGGGCGGTGGTGGTCTTGCCGACGCCGCGCACGCCGGTCAGCATGAAGGCGTGGGCGACGCGGTTGGTGGCGAAGGCGTTGCGCAGGATGCGCACCATCGCCTCCTGCCCGATCAGGTCATCGAACGTGGCGGGGCGGTATTTGCGGGCCAGGACGCGATAGGCGACGGCGTGTTCCGGTTCGGCGGCCGCCGGCAGCGACTCGCCGAACAGACCGGGCCCCTCGGGAGGCGGCGGGGCATCCCGCGCCGAATCCTCCACATCGCTCGGCGGAGGCGGGGTGTCCCGCGGCGGATCGTCCTGGAACAGGCCGGACATGCGTGGGCTCCATACCTTACCAAGGGGCCGACCTGTCCGGGGGCCGGGCCGAGCCATGCGCGGGAAAGCAGTGGGAGGCCGGCAAGCGACCCGAACGGAGACCCGTTGCGGCTGCTTCCTTCCGGACCTGACCGGGTTGGCGAGGCGCTCGTCCGCCGCCGACCTCCCGGCGGGTGCTTAGCACGGGGTTGGGGGGTGGGGGCAAGAGCGGGGGCGCGGGGCGGCGGATGCGCCCGAGGCGAACGGCACCACCGGACCCCTTCCGGTGCTGCGGCCGAGCAGGCACCCGGCCATCGCCCGGGTGCTCTGACACGTGTGAAGGGGCTGGCACGTGTGAAGGGGCTGGCGACCGCCACGCCGATGCCCGTCCATCAGGAGCGGCGGGCATCGGCGCGATTGGCGCTACGACTTGATCAGCGGGCACCCGCCCTCGGATAGCGGGCGGAACGCTTCGTCAGCGGGGACCGAGGACAGCACGTTGAACACGTCCCACGTGCTCTTGCTTTCCGACGGTTTCTTCACCTGGAACAGGTAGCCGGCGGTCATGAACCGGCCATCGGCGCGGATCGACGCCTTGCCGAAACAATCGTCATCGCTGGGGTTCGCCTTCATCCAGTTGATCGCGTCGGTGCCCGACGCCTTCGCCTTGTCGACCCCCATGGCCGCGACGCTCTTGAGGTAGTGCGTCACCGCCGAGTAGCACGCCGCATGCAGATCGCTGGGCCAGTTGTCGGGTGTCTTCGGCACGAAGCGCTTGGTGAAGGCCCGCGTGCGGTCATTCAGGTCCCAGTAGAAGATGCCAGGCAGCAGCAGGCCCTGCGCCGTCTGCAGCCCCAGCGACTTGGCCTCGGTGATGAAGCCCAGCATCGCCGCCATGCGCACGCCCTGCTGCGCCAGGCCGAACTCGGCGGCCTGCTTGATGCAGTTCTCCATGTCGCCGCCGACATTGCACAGGCCGATGACCTTGGCGCCGCTGGTCTGCGCCGCCACCAGATAAGAGGAATAATCGGTCGTGCCCGGGAACGGATAGGCGGACGACCCGACGACCCGGCCGCCCTTGTCCTTGATCAGCTTGCTCAGCGCCGCTTCCAGCGAATGGCCGAACGTATAGTCGGCGATGATCAGGTACCAGTCCTTGCCGCCATCCTTCAGCACGGCGCTGCCGGTCAGGTGCGGGCCGAACCAGGTATCCGGCGCGTAGTGCACGGTCTGCGGCAGGCAGTATTTGCCGGTCAGCTCCACCGAGGCGGCGCCGGTCATCAGCAGCGCCTTGTTCTTCTCATTCGCGATGCGGCCCACCGCCAGGGCGATCGCGGTGTTGTTGACGTCGGCGATCACGTCCACGCCGTTCACGTCGAACCATTGCCGCGCGATGCCGGCGCCGACATCGGGCTTCTGCTGGTGGTCGGCCGAGATCACCTCGGCCTTGAAGCCGTGCGCCGACGGGTTGAAATCCTCCACCGCCTGTTTCGCCGCCAGCACCGTGGTCGGTCCGGAATTGTCACGATATTGTCCGGACAGGTCGGTCAGCACGCCGATGCGGATGACGGGATCGGCGGCGCGGGCACGACCGGTCAGTCCCCCGGCCAGGCCAAGGGCGGCGGACCCACCCACCAGGGCGGAGCGGCGAGACAGATTCATAGGCGATCCTCGAACGACGCGCGCCGGTGCGACCGGGCGGGGAACCGGTCCGAAACGCGGTGATTTTGGTTGGGAAAGGCCGTCCCGAGCGGCGCGGCGGAAGCTAGGTCCAACGGATGTGGCGATCAAGCCGCAGAATGGGTTTCGCCGCGCATGCAAGCCGTGCAGGAAAGCGAGATCGGCGCTGGACCTTTGGCGAAGCAGCGTCCTAAGCTCATGGGTGCTCGTCTGGGTTGTCCTGGCCGCGGCGCCCTGGATGCCCCCGACAGTCAATGCGGAACACCGCGCAGATGACGGGAGACTGACGTCCATGGACCAGCGAACCACCTATGAGGGGCGCGTGGCCGCCCGGATCGACCGGCTGCCGCTGACCCCGGTGCAGTGGCAGCTCGCCATACTGGTGGAGATCACCTGGGGCTTCATCATCTTCGACACGGACGGCATCGGGGCCAGACTGTATCCGTTTGTCTGGCGGCCGGCGCATATCATCGACGTGTATCAGTATGCCGTCATCCAGGCGATGCAGGTCGGGCTGGGCATCCTGCTGGGCGTCTTCATCATGAGCTGGATCTCCGACCGGTACGGGCGGCGCCCGGCGATCCTGACGGCGACCTTCCTGGGCGGGCTGTGCATCTGGCCGTTCGCCTATGTCACCGACTTTCCCGGCATGGTGGCGCTGTCGGTGCTGAGCACGCTGGGCGTCGGCGGCATCGTCGCCACGCATTCCGTTTACTTGTCCGAAATGACCTCTCCCGAGGTGCGCAACCGGGTGCTGCTGACCTCGCAGGGGATCACCGCGCTGGTGGCGGTCGGCGTCAACCTGCTGGCGTTCTGGCTGATCCCGCATCAATGGCGGCTGTTCCTGTGGGTCAGCGCGATCATCGAGGTCTTCGTGCTGCTTCCGCTGCTGTGGTGGAAGCTGCCGGAATCGCCCCGCTGGCTGGAGGCGCACGGCCGCCATGAGGAAGCGGAAGGGATCATGGCGGATTATGAGCGGCGGTGCGGCCGCTACCTGACCGAACCGCTGCGCGAGCCGGATTACGGCCGCAACCCGGTCGTTTCGGCCAAGGACAGTTCCTGGACGGAACTGTTCACCAGCCCCGCCTATCGGAGCCGCACCTGGGTGCTGATCATCGTCTGGCTGCTGGCCTATGCCGGGCTGATCTACGGCGTCGGCGCCTTCGCCGCCGTGTTCATGGTGGACCTGGGCGGCGACGCGCATTTCGTCTTCCTGACGATCGCGGTCGCCTATGTGGCGCTGTTCCTGGGCTTCCTGATCAACGCGCGGCTGGGCGAGCGGGTGGAGCGGCGGGACGTGATCTGCGCCATGGGCCTGCTGTTCGCGCTGGCCTGGGTGGTGGCATGGATGATGCCGAACATGTGGGTCGCGGCCGGCGCCTACGTCGTCAGCCGGATCGGCACCGGGCTGTTCCTGTTCAACCTGTACAACTATACGGCGGTGGCGTATCCGACGCGCATCCGCTCGAAGGCCTTCGCCTGGACAGACGGGCTGGGACATCTGGGCGCCTGGGCGGGCGTGACGCTGCTGGGGCCGCTCTATGCGCTGGGGCCGAACCATGCGGGCTGGATCCTGTGGATCGTGCTGCCGGGGGCGATCCTTCCGGCGCTGATGATCCGCACGCTGGGGATTCGGCAAGCGCGGGCGGTGCTGGAGCAGGTGTCGACATAAGGCATCATTCCGGCGCCGCGGATCGGGGCGGACCGGGGCGCGCCACCGCGGAGCGGATCGGGCGCGCCGGCGTGGCGGCGGTATCCTCGCCCGGCCCGACCGGTCGTGACACGCGGACCAGCAAGGCTCATCGGGCCCCTGCGAGGCTCGTTCCAACGCGGTTACGATACCGGCCGGCCTCGCCCAGATACCCGCCCTCTGGACCGTCGCCCCCACCTCGGCCAAAACTCCCCCAGCCACAGGGGACTCGCGGACACCATGACCAAACGCTTCGAAGGCCGCACCGCCGTCATCACCGGCGGCGCGTCGGGGATCGGCGCCGGGATCGCGCAGCGGCTCGCGGCCGAGGGCGCGCGCCTCAGCCTCTGGGACATGGACGAGGCCGCGCTGGCCCGCAGCGGCGCCGCCCACACCGTCGCGCTGGACATCACCGACGCCGCCGCGGTGCAGAAAGCCGCCGAATCCACCGCCACCGCGCTGGACAAGATCGACATCCTGGTCGCCTCGGCCGGCATCACCGGACCCAACACCACGACCTGGGCGTATCCGGTCGACGCGTGGGACCGCGTGATCGACGTCAACCTGCGCGGCGTCTATTACAGCAACCGCGCGGTGGTGCCGTTGATGCAGCGCAACGGATATGGGCGCATCGTGAACATCGCCTCCATCGCCGGCAAGGAAGGCAATCCCAACGCCTCGGCCTACTCCGCCTCCAAGGCCGGAGTCATCGCCCTGACCAAGTCGCTGGGCAAGGAACTGGCCGGCACGAAGATCACCGTCAACTGCGTCACGCCCGCCGCCGTGCGCACGCCGCTGTTCAGCCAGATGACGCAGCAGCAGATCGACTGGATGCTGTCGAAGATCCCCATGGGCCGGTTCGGCGAGATCGATGAGGTCGCCTCGATGGTCCTGTGGCTCGCCAGCGAGGAATGCAGTTTCTCCACCGGTGCCGTGTTCGACATCTCCGGCGGCCGCGCCACCTATTAAGCGAAGGCGATCGCATGACGTCCAAAGATCCGAATGCCGCAGATCCGAGCGCCGAGAACCTGGGCTTCCTCCCCGCCACCAGGCTGGCGGAGCTGATCCGCACCAAGCAGCTTTCGCCCGTCGAGTACATGCGGGCCCTGCTGGACCGCATCAAGGCGCTGGAACCCAAGGTCAATGCCTTCGTCCACCTGGCCGAGGACGCGGCGATGCAAGGCGCCAGGGCCGCCGAGAAGGCGCTGTCCAGCGGCGAGCGCCTGGGCCGGCTGCACGGCGTGCCGGTCAGCATCAAGGATCTGGCCGATACCGCCGACATGCCGACCCAGCACGGCACCCATATCTTCAAGGACAACCAGCCGGCCGAGGACACGGTCATGGTCCCCCGCCTGCGGGCGGAGGGTGCCATCATCATCGGCAAGACCGCCACGTCGGAGTTCGGCTGGACCGGCGTGTCCCGCTCGCCGCTGACCGGGATCACGCATAACCCGTGGAAACACGGCTACAACGCCGGTGCCTCCTCGGCCGGGGCGGGGGCGGCCACGGCGGCCGGGTTCGGCCCGCTGCACCAGGGCAGCGACGGCGCCGGCTCGATCCGCATGCCGGCGCATTTCTGCGGCGTGGTCGGGCTGAAGCCCAGCTTCGGCCGCGTGCCGTACAACCCGATCAGCCTGGGCGACTTCACCTCTCATAACGGGCCGCTGACCCGCACGGTCGCCGACAACGCCCTGTTCCTGGAAGTGCTGGCGGGGCCGCACCCGCTGGATCATACCACGCTGGAGGCCGGTCCGGCGCATTACTCGGCCCGCCTGCATGAGGGCATCAAGGGCAGGCGCATCGCCTACAGCCCCGACCTGGGCCACGCCCGCGTCGACCCCGAGGTCGCCGAGCTGGTGAAAGCCGCCGTTGCCCGGTTCCAGGAACTCGGCGCGCATGTAGAGGAGGTGAAGACGCCATGGGCGGCGCCGGGGCCGGAGCTGATCCGCTTCTTCTGGTCCGCCCACCTGACCCGGCTGGCGCATTACCTGGACCAATGGGAAGCCCGGATGGACCCCGGCCTGGTCGCCTGCATCAAGGCGTCGCGCGATGTGACCGTCGCCACCTACCAGGCCTGGCGGGCGAAGAAATACGCCTATGTCACCAGCATCCACCGCTGGTTCCAGGACTGGGATTTCCTGCTGACGCCGGCCGTGTCGGTCGCCGCCTTTCCGGCCGAGAAGCTGATGCCGGATCACTGGCCGCAGCATGAATGGGACTGGGTGAGCTGGGCCGAATTCTCCTACCCGTTCAACATGGCCTGGAACCCGGCCGCGTCCGTCCCGTGCGGCTTCACCCCGGCGGGCCTGCCGGTCGGGCTGCAGATCGTCGGCCGCCGCTTCGACGACCTGGGCGTGCTGCAGGCCGCGGCGGCGTTCGAGGCGGTCCAGCCCTGGGCGGACAAGCGTCCCAAGCTGGACTGATCCGGCCGCCAGGGTGCAAAGCGCGGTCAATGCGTTCCTGCTGGGATTCCCGGCGCTGTTCTCGATCGTCAACCCGATCAGCGGTGCCCTGATCTTCCAGCAGATGACCGGCCACCTGCCGCAACCGGAACAGGCGCGGCTCGCTCGGCAGGTGGCGGTCAACTGCCTGATCGTGATGATCGCCGCGCTGTGGGCCGGCTCCTATGTCCTGGCGTTCTTCGGCATCTCGCTGGCGGCCCTGCGCGTCGCCGGCGGCAGCGTCGTGGCTCTGACCGGCTGGACCCTGATGAACGCGCCCGACAAGCGGGAGGAGCATAAGCAGGAGCAGGCGTCCCATGCCGGCGGCGAGGATATCGCCCTGTTCCCGCTGACCGTGCCGATCACCACCGGCCCGGGCTCCGTGGCCGTCGCGATCGCCCTGGGCGCCGGGCATCCCTGGGGGCTCAGCCACCTGCTGCTGTACGAGCTGGGACTGACCACCGCCGCCGTCGCGCTGTCCGGCATCATCTGGCTGTTCTATCGCAGCGCGGAGCGGGTCACCGGGATGATGGGACCGAACGGCCGCCGCACCGTGACCCGGGTGGCGGCGTTCCTGCTGTTGTGCATCGGCGTGCAGATCCTGATCAGCGGGGTGCAGGCCGTCATCAGCGGCGACATCGCCCCTTAGAGCATGACGGGGCCAGGTTGACCCTGTCATGCTCTATCAGCGCTTTGATTCGGGACCGCGATTCACGCCTTCTGATCGCCGGCTTCGGGCGATCGCGCCCTAGATAGCCGCCGCCGGGTTTCCGGCATCACGCCAGCCGGCGCGGCGTCCGGCATGCCGCGCCCTTCCCGGCGTGGCCGGAGGCTCTTCGTCATGGCGGGAGGGAACCGCGGGACGGCCCGCATCGAGGCCGCCTGGCGTTACCGCGTGCTCAGCGTCGGCATCACCGCGTCGGCCCGGTCGAATGCGGCCTCGATCCGGCGGAACCGGTCGGTGATCGCCGCCCGCTCCGCCGTGTGGGTCAGGATATAGAACTCCTCATCCTGGATCGCCCGCAGCACGCGGCGTCCGACGATCGCGGGATCCAGCGCCGTGCCGGCGAAGCCGGCGGTCTGCATCGCCTCCTGCCGCGGCCGGTGATAGGCGCCGCCGAACCGGTCCGGGCGCGTGGCGGCGGACTGGAAGATCGACGTATTGACACCGCCGGGACACAGGATCGACACGCCGATGCCGGTGCCTTTCAGCTCCTGCTCCAGCGCCTCGGACAAGGCCAGCACGGCGTATTTGCTCATCGCATAGGCGCCCTGCTCCCGGCCTTCCCGCACGAACAGGCTGGAGACCGATCCGGTGTTGACGACATGGCCGCCCTGGCCGGCCGCCCGGATCAGCGGCACGAAGGTCCGGATGCCGTGGATCACGCCCATGACGTTGACGCCGATCAGCCAGTTCCATTCCGGTACCGTCACCTGCTCCACCGGCGTGCCGTGCATCGCCACGCCGGCATTGTTCACCGCGATGTGCAGTGCCCCGAACGTATCGATCGCAACCTTCCCGGCCGCCTCGACCGCAGCCGGATCCGAGACATCCGTCACCGCCGCGGCGGCGCGGACACCCAGGGCCTCGATCTTCCGGCGCGCCGCTTCCAGCGGGTCGGGGCGGAGATCCGCCAGCACCAGGTTTGCGCCGGCCGAGGCCAGCGCCGTGGCGATGCCAAGCCCGATCCCCGACGCCGCGCCGGTGACGATCGCGGTCTTGCCCCGGATGTCGCGCATGGCTTTATTCCGCCGTCATTTCCTGGAAGGTTTCGATCGCGCACAGCAGTGCCTCGCGCACCAGCGGCGCGCCGACATAGCCGGTGAGGTGCAGGATCGCCTCGGACAGCTCATCCTCGGTCCAGCCATGGTTGCGGGCGAAGCGCAGGTGCAGCTTCAGCTCCGGCGTGCGCCCGGTGGCGGTGTCGGAGATCACGCAGATCAGCGCGCGCGTCTTCAGGTCCAGGCCCGGCCGGCTCCACAGGCCGGCGAAGATGGCTTCCTGGGTATAGGCGGCGAATTTCTCCATGAACGGATGCGTGTAGACGTTCTTGTCCAGCTTGTCGGCATAGGCGTCGCCCATCAGCTTGCGCCGCATCGCCTTGCCCTGGGCGCGCTTGTCGTCGGCCATGGTCGTTCTCTCCCGGTTGGTGTGACGGGCGGGAGTGTCGGTGATACCGGGCGGCTTGGCTAGTGCCGGGCGGGTCCGTGTCGGCGGGTCCGGCCCCTGATCGCAGCGCCGCCGGGGATGGTATCGTCCGGAACCGTCTCCCGCCTACACCGCTCCCTCGGCCCGCAGCGCCGCCACCGCCTGCGCATTCAGCCCGAGCCACTCGGACAGCACCGTGTCGGTATGCTCGCCCAGCACCGGCGAGGGCCGCAGCACCGGCGGCTTGCCATCCACCCGCACCGGCCAGCCGGGCATCTTGAAGTCACGGTGCACCGGGTGGCGCATCACCTGCATGATGCCGCGCTCCTCGAACGACGGATCGTTCTGCAACTCCATCGTATCCAGCACCGCGCCGGCTGGAATGCCGGCATCGCCGACCGCGCGCATCGCCTCGTGCTTGGTGTGGCGGCGCGTCCAGCTGGCGATGATGGCATCCACCTCGGCCTCCCGCTCCAGCCGGTCATCCGGCGTGGCGTATTGCCTGTCGCCGATCAGGTCCTCACGCCCCATCAGCTTCAGCAGCCGGTCCCAATGGTCCGGGTTGGCGCGGCTGGTCATGATATAGACGTAATCATTCGGCCCGCCGGGCGCGCACGGATACAGGCCCATCGGCGCGTTGCGCACCCCGGGCACCTTCGATCCGCCGCGTTCCGCCGCCTGGCCGGTGCGGCCCTGGGTGGCGAAGTTGATGCGCATATAGTGCATGATCGCGTCCTGCATCGCCACCTGCAGGCGGTGGCCCTCGCCCGTCTCCCGCCGCTTGTACAGCGCGCCCAGGATGGTGATCGCCATCAGCATGCCGGTGCCGGTGTCGCCCAGGGAGATGCCGGGCCGCGTCGGCGGGCCGTCCGCCTCTCCGGTGACGCTGAACGTGCCGCCGCAGGCCTGCGCGATCATGTCGAAGGCGAGGTTCTTCTCATACGGGCTGCCCTCGCCGAACCCTTTCACCTGCGCATAGATGATGCCCGGGTTCAGGGCGCGGACGACGTCGTAGCCCAGGCCCAGCCGCTCGATCGCGCCGGGGGCGAAGTTCTCGATGCAGACATCGGCTTTGCGCAGCATGTCCTTCACCAGGTTCAACCCGGCTTCCGATTTCAGGTTCACGGTCATCGAGCGCTTGTTGGCGTTGAACACGTGGAAATAGTACGGGTCGTCATCCGGCTTGCCGGGGCGCAGGCGGCGGCCGGGATCGCCGGCCTTCGGGTTCTCGATCTTCACCACGTCGGCGCCAAGCCAGGCGAGCGCTTCGGTGCAGGAGGGTCCGGCCTCGAACTGGGTGAGGTCGACGATTTTGACGCCGGACAGAAATTTGACGTCGGCAACCGGGCTGGACATCGGGGCCTCCTGCGCATTGTGCTGGTTTATGGCCGGAAGCCTGCCACAGGCGCGCGGAACGGGCCAGAGCCGGACCGTCTCCCCGCCGGGCTCCCGTCTTGCCCCGGAACGTCGTGTATCGGAACGCCTTGGGCCGGGACGCCCCGGACCGGAACGTCGCGGACCGGAACGTCGCGGACCGGAACGTCGCGGAACGCCGGGACATCATGGCGGCGGGAGCGGTGAAGCATCCGCGGGCGCCGCCGCCGGGCGCAGGGCGGCGATGGGCCTGGCCGGGCGGCAGCGCCCGCCTCCTCCCCTCCCCTGACAGAACCCGGACAACGCCCTATGTTCCGGGCATCAGACGGGCAAGGAGGACCGACCCATGCTGAACCCCGCATCGCCGTTGCCGTTGAAGGACCCCACGCTTTTCCGGCAGGCCAACTACCTCAACGGCAAATGGGTCGAGGCCGATAGCGGCCAGACCATCGTGGTGAAGAACCCCGCCACCGGCGAGGCGATCGGCGAGGTGCCGAACATGGGCGCCGCCGAGACCCGCCGCGCGATCGAGGCCGCGAACGCCGCCTATCCCGCCTGGCGCGCGATGCTGGCGAAGGAGCGCGCCGCCATCCTGCGCAAGCTGAACGACCTGATGCTGGCCAATGCCGACGACCTTGCGGTGATCATGACCGCCGAACAGGGCAAGCCGCTGGCCGAGAGCAAGGGCGAGATCGCCTATGCCGCCAGCTTCATCGAGTGGTTCGCCGAGGAGGCCAAGCGCATCTACGGCGACACCATCCCGCAGAACGCCAAGGGCCGGCGCATCCTGGTGCTGAAGGAGCCGATCGGCGTCTTCGCCGCCATCACGCCGTGGAACTTCCCTGCCGCGATGATCACCCGCAAGGCCGGTCCCGGCTGGGCCGCCGGCTGCACCGGCGTGATCCGCCCGGCCTCGCAGACGCCGTTCTCGGCGCTCGCGCTGGCCGTGCTGGCGGAACGCGCCGGCATGCCGGCCGGCGTCTGCAACGTGCTGACCGGCGGCTCCGGCGCCATGGGCGGGGAGCTGACATCGAACCCGCTGGTGCGGAAACTGTCCTTCACCGGCTCCACCGAGGTCGGCGCCAAGTTGCTGGAACAGTGCGCGCCGACGATCAAGAAGACGTCGATGGAGCTGGGCGGCAACGCGCCGTTCATCGTGTTCGACGATGCCGACCTGGATGCCGCCGTGCAGGGTGCGATGGCATCCAAGTATCGCAACACCGGCCAGACCTGCGTGTGCGCCAACCGGCTGCTGGTGCAGGACGGCGTGTATGACGCCTTCGCCCAGAAGCTGAAGGCGGCGGTCGAGGCGATGAAGGTCGGCAACGGCATGGAACCGGGCGTCAGCCAGGGCCCGCTGATCAACGCCGCGGCGGTGGAGAAGGTCGAGGAGCATGTGCGGAACGCCGTGTCGCTGGGCGCGACGATCGTCACCGGCGGCAAGCGGCACGCGCTGGGCGGCAATTTCTACGAGCCGACGGTGCTGGCCAACGTGCCGCACAACGCGCTGATCTTTTCCGAGGAGACCTTCGGCCCGGTGGCCCCGCTGTTCCGCTTCAGGACGGAGGAAGAGGCGATCCGGCTGGCGAACGACACCCAGTTCGGCCTGGCGGCCTATTTCTACGCCCGCGATGTCGGCCGCATCTTCCGCGTGGGCGAGGCGCTGGAATACGGCATCATCGGCATCAATGAGGGCATCATCTCCACCGAGGTGGCGCCGTTCGGCGGCGTGAAAGCGTCCGGGCTGGGCCGCGAAGGGTCCAAGTACGGGATCGAGGACTATCTGGAGATCAAGTACCTGGCGCTGGGCGGCATCGGTACCTGATACCCGGCCGCCCCGGCCGTCCGTTGCCTTGCGCGACGGCGGACCGGGGCGGCACCGTGTTGGCGCACCACCGGCACCGCACTGGCACCACACGGGCACCGCACGGGCAATCGCGTTGGGCCACCGCCTCGCGGTGGATCATTTTCCTAAAATGCCATCATCTTGCCCGAATGATGTGGTAGATGCCGCGCCATCCGGCGGTGTTGCGCCGTGATGCGGTTCGTTGCGGCAGGTGAAGGCGATCGGACGTCCTGATATTCAAAATCGTCGGCCGGTGTCGACCGCGGCGGAACCATGCGCGGCGCCATCGCCGCTGAGCCCCCCTTTCATCATCGCGGGCACAGCGCCGGCATCCGCGCCTTGCGATCGAAAGTCCAAGGCCGGCACAACATCTTTCCGACACCATGCAGGTACGCGGCGGATCGGCCAGCCGCTTCGCTCCCGCACGAATTCTTCTCGCTGCCGAGCCGATCTGCTAAACTGTTTTCGAAATAATCAAGTCATCGATCCCGTTTCCCCAAATTGACAAAAGGAACGCAGCCATCATGGCAATAACAGGCTCCGTGGGCGCCAATGGCGCCAACGCGCGCGCGGATGCCGTCGTCATCCAGGTCGCATTGAACCTGGTCCGCCAGCCCGGCGATCCGCCGTTGGCCGTGGACGGATCGGTCGGCCCCGGCACCATCGGCGCGATCCGGCAGTTTCAGGCCAACGTCATGCAGGCCGGCACCCCCGACGGACGGGTCGACCCGGGCGGCCAGACCCTCGCCGCCCTGCGCCGGCGCCTGCCGCCCTTCATTACCTCCCACTCGCTGGCCGGCTTGGTCCTGCAAGGCATCATGCCGACCGCCACCGCCGCCAAGGTCGCGCAATATGCCGCGCCCATGCAACGCGGCATGGCAAGGCACGCCATCACCTCCGCCCTCCGCCAGGCCCATTTCCTCGCCCAGCTCGGCCACGAAAGCGGCGGGCTGGTCTACAATGAGGAACTGGCGGATGGCCGCGCCTATGACGGCCGCGCCGACCTGGGCAACACCCGGCCGGGCGACGGCCCCCGCTTCAAGGGACGCGGCCTGATCCAGCTGACCGGCAGGGCCAATTACAAGGCCTTCGGCGACAGCATCGGCCGCGACCTGACGACGGAGCCCAACAATCGCCTGGTGGCCACCGATCCGGGCCTTGCGGTTGACGCCGCCTGCTGGTTCTGGGACACGCGCAGCCTGAATCCACTGGCGGACGCGGATGACATCGAATCAATCACCCGCCGCGTCAACGGCGGCCTCAACGGATTCCAGGACCGCAAGGCCTATCTCGCTCGGGCCAAATGGTTCTTCGGGATCTGATCCCGACGGCAGGCGAATTGAGAGCTGGCGAATAAGCGGCCCGCAAATCAGGCCTTGCCGAATGCAGGATCGGCGAGCCGGGAGCCGGCGGACCAGGCCGGCGCTCGCGGCTCTGCTTGGCGGCGGCTTGCTGGCAAGTGTCTTGCTGGCCAGTGTCTGGCCGGGCGGCGCGGCGCCGGTCTCCCCGGTCATGCCCATCCGCTTCCCACCGGGCGCCACCAGCACCACGGTCCAGGGCGCGGTCGCCCGTGGCGAGCAGGCCGTATATGCCATCGGCGCGGCGGCGGGCCAGCGCATGACCGTCGCGATCACCTCGGTCGAGCACAACGCCGTGTTCCAGCTGTACCGGCCGGGTGCCACCGCCAGCGCGCAGGATGGCACGCTCATGGTCTACGGGAATACCCTGGCGGGCGCCGGAGAGGGCGATGACGCCATGCGCTGGGCCGGCCCGCTGCCGAAATCCGGCACCTATCTCCTGGTGGTCGGCGCCACCCGCGGCGGCGCGGATTACCGCCTGAGCGTCTCCATCACCCGATCCGGCTCGTAGGGCCGCGCCGCCCTTGCAGGCGTGCCCGGCCGCCCGGGCCGGACATTCCGCCGCCCCTCTCGCGCCACGCTCTCTCGTCACGCTCTGGCCTGTCGCACCGTTTCGGGCCACACTGGCCAGCGAGTTGGGACGGGAGGAAGACGATGCGGCAAATGGTGTTGGTGGGTTTCCTGCAAGCGCAGAACTGCACGACCCTCGCGAGCGCCTGGCGGCATCCGGAGGCCCGCACCGACTTCACCTCCGCCGCCTATTACCAGCGGATCGGCCAGGTGCTGGAAGAGGGGAAATTCCAGCTTGCCTTCTTCGACGACCGGCTGGCGATGCCCGACATCTATGGCGGCAACCCCGCCGAGGTGGTGGCCAACGGCGTTCGCGTGGTGAAGATCGACCCGGTGGTGACCCTGATGGCGATGGGCTTCGGCACACGCTACCTGGGCATCGGCTCCACCGCCTCCACCACCTATTACGAACCGTTCGACGTCGCCCGCCGATTCCAGACCGCCGACCTGATGCTGGGCGGGCGCGTCGCCTGGAACGTGGTGACATCCGTCAATGACGGCGAGGCCCACAACATGGGCCGCGAAGTCCACATGGACCACGACCTGCGCTACGACCGCGCCGACGAGTTCATGGAAATCGTCCTGAGCTGCTGGGACGGATGGGAGGACGACGCGCTGGTGGTCGACAAGGCGTCCGGCCTGTTCGCGCATCCCGAGAAGGTGCACCGGCTGGAGTACGAAGGGAAATTCCTGAAGTCCTCCGGCACCTTCACCGTCCCCCGCTCACCGCAGGGCCACCCCGTCATCATCCAGGCCGGCTCCAGCAACCGCGGCAAGACTTTCTCGGCCCGCTGGGCGGAGACCGTGTTTGTTGCCTATCCGGATCTGGAGGACGGCAAGAAGCAGTATGCCGACGTGAAGGCCGAAGTCGCCCGCCTGGGCCGTGATCCGGAGAAGATGACCGTCAATACGATCGTCTATCCGGTCGTCGCCGAGACGCGCGCCGAGGCCGAGGACAAGATGGCGCTGATCGCCTCGCTGTACAAGGAGGTCGACGGCCTGTCGCTGTTGTCGGAGGCGCTGAATTTCGACTTCAAGACCAAGGGCCTGGACGAGGCGTTCTCCAACGAGGAGCTGGCCGGGATGTCCGGCATGCAGGCGATGCGCGACCGGGTGATGCGGGTGACCGGCCGTAACCCCACGGTGCGCGACTTCCTGGAGGTGACGCGGCGCGGCCGCCCGCGGGAAACCGCCGTCGGCAGCGGTAAGGACGTGGCGGACTACATGGAGCAGTGGTTCACCGAACGCGCCTGCGACGGGTTCGTGGTGGCCGGCACCCATACGCCCGGCACGTTCGAGGATTTCGTCCGCTTCGTCGTCCCGGAACTGCAGCGCCGGGGGCTGTACCGGACGGCCTATACCGGCGCGACCCTGCGGGAAAACCTGGGCCTGCCCCACCCGACGCGCGGCGACTGGCGGCTGCGCGCGTAACCGGCGGGCCATCCGCGCCTGGCCGGTGACGCCTCCACGCCCCCCCAAGCAAACCAACCCGGGCAAACCAACCCGGGCAAACCGACCCGAGCGGCGCAACGCGAGCGGCGCAACTGGCGACGGGCCGAAACGTTCTGCATCCACCAGAAAGGTGCGACACATGGGCAGAGCGACCCGCCTAGAGGAGCTGAAGCAGGCCCTGCCGGAGCATATGCGGCCGCCCCCGCCGCCGCCCTTGGCGTCGCCAAGGCAGATTCCGCTGGCCGGCTGGAAGGATGTCGCGGTCTGCACCTTCCAGGAGGTGAACGCCAACAACATCTTCCTGATCGCCGGCGGCGTCACCTACACGCTGCTGCTGGCGCTGTTCCCCGCCCTGGCGGCCTTCGTCGCCATCTACGGTCTGCTGCTGGATCCGGCGCAGGTCGAGAAGCAGATCAAGAGCATCGCCGCGGTGCTGCCGGCCCAGACCACCGATCTCGTGGCCATGGAACTGCACAACCTGGTGGAGGCATCCGGCCGGTCGCTGACCATCGGCGCGCTGGCGGCGCTGCTGTTCGCCTTCTGGACGACGTCGCGTGGCACCAGCGGCCTGATCAGCGCCTTCAACATCGCCTATCAGCTGCCGGAGACCCGCAGCTTCGTGCGCTTCAACCTGATCGCCATCGGCTTCACCCTGTGCGGGATGCTGGGTGCCGCGATCGTCATCGCCCTGATCGGCGTGCTGCCCGCCATCCTGCTGTTCGTCGGCCTGGGCGCGGTGCTGAAATGGTATCTGCTGGCGGTGCAATGGCCGATCCTGCTGGCGGTCGTGGTCGGCACCCTGGCGGTGCTGTACCGGTACGCACCGGACCGGCCCGCCGTGGCCTGGCGCTGGGTGGTGCCCGGCGCGCTGATCGCCACGCTGCTGTGGCTGGCCGCGACGTATGCGTTTTCCCTCTATGTCGCGCATTTCAGCTCCTACAGCGCGACCTATGGCTCATTGGCCGGCGCGGTCATCCTGCTGACCTGGCTGTACCTGTCCTCCTTCGTCGCGCTGCTGGGCGCCGTGATCAACGCGCAGGTGGAGCGCGAGCTGGCCAAGATCGTGTAGAACGGCCAGCCACAGGAGGAACGACCCATGACCACGAAGACCGTCCTGGTCGCCGGCGCCACCGGCCTGGTGGGCTATGCCGCGCTGAAGCAGTTTGGCGGCGATCCGGACTGCACCGTGATCGCCCTGTCGCGCCGCCGCCCGCCGGGATTCGACGGGCGGCATATCCCGTTGGACCTGACGGACGGAGAGGCCTGCGCCGCCGCTTCCGCCACGCTGCGCGACGTCACCCACCTGGTCTATGCGGCGCTGTTCGAGCTGCCCGGCCTGGTGGATGGCTGGCGCGACCGTGAGCAGATCGACACCAACGACCGCATGCTGCGCAACCTGCTGACGCCGCTGATGTGGCATGCGGCCGGCCTGCGCCATGTGACCCTGCTGCAGGGCACCAAGGCCTATGGCGTGCATGTCCGCCCCCTGGCCGTGCCGGCGCGGGAGGGACGGTCGGAGATGCGGGAGCAGCCGAATTTCTATTGGGCGCAGGAGGACTTCCTGCGCGGCGCCCAGCGCGGCCGCGACTGGTCCTTCACCATCCTGCGGCCGGTGCTGATCGTCGGCGAGGCGATTGGCGGCGCGATGAACCTGATCCCGGCGCTGGGCGTCTACGCCGCCGTGATGAAGGAGCGGGGGCCGGTGCTGCCCTATCCCGGCGGGGCCGCCCGGGTCAGCCAGGCGGTGGATGCCGATCTGCTGGCTCGCGCGATCGCCTGGGCGGGCGAGGCGCCGGCCGCGCGGAACGAGACCTTCAACGTCACCAATGGCGACGTGTTCACCTGGCCGAATGTCTGGTCCGCCATCGCCGAGGCTTGCGGCATGCGGCCCGGACCGGCGGAACCGTTCAGCCTGCGCGCGATCACGTCCGCCGAGTGGGAGCGGATTCGCCAGCGCCACGCCCTGGCCTCACCGCCGCTGGCGGAATTCGTCGGGCTGTCGATGGAATATGCCGACTATCAGATGCGCTTCGGCCAGCGCGAACCCGGCCGCCCGGCGATCGTGTCGACGATCAAGATCATGCAGGCCGGGTTCCATGACGTCATCGATACGGAAACGATGTTCAGGACCTGGTTCAGCCTGTTCCAGCGGAAGCGTCTGCTGCCACCTGCCTGATCTTCTTCACATCGGCACGCCCGCCGCTGAGGATATACAGCGTGTCGGACCCGCTGGTGAGGTAGCGGACGCCCAGGCGCAGCAGCCAGGACTGGAACGTCACATCCTCCCGCACGCCGCCGACGCCCATCGACTTGCCGTGCTTCCTGGCCGCCGCCGCGACCGTTTCGAAGGCGGTGCGCATCCTTTCGTGCTTGTAGTCGCCGGGGATGCCCATCTCGGTCGACAGGTCGGTCGAGCCGATATGCAGCGTGTCGATCCCCTCGACCGCGGCGATAGCGTCCGCGTTGGCCACCGCCTCCGGCGTCTCGATCATCGCGATCAGCAGGGTTTCCTGGTTCAGCCGCCGGCAGATCTCCGCCTGGCCCAGCGGCGCATAGCCCAGCGCCGGCACCGTGCCGGCGGCGGAGCGATGGCCGTGCGGGGCGAACCGGCAGGCCTCGACGATGGCCTTCGCCTCGGCGGCGGTATTGACATGCGGCACCATCACGCCCTGCGCGCCGCAATCCAGGATACGGGTGGAATCATGCGGGTCGTGCGAGGACACGCGGCAGATCGGCGTGATGCCCAGGCCCAGCGCGGCGACGCAGATGCCGGCGGCGGTCTCCAGCGAGGTGGGATTGTGCTCCAGGTCGATATACAGCGCGTCGAAGCCGCAGGCGGCGGCGATCATCGCGATGTTCGGCGTGCGGAGCTGGTTGACGCCGAAGCACAGCACCAGTTCCCCGACGGAGAGTTTGCGTTTGGCGCTGTTGACGCCGATGTCATGTGGCATGGGTTTATTTCCTGGACGTGACAGGTTGGCGGCCGGCGCTACATCCCCTCCCGCACAACCGGGTTGGTCAGCGTGCCGATGCCGGTGATTTCGATGGCGATCGTATCGCCGTGCTTCATGTTCAGGGTGGCGCCCTCGGTGCCCATCCACACCACGTCACCGGGCTGCAGGGTCAGGCAGGTCGTCATGTTCACCAGGTAGTCGACCACGCCGAAGATCATGTGGTTGGTGGGGAACTGGAAGACCTCCTTGTCGTTCAGCCGGATCTTCGTCACCAGATCGTCCAGCTTCACATCGGTCTCGATCCATGGCCCCATCGGCTTGAACGTATCGGTGTTCTTCGACCGCCACATGGTGCGGTCGGCCTTCTGCCAGGTGCGTTCGCTGACATCGTTGCCGATCGTGTAGCCCAGCACGGCCGACAGCGCATTCTCTCGCGTCAGGTGCTTGCACCGCCGGCCGATCACCACGACCAGCTCGCCCTCGTACTGCACCTGGTCGGTGGCATCGGCGGGGATGACGATCGCCTCCCCTTGCGCAATCAGCGCGTTGTTGGCGCGATAGCCGATATCGGCCTGCGTCGGCAGGTTCGGTGCCTGGCCGACCTTCTCGGCCACCTCCTTCACATGTTCGGCGTAGTTCATGCCGGCGGCATAGAAGGTCGGCGGGATCACCGGCACCAGCAGCTTCGTCTCCACCAGCTTCCGCCGCTCGGCCGTCTTTTCCCACGTCGCGAACGGCGTGCCGCGCACCGGGATCACCGTCTCCCCCTCGACGATGGCGTAGCTTGGGGTGCCGTTCAGATCGATGCGAGCCCAGCGCATGGATGTATTCCCTTATGAGGTTTGCAGTTCCTCCTGCATCCTGGCACGCATGATGAATTTTTGCATCTTGCCGGTCACCGTCATCGGGAAGTCGTCGACGAAGCGGACATGGCGCGGGATCTTGTAATGGGCGATCTGGTCCTTGCAGAAGGCCTTCACCTCCTCCTCGGTCAGTGACGTGCCGGCGCGCAGCTTGATCCAGGCACACAGCTCCTCCCCGAACCGTTCGTCGGGCACGCCGAAGACCTGGACGTCCTGCACCGCCGGATGCCGGTACAGGAACTCCTCGATCTCGCGCGGATAGATATTCTCGCCGCCGCGGATGACCATGTCCTTGATGCGTCCGACGATGGTACAATAGCCGTTCGGGTCCATGGTCGCCAGATCGCCGGTATGCATCCAGCCGGCACGGTCGATCGCCTCGGCGGTCTTTTCGGGATCGTCCCAATAGCCGAGCATGACGGAATAGCCGCGGGTGCAGAGTTCGCCGGCGGTACCGCGGGGCACGATCCTGCCGTCGGCGTCGACGATCTTGATCTCGACGTGCGGGTGGGGGCGGCCGACCGTTTCGGTCTGCTGCTCGATCGTGTCGCCGATGCGGGTCTGCGTGCTGACCGGGCTGGTTTCGGTCATGCCATAGCCGATGGTCATTTCGGTCAGGTGCATGTCGCGGATGCAACGGCGCATCACCTCGATCGGGCATGGCGCGCCGGCCATCATCCCGGTGCGCAAGGAGGTCAGGTCGAATGTCTTGAATTCGGTATGGTCAAGTTCGGCAATGAACATGGTGGGAACGCCGTAGAGCGAGGTGCAGCGTTCCTCGGCCACCGCCTGCAGGGCCGCCAGAGGATCGAAGCCCTCCCCCGGGAAGACGATGGCGGCGCCGTGGGTCATGCACGCCATCACGCCGATCACCATGCCGAAGCAATGGTACATCGGCACCGGGATGCAGACGGAATCCTGTTCCGTGTAGTGCATCAGTTCGCCGCAGAAGAAGCCGTTGTTCAGGATGTTGTGGTGCGTCAGCGTCGCGCCCTTGGGCTGCCCGGTCGTGCCGGAAGTGAACTGGATATTGATCGGGTCGTCGAACTGCAGCGTGTCCCGCAGCGCCTTCAGCTGCTCACGATGCTGGTCGTGGCCCAGGTGATAGACCTTCTCGAGCGCGAAGGTGCCGGAATCGCTCTCACCGATCTGGATCACCGCCTTCAGCGACGGCAGGCGCGCGGCATGCAGCTCACCCGGATGGCTGACCGCCAGCTCGGGCGCCAGGGTGCTGACCATGCCGATATAGTCGCTGGTCTTGAAGCGGGTGGCGGTGACCAGCGCCTTGCAGCCGACCTTGTTCAGCGCGTACTCCAGCTCCGCCAGGCGGTAGGCGGGGTTGATGTTGACCAGGACCAGGCCGGCCTTGGCGGTGGCGAACTGGGTGATGACCCATTCGGCGTTGTTCGGCGACCAGATGCCGATACGGTCCCCCGGCTGCAGCCCCAGCGCGATAAGGCCGGCGGCCAGCGCGTCCACCTTCTCCCCCAGCTGCGCCCAGGTCAGGCGCACGCCCTGCTGGCGGGCGATCAGCGCCGGCCGGTCGGGCCAGCGTGCGACGGTGCGATCGAAATGCTGGCCGATCGTCTCCCCGATCAGCGCCTTGTCAGAGGCGCCATGCGCGTAGCTGGGCGCGGGTCTGGACATCGCGAGGCTCCCTGAAACATCTGGTTGGCCGGGTTATCGCGCATCAGGGCGGGGGGTTACAATGGGTTGAACGCGGGATGAGAACCCGGGCAATGCCGACGATTGCCCGATACGCGCCGGTCCGCTAAATCGGTCTGGAACAAAACGTACACAGGCTTCTCCGGCTCCACGGGTCGCCAGGCCTGGAACCATCACGCGGCAGAAGGCTTGCGCATTCGCGCGAATCGGACAGCAGGTGTTAGCGATGCAGCATGAAATGGACCTGGACGGCATGAGCAAGATTCCGCCCGTGACCACGGCTGCGATGACTGATCCATCTGCCGATCTCCTCCGATTGGTACGCGATCAGAAATTCGCGTGTATTCTGGCGGATCCGCCGTGGCAATTCATCAATCGGACAGGCAAGGTCGCGCCGGAACATCGGCGGCTGTCTCGCTACGGCACTATGGGCTCCGAGGCCATCTCTGCCATGCCGATTACCACCATCGCGGCAGCGACCGCGCACCTGTATCTGTGGGTACCCAATGCCCTCCTGCCGGAAGGGCTGCAGGTTATGGCTGCCTGGGGCTTTCAGTACAAATCCAATATCGTCTGGCGCAAGATCCGGAAGGATGGCGGCAGCGACGGGCGTGGTGTCGGCTTCTATTTCAGAAACGTCACCGAACTCGTCCTGTTTGGCGTTCGGGGAAAGAGCGCTCGAACCCTGGCGCCAGGCCGAACGCAGGTCAATTATCTGGAAACCCGCAAGAGAGAACATTCCCGGAAGCCGGATGAAATCTATCCTATCATAGAGGCCTGCAGCCCCGGTCCGCGGATCGAGCTATTTGCACGTGGCATACGCCCCGGATGGACGGTTTGGGGCAACGAAGCAGAAGAAAACTATAAGCCGAACTGGAAGACGTACCGGCACAACTCGGCAACGGATCGCCCGGCGCTGTTCGCCGATGCGGATTAGCCGGATGCACACCGGACTGTCTTGGCGTCGCCATCATCCACGATTGGCAAAAAGCAATGTTTGAAGTCCTGGTCAAGAAGGGGTTTCAGGTCGAATTTCATTCCCACTCGCGTGCCATCCTTGGCACTGACTTTCCGATTGCCGTGGCGGAACTTGAAACGGCCTTGACCAAGTCAACCATACCAATCGAGGAAATCGTCGCTGGTGGCGGTGGGGAGGCAAAAGGTACACAGCGGCTGCGGCGCGCTCTGGCCAGCCTGAATTGGCCCAAATTCACCTTCACGATCGAAAAAATCATCAACGGCGAAAAGCGGGAGAGTGTCTCCCATCAGATTGATCATGTTCGGACTATGCAGGATGTTGGCAGGATTGCACTCGAAATAGAATGGAATAACAAAGATCCATTCTATGATCGGGACCTGGAGAACTTCAAGCGCCTGCATGCGGACGGCGCTATTTCCGTGGGCGTCATCGTCACGCGCGGGCGATCGCTTCATGACAACATGCGCACCTTGATCGGTCGCTTCCTGCAAGAACGCCAGATCTACAGGCTGGAAGATCTGGAACAGTGGGGCTACAGCCCGACCGCGCGGCAACGCACCACTATCCGCGGCCGTATGGAACGGACACGGAATCCGATCAGCTTTCAGGATGCCTTTACCGATGTGTTCGTCGCCGACAAGTTCGGTGAAGCCACGACTCATTGGCGCAAGCTGGAGGATCGCGTCCACCGCGGCGTCGGAAACCCTTGTCCGCTCCTTCTGATCGGGCTGCCGGATTCGATTGTTACATTTCACGAGGGCAAGGGCGCCCTGGCCGAAGTGGAAGCGGCAGATGCCTCGCCCGCGGAGGAGACTGGCGTGAAGAGCGATATTTCTTAGGCTGCCCGGCACTCGACCTGACGCGGACGGCTCCTCCGGTCCACCCGGCTCACCACTGGCACCTGCCCCGCACGCAGGCAAGAATTCTTGCGATTAAGAAACGGAGCGCTTAGACACAGCTCCGGGCGATGAGCCACCAAGCGGCATAACCTCAATCCTGCAGGCCAGATAATGACCGGTGCGGCCAATAAGGATGATTACCTGGACTCCATGCGTAGTTGGAAGCACAGGGGTATCAGTGGCGCAACGCCGCGCATGGCGAGCGCCGCAGTCGCGTGACTGTCGCAAACAAAGATGACACCAACTGGTTCTATTTCGGCCGCAACGGTGGCCTGGTCATCAAGCGTCGCGTTGACCTCTACCAAGGGGATCGCCTGATCCGCTTTTCCGTCAGGAAGCGGCGTGGCGAACCCATCAGCGATGTTCGTCTGTCGCTGTTGCGCATGGTCAGAACCAGGTGAATCTTGTCTTAAAAGTGTCATCTCGCCGGCCGCTTCAAACCCGGCCAGCACCGCCGAACCATGCCATCAGCACGCCGCCCCACCGCTGGAGCCGCGTGCATGGACTATTCCCGCCACTTCAAATTTCTGATCTGCGCCCCCCTTCGAACCAACCGCCATGGATGGCCAGCGCATCGACCAGATCGTCGAGGAAATCCGCCACGACGGCTATCAGGTCACCCGCGCGCGCAAGACCGACGACGCCGAGCTGGTGATCCAGACCGGCGCCGCGGTCGGCTGCGTGCTGCTGGACTGGGGCAAGCGCCGACCGCAGGGCAAGATGGCTGGCCTTGTCTCTTTGATCCGCAAGCGCGGGCTGGACATGCCGCAGGCCTATCGCATTTGCCCGAGCACGGAGCGTGCGAATTTATTGGACCATCCGGAGCGTTTGCGCCTGATGGAAATATCCGGCCGCGCCGTCACCAGCCTTCGAGATGCGCCCCTTCACGTCGATCGACGTGCCGGAAGCGGGACGGATCGTCGATCGCGGTCATGAACGACAGCGCCGTCACCGGGCCGACGCCGGGGATCGCCATGAAGCGTCGGCACAGTTCGCTGGCCGCGACCATCTTCACGACGAGATCGTGCAGCCGGAAATACTCCTTCCAGGGCGCGGCGCGCGCCGTCAGCATGGCGTCCATCAGCTCAGCCGACAGCGGATCGCCAGCTACCGCCTCGCGCACGGCCTGGTCGAACTTGCCGCGGGACGTGCCGCCGAGCTTGATTCCGAAGCTCTTGAGCGCATGACGCACGGCATTCTCCAGGTCGAGAAACTTGCGTTTCAGGTGGCGCCGGTGCGTCAGCAAAAGCCGCATCCGGGAGCAGCTTTCCGTCTTCACATGCGCGGCGTGGAACCAGCCGGTGCGCATGATGTGCGCAATGCAGGGCGCGTCTTTCTCGTCGGTCTTGTTGCGCTGCGCCGACATCGCCGCGCGCACATGCTGGGTCTCCAGACAAATCACCGGCAGGCCGAGCTTCTTGAGTTCTGGATGGAGCCAAGGCGACAATGAGCCCGCCTCGTGGCCGACGCGCCGCAGCCCGGCGACAAACGGCTTCAGCACCGCAAACAGCGCCGATCTCGAATCTTGGCGGCGAGAGCTGGAGCGGACAGATTGCGAACTGGATAAGGCTATCCAGGCCATTCTGGATGGCGTGCCCGGAGCCAGGTTGAAGGACAAGATTGGCACGCTCGGAGCGCGCAAGGTCGAATTGACCGAACGTCTGGCCAACACCCAGGAACCGCCGCCCCTGCTGCACCAGAACATGGCGGAGGTTTATCACCAGAAGATCGCTGTCCTTTACCGGGACCTGCAGAACGAGGAAACCAAGACCCAAGCTGCGGAGACCTTCCGGTCTCTCTGGTCAGCCGGGTGGACCTCGTTCCGGAAGGCGGAACGCTGGCGATACTCCTGCGCGGCGACCTGGCCGCGATCCTCCGGTTCGTAGCGGGCAAGAAAAACCCCGACGTTCTTTCGGCAGCCGGGGTTTTGGACGACCTGCCATCGAAAGAATCGTTGGTTGCGGGGACCTGCACTGATCAGAATTTGCGCAATCCGCAAGGTGAAGTGGCTGCGGGAGGGCGCACCCATCAGAACTTGCGGCCCGGTCAGTTACGCGCATTGGCATCGCGATTTGAGGTGATCGCGGGGGCATGCAACCATCTCAAATTGCTATTCCAGACAGACGCGTGAAGTGTTAACCGCCGCCATGGGGAGCCCCACCTCTCTCTTTAGTTAAGATAGGATCACGCTCACTCCAACCGGGATAAGCTAACCGCCTTGCTTGTCACTTGATCCAATTTCAAAAAGCCTACGGCAAAGCCAGCAATGACAGCCGCCAAACCAAATACCACGCGGTATCCGGCGATCGCCGCGACAAACCCCAACAGACTGCTTGCGAGGGTGGCACCAAGCAAGTACCAAAACTGGAAGGTTGCAATCGCTCGTCCGCGATCGGCAACCAAGTCCACAATTAGCGCTTGAAACACCGGAAGGTAAAGAGCGATAGCAAACCCAAACATTGCACCGAGCGGCACCAGTTGCCAAGGACTCATCGTCATCGCCAATCCGGCAAGAACCGCTGCCTGACTGATCGAAGCAACATTAATGATCCTGATCCGATTACCGCGATCCAATCTCGCTCCATAGATTACCCGAACCAAGATGTTCACCGCTACATAGGCCGCAAAAAAACCTCCAACGGAATGAGTACCGATACTAGGCACATAATCGGCCAAAAAAGACATCACGCAACCGAATCCGACAGCGAGGGAAAGCACCGCGCCTCGTAGCGCCCATGTCTCCCGCCCTGAAGCTTCGGCAGCAGATGAGCTAACCTCACTATGCGGGGGAGCGGGGGTAAACGTCGCGCAGAGACCGGACAACCCAGTGAGAGCGATCCCAATTAAGAAAAGTATGGGAAATGAATAACGCCCTACTACTATCTCAGCCAACCCAGGGCCCACGGCCTGGGAAATTTGGAAAAGCAAACCATGAAGGCCAATGCCTTGTGCCGTTCGGTCCCTAGGTATCAGGACTGTTACCCAAGTTATACTGCCAACAACAACCCCCGACCAACCGAGACCTTGAGTCACGCGCGCAATCCAAAGAGGGATGATCGCTTTAGCGGTTAGAAACAATATCCCGCTTGTTGTCATCAAAAGAACGCCACTGAGGACCAGCGCACGAATTCCCCAGCGTCGCATAACGATCTCACTGGGTCGGATCCCCAACAATAGTCCGAGGAAAAACCCACCCATGACGATCCCTATGCTATCGTCACCCATCCCGAGATGCCGAAGATCGCGTGGCAGGATCGTATACGTAAACACAGTCACACCAGCCAACAGCGTCAGTATGCAAACCTTGAGGAATGATGGGTCGAAAAATGGATTTTCTGGCTCAGGAGTCCTTACTTTTTTTGTGGCCAAAAGACATTTCATCGAACCAAGCGCTTTCCAGAATGGTTAACTACATGCCTAAGTGTCACATATGCTTCGAACGATCAGAACATTTTTGGACAACTATGTTCATGACCCTTTCTAAATCGTAGTTAAGCAAGACCCCGCTCATTCCCCACCGGCCTCGGAGGTAGCGCCGACTCTCATAGGAATATCGAACGTATCGATATAGAATGAGAGTTCTTTGGCCAAGCTTGAAGGGTCACCACCAAAATCTTCAATAGCGTAGTGGTGGGCTCCATATTTTCCTTTGGACGCATTAGAAGATATGCTTCTATTGCACGTGTCATCTGTTCTGGAAACGACACCTCGAGCCACTCGTAGATCTTGTAAACAGTGTCAATTGGGTTTGAAATCAGCTCAGTATATCGGAGATCCAGAAACCTTTTCTCATTGACCGTCTTACGAGTTTTGAACATGCGTTCAAGCGATGTAAATACCCTTGACCCAACATCGGAATATACTTCGCTAGGAGAAACGTATTTGCTTAGTATCTGTCGCAGATGGGACACCTGACTACAAGAAGAGGCAAACGCCTCGACTGGGTTTCTATGGACCAAAATGAAGCGGGCATCCGGGTACACCGCCAATATAGAGTCAAGGTAGCCGAGATGGCTGGGAGCTTTGAACACGATACGGTCAGTCAGGTTATCAGTAGTATCGCCAGAGCCATGCTTGATCACCTGAACAACTCGCTTATGGAAACGATACTGGTGCTCGAGATTTGCGGCGACATACCACTTAAGGTATTCTGGACGATGAGTTGACAAGTTGAAGCTCCACGCTGCGAACTCGTGTTCCAAAAGCCACCGGCACTCTTCAGGGTCACTTGGGTCAAAGGAATGGATCGCACGCAGGTTTCTGTTCTGACGACCCCACAAGGTTTCCGATTGAGCTAGTCGAATGTCCTGCCCATCTCGGTCGAGTATTGGGCATGGCCACCATACCTCCCACAATCGCAGAGTCCGGCTCCGTGGGTCTAGCGCCAGAAGGTTGTGAAGCAACGTAGCCCCACTGCGGGCTAGGCCAGTAATGAAGATAGGTGACGTTATCGGTGTCTCTAGGATTTGGGGATGCGCTTTCAAGGCGCTTTGGATGCGCAATCTGTTGGTCAATAACCTTACGGAACAGTTATGGAAGGTTTGGCGACCTCGCCGGTTGGGACTTTGATTTGACTGTAGTAGCATCCGGAAAGGTTTCAAGAATGTCTCGTCACCCCGATCAAGAGGCTCCTGCGAAGAGCGGAGAAAAGCTCCCAGCAAGCTTTCTTCATCGTATTCCTCGGGTTCGGAGTCTGCAATCGGAATGTCGAACACCACACGCTCCTCGTAATTCGTGGCACCAGGCATCAGAGGCCGATCGGGGCTCCGTGCTACATGACGACGGTGAGATGGTGATACTAGAGCCTTTGATGGACCGTTCCATCGGGCTGCAGGAACGGCCTGAGGGTCTCCGACACGGCATCCCGGACCCTCTGCTCCTGTCCGCTGGACAAGTAATTTGATATTGTCCGGATCCGTTTGATAATTAAGGCTAGCAGATACATTATTAGTCCAATCAGATCCCTGCGCGTCTTCGGATTGATCATAACATCCTGATAGATGGGAACCAGGTATAAAATACATTGGACCGTTGAATTCAGAAACGTCATCGAGGAACAGCGCAATAGTGATGGCGCTTGGCGTTGGCATGCCATCCTCTTTGTGCCAGAAGCTAAAGTCTTGATGCCACGGCCAGACGTCACCGTTAAACGCACACTTCATGTTAATCTTGAATTGGTAGATATATACGTCACCCTCAAGAATCTGTCTGGCGGGTTCTACAAATGCCCGAAGGCGCGAAAGCTGATCAAATAGGCTGGCTCGGCCCTCGACTCCGTGTAGAGCACGTGGAGTGTGTTCGTCTGCTTCGAACGATACGGCGTCTCCACCGAGATCAACTTTAGCGATCGCGCTGAGGACAGCCTCCGTATCTGAGACAGCAACCATCTCATTAAGCAGGAGCAGCCCTTGAGATCGGAACGCCTGGAGTTGGCCAGCAGTTAACATCATATCTTTTTACCTGCGCTGCGAGGTTCAGTCATCAGGGTGAAGCAATCGCGTGCGATACCCTCCGCAAGAGCCCGCGCAGAACCATGTCACCTCCCGTCTCGGAGAGAACGGAACTACACTTGGTCCTAGCGGTCCCACTAACCGTCTAGCGGTCCCACTAACTGTAGGGTGGCACGCTTCGATGGGCGCTATCCGGAAATGAGGCGGAATTGATCGTTGAGATCACCACCTTCTGCGGGTCGGTCCTTGTGCTCGTCCGTCCGTTTTCGCTGCGGCCTGCTGGAGCCCCGAGGGCAGCCGGACAATCGGACAATCTGAACAGCTCCTACCACGACATCTCGGCTATATGTGGGATATTGTATGGTATTTTATAATAAAACTAGGCCTTTATCCGTAGATGATAGGCGATATTTATATTATATGTACTATGGTATTTATAAACATATCTGACCGATTAAGCTGTCGCCATCAGGAGTGTTTCGCTCTGACGGTATCTTTATTTGATTTTAGTGCAAACTGCACGGCAACGTATACTCGCACGCTGCCGCGTACATCATGACGACTATGAGGCGAATGGCGCGGGAAAAGCTGCGCGTCTGACGCAGCCAGCGACAAGAACTGGCTGGTCGACGATGAAAATTTGGCAATTCCTGCCACTTTGGCTAGCCTGGAAGTGTCGGCTTTGCCCTTCTTGACACAAGGCCACGAACCTTAGCCCTAATGTTCCGGGTACCGTCATGAATACATCCTTACACCTCTCTAGACCATCAACGATCGGAGTGGTCGACGAACCGGTGCTCCGAAAAGAGCCGCGTTTTACCCGCCATGTGTATCTTCTCGGTGCAATGCGGGCGACTGGCTCAAAGGGAGAAGACCTCCTTCCCCCGGATCGACGATCTCAAGCTGTGCTCGCGTACCTCTGTCTTACACAGGGACGACGGGTAAGACGAGGCTATCTTAGTAGTCTTGTTTGGGATCGGTCAGAAGAACAGCAAGCTCGCGATTCACTTCGGCATACCTTGCATATCTTGGAAGGAGTGGGCTGGAACTTCGAAAAGGACCGACACACGATCCGCCTCGATGTCACGGAGGTGTATATTGACGCCCTCGAGCCGCCCAGTCGACCCGTGTCACTATTAGAAAGTCTCAATGGGATCTCGAACACATTCGATCAGTGGCTTACAGTGGAGCGATCTCGTTTTGAGCTACGTTGGCAGTCCATCTTTGAAGAGGCACTTTCTAATCTGGTCGATCGGGCGGCACCTCCGACCGAACGAGCCGAAGCGGCAAGGCGACTTCTTAACTTTGTGCCGACGCATGGCCCTGCACTTCGGCAGCTGATGACCGCTTTCGTCGAGATGGAGGATGCATCGGAAGCTGTTCGCGAATATCAGCAGTACCAACGTCGAGCTGCTACACTAAAGCTACCGGTCTCTCAGAAGACGATCGCGCTGTATAAGGCAATCTGCCACGATCTAAGGAAACCCTCGGAACAAACTGAAACGGCGCAACGGACTTACGCCAGTGCCATGCCATTCGTGGTGGAAAACAACACGCCTTTCTCGGCGACGTCGGATGAAATGCTCCGGCCTTCACTTTCGGTCCTGCCGTTTCGTAACCTGTCAGGCGAGTCGAGACACGAATACGTCGTTGAAGGTCTCGTCGAAGACCTGACCGAAATGCTTTCGCGTTTGCCAGACCTTTTAGTAGTATCCCGCCGTTCGGCAGCGGCCTTTAAGGACAAAGACAGATCCCCGCAGGAAATAGGCGACGCGCTGGGTGTACGTTATTTTATCTCAGGTAGCGTGCGAGTCGTGGACCATGCCGTGCGCCTAACCGTAGAGCTAGTTGATACGCAAACTGGCGCGGCTTTGTGGCGGGACCGCAGGGATGCTGAGTTGACGCACTTGCTTGAGGTCCAAAGTCTCCTTGCGGAGGGTGTGGCTCGCACCGTGGCACCTCATCTACGTAGAGCCGAGATCGCTCGCAGCATGATAAAGCGCCCGGAGGATCAAGACGCCTATGACCTTTTCCTGCGTGGTCAGGGGGCCATGCATAACTCATCGCGTGCGGTATTTGAAACAGCTGGCGCACTGTTTGAAACTGCGATTGCTCGTCAGCCAAATTACGCTGCCGCCCTGAGCTGGCTGTCACATTGGCATGTGATGCGTGTCGGTCAGGGGTGGTCGGACGACCCCGCACATGATGCTGAGCTGGCCGAGCGCTTGGCGCGCCAAGCGCTCGAAGCAAACCCGACTGAGTCCATGGCTTTTGGCGTCCGCGGTCATATGGCTGCCTATTTACACCATGACTTCAATCTTGCCTTCGCACATTTTGAAACGGCGTTGCACCTCAATCCCAATTCAGGCCGGACTTGGATGTGGAATGCGATTGCTCATGCCTGGATGGGAGATGGCACAGTTGCAGTAGAGAAGATAAAGCGCGCAGTGTCACTATCGCCGTACGATCCTTTATCGTATCTATATAGCGGCGCAGCCGGCATGGCATATCTTGCAGACTGCCAATATGAACGCGCAATAGAATTTGGACTACGCGCTCGCTACCAGAACGAAGGCTACACAACGGCTTATAAGATCCTAATTTTGTCACTGGTGCTTTCAGAAAGAACTGTCGAAGCGCGCTCCGTCCTTGATCAATTGTTGAAGCTTGAGCCTGAGTTTACGGTGAAGGGCTTTCGTATTCAATCGCCCACAAGTGCTGGCGCCTTCGGCGATCTGTATTGCGATGCGCTGGTCCGCATTGGCGCGCCGCTCTGAACTTAATGCGCTCTTGTGATAGCGTGATTGCTGATCCTGCATTTGACGTGCTCGGCCTGGTCGCTTGGCTCGGCTAAGCTGCCGCTCGTCACCGGGGGCGGCGGCATCGTCCATCCGACATTCATGGTCAACACCGGAAGATAGGATCAGGATGGCCGCCGGAAGAACTCCACGGGATCGGCTTCGAGAACCTCGGCGAGCTTTTCGAGCATGTCGACCGTCGCCGCGTGCTGCTCGCGTTCGAGCATTCCGACATAGTTGCGATTGATGCCGGCACGATCGGCGAGTTCCTCCTGTGACAGGCCCTTGGCGTGTCTCAGCCTTCGCAAATTGGTCGCGACGATCTCCCGCAAGCTCATGCGGAGAGGTCGCCGGCTTCCCTAATATATTGCCACCTAGTGAACTAGGGATTCATACTCGGCGCAAGAAGCGGACTGGCTGTCGGCGATGTGCCTCAAATCGCGAACTGGTTCATTGAACGGCAGACTGGCAAGAGCACGAGACTTGGTAGTGTCTTCGGACCTTGCCGCAGTTCGGATACCAGCATATATGACTACAGTAGTCACCACCTCAAGAGGTGCCATCATACGGGAAATCCAGCTTCGCGACGCCAAGGCCAGCCTCTCGGCCGTCGTCGATGAGGCCGTGCGCGGCGAGCCGGCGATCATCACCCGGCATGGCAAGAAGGAAGCCGTCATCCTGAGCTTCAAGGAATGGGAACGGCTATCCCAGGTGCCATCTTTCGGGCGGCTGCTGATGGCCGCGCCGATCGCGCCGGAGGACTTGCCGGAGCGTGATCGCACGCCGTTGCGCGCCGCTGATCTCTGAGCATCAGTGTATCTAGTCGATACCGATGTCATCTCGGCCGGAGCGCCGTCGCGGGTCGCGCCGGTCGAACTGGTCGATTGGATGGATGCGCACTCGGAGTCGCTGTCGCTCTCGACCGTGACGGTGGCGGAAATCGAAGACGGCCTTGCCAAGCTGCGGCGGGAAGGCGCAGCGCGGAAAAGCGCCGAGCTGGCGGCTTGGCTGGAAGCCGTGCTGCATCTCTATGGCGACCGCATTCTCGCCTTCGATACGGCCATCGCGCGGATCGCCGGCGCCTTGTCGGATCAAGCGCGCGGCCAGGGCCAAGCGCCCGGTTTGGGCGACATCATCATCGCGGCAACGGCGAAACATCATGGACTTACGATCCTGTCGCGCAACGTCCGGTATTTCGCGCCGCTGGGCGTGGCAGTGCTCGATCCGTTCGAGCGCGTGCCGCCGCTCTAAACATGGCGTCCCGATATAACGAAGGAAAAGCAATCGACGCCGTGCTTCGGCGCATCGAAACGCGCGACCGGATGGCGCGATCGAGTGATGGTCGGTCCCCTGACTGTCTGAACGATCCGGCCCCCGCTCCGACGACGCGCTTGCGCGCGGCCTTGATCCCGGCCACGAACGGCGCGGGGCTGGAATTGGCAAAGCTGGTCAAGGCGGGCGCGGCCTCATGCGAGAAACGCTGCGCGGCGAACTTGCTGTGCCGGATGGCGATTTCCTCGAAAATTTCCATGCCCTACAAATTGCGGTTCTGGCACACGGCGCGGAGATAGAACGACGCAATGCCCAACGTCTTCGATCCGACTTCGCTGTTCCAGGCATAGAAGCCTCGGAAATACAAATCCGGCGAACCGTCAGGGAGGCGGCCCGCCTCGATGGGGTGGGTGTCGTCCACCAGGAACAGGAACACGTCGCGGTCGCTGGCGTAAAGCGTCGTCGTCTCGGCCGTCACGTCAACGAACGGGTTGTGCGTCATAGTCGCCCAATCCAGCGCACCCGGCACCTTCCATCGGGTGTCGCCGGTGCCGTCGCCCGCGATGCGCTGCACGGCGGCGATCAACTCGTGATCCCAGATGCGCCCGTAATCCGGGCCGGTGACGGCGCGAAGCTCCACCCGTCCGTCGTCCGCTTCCAGGGTCTTGACCAGTTCGGCGCGGTGGTTGAGCAAGCCGTGTTGCAGGTTGATCCCCGCCAATGGGGCGGGAAGCTGGCGCATGTAGGAAGCGGGGGCGCCGACCAGGCTGCACAACTGCCCGAAGCTCCAATGTGTCGGGGACACGGGTTCGTCCCGGCCCGGCACGGTCAGCGCCAGCCGCTCGGCATCGTCCCGGCTCGCTTCCACCTTCACGGCGCGGCTTTCCACGGTCCGCGCGGTCGTGCTCTCCGCCCGGCGACGCACCGCTTCATGCAAGGCGGTGAGGCTCAAATAACGCTCGTCATCGGGGAGCGAGAACCATTCCGAGGATACGCGACCGATCCGTTGGCCGCGCGAGATGTCCACGCAATAGCCGCTCGTCACGGGCTGTTAGTTCAAAGTTACGGTGTTCATGGGAAGTCTCCTATGGGCTTGGGGTGACAGCGCTGCGCTGCACCTCTGCCTCTGCCACAGCCGGGCCTTCATCGTCCGTGCCTAAAACGGACCCGGGCGCACAACCTATGACTGGCGCCACTATCTGGCGGTGATCCAGCGCAAACCGGGCGCCTTGCGCAACGGCGCGTCGTTCCTGGAATGACCCGATGCCTTCAGGCGA
>NZ_DASZUV010000006.1:0-1634 GCF_035548095.1 Rhodopila sp. | reverse complement strand
CCTAGGCTGTGGACTCAATCAGCACTAGAAGGTGATGGCAGCGGCGAGGAAGACGCCAGCCATGTAGTTGGCGGCGAGCTTGTCGTAGCGTGTGGCGATGCGTCGCCAGTCCTTGAGGCGGCACCAGAGGCGTTCGACGAGGTTACGAGTGCGATAGACGTCGCGGTCGTATGGGATCGCCGTTTTACGGCTACGGGTTGAAGGGATGACGACTTCGGCGCCCTGGGCCTGGACGGCAGCGCGGATGGCGTTGCTGTCGTAGCCCCGGTCGGCGATCAATGCGTCGAAGCGACCGCGCGCCGCCTCGATCAGTGCCGGGGCCATCGTCATGTCGGACGTGTTTCCGGGTGAGATCAGCAGGATGCGTGGTCGTCCGGCGGTGTCGGTCAGCCCGTGGATCTTGCTGGTGCGCCCGCCGCGGGATGTGCCGATGCCTTGGACGAAGGCCCCCCTTTTGCGCCCGCCGCCGAGCGGTGGACCTTGATGCTGGTCGAGTCGATCGCGACCGATCCCCAGGCGCCACTATGCCCGGTCAGCGCCTCGAACACCGCGAACCACACGCCCTGCCGGCTCCAGCGATGAAAGCGGTTATAGATCGTCGTGTACGGCCCATACTCAGGCGGGCAGTCGCGCCAGCGCGCTCCGCTCTTGAGCATATGCACGATCCCCGAGATCACCCGGCGGTCGTCGACCCGGCGCGCTCCGCTGCGTCCCTGCGGAAGAAGCGGCTCGATCTTCCCCCACTCCGCATCGCTCAACCACGTCAGTTGCCGCCCCATCCAAAGCCTCCGCCCCAAGCAGAAGCTTTGAATCAGCATACACCTTCACCCGCAAGCTGATTGAGTACGGAGCCTAGCGCGGCGGGGCGCCGAGCCGAGCCGGCGACGCCCAGGCACGGTTCCCGCGACCGCAGCCGCGGAAACCGGAATTCGTGCAGGACTCGGCGGACCTCAGCGGCCAGCACCGGCGCCAGCGCCGGCCCCACCGCCACCCGCACCCGCCCCTGTCCCAGCGCCAGCTCCCGCGCCGGCTCCCGCCCTGCCGGGGCCGACCGAGGGGTTGGCGCTGGTGCCGTTGGGCTGGGCGGTGTCGGCCGCGCTGCGTCCGCTGAGGAGGCCCGGATGGGCGGCTTTCAGGGCCATGCAGGCCGTGTCCTTCTCCATCACGTCGGGCTGCATCGCCTGGCAGCTCTGCAGGGTCTGGTAGTCCTGCCCGGAAATCGCGGCGCTCTGCGCGAGGGCGGCGCCGCTCGCAAAGGTCAGGGCAGCCGCGCCGAGAACGGCGATGGTCGTCTTGGTCATGACATGCTCTCGCTTCGGTGTGGGGCCGGCGCGTGGCGCGCGACGGCATCCCGGCCAACTCCGGCTTCGCGGGAACGGTTGCCGGCGGCAGCACAGAAATGTCGGGCACGACTTGACCTGACCGGAAAGGGAAGGGCAGGCGGCGTCGCCGGAATCGGGCTATATCCGCGGCTATGATCGCGCTTCCCGACGGCCGCGACCCGGCCGCGCTGGCCCAGGCCCTGATCGCCTGCCGCAGCGTCACGCCCGCCGATGCCGGCGCGACGGGGCTGCTGGGCTCGGTCCTCGCGGCCGCCGGCTTCACGGTGCATCGGCCGACCTTCTCGGCGCCCG
>NZ_DASZUV010000005.1:0-316009 GCF_035548095.1 Rhodopila sp. | reverse complement strand
CTCCGCGGAGAAATGACCTATTCTCTCGTGATGGGCTGGGCTTCAATGAGGCCGAGGCGCGCGTACCTCGGAAGCTCACATATCATCTCGACGCGACCAGATTGGGGTCCAAGCTTCAATGAGGCCGAGGCGCGCGTACCTCGGAAGCAAGAACGCCGGCACGATCACGGGCGTGGATAGCGCTGACGCTTCAATGAGGCCGAGGCGCGCGTACCTCGGAAGCAACCAGGGATGAAGACCGAATCAGGCGCGCTTGTCCAGCGAGCTTCAATGAGGCCGAGGCGCGCGTACCTCGGAAGCGGTTGCCGATCATCTCTAGCACCGCCGACGGCGAGTGCGCTTCAATGAGGCCGAGGCGCGCGTACCTCGGAAGCGACCAGATCATCCACGTGATGGTGGAGCGGGACCTGGAGCTTCAATGAGGCCGAGGCGCGCGTACCTCGGAAGCCGAGACCCATTGAGGAGAACCTATGATCGCCTTTCTGGCTTCAATGAGGCCGAGGCGCGCGTACCTCGGAAGCCTCTGCTCATCGCAATCGAACAACAACAAGGCGAGGGTTGCTTCAATGAGGCCGAGGCGCGCGTACCTCGGAAGCTACGATGATCTGATCCGCGATGCTCGGCGTGCCGTAGCTTCAATGAGGCCGAGGCGCGCGTACCTCGGAAGCAGCCACCCTACAAGCCCTTGGATACCAAGGCAATCTCGCCACATTTTCGACCGGTGGCCCCGGACGACGGGCGCCGCCTGTCAGTTCTCATACGATATCGTATCAACAATGTCAAAGAGCCTCATGATTCCAACAATCTATCGAGATTCGAGCGGGTGCGGGGTTCCGCTCGGCCCCTCACCGCTCGAAAGTACCCGGCGACTACGAAATGCATTCTATCGGCCGCTCAACTTTGTCGGAATCACGGATGGTCTTACCGGATCTTGCTATATGACGGTAGCACGGCGTTCCATTTTTGAGAACGTTTTGCCGATGCTCTCCATGGCCAACTCGACCTTGTCGGCCGGTCCGACATCGATCAGGAGAACGTGATCCTCGCCATTCTTCACCAACTCACGCAGTCGCGTCTCAAGCTCGGCGCGACGCCGCTGCGAAAGACGACATTGGAAAACGGAAAGCTGGATCCATTCCCCATATCCATGCATTGCCTTGAAAACGCGACGCCAACGCTTTTGGTCGGAGATATCGTAGGTCACGATGAAGAGGCGTTCGTCGGCCATGGGTAAGCTACCGCGGCAAATAATGAGGATAGGTCGGCAGCTCTCCCAAAAGAAACCGGGACAGCAATCGCGCCTGAACCAGCAGCATGCGGCGCATGCTCACCTGATAGCCAAAGACCGGATGCGTCGTTTCCTGAGAGAGACGACGCTCAAAGGCCTCGACAAAGCGGCGCCGTCCCGCTTGCGTGAGCGCCGTGCCTGTCACCGCCACGACGAAATCGCTCGGCCCGACTTCGCCCGTGTTGACAACCGACAGCACGACGGAATCGGCAATGATCGCGCGGAATGGCTCCATGAGATCGAGTGCCAGCGCTGGCCGGCCATAACGCGGCGCATGATAGAAGCCCCGGTAGGGATCGAGCCCCACCGATGCCAACGCGATCGTCAAATGCCTGGTCAGCATCGCGTAGGCGAGCGATAGCATCGCGTTGACCGGATCGGTCGGCGGACGACGATTGCGCGTCTCGAAGCGGAATGGCGCCAGTTCGCCGCCGCCTTGCTTGTCCTCGGGCGGTTTCAATAGACCCGCGAAGGCGCGGAAATAAACGGCCGCCGCATCGCCCTCGACGCCAAGCAACTGCGCCAGAGTCGCCGCGCCACCCGCGGATTTGCGTGCCGCCCCAAGCCGGTCGAGCGCCGTCTGTCGCTCTTCCGGGGCCCTGCGCCAATTCCGGCGCAGGATCGTCCGCTGGTTCGTGATCTTTGCCGCAACCAGCTCCCTGGCGAAGCGCAGGCAGGCTGCCTCATCGAAGCTTAAGCGATATTGCGCCGTGCGGACCTCGACATTGCGGTGACCAACGCCGTGAGCCACACCACGAAACCAGCCGCTGTGACTATGAAAGGTTACCGGAATCTCGCGTTCGAGCAGCGCCGCAAGGGCCGGCGTGGTGATGGATACATTGCCGAACAGCGCTACATCCGAAATATCGATGAAGCGCACCTGCGCTTCGCCCTTCTCGCCGTCCGTGATCTTGAGCGTTTCGCCTTCCTTGCCTATTCGCGCATGCTGGGATTGCACGATCAGCGGCAGCGCCTCGTCGGGCGGGACGGCGATGGTTCGCGGCGCGAGCGAGGAGCCGGACAGTGAGCGGATTTCGTCGGGAAGACAGATCGTTACGAGCGCGCAGCGCGGGCATTTCGGGCTGTCCTTGAGAGGCGGCGGAATCCGGCTTTGCGAGACCGTCAATCGCAGCTCGCTAACGGCGGTGCGCGCCGCGGTGCGCAAATCGTCATCCAGCACAATGCGTACCCGTTCCCGACTCTCGGCATAATAGATGGCGCCTTCCTCAACGCGATAACCGTGCTCTTCGAGCAGCAATCCCTGGAGGCAGATCTGGATGCGCTCCGGTTCGTAAACGCCTTGCGCGACATGCGGACGCTTGCCCCGCTTGTAATCGACAGGCGTCACCACGCCGTCGTCCGCCTCGGCAATGTCGAGCTTGGCGACGACACCCAGGCCGGTCGAGGAGAGCGTCAACGACCGGCTGACAATCTTGTCGCTCGCCGGCGCTTCGCCGGCTTCCAAAGCCTGCGGCGCGGGGAGCGGTGCGCTGGGACGATCGACCCGCGCATGGACGCGATTGCCCTCGACCGTGTCGCCCGTCTCCGCCCACTCGCCCTGGGTCCACATGAGATAGGCAAGACGCGGGCAATAGACGAACTCATTCACCATCCGTGCCGGAATGAGCGGCATATCCCCGCTGACCGGCGGAGCGGGAAGGTGGAATTCGAGCTGGTTGTCGGTCGGCATGAATATGCTCAATCCGCTAGATTGGCCGGGCGCGTGCGAAGTTCATGTATTTTCCCAGCGAAATTCGCTGTACGACGACAACATGATCGACCCCTGGATGCTTGAGCCCCTCGGGCTCACGCAAATTCGGATGGCAGAGCAAAGCGCGGACGGCAGTCAGCGTCGTCGCACCACGCCAGATTGGAAATGCAAAGGAAAACCATCTGCTTCGGACATGCCATCGATGATGTAGGGGCGGACGCGTCCTGCTCGCATCTCCGGAACGAGAGTGAGTACGGCTAGGCCGATGGCCGCAAGGCGACTGGCGCCGTGCAAGGAAATGCTGATGCCCCTGATCGAAGAGCATCCACAGCGGCGTCGGGTCCACCGGTTCCGTTTTGTCGTCCTTGACGGCTACATCGCTCATTAAGCTTGCCAAGAGGTCGATGCGCTCGCGCTGATTGACAAGGGATACCCTTGCCTCCCCCGCAAACAGCTTACAGCATTCCTTTCGAGAATAGTTCAAACCTTCGCGGTCGTCAAATTCATAACTTGCCGCAATCGTCTCGATCCCCCCGACGGCAATTTCTGAAATTTGCTCAGCGGTCATTTTCCGTGCAAGAAACAGCCGCGGTCTGAGCGGTGGTCGATCAATATCCCAGGCGACACGCGGGTAAAGCGTCGGGTCGGCAGTCTCCAACGCACGCAAGAGTCCTATGTAATGCAGGAAAGGCCAGTAGATTGTCAGGATCCGGCCAGTCGAGGCGGTGAGATTGCGCCGCGGTCATTCGCCGGTCTCCGTTGCCGCGCGGTGGCAGGCGTGGGAAAAAAGACGGTCAGCACCGTGCACGACGGAGCGGTCATAGTCTCCGGTTCCGCATAGCCGGAATGACCTTGATACCCGGTTGGGACGTGAAGCGTCGATAGTCGTCAGTCCCAAGCCCATAAAGAGCGATCCGACCGCTAGCATCATAGTGCGCTCCCCAGCCGTAGCGATTCGGCAACAAAGACGCGCGAAGGCAAGGGTGCGATCTGGAAAACAGCGCCAACTTGAAAGGCTCGATATCAGTGTCATCGATGCTCTTATGCCGTGCGTGGACCGCCAGGATGAGATCTTTGCCGGTAAAGCGATACGGATTGGCGGCCAGCAACATGTATTCAAGGCCGGCGATCGACCGTGGTCGATCAGGAACGATACCCGCGCCCACTGGACAGTCCGGCGCGACAGCAATGAATGTGTTGAGATATCCCATCGCCATGATCGTCTCCTGACCTCGCTCGGAGAGTTACGTGCGGTGCACCGTCACTCGCCTTGCCAATAATCTGGCGTCCCTTCTTCGCGGCCCGCGAACCTCGCCGACGGCCCAGATCAGAAATACCTTATCGTGTGTGCGGGATGCCGAGTTCGTCGACCAGCCACGTCGCCTTCTGCAGGTTGCAGGAACTCCGGCGTCTCAGACGGTGATTGCCATCGGCGTGTCTCCTTCGGGAGCCGCGGCGGCTTTCAAAACGCGCTGTGCCAGTCGCACGACAGGCCGCCTGCACCCGACTGCCCTGCCGCCGCTACCGCGACTTGACCGGGCGGTTGGCATGACTGGTCTGCGGCACGCCACGATTGAGCGACAGATGCGTATGCACGCCGATCCAGCCGCCATCCGGTTTCCGATGAAACACCATCGTCGCGCGGCCGGGCCGGTCGAAGGCCGAACCGTCCGGATGGTAGCCGGTGCTGGTCCAGGGGGCGATCACCACGGCCATGCTGACATCGTCCGACGCCAGCACCTGCGCCGCATCCAGGGTGAACCGGAAATCGCTGGTCTTCGGCCAGACATTGTCCCACTGCGTGGCGATCCACGCCTCGCGGTCCGGCAATACGTCCTGATGCGTGCCGAAGGCGAGAATCGACGGATGAAACAGCGGCCGCGCCGGCGCATAGTCGACGGCGCGGACATGGCTGGCGAAGGTGTCGAGCCAGTCCAGAAAGAAGGCCCGCGTTTCCGCGTCGGCCATGGGCAGTCCGGAGCCGGTCGTTTCGGTCATGCTGCATGCCTTTCCGCGTTGTGACGACCGGCAAGGCGATCGTGCCGCCGGATCACGGGCAGGCTAACCGGGCAGGGGCCGCGCTGGCTACCCGTCAAGATGCGGCAGGGCGCCCGGCGGCCTCTGTAGCGAAAACGCATATAGCGAAACGACTTGCCCAAACCGGGGCGCCCCGGTGTGTCGCCGGACCTTGGGACCCGCGTGCGATCGGCTGGTCGGCCCCGGTCCCCGCCAAAGCGGTCCGGCAATTGTCGCAGCGCCAGGTCCCCGTGGATGTCAGTAGCTGCGCGGCAGTCCCAGCACGTGCTCCGCGATGTAGGACAGGATCAGGTTCGTGCTGATCGGCGCCACCTGATACAGCCGCGTCTCACGGAATTTCCGCTCGACATCGTATTCCTCGGCGAAGCCGAACCCGCCATGCGTCTGCACGCAGGCCTCCGCCGCCGCCCAGGACGCATCAGCCGCCAGCATCTTCGCCATGTTGGCTTCCTCGCCGGGCGTCTCACCCGCCTCGAACTTCTCGCAGCCGGCATGCACCATCAGCTCCGCCGCCCGCATCTGCGCGTAGGCCTTCGCCAGCGGGAACTGGATGCCCTGGTTCTGCCCGATCGGCCGGCCGAACACCTTCCGCTCCTTGGCGTAGTCCGTCGCCTTGTTCAGGAACCATTTCGCGTCGCCGATGCATTCCGCCGCGATCAGCAGCCGTTCCGCGTTCATGCCGTCCAGGATGTAGCGGAAGCCGCGGCCCTCGACGCCGACCAGGTTCTCGGCCGGCACGATCATGTTGTCGAAGAATACCTCGGTCGAGTTGTGGTTCATCATCGTGCGGATCGGCCGGATCGTCAGCCCCTTGCCCAGTGCCTCCCGCATGTCGACGATGAAGGTCGATAGCCCCTCGGTCCGCTTCGCAGCCTGGTCGCGCGGCGTGGTGCGCGCCAGCAGCAGCATCAGGTCGGAATGTTCCGCGCGGCTGGTCCACACCTTCTGGCCATTCACGACGTAATGATCGCCTTCTTTCTTGGCGAAGGTGCGCAGACTGGTCGTGTCGGTGCCGCTGGTCGGTTCTGTCACGCCGAAGGCCTGTAGGCGCAGTTCGCCGGTGGCGATCTTTGGCAGGTAGGTCTTCTTCTGCTTTTCGGTGCCGTGCCGCAGGATCGTGCCCATGATGTACATCTGCGCATGGCAGGCGGCGCCGTTGCAGCCCTCGGCCTGTACCGTCTCCAGGATCGCCGCCGCCGCGGACAGCGGCAGGCCGGCGCCGCCATATTCCTCGGGGATCAGCGCGCCCAGATAGCCCGCCTCGGTCAGTGCCTTGACGAATTCGGTCGGGTAGCCACGGACTTCATCCAGCTTGCGCCAGTACTCGCCGGGGAAGCGGGCGCACAGCTTCTTCACCTCATCGCGTATTTCCTGGTGCGGATCGGGGCGCAAGGTGTCTTTCATGGGTCTCTCCACTGGGATGAACAGTCGGCGTGTCGCGCCCGATGCCAGCCGGTGGCGGGCAATAGCCGCCCTTATGGCCATTTCCGGAGGTTAGGCAATCCGCCGGAAGCACGGCTGTCCATGACCCGGATCATGGCTTGGCGGATCGGTGCCGCCGTCCTATCCCGATCCGGCCCATTCAACCAGGGACACGCATCATGTCGGATCTGCCGCCGCTCGACCCATCACCCTTCGTTCAGTTCCGCGCCTGGATGGCGGACGCCGCGAAGGAAGAGATCAATGACCCGAACGCAATGATCGTCGTGACCGCGACACCGGATGGGCGGCCGTCGGCCAGGGCAATCCTGTTGAAGGATGCCGATGACGCCGGTTTCGTCTTCTATACCAACAAGGAAAGCCGCAAAGCGCGTGAGCTGGAGGCCAACCCCCACATTTTTCTGCTGTTCTTCTGGAAGTCGCTGCATCGGCAGGTCCGTGTGGAAGGCACCGTCACCTCGGTGACCGATGCCGAGGCCGATGCCTATTTCGCCACCCGCCCGCGCGTGTCCCAGCTTGGCGCCTGGGCCTCGCGGCAGTCCCGCGCCTTGGCCGAGCGGCAGGTGCTGGTGGACCGGGTCGCGCATTATGAGGCGGAGTATCCGAACCAGGTGCCGCGCCCGCCATACTGGTCGGGCTATCGGGTGACGCCCGACCTGTTCGAGTTCTGGCAGGACATGCCGTTCCGCCTGCACGACCGGACGATCTATCAGCGCGGGGCCGGCGACGCCTGGGTCCGCAGCAAGTTGTTCCCCTGATCCCTCATCCGTGAACCGGGGCGCCTCGGCCCGGCGCCGGATTGCGCTTGCAGTGGCCGCGCAAACCTGCATTGCTCCAAGCGCAGAACTTCCCGAAGGACCTAGGCCATGGCCATCCGCAAGATCCTGTTGCCGCTGACCGGCACCGCCGCGGGTGAAGCGGCGCTTGCCACCGCGTTGATGATCGCCCGCCGATGGAACGCGCACATGCTGGCGCTGCACGTGCGCGTAGATAGCCGCGACGTCGCTCCACTGGCCGGGGAAGGCCTGTCCGGCGCGATGATCGAGGAAATGATGTCCGCGACGGAGAAAGAGAGCTCGGAGCGTGCCCATGCCGTGCGCACGATGTTCGAGCACTTCGTTGCGCGCCACAATGTCGCGGTGCAGGAGGCGCACAGCCTGCTCGACCACCCCACCGCCAGTTTCGCGGCCGTGATGGGGAGGGAGGAGGATATCGTCGCCCAGCAGGCCCGCCTGGCGGACCTGACGGTCGTGCCGCATCCGGAGTCCGACGATGACGTCTCGTCCTCGGACGCATTGCATGCGGTGCTGTTCGATTCGGGGCGCCCGGTGCTGATTTCACCGCACGCGGTGCAGACTTCGATCGGCTCACGGGTATGCGTCGCATGGAACGGCACGGCGGAGTCGGCCTCTTCGGTGACCGCGGCGATGCCGTGGATGCAGCGCGCCGAGGCGGTGGCGATCCTGACCGCCGAGGGCTACCAGCGGCGTGGCCCCGGTGCGCCGGATCTGGCCGCCTACCTGGCATTGCACGGCGTGATGCCGGAGATCATCACCTTCCGTGCCGTCGGCGGATCGGTCGGTGCGGGCTTGCTGGAGGCGGCCAGGAATTTCGGCTGCGACCTGCTGTCGATGGGTGCGTATTCGCATTCGCGTCTGCGCCAGCTGATCCTGGGCGGCGTGACCCGGCATGTGCTGGAGAATGCGTCGCTGGCGGTGATGATGAACCGGTAATCCGGCACGCATCCACACCCTGGGCAGCCGGGCGCCGTGACGCCGATGACCCGCCGGCCGCCATCTTCCCGCCGGGCGCGCCGCGGTTCAGAATGGGCGTCCGTTATTCCCCGGGGAGGAACCGTTCCATGGCCAATCGTATCGCCGTCGTGACCGGCGCCGGCAGCGGCATCGGCCGCGCATCCGCGCTGAACCTGCTGAAATCCGACTGGGACGTCGTCCTGGCCGGCCGTCGCAAGGACGCACTGGAAGAAACCGCTGGCATGGGCCCGCCCGGCCGCACGCTGGTGGTGCCCACCGATGTCAGCGACCCCGCGTCGGTGGACGCGCTGTTCGCCCAGGTGAAAGCGAAATACGGCCGCTGCGACATGCTGTTCAACAACGCGGGCGGCAACGTGCCGATGACCAATTTCGGCGATTTCACGTTCGAGATGTGGCGCAAGGTGCTGGCGGTGAACCTGGATGGCATGTTTCTGTGCGCCAACGCCGCGTTCCGCATGATGAAGGCCCAGTCGCCGATGGGCGGGCGGATCATCAACAACGGCTCGATCTCCGCGCATAATCCCCGGCCGGGTTCGGTGGCCTATACGTCCAGCAAGCACGCGGTCACCGGGCTGACCAAGTCGATTGCGCTGGACGGCCGTCAATTCGATATCTGCTGTGGCCAGATCGATATCGGCAACGCGGCGACGCCGATGACTGCCCGTACGGTGACCGGACAGATGCAGCCGAACGGCCTGGTCGCCGTCGAGGCACGCATGGACGTCGACCATGTCGGCCAGCAGGTGGCGTTCATGGCCAGCCTGCCATTGGAGTCGAACGTGCAGTTCGTCACCATCATGGCCACCAAGATGCCCTGGATCGGGCGCGGCTGAAGACCCGGAGGATCTGCATCGGGCACGTCCGCGCCATCGCACGCCGCGCCGTGGCGGCATCCGGTCCGATGGCCGGTCCTTACGTGGCCATTATGACAGCGCGACAGCGGCGCGGCCCGCTGCGATGGTAGATCTGCCGCAACGCCGCTTACGTGACGTATGCTGGTCAGCTGTCGCGTTTTGGGCGGCTGGCGGGATGGGCAGTGTGACTGGCAACGACAAGGCGATGACGCTGCGTGGCCAGCGGGACGGTCGGCCGCCCGGCGGACCGTCGCGCTGACGGGGCACGGACAGGTGGAGCGCGGCGCGGTGGAAAAGCAACCCGGCAGGCTGCCATCAGTCGATGCGCTGCTGCGTGCCCCTGACACCGAGGTGCTGCTGGCCCGGTTCGGCCGCACCGCCGTCACCGCCTCATTGCGGGCCGTGCTGGAGCGCCGACGGAGCGCCGGCCGGTTCGGCGTGCCGGAAGCCGACCTCCTCGACGAGGCGGCGGACGATCTCGCGAGGCGCTTTGCCGCGTCCCAGCGGCCGGTGTTCAACCTGACCGGAACGGTCCTGCACACCAATCTGGGCCGGGCGCCGCTGCCGCCGGAGGCAGCGGAGGCGGCGGCGGTGGCCCTGCGCAACGCCACCACGCTGGAGTTCGATCTGGCAAGCGGCGGCCGCGGCGAGCGTGACGACCACATCGCGCCGCTGCTGTGCGAACTGACCGGCGCCGAGGCCGCCACGGTGGTGAACAACAACGCCGCGGCGGTGGTGCTGGTGTTGAATACGCTGGCACTGGGACGCGAGGTCGTGGTGTCGCGCGGCGAACTGATCGAGATCGGCGGCGCCTTTCGCATCCCTGATATCATCGCCCGGTCGGGCGCCATCCTGCGCGAGGTCGGCACGACCAATCGCACCCATGCCCGTGACTACCGGGAGGCGATATGCCTGGGGGGTTCGATCCACGGCGGCTCCATCCAGGAAGGCTCGGTTCAAGGGAGTTCCAGTGGGGGGAGTTCCAATCGGGGCGGCACGGTGAAGACCGGCGCGCTGCTGAGAGTGCATCAGGCGAACTACGCCATCACCGGCTTCACGGCCGCCGTGCCGACGCCCGCCTTGTCGGCGATCGCGCGGGAGGCCGGCCTCCCGCTGGTAGAGGATCTTGGCAGCGGCAGCCTCGTCGACCTCGCACGCTGGGGTCTGCCCCATGAGCCGACGCCACGCGAATCGCTCCGTCACGGCGCCGATCTGGTGACATTCTCGGGTGATAAGCTCCTGGGTGGTCCGCAGGCCGGGTTGATCGTCGGCCGGCGCGACCTGATCGCCGCGGTGAACCGCAATCCTCTCAAGCGCGCGTTGCGGATGGACAAGGGTCGGTTGGCGGCGCTGGAGTCGGTGCTGCGGTTGTATCTCGCGCCCGATCTGCTCGCCGACCGGCTGCCCGCGCTGCGGCTTCTCGCTCGGCCGGCAGACGAGATACGGCGGACCGCCGAGCGGGTGGCCATGGCTCTGGCGGGGCGCTGGCCGGACAGGCCGGTGGTGGTCTGCGCGTGCCGCAGTCAGATCGGATCGGGGGCATTACCGGTCGACCGGCTGCCCTCCGCCGCGGTCGGCATCGGCGGCGCGGACCTGGAAGGGCTTGCCGCGTCGTTGCGCGCCTTGCCCCGACCGGTGATCGGGCGCATTGCGCGGGGGCTGTTGCTGCTGGATTGCCGCTGCCTGGAAATGCCGGACGAGACGGCGTTCCTCGCGCAGCTCCGTTGATTCCGACCGGCGATCGCGCCAAAGGAAGGCCAAAGAGGGCAACGGGGGAGCGGAATTGCCGGCAACGGCGGCATGTCGGATGGTGGCGATGGAGGAGAAGCGGTCCCGGTGGGCCGGCCGGACTTCAAACCCGGTTGGGGCGGCTGAGCAGTCCCGGGCAGGTTCGACTCCTGCTCTCTTCCGCCATGGGACGCGGCGGCAGCGGTGCCGGTTGAATGCGGACGAGATTTTTGGTCATCTGTCATGCCGACGAGGTGGGCGGCGGCTCGAGCCGGCCGGTTGACGAAGCGGGTTGCTTGGCTGAAGACGGCCGTGCAGGCCGGAAAATGACGTAAGTGTGATCCTGTTGTGGCTAAGACGCAACAGTGTGTCCTTATCGGCTGATAGAGGCGGTTGTGTCCCTCGCATTTGGCCAACTTTGGAGTTAATGCTGTGGGCAGCGAAAAGGCGGGGACCCCATCGCGCTTGTCCACGGGCCCGTTTCGCCCGGTTGGTGAAGAGATCAAGGAGAGAGTTACAATGAACTTCCGCAGGGCACTGGTTGCCGCCACGATCCTGGCGATGCCGATCGCGGCGAGCGCTCAGCCGGTTACCGGCATCTACCTGGGCGCGGGCGCGGGTCCGGACATCCCGCTGAACCAGGATGTCAAGAATCTTCAGTTGACGAACGGCGCCCTGGGTGGGTTGTCGACCTCGGGCAAGGCCAAGTTCGGCGTTGGCTTCACCGGCCAGGCATCGCTGGGCTACGGGTTCGGCAACGGCCTGCGGGCTGAGGTCGAAGGCGTGTATCTGAACAACAAGGGCAACGGCTTCACCGACTTCACCCGCACGAATGGCCTCGCCGGCGGCGGCACGCAGCAGAAGTACGGCGTCATGGTGAACGGCCTGTATGACTTTAACGGGCTGTCTCCGATGTTCGTGCCGTATGTCGGCGTCGGTGTCGGCGCGCTGTGGGTCAACGATGATCTGCATGCCCGCAACACCAGCACGTTCAGCTACGGCGGCAACACGCTGACCCCGGGCGGCTTCACGGCGCAGACGAACGGCACCACGGCGGTGTTCGCCTACCAGGCGATCGTTGGCTTCTCCGTGCCGGTCCCCAGCGTGCCGGGCCTGGCCCTGACGGCGGACTACCGCTTCCTGGGCACGGCGGGCAACCGCACCGACTCGGCGAACTACAACGTGTCGGTCTCGGGCCAGAACTTCCACAGCTATGGCCGCGTCCAGATGGGCCCGACCTACGACAACCAGATCATGTTTGGCGTCCGCTACAACTTCGGCCAGGCTCCGGCTCCGGCGCCGGTTCCGGTTGCGCCGCCGCCGGCCCCGATCGCCAAGTCCTACCTGGTGTTCTTCGACTGGGATAAGGCGACCCTTACGGACCGCGCCCGCCAGATCATTGCCGAGGCGGCCGCCAACTCCAAGAAGGTCCAGACCACCCGGATCGAGGTCAACGGCTATACCGATACGTCGGGCACGCCGAAGTACAACATGGGCCTGTCGATCCGCCGCGCTCAGGCGGTGGCCGCGGAACTGGTCCGGAATGGCGTGCCGAAGCAGGAAATCTCGATCCAGGGCTTCGGCGATACCCACCTGCTGGTGCCGACCGGCCCCGGCGTGCGTGAGCCGCAGAACCGGCGCGTCGAAATCATCCTGCACTGATCTCGCAGTCAGGACGGAGTTGAACGGGGGCACCTTCGGGTGCCCCTTTTCATGTCCGGCTGGCCGATAGCGCCATTCGGACGAGACGGGCCCTTGCCGCCGCCATATTGGCGGATCGCCGTCACCAGGGCGGGTCGGCAATCGCCTCCCGATCGTATCCGCCAGCACGGCCGCCAGCCGGTGGCGCAGCCCATCACCGCCAGGCACGGAGCCCGCCGTGCCGGACCTGGACGGCGATCCGGACGGGTCAAGCGGCATGCCCTTTGGGGTTCTGCGCGGACGGTCACGGCAGGTCGAAGGACGTGCCGCCGATGCCGCATTCCCGGGTCCAGCGCATGCCGGTAGCGCGTGCCGGTGACGACCGCACCGGTTGTTTCGGCAAAGTCACGGTAACGGCGTCTTCCGCCGGTCCATCGGCGCGGAATAGAACAGATATCAGCGATATCGGCGCTGCCGCTCCGCCGCTGTTTCCCGCCGTGATGACGGGGCTCGCGTGGTCGCTACTCCATCAGCCAGCCGCGGTCCCGCAGCAGGACTGGTGTTTCCTCCAGGGCTTCGCGTTCCGGCTCCGGCAGGCTAAGCCAAAGTTTCAGGCGTTCCAGAACCCGCCGCGTGGGAAGCGCCAGGTCCAGGTCCAACGCTTCCCGCAGCCCGTAAAAACGCAGCCCCTCCAGCTCCCCATCGCCGCCCAGGGTGCCGGAAACATGGTCAGCCTGCACAACCAGAAAGCGCGCGTTGTACCGGATCGGGCTATTCGGCGGCGTCACCGCGCGCGCCAGGTAATGCAACGTATCCAGGCGCGGCGGCCGGCCCAGCGTCAAGCCGGTTTCCTCTTCCAGCTCACGCGCGGCAGCCAGGGCGAGACCAAGAGCCAGGCGTGGGTTCGCCTTCTTGCGCAGGTGCCACTCCGTCCGCGGTGACAGTGGCGTCGCGAACGGCGAGCGCAGGTCTGCCGTGTCGACGCTGCCGCCGGGGAACACCAGCCGGTTGGGCATGAACCGGTGTTTCGCGCCACGCATGCCCATCAGCATGCTCGGTTCGCCGGCTTCTGTCGCCAGGACGATCAGGCTGGCGGCATGCCTGGGCCGCACGGCCCGTGCGCGGGCGGCGGGCAGGGCGGCGGCATCGTCAGGCAAGATCGAATCCTTTCGTCTTCAGATAGGCGGCGAAGCCGAACCGTTCCGGCACCGATAGTTGCCGGGCCACGTTCTCGCTCCAGCCGACCCCTTCGCGCGGCGGGTAGATGTCGTTGTTCTTCAGGCCGCCCGGCGCCACCGGCTCACACGCGCGCCGCCGCTCATCATAGGCGGCAACCGCGGTGTCCAGCGCCGAATCGTCATAGCGTTCGCGATGCACGACGACGGCTGGCGGAAGCCGCATGGCGATCGGACGCCGGAACTGCGGCCAGCCAATGCTGAGCCCGGCCACCGGGTAGACACCGTCTGGCAGGCCCAGCAGCGGTGAAACGCGTTCGATATGGCTCCGCACATAGCTGATCGGGCAGGTGCCCAGGCCGATCGCCTCGGCCGCCGCCATGAAGCCGGCCATCGCCAGCGTGCAGTCCACCGCGGTGTTCAGGAATGTGTCCAGGTTGTTGTTGGCGTGCGGCATGCCGTGCCGGTCGCACAGCCGCTGTCCCCGCCGCATGTCGCCGCACCAGACCAGGAACACCGGCGCGGTCGCGATCCAGTCCATTGTGCCGATCCAGTCGGCGATCTGCTTGATGCGGGCGCGGTCGCGCATCACGATGACGGAATATTGCTGCAGGTCCGATTTCGCCGGCGCCGACTGCGCCGCGGCCAGTAGCCCGTCCAGCAGCGAATCCGGCACGTCCTGAGCGGTGTAGCGGCGCGTCACCCGGCGATCGAGCAGGAAGCGGATCGGCTCCGGCACCTCGGTGTCCGGCAGGTCGATGCCGAACCGCGCCCGCAGCAGACCGGCGGCGTCCAAGCCTGGTTTCCCTGCCTCGTTGTCGGCCACCTCGTCCTCCCAAGGGATGTCTCGTTCGCGGCACCAACCCTTGCCGGAACCGGGCCGACGCGCAAGGCTTGGGGTACCGACCTGGAGGAAACGCCATGCCAGCCTCATACGAGTCCCATCGTGCCCAGCTGAAAGCCATCCTGCGTGCCTGGGGCATGCCGGAGAACAATGCCGAGATCACCGCCGAGATCCTGTCCTGGGCGGACCTGCACGGCGTCGACAGCCACGGCATCTCGATGATCCCCGGTTATGACGGGCTGCGCCGCTCGGGCCGCGCGAAGATGGACGCGGTGCCCAGGATCGTGCGGGAAACGCCGGTCTCGGCCCTGATCGACGGCGGCGGGGGGCTGGGCCATGTGCCCGGCCATTTCGCCATGAGCGTGGCGATCGACAAGGCGAAGAAGATCGGCATGGCGATCAGCGCCGTGCACACGTCCGCCCATTTCGGCGCCGCCGGCTATTACAGCCTGATGGCGGCGAAGCGGGGGCTGATCGGCATCGCCTGCACCTCGGCCTCCGGCATCCAGGTCGCGCCCACCTTCGGCAAGCAGGCTCGGCTGGGTACCGATCCATGGTCCTTCGCGGCGCCCAGCGCGGACGGGGTCCCGTTCCTGCTGGACATGGCCACGACGACCGTGGCGGCCGGACGCATCCGCAACAAGGCCAATGAGGGCCTGCCGACGCCGGACGGGTGGGTGCTGGACGCCGAGGGCCGGCCGAGCAACGATCCGCTGGTGGCGAAGGAGAAGGGCGGGTTCCTGACCTCGCTGGGCGGCTCGCCGGAGAATTCCAGCTACAAGGGCTATGGACTGGCGGTGATGGTGAACATCCTGGCGTCGTGCCTGTCGGGGGCGACGCTGATCACCGACCCGATGCACACGAAGAAGCCGCAGGGGATGGATATCGGTCATTTCTTCATGGCGATCGATCCATCGATTTTCCGTGGGACGGGCGATTTCGAGAAAGACGTGGCGCGCTTCATGAGCGATCTGCGTAGCACGCGGCCGGTCGATCCCGCTCAGCCGGTGATGGTGGCGGGGGATCCGCAGTGGAAGAACGCCGACAAACGGATGAAGGATGGCATTCCGGTCGGCCCCGGCCTGCTGAACCAGGTTCGCCAGATCGCCCAGGCGGCGGCCGCCCCGTGGATGCTGGATTGACCGGCTCCCGGCGCCGGCGGCATGGGACTGTCGCCGGCGCCGGGAGCGTCGAGCCAGGGTGACCCCGACGGCGTCTTGAAGTCCGGCTACCTTTGCTACACTTTTCTTTTTATTGCGGCGTGCCGTGAAATATTCTGTTTGCAATAATTTGGCTGTCTTCCGTAGTTGCAATGGTATTGTTGCGCTGGCACGATATCGTTCATTGCTTTTGATGGTGGGATGGAGGGGGCCATGACGAGAGCTTCAGTGGCCGCGCTGGCAGCCGCGGCGGCGTTTGGTTTCGCGGCATCGGCGCAGGCAACGCCCGTGCTGTCATTCAGCACCGGCACCGGAACGGTTCTGTCGTCGCAACAGGATTTTTCGGTCGGCTGGTCGTTTACGACCACGCAGGCCAGCACGGTGGTGGCGCTGGATGCCTACGATCCCGGCCGGAGCGGGACGGAAGTCCGGCTTTATGACGGCCTTGGCACTTTGGTTGCCAGCGCGATGGTGAGCACCAGCGACCCGACCGAGGGAAGCCCGCTGTTTTATAGCGCCACCCTCACGACGCCGGTAACGCTCGACGCGAACGCAACGTATTATGTCGTGCAGGATCTTCCGGCCGGGCTGGGTGCCTGGTTTACGGTCGATACGCCCGTGACCGAGTCGGCGATCACGTATGGGGCGCCCGTCAGTGCGATCGGTCTCGGCATGAACCCGACGACGGATCTGGCGCTGGGCACCCTGGCCCCCGCCTATTTCGGTCCAAACTTTGACATCACGGCGATACCGGAACCGGTCAGCCTGCTGGCATTTGGATCGGGAATCGCCGGGCTTGCGGCGATCCGCCGCCGCAAGCGGGTTGATGCGGGCTCCGCCGCCTGATCAGCGACAGCCCCCGAAGCGCCGACTGTTCAGCAGGCATCGAGGAGCGATCGGGAATCGATGGAAACCGGCCGGTGGGGACAGCCCCACCGGCCTTCCGTCATGCCGCCTTTGGCAATGTGAGCCCGCTGGCATCGAACACGGTGAACAGCGCCGCTTTCTGCGCGTCGGTCAGTTTCATGTGCGGCGGCCGGATCGTTTCCCAGCGCGGATCGCCGGTGTTGCGCGCCACCAGCGCCTTCAGGCCGGAGATCAACGGCACGGAAATCACCGCCTTGCGGGTTGCCGACAGCACCTCATGCGCCGCCGCGCCGGCCGGCGCATTCCAGGCGGCGTAGACGATCGAGCCGATGGAACAGTTCACGTTGGAGGCCGCGGTAATGCAGCCCGCCGCGCCCTTCTCCAGCAGCGGCTTCAATAGCGTGTCGTCCCCGGCATAGACCTCGAACCCGTCGCCGGCGAAAGCCTCGACATAGGACAGGCCGTTTTCATAGCTGCCGCTGCTGTCCTTGATGCCCTTCACCTTGCCGGGATTGGCCGCGCGCAACCGCTCGATGAACGGCACGGAGAACGGCACGGCTGATTGCTGGGGAAAGTTGTACAGGTAGATCTTGATCGCCCCGCCGACGCGTTGGATGACTTCGTTGAAGTAGGCCAGCAATCCGTCATCGGTGGGATTCTTATAATAGAAGGGCGGCAGCAGCAGCGCGCCGGGACAGCCCATCTTCTCGGCGTGGCGGGTCAGGATGACCGTATCGGTCAGGTTGGCGACGCCGGTCCCGGGCATCATCCTGGCGGCGGGGATGCCGCGGGCGACCAGCCCCTCCAGCACATCCATCCGTTCCTGCAGGCCCAGGCTGTTCGCCTCGCCCGTCGTACCCATGACACCAAGGCCATTGCAGCCATTCGCCAGCAGCCAGCGGCAATGCGCCGCCATCCGGTCCAGGTCGACCGACAGATCCTCATTCATCGGGGTCAGCACGGCGGCGTTCACCCCGCCATACAGCGCATTCTTCATCCATCGGTCTCCTTGCTGGGTGGACGTTTCGTTTTCGGCATCTTGCCAGGCCAGTCAACGATGTGGTTTTCCAACGGGCCGGCCTTGCGTTCCGTTATCGCGCGGCCCTGCACCGACACACCGGCTTCATGTACCGTGTTCGGGTCGCCGGACACCAGTGGATGCCACCAGTAAAGGTCCTTGCCCTCGTGTAGCAGGCGATAGGCGCAGCTCGGCGGCAGCCAGTCGATTTCGCCCAGCGCCGCCGGAGTCAGGCTGACGCAGTCAGGCACCCAGCGGCGGCGGCGCGGATAGTCCTTGCACCGGCAACTCTGAAGGTCGAGCATGCGGCAGGCGACGTTGGTGAACGCCAGCTCATCGGTATCCAGGTCGCGCAGCTTGTGCAGACAGCACCGCCCGCAGCCGTCGCAGAGCGACTCCCACTCGGCGCTGTTCATGTCCTCCAGGCGTTTCGTCTTCCAGAACGGCAGATCGCGAGCCATGGGTCCCAGGCTAGCGGCAAAGCAGCGTGGTTGATACCCGCCCGGTCGGCCCGCCCGGTCGCGCGATGCCTTTATTGCCACTGGCGCTCGCGCGGCCGGTCCCGCCGGCTACCTGGCGGCTGGGAGGCTCTGTTCCTGAACGGGTCCGCGGCCGGTAGCGGCGGGCGGTGTCAGATAGGTCGGGTTTGCGGAAGCCGGCGCGGCGGGCTGGTAGCCGGGGGGAACCTGCGAGGGCTGGGCCGGGGCGGGAGGCGGCACGGCCGCCTGCGGCGTGCCGAACCGCGTCAGCAGATCGCGCAGCGGATCGGCGCCGGGATTGGAACCTTGCATTTCGATCACGATCTGACGGGCAGCGAATGGCTGTCCGTAATAGGATCTGTTCCAGTCGGTCAGCGACGTCATCAGGCTGCCTTCCAGGGAGATCCCGCCATACAGCCCGCGGGCCGCCGAGAAGGCCAGGATGTCGGCGCCCACCGCGGCGGTCGTGGAGCCCTGGATGCCGGCGCCCAGCGTCGCCACCGCGATCGAGGCGGAGCCGCCGATCTTGAACTGGCTGTCCAGGATCGCGTTCAGGCCCTTGTCCGTCATGATCAGCATCAGCAGCTGGCTGTCCTGAATGCCGATCTGCAGGCCGAAGCTGCCGCTGCCGATATTGTAGAAGGCGGGATAGGACCACGTGCCGTTGCCGGCGCGGGCCAGCAGGACGCAGCGGCCACCTTCTCCACCGAAGAAAAATCCGGCCTTGAAGATGCGCGGACAGATCATCACCGCCTTCGCCCTGTGCAGGAAGTCGCGCGGGCCGTTGCTGATCGTCTGCGTCATCATCTCCTGGGTCGCCAGCGCGGACCGGTCGACCAGTGTCTGCTGCTCCCCCTGCGTGGTGGGGCCGCCGCAGCCTGACCCGACCGACACCAGAAACACCAGGGCGGCCGTCATCAATAGTTTTCTCATCGCGTGTCTCCCGCCATCCTAGGCCAATAGCCTTACGCCTTGCGCCCGATTCGGGCGGAATCATGCCGGGAGGCCGTCGAATCCGGCATCGGTCGCGGGGTCACCCCGCCCGCGCCGGCCGGTGCGGTCACCACGCAACCGCGTGAGCCCGCCGCGCGCGGACGAGTGCCAGAGTGGTCCGAAACCGAGTGGCCCGAAACCAGAGTGGCCCGCAACATGCAGACCCATTCCGCTTGGAGCCGTATTGTGGTGCTGCGTGCGCACCTATTGTGGTGCATAACGATGCGATCACGAGTCTCACGGCATGAGCATGAGGTGGTGCATGAGCGACGAACTCCGGACCGACATGATCCAGACCACGGCACCGAGGCCCGGCATCTCGCGGCGCCTGGGGCTGTCCGCCGCCGCATCGATCCCGGCCGCGGCCCTTGGCCTGGTCGGTATTCGCGGCGCGCGGGCCGCGGATGCCTCCGACAGCACGTTCGACCGTGTGCGCGGCACCAAGATCCTCCGCATCGCCGTGCTGCCCGGCGAATTGCCGTATTTCCAGAAGGACCTGGCCACGGGGGAATGGTCGGGTGCCGCCATTGCCATGGCGCAGGACATCGCCAAGGTCTTCGACGCGAAGCTCACCTACCTGGAATCCACCTATGGGAACTCGGTGCTGGACCTGCAGTCCAACAAGATCGACCTCGCCTTCGCGCTGAACCCGACGCCGGCGCGGGCGCTGTCCATCGGTTTCACCGATCCGATGATTACCCATCCGTTCGGATGCCTTGCCCGCAAGGGCCTGGCGCCCAAGGTCTGGGACGATTTGAACAAGCCGGAGCTGACCGTGGTGTTCGATATCGGCTCCCTGCATGAGACGGTGGCGCGGCGCTATTGCCCGAAAGCCAACCTGGTCGGCTACAAGACGCGCGACGAGTGCACGCTGGCGCTGCAGTCGGGTCGGGCGGATGCGCATGTCCAGGCGGCGCTGCTGGGCTTGTCCACGGTTGGCAAGAACCCGTCGCTGGGACCGTATTATCTGCTGACCGATCCGACGGTTGCCCTGCCGAGCAGCATGGGCGTGCAGCGGGAGCCGGATACGCGCTTCAGAGAGGTGCTGAACGCCTGGCTGCAGATGAACCGCGGTACCGGCCAGATCCGTGAATGGATGCTGGACGGTGTCGCCAAGTTCGGTATCGATCGCAAGCAGCTACCCCCGAACCTGACGTTCTGAGCCGCGCGCGCCGCCCGGCATGCATTATCAGTGGGATTTCGTCTTCCTGCTGCGCTATGCGCCGCTGTTCTGGCGCGGGGTCGGTGTCACTCTTGCCTATACCTTCGCCACGATCGTCATCGGCCTGGTGATCGGCCTGCTGGTCGGGCTGGGCCGGCTGTCGAAATCCAGGCTGCTGAACATCCCGCTGATCGGCTTCATCGAGGTGTTCCGCTGCACGCCGGTCCTGGTGCAGATCGTCTGGTTCTACTATGCGCTGCCCGTGCTGCTGGGCATTCAGATTCCCGCCATCATCGCCGCCGGACTGACGTTGTCCTGCTATACCGGCGCCTTCTACGCGGAGATCTTCCGGGGCGGCATCATCTCCATCGAGCAGGGGCAGTGGGATGCCGCGCGGGCACTGGGTCTGAGCCGGTGGCGCATGATGCGGCACGTGATCCTGCCGCAGGCCATCCGCCGGATGATCCCGCCCTTCGTCAACCAATCGGTCACGCAGTTGAAGAACACATCGCTGGTATCGACCATCGCGGTGCCGGACCTGCTGTACAATGGAACCTTGATCACCGCGGACACCTATCGCCCGCTGGAGGTCTACACGGTCGTGGCGGTGATCTATTTCATCCTGCTGTTCCCCAGCACGATGCTGGCGCAATACTATGAGCGGCGGCTCGCGCGGCGGCCGAACTGAAGGGCGGTCGCCGGGGGGATGAAACGGCCGCGGGATGCCCAGCCAAGACACAGGAGGCGTCGATGCAAAGTCCGGATACGGCACCCGGTTTCCACCATGTCGCGATTCGCGCGATCGACTTTGACGAAACGATCCGGTTCTACACCGAGGGCCTGGGTTTTGGCGTGCGCTACCGGTTCTCGGTGCCAGGCCGCATCGACAGAGCCGCCTTCCTCGATGCCGGCGACGGGCGCTGCATCGAGGTGTTCGGCCAGGATTCCATTGTCCAGTCGGAGGGGCGGCGGCGCCAGCCGCATGAGGAACCGACGGAGGGCGCGCTGCTGCATTTCTGTCTGCGCGTCACCGACACGCCCGCCGCGTATCGCAAGGCACTCGCCGCCGGCGCCGTCTCCCGCGTCGAGCCAGTCATCCGCCAACTGGGCCAGGACCCGCTGGTTGAGGTGCATATCGCCTTTGTCACCGGTCCGAACGGCGAGGTGATCGAGTTCCTGCACAGCGACCAATTGTGACATTCCGGTTGCGCGGCCGGATGCGTGTTGGCGTCCGTCGCGCCGCCGGGATAAAGCCGGACGCGATAGCGGCGCACCGGGTGGGGGGCCCTGAGCCTTGGATCAAGTCATGAGCGAGCGATGCACGGCCGTCTTCTGAATACCGCCGAGGGCAAGCGCCTGAGCGAGGATCGCGCCGCCTGGCTGCACTGGGGCCCCTATCTGGCGGAGCGCGAATGGGGGACCGTCCGAGAAGATTATTCCGCGGACGGCAATGCCTGGGATTATCTGCCGTTCGACGCCTCCCGCAGCAGGGCATACCGATGGGGCGAGGACGGTATTGCCGGCTTCACCGACGACCGGCTGCGCTGGTGCCTGTCGGTTGCCCTGTGGAACGGCAAGGACCCGATCCTGAAGGAGCGGATGTTCGGCCTGACCAATCAGCAGGGCAACCATGGCGAGGACGTCAAGGAACTGTATTACTTCCTGGATGGGACGCCGTCGCATTCGTATATGCGGATGCTCTACAAATACCCGCAGGCCGAATTCCCATATCAGAGGCTGATCGAGGAGAATGCGCGCCGCGGCCAGGATCAGCGTGAATACGAGCTGACCGACACCGGCGTGTTCGCGGAGAATCGCTATTTCGACGTGACCGTCGAATACGCCAAGGCGTCCCCCGAGGACGTGCTGATCCGCATCACCGTCGCAAACCGGGGACCGGAGGCCGCCGATCTGCAAGTGCTGCCGACCTTGTGGGCACGCAACACCTGGGACTGGCGGCCGGGTATCCCGATCCCCGCCTTGCGGGTGGTGGGCGGCGCCGTCGCCGCGACCCACAACCGCATGAGCGAGCGTCGATTCTATATCGACACCCATGCGCCCTGGCTGTTCTGCCGTAACGAAACCAATACACAGAAACTATATGGCTCGGATGAGCCCGGGCCGTTCAAGGACGGCATCAACGACTTCGTCGTGAACGGGCGGAAGGAAGCGATCGACCGCGCGACGGGCACCAAGGTCTCGGCCCAGGTAAAGCTGACGGTGCCGCCAGGCGGGCAGACGGTGATCCGGCTGCGCTGGCGGCCGGCGGAGTTGAAGGCCGATCCGTTCGCCGATCACGATGAGATCATGGCCGCCCGGATCGCGGATGCCGACGAATTCTATGCGGCTTTGCAGCAGAACATCGAGGACGAGGACGCGCGCGCGGTGCAGCGCCAGGCGTTGGCCGGCATGCTGTGGTCGAAGATGTTCTATCGTTTCGATGTGCGCCGCTGGCTGGATGGCGATCCGCTGCAGCCGCCGCCACCGCCGGGTCGGGAGCACATCCGCAACCGCGACTGGCGGCACCTGAACAACCGCGAGATCATCTCCATGCCGGATACCTGGGAATACCCCTGGTATGCCGCCTGGGATCTGGCGTTTCACGCCGTGACCTTCGCGCTGATCGACCCGACCTTCGCCAAGCAGCAGCTGATGCTGCTGACGCATGAATGGTACATGCACCCCAACGGGTCCCTGCCGGCCTATGAATGGGATTTCAACCAGGCCAATCCGCCGGTGCATGCCTGGGCCGCCTGGCGCGTCTTCCGCATGGACGCGGCGCTGACGGGGAAACCGGATTTCGCCTTCCTGGAAGAGATCTTCCTGAAGCTGCTGATCAACTTCACCGGATGGGTCAACCGCAACGACGTGGAGGGACGCAACGTCTTCCAGGGTGGCTTCCTGGGGCTGGACAATATCGAGGTATTCGACCGGTCCCAACATCTGCCGGTGGCGGGCATCATCGATCAGTCCGACGGCACGTCCTGGATGGCGATGTACGCGCTGAACATGATGCGCATCGCCCTGGAACTGGCGACGCGCGATCCGGTCTACCAATCCACCGCCACCAAGTTCTTCGAGCATTTCCTGGCCATCGCCGAGGTGATGACCCGCCAGTCGGGCCAGCTCGGGCTGTGGGACGAGAAGGAGCAATTCTATTTCAACGTGCTGCGCCGCCCCGATGGATCATCGATCCCGCTGCGCCTGTTTTCCATCGTCGGGCTGTTTCCGCTGCTTGCCGTGGAAGTGCTGGAACCCGACACGATCGCGCGCAACCCGGTCTTTGCCAGCCGCCTGAACTGGGTGCTGGAGCATCGTCCGGACCTCGCCGCGCTGGTGTCGAACTGGGACATCGAGGGGCAGGGCGCCCGGCGCCTGCTATCCCTGCTGCGAGGGCATCGGATCAAGCGGCTGCTGCGGCGGATGCTGGATGAGGCGGCATTCTTCTCTCCCTACGGCGTGCGCAGCGTGTCGAAGCTGCACAAGGACAAGCCGTTCACATTGGATCTGGACGGCCAGCATTTCAGCGTCAACTATGTGCCGGGCGAAAGCGATACGCGCGCCTTCGGCGGCAACTCAAATTGGCGCGGCCCGATCTGGATGCCGGTGAACTTCATGCTGGCGGAGGCGCTGTATGGTTTCTACCGCTACTACGGCGACGATTTTCAAGTGGAATATCCCGTCGATTCGGGCGAAACACGCAGCTTGAAGGAGATCGCGGATGAGCTGACGGCGCGTCTGACGCATCTGTTCCTGCGCGGCAAGGATGGCCGCCGCCCCGCCATGGGGCCGAGCGACTTTGTGCACGATGATCCACATTTCCGCGACCGGTTGCTGTTTCATGAGTATTTCCATGGCGAAACAGGCGAAGGCCTCGGTGCCTCCCACCAGACAGGCTGGACCGGCCTGATCGCCCTTCTGCTGCACCATCGAAACAATGAAGATCCGACACGGATGGACGTGAGCCTCGAGCCTGGCCAGCCTTCGGATTCCGTGTAGAGACACGGACCAGGACAGACAGGCGTGAGTCGCGTCTTGCCATGAGCCCCCGTGTCGGTCCGGGACCTGAGACTTGTTCATGGAACGCCGCCGGCAACCACACGCCGCGGCTTGCCTTCATCGCTGAATCCGACCGCACCCGGACGGTGGCGATGATAAAGACCGCCGGCCTGGCCGGCGTGCCGCGGGTCGGCCATCCGCATCCGCCAGCCCACAACCCGGCCCGTTCCGCTCGCCCGATTTCTCCGACGGTTTGTCTTGACTTGGTCACGCGTCACCACCAATGTAAATGTGTCTTACATTCACATGGAGCCCTCGATGACGAGCGCTGCGCCTCAAGACACCTATTACGGGCAAGCCTGGGGCACAGGGCCCTGGGGTGCGAACCCCGGCCCGTCGGCCGGCGGATGGCGCGATCAGCCCGGGGCGAGTGGTGGCCCGTGGGGCCAGCGGCCCTGGGCGCCGTTCTGGTATCCGCCGGGGATCGCCCGGCCGATGGCCATCGCGTTGACCGTGCTTGGTTTCATCTTCTGGTGGCCGGTCGGACTGGCCGTGCTGTTCTACATGATTGGGAGTGGTCGCATGGGATGCTTCGGACGCCGCCGCAGGGCATGGATGGCGCGGAATGGCGGCCTGCCTTGGGATGAGTGGAAGGCCTGGGCGTGCGGAGCGCCGGCCAGCGGCCTCGGCCCGTCCAGCGGCAATCATGCCTTCGATGAATACAAGGCCGAGACCCTGCGCCGGCTGGAGGAGGAACAGAAGGAATTCGGCGCCTTCCTGGAGCGGCTGCGCTTCGCCAAGGACAAGGCCGAGTTCGACCAGTTCATGGCGGAACGGCGCAATCGTCCGCCGGCGCCGCCGGCCCCCCCATCGGGTGAGGATCGGCCATCCGCCTGACTCTGGCTCCCGCGGGCATCGAAGGGCCGTGCCGTCAGGCGCGGCTCTTTTGTGTCGCCGTGTGATGCAAATCGCTGGCGTCAGCACCTGGGCGGCTGCACCATCCCCGCGATGAGCAGCCCGTACATCACATTGTCCTCCCGCATCGCCTACCAGAACCGCTGGCTTCGCATCCGCGAAGACCGGATTCGGCACAAGGATGGCTCACCCGGGCTGTATGGCGTGGTGGAGCGGACGGATTTCGTGGTGATCGTCCCATTCCGCGATGGCCGGGTGACGCTGGTAGAGCAGTATCGCTATCCGGTCGGCGAACGGGTCTGGGAGTTTCCGATGGGCAGCATGCCGAGTCCATCGGCGGATGTGATGCCCGAAACGGCGGCGGCCGCTGAGCTGCGCGAGGAGACCGGCATGGTGGCAGAGCGTTTGGATTGCATCGGCACGATCTTTCAGGGACCGGGCTACTGCACGCAGCGGGGCCATATTTTCCTCGCGCGCGGTCTTCGAGAGGGTGAGCCGGACCGAGAGGCCAGCGAGTTGGACATGATCTGTCGATGGGTCAGCGTGCCGGAGCTGGAGACGATGATCCGCGACGGCACGGTCTGCGAGTCGATGACCCTGTCCGCCTACAGCCTGCTGCGGCTGCGGGGATTGTTGTAGCGATCCGTCCGGTCCTCGCTACTCGATCAACGCCCGCCACTCGGCCTCGGTCAGCGTCTTCACGCCCAGCTCCACGGCCTTGCGAGCCTTGGAGCCGGCATCGGCACCGACCACCACGATGTCGGTCTTCTTCGACACCGAGTCCGTCACCTTGGCGCCAAGCGCCTCGGCGCGGGCCTTGGCTTCAGGGCGGGTCATGGTTTCCAGAGTGCCGGTGAATACAACCGTCTTGCCAGCGATCGCGCTGTCAGCGGACTGCTCGACCACCGTTTCCTCGATACTCAGCTCCGCGGCCAGCTGGTCCAGCGTATCGATGTTGCGCTGTTCCGAAAAGAACTCCGCCAATTCCTCGGCGATGGCCGGCCCGATCCCGATGATGCTGCCCAGGGCCAGCCGTTCGTCGGAGCCGATCACGGTTGCCTTGATCATCTGATCCCGCCAGTTCACGAAGCTGCCATAGTGGCGGGCGAGCAGCCGTGCGTTGGTTGCCCCGATGCGTCGAATGCCCAGGGCGTAGATGAACCGGTCCAGCGGCACGCGGCGGCGCGCCTCGATCGCCCGCGACAGGTTGCGCGCCGACGTCTTGCCCCAGCCTTCGCGCTCGGCGATCTGCGCTTCCCGTTCCGGCAGGTGGAACAGGTCGGCGGGGCTGTGCAGCCAGCCCTCGTCGTAGAACTCCTGGATGGTCTTCTCGCCCAGGCCGTCAATGTCGAAGGCGGGGCGGGACACGAAATGGACCAGCCGCTCCACCCGCTGAGCCGGACAGATCAGGCCGCCGGTGCAGCGCCGGACGACCTCGCCGGGCGGGCGGACGGCATGGCTGCCGCAGGCGGGACAGATATCGGGAAATACGTAGGGTTTGGCGTCGGCGGGCCGGCGCTCCGCCACCACCGCGACGATCTGGGGAATCACGTCGCCGGCGCGTTGCAGGATGACCGTGTCGCCGACGCGGATGTCCTTGCGGGCGATTTCGTCCTCATTGTGCAAGGTCGCATTCTGCACCAGCACGCCGCCGACATTGACCGGTTCCAGCCGAGCGACGGGTGTCAGGGCGCCGGTGCGGCCGACCTGGATGCCAATCCCCTTCAGTACCGTCGTGGCCTGTTCCGCCGGGAATTTCCAGGCGATCGCCCAGCGCGGGGCGCGTCCGACGAAACCCAGGCGGGTCTGCAGCTTCAGATCGTCGATCTTGTAGACGACGCCATCGATGTCGTAGCCCAGGCTGGCGCGTTGCAGGCCGATCTCCGTCTGGAACGCCTCGGCCTCCGACTCGTCTTCCAGGCGGCGGGAGAGCGGATTGACGTCGAAGCCCCAGTCCTGCAGCCGCTGCAGATAGGTCCAGTGGGTTTCCGCCACCGGTACGCTGCTTTCACCCTGGGCATAGGCGAACAGCGACAACGCCCGCTCGGCGGTGATCGAGGGGTCGAGTTGCCGCAGGCTGCCGGCCGCGGCGTTGCGTGGATTGGCGAAGATCTTGCCACCGGCCTTGGCCTGGGCCTCGTTCAACGCAAGGAAGTCGGCCTTCGTCATGAACACCTCGCCGCGCACCTCGATCAGCGCTGGGGCGTGACCGCGGAGCTTTTCCGGAACCGAGGCGATCGTGCGCAGGTTCGCCGTGACATCCTCGCCTTCCGTGCCGTCGCCGCGCGTGGCGCCGCGGACGAAATGCCCGTGCTCATAGGTCAAGCTGATCGACAATCCGTCGATCTTTGGTTCGGCCACGAAGACAAGGCGGTCGGTCAGGCCCAGGAACCGGCGGATACGACCGCAGAAGTCGCGAAATTCCTCGGCACCGAAGGCATTGTCGAGCGACAGCATCGGTACCCGATGGCGCACCTTGGCAAAGCCGCTTTCCGGTGCGCCGCCCACGCGGTTCGAGGGTGAGTCGGCGCGGATCAGCGACGGGAAACGGGCTTCGATCGCGGCATTGCGGCGGCGGAGCGCGTCGTATTCGGCGTCGGCGATTTCGGGCGTGTCGCGCGTATGGTAGGCGGCGTCGTGATGCGCGATTTCCGTCGCGAGCCGCGCCAACTCCACGGCGGCGTCCTCCGGGCTGAGGTCTTCGATGGGACGTGGATTGGCGCTCATCAGACGAAGGAGGTTAGCATTCCACAGCGTATGGCAAAATCGGTTACCCGGCCACGCCCAGCAGGTCGTCCGCCGCCGCGCGGGCGGATTCGGTAATTGTTTCGCCGGCCAGCATGCGGGCGATCTCCTCACGGCGTTCGGTGTCTTCCAGCCGTTCCACCTGCGTCACCGTGCGGTCACGGCTCATCGCCTTGACCACGCGCAGATGTGCCGCGCCGCGGGCCGCGACCTGCGGGCTGTGGGTGACGACCAGCACCTGCACCTGATCCGCCACCCGCACCAGCCGTTCACCCACCGCGGCGGCGGTGGCGCCACCAATGCCGGAATCGACCTCGTCGAACACCAGCGTCGGCACGGCCGACCCGGCCAACAGCACGACTTTCATCGCCAGCATCAACCGCGACAATTCGCCGCCCGAGGCGACGCGTGCCAGTGGCCCGGCCGCCTGCCCCGGGTTGGTGGCGATCAGGAACCGCACCTGATCCATTCCCGCCGCGCCCCAATCGTCCTCGGGCCGGCGTTCGACCGCCACGGCGAAGCGGGCCTTGTCCAGGCGCAGCGGCGGCAGCTCCCGCATCACGGCCTTCTGTAGCTTGACCGCCGCCGCCGAGCGGGCTGCCGACAGATCGGCGGCGGCGGCCAGGTAGGCGTCCCGCGCACTTCGAGCGGCCTGCTCCAGGGCGATCACTTCGGCCGCACCGGTTTCCAGGGCGGCAAGGCGGGATGCCAGCGTGTCGAGCAGGGCGGGGAGGTCGGCAACGGCGACGCTGTGCTTGCGCGCGGCGGCGCGCAGGGCGAACAGCCGCTCTTCGGCCAGTTCCAGCATGCGCGGATCGGCGTCCGCCTCGGCGGCGAGACGGGTCAACAGCGTCTCCGCCTCGGCCAGGGCCTCTTCCGCGCGTTCCAACGCCGCCATCGCCGGTTCGGCCGGGTTCGCGGTCGTTTCCTCGGCCGTGCCGCTTGGCGCCAGGCGCTGGAGTGCGCGGGACGCGGCCCGCAAGGCGGCGGCCGGACCGGTCGAGCGCCGGTCCCGCGGCGTGAGTTCCGACAACGCGGCATGGATCGCTTCCACCCGGCGTTCCTGCTGCTGCAGGCGATGACGCTCCCTTGCGAGCATCTCCTCCTCATCGGCCATGGGCTTCAGCGCCGCCAGCTCGTCGACCGCGTGGCGCAGATAGTCCTCGTCCCGCTCCGCCTGGGCGATGGCTTCCCTGGCCATGCTCAGGGCCTCGACCGCCTTGCGCCAATCGCGCCAGCTTTCGGTGACGCTGGCGCGCAGCCTCGGCGAGACCCCGAACGCGTCCAGCAAACCGGCATGTCCGGCCGGGTCGGCCAGGCCCATCTGCTCGTGCTGGCCCTGGACCTCCACCAGCAAGGCGCCGACCCGGCGCAGCAGGGCAACACCAACCGGCTGGTCGTTGATGAACGCGCGGGAGCGTCCATCCCGGCCGATGACGCGCCGCAATACAATCTCGTCCTCATGATCCAGCCCGTGCTCCCGCAGCACCGGCGCGACCGGATGGTTCGACGGGGGCATGAAGCAGGCGGTGACCGAGGCTTGTTCGGCTCCCTCTCGCACCAGGCCGCTTTCGGCGCGCGCGCCAAGCGCCAGGCCGAGACTGTCGAGCAGAATGGATTTGCCGGCCCCGGTTTCGCCGGTCAGCACCGTCAATCCGCGGCCAAACGCCAGATCCAGGCGTTCGATCAGCACGACGTCGCGGATGGACAGCGCGGTCAGCATGCCGCGATGTTACCGGCCGTCGCCGCGTCGTTAAAACACCGAATCCCACATGCGCGTGAAGAAGCCCTTCGGCCTTTCCTCTTCGGGGATCTCGTTCCCCGTTGCCACCCCGTCCCGGACGAGCTGGTTGTAGCTGTCGCGATACCAGTCGCTGCCGGGATAGTTGTAGCCAAGCACCGCCGCGGTCTGGCGGGCTTGCTCTGGAAGACCAAGGGTCAGGTAGATCTCGGTGAGCCGGAGCAGCGCCTCGGGGACATGGTTGGTGGTCTGGTATTCGTTGACCACACGCTGGAACCGGCCGATCGCCGCTTCATACAAATGCTGCTTCTGGTAGTAGCGTCCGATTTCCATCTCCTTGCCGGCCAGATGATCGACGCATAGATCGATCTTCAGCTTGGCGTCGCGGGCGTAGCTGGTATCGGGAAAGCGGTTCACCACCTCCTGCAGCGCGTTCATCGCCTGCTCCGTACCCTTCTGATCCCGCTGGATATCGGCGATCTGCTCATAATAGCTAAGCGCCCGCAGATAGTAGGCATAGGCGATATCGCGATGCGCCGGATGCAGCTGAATGAACCGATCGAGCTGGCCGATCGCATCGGTATACTTGTTCTGCTGGTACAGCGAATAGCCGTACATCAGCTGTGCGTTCACCGCCCAGGACGAGTACGGATAGTTGGCCTCAACGGCGTTGAACTGTTCGTCCGCCGTCGAGAACCGGCGGGCGTTCAGCGCGTCGATGCCGTGGCTGTACATCTCTTCGGCCGTTCCGGTCGGGCCGGAGGGTGTGCTGTCGCTCGACTTGCTGCCGCTGCATGCTGAGAGGAGAGGCAGCGCGACCACCAAGGCCGCAGCCAATGACAACGCGGGGCGAGTCTGGTTCATGGGCGGCTTATATCATCGGCGTCGCGGCGGGGAAGACGATTGTCGTCCCGCGCGCTCACGCCGCGGCCGACAGTTTCCCGGCTTCTGAAGCCCGCCAATCCGCGGCCTGGGCGAACAGCGTATGAAGCAGGCGGTTGTTCAGCGTATGGCCGGTGCGATGGGCCACGAACCGGCCATGCAGGCATGCGCCCGCCAAGGCGAGATCGCCCACCGCGTCCAGCAGCTTGTGGTGGACGAATTCCTTGTCCATCCGCAGCCCGCCCGGGTTGAGGATCGAATCGCCATCGACGACGACCGCATTGTCCAGGCTGCCGCCTCGCGCCAGGCCGCTGGCCCGCAACTGCTCGACCTCGGCCGCCATGGCGAAGGTGCGGGCGTTGGCCAGGCGATGGCGGAAATTGTCCGAGGTCAGCCGCAGCGTCTCGCTTTGCTGACCGATGACAGGGGCCTTGAAATCGATCGACAGCTCCATCTCCAGCGTCGGCTGGCCGTTTCGCGGCAACGGGCCGAGGGGCCGCAGTTCGGCCCAGGCCTCTCCGGCGGCCACCCGGACAGGGGTCCGCACCTCGATGACCGCGCGCGGCGCGTCCTGCTCCACGGATCCCGCGCAGTCGAGCAGGAACAGATAAGGGCCGGCAGAGCCATCCAGGATCGGGACTTCGGGGCCATCGACCTCGATCAAGGCATTGTCGATGCCGGCGCCGTGGAATGCCGCCATGATGTGTTCGATCGTGCCGACACGGGCCGAAGGCATCGCGGGGTCGGCGATGACGGTGCATAGCCGCGTCTCACACACGGTGTCGTAGCGGGCCGGGATGGTGCGGTTCAGGTCGGTGCGTTGAAAGACGATGCCGTGCCCGGCCTCGGCCGGGCGGATGACCAGGCGTGTCTTGCGGCCGGAGTGGACGCCGATGCCGACGCAATCGATCGCGGTCTTGAGCGTCCGCTGACGGAACCCGTTCGGGTTCGCCTCCGTAAGAGGAAACGTGACAAGTCGATCCATGCGAGTCGTATTCCGGCGCTGATCCATACATTGCATAGCCGCAATGCACCGGTCAGGGCGAATCAAGGTTTATTGCCCAGTGTTACTCTCCAACTAACTGGTTTTGTTGAATTTGTTGCTTCGCACCGTCGCGTTCGGCAGACCGTGAGTCACGCTTCGTGGCATGCAGTGCAGCAAAAGTGCCATCCGGCGGGGAATGCCGGCCCCGTGCGGGAGCGGCTGCCCATCCTGTCACCGGCGCCGCCGTGGTGCCCGCGACCGTGATGCCCGCGACCGTGATGCCCGCGGTGTCCGTGTGACGGTGTCTCCTGCCGGGGGCACCCCGACGGGCAGTCCCCGGCAGGCGGCCTTGGTTCAGCGGATCGTGCTCAATGGATCTCGCCCGACCGCTTCAGCGCGTCCCGCAGCTTGGCGGGGGTAAAGCCCGGTGCCTTGCAGACATCCAGGATCACCTTCTCCCGCCGCGACACGAGGTCGATCGCCGCCGGCAACTTGCGCACCGCATCGGCCGGCACAACAACGGCGCCATGATAATCGGCGTGGACCACGTCGTTATGCCCGACCTGCATGCCGAATATATTCACCGGCTTGCCGAAATCGACCATGTGTACCCACGCATGGCTCGGCCCCACCCGGCCGCCGATCATCTGGAACCCCTCGGCCCACATCCCCAGGTCGCGGAACGAGCCATTGGTGACGCAGCCCAGGCATCCCAGGGCCTTGTGGATGGTCGACTGCACCTCTCCCCAATAGGCACCATAGCCGACACGGCCGTCGATATCCTGCAGCACGGCGATGGTCGGCAGGTCCGTGCGGGCGACATAGTCATACCAGTCCGCCCGGTCGGTCACCTTGCCGCGTGGCGGTTCGGTGGAGCGGATCATGCCGACGCGGGCCAAACCGACGATCGGCGGGGCCTTGGGATCGGTGCAGACCATCGGTTCGACCGTGTAGCCGAAGGCGCGCCGCTCCGGATTGGTGATCTCCAGCCCGTTGCAGATGGTCGGCGTGTCCCACTGCGCCAGCAGATCGAGGTCGGCCTGATTGAAGGGAAAGTCGGCCATGACGTCTCCTTTTCGTGTCGGGTTCGGGGTATTGTCCGCGCGTTCACGAGCGGGGGCAAGGATGGGTACCATCGCGCGCGGCGGTAAGGCGGTCTACGGGGCGCCGCTGGGAATCCTGATGCTGGAGGCGCGATTTCCCCGCATCCCGGGCGACATGGGCAATGCCGAGACCTGGCCGTTCCCGGTGCTGTATCGCGTGGTGCGCGGCGCCAGCCCGGAACGGGTGGTGCTGGACGGCGCGGCTGGGTTGCTGCCGGATTTCCTGGATGCGGCCAAAGAGTTGGTGGATTTCGGCGCCGAGGCGATCACCACCAATTGCGGTTTCCTGTCGCTGTTCCAGGCCGAGATCGCGGCGCATGTCGGTGTGCCGGTGGCCACCAGTTCGCTGATGCAGGTGCCATGGGTGCAGGCCATGCTGCCGCCCGGGAAGCGGGTCGGGGTGATCACCGTCTCGGCCGGGTCGCTGACGCCGCGCCATTTGGAAGCGGCTGGGGTGCCGCTGGATACACCCTTTGTCGGCACCGAGGATGGCGAGGAATTCTTCCGCGTGCTGATCAGGGCCGAGAAGCAGGATATGGATGTGGACCTCGCGCGTCGGGACATCCTGCGGGCGGGCGAACGGTTGATGCGGGAGCATGCCGATATCGGCGCGGTGGTGCTGGAATGCACCAACATGCCGCCCTACGCCAAGGCGCTGCGGGCGGCGCTGGGGGTGCCGGTGTTCGACGTCTATTCGCTGGTCACCTGGTTGCGGGCGGGGGTCAGACCACGCGGGTTCGAGGGCTGACCGGTTCGGATCATAACCCGGCAAGGTGCTCCAGCTTGGCCTTGACGCGGCCCGCCAAGCGTCTCAGCGGGCTGCGGTAGGGAACGGCGAGTTCCTGCAGGGTGATCGTGCCGGTGGCGGTGCTGCCGGCCGGATACCGTGCCTGCAGCGCGGCGTATGCGGCCAGGACGCTGTCGCGTTCCGTTTCCTTCGAATAGGTGCGGAGGATGGCGTCCGACCCGGACCGGCTGCGTTCTTCATCCCAGCCCGGGCCGACGAGCCAGTCCGCGACGGCGCCGATGAAGCCGTCCAGGTCGTCTTCCAGGACCAGCGTGGCGTTGGGACCCGAGAAGAACTCATTGCCGCCCCATCCGGCGTAGCCGATGACGTGGCAGCCGCGCGCCAGGGCCTCGGCCGGCGGCAGGCCGAAACCTTCGCGCTGGCTGAAGCTGAGGAACAGCCGTGTGGTTGCCAGTGCTTCCGCGACTTGCGCCTGGGTCATTCCCTGGATTTCCTGGAGGTCCCATCCGGCCAGGACACCCCGCGCATGCAGTGAGCCAACGATCTGATAGGCCAGGGCTTTCCGCTTGCGCGGCATATAGGCAATCTTCTTCGGCCTGGGTCCCGCGGCGAAACCGAACATATCCGCATCGATCCGGTAGAATGCGCGGCGCACCGGCACGCCCGGGAATGTGTGCGTCAGGTACGTGGCGTCGTGCTGCGACATCGTCATGATACCCAGCAAGGATGCGCAGTGCAGATAGGGGTGCCGCGCCGGGTCCCTGACGTTCTCAAACGTGAAGAAAGCGTTCTGATTGACCGAGATGCGCGGTACGCCCGGTGCGATCCGGGCCATGTTGTCGCCGTAAACCTCGGGGATTGCCAGCAGGTCGCCGGGCCGGAGCGTTACCGGCGGACGAACGATACGGGCGCGGGTGGTGAACCACCAGGGGGAAAACGCGGGCGGATTGACGATGCAGGCATCCAGCCCGGCATCATTGAGGATCTCCACATGATCGTGCAACTTCTGCACGCCGCCGGACGCCACGGGCTCATTCAGCGGGTTTAGAACGTAGATGGTCATGCAGCCTTGCTTTACCCGCCACCCCTTGCGCCGGAGCCTCTCATCCCGGCGGTCGGACCCTAAAGGTCGGACCAGGGCATTTCAACGTTCTTGGATGGGCCAGCCAATCATTCCGATATCTGTCGGGGCATGCTAGCTCGTTCGGCATGCGAGAAAGTCTGGCCGGGTGATGGATTTTTCTGCCTTTGATCTGATCGTTGTCGGCAGCGGCTTTTTTGGCGCCACGCTTGCGGAGCGGTGCGCCGAGGCACTTGGCCTGAAGATCTGCGTGATCGAGCAGCGCAATCATATAGGCGGCAATGCCTGGTCTGAGACCGATCCGGATACCGGCATCGAAGTCCACACCTATGGATCGCATCTGTTCCACACCAGCAGCAGGAACGTGTGGGACTATGTCAACCGGTTCTCGGGCTTCTCCCGGTATCGCCACCGGGTGATCGTGCGGCACCGCGACCGCTTCTTCACCATGCCGATGAACCTTGGCACGCTGTCGTCCTTGTTCGGGCGCTTTCTTTCCCCCGCCGAGGCCAAGGCGTTGATCGCGGCGGAAGTGGCGACGAGCGGGATCGGCACGCCTCGAAACCTGGAGGAGAAGGCGATCTCCCTGGTCGGGCGCACGATGTATGAGGCCTTCATCAAGGGCTATACGGCAAAGCAATGGCAGACCGACCCGCGGGAGCTGCCGCCGGATATCATCACGCGGTTGCCAGTGCGGCTGACCTTCGACGATTTCTATTTTGCCGACGACCATGAAGGCTTGCCGCTTGCCGGATATGCGGAGATCTTCAATCGGATGCTGCGGCGCGCTGGCATCGATATCGTGTTGAATACAGATTATTTCGCCGTGCGGGATCGTATCCCGGCGACGACACCCGTCGTATTTACCGGCCCGATCGACCGGTTCTTTGAATACAAAGCGGGTGTACTGGGTTGGCGAACGCTGGACTTCCAGCGGGAAGTCGTGGCGGTCGGCGATTTCCAGGGCGCCAGCGTGATAAACTATCCGGACGCCGATGTGGCGTTCACCCGGATTCATGAATTCCGGCACTTGCACCCGGAGCGGTCGTATCAGACGGAGCGGACCGTCATTTTCCGGGAGTTCTCCCGGTTCGCCGGCCGGGCAGACGATCCGTACTATCCGATTGACCGCCCGGCGGACAAGGACCGTTACGATGTCTACAAGACGATGGCGGCGGCCGAGCCAAATGTCATTTTTGGCGGGCGCCTGGGATCATATCGGTATCTGGACATGCACCAGGCGATCGGGGCGGCGCTGAAGGTATTTGACCATCAAATCGTGCCATATGTTTTGGAAGGGCGTCCTGTCAATAAAATTTCATAATCAGATCGATGCCGCTGGGCTCAGTGGCCGTCTTCACGTGCTCGCTCTTTTGGCCGGGTCGCTGCAATCAAAAACTGATATTTGAATAGATGCTTCGGCCAAATCAAAAACAGGCCTGCCAGCCGCCGGCTGGCCCATAGCCATTTCGGATTTGTGACGCCGAAGCATGAAAGCGGACTGGGGTAGTGGAAATTGTAGCGTATGGATGTAATCCGCAAGCCGCTTCCCTCTATCAGGGCGCGTGCCCCAGCCTCGGAGAAAAACCGCAGGTGAGTGCGGTCAAGAATGCCGTCACGCCCGTACGTCCACTGACCGCGAAGAAACAGTGGAACCGATGCATGATAATGCGCGATGTTTGGTAATGAAACAACCATGGTGCCGCCCGGTTTAAGGCGTTCTGCCAGTCGCGCGACCGTCGTCTCCGGGTACGGGATATGCTCCAGAACGTCCAATGCCAGAACCAGGTCAAAATGTTCTCGCTTAAACCGCATGGGCGTGGTCGCTGCGTCGCCGATCTCCAGATCGTCAAAATGCGGGCGCGCCAGACTGGCGGCGGCTTCCGCATATTCGACGCCGGCAGCATACTCGACCGCACGTGTCCGCCTCAGCCATGCCATTGTGGACCCGGAACCACATCCGATTTCCAGCACCGAATCGAACCTGCCTGGTAACAGGGGGGCGATTTCACGCCGTTCCTTGCTATAGGCGGCAGGTATCGCGGTCCCTTGGTCAGTCGCATTTTTCACGGCTCGACTCCGCTGGAAGGGTCTCGGCGATTTTCGCTACGATCGGTGCCGCGAAGGCTTCGGGTGAATGGTCGGCAAAGGCCGCCTTGCCGCGCATCCCCATCAGTGCCCGCTCCTCCGGGCTACGGGCGAGTTCAAGAACGGCCTCTGCAATAATGTCCGGTGCCTCGCTCGACAGTACGAGTCCGCAACCGCTGTCGTTGACCAGTCTGCCAATGACCCCGGTATTTCTGGCGATGACGGCACGTCCGGCGCGGGCGGCACGAGCAAGGACATTGCCGGTGAATACGAAACCCGCATCATAGAATACCCAGACTATATCGGCGACATTCATTGGATCGATATCGCGGCCGCTCATGATAAAGCGGTTCGCTTCCACCAGCCGGCCCCGCCGTCGAAGTTCCTGTGCGGCAGGACTGCACAGCACGGATTGCATGTGCCCTGCATGCTGGGTGCCGGCCAGCAGGACGGTGATATCATGTGATTCGTCCAGGGAAGCGATCGCATCCAACAGGGGCCCGACACATTTGCGGCGATCGATGAAGCCGAACACCAGAATGACCAGTGTGTCCGGGCGCAGCCCATAGAAGCGCCGAGCCTCCCCGGGATCTGCCGGGACAAAGAGGGGGGCCGGTTCGGGGCACCAGGCTATCTTCGGGTGACGGACGGTCTGAGCGAGATAGGGATTCACCGCACCAAAACATACCAGATCTGCGCGGTGCAGAAGCATGTGAAAGCAAATCCGCTGCGCGAGGTCGCGCCATCCGGCCGGTCCCAGAATGCCAGCCTGCCGATGATGAAAGCGGATACCAACTGAAATGGTCGCCCACCGGCGTCCGAGCAGCAAATGGGGACGCAAGGCCAGCGTTGGCAGTCCGACGGATTCGAGATGGGGAATCAGGACAAAATCAATAGCTTCCTCCGCGGCGAGCGCCCGGAGGCCGCGTTTGAGTTGGCTGCCGGTCTGCCATTGTCTTGCGTAAAACCTGCCGATCAGCGTGCGGAGCATGGAACTGTCCCGCATGTCGGGGATGACTCGGATCCGCAATAGAGATGCATGGGTGGAGACGAGGCGAACACAGTTTGCATGGGCTGCCGAAGCTTGCGTGGTCAGCAATGTCACCCTTGCACGGGGTATGCCCGTGTCGATGCCATCCAGCAGATAGCGGACGAAATCCATCTGGTGGCCGGTGGCTTCCGGCTCAAAGATCACGATATGCGGGGCGGACGAAGAACCTTGGGCCGGCGCCGGTGCCATGGACTTTGCGTCTATCGTGGTGGTCTGCAAGGCGGTTTCAGGCTCCCGCCCGTCTGCTGATGCCGATGCGGCGGAGCATGGTTGGCAGGACCACCGAAAAGCGCCGAAGCATCTGCATCCCTGTGGACAGCAGGAATTGCTCCGGCCCGGAGGGACGTCCCGCTGCCAGCCACAGCAATCCAACCACGCTGACATAGACGGTTGCCCCCACCAGCGAGCGCTGCGCGGCGTCGATGCATGTGCCAAGGTAAGTATTTGCGTCAGCGGGTGTCCAGGCCATGTGCAGCGACCACAGAACCGCAATCATCGCACCAGCCCCGATGACAGGCCTTATCATCTGGCGAAGGAGTGCACCGACGGTCACTCCGACACGCGGCAGGACCACAGCGGCGAACAGGATCAGTTCCACGGCACTGCAGATCGCGAGCGACAGCGACGCGCCGAATAGTCCGATCGCGGGAACCAGCAGCAACATCGTAACAAGTTTCACGATCGCGGATACGATACCCACGTAGAACGCTGCATGGGGGCGCCCGATGGCGTTTACGAGCGCCCCTGCTGGTTGGACGAACGTCGAGCTGATCGATGACAGCGCAATCACCTGGACCACGATGATTGCCGCGGTCCACTGATCGCCCAGCATGATCCGGACCATCGGATCGGCTACCATTGAAATACCAAAGCCAGCCGGCAGAACCAGCATGACGCTGACACCGAACACGTCGATGAACATCTTTCCAGTTCCCGCTGCCGCATTATGGAGTGTGGCGAAACCTGAAAACAGCGCCCGGCTGAGGGGCTCCATAAGTTCCGTCGCTGGCAGGGTGCCCAGTTCGAGGCCCACGGAATAGGTGCCGAATGGCTTGGTGCCGACGAACCGGCTGATGACGAAGGCGTCGGTACGGTCGCGAGCCTGCAAGAGCAATGTCTGCGCCCAGGTCCACATCGAGAAGCTGAATATGCTGCGCCAGGCGGCGAGGCTGAAACGCGGCAGATATGGAACCATCCAGTAGCTTAGCGGCAATTGGACGATGTGCATGCTGATCAGGCCGATGATCAAGGCCCAGTAGGACGGCCAGATCAGGGCACATGAAACGGTGGCAATGATCCCGACCACCCGGCACCAGGTGTTGAGGTTGAACTCTTTCCGGAAATCGAGATCGCGGCGGAAATCCACAACCCTGACGTTGAGACCCGCGCTCAGAAGCGAGCGAACGGATAATGCGAGCATAACGATCGTAAGGCGGTGATCATTGAACAAAATAGCAACGGGTTCTGCGACGATCACGATGACAATCGCCGTGGCGATGTTGCGCAGCGCATTCACGGTAAAGCACGTGTCGTACGTTGCCCGGTTGGGATCGCGCGCCCTGACCAGGGCGTCGTACACCCCGATCGAGGTCAGCGCGTCAACCATCGAAATCAGGCCGTTTGCCAGGGCGACAAGGCCGAAGTCACCGGGCGACAGCAGGCGAACCAGCACCAATGTACTGAGGAGCCCGAGGTTTCGGGATACCATTCGCCAGGCGATGATCCATCCGACACCGCTTGCCGCTCTGCGTGCGACGGAACCGCCGGGACCGACTGGTTCGGTCACGTCTCTGGCCACGGAGAAACGAATGCCTGCGAGGCGCCCGCACTGGCCTGAGAGCGAGGGACGGGCGCGGACAGGCAGACCTCACGAGGGACTGATAACAGCATCCAAACCGGGATCTTGGTGGCACGGAGCCAGACTGGCACCGCAACCTTGCTGGAAGGTGCCCTAGCTAGGGCAACCGACAGCGGTGAGACAAGCAAATTCCATTGGCTTCACGCGGGGGAAACCTTAAAGTCCGCGCCTGCAATCGGGAGATTTCTGCATTGTCCCTTACCCGCAAGCGCATCCTGGTCACCGGCGGCGCCGGCTTCCTCGGCTCCCATCTCTGCGAACGCCTCATATCCGACGGCCACGATGTCCTGTGTGTCGACAATTATTTTACCGGCCGCAAGGACAACATCGCCCATCTGCTGGGCAACCCGCATTTTGAGCTGATGCGTCACGACATCACCTTCCCCCTGTATGTCGAGGTCGACCGCATCTTCAACCTGGCCTGCCCGGCCTCGCCCATCCACTACCAGTACGACCCGGTGCAGACCACCAAGACCTCGGTCATCGGTGCCATCAACATGCTGGGTCTGGCCAAGCGGGTCGGGGCAACGATCATGCAGGCCTCCACCTCCGAGGTGTACGGCGATCCCACCGTCCACCCGCAGACCGAGGAATACCGCGGCAACGTCAATCCGCTCGGCCCGCGCGCCTGCTACGATGAGGGTAAGCGATGCGCCGAGACGCTGTTCTTCGATTACCACCGCCAGCACAAGGTGAAGATCAAGGTGGTGCGGATCTTCAATACCTATGGCCCGCGCATGCACCCGAATGACGGACGGGTGGTGTCCAACTTCATCGTCCAGGCATTGCAGAACAAGGATATCACGCTCTACGGCGATGGCTCGCAGACGCGCGCCTTCTGCTTCGTCGACGACCTGATCGAAGGCTTCATCCGCATGATGGAGACGGAGGCGGACGTCACCGGCCCGATCAATATCGGCAATCCGCACGAAATCCCGGTGAAGGAGCTGGCGGAGCGGGTGATCCGCATCACCGGGTCCCGATCCAAGATCGTCCACCGGCCGCTGCCGCAGGATGATCCGCTGCAGCGCTGCCCGGATATCACCCGCGCCGGCTCCGTCCTCGGCTGGAAGCCGACCGTCGCGCTGGACGATGGCTTGCGCAGGACGGCGGAGTACTTCCGGCAATTGCTGGGTGAGGTGCAGGGGCGGGCGGTCCCCGTCGCATGACATGACCCTGGCAGCCGCCGGCGACGCGGCCGGCGGTTCGCGAGAAAACCCCGCAGCGAGCCCGTTTATCGCGAATCAATCCATCGCGACCCCAGCGATCGCGACCCAAGCTATCGCGATCCAGGTCACCACGACGCCGTCCGCTTCTGGTCAACCGGCAGCGGATCAGCCCCTGGTCGCCGTCGTGGTGCTGAACTGGAACGACGCCGAAGCGACGCTCCGGTGCCTGAGATCGCTGGCCGGCACGTCCTACCCAAGATGGCGCGTGATCGTCGTGGACAATGCCTCGATCGACGGTTCGGCTCAGCGCGTCGCGGCTGCGGCGCCGGACGCGCTGCTGATCCGCAACCCCGTGAACCTGGGTTTCACCGGCGGCGTCAATGCCGGCATCAGCCGAGCGTTGCAGGATGGCGCCGACTATGTCTGGCTGTTGAACAGCGATGCCGTCGTGCCGCCGGATGCGCTGGCGCGGCTGGTCGCGGCGGCCGAAGCGGATCAGCGGATCGGCCTTGTCAGCCCCGTGTTTCATGCCGCCGATCGCCCGGACGTGCCCGAACATTGCCTGGCCATCTTCGACCCGCAAGCCCGCTTCGCCAGCCAGACCGCCGATCCGGCGCAGGCGGCGGTCTGGCAGCGGACATGTCCGCACCGGGTCCTGCTTCTCGGCACCGCGTTGCTGGTCCGCCGGGACCTGCTGCGGGCGATCGGCCCGCTGGACCCGCAATTCTTCGCCTATGTAGAGGATGTCGATTTCTCCCTCCGCTGCCACGCCGCCGGCTTCAAGGCGGTGGCGTTGCCCGATGTCGTCGTGTTGCACACGTTCAAGCAGCCGGTAGAGGCGCCGGCGACCGTGGCGCCCTATGTCCACTATTTCATGAGCCGGAATTACCCTCTGCTCTGGCGCAAGCTGCCGGGCCCGGTGTGGTGGCGGAAGTCCAGCCTGTGGTTCCTGCGGCAGCGATTGGCCCAGATCGTCCGCATGCGCGACCAGCCCAGGGCGGTCGAGGCCGTCATCGCCGGTCTTTGGGACGGGGTGCGCGGCCGCGGTGGCGCCTACGATCCGGACCGGCGCCCGCCGGCCCTGCTGCGCCTGCTGCTTGGTCGCGGCGCACCCTTCTGGCTGGCGCTGCTGGACCGCCGGTGGCCATCGCGGGGTGTCGCGGGTTGAGCGCGAGGCCGCGGATCGCCGTTGCCTGCTCCGGCCTAGGACACATCCAGCGCGGGATCGAGTCCTGGGCCTCCGACCTCGCGCAGGCCCTCGGCGCGTCCGGCGCCGACGTCACCTTGTTCTCCGGCGCGCCGTGCGGCGGCGCCATCGCCTTGCCGACGTTGCGCCGCGGCGGCACCGGCGCGCGCGGGCTGGCTGGCGGGCTTCGGCACCTGGGTGGCTGGCGCTATGGCTTCGGCTCGCCGTACGACGTGGAGCAGACCAGCTTCTCCCTGGCACTGTGGCGGCGCATTCGGCACGGCTTCGATATCCTGCATGTGCAGGATCCCCTGATTGCGATCTGGCTGGAGCGGGCCCGTCGCGCCGGATGGTCGAAACCGGCGGTCATCTACGCCAACGGCACCGGCGAGGGGCCGGAGGTGATGCGGCGATTCCGCTACCTGCACCTGCTGACGGCGGGGGCCGCGGCCGAATGGGCGCCCCGGCAGCCAGCGGATCAGCGTGTCTTCACCATTCCCAATTTCATCGACACGGTGCGCTTTAGCCCCGGCGACCGAGCCGCCGCGAGAGCCCGGTTCGGCTTGCCGGCCGAAGGCACCATCCTGCTGTGCTGCGCCGCCATCCGCCGCCGCCATAAACGGATCGACGCGCTGCTGTCCGCCTTCGCCGCCGCGCGGACGCCGCACGGCGTCTATCTCGTCATCGCCGGTGGCCGCGAACCCGACACGGATGAATTGATCGCCGAGGGAACGGCGTTGCTTGGCGACCGGGTGCGGTTCCTGCTCGACCTGCCGCGCGATGCCATGCCGGCGCTGTACCGAGCAGCCGATGCCTTCGTGCTGCCGTCGCTCTATGAGATGTTCGGCATCGTGCTGCTGGAGGCGCTCGCCACCGGCTTGCCCGTCCTGTGCAATGATACGGCGGATTTCCGTGCCATCGCCGGGCCTGGGGCGCTATACGGTGACCTCGGCAATGAGGAAGCATTCGCGCGCGGCCTTCGGCGCCTGACCGAACCGGCGGAGCGGAAGGCGCTGGGCGCGGCCGGGCGCAGCCATGTCCAGGCCCGATACTCCGCGGGCGCGGTGACGCGGGCGATGATTGCAATGTACGAAACTGTTGAGGCGGAACGTCGACTTGGCTGAAAGCCCACTTCCCACGGTCAGCGTGCTGATCCCGGCCTATAACGCCGCGACGCATCTGGGCAGAGCGATCGACAGCGTGCTGGCGCAGACGCACCCGCCGGTGGAAGTGCTGGTGATCGATGACGGCTCGCGCGACCGCACCGCCGAGATTGCCGCCGCCTATCCCGCGCCCGTGCGGCTGATCCGCAAGGAGAATGGGGGCCCCGCATCGGCCCGAAACCGCGGCGCCGCCGAGGCGCGGGGCGAATGGCTGGCCCTGCTGGACGCCGACGACTGGTGGTTCCCCGAGAAGCTGGCCCGGCAGTTGCGGTATGCGGAAGATCCGGCGGTCGGCATGATCCACTGCATGCCGGACCACAAGGATGAGGTCATGCCGGCCGTCCTGACCTTTGACGACCTGTGGGAACGCAACTGGGTCAGCAATTCCTCGGTCATGCTCCGCAAGCAGGCGTTCGAGGAGCTTGGCGGGTTCAATGAGGCCAAGGAGCTGATCAGCGTCGAGGACTATAATCTATGGATGCGGATGGCGGCGTCCCGGTGGCGCCTGGTGACATGTCCGGAGCCGCTCTTCCACTACACCAGGGGGATTGGCATCTCCTCGCATTCAGACCGTTTCCTGCGCGCCTCATTGTTCAATCTCGACGACATTGCCACGCGTTTCTCGCTGCCGGCCGACAAGGTGCGGCGGAAGCGCAACCAGATGATCTTCGACTTCGGCTGCAAGGCGCTGTTCGAACGCGACCTGCCGACCGCCCGGCGTCTTCTGCGCACCGCGGTGAAGGACGAGGCCAGCGTGCGCAACCTGGCGCATTTCGCGGTGGCGTCGCTGCCGGCGCCGGTGCTGGACATCAGGCGGACGATGCGCCGGCTGGTCGAAGGCCGCTCCGCGCGTACACGGGACCCGAATGACGACAGCTTCGTCGCATTCCCGTTCGAGGCGGACCACCAGGCGACCTTGCATCTGAGTGCGTCGATCGTCGATCGGCGCTGTCACGTTCCGGCCTCCGAAGCGCACCTGACCCGGCCGGTGCTGATCACCACGATCGACGCCGAGGAGGATTTCGACTGGACGCGTCCCTTCTCCCGCGCCTGGACGGACGTGACATCGATGCGGTCGCAGCATCTCGCGCATCGGGTTTTTGAGCGTCACGGAGTGATCCCGGCCTACATGGTGGATTTTCCGGTCGCATCCCAGGACGCCGGACGGGCGCCGTTGCGGGAGCTGCTGCAGTCCGGCCTGTGCGATATCGGCGCGCAATTGCACCCATGGGTGACGCCGCCCTACGCGGAATATGTGTCTTCGGAGAATAGCTATGTCGGCAACCTGCCGCCGGCGCTGGAATTCGCCAAGGTCCAGCGGCTGACCGAGGAATTGCAGGCCGCGTTCAACGTGCGGCCGCGCATCTTCAGAGCCGGCCGCTACGGCGTCGGCCCGAATACCGGACGGATGTTGAGCCATTTCGGCTACCAGGCCGATTGTAGCGTCATCCCGTACTGGGATTTCGGCGGCCAGGGCGGCCCGGATTTCTGGGACATGACGTCGCGGCCGTTCTGGATCGATGCGGAACGGACGCTTTTGGAGCTGCCGGTATCGGCGACGCTGGTCGGGCGGATCACCGACATTCCGCACCGTCTGAAGGCGGCGCTGTTCGGCCGCAAGAGCGAATGGACCGGCTTGCCATCCATTCTGGCGCGCCTGGGCCTGCTGGAGCGGATCAAGCTGACGCCGGAAGGCATCACCATCGAGGAAGCCAAGCGTCTGGCTCGCGTGATGGTGTCGGACGGGCACAAGGTATTCGTGCTGACCTATCACACGCCATCCTTGGAGCCGGGGAATACACCTTATGTGAAGACGCGGCAGGACCTGGAGATATTCCTGCGCTGGCTCGATGAGTTCTATGCGTTCTTCACGTCGGAACTGGGCGGCGCGCTGACCACCTGGCGGGCGGTGCATGAAGCGCTGCGGACCGGAAAGCCGATTGAGGCCGCCGCGGCGCTGGAAACCGCCGACGCGTGACACGCCTCGGCGCCTCGCGGCGTCCTGCCATCCAGTGTCGCTCGACAGATTGCGACATGTCTCGGAAAATTCTGGAACCCGTTCGGGCGCTGGCGTAAATATCGGCTCCGCAAGGACGGGGCCACAGTCAAGTGTGGGACGAACAAATCAAAAGCGCCATACAATCGTCAGGGGACGCGCTCTCTCATCTTCTGCCGTCCGGTCTGCAGGGTTCGGTGGAACCGGCCAAGCGCGTTCTGGAGTATGCGGCCGGTCCCTTGATCGATCATCCGGGCCGTTTCCCCTGGTGGGGCATGGCCGCCGCTTTATGCATCGCCACGGTTGCCTTCCGTTACGAGAGACGGAGGTACCGCAACCGTACCGGCGGCCTGTTCGCCTATTGCTTCCCGCGGACGATCTGGCGCCATCCCTCGACCCTGGTCGACATGAAGGTCGGCTTCTTCAACTTCGTCCTGTTCGGCGGTGGCGCACTCAACATCACCTGGCGCATCTCCGGCGCGCTGGTGGCATCCGGCATCACGCTGGGGCTCACCCATCTGTTCGGGGCGCGGGAGGCGGTGGGACCGTGGAACCCCGTAGCGATCGTCCTGTTCGCCATGGCGTTCTCGATGGCGTCGGATTTCGGCTACTTCCTCTTTCACTGGGCCGCGCATGTCTATCCGCCGCTCTGGGCGATCCATAAGCTGCATCATTCCGCGGAAGTTCTCTCCCCCCTCACGGCCGCCCGGGTGCACCCGCTGGAAAAGCCGATCATGGGGGTCTTCATGGCGCTGACCACCGGCGCCCTGATGGGGCCGCTGCTCTACCTGTATGCCGGCAGGACCGGCGTGCTGCCGGCGCTCGGGCTGGACGTGTTCGGCTCGCTGTTCTTCATCCTCGGCCATCACCTGCACCATTCCCATATCTGGGTCTATTTCGGCCCGGTGATCAGCCGGATCATCATGAGCCCGGCGCAACACCAGATCCATCACAGCTCGTTGCCGCGCCATATCGACAAGAACTTCGCGGAGCATTGGGCCTTGTTCGACTGGCTGTTCGGTACGCTCTACCTGCCGCACGGGCGGGAGGATCTGAAGCTCGGCCTGGCCGGCTACACGGCGCAGCCGCACACCGGCCTGGCAAAGGCCTGGTTTGGACCGGTCATTGAATCCGTCGGCAAGCTGGGCACGACCAGCTGGGCATGGGCCCACCGCGTGCTGCGGCGACCGGCGCAAGCGCTGCCGGATGCCGAGGGTCATTCGGTCTGATCCGGCTTCAGATAGAGCATGCCAAGGTCGGGTTGACCCTGGCGTGCTCTACCAACTCTTTGATTCGAGAATGCAATTCACGCCTTCTCACGGCCGGCTTCAGGCGATCGCGCTCCAGACTCTCGGACGATCGAGCCTGCTGGAACGGCAGCCGGCGGTACTGGACAAGCGCTGCTGGACGACAAGAGCACATCAACCTGATGGCGCGGCGCCGCGGGAAGGCCCGCAGCCACTGGTGCCCGGGCGCCTGAACGCTTCCATGCGCCCCCCCGAACTGCGAAACACCGGCCGGTAGCCCGCCTTGTCGATGTCCCGGCGGATCTGGGCAAAGGGACCCGCCGGCGGCGCGTCGGGAACATCCCACAGCAGCACGAAATCCACCGGCAGGCCGGTGGCGGCTTCAAACCGGGGGATATCCATCGTCACGACATGCGTATCGCGCTGGAATGGCTGCCACCCGTACAGCAACCGTTGCGGGTCCATGGCGGGGCGGAAACGGGCCGGATAGACCGGCAGGCGGGCCACGTAGCTGAACAGGACCGGCCGGTCGTCGCGCAATTCGAACCGGCTCGCGGCGTGGAACAGCGGGTGGTAGACCAGTTGCGCCCTGTTGGCCGGGTCCAGTTTGAACTGGCTCAGCACGGGCGCGATCGTGCAATGGGGCGGGATCACGCCGTCCACTTCGTTGAATTCACGCAGCACCGGCGGCAGGTCCATGGCCTGGACCTTGGCGACCATACCGATGGAGACCAGTGCGATCGCCGCGGCGAGCAGCGTGGCGGGAAAACGAAGCCGGGGCGGCAGCGGCAGCACCGCGCAGGCCAGCACAAGGCCGATCAGGGGAAATGGCTGGGCCCGCCAGGTATGGGTCCATCCGCCGCCCGCCTCATCCGGTATCACCGCGAGCACGGCCAGAAATGCCACCGGCACCAGAAGGACGCCCAGGCGCAGGCTGGCGGCCGAGCGCGCTGGATTGCGCAGCCAGGTAAGCAGGCCGGCGGCGCAGAGGCCGATGATCAGGACCATCAGCAGCAGGCTGGACAGCGCCGTCGCCCGTCCGATGGTCGAGAACGGCTGGCCCAGGATCACGGCGATCAGCCGCGCCACCAGGGATGGTCCATAGACGGTGGGAAAGCCGGTGCTCTGCCGCATGAACCACAGAAACAGCAGCAGCGAGGGCAGAGACGAGGCCAGGACCATGGCAAGGAGCCGGAGCGTCACGCCAAACGGCGTGCCCAGAGGCGTATCGGGACAGGCCGTACCCTCGGCCGCGCCCGGGGACTTGGCCAAGGGTTCGCGCAGGGGCTTGCCGCGGGACGCGCCAGGAGACATTGCGCCGGCATTCCGGCCATGGAGCCATCGCAGCCCCGTTTCGACACCGGTCATGGTGCCGATCGCGGCGATGGCCTCGATCCAGCCGGGGGCCTGGCTTGCCAGCGTAACCAGCAGCAGGAATGCCAGCAGCAGTGCCGCGCCGGCCGTTGCACGCTCCCGCAGGCGCAGATAGGCCCAGATGCTCAGCAGGCAGAAGCTGATTGAGAGGCTGTAATTGTACAGGCCCATCAGAAAGGTCGCCTGCAGCGCCACCGGGAACAGCAGAAGGGCCAGCCAGCCGGCCGAGGGGTGCAGCCGGCGCAGGAGCAGCCAACCGGCCAGCGGCACCCCGCCGATGCACAGGATCTGGATGGTCTGTTCGGCCACCGCCGGGGACAGGATCAGCATGAGGGCGGCGAGCAGGTAGTGGCCCAGCGCGTTGGGCGTCAGGATCGGGCTGATGTCGTACAGACGGTTCACCATGGGCCAGGCCGGATCGCCGGCGACGGTGATCGCATGGGCAATCGCCACATGGGCCGGTCCGTCGCTGGTGGCGATCGGTCCAAGGACCATCACCACCAGCACCGCGGCGGCCAGCAGCAGCCAGAACAGGAGCGGGCCAGCCGCCTCAAGCAGGGGGGATGGGGCCGACCGGCTGGCGTCACTGGGCATGGGCGGATCGTCCGATTGGGAATGCGTGGCCGGATAGTTCGGGTGCCGGTCCGGCACAAGCAGGGCGGAAGGACCCGCCGCCATGCCGTCCGGCGGCGGGGAAAGCCATGAAAGGCTTCGTAGCAGGGCAGAACCGCGCGCCATACGGTGCCGGTATTGTTGCACGGTCGTGATGGGGTACCGGCGTTTCCCGTGACCGCACGTTATCGTATTGATTCCGCACTTAACGGCGATCTACAAGGCGTGCTTGGCTTGCGGCTGTCGGTGTCGTGCCAGTGACGGAATGCAGGTCATCCAGCCGGCCTGCTGCCTTTCGGCATCGGATGACACGTGCTTTCCGGCGGCGGCCGGAACAGACTAGGGGGGCGGGACATTGCCTTGTTCGTTTGAGACACTCAGCAATGCGTCCGTCCTGGTGCGGGAGGACGGCCATCCGGTGCTCGCCACCGATCCGTGGCTGTTCGGCACCTGCTATTTCGGCAGTTGGGCGTTGGACCATCCGCTGTCCGACGCGCAGCTCGCCGCCATGCGGCAGGCCGATTATTACTGGATCTCGCACGGTCATCCCGACCATCTGCACCATGACTCGCTCGCCACCCTGCCGCGCGGCGCCAGGATCCTGCTGCCCGACCATTATCATGGCGAAATCGCCGATTCGTTGCGGGAAGCCGGGTTCGCCGTCACCATCCTGGCTTATCGGCAGTGGATGCGTTTGTCGGACAGCGTCCGGGTCATGTGCATGGACAATCTCAATCAGGACGCGATCCTGCTGATCGAGGCCGGCGACAGCCTGATCGTGAACCTGAACGATTCGCCGCTGTGTGGGGAGACGGGATTCATCCGCCGTCTGGTCCGGCAATACGACCGGCGGAAAACCTATATGCTGGCATTGTGTGCGATCGACGCCGACATGTTCAACTTCGTCGATGACACGGGAAACTCGCTGGCCGGTCCGCCGGACGAACGCAAGCGCGGCATGATCTGGCGCACCGCGCGCATCGCCGAGACACTGGGGGTCGGGAGCTTCTGCGTCTCCTCTTCCCAACACATTTATGTACGATCCGATTCCGTATGGGCCAACCCATACCGGATTACCTGGAACGACATTCAAACGCACTGGCACCGGCCGGATATCCGGATCATCGAGCCCTTCGTCACGATCGATCTGGCCACCGGCGAGGTGACGCGAAACCATCCGACCCAGGAATCGGACACCAGCCAGATCACCGACGCGACGGGTGAGGATGACTGGGCCGAGACCCTGTCGGCCGAGGAATGGCACCGTGTCGAAGCCTTCATGCACCGGTTCCAACTGGTTCGCCGCTATATCGATTTCGTCGAATTCACCGTCGGGGGCGAGTCCCATCGGGTCGATCTGAACCCGCCGGGCGGCCGGCGGGACGAACAGCGTCGCGGCATCGCGTTCATGGTGCCGCGTCGCTCCTTGCTCGAGACGGCCACGTGGGGCTATTTCGATGATTTGCTGATAGGCAATTTCATGAAGACGCGGCTGATCAACACGCACCTGTACCCCCGGTTCACGCCGCTGGTCGCCAAGGTCGGCGGAAACGCCAAGGTTTACACGCGCGCCGACTATATCCGGTTCCTGGCCCGATACGCCCGGCGCAATCCCATCGGCACGGCCGCAACACTGATCGACATCGAGTTCAATCAGGTGTGGCTGCCCTGGATCCGCCGCACCGCGGAAGCGCTCGGGCTGAAAAAGCCACTGAAATTCGTCTATCGGAAATTCCTGGGCGATCCGGTCCTGCCGGATGTGACGTGACCCTTTCGGCGTCGATGATCCGGCAGGACAATGCCCTCCGCGCGCGTGGCGGTCTGCATCCGGCCGACGTCACCGCCGCCGCACTGCTGGCGGTGCTGTCGCTCGTACTCTACGCGCCGCTCGGGTTCCGGCTCGCCCAGGGGCACTACCTGGAATACTACAATCTGGCGTTCGACTTCGACCCGATCCGCACCGTCGATGCCTTGACCAGCACGCCGCCGGATTTCCTCAACGTGAAACACCCGCTGTTCGTGCTGCTGCGGCCGCTTGCCTGGCCGCTGCTGGCGCTGGGCCTGACCGGCAAGGAAGCGGCGGCGCTGCTCATGTCCGGCTTCGGCGCCGGCACCGTGGCGCTGAGCTATGCCTTCCTGCGCGGCATTCCGGTGGAGCGGCCCATCGCCATCGCGCTGGCGCTGCTGTTCATCGTGTCCGGCGCGCAGATGTTCACCTCGATCATCGCCGAGACCTATGGCGTTGCGGCGTTCTCGATCGCCGCGACCTGGTGTGTCGGCCAGGCGCGTCTGCGCGACCCCGCCCGCTTCCGGCGACTGCGCTACGGGGTGGCTGTGCTGGTCTTCGGCACCACGGTCACCAACGTGGTGCAGAGCTTCATCGCCGAAATGATGGTGGCCTGGCATCGGGACGGCTTCTGGCGGGCGATCCGCCGATGCATCGTATTCGGCCTGATCCTCGCCGTGCCGATCGTCGCGCTGGCCTGCGCGGTCTGGTTCCATCCGCTGCTGGCCGAGTTGCGGGACCCGATCCTGGCACTGAAGCATGTCTGGTGGGAGCAGACGAAGGGGCCGCGCACCGGGGCGCTGCAAGTGGTGGCGACCTTCCTCGGCTTCTCCTTCGTCTCGCCGCGCTACAGTTGGCTGCTGCTGCCCGAGGGGATCAACATGCGCGATTTCAGGGCCTGGTCGTTCGGCGGGACCGGACAGGTCGCGGTTGTACTGTGGCTGCTGTTCTGGGCGACCGGCGCGGTCGCCGCGCTGCTGCACCCGCGTTTCCGAGTGCTCGCGGCGGGACTGGCGGTGGCGCTGGCGGCGAACCTGATCTTCCACCTGGATTTCCAGTTTCGCGGCAGCCTGTACATCTACGCGGCCCATATGCACTTCCTGGTCTTTGCCCTGGCCGCGGGGCTGGCGCCATGGCTGAGCGGGCGTGACCTGGCCGGCAGGATCTACCTCGGCGTCGTGACCTTGCTGATCGTCCTGTTCGCGATCAACAACCTGCCCATCGTCGTCCGCTTCACCCAGGACTTCGATCAGGTCCACCTGGCCTGCACGCCGCCCTGCGCCGATCAGGCCGGTTCGTAACGACCGGCGCGCGACGGCCGGCCAAGGCGTGACGACCGGCGCAACGACCGGCCAGGGGGTAACAACCGGCCAGGGGATAACGACCGGCCAGGGCTTGACGATTGGCCAGCGGATGACGACCGGGCGGGCGGTTCAGGCCGCCGCCGGCACCGCGTCCGGAACGGAATCCAGGTGACAGGCCGCAACGTGTCCGCGATCGTCGCCGACGGGCCGCAGCACCGGCTCCTCGATCCTGCAGCGATCGAACACGAACGGGCACCGTGTATGGAACTTGCACCCGCTGGGCGGATTGATCGGGCTGGGCACGTCGCCGGTCAGGATCATCCGCTTGCGCCTGGCCGTCGGATCGGGCACCGGCACCGCCGACAGCAGCGCCCGGGTGTAGGGATGGTGCGCCTGTCCGAACAGTGCCCGGCGATCGGCCAGTTCGACGATCTTGCCCAGATACATCACCGCCACGCGGTGGGTCAGATGCTCCACCGTCGCCAGGTCATGGCTGATGAACAGCAGCGTCAGGCCCAGCCTGTCCTGCAGTTCCGCGAGCAGATTGATGATCTGCGCCTTCACCGACACGTCCAGCGCGGAGACGGCCTCATCGCAGATGATCAGGTCCGCCCCCGGCGCGAGGGCGCGGGCGATCCCGATGCGTTGCCGCTGCCCGCCTGAGAATTCGTGTGGAAACCGATGCACCGCCTCCCGCGGCAGGTGTACCTGGTCCATCAACTGGGCGACCCGCTCATCCAGGTCCCGCCGGCTCTTCGCCATGCCGAAATTGATCAGCGGCTCCGCCAGGATGTCGCGCACCCGCATGCGGGGATTGAGGCTGCTGAACGGGTCCTGGAACACCACCTGCACGCGCCTGCGCATCGCCCGCATCCTGCCGGCAGGCATGTTGTCGATGCGCTCGCCGTCCAGATAGACCTCGCCATCGGTCAGCGGGAACAGCCGCAGGATGGCGCGGCCGACCGTCGACTTGCCGCAGCCGGACTCACCCACCAGCGACAGCGTCTCACCCCTGTTGATGTCGAAGGTCACGCCATCGACGGCGTAGACCTTGGCGGTTTCCAGGCCCAGCAACCCGCTGCGGATGGGAAAGTGCTTCCGCAGCGCGTTGACTTCCAGCAACGCGGTCATGCCGCCATCCTTTCGCCGGCGTAGTGACACGCCACGCTGTGCGCCGGTGCCTTGGTTTCGATGGCCGGCGCGATGCTCCGGCACAGATCGGTTGCCATGGTGCAGCGGCCGGCAAAGGCACAGCCGATGATCGGCTCGCGCAGGCTCGGCACCAACCCGGCGATCTCCGCCAGCTTGCCGCGTGCGTTGTTCTCCAGTGAGGAGCCCAGTTTCGGCATCGCACCCATCAGGCCCCGCGTGTAGGGGTGCATCGGGTGGGCGAAGATCTCCGCAACCGGCGCTTCCTCGACCTTGCGGCCGGCGTACATCACCACGACGCGCTGCGCCATTTCCGCGACGACGCCCAGATCGTGGGTGATCAGCATGATCGCCGATCCCATGCGGCTTTTCAGGTCACGCATCAGGTCCAGGATCTGAGCCTGGATGGTCACGTCCAGCGCCGTCGTGGGTTCGTCGGCGATCAGCAGGCGCGGATTGCAGGCCAGCGCCATGGCGATCATCACCCGCTGCCGCATGCCGCCAGACAACTGGTGCGGATATTCCCGCACGCGGCGGCCAGGGGCGGGGATGCCGACCAGCGATAGCATCTCCACCGCCTTCGCCTCGGCGTCCTTGGCGTTCATCCCCTGATGCAGCCGCACCGTCTCACCGATCTGCCGGCCCACCGTCAGCACCGGGTTCAGGCTGGTCATCGGCTCCTGAAAGATCATGCTGATGGCATTGCCGCGCAGGTTCCGCATCTCCTGCTCACTGGCCTTCACCAGGTCCTTGCCCTCGAACAGGACACGGCCGGCGATCTTGCCCGGCGGCACCGGCACCAGCCGCAGGATCGACGTCGACGTGACGGACTTGCCGCAGCCGGACTCGCCGACAATACCGACCGTTTCGCCGGCCTCGACGTGAAAGGACAATCCGTCGACCGCGCGCACCACCCCGTCTGGCGTGCCGAAATGCGTCTGCAGGTTCTCGACTTCTAGCAGGGCCATGGTTACAGCCGTTTCGCCAGGCGCGGGTCCAGGGCATCGCGCAGCCCGTCGCCCAGCAGGTTCACCGCCAGGACGGTGACGGACAGGAAGATCGCCGGGAAGAACACGATATACGGCTTCACCTGCCACAACGCTCTGCCTTCGGCCATGATGTTTCCCCAGCTTGGGATGGTGGGCGGCGTGCCGGCGCCGATGAAGGATAGGATGGCCTCGGTGATCATCGCCGAGGCGGCGATGAAGGTGGCCTGCACCATCAGCGGCGCCAGGGTGTTCGGCAGGATGTGGCGCCAGATGATCAGCGGCGTCCGCGTGCCGGACGCGATGGCCGCCTCCACATAAGGCTGTTCGCGCAGCGACAGCACCACGCCGCGCACCAGGCGGCAGACACGGGGGAACTCGGTTACCGAGATCGCGATGATGACGTTCTGCACCGAGGCCCTGGTCAGCGCCATCAGCGCGATCGCCAGCAGCAGCGACGGGATCGACATCAGCCCGTCCATGATCCGCATCACCACGGAATCGAGGCGGCGGACGAAGCCGGCGATCAATCCGAAGAAGGTTCCGACCGCCGAGGCGCACAGCGCCACCGCGAAGCCCACCACCAGCGAGACCCGCGATCCGTAGATGACACGCGAATAGACGTCGCGGCCCAGCATATCGGTGCCGAACCAGTACAATGCCGAAGGCTCCCGCGTGCGGCGGGCCGGTGCCAGGGCCGTCGGGTCCCTGGTGCCCAGATAGGGTGCCAGGATGGCGATCAGGATCATGATCCCCACCAGCACGGCGCCCACGAAAATGGTCGGATGCCGGTAGATGAATCCCGCCACCCGTCCGCGCTGCTTCGGCGTCGGCAGGATCGCCGGCAGCGCCGGCGCCTCCACCACCCGGACATTGTCATGTGTCGTCGCGCTCAATACCGGATCCTCGGGTCAAACACGGTGTAAAGAAGGTCCACCGCCAGGTTCACCAGCACGTAGACGAAGCTGAACAGCAGCACGACGCCCTGGATGACCGGGTAGTCGCGACGCAGGATCGCATCCACCGTCAGGCGGCCGAGACCTGGAATGGCGAACACGCTTTCGGTCACGACCGCGCCACCGATCAGGGCCGCGAAGCCGATGCCGACGATGGTGGCGATCGGCACCGCGGCGTTCTTCAGCGCGTGGATGAACAGGATGCCGGTCTGGCCCAGCCCCTTGGCCCGGGCGGTTCGCACGTAATCCTGCGACAGCACGTCCAGCATGGCCGCGCGGGTGATGCGGGCGATCAGCGCCATGTAGATCAGGCCCAATGCCACCGCCGGCAGGATCAGGTTGCGCAGGAACGGCCAGAACCCCTGGTCGAGCGGGGTGTAACCCTGCACCGGCAGCCAATCCAGCCGCAGCGCGAAGACATAGGCCAGCAGGTACCCGACGACGAACACCGGCGTCGAGAACCCGAACACCGCCGTCAGCATCACCGCGCGATCAATCCAGCCGCCCTGCTTCCAGGCCGCCACGACGCCCATCGGAATCGCCAGGCTGAGGGACAGGATCAGGGTCAGCGCCATCAGCGACATGGTCGGTCCGACCCGCTGCGCGATCATGTGGGAGACCGGCAGGTTGGTGAAGATCGAGGTCCCCAGATCCCCCTGCAGGACATGGAAGAACCAGTCCCCGAACCGGATCAGGAAAGGCCGGTCCAGGCCCAGCGACGCGCGGATTCGCTCGACATCGGCCGGCGTTGCCTGATCGCCGGCGATGATCGCCGCGGGGTCGCCGGGCGCGATGTACAGCAGGCTGAACACGAACAGCGCGACCAGCAGCACCACCGGGATCGTCGCCAGAATCCGGCGCGTGGCATAGGCGAGCATCAGGCGCGGTCCCGCCCAGGCATGTCAGAGCGACCGCCGAATGGACGCGGCGGCGGGTGTTGTCCGTCAATGGAAGGGGTCTCGCCGGAGGGACCGGCGCAGGGGCTGGACCGGCACGCGGAGGCGGGAGAACGGCATACCCTGTCTTGCCTGACCGGAACTGCTTGCATGCTTATGCCTTCGTCACATCCCAAAACACGGGGAAGGGGGCCTTGGTCACCCCGGACAGGCTGGTGCGCCAGGCCTGATAGAACTTGAACCAGCCGGTCGGGATGTAAACCACGAAATCCATGGCCGCCTTGTTCAGCTCCGCGATCGCAACCTTCTCGGCGGCGAGATCCGGCGCCGCGTACCAGGCGGCGATCTTCTCCTGCACCAGGTCGGATTTCGGCCAGCCGAACCATGCGGTCGGACCGGACGCGTCCAAGGCTGTGTACGGCGCCGGGTTCACGCAGTCGGCGCCGGCATGCCAGGTGTGGAAGATGTGCCAGCCGCCCTTGTCCGGCGGCTCCTTGCTGGCGCGGCGCTGGCCCACCGTGCCCCAGTCCAGCGCCTGGTATTGCACGTTCATGCCGATACGCTTCAGCAGATCCGCGGTCACATCGCCCTGGGCCTTGGTGATCGCCACGTCGGTCGCCACCAGCAGGATGATCGGCTCGTTCTTGTAGCCGGCCTCGGCCAGCAGCTGCTTCGCGCCGTCGTAGTCGCGCCTGCCCTTCAGGGGATCGCCACCATTCTCGGTGTACAACGGCGTGCCCGGCGTGAAGAAGCTGGGCAGCGTCTTCCACAGCGACTCATCGCTGCCGATGACCGCGCCCATGTAGTCCTCCTGGCTCAGCGCGATCTGCACCGCCCGCCGCACCCGCTCGTCATTGAACGGCGGATACAGATGATTGATGCGGAAGGAGCCGATATTGCCCAGCGGGTCGGCGATGTCGACGGCGATCGCCGGGTTCTGCCGCAACGACGGGACCAGGTCGGTCACCGGCGTCTCCACCCAGTCCACCTCGCCGTTCTGCAATGCGCCCGCGGCGGTGGCGCCGTCCGGGATGATCTGCCATTCGATCCGGTCGAAGTTGATGCGCTTGCCGCCCGAGAGCCAGTTCGCCTTTTCGGTGCGCGGCACATAGCCGTCGAACTTCTCGAACACCGCCTTGGCGCCGGGAACCCATTCGTCCTGCCTGAAGCGCATCGGACCGGAGCCGACATACTCGGTGATCTGCTTGAACGGATCGGTCGCGGCGATCCGCTCGGGCATCACGAACAGGCAGGGCGTGCTGCTCTTGCCCAGGGCGAACAGCATTTTCGGATAGGGCTGGCTGAGGCGGAAGCGGAACGTCCTGTCATCCACCGCTTCCAAGGCGTCTATGCGCTTCTTGATCGGCACCCCCATCGGCGCGTCCCGCGCCATCCAGCGGTTGATGCTGGCGACCGCGTCCCTGGCCCGCACCGGTTCGCCGTCGTGGAATTTCAGGCCGGGCCGCAGCTTGAACGTCCAGACCTTGAAATCGGGTGATGCCTCATAGCTCTCGACCATCTGCGGCTGTGGCCGCAACTGGTCGTCCACGCCGAGCAGCATGTCCCAGATCAGCAGGGAGCCGTTGCGCACGACGTACTGCGTCGTCCAGATCGGATCCAGGTTGGCCAGGTTCGCCTGCGGCACGAATTTCAGGACCTTGCTGTCGGCAGCCCGGGACAGGCGCGGAGCGGCGAGGGAACCGGCGGCGATGGCGCCGGCGGCGGTCAGCAAGGTGCGTCTACGCATGGGCCTCATGAGCCGATTCAACCTCCGTCACCGGCGCGGCCGCCCGCGCGGCGCACCCGTGTTTCGCGTTTCACCAAACGTGGACGCCGAGATCTGGCCCATGCCCCGTCAGATATGCGTCCAGCGTGCCTCAGCATCGCAAGAAACGCCATAGGGGTTTCGATCGGTCCCGGCCGCCACACAGCGGTCGGTTCATTCAATCCCTATGCCATCAATCCCTTGCCATGCCCGACCCTGTGCCATGCCCGGATGGAGGCGTCGGATGGGCGATCGCTCCCAGGCCTGCCGTTGGATTAAGCAGACACCGTCCGCAATCTGCGCAAATGCCGTGCCCGGGCGCCGATCGCGCCGCACTTCCTGCGTGAGATCAACGGGATGCGTCGCGTGTGCGAACGTCTGTTCTGGAACCGGCGTTGACTCCGCGCGTCCACGCGTTCATGTGGCGGCGGCCGACCGGAAAGTCGGCCGCCATCCAGGATCTTCGGGGCGCACGCCTCGGACCGGCTCTCTGACCGGGGGTCCGCCGTTATCGGCCCGGCACGACGCGGGGCAGGGAGCTGGTTCATGTTGCTGGTCGTTGACGCGGGCAACACCAACATCGTCTTCGCCGTGCATGACGACACCGGCTGGCGCGGCTCCTGGCGCATCCGCACCGATGCGCAGCGGACTTCGGACGAATACGCCGTCTGGCTGAGCGCGCTGCTGCAACTGTCCGGCCTGACGCGCGAACAGGTCAGTGCCGCGGTGATCGGTACCGTCGTGCCGGCGGCGCTGTATCACCTCCGCCGCCTGTGCCGCGACTGGTTCAACGTGGAACCGCTGATCGCCAATGCCTCCCTGGACTGGGGGTTCGAGATCCGTGTCGACAACCCGAACGAGGTCGGCGCGGACCGCCTGCTGAACGCGCTGGCCGGCCATCGCCGGTTCGGCGGCCCGCTGATCGTCGTCGATTTCGGCACCGCGACCACCTTCGATGTCGTCGAGACGACCGGCAGCTACCTGGGCGGCGTCATCTGCCCGGGCATCAATCTGTCACTGGAAGCGCTGCACCAGGCGGCGGCACGCCTGCCGCGCATCGGCATCGGCAGGCCGCAATCGGTGATCGGCCGGTCGACTGTGCCGGCGATGCAGTCCGGGATGTATTGGGGCTATATCGGCCTGATCGAAGGACTGCTGGCGCGGATCAAGAGCGAGTATGGCGGCCCGATGAAGGTCGTGGCGACCGGCGGGCTGGCGCCGCTGTTCGCCGAGGGCACGATGATGATCGAGCACATCGAGCCCGATCTGACCCTGGATGGATTGCGCTTATTGGCGGAACGCAACCCGGCCCCCACATTGAGTCGCGAAAAAACCCGCCTGATCGATCACGAGTGACGGAACGACCCCTGCCCAATGGATGATGGTGACCTGGCCTTTCTGCCCCTGGGCGGGACCGGCGAAATCGGCATGAACCTCAACCTCTACCGCTTCGGCGGCCCGGGGAAGGAGCGGTGGCTGGCGATCGACTGCGGCATCGGCTTCGGCGGCAGCGAACATCCGGAAGCGGAGGTCATGATGCCGGACCCCGCTTTCATCGCCGATCGCCACGACGATCTGGCCGGCCTGGTGATCACGCATGCGCATGAGGATCATATCGGCGCCGTCGCCTGGCTGTGGCCGCGGCTGCGCTGTCCGGTTTATGCGACCCCGTTCGCCGCTGCCGTGTTGCGGCGCAAGCTGGGCGAGAACGGGTTGACCAACCAGGTGCCGGTGCATGTCGTGCCGCCCGGCGGCGTTTTTTCGGTGGGGCCGTTCAACCTTCGCTTCATCCGCATGGCGCATTCGATCCCCGAGGCGCAGGCGCTGGTCATCGAGACGGCGCTGGGGACCATCCTGCACACCGGCGACTGGAAGCTGGATCCGCATCCGCTGATCGGGCCGCCGAGCGATGAGGCGGCGCTGACGGCATTGGGGGAGAAAGGGGTGCTGGCGCTGGTCTGCGATTCGACCAACGCGATGGTGGAGGGGCATTCCGGCAGCGAGCGGGACGTGCGGCAGGTGCTGACCGCGCTGATCCGTGGCCTGCGCGGGCGGGTTGCGGTGACCTGCTTCGCCAGCAATGTCGCGCGCATGGAATCGGTCGCGGTCGCGGCGCGCGAGGCCGGACGCAGCGTGGCGCTGGTCGGGCGGTCGCTGCGCAACATGGACGCGGCGGCGCGGGAATGCGGCTATCTGGCCGGTCTGCCGCCGTTCCTGACCGAGGACGATATCGATGACGTGTCGGACGACAACCTGCTGATCCTGGTCACCGGCAGCCAGGGCGAGCCACGCAGCGCGCTGGCGCGGATCGCCCAGGACAGCCATCCCGTCGTCTCCCTGGGCGAAGGCGACACGGTGATCTTCTCGTCCCGCATGATCCCGGGCAATGAGCGGGCGATCGGCCTGGTGCAGGACGGCCTGGTACGGCGCGGCGTCAGGCTGATGACCGACGAGGACCATAGCGTCCATGTCTCCGGCCATCCGGCGCGCGATGAGCTGCGCAAGCTCTATAGTCTGGTAAGGCCGCGCTATGCGGTCCCGGTGCACGGTGAATGGCGCCATCTTGCGGCGCACGCCGAGCTCGCCCGGGCGGCCGGGGCCACGCCCTTTCTGCTGGAGGATGGGGACATCCTCAGCCTGGCACCCGACCGGCCCGAGATCATCGGCAGCGCACCGGTGGGACGGATGGTTCTGGACGGCAGCCGGGTCATCCCGATGAATGGAGAGGTGATGTCGGCGCGGCGGCGGATGCTGTTCAACGGCATTGTCGTCGCCAGCCTCGCGGTCGACCGGCATGGCATGGTCGTCGGGCAGCCGCGGATCAGCGCGCCGGGTTTGCTGGACAGCGACGACCCGGGTATGGATCGCGTGGCCGATGACCTGCGCGGCCTTGTGGAAGATTTGCCCGCTTCGGTCCGGCGCGAGGACTCGGCTTTGGCGGATGCCGCGCGCGCGGCATTGCGGCGGACGCTTGGCCGACGGATCGGCAAGCGGCCGATGGTCGATATCCACCTCTTGAGGGTTTGATGCGCCCATGAACTGGTTCACCGGCTGCATGTTATTCATCATCATCTGGTGGACGGCCCTGTTCGCCGTGCTGCCGCTGCGAACGCGGCCGATGGACCGCCCTGATGAGGTCAGCGGCTGGCGGGGCACGCCGGAAAATCCCCGGCTGGTGATGAAGGTTATCGTTACCACCCTGGTAACGAGCGTGCTGTGGCTTGGGATCTATGCGGTGGTGCGCAGTGATTACATCAGCTTCCGGCACGGGGTGCTGGCGATGCACGATGCGGACGGGCTCTGATCCGGCGGTGAAACTGCCCCGCCTCGGACAGTGAGGATCGCGTCCTCGACTGCCGGGCGGTTGGCGTTTCCTCCCCAAACCTGGGCCTGCTACCCACCGGTAGATGGCCCGCCGTTGTGTTAGCCAAGTTCCAGGGCAGTGTCACGGGCTTTTGTGGAAATTTTCGGTCGATTCGACGATTTTATTTCACGCTAATGTTGTGCAATGCAACAAGATTTCCGGTCATGAAGAATTCGCTTTTGTTATTGTGCGACGCACAAACCGGCACGTCCCCAACCGGCACGTCCCCAACCGGCACGTCCCTGGCCGGACCGCTCCGGCCGGACGCCGCCAACGGCGACGGGTAGCGGCGAGGCGGCAAACACGATACCTACGCGCTCTTCGGTTTGAACGGAACGACACCGCGATGCGCCTGTCCCATGGCTTCGTCCCCACGTTGAAGGAAACGCCCAGCGAGGCGCAGATCGCGTCGCACCGGCTGATGCTGCGGGCCGGGCTGGTGCGCCAGACCTCGGCCGGCATCTATGCCTGGCTGCCGCTGGGGCTGCGCGTGCTGCGCAACGTCGAGCGCATCGTGCGTGAGGAGCAGGACAGTGCCGGCGCGCAGGAAATCCTGATGCCGACGATCCAGCCGGCCGAGCTGTGGCGGGAAAGCGGCCGGTATGAGGATTACGGCAAGGAGATGCTGCGGATTCGCGACCGGCATGAGCGCGACATGCTGTACGGGCCGACAAATGAGGAAATGGTGACCGACCTGTTCCGCCAGGCGATCAAGAGCTACCGCGAGCTGCCGCAGATCCTGTACCACATCCAATGGAAGTTCCGCGACGAGGTGCGGCCCCGCTTCGGCGTGATGCGTGGGCGGGAGTTCCTGATGAAGGACGCCTATTCCTTCGACCTCGACCACGCCGGCGCCGTCCTCAGCTACCGCAAGATGATGCTGGCCTATATGCGCACCTTCCAGCGCATGGGGCTGAAGGCCATCCCGATGGAAGCCGACACCGGCCCGATCGGCGGCGATCTGAGCCACGAGTTCATCATCCTGGCGCCCACCGGTGAAAGCCAGGTCTATTTCGACGCGGCGTTCGAGGAGATCGATTACCTGTCCTCCGGCGCCGGCGGCTTCAGCCACGGTAGCGCCGGGGACCTTGAGCGCTTCTTCAAGGAGATGACCACCCACTACGCCGCGACGGACGAAAAGCATGACGCCGGCCGGTGGGAGCAGGTGGCGCCTGACCGCCGCCGGGAAGGGCGGGGCATCGAGGTCGGCCACATCTTCTATTTCGGCACGAAATACACCCAGTCGATGAACACCACCGTCGCCGGCCCCGACGGCAAGCCCGTCTTCCCGGAAATGGGCAGCTACGGCATCGGCGTGTCCCGCCTGGTCGGCGCGGTGATCGAGGCCAGCCACGACGACGCCGGCATCATCTGGCCCGACAGCATTGCCCCGTTCAAGGCGGCCATCCTGAACCTGAAGGTCGGCGACCCTGGATGCGATGCGGTGTGCGAAAAACTCTACGCCGCCTTCAACGGCAATGCCCTCTATGACGACCGCTCGGATCGCGCCGGCGCGAAGTTCGCCGATGCCGATCTGATGGGCCATCCCTGGCAGATCATCGTCGGCCCGCGCGGGGCGGCCGCCGGCACGGTGGAGCTGAAGCGCCGCGCGACCGGGGAGCGGGTCGAGACGTCCCCGGAAGAGGCGCTGGCGCGGATCGGCTGAATGTTCGGACCGTTCGAGCGGATGGTGGCGGGCCGCTATCTGCGCGCCCGCAAGGGGGAACGGTTCGTTTCCATCATTGCCATCTTTTCCCTGGTGGGCATCGCGCTGGGGGTCGCCACGCTGATCGTGGTGACCTCGGTCATGAGCGGCTTTCAGGTCGAGCTGGTGTCCCGCATCCTCGGCGTGAACGGGCACGTGACGATCGAGGCCTATGCCGGGCAGAAGATCACCGATTTCGCCCCGCTGGTGGACAAGGTGCGCGCGATCCCCGGCGTCGCCTCGGTCACGCCGGTGCTGGACGGACAGGCGCTGCTGAGCACGGATAATGGGGGCGCGCGCGGCGGGCTGGTGCGCGGCATCACGCTGGCGGACCTGCGCAACCTGCATCCGATCAGCGACCATGTCGTCGCCGGCGACCTGTCGGCCTTCCAGGGCGACGACGCGATCCTTGTGGGGATCGGCCTCGCCCGTTCCTACCGGCTGAAGACCGGCGATCCGCTGACCATCATTTCCCCGGACGGGGCGGCGACGGCGTTCGGCACCATCCCGCGGGTGCGGGCATACAAGGTGGTCGCGATCTTCGACTCCGGCCTGGCGGATTACAACAACAGCGTCGTGTTCCTGCCGCTGCCGGCGGCGCAGGTCTTCTTTCAGAAACCGAATGCGATCACCGGCATGGAGATCAGGCTGACCAACCCCGACAACATCGCCGCGGTGGAGGCGCCGTTGCGCGCGCTGATCGCCGGCAAACCCGTCTATGCACGGGACTGGCGGCACGCCAACGACACGATCGTCGGCGTGCTGCAGGTGCAGAAGGACACGATGTTCATCGTCCTGGGCATGATCGTGCTGGTGGCGGCGTTCAACGTCGTGTCGTCATTGATCATGCTGGTAAAGGACAAGCGCTCCGACATTGCCGTGCTGCGGACCATGGGCGCCAGCAACGGCGCGATCATGCGCATCTTCCTGATGTGCGGCGCCTTTGTCGGCGTCGCCGGCACGCTGATCGGCACGCTGATCGGCATCGTGTTCTGCTGGAATATCGTCGCGGTGCAGCATTTCATCGAAAACGTCACCGGCGGCCGGGTCTTTGACGCCTCGGTCTTCATGCTGTCGGAACTCCCCAGCACGATCGACTGGGGCGATGTCGGACGGGTCGTCGTGCTTGGCCTGGCGTTGTCCCTGCTGGCGACCCTGTATCCAAGCTGGCGGGCGGCCCGCACCGATCCGGTGGAGGCGCTGCGGCATGAGTGACCCGCTGGAGCTGCGCCGGGTGCGCCGGTCCTATCGCGGCGACGCCGGCGAACTCGCCGTCCTGCGCGGCGCGGACCTGTCGCTGCGGGCCGGTGAGATCGTCGCCCTCGTGGCCCCGTCCGGAGCGGGGAAGTCGACCCTGCTGCATGTCGCTGGCCTGCTGGATCGGCCGGACGGCGGAGCCGTGGTCATCGAGGGCCAGGACGCCGGCAACCTGCCGGATGCCGCCCGTACGGCGGTGCGCCGCGACACGATCGGCTTCGTCTACCAGTTCCACCACCTGCTGCCGGAATTCACCGCGCTGGAAAATGTCGTGCTGCCGCAGATGATCGCCGGTGTCGCGCGACGGCGGGCCGAGGAGCGTGCGAAGGGCCTGCTATCCTCATTCGGCCTGACGGATCGGCTGGGGCACCTGCCGGGGAAGCTGTCCGGTGGTGAGCAGCAGCGTGTCGCCATCGCCCGGGCCCTGGCAAACCGTCCGAAAATCCTGTTGGCGGACGAGCCGACGGGAAACCTGGACGTTCCGACCGCCGAGAAAGTCTTCATCGAGCTGCTGGCCGCGGTACGGGCACACGGACTGGCGGCGCTGATCGCGACGCACAACCCCGAGTTGGCGGAGCGGATGGACCGAATCGTGACATTGCGGGACGGAAGGCTGGTATAGGCAGGGCGCATTCGGCATGGTGCCCAATCGTTGCCACCGGGGCCATTGATGCATCGTTCCGCTCGATTGGCCCCGTCCTGCTACTCTATCTGTATGGAGAGCATCAGCGGCGACGATGGCGGCTATACGCTGACCCTGTCGTTCGAGCCGGGCACTGACCCCGACATCGATGCCGTCAATGCCGACAACCGGGTCCAGGTCGCGCTGTCGAAAGTGTTGTCCGAGCTGCGCCAGCAGGGCGTGACGGTGAAGAAGCAGTCCTCGGCCCTGCCGGGCGTCAACCAGCTCGCGCGGCGCAATGTCGGCACGCCAGTGTTCGGCGGCATGATCGCCGCCAGCGCGGCCGGCATCTTCGTCATCCCGATCCTGTATGTGGTGTTCCAGTCACGTGGAGTTCCAGTCGTTGCGAGAGCGTGTGAAAGGACGCGGCCGGGCAGGAAAGGCCCCCGCCTGGCCGGGCGGTGCCTGGCCGGACGGTTGCCGGCGGCCGGCAAATCTCCCACCATCCGGTCGTGGAAGATTTCCAAGAGGGCAGGCCAATGCGCCAGCAGACGCTGCGGATCGCGATTATCGGCGCCGGCATCGGCGGCCTGACCGCCGCCGCCTGCCTGCGCCGGATCGGCGTTGAAGTATGCATCTTCGAACAGGCACGCGGCTTCACCCGCCTGGGCGCCGGCATCCAGCAGGCGCCGAACGCGATCCGTGTGCTGTATGCGCTCGGTCTGAAGGACCGGCTGCTGGCGCAGGCCTTCCAGCCCGACAGCAACGACTCCCGCGACTACGATACCGGCGCCTTGACGAACTCCCTGCCGCTGGGCGAGGCGGTGCGGGCGCGCCACGGCGTGCCCTATTTCCTGATGCATCGCGGCGACCTGCACGCGATGCTGGCGGAACTGGTGCCGCCGGAGGCCATCCGCCTGAACCACCGGCTCATGGGCCTCGACCACAACCCCGATGGCACCGTCCGCCTGCGGTTCACCAATGGTGAAAGCGCCGAGGCGGACGCCGTCATCGGCGCCGATGGCGTGCATTCCATCGTACGGGAGGCGATGCTGGGACCGGAGGCGCCGCGCTTCACCGGCCGCGTCGCTTATCGCACGGTGTTCCCCACGCGACGGCTGAACGGTCTCGATGTGTATCCGTGCATCAAGTGGTGGGGGCCGGACCGCCACATCGTCAGCTATTTCGTCAACCCCCGGCGCGATGAGCTGTATTTCGTCACCTCCACGCCGGAGCCGGATTTCTCCATCGAATCCTGGTCGTCCAAGGGTGATCTGGACACTTTGCGCGCTGCTTACGACATGTTCCACCCGCAGGTGCGCGCCATCCTGGCCGCTTGCCCGGACGTGCATAAATGGGCGCTGGTCGAGCGCGATCCATTGCCCCGCTGGGTCGAGGGCAACGTCGCCCTGCTCGGCGATGCCTGCCATCCGATGACGCCCTACATGGCGCAAGGTGCCTCCACGTCGATCGAGGACGGCGCGGTGTTGTCCCGCTGCCTGGATGGCGTGGACCGCGACGGCGTGAATGCGGCGCTGCGCCGCTATGAGGCGACGCGGAAGCCGCGGACATCACGCATCCAGCTGACCTCGGCGCAGAATACCTGGCTGAGGCAGCCGCATGACGCCGACTGGGTCTACGGCTATGACGCCTGGACGGAGCCGCTGGCGCCGGCATCCTGAGAGCCGGAATCCTGATGAGGGGCGCCAAACCGGCGGAAGCCAAACGGGGGAAACCAAATGGAAGCGGGATATCTGGGCATCGGCAACATGGGTCTGCCGATGGCCGGCAGGCTGATGGATGCCGGGCATGCCCTGACGGTCTACGACATCAATGAGGCCGCGATGCGGCCGCTGCTCGACCGGCAGGCCCGCCGCGCCGAATCGCCGAGGGACATGGCGGACAAATGTGAGATCGTGTTCGTCTCGCTGCCCACGCTAGCGGCGTTCCGCGCCGTCGCGTTCGGGCCGGACGGACTGGTGCACGGCGGCAGGATGACGCTGCTGGTGAACACCTGCACCGTCGGCGTCCCATTCGTCGACGAACTGGTGAAGGGCATGGCGGCCAAGGGCGTGACGGTCGTCGATTGCCCGATCTCCGGCGGTCCACCCGGCGCGCGCGCCGGCACCCTGTCGGTGATGGCGGCCGGCGATCCGGCGGCGATCGAGCGGGTGCGCCCGATGATCAGCCAGTGGGGCCGCACCTTGACCATCGCCGGTGACAAGCCGGGCGCTGCACAGGTGCTGAAACTGACCAACAACATCCTGTCGGCCGTGGCGTTGGCGGCAACCTCGGAAGCCTTCGTCATGGGGGCCAAGGGCGGGCTGGACCCGGAGGTCATGGTCACTGCGATCAGTGCCGGCAGCGGCCGCAACAGCGCGGTCGATGCCAAGTTCCCGATGTCGGTGCTGAACCGCCGCTTCGACTTCGGCGCCGAGATGCACATTCTGATGAAGGATATCGACCTGGCGATCGAGCAGGGCGAGGCGCTGGGCGTTCCGATGTGGGTGTGCCAGGCCGCCAGGCTGGTGTTCAAGCACGCCATGTTCCAGGGCGCCGCCAGGCAGGACCTGACCGAGATCGTCAAATACGTCGAACGCGGCGCCGGGTTCGAGATACCAAAGACCCGATAACCGAAGACCTGATAGCCGAGCGGGGCGTTGACCGGGGGGCAGCGTGCGATGGTCTGTCCGCCCGGCGTCCAATTCCAGACCGCTGGCCGTGCCGCCTCGCCGTACGCCTTCGGGTTGTGAGTTGGCCGCCGAGATCCCTCCTCCTCGGCACGCGTTTGACGGTGGGCTGCGCGGGCGGCGATGCGGGGCTGCGCCCCGCGGCGCAACGATAAGCGCGGGCTCGATGGACCGTTCGCGCGGGCGGGAAGGCGGCGCGTGACCAGGAAGGGCCGGCCGATGGACAGGGCTCTGCACGGCGGGCGTCCCTCGGTCCGCGCCTTCGCCATGGTGGTGCCGGCAAGCTGCGTGTATAGGCTGGCCGGATCGGCTGCCAATCCATTATGGGACCAGCCCATATGGGACCAGCCCAGGAAGGCACCCAGCAGGGCCCCCAACCGGGGTGCCCGTCATCATACGGGACTACAATGAACGACGTCGCGACCGACTCCCAGCGCGATTACCGGGACACCGTGTTCCTGCCGCGCACCAGCTTTCCGATGCGGGGAGACCTGCCGAAGAAGGAGCCAGCGATTCTCGCCCGCTGGGATGCCATGGATTTGTGGAACAAGCTGCGCACCGCCTCGGCCGGGCGTCCGCTGTTCATCCTGCATGATGGCCCGCCCTATGCGAACGGCAACATCCATATCGGCACGGCGCTGAACAAGATCCACAAGGACGTCATCAACCGCACCCGCCAGATGGCCGGGTTCGACGCCAATTACATCCCCGGCTGGGACTGCCACGGCCTGCCGATCGAATGGAAGATCGAGGAGGAATATCGCGCCAGGAAGAAGGACAAGGATTCCGTCCCGGTCCTGGATTTCCGTGCGGAATGCAGGGCCTATGCGGATCACTGGATGACGGTGCAGGGCCGTGAGTTCCGCCGCCTGGGCGTGGAAGGTGATTGGCGTCAGCGCTACGCCACCATGGACCCTGCCTCGGAAGCGGCGATCGCGGCGGAGATCTGCAAATTCCTGCTGAACGGCGCGCTGTATCGCGGCCTGCGGCCGGTGATGTGGTCGCCGGTCGAGAAGACCGCGCTGGCCGAGGCCGAGATCGAATACCACGACCATGCCAGCACCACGATCTGGGTGCGTTTCCCCGTCATCAGCCCGTCGGTCCCTGCGCTGGCGGATGCGTCGGTGGTGATCTGGACCACCACCCCCTGGACGATGCCGGGCAACCGCGCCGTCGCGGCCGGACCGGAGTTCGACTACGTGGTGATCCGCGTCGACGGCGCGGCCGACAAGTCGCTGGCCCGCACCGGTGAGAGGCTGGTGCTGGCCGAGGCGCTGCTGCCCGGCGTGCTGGCCGATACCGGCATCACCGCACATACGGTGCTGGCGACCGTGAAGGGCGCCGATCTGGCCGGCACCGTCATGGCGCATCCGCTGCGCGGCAAGGGCTATGACCAGGATACGCCGCTTCTGCTGGCCGATTTCGTGACCACCGAGGCCGGCACCGGCTTCGTCCATATCGCGCCCGGCCATGGCGAGGACGACTTCCATCTGGGCCGCGCGAACGGGCTGGACATCCCGGAAACGGTCGGCGACGACGGCACCTTCAACGCCTGGGTGCCGCTGTTCGCCGGCGCCCATGTCTACAAGGCCGCCGATCCGGTCTGTGCGGCGCTGACCGAGGCCGGTGCGCTGCTGGCGCGCGGCAAGATCGTCCATTCCTATCCGCATTCCTGGCGCTCCAAGGCGCCGCTGATCTTCCGCGCCACGCCGCAATGGTTCGTGCGGATGGACGGGCCGGAGAGAATCCGGGAGAAGGCCCTGGCGGCGATCGACGCCACCACCTTCGTGCCCGACCGGGGCCGCAACCGCATCGGCTCCATGGTCGCCAACCGGCCCGACTGGTGCATCAGCCGCCAGCGCGCCTGGGGCGTGCCGATCACCGTCTTCGTCGAGAAGCGCACCGGTGAGCCGCTGCGCGACAAGGTCGTGGTGGACCGGATCGTCGCGGCCTTCACCACCGAGGGCGCGGATGCCTGGTATGCCTCGCCGCCCGCCCGCTTCCTGGGTCCGGACCGCAACCCGGATGACTATGAACAGGTGATGGACATCGTCGACGTGTGGTTCGAGTCCGGCTCGACCCACGCCTTCGTGCTGGAGGCACGCGGCCTGCCCTGGCCGGCCGACCTGTACCTGGAAGGGTCGGACCAGCATCGCGGCTGGTTCCAGTCCTCGCTGCTGGAGGCTGTCGGTACCCGTGGCGTGGCGCCGTTCAAGGCGGTGCTGACCGACGGGTTCGTGCTGGATGAGCACGGCCGCAAGATGTCCAAATCCCTGGGCAACGTCGTCGCGCCGGATGAGGTCGCCAGGCAGTACGGCGTGGACATCCTGCGCCTGTGGGTGATGATGTCCGACACCAGCGAGGATTTGCGGATCGGGCCGGAGATCCTGAAGCAGCAGGCGGAGCTGTACCGCCGGCTGCGCAACACGCTGCGCTGGGTGCTGGGCAGCCTGGACGGGTTCACCGCGGCCGAACGCGTCCCCGAGACCGAGATGCCGGAGCTGGAACGCTGGGTCCTGCACCGCCTGGCCGAGATCGACGCACGCATCCGCGCCGCCGTCACGTCCTATGACTGGACCGGCGTGTATCCGGAGCTGCACAATTTCTGCTCCGTCGACCTGTCGGCGTTCTATTTCGACATCCGCAAGGATGCCATCTACTGCGACCGTCCCGACAGCCTTCGCCGCCGCGCCGCTCGGACCGTCCTCGACCATCTGCACCGCTACCTGTGCACCTGGCTCGCCCCGGTGCTGTGCTTCACCGCCGAGGAGGCCTGGTGCGCCCGTTTCGGTGAGGACACCAGCGTGCACCTGGAACTGTTCCCGACGCCGCCCGCCGCCTGGCGGGATGCGCTGCTGGCCGCGAAGTGGGAGCGCATCCGCGCCATCCGCCGGCGCATCACCGTGCCGATCGAGGAAGCGCGGAAGGACAACATCATCGGCTCCTCCCTGCAGGCGGCGGTGGAACTGCCGCTACTGGCCGACGATCAGACATTATTGGATGAAGCCGCATGGTCCGAGATCGCGATCGTCTCCTCCGTACGGATCGCGCCGGCAATGGACGATACCCCCGCGAAGGTCACGCCCGCGCCCGGCGAGAAATGCGCCCGCTGCTGGAAAGTGCTGCCGGAAGTGGGGACGAACGCGACCCATCCGACGCTGTGCCTGCGCTGCGCCGACGCGGTGGAGTCCGGGCTGGTGTGCAAGGTGGCGTGAGCCCCGGCATGGCGGGTGATCCGGGGCGGGGGCGGTTGATCGCGCTGGGGCTGCTGGCAGCCCTGATCGTGCTCGCGGCCGATCAGCTCAGCAAATGGTGGGTGCTGGACATGCTGGACCTGCCGGCGCTTCGGCAGGTGGTGCTGCTGCCGGTGCTGAACCTGACGATGGTCTGGAACCGCGGCGTCACCTTCGGTCTGCTGACCAGCTTCGGCGCGTCCGGCGCGCTGGGCCTCGTGGCCGTCGCGCTGGTGGTCGTGGCGGCCTTGGGCTTCTGGCTGTGGCGGGCGGAGACGCGGCTGGTAGCCATGTCGATCGGCGCCATCGCTGGCGGAGCCATCGGCAACGTGGTCGACCGGCTGCGGTTCGGCGCCGTGGTCGACTTCATCCATGCGCATGTCGCGACCCCTTGGGGCGACGTGTCCTGGTACGTGTTCAATGTGGCGGACGCGGCGATCGTCTGCGGTGTCGCGGCCCTGATCCTCGACTCCCTGGTGCTGCGCCGGCACGGGTCCCGATCCGCCGATCCGGCCTGATCGGCACCGGTGCGCACCGGCCGCTGACCGCGCTGGACCGCACCGGCCTGCCGCTGTAGTGGAACGTGCATGATGGCACGCACCGCGACCCTGACGCGCACGACGTCGGAGACGGACATCACCGTCTCCCTGAACCTGGACGGCACCGGCAAGGCCGAAATCAGCACCGGCGTCGGTTTCCTGGACCATATGCTGACCGCACTGGCACGCCATGGCCTGTTCGACCTGACGGTGCGGGCGAAGGGCGATCTGCACATCGACTTTCATCATACCACCGAGGATGTCGGCATCGTGATCGGCGCCGCCATAGCCAAGGCGCTGGGTGACAAGCGGGGCATCACCCGCTTCGGCCACGCCGTGACCCCGATGGATGAGGCATTGGCCGAGGTGGCGATCGACATCTCCGGCCGGCCCTTCCTCGCCTGGGACGTGACGTTCGAGCGGCCGAAGATCGGTGAGATGGACACCGAGCTGTTCGAGGAATTCTTCCGAGCGCTGGCCTTCAACGCAATGATGACGGTGCATGTGACGCGGCGGGCCGGCCGTAACGCGCATCACGTTGCCGAGGTGTGCTTCAAGGCGACCGCGCGCGCCCTACGTATGGCGGTGGCGAAGGACCCCCGGATCGGGGATGCCATCCCGTCGACCAAGGGGGCGCTGTGAGACTCTACGCCGTGCATGTGAAGCCGGACGCCGAGCCGGTACTGATGTCGGAAGGGTTTGCCTGGGCGTCGTTCTTCCTCGGGCCGCTCTGGCTGGCCTCGCAGCGCGCCTGGATACCGGCGGCGTTCAGCCTCCTGGCCTATGTGGTGGTTCTGCTGTGGCTGCCCGCCGCGTGGGGCGTCGCGGCGGCCTGTGGCATTGCGCTGCTGCTGGGCCTGAACGGGCACGATATGCAGGGTTGGGCGCTGGATCATCGCGGCTATGTCGTTGCGCATGTGGTGGCGGGCCGGGATCGGGATGATGCGTGGATGCGCTTGCTGACCCACCGGCCCGACCTGGTGGCGCGCCTGGGCGTCGGCGTGCCATGACCGCGCCTGCCGGGAAGCCCCCGATGCGCATCGCCGTCGTCGACTACGGCAGCGGCAACCTGGCCTCTGCCTCGCGGGCTCTGGCCCTGGCTGCGGACCGTGCCGGGCTGCCGGCCGAAGTCCTGGTGACCGCAGAGCCCGAGGTCGTTGCGAACGCCCAGCGGATCGTCCTGCCGGGCCAGGGTGCCTTCGCCGACTGCGCCGCCGGCCTGGCCGCGGTACCGGGCATGCGCGATGTCATCGAAAGGGCCACGGCGCGCGGCACGCCGTTCCTGGGCATCTGCGTTGGTATGCAACTGATGGCGGAGCGTGGGCTGGAGCATGGGGTGACGCCGGGCTTCGGCTGGATCAAGGGCGATATCGCCGAGATGGAGGCGCGAGGGCTGCGCCTGCCGCAGATGGGATGGAACGGTTTGGATTTCGTTCCTGGATCGCATCCTCTACTGGACGGCCTGCAACCCGATGACCATGTCTATTTCGTGCATAGCTACGCGTTGACCAATGGCATGGCTGGGGAAACGATCGCGACGACCGACTATGGCGGTGTCGTGCCGGCCGTCGTTGTCGCGGGCAACCGTGCCGGCACCCAGTTCCATGTCGAGAAGAGCCAGGATGTCGGCATTCGCCTGTTGAGCAACTTCCTGCTTTGGGCGCCGTGACCGTGCCGACAGCGATGCCCGGAGCCCGGCAGCCCGACGTCGAGCCGCAGCTTTTCGTCGAGCGGCTGGAGGAGTTTTCCGACGCCGACCTGAACGCCCTGTGCGAGGCCACGGACGCCGCGATCATCGACGGCGGCGGGTTCGGCTGGCTCAATCCGCCGGGCCGGCGGGCGCTGGAAACTTATTTTCGCGGCGTTCTGCTGGTGCCGGAACGAGAGTTGTTCGTCGCTCGGCTGAACGGCGACATCGTCGGGTCCGCCATCCTGGTGCGCCCGCCGCGCAACAACGAGGCGCAGTCCTTCGCCGCCAACCTGATGCACTCCTATATCGCGCCTTACGCGCGCGGCCACGGACTGGCGCGCATGCTGACCTTGTGCGTGGAGGATCGGGCACGCGATCTGGGCTATCACATCCTCAATCTGGATGTTCGCGAAACCCAGACCTCGGCCATCCGGTTGTATGAGCACCTGGGCTACCACCGCTGGGGTGAGCATCCGGAATACGCGCTGGTGCGCGGCCGGCCCGTGCGGGGCTATTTCTATTACAAGCGGCTGCGACCGCCGAAGGGCGCGTTCGGTCAATGACCGGCCCTGAACCGATGGATGGGCCGATCCCATGACCAGCCTGACGATCTATCCGGCCATCGACCTGAAGGACGGCGCCTGTGTGCGGCTGCGTCGCGGGGAAATGGACCAGGCCACGGTATATTCCGCCGATCCGGGAGCCCAGGCGCGCGCCTGGCAGGATGCCGGGTTCAGCCGGCTGCACGTGGTCGATCTGAATGGAGCCTTCGCCGGCCGGCCCGTCAACGGCGGCGCGGTTCAGGCCATCCTCGCCTGCACCTCGGTCCCGGTGCAGCTGGGCGGCGGCATTCGCGACATCGCCGGCATCGCTGCCTGGCTGGACAACGGTGTCCACCGCGTCATCCTGGGCAGCGCGGCCGCCAAGAACCCGCCGCTGGTGCTGGAGGCCTGCCAGCGCTTTCCGGGACGCATCGCCGTCGGCATCGATGCACGCGACGGCTTCGTCGCCACCGAGGGGTGGGCCGAGACATCGTCGATGTCCGCCGTCGATCTGGGTCTGCGCTTCGAGGATGCCGGGGTCGCCGCGATCATCTACACGGATATCGGCCGTGACGGCATGCTGACCGGTCTGAACCTGGAACAGACAGTGGAACTGGCGGAGCGGCTGACGACTCCGGTGATCGCCTCCGGCGGCGTCGGATCGCTGGATGACCTGGCGGCGCTCAAGCAGGCGGCGCGCGGTACGCGAATCGAAGGCGTCATCGTCGGGCGTGCCTTGTATGACGGGCGGGTCGATCCGGCGGCGGCATTGGCGCTGTTCGCGGCATGATGCGGATGAGTTGCCCTGTCGTCGGGCACTGGCCGGATTAGTTGGCGGCGGTGGGGCTAAATCGCTTGCATCGGCGGGAGCGACGTTTTCTAAAGCGCCCCCATGCTGAAACTGAGGGTCATTCCCTGTCTGGATGTGAAGGACGGTCGCGTCGTCAAGGGCGTGAACTTCGTGTCCCTTCGCGATGCCGGCGATCCGGTTGAGCAGGCTGCGGTTTATGACGCGGCCGGCGCGGATGAACTGACCTTCCTGGACATCACCGCCAGCCACGAAGATCGCGACACCATCCTGGATGTCGTCTCGCGTACCGCGGCACGGGTGTTCCTGCCGCTGACCGTCGGCGGCGGCATCCGCTCGACCGAGGACATGCGGCGCCTGCTGCTGGCCGGCACCGACAAGTGCAGCATCAATTCGGCGGCGGTGGCGCGGCCGGAGCTGGTGCGCGAAGCGGCGACCAAGTTCGGCAGCCAGTGCATCGTCGTGGCGGTGGATGCGAAGCAGACCGCGCCCGGGCGGTGGGACGTCTTCACCCATGGCGGCCGGCGGCCCACCGGGATCGATGCAATCGAATGGTGCCGGCAGGTGGTCTCACTGGGTGCGGGAGAAATTCTGTTGACCAGCATGGACCGCGACGGCACCGGCAAGGGGTTCGACCTCGATCTGCTGCGTGCCGCCTGTGCCGCCGTGCGGGTGCCGATCGTCGCTTCGGGCGGCGTCGGCACGCTGGAGCATTTCGTCGAGGGGGCGAAGGCCGGTGCGACCGGCCTGCTCGCCGCCAGTGTCTTCCACTTCGGCACGTTCACCATATCCGACGTCAAGGCCGCCCTGGCCGCTGCCGGATTGCCGGTGCGACTGCCGCGCAAGGCAGCCTGATCATGGCGAAGTCCGCAAGAAAGAAGGTCGAAGGCGACAAGGCCGTCGCCAAGCCGAAACCGAACAAGCCGAAGAAGCGGACGGCGATCAAGAAGGTCCTGCCAATCATCGGCACCGGCGACGCCAGCGCCCTGGTGCTGGACCGGCTGTATGCGGTTGTCGAATCCCGGCGCACGGCCAGCCCGGACATCAGCCATTCCGCCCGCCTGCTGCAGCGCGGACCAGCCAAGGTGGCGCAGAAATTCGGTGAGGAAGCGGTCGAGTGCCTGATCGAGGCGGTGGCCGGCAATCGCACCGCCGTGGTCGCGGAGAGCGCGGATGTGCTGTACCACCTGCTGGTCCTGTGGGTGTCGGCCGGCGTGGAGCCGGATGAGGTATGGGCGGAACTGACCCGGCGGGAAGGCATCAGCGGCATTGCCGAAAAGGCCGCCAGGGAGAAGGTCCTGGCAATCCCGCGCCGGCTGCGGACGAAGAAAATTCCATAGCGCCGATCGCCCGGGACCGGCGTTCCGGCCTTGTTGCGCTTCAGCGCGGCCGGTCATCGGCGTATACTCGCCCGACGCGGCCTGATGCGCCTTTTGACCGGCGTGGCCTGGCTGACCGGGCCGCGGGGAGGGATATGCAGGATGCCGGTTACCGGTTTGCCGCCATACGACGATCAGAACATCTTCGCGCGCATCCTGCGCGGGGAGATACCCAGCAAGAAAGTCTATGAGGATGACTGGGCGCTGGCATTCCACGACATTGCGCCGCAGGCGCCGATCCACATCCTGGTGATCCCGAAGGGGCCGTATTGTTCCTTCGCCGATTTCAGCGCCCTGGCCAGCCCTGACGAGATCGCCGGGTTCATGCGCGCGGTCGGCAAGATCGCGCGCGACCTGGAGCTGGAGGCACCGGGCTACCGTATCCTGGCCAACATGGGTCAGCATGGAGGACAGGAAGTGCCGCATTTCCATGTCCACCTGTTTGGCGGCCGCCCGCTCGGCCGGATGATCCCGACCGCCTGACGCCGGCGGTCTGGCCGGAGCCTGATGGGTTCATCCCATCATGCCCTGCAATCCTCTAGGCATCATGGGGTCAGGTTGACCCCGTGCTTCAGCAACTCTTTGCTTCAAAAGCACGCTTCACACCCTCCAACCGCCGGCTTCAGGCGATCGCGCTCTGATTCGGCGGCCTGACCCGCTTCTTCCGGCCGCTGGCCCGTCTCAGGCGGTCATGCCTCGTCCGTCGCGGCGGGCGGAAAGGGTCCGCAGCGCCTTGGCGACCCGGCGCACCAGCGGGCGCCATCCCATGTCCTCGGGATCGCGGCGCGGACGGTCGATCCATTCCCCGGGCTTGAGCCGGAACAGCCGGAGCGACGGATACCACGGGCTGTCCGTCCGCTCTGCCTGCCAGCGCCAGTCGGGGGTGCTGTGCAGCAGCAGCCAGACCGGCTTGCCCATCGCCCCCGCCAGGTGCACCACGCCCGTATCGACAGCGATCACCAGGTCCAGACCGGCGATCAGCGTGGCCGTGTCGGCCAGGTCAATCGCCTGTTCGACCCGGCGGTCGATCGCCGGCCGAGCGTCGAGGGCAGGGCGGTCCTGGTCCCGCACCTCATGCTGCAGGCTGTAGAACGCGATGTCCGGGATGTCGGCGAGTGTCAGGAACAGCGCCGCCGGAATCGACCGCAGGTGATCCCGCATGTGGCGCTGGTCGCCGGACCAGACCAGGCCGACTTTCAGCCGGCGGTTCCGCGGATGCGACAGCCGGCTCCGGGCCGGGGCGCGAAGATACGGGATGCCGCCGGGAATGGTATCCGCCGTCGTGTCCAGCCAGCGGGGCAGGTTGGTCGAGGTGCAGTGTGTGTCGAACGCTGCGTCCTCCGGCAGCCCGGCCAGCACCGTCACATCCGGGGCTGCCGCGGCGAACAGGCGCACCAGCGGCGGAAAGGTACGCCAGGTGATCCGCGCCGGCCGCATCGCCCGGATCATCGGCAGATAGCGAAACACCTGGATCGCATCGCCATGGCCCTGGTCGTCGGCGATCAGGATCGACCGGCCGGCGATCGGGCCGCCCGTCCACCAGGCGCCGAAGGCGGCGGGCGGCCCGTCCTTGTAGAGTTCCCGGCCGGGCTCCCGTATGTCCAGGCCCGGCCACCCCGCCCGGAAATCCCCAAGCCGGAGCCGATTCATCGCCAGCATGATGGTAGCCGCGGGCAGCGACGGCAGCCGGCGCAGCGCATCCTCCAACGGCTGGATGGCTGCCTCGAACTGGCCGGCGGCGATCAGGATCTCGCCCAGCATGGCAGTGGCCATCGCCTGCGCGGGCGGTTCGGACCCGGCGGGATCGAGCAGCGGCGCGAGTGCTTCGCGTGCCTCCCTGATATGGCCGGTCCAGGCGGCGAACTGGACGTAGCGGAGGCGAAACCGCATGACGAATGGCTGGATGTCGAGCGCGCGCCGGGCCGCTTCGGTCGCGGCGCCACGGCGGCCCGCCAGCCAGCGTGCATGCGCCAGCTCCGTCCAGGCCGGCGCGAAATGCGGTTCGGCCGCGAGGGCGGCCAGCAGATGCCGTTCGGCCAGCGCCTGGTCCCGATCCCGCAGCGCGAACTCGGCCAGCTTCGTCAGCACCATGGGGTTGCCTGGTTCGGCCCGCAGCGCGCGGTCCAGCAACGCCTTCGCGTCGTCGGGACGACGGTTCCCCAGGGCGTGCTGCGCCTGTTCCAGCAGCCTTTGGGCGTCGGTCATTCCAAGGGGAAGCGGGCCGTTCATCCTGTGCGGGTCACAGGGCTACGGCCATGCCGGGATTCCGGTTCGGATGTCCGCTGATATGATCCGCGACGTTCGCCGGACCGGCTATCGGTGTCGCGGCCGGCATCATCCCCAGAAGGCGGTGATCGCGCCGACCGCCACGCATCGGGCCGGCAAGCGGTGGATGGTGCGGCCGTCCACGCCACCCAGCGCGCCGATGCGCAGCGCGGCGGGGACCGCCTGGCGGACCATCAGGCCCCAGCGTACCGGCCCCAGGCCCGGTGCCCCGGGATGGCTGGCGGTGGGGAAGGCCGGGGACAGGAATGCCAGCATGACACCGGCTCGACGCGCGCGGACGAGATCCGCCACCGTGTGTGCGGAGCTGGTAATCGGCACCGTCCGTGCAGCCATCCCGCTGGACGCCATCCCGGGTGCCATCCCGGGTGCCACCGTGGATGCCGCCCTGGATGCTATTGGCGATGTCGCTTGGGATGCCCCCGACCGCGTGACCTGGCGTCGTGTCGCCGCGCCTGGCCAGCGTCCGGCGCGAAGATGCAGGCCGGCGTGAAGCCGTGCCGCCAGCCGGGCATCGCCCGCCACCACCAGCACCAGCCGGCGGGTTCGGCAGATGCGGGCCAGGTCCTGGCCCAACGCCTGCCGGTCCGGCGCCGCGTCGTGACGAAGGACGATCCCGGCGCGGCCGGCCGGCAGCCTGGCCGCCACCGGGCGCGGGTCGGGCAGGCGCGCCTGGTCCGTGAACAGCCACAGGCGAGGCATCGCCCGGCTTCCTCGCGGCGTTCGCAGGCCCCAGGCGATCAGGCGGTGATCCAAGATCAGGCCTTCAGATAGTGGTCTCGGTACTGCGACCGCAGGTCGGTCTTCAGCAGCTTGCCGGTCGCCGTGTGCGGCAGTTCGGGAACCACCACGACCTCATCCGGCAGCCACCATTTGGCGACCTTGCCCTCATACAGCGCCAGCACCGACGCGGGATCGACCGTCGCGCCGGAACGCGGCACGACCAGCAGCAACGGCCGCTCATCCCATTTCGGATGCGTTGCGGCGATCACCGCGGCTTCCGCGACATCGGGATGAGAGACGGCGATGTTCTCCAGCGTGATCGAGCTGATCCATTCGCCGCCCGACTTGATCACGTCCTTGGATCGGTCGGTGATCTCCATGAACCCGTCCGCGTCGATGGTGGCCACATCGCCGGTGGCGAACCAGCCATCCGCATCCAGCGCGCTGCCGGGTTCGTCACCGTAATAGGCGCTGGCAACCCAGGGGCCGCGCACTTTCAGGTCGCCGAACGCCACGCCATCCCAGGGCAGCTCCTGTCCGTTGCCGTCGACGATCTTCATGTCGATGCCGGGCAGCACGCGGCCCTGCTTCAGCATGTGCCGCGTGGCTTCCTCGACGGACAGGCCGTCCTGGGCCGGCTTCGGCGCGTTGTAGGTGCCGACGGGGCTGAGTTCGGTCATGCCCCAGCCGTGCTCGACCGTAACGTTGTACTCGTCGCGGAAAGCGTCGATCAGCAGCTGCGGCGCCGCTGACCCGCCCGTCATGATGCGCTGCACGGTGTTCAGCCGTTCACCGCTGGAGCGCAGGTGCTGCAGCAGGCCAAGCCAGACCGTGGGGACGCCGCAGGTGAAGGTGACGGCCTCATCGTTCAGCAGGGTCGCCATGCTGGCGCCGTCAAGGTGCCGGCCCGGCAGTACCAGCGAGGTGCCGGTCAGTGCCGCGGCATAGGGGATACCCCAGGCATTGACGTGGAACATCGGCACCACCGGCAGCACCCGGCTGGTTGCCCGCAGATCCAGAACATCCGGCAGCGCAATGGCATAGGCGTGCAGGAAGGTCGAGCGGTGGCTGTACAGCACGCCCTTCGGCCGCCCGGTCGTGCCGGATGTGTAACATAACGCGCTGGCCGTCCGCTCATCGAACAGCGGCCATGTGTAGTCCTCGTCCGCGTCGTCGACGATCCGGTCATAGCAGTGCACCGCCATGCCGGGGGCGAGCGTCACCTCCGGCATGTGCTCCGGCGCGGTCAGCATCACCACCGCCTTCACCGTGTCGGCGATCCTTGGGGCGATGGCGGTGATCAAGCCGGCGAAGCTGGCGTCGACGAACAGTACTTTATCGCCGGCATGGTTGATGATGTAGGTGATGTCGTCCGGGTGCAGGCGCGGGTTGATCGTGTGGCAGATCGCCTCGCAGCCCGGCGCCGCGTAATACACTTCCAGGTGGCGGTACCCGTTCCAGGCAAGCGTGCCGACCCGGTCCTGCCGGCCGACGCCCAACGCCTCCATCGCGCGCACCAGCTTGCGCGCCCGGCGTTCCACCTCGCCCCAGGTATACCGGTGGGTCGTTCCCTCATGGGTCCGGGAAATCACCTTCGCCTCCGCGTGGTGGCGGGCGGCGTGCTTGAGGATGGACGAGATCATCAGTCCCTGGGACTGCATCAAGCCGAGCACAGACGTCACCTCCTGCTTTCTTGCATCGGGATGTTACACGGCTGTCGTGGCGGCCGACAGGGGAAAGGCGCGACGGATCGCCCGCCCGCCGGTCCCTGGCTGGCCGGTCCCTGGCCGGTCGATCCCTGGCCGACCTTTGGCAGCCCGGGTATGGTGCGGAAAATGGGCTGGAAAGCGGGGGAATGGTCCGATGCGGCAGGTCATGATCGTTACGGGCGGCAGTCAAGGCATCGGCGCCGCCATCGCGCGGCTGGGCGCGGCCCGGGGCTACGCGGTCGCCCTCACCTATCAGTCCAACCGCGCGCTGGCCGACCAGGTCGCGGACGGGATCGCGCTGGCCGGCGGCAAGGCCCTGGCGGTGCGGGCCGAGATGGCGGATGAGGACTCCATCCTGGCGCTGTTCCGCACGGTGGACGAGGCGTTTGGCCCCGTTACCGCGCTGGTGAACAACGCCGGCACGCCGGGACCGATCACGCCGATCGATGGCGTGACCGCGGCGATCCTGGATACGGTTCTGGCGGTGAATGTCCGCGCCCCCTTCCTGCTGATCCGGGAAGCGGTGAAACGCATGGCCACCGATCGGGGCGGGCCGGGTGGCGCCATCGTCAATGTGTCCTCTCGCGCCGCCGGACTGGGCGGGGCGGGCGAATGGATCCACTACGCCGCGTCGAAAGGCGCGTTGGACAGCCTGACCATCGGCGCGGCGAAGGAGCTGGCGACGCGTGGCATCCGTGTCAACGCGGTCAGCCCTGGCCTGATCGAGACCGACCTGCACGCCCGCGCCGGCGCGCCCGACCGCGTTGCCCGGATGACACCCGGCGTGCCGATGGCCCGGTCCGGCAGCGCCGAGGAAGTTGCGCATGCGGTCTTGTGGCTGCTGTCCCCGGACGCATCTTACGTCACGGGCGCAAACGTGCCGGTATCAGGAGGGCGTTGAGAATGGACCCGAAAACCGCGCTGATCGTCGGAACCGGCGCCGGCCTGAGCGCCTCGCTCGCTCGGCTCTTCGCCAGCAAGGGGCTGCAGGTGGCGATGGCCTCGCGCGAGCCGGACAAGCTGAGGAAGTTGGCCGAGGAAACCGCCGGCGCGACCTTCGCCTGCGAGGCCACCGAACCCGAGGAAGTCGCGGCGCTGTTCGACGTCGTGCTCGCCACCCAGGGCGTGCCGGACATCGTCGTCTACAACGCCAGCGCCCGGGCGCGCGGCCCGGTGACGGAGCTGGACCCGGCCGAGGTTGCCCGCGCGATCGCCGTCAGCGGCTATGGCGGGTTCCTGGTGGCGCAACAGGCGGCCCGGCACATGGTGCCGCGCGGTTCCGGGGCGATCCTGCTGACCGGCGCATCGGCCAGCGTGAAGGGCTACCCCAACTCGTCCGCCTTCGCGATGGGCAAGTTCGCGTTGCGCGGCCTGGCCCAGAGCCTGGCGCGGGAACTGGCGCCGAAGGGCGTTCACGTCGCCCATTTCGTCATCGACGGCGGCATCCGCAGCGCCGCCAGACCGGATCCGGCGGACAAGCCGGACAGCACGCTGGACCCTGATGCGATCGCCCAGACCTATTGGCAGGTCGCCACGCAGCCACGCAGCGCGTGGTCCTGGGAGGTCGAGCTGCGCCCGTGGGTGGAGACGTTCTAAGGGCGAAGCGCCCGCCGGGGGGCACGAATGCGCTTTGCCGATGACGATCCGGGAACCGATTGATATCCCGACGCCATGCCCGACGATGTTTCCCGCGCCGCGGACACCGCCCGGACCGAACCCGCGGCTGCGATGCCGGTCAGCCGACGAATGCTGCTGGCGGCCCTCGCCATTCTCGCCGCGTTCGTGGGATGGGAGGTCCTGACCTCGATCGTCGCCTACACGGATGATGCCTATGTCCAGTCCGATCTGGTCGCGTTCGCGCCCGAGGTCACCGGACACGTCGCCGCCGTCCATGTCTCCGACAACCAGATGGTGCACCGGGGCGATCTGCTGCTCACCATCGATCCGGTCCCGTTTCAGCTTGCCGTGGATGCGCGCAGCGCGGCCGTGGCAGGCGCCCAGGCCGAGGCGCAGGCGGACCGCGATGCCGAGGTGATCGCGCGCAACACGCTTACCGCGGCCATTGCGGCACGCGATCTTGCCATGGAGAACCAGCGGCGCGCGGCCAGCCTCGCCGCCGATGCCTTCGGGTCCCGGCAGGCACTGGATGACGCGAACGAGGCGTTGCGCCGCGCCCAGGCCGACATGGACGGTGCCCAGGCCGAGGTCGACCGGGAGCAGCGTATGATCACGATGGCGGACGCGGCGGAACGGAAGGCGCAGGCGGAGCTGGCGACGGCCGAATGGGAGCTGGCGCGTACCAGGATGTACGCACCGGTGGACGGGACCATCAACAATCTCACCGTGCGGGCGGGCGACACGGCGCGCGCGGACGCGCCGCTGATCGGCATCGTCGACGCCCACGCATTCCGCATCGTCGCCAACTATAAGCAGGATTACGTGCGCCACTTCCAGCCGGGCGGCACGGCCTGGGTCTGGCTCGATTCCCATCCCTGGCACTTCTACCGGGCCCGTATCGAGGGTGTGACGCGTGGCATCAGCCGCGGGAACGGAGAGAATGCGTTGCTGCCCTATGTCGCGCCGTCGACCGATTGGATCCGCCTGCAGCGGCGGTTTCCGGTAACCCTGACTTTGCTGGAACTGCCGCCGGACGGCATGCTGCTGATGGGTTCGGACGCCCGCGTCATCATCTTCCCGTGAAGGGCCGCCGGCATGCGCTCTGCCCTGATCAGGGAAATCGCCAGGATCTCCGCGCTGATCTCCGAGACCGTGATGTCCTCGGCGCTTGTGTTCGGCAGGGCTTGCCTGGACGCGCGGTTTCAGGGACCGGCCGCCCGCGTGGCGACGACGTCCACCCTCGCCGTGGTGCTGGCAGTCAGCCTGGCCAATGCGCTGCACCTGCCCGAGCCCTGGTGGGCGGCGATCAGCGGACTGATGGCGACACAGCGGAGCGGAGCGGATTCGGTGCGGCGCGCGATCCTTCGAATCCTCGGCACGATCGTGGGGGCCGGTCTCGGCGTCATGGCCATTTCGTGGATCGCCTACGACATGATCGCGTGCACCCTGGTGCTGTTCGCGGTTGCCCTGGTCGGGCTGATCGGCGCCAATGTCAGCCGCTACGCCTATGCCTGGCTGCTGATCGTGGTCACGTTTGGCCTGGTGGTGCTGCCGTCGCTGGATGCGCCGCCGCTCGCGTCGGTCACCGCGGTCTACCGGGTGCTGGAGGTCACGGTCGGCACGGTCTGCGCCGTCGGCATGGCACTGGTGCTGGAGCCGACACCCGCGCTGCCGCCCGCGGTCGAGCGCGGTTGGTCCGGCCTTCTGGGGCCGCAGCTGGATGTCACGCTGTATGCCATCCGCTGGGCCGTTGCGGTAGCGATGCTGCCCTGGCTGTGGCGGCTGTTCGGCGTGACCGGCATGACGCAGATGGCGGTGACGCTGGTGGCGGTGCTGGCAACGCCGGTGGCATCGGACCCGCGTGATACCAATCGCCAGATTCTCACAAAGGGGCTGCAGCGCCTCGTGGGCTGCGCCGCCGGCGGCGTGGCAGGCCTGGCGCTGCTTGGCCTCGGCATCGATTCGACCGTGCCATGGCTGTTGAGCCTGGCCGTTCCGGTCTGGCTGTTCGCCTATGTGGCGAATGGCAGCCATACGGCGACCTATGTCGGCACCCAGGCCGGCGTCGTGCTGGTCATGACGCTGATCCAGGGCCACGGGCCGCCGACCAGCCTGGAGCCGGCGCTCGACCGGCTCGCCGGCATCTTCCTGGGCCTGCTGATCGTGATGGCCGTCGTCCTGCTGACCACGCCGCCGCGCCGTCCGGCAACGGCCCCATCGGCTTGAGGCGGTCGCGGCCGCGCGGTCCTGGAAAGCCCGCGATTGCGGAAGGCCGCCCGGACGGGCCATTGTGCCGCCCGGTTCGGAGGGTGTCTTATGTCGAGCTACGAATACGTCACGGTCGGCGTCTTCACGTCGAAGCGCTTCGGCGGCAATCCGCTTGCCGTGTTCCCGGATGCCAAGGGATTGACCGACGGCGAGATGCAGGCGATCGCGGCGGAGTTCAACCTGTCGGAGACCAGCTTCGTCCTTCCGCCGGATAACCCGCAGCATCACGCGCGCGTGCGGATCTTCACGCCGAAGGCCGAAATCCCCTTCGCCGGCCATCCGAACGTCGGCACGGGCTATGTCCTGGCCAGGATGCTGGACAATCCGCCGGAACATTTCACGTTCGAGGAAGGCGCCGGCCTGGTGCGCGTGCATGTCCTCCGCAACGATGACCAGGTCATTTGCGGCGCCCGTGTCTCCGCGCCGCGCGCGCTGTCGCTGGATATCGCCGTACCGATCGACCTGGTCGCTCGTTGCGCCGGCCTGGCTCCGTCCGACATCTCCACGGAGCTGCACCAACCGATCGTTGCCTCGGTCGGCACGCCTTTCGTCATCGCCGAGGTCGCCTCGGTCGATGTCCTGGCACGGGCGAGGCCGGATCTGGCCGCCTTTCGGGATGGCGCCAGGCACATCGCCGAGCTGTCCGAGCGCTTTAACCTGCATTTGTATGCTCGCAAGGACGACTTTCTGCACTTGCGCGCGCGCATGTTCGCGCCGCTGATCGGCGTGCTGGAGGACCCGGCCACCGGGGCGGCCAACGCGGCCCTGGCGGCGCTGCTGACATCACTGGCGCCGGGCGAGAATGTCGATCTGCATTATGAGATCGAGCAGGGGATCGAGATGGGCCGCCCAAGCCAGATCATTGCGTCGGCGCGAAAGACGGGGGAGGGGCCGGTGCTGGCGACGGTGGCAGGAAACTGCGTGCCGATGATGCGGGGGACGCTGGATATCTGAGGCGGGATAAAGGACCCGCGGACGCCGTGTCCGGCAGCCATGGTTTTTGGCAGCCATGGCTTTCTGGAGCGCGATCGCCTGAAGCCGGCGGTTGGAAGGCGTGAATGACGCTGGTATCAGTCTTCGTCATCGGGCGACAGGACCGGCACGTCATAGGCCCGGATTCGGTCGTCCATCGTCACCAGCGTCATCCGCTCGGTCAGTGCCTGGGCGATCAGCATCCGGTCAAACGGGTCGTCGTGCAGCCAAGGCAGGCCGCCGGCCACGATGGCGTGCATCGGCTGGATGGCCAACGGCTCAAACCCCGTGCGTTGCAGCATGTCGTCAAAGTCTGCCACCGGAAAGGTCAGCCGTCCGGCGGCGTGTTTGATCGCGATTTCCCACGCCGTGGCGGCACTGATCCAGACCTGGTTCGATGGCGATGCAACCGCCCCCCGCATCCGCGGGCGCAGCCGGCCCGGCTCCGCCAGCGCCCAGATGAGGATGTGCGTATCCAGCAACAGCCTCAGGGCGCGGCGCCTTCAAAGGCCAGGCGAACGTCATCCGGCAGCGGCGCATCGAAATCGGGGCCCATGGCGACCTGGGCGGCGAAGAGGCCGAGCGGGCGCGCCGCGGTACGCTGAGCCAGGCTGACCAGGCGGGCGAGGGGACGGCCGGCCTTGGCAATCACGATCTCCTCCCCCCGCGCAGCGCGTTCGACGAGGTCGGAGAGGTGAGTCTTCGCTTCGTACAGGTTGATGACGGTATCCATGGCACGATCCTGACCAACGTTGGTCAAGATATCATCCGGGCCGTTCCGGATGTCAACATTTACCGATCCGTCCATATGACGCTTCCTTCTTCACGACCCGCGACCATACTGGCCGTGGATCGTGAAGAAGGGGTTAATGCCGCTATTCCCCCGGCCGCTATTCCCCCGGCCGCTATTCCTCCGGGCCGCTATTCCACGGTCACCGACTTGGCCAGGTTTCGCGGCTGATCCACATCGGTGCCCTTCAGTATCGCCACGTGATAGGCCAGCATCTGCACCGGGATCGCATACAGGATCGGCGCCACGAAAGGATCGACTGCCGGCAGCACCACGGTTTCCGCCGCGATGCCTTGCAGCTTCGCCGCGCCCGCCTCGTCGCTGAACACGATCACCTGGCCGCCACGCGCCGCCGCTTCCTGAAGGTTGGAGGCGGTCTTTTCGAACAGCGGGCCGGACGGGGCGATGGCGATCACCGGCACCGCGGGATCGATCAACGCGATCGGACCATGCTTCATCTCACCGGCTGCATAGCCTTCGGCGTGGATATAGCTGATCTCCTTCAGCTTCAGCGCGCCTTCCAGGGCGATCGGAAAACAGTTGCCGCGACCCAGGAACAGCACATCGCGCGCCTGCGCCACGCGAGCGGCCAATGCCTGGATCGCCCGGTCGTCCGCCAGCACCTCGGCCGCGCGGCTCGGCACTTCCAGCAGCGCCGCCGTCATCGCCGCCTCCCGCGCGGCGTCGATCGCGCCCGTCGCGCGGCCGGCGGCCACAGCCAGGCAGGCCAGCACCGATAACTGCGCGGTGAACGCCTTGGTCGACGCGACACCGATCTCCGGCCCGGCGACCGTCTCCAGCACGGCATCGCTCTCCCGCGCCATGCTGCTTTCGGGCACGTTGAGGACCGACAGGATCGTCTGCCCCTGCTCCCGCATGTAGCGCAGCGCCGCCAGCGTATCGGCCGTCTCACCGGATTGCGAAACCAGCAGGCCCAGCCCACCCTTCGTCATCGGCGGCGTGCGGTAGCGGAACTCGCTGGCGACGTCGCCGTCGGCAGGGATGCGGGACACCGCCTCGAACCACCAGCGGCCGACCATGCCGGCGTAATAGGCGCTGCCGCAGGCGCTCATGGTGATCCGCGGCACCTGGGCGAAATCGATCCCGAGATCCGGCATGGCGACCGCCTGGTTACCTGGGCTGATCATCTGGTGCAGCGTGTCACCGATCACCGCCGGGTGCTCGTGGAGCTCCTTCTCCATGAAGTGGCGAAAATTGCCCTTGCCGATCGCCGCACCGGTCAGCCGTGTCAGTTTCACGTCACGCTCGACCCGGTTGCCGTTGCTGTCGAAGAACGCGGCGCCGCGCCGGTTCACCACCGTCCAGTCGCCATCTTCCAGATATGCGATCCGCCGGGTCAGCGGTGCCAGCGCCAGCGCGTCGGAGCCGACGAACATCTCTTCCTCGCCGAAGCCGACGGCCAGCGGCGCGCCATGCTGGGCGGCGACGATCAGCTCCGGATGGCCGGCGAAGATCATGGCCAGCGCGTAGGCGCCTTCCAGCCGCTGCAATGCCGCGCCGGCCGCCTCGATCGGTTGCATGCCGCGCTTCAGGTTCAGGTCCACCAGCTGCGCGACCGTTTCGGTATCGGTTTCGGTGGAGAACTCCTGGCCCTCCGCCTCCAGTTCCGCTCGCAGCTCCGCGTGGTTTTCGATGATGCCGTTATGGACCAGGGAGACCCTGGACGTGCCGTGTGGATGTGCATTGCTTTCCGTTGGCGCCCCGTGCGTGGCCCAGCGCGTGTGGCCGATGCCGGTGGTGCCGCCCAGCGCGTTGCTGCTCAGGGCATCCGCGAGGCGGGACAGCTTGCCTTCGGCGCGCCGGCGATCGATGTGGCCGTTCACCAGCGTGGCGATGCCGGCGCTGTCATAGCCGCGATATTCCAGGCGCCGCAGCGCATCCAGCAACAGGGGCGCGGCGGGACGCGCGCCGATGACACCGACGATGCCACACATGTCAGAGCTTCTCCTTCTTCGCGGCCGCCCGCATCGCCCTGGCCCGGTCCGGCTTCTGCACCTGCCGCCCGCGCGCCAGGGCCAGCGCATCCGGCGCCACCGGATCGGTGATCACGCTTCCTGCCGCCAGGATCGCGCCATCGCCAACGGTCACCGGCGCCACCAGCGCCACGTCGGAGCCGACGAACACGTCAGCGCCGATCGTCGTGCGGTGCTTGTTGACGCCATCGTAGTTGCAGGTAATCGTCCCGGCCCCCACATTGGTGCGCGCGCCGACCGATGCGTCACCGATATAGCTCAGGTGGTTGGCCTTCACCCCGGCGGCAAGCGTCGATGCCTTGACCTCGACGAAATTGCCGACATGCACATCCTGCTCCAGCACCGAGCCAGGCCGCAGGCGGGCGAACGGGCCGACGATGGCGCCGGGGCCGATCGATGCCCCCTCGATATGGCTGAAGGCGCGGATCAGGGCGCCGGATGCGACCCGGACACCCGGGCCGAACACCACGTTCGGCTCGATCGTCACGTCCGGTGCGAATTCCGTGTCGGCACACAGGAAGACCGAGGCCGGATCGATCATGGTTACCCCGCTGTCCATTGCCGCCTGCCGCAGCCAGCCCTGCACCACCGCTTCCGCCTGTGCCAGCTCGGCGCGGGAGTTGATACCGGCCAGCTCGTCCGGTGACGCCTCGACGGCGACGACGGCCTGCCCGTCCGCGCGGGCCAGTTCGACCGCATCGGTCAGGTAATATTCGCCCTTGGCGTTGTCATTGCGTACCGCTTGCAGCCAGCGCCGCATACGGTCTGCCGTGGCACAGAGGACGCCGGCGTTGCACAGGGTAATGGCCCGTTGCGCTGGCGTGGCGTCGGCATATTCCACGACGCGCTCCACCAGGCCGTCGCCGCCGGTCAGCACCCGCCCATATCGCGCCGGGTCGGCCGGGCGGAATGCAAGCAGCGCCAAGCCCGCGCCGGAGGCCGCGTCGAGCAGCCGCTGCAGCGTCCGCGGTCGGATCAGCGGGTTGTCGGCATACAGCACGGCAACCTGGCCGGTGCCGAACGCCTCGACTGCCTGCAGCGCGGCATGCGCGGTGCCCAGACGCTCCTGCTGGACGACGCAGACATGGGGCGCGGCTTCCCGCCGCACCGCGTCCATGTCCGGCCCCAAGACCACGACGATCCGATCGAAAACCTGTTCGCAACTCGCCAGCAGGTGCCGCAGCATCGTCTGGCCGGCCAGGCGGTGCAGCGTCTTGGGCAGGGCTGATTTCATCCGCGTGCCGAGACCGGCGGCCAGGATGATGGCGGTTGCGTGCATTCTCTCTCCCTGCTTGGGTAACGGGCCCTGCCTGGGTAACAGGAGTCGGGCGTAGCTTCCCAGCCAAATCAATGTCAAAGAGTTCCGATACCAGCCCGGCTTCAATTCAGATTGCGGAGTGCGACAAGGTGCGGCGGACCCTGCTGCTCGACCTGGACGGAACCTTGGTGGATACGGTGCCCGATCTCACCGCGGCGCTGAACCGGCTGATGGCATCGCGGGGGTTGCCCGCGTTCGCGGTGGAGCAGGTCACCAGGATGGTCGGCGATGGGGTGCCGGTGCTGATCCAGCGTGCCTTCGCCGCGCGCGCGCGGCCGCCCGACGACCAGGCGGTGGCTGATTTCCTGGCGGACTACGACAGCCACGTCGCGGTCGCGAGCCGCCTGTATCCCGCCGTGACGGACACCCTATCGGCCATGGTCCACACTGGCTGGCGGCTGGCGGTCTGCACGAACAAGCCGGAGCGGGCCGCCAGGATGCTGCTGCAGGCAATGGGCCTGCTGCCGCTGCTGCAAGCCGTCGGCGGCGGTGACTCCTTCACCGTCCGCAAGCCGGATCCGCGCCACTTGCTGGAGACGCTCGCCCTCGCCGGCGGCGAGCCACGGCGTGCGCTGATGCTGGGTGACCATCACAACGATGTCGCCTCCGCTCGGGGTGCCGGGATCGGCTGCATTTTTGCCCTGTGGGGCTACGGTGCGCCCGAACAGGCCGCAGGGGCGTTGGCCGTGGCGCACACGATGCCGGAAGCCGCCGCCGCGGCCGAGCGGTTGCTGCCGGCCTGATTACCGGCCGGACGGTTGACCAATCCATCGCGGGGACCGATCCATCGCAAGCCTCGCCATGACGGCAAAAGACCGCGGACGCATCACCGTCAGTTGGCGTGATGGGACCGGCCGCGGATCAGTGGCGGTCATGCATTCGCGCAGCAGCATTCATTCGCGCAGCAATTCGTCGATCTTCTGCAGAAGCCTCTGGAAGCTGTAAGGCTTGGACAGGATCGGGGGCGCCCGCCCGATGCTGCGCGCGGTTCCCACATAGCCGGACGTCAATAGCACCGGCACGGACGGGCGGTGGGTATGCACCCAGTCGGCCAGGCCGAAGCCATCCAGCCGCCCGGGCATCCGCACATCGGAAAACACCAGGTCGACCTCGAGGCCGGTGTTCAGCATGTCGACAGCGGTATCGGCATCAGGCGCCTCAAGTACCTGGTAGTCACTGAAGCGCAGAAACTCCACCGCGGACAGACGCACCAGCTCCTCATCCTCCACCACGAGGATGACGGGCTGGCCTGTCTCGGCGGATGCTGTCGCGCGTGAGGCCATCATCTCGGCAGCCACACTTCCAACTCCTTAGCAGACACGCCTCGAAACGCCATGACGGCATACCGGATGCACCAGAAACGGATGCACCAGAAACAGATGCACTAGAAACAGTAGGATATCGGACCCGCTTTGCAGGGGGGATCACGACCCCGTTATCGTCGCCGCCGCTTGTGGCTTCCGCTTTCCGGGCGAAATGCGCCGGACACGCAGGTCTTGCGATTGTTGAAGCCATGCAGGACGTGTTTCGCTCACGCATGGTTGTGCGGGAACGGACGCCGGTTGTAGCGGCGGGGCATGTCGCGGGCGCGGATCAGGACTGCCGGAGGAACGCCAGAACGCGGTCGGTCACCGCGTTCCGGGGGAACATGCCAGCCAGGACCCGCGCCCTGGTCAGCGGGTCACTGGCGAAGAATCGCTCATACAGTACCTGACGGCTGCCGAACGAGCTGCAGGCGATGTCCCAGGCCAGATGGAACAGCCGCACGCGGTCGCCCGCGGAGCTGCCGTCGGTCGCGAGGTACTGCTCGATGTGGGAGGCCAGCGGACCGTTCATGTCGGCCTCGGTTGGAAGGATCATCAGGCTGGACGAGCCCAGCAGCTGCAGGATCTCCACCATGCGCGGATAGGCTGTCATGAACAGGTTGCGGGTCGTCTCGGCCGGCAGCGGCGCCGGGCACATCATGCCCCACTCATCCACCATCGCATCCGCCTCGGCCGCGCGCATGCAGGCCCGCATCAGCTCGGTGTACATCACCAACTCGCCGATCCGCTCCTCGACCTGCGGCAGGCGGCCGTTGCCCAGCGCGTCGGTCATCAGCAAGGCGACGCCCAGAACCAGCTCGCACTTCGCCAGGTTCTTCGCGCAACCCTGGTGCGCGCTGTGGGAGGAGGAGTGCGTCGCAGCCGCCGTGTTGTTCAGCCTGCCGACATCGCCATGAAGGAACACACGCTCCCACGGCACCAGCACGTCGTCGAAAAAGACGATGCTGTCCATCTCCTCGAATCGCGAACCCAACGGGTGGTCGTGATGGCTTTTGCCCTCGTCAAAACTGTCGCGGCACAGGAAGCGCAGGCCCGGCGTGTCGCACGGGATGGCAAAGTTCAGCGCGAACGGGCTGTACTGATCCCGGTGCTGGGCGAGACGGGGTGAATAGACCGCGATCTCATCAGCCAGCGGTCCCAGCGTGGCCAGGATGCGGGCGCCGCGCACCGTCAGTCCCGCCGAGGACTCGCGAACGACCTGCAGCGCGGTGCCTTCCTGGAGATTGAACATGCCGTCGGCGGACCGGCTGCGCTGCAGGTTGATCAGCGCATGGGTCAGCACCAGGTCGTTGCGCGCAATGTACTGATAATAGTTACGCATGTTGGCGGCAAAATCGTGCCCGGACGCGCCGCCGAAATAGTCGGCCGCGCCGGCCCAGCAGGCGAAGGTGACATTCATGAAGTCGGGTGACCGGCCCATCATGCCGCAGGTGGTGCGCGCCCAGGCGAGCATCATGTCGCGCCGCCGGACGAGGTCCTCCTGTGTGCGGGGAATGATGAACGACAGGCCAAGCCGCTCTCCGGTGTCGGGCGCGGGGAAGGTCATTGCGTCACGGCGGGCCGGATCGCTTTGCAGGTCGTAAAGCGACGCGATGGCCCCGGCGCCCCGCGCCAGACCCGGTTCGGCGGTCACGTCATCCACCCGCTTGCCGCGGAACCACACCTCCACGTCCCGTTGCCGCAGTCCGGCGAGGTAGTCGGCACCTGTCCGAGCGGGCATCGGATTCTCCCTGTCAACTTGGGTGGCTATCGTCCTGGATGGCAATCGCGCTCGGCGGATGATCGCGCGCCGCCGCGTGCGGGCCAAGGCCCGGATTTCCGCGGCCCGGATTTCCGCGGCCGCCCGGAACCGCCGCGGCGCCGCGTTGCGCTACCAGCCGCCGCTGCGGGCGGCGAAAACGGTCTGTTCGGCGATCCGTTGCATCACCGGGTTGTCTCCGATCGGTTGGCCGCTGGCCAAGCTGTGGGCCAGGATGGCGAAGTCACGCAGCCAGCTTCGGTGCACCACCGACATCGCCGCCCGGCACCAAAGCGCGATCAGCAGGAAACGTTCCGCCCAGGCCAGACGCTGGCCGGGAAGCACGTCTTCCAGAACGACGCGCACCGCTTCCTTCCGCTGACGTTTCGGGATGGCGGCGAGCACCCGGTGCACATCGTGATGATCCTCGAACCACGAACGCGACACATCATGCGCCGCCATCCAGGCCGTCAGGCGCTGAAACGCGGCCTCGCGTGCCTGCGGAGCCCGGTCCGCCGCGTCCAGGCCGTCCATCAGGGCCTGGCATTCGGGAACGACGTCCAGCCCACGGTCCCGCCAGTCCGGACTGACAGTGTGTTCCGCGATTTCCAGCAGCTTCTGGTTCGGCACCTCCCCCCGAGCCAGGCCGGCGCTGATCGCGTGCTGGACCGCGGCGTCGACATAGGCGCGATCCACCTCATCGCCGACGACGGCCGACTTCATTTCCTTGATCATGCCGTTGATGACTCGGCGCGGTGCCTCGACGTCGATCCAGGCGTCGGCGATGCCGGTGCCATGTTTCAACAGCACGCCGGCGACCATGCCCAGGCGTCCGGTCCGGGTGACGGCCAGGATACTTTGCGCCCCGGAACCATCGACCATGGAGGCATGGAACGAAATATCCTCCCGCGCCGGCAGGGCGCTGCCGGGCTGCGTGCCGGGCCAGAGGCCGATCGGCACACCGGCCAGGCGGGCCTTGTGAATCGCGCGGTCGACACTGGAGCGGTCGGCCGACGGTATCCAGTTCCGCAGGGTGATCGCGCGACGCAGCCAGTCCGGCGACACGGTGTCGGCCCCGGCGATCTGCTCCATCGCGGCGCCGGCCGCCCGCCGCACCGCCGTGTTGGCGTCCAGGAGCATCATTGGCACGGCCTCGCGCAGCATCGCGTGCGGGGACAGCGACAATTCGGTCGCCATGAAGCAGCGCAGCGCGGCCGGCATGACCGCCGCGGCGCTGCTCATGGCCTCCAGCACCTCGAACGGGGAGTCCACCAGGGTGGCCATCTCGGCCGAAACAGCCCGCAAGGATGCCAGCAACTCCTCGGGCGGGGCGGGTTCGGCAATCGCCATGCCCGCCTCGGCCAATGCCTGCTGCACGTTGTCGGAGACCGGCACACGCGCATCCGTCAGGGCCGCGGCCATGGCGAACCAATCCTGCTGGTCCAGCAATTCCTCCTGTCCCAGCTCGATCAGGCGATGCTGATAGTCCAGCAGCATCCGGTCGGCCCATCCCCAGCCGCGATCCTGCCGGTAGCGGACGAATTCCAGCTGCCGTGTCAGCAGGTCCAGGCAGGCGGCAATGCGGTTGGCATGCGGCGACGGTTCCGTCATCGCGCGCACCGTCATTTCGGTCAGCACGGGCAGCACTTGCGGCGTCATTTCCAGCCAGGCCCGGTCGGCCGCCGGCAGTTCGGCCTTCGGCCGCCGGGCCCGGCGATCGACGATCTCCTTCACCTGCTGCCGGTCCGCGACGTTGGCGGGAGGCGGCTCCTCCTCCGGATTCGCCGCCAGCGGATCGTCGGCATCGATGTCGTCGAGTACCGTCAGCAGTGCCTCCAGGTCCCCCGACATCCCCAGGAAGGGCGGCAGAAGGTCGTCCAGCGCCGCCTCCACCGCCTTTCGGATGGTGGCGGGGGCGCCGGTGCGCGCGATGACGCGCGGCCCGCGAAGGATCTCCTGCTGAAACTGCCAGATACCCTCGACGGCGGCGGAGAAATGGCGGTGCTTCAATGTTACCCGCACGCCGTTCCGGCTGGTTAGCGCATCCAGCCGCCAGCGAATGGCCCGCACCTTCTCCTCGGCGATCGGCGGATCGTCGCGCAGGAGGCCCGGATCCTGGAGCACCGGCGACGTCCGGGCGGGGTAGCGCCGCTTGTACTCCGATTGATTGTCCGGTTCGGAGAAATAGTCGCCAAGCAGAGCGGTGCTCAGCTGGACCAGAAGCCCGTCGATCTCCCCGTCATCGGCCGAGCCTGTCTTGGCCGAGCCTGTATTGGCCGAGCCTGCTCTAGTTGCGCCTTTGGGCGTCGTCCGTTTCGCCATCGCCGCCACCCAATCCAAGAAGCCTCGCGATATCCGCTCGCAGCGCGGGAATGCCGTCGCCGGTCTCGCTGCTGGTGGCCCGCACACACGGGAATGCCGCGGGATGCGAGCGGACCAGACGTTCGACTTCTTCTATTTTGCGCGCCCGCGCGGGGGGCTTCAACCCGTCCGACTTGGTGAGGACGATCTGGAAGGTGACCGCGGCCCGGTCCAGCAGGTCCATCACGTCGCGGTCGGATTGTTTCAGTTCGATCCGGCTGTCCAGCAGCAGGAAAACGCGTTGCAGGGACGGGCGGCCGCGCAGGTAGTCGAACATCATGCCCTGCCAGTCGGCCTTGATGTCCTTCGACGCGCGCGCATACCCGTAACCCGGCATGTCGACCAGGGTGACGGTTCCCCCCAGGTCGAAGAAATTGAGCTGCCGGGTCCGCCCTGGTTCCGATGATGCCCGGGCCAGGCCCTTATGGCCGGTCAGCGCGTTCAGCAGCGAGGATTTGCCGACATTGGACCGGCCGGCGAAGGCGATCTCCGGCCCCGCGACGGGCGGCAGTTGCGCCAGCGTCTGCGCCCCGTGGACGAACTGGCAGGGGCGGGCGAACAGCAGGCGGCCCGCCTCCAGCTCCGCCTCGGTCGGGGGAGGGACGGGCGACTGGCCGTCGATGCCGGTCATCGCCCGGCCATCGTCGTCAGGTGCGCGCCAGCGAGGGCTTCGCCAGCCTGGTCTTGCGCTGGATCAGCCATTGTTGCGCCACCGACAGGGTGTTGTTCCAGCTCCAGTAGATGATCAGCCCGGCCGGGAAATGCGCCATCATGAAGGTGAAGATCACCGGCATGAACTGGAACATCCTGGCCTGCACCGGGTCCGGCGGGGGCGGGTTCATCTTCTGCTGCACGAACATGGTCACGCCCATGATCAGCGGCCAGGCGCCGAGCGCCAGCAGCGGGATGTAATGCGCCGGGTTGAACGGGATCAGGCCGAACAGGTTGAACAGGTTCGTGGGATCCGGGGCCGACAGGTCACGAATCCAGCCGAAGAACGGCGCGTGCCGCATCTCGATGGTGACGAAGATCACCTTGTACAGAGAGAAGAACACCGGGATCTGCACGATCAGCGGCAGGCAGCCGGAGGCGGGATTGACCTTCTCGGCGCGGTACAGGCCCATGATCTCCTGCTGCATCCGTTGCGGCTCGTCCTTGAACCGCTCCCGCAACGCCTGCATCTTCGGCGCCAGCAGCTTCATCTTGCTCATGGAGCGGTAGGAGTAGTTGGCCAGCGGGAAGAACAGGGCCTTTACGAAGACGGTGAATACCAGGATCGCCACGCCGAAATTGCCGAACATCTTGTTCAGGTAGTCCAACGCCAGGAAGATCGGGCGCGTCAGGAACCAGAACCATCCCCAATCGACGGCGTAATCGAACATCGGAATGTTCAGGTTCCGCTCATAGGCCGACAGGATGGACACGACCTTGGCGCCGGTGAACACGTGCGTCACGTGCTCCGCCTCACCGCCGGCCGGAACCACCTTCGGGTCCGAGGTCACGTAGTCGACCTGATAATGGTCACCGTGATTGTCGATGTGGCGGAAGAATACCTTGGCCGGTTGCTGCTCATCCGGCACCAGGGCGGTCAGCCAGTATTTGTCGGTGATGCCGGCCCAGCCACCGGTGGAGGTCGCCTCGAACGCGACGCCATTGCGCTTCTCGGCCTCGGTCTTCGTGTGGTCGTAGGTGAGTTGCTCCAACCGGTTGTTGGCGACCCCCAGCAATCCTTCGAACAGCACGTAGTAGCCGGCGACCTCGGGCTTGTAGTCGCGGCGGATGCGCGCCCAGGGGTACAGGGACACCGGCTTGTCGGTGGCGTTCTTCACGGATTGCCGCACGTTGAACATGTATTCTTCGTCGATGCTCAGCGTGATCAGGAAGGTCAGGCCGGCACCGTTGTCCCAGGACAAGGTCACCGGCTTGCCGGGTCCAAGCGTGTCGGCCGACGCGGTCCACAGCGTGTTGTTGTCCGGCACCTTGACCGTCTCGCCGGGCGGCGGCGTCCAGCCGTATTGCACGAAGTATGGCGTGTCGGTGGAGAGCGGGCTCAACAGGCGGACATCCGGCGAATCGGGCGCCAGGGTCTCGCGATACTGGGTCAGCGTCACGTCATCGATGCGGGCGCCCAGCAGGCTGATCGAGCCGGCGACGCGCGGGGCGTTGATCTTTACCCGCGGAACATTCGCCGGCGCGGCCTGCGTGGCCTGCTCCGCCGGCCCGGCATGCGCGCCGGACGTGCTCGCGGCGTCGCTCGGCCTGGCGGCGTCGTTGGCCGCGACTTGCGCCGGCGCCGGCGGAGGCGGCTTGGGCAGATGCGGGGCCACCAGGTACTGGAACCCCATCAGAATGGCGAGCGAAACCACGATCGCCGTAAACAACCGCTTCTGATCCATCAGTGCCCCGTTTGCCCGTCCTGCAGCCCGCCGTCCCTCACACGATCGTCCGCTGGAGCATCGACCAGAGGCAATGTGTCGGTTCCCGGCACGGGGTCATATCCGCCCTCATGCCAGGGGTTGCAGCGCAATATCCGCCTCGCCGCCATCGCCGATCCCTTGACCGCGCCGTGACGCTGAAGCGCCTCGACCGCGTACTCGCTGCAGCTTGGCCAGAAGCGGCAATGCGGGCCGATAATGGGTCGGACGGTCCATTGATAGACACGTACCGCCCCGATGCCGACGGCGGCAGCAGGTGTCATATCACTCCGGTCCTGTCCAGCGCCCGTTTGATGTCATTTTGGAGAGCCGTGAAATCCCGCCGCCGCGTGCTGTCACGGCCGATCAGCACCAGATCGAAGCCGCGCAGCGGCAGATCGCGCAGAACGAGACGGGCCGCCTCCTTCAACCGCCGGCGCGTGCGGTTGCGTACCACCGCGTTGCCGACCTTCCTGGTCACGGTGAAACCCAGCCGGAGTGGCCCCGTGTCATCACGGCCCAGCGCCTGCAGCACGACGCCGCCGACCGCCGCCTTCCGGCCGGCGCTGGCGGCGCGCAGGAATTCCGCGCGCTGTGTCAATCGGTTGCGCTTTCGCACGGCACGCGCCGTCCGAAGAGGCTCGGGCCGCTCACTCGGCGCGGCCGGTTCGAATGACGGGGCCGGCTCGATTGACTTGAAAGGTGCCGGCGTCCCTGCTGGCATGGTCCGCATACCAGCGGCCCCGACCCGCCGTCAGGCGGACAGGCGCTTGCGGCCCTTGGCGCGGCGGGCGGACAGAACCTTGCGGCCGCCAACGGTCGCCATGCGGGCGCGGAACCCGTGCCGGCGCTTGCGGACGAGTTTGGACGGCTGATAGGTGCGCTTCACAGCAAGAACTCCGGAAACCTGCGAGCCGGGGGGAAGCCGGCGGGGTATAGCATGTACAGCCAGCCGGCGCGCCCGCGGGCGCCCGGCTGAGAGGGGCGGCTTATACGGGCGCGGCCGATGGGCGTCAACCAGTTCGGTCATCCGCCGACCGATTCGCGCCGGCAGCACGCGGCCCCCAATCGCATGACCCAAACCACGCGGCCTGAGCGACGCGAACGCCGGCCGCTCGGACGCGCCCGGCGGATCAGCCCTGGTGCAGCTTCGCCTCCGTCCGTGCCTGCAGATCCTCGAACGACAGGCCGGGTGCCATGGCACGGACGACGAAGCCGCGATCGGTGACATCGATCGTGGCCAGGTTGGTGTAGACGCGTTTCACCGCGCCGGGTGCCGTCAGCGGATAGGTGCACGTGTTGACCAGCTTCGGCTGGCCATCCTTCGTGGTGTGCTCCATCAGCACCCACAGACGCTTGGCGCCCGCCGCAAGGTCCATCGCGCCGCCCACCGCCGGAGCGGTGTCGTTCTCACTGGTCGCCCAGTTGGCAATGTCGCCGTTGTCCGCCACCTGGAACGCGCCCAGCACGCACAGGTCCAGATGGTGGCCGCGGATCATCGCGAAGCTGTCGGCATGGTGGCAGAAGCTGCCGCCTGGACGCAGCGTCACGTATTGCTTGCCGGCATTGATCAGCCAGGGCTCGATCTTGTCCTTCTCGGGCGCCGGACCCATGCCCAGCACGCCGTTCTCGGAGTGGAAGATCACTTCCCGGTCCATCGGCACATAGTCGGCGATCAGCGTCGGGATGCCGATGCCCAGATTGACGTACCAGCCTTCCGGAATGTCGGCGGCGGCGTTCTGCGCCATCTGCTGGCGGGTGAACGGCTTGAAGTCGGCGAGAGTGGCGGACATGGTCAACGTCTCCTGATCAGAAGCCGGATGGGTCACCGTAGGGCACGTGCAGTACCCGGTCCACAAAGATGCCGGGCGTCACCACGTGGTCGGGATTCAGCTGCCCCAGCTCGACGACATGCTGGGTCTGCACGATGGTGAGGTTCGAGGCCATCGCCATCACCGGATTGAAGTTCCGGCCGGCCTGCTTGAAGGTCAGATTGCCCCAGCGGTCGGCTTCCCACGCCTCGACCAGCGCGACATCGCCCTTCAGCGCCTTCTCCAGGATATAAGTACGGCCGTCGATTTCCCGGTGTTCCTTGCCGACGGCCATCTTGGTGCCGACGCCGGTGGCGGTGAAGAAGGCCGGCACACCGGCACCCGCCGCGCGCATCCGCTCCGCCAGCGTGCCCTGCGGCACGATTTCCAGCTCGATCTTGCCCTGCCGGTACAGCGTCTCGAACACCACCGGGTCCGAGGAACGCGGGAAGCTGCAGATGATCTTGCGCACCCGCCCCAGGTCCATCAGCCGAGCGAGGCCGATGCGGCCGACGCCGGCGTTGTTGCAGGCGACGGTGAGATCCTTGGCGCCTTGCTCGATCAGCCCGTCGATCAGCGCGTTCGGCTGGCCCACGGCGCCGAAACCGCCCAGCAGGACGGTGGAGCCGTCCTTGATACCATCCATCGCCGCGACCATCGTCTGGACGATCTTGTTGATCATCGACGTTCCTCTCTCATAACCCGTTCGGATCGACCGCGTTTAGCCCGTCCGCCCCCAGGTGCCAAGCGCGGCGCCCCCAATCGGCCACCATCTGTCGGCCGATGCGTGCCGGCCAGCGCATGCCAGCCAACGCGCCGGTCAAGCCGGTAGGCCAACCGGGCAGGCGGAGGGGCAGCCAGGCCCGTCGACCGGGTCAGGCAGCCAGGTCCGGATTCGCCGCCATGGCCTGCCGCGCCTCCGCCAGCAGCCGCTGCTCATTCCGCTTCACCAGCCAGAATGCCGTGGCGAGGCCGGTCGCGCCCGCCGCCCCCAGGCCGATGCCGATCGGCCCGTGCAGGTGCCTCGCCGTGTCGCCCAGCAGATAGGCACCGAAGCCATAGGCGGCGGCCCAGCAGAACCCGCCGAGCCCGTTCCATAGCAGGAAGCTGTGCCATTTCATGCGGTTGGCACCGGCCAGCAGGGCGGCCAGCGTGCGCAGGATGGCCACGAAACGGCCCAGAAAGACGACCGGGCCGCCATAGCGGCGGAACAGATACCAGCCCAGATCCAGGCGGTCCTGTCCCAGCCCGATCTTGCGGCCCCAGCGGGCCAGGGCCGGAAACCCGATCCAGCGCCCGATCCCGAAGCCGATCTGATCGCCCAGGATCGCCCCTGCCGCGGCGACCGGCACCAGCACAAGGATGTCCAGCTGACCGGTCGTTGCCGCGTACAGCGCGGCGGCGATCATCAGGCTTTCGCCCGGCAGTGGCAGGCCCATGCTTTCCAGCATCAGGATCAGAAAGACGCCGGCGTAGCCGCCGTGATGAACCAGGTCCGGCAGGTGGACGGGCAGGCCGAGCCAGGAAAGCGCCACCGCGCGCCGCCGACGCTCGTATCCGCGCTATGCCGCGATCCGCGCCAGCTTCTCCCGCGCGTCGTCGGGAATGGGAACCGGCTTCTGCAGGCCGCGCTGGACGAAGACATGGATGAAATGGCCCTCGGCCGACGCGGTATCCTCATCATTGCGGAAGATCGCCAGCTCATAGCGGACCGAGGATCCGCCGATGCGCGCGACGCGGACGCCGACAGTGACGCGGTCGGGGAAGGCGATCGAGGCATGGTAGCGGCACGCGACCTCGGCCACCACGCAGTGCACCGGACCGTCCAGCAGGCCGACCACCTTCTCCGTCATCTCGAAATAGGTCACCGCCGTGTCGAAGAAGGAGAAGTAGTTGACGTTGTTGACGTGCTGGAACACGTCATTGTCCATCCAGCGCGTCGTGATGGGGTGGAACCAGCGGTAATCGGCGCGCGTGCCGGGCGGTTGGCGGCTCATCGGGCGGGTCTGTCCTGTGCGGCTGTGACGCCGGTTCCCATAGCCGAGGCGACCGCCGTTGGACAGCCGGGGTGCACGACAGGGAAGCGCGATCACCACGGCGGCCATCGCGGCGGCGCCAGCGTCTCCGGCGTCTACGCGATCACGTTCTGCCGCCGCGGCAGCGGCAGGATGTGCCGCAGCGTCACGATGGCAAGCCCCCCCAGGCCGCACAGCAGCACCCAATGGGCGGGGCGCACGCCGTGCGCCAGGGTTTCGTTCGCCGTCACGACGCGCCAGGGATCGATGCGGGTGGCCAGCCCGTACCAAGCGATCTCCACCGCCGCCGTCATCACCCCGGCGGTCATCGCCAGCCCCGCATACACCGCCGTCAGCGCGGCGATGGACCGGGTGCGCGTCCATGTCTCGGGGAGCAATCGCCACAGCATCAGCCACAGGAACAGGCCCGCCACGAAGACCGGCTCCGACACGTTCAGCTTCGACTGGATGAAATAGTGCAGCAGCGCGATGGCACCGATCGGATAGGCCAGCCGGTGCAGCCGCTTCCAGTTGCGGCGCATCCGGCGCATCGCGGCGTCCGTGGAGGTCGCCGCCAGCGCGATCAGCCCCAGCAGCGCGACGAAGCCGATCGTCAGGTAGAAGCGCACCGCGATCTCGGATGCTACGGTGGTCAGCCGGAAGTTCTGATCGACGACATAAAGCGCCAGGTGGGCGCCGGCGTAGCAGGCCGCGGCAACGCCCACCATCCGGCGCACCAGCAGCAGGTTGGGCCAGTCCAACGCCCTGGCGAAGGGGGTGATCGCCAGCGAGATCAGCACCAATCGGATCGCCCACAGCCCGGTGCCATGGATCGCCGCCATGACCGGCCGGCCGCCAAGCTGGTCGGTCGCCAGCCAGAAAGCGGTGAGCAGCCCGGGAACGAACAGCGTGGGCAGCACCGCGGCCTTCAGCCAGAGCATGCGGCCACGTCGGTCTCGCCAGAGGTGTTGCATCCGCGTCTCCATCATCGTCATCCCGTCCAGAGACGCCGCGGCGGCGCCGATGTTACACCGGACGGCGTGGGGATCGACTGATCCCCGGCAGGCGCCACCGCAGATCGGGCGTCACGGCGCCGCCGCGGGTGCGGTCGGCTGGCATCCGGCTGGCCGTCGTCCCACTGGCTGTCGTTCCACTGCTGTCGTCCAGTTGGCCACTGGCTGTCGTCCAGTTGGCGGTCGTCGGGTTCGTTCGGCTAGTGGTTCGAGACCGGCCCGCGGCGGCGGGCCCCGCCGAGCGTCTCTTCGTGACGCGATCCCACCGCGTGTCACCTGGCGGGGCTGCTTCCGAAACGTTCCGTGGATCGGGCGATGCGCCGCGCCCATATCGCGCGTCCACGCAGGTGCCGTCCAGAAGCCGTGCGGGGCTCGGCCCGGTCCGCGGCCGCCGCGCCCGGCTTGCCCCCACCGCGCATTCGCGCCACGATACCGGCTCGCTGCCAGGATCGAGAAGGGGAACGAGACGATGTCTGCTGCCTTGCAACGAGCGCCTGGGCAACTAGCATCTGGGCAACTAGCGTCCGGCATGTCGGAAGCCGAATGGCACACGCGCTGCGAACTCGCCGCGGTCTACCATGTCTGCATGGATCTGGGTTGGACCGACCTGATCAACACGCACATGTCCGCCCGCGTGCCCGGCGAGCCGAACCACTTCCTGATCAACAACTATGGTGAGACGTTCGACGAGATCACCGCCTCCTCATTGGTCAAGATGGACCTGGAGGGAAATATCCTGACGCCCGGCGGCAAGTTCAACAATGCCGGCTTCATCATCCACAGCGGTATCTACAAGGCGCGCCTCGATGCCAACTGCGTGCTGCACACCCATACGCGCGCCGGTGCTGGCGTGTCGCTGATCCGGAACGGTATCCGTCCGATCAGCCAGGATGCGCTGCATGTGATCGACGACGTCGTCTACCACGAGTACGGCGTTCCCGCGACGGTCGAGGAATGCGACGCGCTGGGCAGAAGCTGCGTGACCGGAAGCTGCGTCGTGCTGATGAACCATGGCCTGCTGACGCTGGGTGAGACCATCCATGGCGCCGTCATGCGTCTTTATATGCTAGAGCGTGCCTGCGAGCTGGAGCTGATTGCCCGCCAGATGGATGAGCCGCCGGTGGTCATCGACGACTATGTGCAGAAAAAGGCGGCCGAGCGGATGAAGAAGATACGCCCGACCCAGGAGTACGGCCTGGCCGAATGGCAGGGCATGGTCCGCACGGTGGAACGGAAGGGCGCCGATTTCCGCCGATGACCGGAACGTCCGGGCGCGACGGCAGGCCCGTCGCGCCGGATCAGGCCGGGCCGGCCGCGTCGGATTTCGTTCTGCGTCCGATCGGAACGCTGCACACGCCCTGGCGGACGATCGCCGACTGCCCCCGCAATGGCCGCCAGCCCGATCCCGCGCCGACCTGCACCGCCAGGGTTCTGCCCGAATTCACGAACGGCCTGCGCGGCCTGGAGGGGTTCTCGCACCTGATCCTGCTGTACTGGCTGGGCACCGGGACGCCGCCAAGGCTTGTCTTCACGCCTCCCTTCGATACCGAACCCCGGGGCGTGTTTTCGACCCGCGCGCCGTTTCGCCCGAATCCGATCGGGCTGTCGGTGGTCGTGCTCGACGGGTTCGACGGCGTGAATGAGCTTTTCGTCCGCTACCTGGATTGTGTCGACGGCACGCCGCTGCTGGACATCAAGCCTTATCTGGCCACGACGGACAGCGAACCGGATGCCGCGATGGGCTGGCTCGATCCGCATGCGACACGGAACCGCAATACCGGTTCGGGATGATTCGGACGCGGATCAAGGCCGGATGGTCAGACAGACTGTTCCTGGGCCAGCCGCTCCACCGCGCGCCGCACCGGCGGATCCAGATGAGCCTGCCCGGCCTGAAGCTGAGTCACGATGCCGCGCCGCATCCGCGGGTCCCAGAATTTCAGCAGATGGTCATGAACGGCGTCGGCCGCCGTGTCAGGGTCCTGGGTGATGAAGAAGCGGCCGATCTGGTTTGCCATATAGGCGAGTTTGTCGTCAGACATGGTGCCGGGCTCGTCGTGCAAGGACTGTGGCGGACGGGGTGGAGGCGGCCGCGGCGCTGGCCGCCGATCCTGGTCCGTCCCTGCCGGTGCCGGCGGTTGCCGGCGCAGGACCTGTTGGGGCAGGGGCCGTCGGGACAGGGGCCGCCGAGGCTGGGGCCGCCGAGGCTGGGGCTGTCGGGGCTGGGGCTGTCGGGGCTGGGGCCGCCGGGGCCAGCCCGTCGTCGCCGGTGGAATGAAACGGCCGGGCCGTGGCGCCGGCGCATGGACGGCTCGCCGCCGAGGAAACCGCGATGCGATCCGGATGCGAGAAAACCTCGCAGCCATCCGACCGGGCGATCCCGGCAAGGGTGATGCCGGCGGCATCGGCGGTGCGGATCGCAAGCGAGGTGGGAGCGGAGATCGCCGCCAGCACTGGAACGCCGGCGATGGCGGTCTTCTGCACCATTTCTACCGACACCCGGCTGGACAGCAGCACCATCCCCGCCGCACCGTCGATGGCGGCCCTGGCCAACGCGCCGCACAACTTGTCCAGCGCGTTGTGCCGGCCGACATCCTCCCGCACCGCCACCAGGCCGGACTCGGGGGTCCAGAAAGCCGCCGCATGAACGGCGCGGGTGGCATCATTGAGGCCTTGCGCCCGCTGCATCGCCTGCATCGCATCGCGGATCATCGCCGGCGTGAACCGGCGGCCCATCGGCACCGGCGGCGGCGGGCGCATCGCGGCGACCAGGCTGTCCAGCCCGCACAGCCCGCAACCGCTGGGGCCCGCCATGTGGCGGTGCCGCCGCGTCAGCGCATCCAGCCGGGCAGCGCCCAGGTCCATCCGGCACTCGATGCCATCCGGCAAGGCGACGATGTCCAGCGTCGCGATGTCATGCGGGCGCGCAATGATCCCCTCGGCCAGGCTGAAGCCGACGGCGAAGTCCTCCAGATCGGCGGGGGTCGCCAGCATGACGGCGTGGGTGGCCCGGCCATAGGTCAGCGCGATCGGTGTTTCCGCCGCGACCAGCCGTTCCCCCGCGGACGGGTGATCGCCACGCCATGCCACGCGAGCGGCCGGGACGGCGGCGCGACCAGGTATATCGCCATTGGGTATATCGCCATTGGGCACGAGGCGATCAGGTGTGGGGCGACCAGGTTGGGAGCGATCAGGCACGTCGGCCGCTTCCGGGTGCGCCGGCCCCGCTGCGTGCCCCGGCTGAGGCGGCCGTGGTCATTCGGCCGGCTCCACCGGCTCGATCCGGCGGCTGGCCGCGGCCTCCGCCCGGTAGGCGACCTGCCACTCCGACGGACCATTGGTCGGCGACACCTGCACGGCGGTGACCTTGTATTCCGGACAGTTTGTGGCCCAGTCGGAATAATCCGAGGTCACCACGTTCGCCTGCGTCCCCGGATGGTGGAACGTCGTGTAGACGACGCCCGGTGCCACGCGGTCAGTGATATGGGCATGCAGCGTCGTCTCCCCGGTGCGCGAGCGCAGGCGCACGGTGTCGCCTTCACCGATGCCGCGTTCCTCGGCGTCGTGCGGGTGGATTTCCAGCACGTCCTCGGGGTGCCAGGCGACATTGCCGGTGCGGCGTGTCTGCGCGCCGACATTGTATTGCGACAGGATGCGCCCGGTGGTCAGCAGCAGCGGGTAGCGCGGGCCCACCTTTTCGTCGGTCGGCACGTATTCGGTGATGATGAACTTGCCCTTGCCGCGGACGAAGCCATTGGCGTGCATGATCGGCGTGCCGTCCGGCGCGGCGTCATTGCATGGCCATTGCACGGCTTCGCGTTCCAGCTTGTCGTAGGTGACGCCGGCGAAGCTGGGCGTGGTGCGGGCGATCTCCGCCATGATTTCCGACGGATGGGTATAGTGCATCGGATAGCCCATGGCGTTGGCGATCGCCTGGGTCACTTCCCAGTCGGCCATCCCCGCGCGCGGTGCCATCACCTTGCGCACCAGGTTGATGCGGCGTTCGGCGTTGATGAAGGTGCCGTCCTTTTCCAGGAAGGTCGAGCCCGGCAGCAGCACATGCGCGTAGTTGGCCGTTTCGTTCAGGAACAGGTCCTGCACGACCACCAGCTCCATCGCCTTCAACCCGGCGATGATGTGCCTTGTATCAGGGTCGGACTGCGCGATGTCCTCGCCCTGGATGTAGATGCCGCGGAAGCTGCCATCCAGCGCGGCGTCGACCATGTTCGGGATGCGCAGGCCGGGTTCCGGATCCAGCGTCACACCCCATTCCGTTTCATAGATCGCGCGCACCTTGTCTTCGGCGATATGGCGATAGCCCGGCAGCTCGTGCGGGAAGCTGCCCATGTCGCAGCTTCCTTGCACGTTGTTCTGTCCGCGCAGCGGGTTCACCCCGACGCCGGGCCGGCCGACATTGCCGGTGGCCATCGCCAGGTTGGCGATGGCCATCACCGCCGTGCTGCCCTGGCTGTGTTCGGTGACACCCAGCCCGTAATAGATCGCCCCGTTCCCGCCGGTGGCGTAAAGCCGAGCGGCGGCCCTGACATCGGCGGCGGGGACGCCGGTGACGGCCTCCGTCGCTTCCGGGCTGTGGCGGTCGGCGGCGACGAAGTCCGCCCAGGCGTCGAAGGCATCCAGATCGCAGCGCGCTTCCACGAAGGCGCGATCCACCAGCCCCTCGGTGACGATCACATGCGCCAGCGCGGTCAGCATCGCCACGTTGGTGCCGGGTCGCAGCGGCAGGTGATAGGCCGCCTGAACGTGCGGCGTGCGCACCAGGTCGATCCGGCGCGGATCGATGACGATCAGTTTCGCCCCCTGGCGCAGCCGCTTCTTCAGCCGCGACGCGAACACCGGGTGCCCGTCGGTCGGATTGGCGCCGATCACCAGCACGACATCGGCCTGCTCGACACTGTCGAAATCCTGCGTCCCGGCCGAGGTGCCGAAGGTGGTCTTCAGCCCGTAACCGGTGGGCGAGTGGCAGACCCGCGCGCAGGTGTCGGTGTTGTTGTTGCCGAACACCGCGCGGGCCAGCTTCTGCACCAGATAGGTTTCCTCGTTGGTGCAGCGGGAGGAGGTGATGACGCCGATTGCGTCCTTCCCGGCCTGTTGCTGGATGCGGCGGAAGCCGGTGGCGACATGGGCGATCGCCTCGTCCCACGTCACCTCGCGCCAGGGATCGGTGATCCTCTCGCGCAGCATCGGTGTCAGGATGCGGTCGGGGTGGGTGGCATAGCCCCAGGCGAAGCGTCCCTTGACGCAGGAATGGCCGTGATTGGCCTTGCCCTCCTTCCACGGCACCATGCGCACCACGGTGTCGCCGCGCATCTCTGCCTTGAAGTTGCAGCCGACGCCGCAATAGGCGCAGGTGGTGACGACGCTGTGCTCGGCCTGGCCCAGCGCAACGACGGATTTCTCGATCAAGGTCGCGGTCGGGCAGGCCTGGACGCAGGCGCCGCAGGAGACGCATTCGCTGCCCAGGAAATCCTCGTTCATGCCGGCGGCGATGCGGGAGGCGAAGCCGCGTCCGTCCACCGTCAGCGCGAAGGTGCCCTGTACCTCCTCACAGGCGCGCACGCAGCGGGAGCAGACGATGCATTTCGCCGGGTCGTACTGGAAATACGGGTTGGACGTGTCGATCGGGTCGGCCAGGTGGTTCGCTCCGTCATAGCCGTAGCGCACCTGCCGCAGCCCCACCTCGCCGGCCGCATCCTGCAACTCGCAATTGCCGTTGGCGGCGCAGGTCAGGCAGTCCAGCGGATGGTCGGAGATGTACAGCTCCATCACCCCAAGCCGCAGCCGGCGCAGATTGTCCGACACGGTGTGGACCTTCATGTCCGCCGCGACCGGCGTGGTGCAGGAGGCGGGTGTGCCGCCGCGTCCCTCGATCTCCACCAGACACAGGCGGCAACTGCCGAAGCTGTTCAACATGTCGGTGGCGCACAGGCGCGGCACCTTGATCCCGGCCTCGGCCGCCGCGCGCATGATGGAGGTGCCTTCCGGCACCGTCACGGCGTGCCCGTCGATCGTCAGCGTCACCATCGTCTCGGCGGCGCCCGTTCTGACGGAGACCGGCGGCGTGCCGTAGTCGAGTTCCGCTGACAGGGTCATCGAACGCCTCCTATTCGGCCGCCAGGCGGCGGGACGGGCGGAAATCTTCCGGGAAGTGGGTCAGCGCGCTGAGCACGGGATAGGGGATGAACCCGCCCAGGGCGCAGAGCGAGCCGAACTTCATCGTGTGGCAAAGGTCGCGCAGCAGCTCCAGGTTCGCGTCCACCTGGATGCCGGACAGGATGCGGTCCACCACCTCCATCCCCCGCACGGATCCGATGCGGCACGGGGTGCACTTGCCGCAGGACTCGGCGGCACAGAACTCCATCGCGAAGCGCGCCTGATGGGCGAGGTCCACGGTGTCGTCGAACACCACGATGCCGCCATGGCCCAGCAGCCCGTCGCGCTGGGCGAAGGCCTCGTAGTCCATCGGCGTGTCGAACAGGGCAGGGGGGAAATAGGCGCCCAGCGGGCCGCCGACCTGCACCGCGCGCACCGGCCGGCCCGACAGGGTGCCGCCGCCGATCTCATTGACCAGCTCATTCAGGGTGATGCCGAATGCCGTCTCGAACAGTCCGCCATGGCGGATGTTGCCGGCGAGCTGGATCGGCATCGTGCCGCGCGACCGGCCCATGCCGTAGTGACGATAGGCCTCGGCGCCGTCCCGCAGGATCACCGGCACCGTGGCCAGGGTCAGCAGGTTGTTGATGACCGTCGGCCGGCCGAACAGCCCCTGATGCGCCGGCAGCGGCGGTTTCGCCCGCACCTGGCCGCGCTTGCCCTCCAGGCTTTCCAGCATGGAGGTCTCCTCGCCGCAGATATAGGCGCCGGCGCCGACCCGCTGCTCGATGTCGAAATCCCCGCCCAGGATGCCGGCGTCGCGCGCGACGGCCAGCGCCTTGTCGAAGGCGGCGATCGCGTGCGGGTATTCGGACCGCGTGTAGACATAGCCCTTCGACGCGCCGACGGCGAAGCCGGCGATCGCCATGCCCTCGATCAGGCTGAACGGATCGCCTTCCATCAGCATGCGGTCGGCGAAGGTGCCGGAATCGCCCTCATCGCCATTGCAGACGATGTACTTGCGGTCGGCCCGGGCAGCCGCCACGGTCTGCCACTTGATGCCGGTGGGAAAGCCGGCGCCGCCGCGTCCGCGCAAGCCGGACTCGAGCACCGCCCGAGCCGTTGCCGCCGGCCCGATCCGCCGCGCCGTCTCCAACCCCGCGAGGCCGCCGTGGCGGCGGAAATCGTCCAGCGAGAACGGATCGACGACGCCGCACCGACCGAAGGTCAGGCGCTGCTGGCGCGCCAGGAACGGGATGTCCTCCGGCCGGCCAAGGCGCAGGTGCCGGGCGGTGCCGTCCAGAAGGCCGTCGGCGATCAGGTTCGCGACGTCCTCCGGCCGCACCGGGCCATAGGCGATGCGGCCCGCGGGCGTTTCCACCTCGATCATCGGTTCCAGCCAGAACAGGCCGCGCGAACCGGTGCGGATGACGGTGTCGAACTGCGACAGCAGGGCAGCGACGCGGTCCGCACCCAGGGCGATCGCGACCGCATCACGCGGAATGAAGATCCGGCTCATGCGGACACCCCCGGAGCGACCAGGTCGGCGACGCGTTCCGGCGTCAGGCGCACGACAGGGTCGCCATCCAGCAGCGCGGCCGGGCCGCTGGCGCAGAGGCCCAGGCAGAACACGGGTTCCAGCGTCACCTCGCCATCCGCCGTGGTGCCGTGCCAGTCGACGCCGAGGCACTGGCGTGCCGCGTCGGCGACGGCGGCGCCACCGACCGACTGGCAGGCCTCGGCGCGGCAGAGCTTCAGGACATGCCGGCCCGGCGGGGTGCGGCGGAACTCATGATAGAAGGAGACGACCCCATGCACCTCCGCTCGGCTGAGGTTCAGCGCCGCAGCGATCAGCGGGACCGCCTCCTCATGGATGTAGCCGAACCGGTCCTGCAGGGCGTGCAGGATGGGCAGCGTGGCACCGTCCATCCCCGCATGATCGGCGATGATCGTCGCTGCCTGCTGCTGATCCCATGGCGCGTGTCCGGCCATGCATCCTCCCGACCCGGCTGGTTCCTGGGCTTGAGGATAAGTTTAGAGGCGGGTCGGCGTTATGCAAGGCGGGTGGCGCCGCGGCCCTTGGGTCCCTGTCGAGGGGGCCGGCGGAAGAGCCATCCCCCGCCGCGTCGGTATCGGCTGGCTGTCGTCATGCACGGACGGCGGATGCCGGCGCGCGAGCGTCAGGATGGCGCGCCTGGTCGCCCTAGACGCGTGATCGCCAGACGCGTGATCGCCAGACGCGTGATCGCCAGCCGCGTGATCGCCAGCCGTTGATCGATCGTGACCGAAGCCGGAGCCCGGCCGAAGGAAGCCGCGGTGGGGCCTGTCGGCGCCGCTACTCCGCCGCCTTCGTCAGGTGCTCCTGCAGCCGCGGCATCAGCTCCACCAGGTTGCAGGGCCGGTGGCGGTTGTCCAGCTGCCAGACCAGGATGTCGTCCCACCCGTCCTTCACCGCGCCCGTGCTGCCGGGCAGCGCGAACAGGTAGGTGCCGCCCGCCACGCCGCCAATGGCACGCGACTGCATCGTGGAGGTGCCGATCTTCTGAAAGCTCAGCATGCGGAACAGCTCACCGAAACCTTCGATCCGCTTCTCCATCACCCGGTCGAACGCCTCGGGAGTCACATCGCGGCCGGTGATGCCGGTGCCGCCGGTGGTGATCACGACGTCGATCTGCGGATCGGCGATCCATTTGCGCAGCACTGTTTCGATGGCGCCGGCATCGTCCTTTTCGATCATCCGGTCGGCGACATGGTGGCCGGCCTTCACGATCCGCTCCGCCAGCGCATCCCCCGACGTGTCATTGGCGGCGGTGCGCGTGTCCGAGACGGTCAGCACGGCGATGTTCACCGGGATGAAGGGGCGGCTTTCGTCCAGACGGGCCATCGAACACTCTCCGACTGCGGGATCAGCTGGCGCACAGTCTACCTGCTTCCGCCCCGGCCGTTAATGGACCGTGGCCGAGGCCGACATCAGGTCTCCGCGCGGCGGCGTGTTGAACGCCGGGAATTCGTCCTCGGCCAGGCTGTCCAGGCTGGGGATCGGCTCATGCATCCGGGCGGCGTAGATCCAGGTCGCGGCCAGCACCTCGGGAACGAAATTGCGGGTTTCCGTGATCGGGATCGCCTCGATGAACAGCAAAGGATCGCCCTTGTCGCGCACCGTGGCCGCCCAGCGCTGGAACGTGCCCGGACCGCTGTTGTAGCTGGCCAGCACGCGGATCAGGTCGTTGCCGATGCCGCCCAGGCCGGCCAGGTAGCGGACATAGCGCTGGCCGATATCCAGGTTCACCCCGGGCTCGTGTAGCCGGTGGGCGGCGCCCCCGGCCAGGTAGCTGGCGGTGGCCGGCATGATCTGCATCAGCCCGCGCGCGCCGGCCGGAGAGACGGCGGCGGGGTCGAAGTTCGATTCCGCGCGCGCCAGCGCGTAGACCAGCGCCTTGTCGACGCGGAAGCCGCCGGTCGGCTGCAGCCGCGGCAACGGATACCGCAGCGTGTCCAAACGCCCGTCCGAGCCTTGCAGCAGGCTGGCGAGCTGGGCCGCGAAGTCGGTCAGCCCGCCCGCGGAGGCGACCAGCAGGACCGACCGTCCGAACACCGGATTTCGCTGGATGTCCGGCCATAGCGTGCGCAGCTCCGCCTCGGCCTTGTCGTCCTCGTCGACCTGGAGCAGTGCGAAGGCGCGTTGTCCGGCCGGGGTGGCGCCGACCGCGTCGATATCGCCCTGGGTCAGCAGGTCGCCGCCGGGCACCAGGCCGATATCCATGCGCAGCACGCGGCGGGCGATCAGGCCATGGAATGTCGAGCGTTCCTCCGCGGCGTGTTGCAGCCAGTACAAGGTCTGCCTGGCATCGCCGCGGGCACGCCAGGCGCGGGACGCCCAGAAGGCGTTGGCGGCGCGCAGATAGGGCGTGTTGATCGATGCCTCGGCGCCGCCCTGGAACATGATCAGCGCCACGTCGCGCATGTTCAGCCGCCAGGCGGCCAGGCCGCCCATATACCACAGCAGGCCGTTCTGATCGGCGTCCGGCGTCGCCATCAGGGCATTCTGCGCGACATTCAGCGCCGCCGCGTCATCGTTGCAGGTGAACAGCACCTGCGCCAGTTGCGCCTGCATCTTTGCCGCCGTGGCGGGCGCCAGGCCTTTCGTCTGGACACGCCGCATCGCCTGCGCGGTGCGTCCCTGGCAGGCCAGATCGGTAACGGAACGGCTGAGCGTCACGCCCGCCAGCGGGTCTGTTTGATCCGTATCCGGATCGTCGGCGGGGGCGGGCCTCACCAGCGGCGACAGCGATACGACCTCGGGTGCCGGGGGTGCCGCCGAACCCCTTGGTAGTTTCGAAAGCAACAAGGCGTGGATCTGGGGCGCATCCGCGAGGTCGGAATACGTTGACAGCCAGTCGGTCAAATCCGAAACCGTGGATCGATAGTAACGACCCAGAAAGCGGTCGGCCAGGATCGATCCCTTCAAAAGCGGATTCGACAGCGCATCGGTCGCGCGCACGGCATCCGGTATATGATTGCTGTGCTGCAATGAGAAGATGCGCCGAACCGCGACTGCGTCGCTTGGCGATAATGGTTTTGGTAATGCAACGGCAGAGCCGGTGCGCGAAAAGTGCGGCATGACCATCGCGGTTTCCTCACCGCGACCGCCATCCGTACCCTGTGTCCCTGTTCCGCTTCCCGATCCGGACGTCTGTCCGTGCGCGGCCGATACGAACGAGCCGGCGATGATCGCGGCCCCGGCCACCAGAGCCCGGACCTGAGGAAGGCGGGAGAACGTGTGACCGATCCCTCGCATGCCGCCTCGCTAGCCTCCACGACCATGAGACGCAACCCTTGTACATGAGACTTGTCCAAAAAACAGATCAATCCGCCGGATTTCGTGGCAAAGCGCCGATCACAAAAATGTCAGGCCGCGTCCAGGGCGCGACGCAGCAAACGTAGCCCGGCCCAGGCGAATCGGCCGACTGCCGGGCTCTTCCGCTGCTCCGCAAGCCCGGGAAGGAGCAAAGTGGGTATCGTTTTTTGCAATTCTGCCATGTGATATTCAGTCCAGGCAGACGCCGCACGGCGCCGCGGCACCGCCGTCAGCAGGGCCTTGGCCGGTGCCGTGCCGAACAGGACCAGATGCCGGGGTTGCTGCAGCGCGATCAAACGCTGCAGGAAGGGCAGGCAGATCGCCAGCTCCGCCGCGCTGGGGGGACGCTCCCCGGGTGGGCGCCAGGGCAGCATCGGCGTCAGCATCACCTGCGTCCGGTCCAGGCCGATGCTGCCCAGCATCTGGTCCAGCAGCGCCCCGTCGGCGCCGGCGAACGGGTGGCCGGTGCGGTCCTCCTCGCGGCCCGGCGCCTCGCCCACGATCAGGACCGCGCTGTCGGCCGGACCCTCGGACCACACCAGGTGGCTGGCGGTGTCCCGCAGCGCGCACCCGTCGAAGGCGGCGATCGCGGCACGCAGGGCTTCCGGCGTGTCGGCCTGGCTCGCCGCCGCCAGCGCGCGTTCGGCCGCCGTGCCTGTCGCCGCCGTGCCTGTCGCCGCCGTGCCTGTCGGCGCCGGCCGATCGGCGGCAGGCGGGACGGTCCGCGGCCCACCCCCGCCTGGCGCTCCATCTGGCGCTCCACCTGGCGCCCCAGCGGGCGGCCCAGCGGGCGGCAGAGCGGAAGACGGGGCGGAACGCGGGGACGCGGGCGACGGGTCCACCGCCCGCAGCCGGTCCAGCGGATCGGTGTCCAGAGCCTCATCCGCGCCCCACTCGATCTGGAGGCGCAGCAAGGCGAACGGATCATCCAAGCAGGTGCTTCCGGAACCGGTCCCGCTCGATATGCGGCACCAGGTTCTTCTTGCCGGTATGGGTCGCCGGTCCTTCCTTGACCCGCAGCAGGATGAAGGCCAGCCCATTGCCCTCACGCAGCAGCCGGCGGCCCTCGGCCATGTCGGCCTCGGTGTTGATCACGTGCACGATCGGGAAGCCCGACCCGGCGGCGATCACGTCCAGCCTGACGCCCAGGCCGGTATGGCTGTCCTGGTTGCCGGTCTCCCCATAGTGACCGTTATCGACGCAGATGATCGTCAGGTTCGGCGGATTCTGCAGCGCGATCGTCGCCAGCGCGCCGACATTCATCAGCAGCTCACCGTCGCCGGTGGCGACCAGGACCCGCCGCTTCGGCTGTGCCAGCGCCAGGCCGAGGCCCATCATCGGCGCCGCGCCCATGGCGCCGCCCAGCCCGAACAGGCTGGGGGATTCCTGCGTCAGGGCGGACAGCTCCCACGCAGTGCCGGCCAGGCCGGCGACCATCAGGAAGTCCCCCGGGTTTTCGATCAGCGCCGGCACGGCCTGCCGGCGATCCAGCACCGCGTCGGGCAGCGTCGCGGTCTGCAGCTTGTTCAGCTTGGCCATCGCGCGTCCCCTTAAAACTTCTTGGCGCCGATCAGGCGCTGGGTCAGCAGCACGGCGACCTGGTTGCCGCACTGATAGGCCATGGTCATGGCCGCCGTGACGGTCGGGACGACGTCGTCCGGCCGTTCGGCGCGCAGCACGATCACGCCCATCGCCTTCAGCACCGGCTCCACCGCCTGGCCCATCGGGAACTGCCAGGGATTGCCCTCGCCGAACTCCCCACGCATGGACACCAGCGTCAGCAGCGGGAACTTCCCCCCCGCGGTCAGCGACAGCATGTTGATGACGTTGCCGACGCCGGAGGACTGCATCAGCAGCACCGCCCGCGACCCGCCCAGATCGGCGCCGGCGCACATGGCGACGCCTTCCTCTTCCGTCGTCAGCGGGACCGAGTGCACCTCGTCGTCCGCCAGCGAGCGGTCGATCAGCACCTTGTGACCGGCATCCGGCACATAGGCGAACTGGGTGACGTTGTTGGCACGCAACAGATCATACAGCGCCTCCGGCCACGCGGGAGACGGTTGAGGTGACGACATCAAATTCCTCCTGTTCTGAGGCCAGCTTGCGGCCACCCTGTCGCCGGGCCGGCCGATTCGCCGCCACGGTCGCTTGTTGCGCCGCCGGCGGGGGCCGGCAGCGGCGCCGATGCGGCGTTCGGGCCGCGGAAAAGCACGCGGCCCGCATCGCCGCCCAGGCTATCGGATGGAGCCGGCAGCCGGAAGCCGATCACGCGAAGCACGCGGCGATGAGCTGGGCGAACGCCCTGGCTCGGTGGCTGACCGCGTGTTTGGTGTCGGGCTCCATCTCGCCGAACGTCTCCGCCGCCTGTGCCGGCACGAAGATCGGGTCGTAGCCGAAGCCCTTGTCGCCGCGCGGCGGCCAGGCCAGCGTGCCGTCGATCCGCCCGACGAAGGTTTCCGTATGACCATCCGGCCAGGCGAGGCACAGCGCGGCGATGAACCACGCGCGGCGGTCGGGGTTGTCGCCGACCCGCTCATGCACCAGCCGCATCGCGGCGGCGAAATCCTTCGACGGACCGGCCCAGCGCGCCGACAGCACGCCGGGCGCACCGCCCAGCGCGGCGACGCAGAAGCCGGAATCGTCCGACAACGCAGCCTTGCCGCTGGCGGTCGCCGCCGCCAGCGCCTTGATCCGCGCATTGCCGGTGAAATCGGGGGCGTTCTCCTCGGGTTCGGGCAGGCCCAGCGCACCGGCCGACACCACCCCGATGCCGTGCGGCCGCAGCAGCGCCTCGATCTCCCGCAGCTTGCCGGGATTGTGGCTGGCGAGGACAAGGGTCTCGCCGCGCCGCAGCCTGCGCGCCATCAGCCTTCCAGCGCCCGGCAGCTTTCCAGCGCCTGGCGCTGGATCTCGAACAACTGCTCCGTCCCCTGGCGGGCGAGCGCCATCAGTTCATGGAACTGCGCCTCGGAGAACGGCGCCTTCTCGGCGGTGCCCTGGATCTCGACGATGCCGCCGCTGCCGGTCAGCACGAAATTGGCGTCGGCATCGGCCGCGGAGTCCTCGTCATAATCCAGGTCCAGCACCGGTGAGCCGTTGAAGATGCCGCAGGACACCGCGGCGACCTGGCCGGTCAGCGGGATCGTCTTCAGCACGTTCATCTTCACCAGGTGGCGGAAGGCGAGCGACAGCGCGACCCAGGACCCGGTGATGGCGGCGCAGCGCGTGCCGCCATCGGCGTTCAGCACGTCGCAGTCGAGCGTGATCTGCATCTCGCCCATTCCCCCGCGGTCCACGACCGCGCGCAGGGAGCGGCCGATCAGGCGCTGGATTTCCTGCGTGCGGCCGGATTGCTTGCCGCGCGCGGCCTCACGGTCGCCGCGCGTGTGCGTGGCGCGCGGCAGCATGCCGTACTCGGCGGTGACCCAGCCCAGGCCGGTGTTGCGCAGGAAGGGCGGCACCCGCTGCTCGACGCTGGCGGCGCACAGCACCTCGGTGTTGCCCATGCGGATCAGGACCGATCCCTCGGCGTGGCGCGCGAAGCCGGTGGTGATGGATACGTCGCGCAGCGCGTCGGCGGCGCGGCCGGATGGGCGCATGGTCTGGACCTCCCCTGGTCAGTACGGCGCGGACCATACAGGCTCCCGCCGGGGCCGCAACCGCGCGCCGAGGATGGACCGGGACGAAGCTGCTCGAAGCCTGGCCGGTTCACGGGATGGAACATTGCTGTACCGGGAATGATCCCCGCACGCGCGCACCCGGCGACAGGCGGCTCGTCCTGCTCTTGCCCATGCTCGTATGGCCAAGACAGAGTCGCCAGGACAATGCGCCATTCCGGCGTGATGGCCATATGGGTCACCACCGCCCTGCCTCTGGCCGCCCAAGGGCGGAGGCGCGGTCCCCGGGTCCGGGGGACGCACGCGGGGGCGGCATGCCTCCCGCGTGATGTGCCGTGCCAGGGTGCGATCGCCTGAAGCCGGCGGTTGGAAGGCGTGAATCGCGCCGTTGAATCAAACAGTTGATAGAGCATGACAGGGTCAATCCGACCCTGTCATGTTTCATCCCTGCGGCGCTGTCTCGGCAATGCCCTTGTTCCTGCTGAACGGTTCATACCATGCCGCCAGCTTCGGGTGGTCCGGCCGCCATGGATCGGAAGCAAAACGGAAATCCAGGTAGCCCAGCGCGCAGGCGACGGTGATCGAGCCGATATCGACATGCTTGTGCGGCGGGTCCGATTCCAGCGCAGCGACGGCGCGCGCGATCACCGACTTGTAGCGGGCGATCTGTGCGTCGCGGGCGGCCTCCTGGGGCTTGCCCTGCTCACCGCGGCACGGCACGGCGGCATCCAGGATGCCGTCGCCGAGTGACTGGAACTTCAGCGCCCGCCAGCGCGCGGCGCCGCCAGGGGGGAATAAAGCCGGCGCATCGCCCAGGCTGTCGAGGTACTCGCAGATCAGCTGGCTGCCGAACAGGGAGACGCGGTCATCCGTCACCAGCGTCGGCACCTTGGACAGCGGGTTGTCCGCCAGCAGCACGGCGGGTGACTCATGCGGGTTGGTCGGCACCTTGTCGATGCGCCCGTCCAGGCCCCGGATGATGGCGCAGGCCATCACCTTGCGGACATAGGGGCTGGTGGGCGAGTAGTATAGTTTCATCCGGGTCATCCTCCATCAGCGCGGCCGGCCGGGAACGGATAGCCCCGGCTGCAAGCCGCGCGGTTTTGCGTTGCGGGGCGGTTTTGCGTTGCGGGCTGACGCGCGGGAGGCGGTCAGAAGCGGTCCTTCTTGGCGCGCGCCGTGGCGAAGGTCGCGACGTCCGGCGCCAGCAGGAACGGGTTGGCCTTCAGCTCATCCCCCAGGCGCGACGGCACGCTGGGCTGGCCGGCAGCGCGCAATTGCTCGACCCGGCCCATGAAGGTGTGCAGGTCCTTGTTGTCGGGGTCGATCGCCAGGGCGAACCGGCCATTGCTTTCGGTATATTCGTGGCCGCAGCAGACCAGCGTGTCCGGCGGCAGCGCCTTCAGCTTCGCCAGGCTGGCGAACATCTCCTCCGGCGTGCCCTCGATCAGGCGGCCGCAGCCCAGGCTGAACAGCGTATCGCCGGACAGCAGCACCGCGCCGTCGGGGAAGAAGAAATTGATCTGGCCGCGGGTGTGGCCGGGCGTATCGATCACCTGTCCGCTGGCGCTGCCCAGGGTGACCGTGTCGCCCTCCACCAGCGCCTTGTCCAGCTTCGGCAACCGGTTGCGGTCCGCCGCCGCACCCAGCACCGGACAGTTGAACCGCGCCCGCACCTCATCCGTGCCGGCGACATGGTCGGCGTGATGATGCGTCAGCAGGATCATGTCCAGCCGGCCGCCGGCCTTCTCCACCGCCTCGGTGATCGGTTGCGGATCGGCGGGATCGACGATCGCCGTGGCGCCGGTGGCACTGTCGCGCAGCAGCCAGGCGTAATTGTCCTTCAGGATCGGAACGGGCGATGCTGTAACGGTCATGGCGGGCAGCTTAGCACTGGTTCATGCGCCCGCAAGCTGGTGGCCGTGCTATACAGGCGGCATGACCGCAGACGCCCATTTCGTCTCGCAGTTCTACGGCAGCGCCCGCGGCGCGGTGACCGCGCGCCTGTTGCGTGACCGGTTGCAGGCGTTCTGGCCGTCGGCGGCGCGGCAGGCGGTGCTGGGCATCGGCTATGCCGCCCCCTATCTGCGCCTTTGGCGGGAGGAGTCGGCCCGCTGCATCGCCCTGGTGCCCGGCCACCTGGGCGCGGCGCGCTGGCCGGCCGGTGCGCCGAACCTGTCCTGCACGGCGGATGAGGATGAACTGCCCTTCGCCGACCTGTCCTTTGACCGCGTGCTGCTGGTCCACGGCCTGGAAACCGCCGAGAATGCGCGCCGCCTGCTGCGCGAGGTGTGGCGGGTGCTGAAGGATGACGGCCGGCTGATCATCGTCGTGCCGAACCGCAGCGGCATGTGGGCGTATTGGGACAGCACGCCGTTCGGGTTCGGCCAGCCTTATTCCACCGGGCAGGTCAGCCGCCTGCTGGCCGGCGGCCTGTTCCGCGTGGAGCGGCGGGACGCCTGCCTGTGGATGCCGCCGCTGCGCTCGCGCCTGGTGCTGCGCAGCGCGCCCTTGATCGAGCGGGCGGGGCGCCGGCTGATGCCCGGCCTGGCCGGGGTGACGCTGACCGAGGCGGTGAAGGATGTCTATGCCGCGATGCCGGTACAGGCGGTGCCGCGGCGCCTGGTGCTGGCCGACGCGGCATAGGGCCGGAACGGCCCGGCCTGCGTCCAGGATAGTGCCAGCAGCCCCAGCCGCTTCGCGCCAGGTGCTTCGCGCAGCGACCGCAGCAGCCATTTCCGGCCGGCCGACGGTTCACCGTGGCGGATCAACTCGCGCCCGATCACCCACGCATTTTCCGCCTCCGCCCGACGGCGCAGCTCGACGCGTTCGGCCGGGGCCAGGCGGGCCTGGACCAGCCCGTCGCGATGGATCGCGTCGAGGCACAGGCGGAACCGGTCCGGCTGATGGGCCATCGCGTGACAGGCGCTGCCGGGGCGCTCGCGCACGTTCAGCAGCGGTCCGGTGTCGCGCGCCGCCACGAACGGGCCGGAGGCGGCAATGCGGATCCAGTAGTGCCAGTCCTCGCCATAGGACAGGGACGGATCAAACGAGCCGGCCGCCTGGATGGCGTGGCGGCGGATCAGCAGATGGCCGCCATTGGCGAACAGGTTGCGCACCATCAGCCGGCGCAGGACGTCGCCCGTGGCCCTGACGCGAACCGGCCGGCGCGCGCCATCGGTGCCGATGCGCGCGTAGCAGCCGGCGGCGGCGACCGCCGCCGGGGCGGCGCGCAGCGTGCCGGCCAGAACGGCGAGTGCCTCCGGCTCCAGCCAGTCATCCGCGTCCAGGAACAGCAGCGCGTCGGCCGCCGGGTCGATCGCCGCCATGCCCCGGTTGCGGGCCGCCGAGACGCCGCGGTTCATCTGCCGCAGCACGGTGATCCGCGAATCGCATTGGCGCAGCGCGACATCCGGTGTGGCGTCGGTGGAACCGTCATCGACGACGATCAGCGACCAGTCCGTATGGCACTGGGCCACGACCGAGGCGATCGCCTGTCCGATCCAGGGGGCCACGTTGAAGGCAGGCATGATGACGCCGATGCGCAACGATCCGTCTCCCGGCCAGGTGGCGGGAGTGTCGTCCACGGGCGTAAAGGGATTGTTAACGCGCGGCGCAAAAAGACGATGGCCGGCACGAGGCCGGCCATATCGGGGGTGCGTCCAGGGGACAGGGGCGCCCGCAGTACAGGGACGCCCGCAGTACAGGGGCGACGACGTCCCCGCCGCGGGCCTGCGGCGTGATCGGGCTCAGCCGCTGAAGCCGGCCGGATCAGGCCTTGACGGGAACCCCGCTATCCTTGAACAGCGTCTCCAGTTCACCGGACTGGTACATCTCGCTGACGATGTCGCAGCCGCCGACGAACTCGCCCTTCACATAGAGCTGCGGAATGGTCGGCCACTGGGAAAACTGCTTGATGCCCTCGCGCAGCTCCATGTCTTCCAGCACATTCGCCGATTGGAACGGCACGCCCATATGGGTCAGGATCTGCACCACGCGGGCCGAGAAGCCGCACTGCGGGAACATCGGCGTGCCCTTCATATAGAGCATCACCGGATTGGCTTCGATCTCACCCTGGATACGCGTGTTGATGTCGGACATGGGGGAACTCCTTTGTCCCGATATTATTCAGGCGCCGATGTTTGCAAGGCAAGCGCGTGCAATTCGCCGCCCATGCGGCCGCGCAGCGCGGCGTAGACCAGCTGGTGCTGCCGGACACGGGGCAGGCCGCGAAACTGTTCGCTGACGACGGTGGCGGCATAGTGGTCGCCATCGCCGGCCAGATCCTCCACCTTCACCCGCGCGTCGGGCATCGCCGCCTTGATCAGGGACTCGATCTCGCTCGCCGCCATCGCCATCGCGCACACTCCCGAGTCAAACAGGGTCCATCAGGCAGGGTCCATCAGGGCCGGAAAGAAGCCTTCATGCGCCACGCGCAAGGCAGACACCGATATTGTGCCGCCATCCGGTAGAGTCAAATTCTGTCCGCCGGTGGTGCCCAGCCGCATCGCCGGCACGCCGGCCGCCTCGGCGAGACGGATGAAGCCCGCATGGTCCGGCACGGCGACGATGTAGCGGGCCTGGTCCTCGCCGAACCAGAACGCATGGCCGGGAATGTCGCGCGGATGCCCGACGAGGCGGACGCCGACCCCGCTGGCCATCGCCATTTCAGCCACCGCCACCAGCAGGCCCCCATCCGACACATCATGGCATGCTCGGATGGTCCCGTTCAGGATATGCGTGCGCACAAAATCCCCATTGGCGCGTTCCGCGGCCAGATCGACCGGTGGCGGTGCGCCGTCTTCGCGTCCGGCGATCTCCCGCAGCCAGAGGGATTGGCCAAGCCAGCCGGTGGTATTGCCGATCAGGACGAGGTCCAACCAGGGGGGCAGGGCGATCCCGACCGCCTTGGCGACATCATCCAGCACGCCCAGGCCGCCGATCGCCGGCGTGGGCAGGATCGCCTGGCCTTCGGTCTCGTTATAAAGAGAGACGTTGCCGGACACGACGGGGAAGTCCAGCGCCTCGCAGGCGGCGGCCATGCCGCGGATGGCGGCGGCGAACTGGCCCATGATTTCCGGCTTCTCCGGGTTGCCGAAATTCATGTTGTCGGTCAGCGCCAGCGGCCGGGCGCCGACGGCGGTCAGGTTGCGCCACGCCTCGGCCACCGCCTGGGCACCGCCGGTCTCCGGGTCGGCCTGGCAGTAGCGTGGCGTGCAGTCGGTGGTGACCGCCAGGCCACGCCGCAGCCCCTCCAGCTTCACCACGGCGGCATCGGCCGCGCCCGGGCGCTTGACCGTCTGACCGCCGACCGTGCTGTCGTACTGGTCCCACACCCAGGCGCGCGAGGCGATGTCGGGGCAGCCGATCAGCCGCTCCAGCCCGCGGGTCAGGCCGAACCGGTCCTCGATTCGAGCGGGGTTGAGCTTTTCGCGCTTGGGAGTGTCGGCGGTGGGGCGGGTGTAGAGCGGCGCCTGGTCGCTGAGCGGTGCCAGCGGGATATCCGCCTCGACCTGGCCGTGATGGCGCACGACGATGCGGCCGGTATCGGTCAGGTGGCCGATGACGGCGAAGTCCAGATCCCATTTCTCGAAGATCGAGCGGGCCAGGTCCTGCCGGTCGGGGCGCAGCACCATCAACATGCGCTCCTGGCTTTCCGACAGCATGAACTCGTACGCGGTCATGCCGGGCTCGCGCGCCGGCACGGCGTCGATGTCGATGTCGATTCCCACGCCGCCCTTGCCGGCCATCTCCACGGAGCTGCTGGTCAGGCCGGCGGCTCCCATGTCCTGGATGGCGACGATGGCGTCGGTGGCCATCAGCTCCAGGCAGGCCTCGATCAGCAGCTTTTCCGTGAACGGGTCGCCGACCTGGACCGTGGGGCGCTTTTCCTCGCTGTCGGCGGCGAACTCGGCCGAGGCCATGGTGGCGCCATGGATGCCGTCGCGGCCGGTCTTGGAACCGACATAGACCACCGGATTGCCGACGCCGGCGGCGGCTGACAGGAAGATGCGGTCCCTCGGCGCGATGCCGACGGTCATGGCGTTGACCAGCGGGTTGCCGTTGTAGGACGGGTGGAAGTTGATCTCGCCGCCCACCGTGGGCACGCCCACGCAATTGCCGTAGCCGCCGATGCCGCGCACCACGCCGTCGATGATGCGCCGGGTCTTCGGGTGCTTGGGGTCGCCGAAACGCAGCGCGTTCAGGTTGGCGACCGGCCGCGCGCCCATGGTGAACACGTCCCGCAGAATGCCGCCGACGCCGGTGGCCGCGCCCTGGTAGGGCTCGATGAAGCTGGGATGGTTGTGGCTTTCCATCTTGAAGATGGCGGCCAGCCCGTCGCCGATATCGACGACGCCCGCGTTCTCGCCGGGACCGTGGATCACCCAGGGACGCTTGGTGGGAAGCTGCTTCAGCCAGACGCGGGAGGATTTATAGGAGCAATGCTCCGACCACATCACGGAGAAGATGCCCAGCTCCGTCAGGGTTGGCGTGCGGCCCATGATCGTCAGCACGCGGCCGTACTCCTCTGCGGTGAGGCCGAAGCTGCGGGCGAGGGTCTCGTCGATCTGCGTCATGCGGGGTGATTTAGAGGATGATTCCGAAACGGGAAACCAGAACGGGAAACCAGGCAGTGGCACGGCGTCGGTCGTGAGCGCGGGACGGGCCTTCCCGCCACGGCGCACCGCGGCGGTCATGTTCCGCGCTCGGCTTGTTCTGATGGACGAATAGTGTGGCGGTGATGAAGATTGCTTCATCTCCCGCTCGCGGCCTGTCCATCAGATTGACGCCTCATCCCGCCGGGAGGACGATCTTCTCCGCTGACGGGAGATTGGGCGCTGCCACCAGACGATCCCGCTCGCAGCAAAGAAGAGGGCAGCAAAGAAGAGGATGGTCCGATGGCTGATGATTCCGTAGCCGGCGTCGGCCGTATCGCGGCACGCATCGACCGTCTGCCATTGACCTGGGTGCAATGGCGGCTGGCGCTGGTCACACAGATCTTCTGGGGCGTCATCATCGCCGCCGATGGCATCCCGGCAAAGCTCTATCCCTTCGTCTGGGGACCGAAGCACAGTTTCGGGTCGGTGGCATTCTCCGTCCTGCTCGCCATGCAGTTCGGCGTCGGCATCCTGGTCGGCGAATACCTGATCGGCATCGTCGCCGATCGCTGGGGGCGGCGGATGGCGCTGCTGCTGTCGTCGCTGGCGGTCGCGCTGCCGCTGTGGCCGACCGCGCTGACCGATCATTTCGGCCTGCTGCTGCTGTTCTTCGGTCTGTCGTCGATCGGCATGGGCGGGGTGCTGTCGACCAACGTCGTCTATATGGGAGAGATCGTGCCGCCGGCGGAGCGCGGGCGCGTCATGCTGGCCTCCCAGGTGCTGGCGGTGCTGGTGTTCGGGCTGCTGGGCAACGTGCCGGGGATATTGTGGGTACCGGCGCACTATCAATGGTTCATCTACCTGTTCACCGCGGTGCCCATCGTGGTGCTGGTGCCGCTGGCGCTGTGGATGCCGGAATCGCCGCGCTGGCTGGAAGCGCATGGCCGGCACGAGGAAGCCGAACGGGTCATGGCGGCGATGGAGGCCGAGTGCCTGCGCCGCAGCGGCGTGTCGCAGCTGCCCGAACCGGATTTCGCCCGCTATGCCGTGCCGGTGACCCGGCACGTGCCGGTGCGCGAATTGTTCAGCGGTGAGTATGGTGAGCGGACGGTCCTGCTGCTGGTGGCCTGGATCATCGGCTATGCCGGCCTCGTGTATGGTTTCACCGGCTTTCTCCCGGTGCTGCTGCGCAGCTTCGGCCTGTCGGCGGGGACGACGTTCGGGGCGCTGCTGGTTGCGGCGGTCGCCGGCGGCTGCATCGGGCTGACGATCTGCGCGCTGATCGGTGAGGCGGTGGAGCGGCGCACCTCCATTGTCGCATCGGCCATATTGTTCACCATCGCGATGGGCGTGCTGTATTTCGATCACACCGTCCTGGCGGCCTACGTCCTGTCGGCGGTGGCATGGGGCACCATGACGGTATGGCTGTTCAACATGTACAACTACACTGCGGCGGCCTATCCCACCCGGCTGCGCGCCACCGGCGTGGGATTGACGGACGGGTTGGGCCACCTGGGCTCGATCTTCGGGCCGCTGGTCGCGGGCTGGCTGTTTACCAGCACCGCCTACCTGGGCCATCCCGGATGGTATCTCTACGTGACGATCCCCGGCGCCTTGCTGCCGGCCGCGTTGATCGGATGGTGGGGGATCAACCAGCGGGGCGCGATCCTGGAGCAGATTTCCACCTGACCGGCCGGCATGGGCGATTGTGGCAGCATCGCCCGGCGAGGCCGGAACCGCGCGAAGCCGGGACGCGGCACGCGCCCGTCGCGGCGGCATCGTCAGCGGCAACCTGGCCCGCTGCCGCGCCGCCGCCGGCGCTTGGAGCGTGATCGCCTGAAGCCGGCGATTGGAGGGCGCGAATCGCGCTCTTGAATCAAAGAGTTGACTCAAAGACTTGAATCAAAGCGTCGATAAAGCATGACGGGGGTCAGGTTGACCCTGTCGTGCTTTAGGCCGCCGCCAGCGCGTCGAACAGCGGCTTGCCGTCGGTGCCCCCCATCAGCGGGTCGACCAGGTCCTCGGGGTGCGGCATCAGGCCCAGGATTCGCAGGTTCGGGCTGAGAATACCGGCGATCGAGCGGGCGCTGCCGTTCAGATTGGCGTCCGGCGTGACCTCGCCCGAACGGGTGGCGTAACGGAGCGCCACCAGGTTCTCCCCCTCCAGCCGGTCCAATGTCGCGTCATCGGCAAAGAAGTTGCCGTCGCCATGCGCCATGACGGACCGGAAGGTCTGGCCCTTCTGGAAACGGTTGGTGAAGACGGTGTCGGCGCGCTCGACCCGCAGATGGCAGTCCATCGACAAGAAGCGCAGGCCGGCATTGCGCAGCAGGGCCCCCGGCAGCAGGCCGGCCTCGGTCAGGATCTGGAACCCGTTGCACACGCCCAGGACATAGCCGCCGCGCACCGCGTGATCATGCACCGCGCGCATGATCGGCGACTGCGCGGCCATCGCGCCGCAACGCAGGTAGTCCCCGAAGCTGAACCCGCCGGGAATGACCACCAGATCGACGCCGCCGAGATCGGTGTCCTTGTGCCACAGCATCTTCGGCGGGGCGCCGAACGCGCTTTCCAGCGCGATGACCATGTCACGCTCCCGGTTGATGCCGGGAAACAGGATGATGCCGGCTTTCATGGGCGGGTCGGGGGCTGGGGAGGCGGGACGGCTGGCATCTCAGTGCGACCGGTGGCAGAAGCCGCAACCATCGGTTTCCACCTGGGACAGGCGCCTGCCGATCTGCGCGCGGTCGCCCAGACGGACGGCTTCCTGCAGGGCAATCGTCGTGCGGGTCATCGCCGCGGGCGCGTTCTTCGCCCGTTCCGGACTCATGTCCACATAATCGGCCGCGGCCTGGTCAGGCGGAAACAATGCCGCCAGCTGGCCGGACCAGCCCACCAGCGAATCGGCGGCTTCCTGCGCCGAGGCGCGGTCGCCGCTGCCATAGGTGTACGCGCGCACCTGGTTCACGTCGCCCAGCATGTGCTGCATCGCCTGGGCCTGCGCGGTCGGCTGGCCGGCGGATTTCGGACCGCCGATCATCTGGCCGCAGCCCGCCAGCGCAGCCATCGAGGCACACAGCAGTAGGGGCAGCCGGTAGCGCGGGTTCACGACTTCGATCCCCCGCTGGCCGCGCCGCCGTCACGGGGCACCGGCAGTTCGACGATCTTCCAGTCGCTGCCGACCTTGCACCAGGTCATCACATAGCGGTTGGGCCGGTCCCGGTTGTCGTTGAAGCGGATCGTGTAGTCGATCGTGCGGCACGGCATGCCATGGCTCTCGAAGCTGTTGACCAGTTTCACCTCGCCGGCATTCCTGGTGTCAGGACTGCGCCAGCGCTCGATCGTGCCGATCGAGCTGCCCTCATACAGTCGCGCCGCGGCGGCGGTCATGCGGTGGAGATCGTCGGCCGGCAGGCCGGGAAAGGTCGGGATCGGCAGCACGCTGAGATCAGCCGCTCGGACCGAGGCAGGCGCGCCCGCCAGCAGGCCCAGCACCAGGGGCGCGCACCGCAGCGCGCGGGAACGGGCAAACGCACTCATGGAACCGGAACCCCCCGGATAGCGGCATATCGCATCGGTGTTGGCTACAGCCAGACGCGTCAGCCGTCTACCACCACACGGAAACTTTCGATCACGGTATTGGCCAGCAGCTTGCGCGCCATCTCCTCGGCGGCGGCACGGGCGCGGTCCGGATCCGTCTCCTTCAGGTCCAGCTCGATCACCTTGCCGGCGCGCGCATCCTGCACGCCCGAGAAGCCCAGCGTGCCGAGGGCATGGGCGATCGCCCTGCCTTGCGGATCGAGCACGCCGTTCTTCAGCATCACGGTCACCGTCGCCTTCACTGCATCAACTCCGGCCCCTTCAGGTCGCGCGTCCCGGCTTCCGGTAGAATCCCCAGGCGGCGGGCGACCTCCTGGTAGCCTTCCTCGACCTTGCCCAGGTCGCGGCGGAAGCGGTCCTTGTCCATCTTCTCGTTGGTCTTGCTGTCCCACAGCCGGCAATTATCCGGGCTGATCTCATCGGCCAGGATGATCCGCATCTCATCGTTTTCCCACAGCCGGCCGAATTCCAGCTTGAAGTCGACCAGCACGATGCCGACGCCCAGCAGCAGGCCGGACAGGAAATCGTTGATCCGCAGCGCCAGCGCGACGATGTCGTCGAGGTCGGCGGTGTTGGCCCAGCCGAAGCAGGTGATGTGCTCCTCGGACACCATCGGGTCGCTCAGCGCGTCGTTCTTGTAATAGTACTCAATGATGGAGCGCGGCAGACGGGTGCCCTCGGCGATGCCCAGGCGCTGTGACAGGCTGCCGGCGGCGACGTTGCGCACCACCACCTCCAGCGGGATGATCTCCACCTCGCGGATCAGCTGCTCACGCATATTCAGGCGGCGGACGAAATGGGTCGGGATGCCCATGTCGTGCAGCCGCAGCATCAGGTACTCGCTGATCCGGTTGTTCAGCACGCCCTTGCCGGTGATCACGCCCTTCTTGGCGCCGTTGCCGGCAGTGGCATCGTCCTTGAAGTACTGGACCAGGGTCCCGGGCTCCGGCCCCTCGAACAGGATCTTGGCTTTGCCCTCATAGAGCTGTCGGCGGCGAGCCATCCCGAAATCCTCTGTGGTCTCCGCGCGGGGCGGAGGCGTGTGAACCGCAATCCCGCAGCGCCGCGGAATCGCGAAGGAGCATGCACCCCCGCGTCCGTTCGGGGTGTGAGGGGATATACCAGCCGCGCCTTCCTGGCAAAAGTCCGGGATGTCAAGCGCCGACTGCCGGTCGCCGGCGCGGCACGCGCCGTGTCGGCGTCCATGGCGGGCGCCGATGTCTACGTCACGTCGGCGAACGGCCTCGGCGCCGTGCCCGCTATCAGGCCGCGGCCGGCAATCCAGCGGCAGCCGATCCAGCCGGCATCAAGCCAGCGCCACAGGCAAGTTAGCGACACAGGCAAATTAGCGACACAGGCAAGTCAGCGACACAGGGCAAGCCATCGGCACCGGCGTCAGGCCAGCGGTACCGGCACGAACGGCGCGCGATCCGGCGGTCCGGCCGCGAACAGCCAGGTCGGTGCGCCCGCCGCCGGGATGGCGATGAACGAGCCGCTGACGGTGCCGAAACCGCCGCGCGGCGGGACGTTGATCTGCTCGCCGACCGAGCCCGATCGGTCCGCCAGGATGCTTCGCCACCCTTCCCAATGCGCTGGTCCATCTGGCGGCGTCGCACGCAGGCGCGGCAGGTGGCGGGCTACCCGTGGGCTGGCGGGATCGTTCGGGTCGTAGGCCGTGACCATCGACACGCCGGGCGGCAGCGCCTCGGCTGTCGGATGGCCCGCGCCGAGGCCGCGCACGAACAGCGCTCCGTGGCGATCGGCGATGACCATGTTGAAATCGCGCCAGGCGCCCGCGTCGATATGCGTGATCGCCGCGGCGGCGGCGTCGGCCGAGCGGTGCCGCAGCGCCAGCAGCGGCAATTCGCCGCGACTCCGCTTGCCCAGGACCGGTCCCAGCGTGCCCGCCCGGTTCAGGATGGTCGCCACGACACCCGCCCGGTTCATGCCCATCCAGGTACCGCCGGCAGAGCGGTCGCGCCCGGCGACGATATCCGGGTGTGTCGGCCAATACGCGCCGGGCGGGTCCCAGGGCCGGTCGATACGCTCGTCGCGATTCGCGACAAGCTGCAGCGGGAAACGGTGGGTCGGCTGAACCAGGACGACGACGGTGCACATGCGAGGCGCGACGATGCCGCGAGTGTCGGGGGAAGGCCAGAGCAGGGCTGACCTGCTTCACGCGATCCGCGGAGTCGGCCCCGCGCGATCCCGGGGCGATCGGTTGCACCCGTTGATCCAGGAAATTGACGCGGGTTGTCCGCAACTTGCGGTGGTGTTACCGTCACATACAGATCCAGAGCGTCCCGACGACTGTGCGTATGGCGGCTTCCTTGTTTCGACGGATCGGTGTTTTGGCGCTCCGGCCCGTGGCCACACGGTTCACCGCAGCCCCCCGCGCGGGCCATGACGCGCGAGGGGCTGCGGCGGCGCTGGCGGAAAGCCTGCCTGATGCCGCGATTCTCCTGACCATCGACGGCCGCATCAGCTTCCTCAACCGCCGGGCTCGGCAGGTGTTCCACCTGCATGGGTCGGCGGCGGGGCGATCCTTGCGGGAGGTGTTGCCGGCGCAGACGGGTGCCGCGCTGGCGCGTGCCGGCCACGATTGCGGCCGCGAGCGGAAGCCCGTCGAGGTCATGCTGTCCTGGCCCGGAACGACCGGCCGCCATGTGGCCCATCTGTTTCCCGTCGACGCGGACCATGTCGGCGTGGTGCTCCGCGGTCCGACGGCGCCACCCGGTTCCGCCGATGCCGGCCTTGGCGGCGATGCCGGGTCGATTGGGGATGAGGGGGAAATCCGTTTCCGGGAGGTCACCGACGGCGCCCCCGTGCTGCTTTGGATGTCGGATGAAAACCGGCGCTGCACCTGGTTCAACCGGTCCTGGCTCGAATTCACCGGGCGGACGATGGAGCAGGAACGGGGCGACGGCTGGGCCGAGGGCGTGCATCCGGATGACCGTGACCGCTGCCTGCGCGTGTTCGGCGGTGCCTATGAACGCCACACGCCGTTCCGCATGGACTACCGGCTTCGCCATGCCAGCGGGGCATGGCGGGTGGTGGACGACACCGGCGTGCCCCGGTTCAACCGCGACGGTCGCTTCGTCGGCTATATCGGCGCGGTCGTCGACATCACCGAGGCGCGAAGCGCCGAAGCCGCCCTGCGCGGGCTGAACGAGACGCTGGAAAGCCGGATCGCGGACCGGGTGGCGGAGCTGGCGGCCGCCAACCGCCAGCTGGTGGCCAAGATCGAGGAACGGGAAAAGGTCGAGGCCACCATGCGGCAAATGCAGCGCATGGATGCGGTCGGGCAGATCACCGCCGGCGTGGCGCATGACTTCAACAACCTCCTGGCGGTGATCCTGGGCAATGTCGATCAGGTGGCCGCGGAGCTGGAGGCCGCCGGCGGGCACGAAACCCTGCGGGAGATGCTGCAAAGCGCCGTCGAGGCGGCCGAGAAGGGGGCCGAACTGAACCGCCAGCTGCTCGCCTTCGCCCGCCGGCAGAAGCTGGACCCTGAACCGATGGACCTCAACGCGGCGGTCTCCGGCATGCGGGACCTGCTGCAGATCTCGGTCGGCGGGCTGATCCGCCTGGATATCGAGCTGGCGGAGGGCCTGTGGCCGGCGATGGCCGATCCGACGCAGCTCGCGCTGGCGATCCTGAACCTGGCCATCAACGCGCGGGACGCGATGCCGGAAGGCGGCACCCTGACCGTCGCGACATGCAACCTGCCGCCGACCGACCCGGCCTTCCCGGCGTTTCTGGTGCCCGGTGACTATGTCGTGGTGTCGGTCGCCGACACCGGGATCGGCATGACGGATGCCGTCAAGGCCCGGGCGTTCGAGCCGTTCTTCACCACCAAGCCGGTGGGCAAGGGCTCCGGCCTGGGCTTGTCGCAGGTCTATGGCTTCACCAAGCAGTCCAATGGCGGCGTGCTCATCGACTCCACCCCGGGTCATGGCGCGACGGTCAGGCTGCTGCTGCCACGCGCCGGAAGCGGGGCGCAGGAGGGTGGCCTGCCCGGCCGCCGTCATCGCCGGCCGGCCGGGGACGGGACGCAGGCGCGCCACCGGATTCTGGTCGTCGATGACGACGCGGCGGTGCTGCAGGTCACCGCGGCGATGCTGCGCCGATATGGCTATGAGGTGGTCACCGCCGGCAGCGGCGGCGGTGCGCTCGACGTGCTGGCACGGCCCGAAACGGCCTCGGAGGAGGAGCCTGGGGACGCGATCGACCTGATGGTGATCGACTTCGCGATGCCTGGCATGAATGGGGTCGAGGCAGCCCGCGAGGCGCGGACGACGCGTCCCGATCTGCCGGTGCTGTTCGTCACCGGCTATGCCGATGTATCGGCGCTCGCCGGGATCGATCCGGATACCATCCTGGGCAAGCCGTACCGTGACTACGAGCTGATCGACCGCGTCGCGGCGATGCTGGACCGCCAGCAGGCGTGCCAGGCGGGATAGCGATCGCCTTCAGCCAGGCCCGCTCATGCCAGCCGGCGCGTCGTTTGCCGCATCGCGCGCCCCACCGCGGCGGGAGATTCCCTCCGTCACGGCGGAATCTCCTCGTCATGGCCGAAGTCCCGCCGTCATGGCGGCGCAGGCCCGCCCTCCATGGCTTGCCGGCGAAACCCCGGTTTTGCACCGGTACCCTGTCGGCAAAGGCATGGACGACGGGCCTGCGCCGAGGCTCCGCCTTTGCCATGATATCAGGGACAGCCTGGGCGTCTCCCGCCCTGGCCGGGGGCGGGATCAGCGCAGCCTGAACTGCACCGGAACCGCGATGTCGATCGGCCCGTTCATCGAATCCGGCCGCGGCAGCGGCACGGCGCGGGAGATCAGGGCCAGCGCCTCCTCATCCAGCAGGGCCGTGCCGCTGGAGCGGATCAACTGCACCGCCTGCGCGGACCCGTCCGGCATCAGCCGGAACCGGACCGTCACCACGCCCTCCTTCCGCTGCATCTGCGCGGCGGCCGGGTAGCGCTTGTAGCGGTTCAGATGCGCAACGAGCTGCATCTGCCATGACTGGATCGCGGCCGCACTCGGCGCGGCCGGGGCGGGGCGGGCGGCGGGTGGCGGCGCGGCGGGTTCGGCTCTGGTCGGCACCGGCGCGGGTTCCGTCACCCGCGGCCTGGTCACCGGCTTCGGCGGGCGCGGCCGGGCCACGGGTTTCGGCGGCAGCGCCACCGCCGGCCTCACGTCCGGCGGCGCCGGTGGCGGTTCCGGCAGCGGCTCCGGCGGCGTCTCCTCGGGGACGGGCGGTTCGTCCGGCGGGGGCTGCTCTGGCGGGGGCTGCTCTGGCGGCGGTGGTTCCGGTGGGGTGGGTTCGGGCGGCGGCGTTTCAGGCTTCACCGCCTCCTGCGTCACCGGCTCCGGCGGCGGCGGTGTTTCGGTCTTCGCCGGTTCCGACGGCGCGGGCGGGGCCGGCTCCGCCGGTGCCTCCTGCGGCGGCGCCGGCTCCAGCTCGACGGTCATCACCGGGGTCTGGAGGTCGGGCCCCTCGGGGCTGGGGCTGCGGCTCAGCGTCAGCAGGGCGCCGGCATGCACCATCAGGACGGCGGCACCCGCCACGCCCCACCGCAGGGACCGGCGCGGGCCGCCGGATACCGGGGCCGACCATCCGTCCGGCATGGTCGAGGTCTGATCGGTGGGGGGCAGCGCAGCGGCCATCTCGCCGGGGCGAAGGCTGCGGCGGCTCACTGCGGCCGTTCCAGCCCGACCAATGCCACTTTCAGGAAGCCGGCATTGCGCAGGTCGTCCATCGTCGCCATCAGGTCGCCGTAGCTGACGCCGCGATCCGCGCGGAGGAAGATGCGTGCGTCGTGGTCGCCATGCGCCGCCGCCTGCAGCGCGGCGGCCAGGGTCTCCCGCGTCACGTCCTGCTCTCCCAGCGCCAGGGTCAGGTCCTTGCGGAGGGTCAGGTAGATCGGCTCCTTCGGGCGCGGCTCGCGCTCCGCCGAGGAGGCGGGGAGATCGACCGCGACGTTCACGGTCGCCAGCGGTGCGGCCACCATGAAGATGATCAGCAGGACCAGAATGACGTCGATGAAGGGCGTGACGTTGATGTCGTAGGTTTCGGCGAGGTCGTCGTCATTGTCATGGCCGGCGTCGAACTGCATCGGGCTACTCCGCCGCCGGGCGCAGCAGCACCGGGATCACGTTGGCCGGCGGGGGCTGGTGGGCGCGATCCAGTTCGCGGGCGGCGTGCGCCAGCACGAAGGCGCCCAGATCGCCCAGCGCCGCCCTGTAATGGCCCAGCAGACGGGCGAACAGATTGTAGACCAGCACGGCGGGGATCGCCGCCATCAGGCCGAAGGCGGTGGCCAGCAGCGCCTCGGCGATGCCGGGGGCGACGACCGCGAGGCTGGTGGTCTGGGTCGCCGCGATATGGACGAAACTGTCCATGATTCCCCACACCGTGCCGAACAGGCCGACGAACGGTCCGCAGGAGCCGATGCTGGCCAGGATTCCGGTGCCCCGGCCCAGGCGCCGCGCCATCGCCAGCTCGATGCGGCGCAGGCGCAGGGCGATGCGGTCCTTGATTCCCTCGGGGGGCAGGCCGGCGGACTGGTGGGCTTCCGCCTCGGCGGCCGACAGCAGCTCGTGCGCGACAGCGCCCGACCCGGTGGTCGGCAGGGCGGCGACATCGCCCCCCTTGCGCAGGATGCGCAGCCCGGACGAGACGCCACGCAGCGCCATGACCATCTCGATCCCCTTGGCGAGCAGGATGGTCCAGGTGATCACCGAGGCCAGCAGAAGGATGACCATCACGCACTGCACGACGAGGTCGGCGTGCATGAACATCTGCCATGGCGTCAGCGGCACGGGCGGAAGTGCGGCGGTGGCGTCCGGCAGCGGGGTGGCATCGTTCATGGAAGGACTCCTTCGGCCAGCATCGGACGGTCTGTCGTCATCGCGTCGGGGATCGAGGCGCCGGGCATCACGTCGTCGGGCATGGGATGGTTCGGTATCCGATCGTATGGGGTCATCTGGCTTGGTGTTCAGGTCGCTTGGTGTTCAGGTCGCTCGGGGGTTCAGGTCGCTTGGTATTCAGGTCGCTCAGGGGGTTCAGGCCGCTTGGGGGTTCAGGTGGCCGGGGCGGATTGCGAAGCGGCCCGGCGGACGCGGGCGCGCCGCCGCCGCGCCATCCACCACATCAGCGGCCCGGTCACGGCGAACAGAACCAGCGCGGCGCCGCTGAGGCCGACCAGCAGCCGCCAGACCGGCCCCAGGCCGGCGCCCTCGTGCAGGTCGTGCATCCAGCGATAGGCCTGGTCGGCCGGCGCAGCGGCGCGCGGGTCCTGGATCGACAGCGCCCGCAGCGTGGTGGGATCCAGCTGCAGGGCGACGCGGCCCACCGCGCCGTCGGTGCCGGCATGGGCCAGGAAGATGCGGACGGGTTGCCCCCGTCCGCCCAGCATCACCTGCCCGACCCGCGCACCCGGCACCGCCTGGACGGCGGCCGCCAGGAGTTTGTCGATGTCCGGCGGGGCCGGGTCGAGCTGGGCCCATCGGACAGGCGGCTGGCGCGGCGGCCCGCCGCCCTGCAGTCCCATCAGGCCGCGTGAGGTGGCGGGAAAGGCCAGGACCACGCCGGTGGCGGCCACCACGAACAGCACCACGACCGACCAGGCGCCGACAGCGCCGTGCAGGCTGCGCTGGAAACGGTAGCCGCGCAGCCTGGTGTCCACGGTCAGCGCCGTCTTCCAGCCGCCGCCGCGCGGCCACCAGATCGGCACGCCGGTGATCAGCAGCGCCACGAGGCCGATGCCGAACCAGCCGCCAATGGAGCGGCCGCCATAGGGCTGAGCCAGGAACGCGACGTGCAGCGAGCGCAGCGTCGGCCACATCCGGTCCAGCCAGCCCTCGGCCACCGGTTCCAGCGTGACCGGATCGAGGCGGATGATCTCCGGCGATCCGTCCTGATGCAGGAGCTGGACGGTGACCGGTTCGCCCGGTCCCTCGATCGCGGCGAAGCGGATCACCCGGGCATCGGCGCCGGCCATGGTGATGGCGGCGGCGACGATCCGGCTGGCGGGCTGCGGCGGCGCGTCGGACCCGCCAGCGCCGGGCAGGGCGGGTTGCAGGGCCAGCAGGGCGCCGGTCAGGCCCTGGACCGCCACCGGCAGGGCGATCGCCAGGCCGAACCAGCGGTGCAGGCGGCGAAGCAAGCGCAGCATCGGTCAGGTCTCCGCCCAGCGCCGCAGCAGGTTATGGTAGACGCCGGTCAGTTGGACGATCTCCGGCCGGTCGGGCGCGGCGCGCGCGAGCGACTGGATGTTCGTATCGAGGTCAAAAAGGATGGTGCGGTCCGCGTCGTCGCGTACCATGCTCTGAATCCAGAAGAAGCAGCCGTAGCGGACGCCGGCCGTGACCGGGCGCACATCGTGCAGGCTGCCGCCCGGATACAGCACCATGTGGCCCGGCGGCAGCTTCACGGCGTGGGCGCCGTAACTGTCCTCGACGACCAGCTCGCCGCCGTCGTAGCCATCCGGCGGCGAGAGGAAGATCGTCGCCGACAGGTCGGACCGGACGCGGACCGGCGTGCCGGGCAACCGTCGGACCGCCGTATCGACATGTGTCCCGAACGCCTGGCCCTCGGCGTAGCGGTTGAACATCGGCGGATAGACCTTCAGCGGCAGGGCCGCCGACATGAACAGGTCGCACCGTTCCAGCGCGCGCAGCACGGTGTCCGACAGTTCCCGCCCCAGCGGATCGTCCTCGGCCAGCTGGGCGTTGTTCTTCACGCGCTGCGCCTGGTAGCCGGCGGTTACGCGGCCGTCGATCCAGCGGGCGGCCTGCAGGCGGCCGAGCATCGCGGCCGCCTGGTCCTCGGTCAGCAGGGAGGGGATTTCGATCAGCATCGCGTCCTACAACCGGAACGTCGCCGTCAGCAGGGCCGACGTGGCGGCGCCCGGCACGACGTGGCTGGGATGCAGCAGGTCGTAATAGCGCGTGTTGGTGACGTTGAAGATGTTCAGCTGCAGGTCGAAGCCGGGCGACACCGGGTACCGCGCCATCGCCTGCAGCGTGTAATAGCCCGGCGCGACCTCGATCTGTCCGGTGGTGGAATTGGGCGTGGAGCTGGCGATGCGCTGCGACACGAACTGGATGCCGCCGCCAATCTGCACGTCGCGCCAGGGCAGCGTGTAGGTGTTCCACAGGCTCAGCGTGTTTTCCGGCGTGTTCGCCAGCGGCTGGCCGACGGTGGCTGGCAGGGTGGAGGCGGTGACGGAGCTGGTCAGGTGGGAGAAGCCGTAGAATACTTCCCACCGGTCGGTGATATGGCCGACAGCGCCGATCTCGAATCCGCGCACGCGCTGGTTGCCGCCCAGGATGTTGAAGGCGGCGTTGTTCGGATCCGGCACGCGGGCGTTTAGCTTCAGGATCTGGAACAGCGAGCCGGACAATGTCAGCCGGCCATCCAGGACGTCCCACTTGGTGCCGAGCTCGTAGGACACGTTCTCCTCCGGCGCCAGACCGGCGGTGTTGGTGGCCAGCGACAGCGATTCCGCGGACGGGTTGAAGGACGTGCCGTAGGCGAAATAGATGCTGCCGTTCGATTGCGGCTTGTAGACCAGCGCGGTGCGGTAGCTGGGCATGTTGTCGGTGCGGCTGAGATAGGTCGCCGGTGCCACCGTCTGCTGATAATGGGTGTTGAACTGGTCGAAGCGGATGCCGCCGGTAATCTCCCAGTGCTCGCCCAGGGAGATCGTATCCATGATGTAGCCCGAGTACATCGTCGATGTCGTGCTGACATTCTGGCGGAGGCTGGACGGGAAGATGAACGGCACCGCGTAGGGGGCGATCAGGCTGGTGCCGGTGACCCCGGAATAGGCCAGGCGTGTCGGGTCCGAGGTTTCCCGGCCGAGTTCCACGCCGGCGACCAGGGCGTGTGATATCGGGCCGGTGGTGAACCGCACCGTCACATCGGCCTGATTCTGCAGGAAGGTTTCGGTGCTGTCGACCGGGATCATGTTGCGGTTGACCGACAGCGCCGACAGCGGGGTGATCGGTGTGATGCCGGTATAGTTTACCTGCGGTTCGGTGATGCGCGTGGCGCGGCCGTAGCTGGCGTAGCGGAACTGGTTGTGGACGGTGACGTTGTCGGCGAAATCATGCTCGAACCGCACGGTGCCGACATTGACGTTGGTACGCAGGTAATCGCTGTCCGGGAAGCCGTAGAAGTTGCTGCGCGAGACGTTGGCCGGCGACGCATACAGCCAGGGCAGGCCGTAATCCGGCGTGTTGTATTCCTGGAGATGATAGTAATCGACAAACAGCCTGGTCTCGGTGCCGAGGCCGAAGGCGACCGATGGCGCGATGCCCAGCCGGCGGTATTCCGCATCGTCACGCCCGGCCACGCCGTTCAGGTTGCCCATCAGGTTCAGCCTGACGGCGGACCCCTTCAGCCCCTCGATCGGCCGGTTGATGTCCGACGTGAAGCGATACGTGCCGTCTGTCCCGATGCTGGTGGTGAAGGTGGTGAACGGCGAGAGCTGCGGCCGCTTGGTCACCTGGTTGACGACACCGCCGGTCGATCCGCGGCCGAACAGGATGGAGGCCGGGCCTTTCAGCACCTCGACCGACTCCAGGTCGAACGGATCGCGGTAGTAGCTGCCGAAATCGCGCATCCCGTCCAGGTAGAAATCGTTGCGCGCGGAGAAGCCGCGGATCGTCAGGTTGTTGCCCTGCGCCCCGGCCTCGCCGGCGCCGAGGCTGACCCCAGGCACGTTGCGCAGCGTATCGGCAACCGTGGTGGCGCCCTGGTCGGTCATCAATTGGCGCGGGATGACATTGATCGATTGCGGTGTGTCGATCAGCGGTTCCATCAGTTTTGTCAGGGCAGGTGTCTGCACCTGATAGCCGCCGCCCTGCGCGCCCTCGACCGAGACGGTGGGGATCTGCACCGGACCCGCGGTGGCATCCTGCCCCGATTGGGCGTGTGCCGATTGGGCGTGTGCCGACTGGGTGTGTGCCGGCACCGCCAGCGAGGTGGCAAGCAGCGTCGTTCCCGCGGCGCGGCGCAGGGAAGGCGTGGTCGAAAAGCGGAGGCTGCGCGTGTGAGTAAGCAAGGGTTCCATCCAAATGCGAACGACTCTTAATCGCAAATTACGGCCGGTTGAGAGTGAGTTGCAATCCCATGCGCCGCCAGAAGTGCTCAAAAAACGGCCTGACGCTTGATTTTGACGGCGCGCAGTTTTGCGCACGCATGGCCGATGCCGATTTAATCTATTGATTAATCGGGTATTTCAGGCGACGCGGTGGACGCCGATGACGCTATCCCTAGAGTGCGGCTGCGAAATTCGCCTCAGGAATCAAACATGAACGTTTCGTCACCGGCGGCCGGATCGGGTTACTATTTTGGAACCTTCGCTAACTCTTCTCGACATTCCAGAACACCGGCGCGGACCCCTTCAACAGCCCGGTCACGTTCGAGCGCCAGGCCGCATGCGGCAGGTACTGGCCGAGCGGAATGGAGGGAACGGAGGTGAAGGCGGCGGTCTGGAACGCGATCTCCTGGCGGTGCCGCTCATGGTCGTCGGGCGCATCCAGCCAGGCGCTGTACGCGGCCTCCAGCGCCGGGTCGTCCGGCCAGCCGAACCAGGCCTTGGAGCCGTTGCTGCGCAGCGTGTTCGCCAACAGGGGGTCGACGAACTCGGGCCCCGGCGCGCCGGCGGGAAACATCGACCAGCCGCCCTTGTCCAAGCCCTCCTTCGACGGGCGGCGCTGCACGACGGTGCCCCAGTCGGTCATCTGCTCATCGATCGTCAGGCCCGCCTTGCGGAACCGGTCGACCACGACCGTCGATATCGCATTGTAGACGAGCTGGTCGGTGGGATGCAGGAATACGATCTTCTCGCCGCCGTACTTCGCCGCGTCCAGCATGCGCTTCACATCATCGACACTGTGACGCTTGCGGACGAAATCCATGCCCGCGTCGTTGGCCGCCGGCGAGCCGGGCAGGAAGTAGCCCATCGGCACGTGCCAGGACGCGGGATCCTCCCCCATCGCCGCCACCATCACCTCCCGCTGGTCGATCGCGGCGAACATCGCCCGGCGCACCCCGACATTGCTGGTCGGCGCCAGCAGATGGTTCGGCCGCAGGATTCCGACGGTGCCGAAGATGTCCAGCAGACCGGTGCTGACGCCCGGCCTGGTCTTCAGCATCGGGATCAGGTCCGGCTGCGGCAGTTCCAGCCAGTCGACCTCGCCGGCGATCAGCGCGTTCGCGGCGGTGGCGGCATCGGGGATGATGCGCCATTCCACCCGGTCCACCTTCACGACATGGCCGCCCGCCAGATAGGACGGCGCTTCCTGCCGCGGCACATACCGCTCAAACCTCGAAAACGCCGCTCGGCTGCCCGACACATAATCAGATGGTTCGAAACGAAACGGTCCGCAGCCGACAATCTCGGAGACCTGCTTGAACGGATCGGTCGCTGCCAGGCGCTCCGGCATCATCACCGGCTGCGGCTGCACCTTCGACAGGAGGTGCGGCAGCAACGGCAGCGGCCGGTTGAACCGCCAGACAATGCTGCGGTCGGTCGGCGCGCCGAGCTCCTCCAGCCGCGCGCCGATGGTGGCGCCCACCGCGTCGCGCTTCATCCAGCGGCGCAGGCTGGCGACGCAGTCCCGTGCCAGCACGGGCGTCCCGTCATGCCATGTCAGGCCCTCCCGCAGGGTCATGGTCCAGCGCTTGCCGTCATCCTCCACCACATGGCCTTGCACCATCATCGGCCGCGGTACGAAAGCCTGGTCGCGGGCATACAGCATCTCATAGACCATGCAGGCGAAGTTCCGCGTGACGGTGGCCGTGGTCCAGACTGGATCGAGGCTGGTCAGGTTGGCCTGCGGAATGAAGATCAGCGTCCTGTCGGGCGCCGCGATCGCCGGGCGTGCCAAGGTGGCGGCCGCCGCGGTGGCCAGCAATGTGCGTCGTTTCATGATGTCCCTCCCATGGCTCTGTCGGCCGTTGGCGGCAGGATAGCGGTGCCGCGGCCTGGCCGGCAATTCGTTCCGGCCGTCCGCCGCCAGCGGTGGCCGGTGCCGCGCCGGGATGAGCGGTTTCCTTGTTGTCCGTGTCGATGTTCACGTAGTCTGCCGGCGGATCGATGCGAGGACAGAACGCATGGCGACGCGTCACCCGGCAGAGCCCGCGCAGTTCCTCCCGGAAGATGAGGCCCTGGCGCGGGAGGCCGAGGTGCTGGGCGTGCCGCATGGCAGCGGCGCGGCCCTGTGCCTGTCGGGCGGCGGCATCCGCAGCTCGGCGTTCTGCCTGGGCTTCCTGCAGGCACTGGCGCAGGCACGGGTGCTGCACCGGTTCGACTACCTGTCCACCGTGTCGGGCGGCGGCTATATCAGTGCCTGGCTGCATCAGATGCTGTCCGGGTCGCCCGCGGCGGACGGCAAGGCGCGGGCGCTGGACGTGGAGCAGCGGCTGCGGGCGCGGCAGATCCCCGAGCTGGACCGGCTACGCGACTTCACCAACTACCTGGCGCCGCGCACCGGGCCGGCCTCGGCGGACAGCTGGGCGGCGGTGGCCCTGTACGGCCGCAATTTCCTGGTCAATTGGGCGGTGTTCCTGCCGCTGTTCCTGGTCATCGCACTGCTGCCGATCCTGCATCGCACGCTGGTCTGGGCGGCTGGCGCGCGCGACTGGCTGGCCCTGCTGATCGGCCTGGCCGGGTTCGCCGCCATGGGCGTCTGTGTCGTGACCGCCGCCCGCTGGGTGCCGAGCCAGCGGCAGGACCACGTGCGGACATGGGTGGCGGAGAAGGCGGCGCAGCAGCGGGCACGGTGGCGGGCGACCGCCTGCGCGCTGGCCTTCGCCGTGTCACTGCCGGTCGCGCTGCAATACCTGCTGGGCGCGGGCTGGTGGGACTGGGTCGAGCCGCCTGCCGGCGTGACCGGCCTGCGCCGGCTGGTTCGCATGCTGGTCGGCAATGTACTGCTGCCGTTCGGGTTCTTCGCCACCCTGGTCATTTCGTTCCAGGTCGCGCGCGCCGGGACGCCGCCGCTGCGGCGGGGGGAAGGGCTGGATTCGTCGCGGCCGCGGGCGCTGTTCGACACCAACCGGAAAAGCTGGCTGTGGGCCGCCGCGGTGTCCTCCACCGGCTTCGGGTTCCTGCTGCAGGTGTTGTTCTCGGTCCGCAACATGCTGCTGCACCCTGTGGTCAACCAGGCGCACGAGGTGGTCTGGGTCGATGCGCGCGCCGACGTGCTGACCCTGATCGCGCCGGTGGTGCTGACCGGGCTGCTGCTGGCGCACGGGTCCTTGTATATCGGCTGGCGGCGGGAGGCGCGGTTCGGCGACCTGGACCGCGAGTGGCTGGCGCGGCTGAACGGCACGACGCTGGCGTTCAACCTGGCCTGGACGCTGTTCGCGGCGGCCTGCATCGTGCCGTCGCGCTGGTTCACGCTGAGCAATGGCGAGGCGCATGGCCTGAACATCACGCTGGCCGGCCTGAGCGCCATCGCTTCCGGCTTCCTGTCATCCTGGCTGGGCAAGCAGGCGGCGGCGCGGATCACCGCCGACGTGAACAGCGGCAACTGGCGGCGCTGGCTGCCGGCGGCGCAGGTCGTGCTGCCGCTGGTGTTCATCGTCACCTTGTTCGCGTTCCTGTCGGCCCTGCTGCAGGACACGCTGGGGGCGATCGCCGGATGGCTGCCGAGCGACTGGCTGCTGGCCGGGGAGGCCTGCGACCGCGGGCGGGTGGAAACGCCGCCCTGTCCGGTGTCCGGCCGCTGGGTGCCGGTGCTGTTGCAGATCGGCCTGGGCCTGCTGCTGATCGCCGCCCTGCTGCGGCTGCGCTCGGTGGTGAACGTCAACCGCTTTTCCATGCACGCGGTCTACCGCAACCGGCTGGTGCGCGCCTTCCTGGGCACCGCGCGCGATCCCGCTTCCCGTCATCCCGATCCGTTCACCGGCTTCGATGATGACGACAATCCGCGCCTGGCGGCGCTGGCGCATGCCGGCCCCCTGTTTCCGGTGATGAACATGACGCTGAACATCACGACGGGGGAGCGCGGCGCCTGGGCGGAGCGGCAGGGTGCCTCCTTCGTGGCGACCCCGCATCGGTGCGGGTCCGGGGCGCTGGACCATGGCCGCGGCGCCTTCGTGGAGACGCGCCTGTTCGGCGGGATGGAGACGGAATACGACCAGGATGGCCGGGACAAGGGGATGCACCTGGGCAGCGTGATGACGATCTCGGGCGCGGCGGCGTCACCGACCTGGGGCTATCACTCCAATCCGCTGGTCGCGCTGCTGATGACCCTGTTCAACGTGCGGCTGGGAGCGTGGTACGCCAATCCGGCCCGGTCGAGCGCTGCCGCGCTGCAATTGTCCAAGCCGGCGGACTCGGTCGCGGCGCTGCTGAACGAGCTGCGCGGCGCGGCACGCGGTGACGATGCGGCGATATACCTGTCCGATGGCGGGCATTTCGACAATCTGGGGGTGTACGAGATGCTGAAGCGGCGCTGCCGCTGGATCGTGGTGGTGGACGCCTCGCAGGACCCGGACTGCGCCTTCGTCGATCTGGGCATGATGATCCGCAAGGCGGAGATCGATCTGCCGGTACGGATCGATCTGCCGACGGCCGGGATCGGCAGCCGCGCGGCGGTGGCGGCGGGAAAGGTGGCGCAGCCGCGCGGCTTCGCATCCGGTTCGGTGCAGTACCTGGCCGCGGACGGATCGTTGCTGGGTCAGGGTGAGATCATCTATGTGAAGCCGACGCTGCTGGCCGCCGTGCCGACGGCCGTCGCCGCCTATGCGAGCGGGAGCGCGTCGTTTCCGCATGAATCGACGATGGATCAGTTCTTTTCGGAAAGCCAGTTCGAAAGCTACCGCGCGCTGGGTGAGTTCCAGGGACACCTGCTGGCCGGCACGCTGCCGCTGCCGGGCGATGATCCGCTGATCGGCCTGTTCGGGCGGGTGAGGGGGGCGTGACAGCCCGTCACCCGGGGGCGGCTTTCAGTCCCAGTGCGATGCGGCCCGCGATCGCCAGCGCCAAGGCACTGAAATCGGCATAGCATCGGGCGACCGCCTGCTGGTGGCCACCGAAGGCGCCGTCGGCAGGGCGCAGCAGGAACATCGGCTTTCGGGCTTCCTGGGCCAGCGGCATGAGAGACCGGTAGTCCTTGAGCTGGGCGAGACAATGCGGATCACCGGGCAGGGGGCTAAGGGCAAGGGGGCTGGGGGCGCAAGGCCGCCTGTGCGCGAGGAATGCCTGATCCGAACCGCTGGACGAATCTCATCGACTTGGCCGCGCTCGCGAGCGCGGGGTTTCTGGCATCGGTCAAGCCTGGCTGGCCAAAGGTCTCCTGCGTCACCATGCCACAGGGTCCGCCGGGGCTGGTGATCTCGACCCGGTCGGCGTACCAGCTCAGCATCACCGGTGACGTTGTTGCCTCATAGTTCCGGTGGATCACGGCGTTGCGAATCAGTTCCTGCAAGGCCACGCGCGGATAGGTTGGATAGGTGTTCTCGACCGATGCGGAGAGGTCGGAGCGTTGCTCAATGTTCGTGGCGATGATTTCATCAAGTCTGCGAAACAATTCCGCCAACGGGCCATCGACCTCCTTTTGGTCCTGGATCAGCTCGCCGATCTCCGCTCCGGGATAACGAACAGACGGTTCTTGTCGCAAGCGTTCCGCATCATTCCGCCGCCTCCGCCACCCCGGTCACCCGGGTCCGCGTCCGCAACGTCACGAATTCCTCGGCTGCCGTGGGGTGGATGCCGATCGTGCGGTCGAAGTCCGCCTTCGTCGCTCCCATCACCACGGCGATGGCGATACCCTGGATGATCTCCGGCGCGTCCTCGCCCAGCATGTGCGCCCCGACGACCTTCTGGGTTTCGCTGTCCACCACCAGCTTCATCAGCGTCCTGCGCGCGCGGCCGCTCAGGTTGTGGCGCATGGGGGTGAACGTCGTCATATAGATGTCCACCGGGCGCATCGTGCAGGCCTGCTCCTCGGTCAGGCCGACGGTGGCGATCGGCGGGGTGCTGAACACGGCTGACGGAACGTTCTGCAGGGACACCGATCGCGGCCGGCCGCCGAACAGCGTATCGGCCAGCGCATGCCCCTCGGCGGTGGCCATCGGCGTCAGGTTGATCCGGTCCGTCACGTCGCCGATGGCATAGATGTTGGGAACGGAGCTGCGCAGATCGTCATCCACGCGGATCGCATCCTTGGCGTTCAGCGCGACGCCCACATCTTCCAGCCCCAGCCCGCGCGTGCTGGGGCGACGGCCGGTGGCGAAAAAGACCAGCTCCGTGGCCAGCGTCTGCCCGGCGCCGAAGGTCAGGAGGCGCGAGGCGCCGTCGGCGGTGACGGATTCGGGGCTGCAGTTCGGGTGCAGGACGATGCCCTGCTGCTGCAGCGCGTCGGCCAATCCTTTGCGCAGATCGTGGTCGAAGCCGCGCAGCGGCTGCGGCTGGCGATAGATCAGATGCACCTCGGCACCCAGCGCCCGGAAGATGCCGGCGAACTCGACCGCGATGAACCCGGATCCGACGATCGCCACGCTGCGGGGCAGCGTCTTCAAGTAGAACGCATCGTCCGAGATGATGCCCAGTTCCGCGCCGGGAATGTCCGGCCGCACCGGGTGGCCGCCGGTGGCGATGACGATCTTCTCCGCGGTGACCCGCTTGTCGCCGATGCGCACCGTGTGCGCATCCTCCAGCACCGCTCGGCCGTCAAAGATCGTCGCGCCCGCGCCGCTCAGCAGCTTGCGGTAGATCCCCTCCAGCCGGGTGATCTCCCGGTCCTTGGCCGCGATCAGCTTCGCCCAGTCATGCGGGCCCTTCTGGATGGTCCAGCCGAAGCCGGCGGCGTCATCGGCCCAGGCGCCATATTCGCCGGCCTGCACCAGCAGCTTCTTGGGCACACAGCCGATATTGACGCAGGTTCCGCCCCAGAAACGCTCCTCGGCGACGGCGACACGGGCGCCGTGTCCGGCCGAGATACGGGCACAGCGCACCCCGGCGGAGCCGCCGCCGATGACGAACAGGTCGAAATCCATAAGGCGCGCTCCCGCACTGTGTGGGACGAATGTGTCGTCTGCCTATGGCTGACGCAAGACGGCGCGGCGCCGCCCTATGGCCGTATGGCAGAATTGCGTTTGACGCGGGGCTGGCGGTGTGCGACACGGCGAGGCGGGATGTCGGGCGGCGAAGAAAACGCAGGGAGCTTCACACCGCCTTCCACAATCCGTCCGGCATCCTCGAAGTCTCCGGCATCCTCGAAGTCGCAGATCCAGCCGCGCGCGGCCCGAGCAGCCGCCGTGGCCGGGCCTACCGGCCCTTCCAGACCGGCTTGCGCTTCTCGAAGAAGGCGTCCCGAGCCTCCTTCGCGTCCTCGGACTTCGACAGCGCGACGGTCATCCCCTGCTCGAACCGGTAGGCGTCGCGCGGCGGCATGTGCATCGTGACGTTCATCGACTGCTTGGCATAGCGCATCGCCAGCGGACTCTTGGACGCGATGTCGGTGGCGATCTTCATGGCTTCCGGCATCAGTTGCTCCAGCGGCACCGCGCATTCGATCACGCCGGTGCGATACAGCTCCGCCGCCGGCACCCGCCACCCGGTGAAGAACATCCGCCGCGCGCGGGACGGGCCGAAGAAGCGCTGCAGCATGGTGGCGCCGCCCATCAGGCCGATATCGATCTCCGGCATGCCGAACACGGCGTTGTCCGAGGCAAGAATGATGTCGCAGGCGGCGACCAGGCCAAAGCCCGCGCCCAGCGCCGGACCGTTCACCGCGGCGATCACCGGCTTGGCGCATTCGTGGATGGCATTGAACATTTCCCGCACATAGCGGTTGAACGCCCAGTATTCGCCCGGCTCACCGCTCTGCGGGCGTGCCTTCATGTCGGCGCCGGCCGAGAACATGCTGCCGAAGCCGGTCAGGATCGCCACCCGCACATCGTCGCGATCGCTGAAGCCGTCGAACGCGGCAATGATCTCCTCCCGGAACGGAGTGTGCTGGGCGTTCACCGGCGGGCGGTTCATCATCACGGTGGCGACGTGATCCTCGACCGTGATCTTCAGGAATTCCGGCATGGCATTCTCTCCCGGCTGGCCGCGCGACAGGTTGGCGCGACATCCGCGGCCGGCTGTGCCATAGCTTCACCGCTCGGTCCAGCGGACCACGCCCGGACGAACCCGTCCCGCCGGGCGGCCAAGAGGAAATGCTCATGTCCATCTTCGATCAGGATCTCGATCGTACGCCGGCGAACCATGTTCCGCTGTCGCCTGTCTCCTTCCTGACCCGCGCCGCGCGCATCTACCCGGACCGGGTCGCGGTCATTCACGGCGACCGCCGCTTCACCTACGGCCAGTTCCTGGAACGCGTCCGCCGCCTGGCCTCCGCTCTCGCCAAGGCCGGCGTGGGGAAGGGGGATACGGTGGCGATCATGGCCCCGAACACCCCGCAGATGCTGGAGGCACACTACGCCGTGCCGATGCTCGGCGCGGTGCTGTGCTCGATCAATATCCGCCTCGATTCGGCGGCGATCGGTTTCATCCTGGGCCATTCCGAGAGCAAGGTCGTACTGACCGATACCGAATTCGCCGCCGTCATGCGTCCCGCCATACACGGGTTGAACGCACGCGTGGTGGACATCGACGATGTCGGCGGCCTGGAGCGGGTCGGCACCGTCGAATATGAGGATTTTCTGGCTGCCGCCGACCCGTCGCACCCGGTACGCCTGCCGGACGACGAATGGCAGGCGATCGCGCTGAACTATACCTCGGGCACCACGGGGAACCCGAAGGGCGTCGTCGCGCATCATCGCGGCGCCTATCTGAATGCCTGCGCCAATGCGCTGACCTTCCAACTGTCACCGCAGAGCGTCTATCTGTGGACGCTGCCGATGTTCCACTGCAACGGCTGGACCTACACCTGGGCGGTCACCCTGGCGGGCGGCACGCATGTCTGCCTGCGCCGGGTCGAGCCGGCGCTGATCTTCGCCGCCATCGCCGATCATGGCGTAACCCATATGTGCGGCGCGCCGGTGGTGCTGTCGATGCTGATCCATGCGCCGGACGCGGCGCGGCGCAGCTTTCCGCAGACGGTGAAGATCGCCACCGGCGGCGCCGCCCCGCCGTCCACCGTGATCGCGCAGATGGAGGCCATGGGCTTCGCGGTGACGCATCTGTACGGGCTCACCGAGACCTATGGCCCGTCCACCGTCTGCCTGTGGCAGCCCGGTCTGGATGAGATGCCGATCGACCGGAAGGCGGCGTTCATGGCCCGCCAGGGCGTGATCACGCCGATGATCGAGGATGCCGCGGTGATGGACCCGGACACCATGACACCGCTGCCGGCCGACGGCACCTCGATGGGCGAGCTGATGCTGCGCGGCAACACCGTGATGAAGGGCTATCTGAAGAACCAGCCCGCCACCGCGGAGGCCTTCGCCGGCGGCTGGTTCCATAGCGGCGACCTGGCGGTGATGCACCCTGACGGCTATGTCGAGATCAAGGACAGGGCGAAGGATATCATCATTTCCGGGGGCGAGAACATTTCGTCCCTGGAAGTCGAGGAGGTGCTGTACAAGCACCCGGCGGTCATGGAGGCCGCGGTCGTCGCCCGTCCGGACGATAAATGGGGGGAGACGCCGCAGGCCTTCGTCACGCTGAAGCCGGATGCGCCCGCGGTGTCGGCGGAGGACGTCATCGCCTGGTGCCGCCAGCACCTCGCGCACTACAAATGCCCGCGATACGTGACGTTCGGGCCGCTGCCGAAGACGTCGACCGGAAAAATCCAGAAATTCGACCTGCGGGAGAAGGCGCGAGGCGGCGTGGCGGCCTGAGACCGGTGCCGCCGGCGGGCACGCGCCCGCCGGTTCCGGCCTCAGGTATTCCCGGCCTCAGGTATTCATCGCGTCGAAGAAATCGTTGTTGGTCTTGCTGTATTTCAGCTTGTCCAGCAGGAACTCCATGGCGTCCGTGGTGCCCATCGGGTTCAGGATGCGCCGCAGCACCCACATCTTGGACAGCGTGCTGCGCTCGACCAGCAATTCCTCCTTGCGGGTGCCCGACTTGGTGATGTCGATCGCCGGGAAGACGCGCTTGTCGGACAGTTTCCGGTCCAGGATGATTTCCGAATTGCCGGTGCCCTTGAACTCCTCGAAGATCACCTCGTCCATGCGGCTGCCGGTATCGATCAGCGCGGTGGCGATGATGGTCAGGGAGCCACCTTCCTCGATGTTACGGGCGGCACCGAAGAAACGCTTCGGGCGTTGCAGCGCGTTGGCATCGACGCCGCCGGTCAGCACCTTGCCGGATGACGGCACCACGGTGTTGTAGGCGCGGGCGAGGCGGGTGATGCTGTCCAGCAGGATCACCACGTCGCGCTTGTGCTCGACCAGGCGCTTGGCTTTCTCCAGCACCATCTCGGTCACCTGCACATGGCGCGTCGCCGGCTCATCGAAGGTGGAGGCGATCACCTCGCCCTTCACGCTGCGGGCCATGTCGGTGACTTCCTCCGGCCGCTCATCGATCAGCAGCACGATCAGGAAGACCTCGGGGTGATTGGCGGAAATCGCGGTGGCGATGTTCTGCAGCATCACCGTCTTCCCGGTGCGCGGCGGCGCCACGATCAGCGCGCGCTGGCCCTTGCCGATCGGGCTGATCAGGTCGATGACACGCGGCGTGAAATCCTTGGTCGGCCCCTTGGCGACCGACTGGAAGTTCTCGACTTCCATCTTCAGCCGCTCTTCCGGGTAGAGCGGCGTCAGGTTGTCGAAATTGACGCGGTGGCGAACCGCCTCGGGCGGCTCGAAATTGACCGTGTCGACCTTGACCAGGGCGAAATACCGCTCCCCTTCCCGCGGGGCGCGGATCTGGCCATCGACCGTATCACCGGTGCGCAGGCCGAAGCGGCGGACCTGGCTGGGGCTGACATAGATGTCGTCGGGACCCGGCAGGTAATTGGCTTCCGGGCTGCGCAGGAAGCCGAATCCGTCGGGCAGGATTTCCAGCGTGCCTTCGCCCTGGATGACCTGGTCGCTATCCGCCAGGTTCTTCAGGATGGCGAACATGATGTCCTGCTTGCGCAGGGAGGACGCGTTCTCCACCGACAGGGATTCGGCGAAATTCACCAGTTCGGCTGGTGTTTTCTTCTTGAGTTCAGCGAGATGCATGAATCGGAACCTCGGACGTACGGGTACGGAGTTGGGGGCCCGATCAGACTCGGGATATCGGTTGGGTCGGTGCCCGGTCGGGTCAAACCCAGTCGATCGAAGCCGGTTGTGAATGTCGAAGCGGGCGGCACGCGGGGATCGAACTCAAACCAGATCGAACCCAAGCCAGCCCATTTTCAGGAGGGACAACTACTAATAGGGAGGCGACGCGGCGGCGTCAATGCGTTGCGTGACGGCGATGCCGATTCCGGCCACGTGTCGGCAGGCAGGAGGGCGGCCGTCGCGGGCAAGGGCGCCGTCCCGCCCCGCGCTACCCGAGACGCGCCAGCGCCGCGGTCAGGCGGGCGATCTCCGACTCCGCCGCCGCCAGCCGCTCGCGGTTCTCGGCCACGACCTCTTCCTTCGCCCGGGCGACGAAATCGGCGTTCGCCAGCTTCTGCTGCGTCTTCTTCGCATCCGCGGCCAGCTTGTCGCGCTCCTTGGTCAGCCTGGCGCGCTCGGCGCCGAGGTCGATCAGCCCCTCCAGCGGCAGGATCACGGTGGTTTCATCCAGCACCGCCTGCGCCGATCCCGTCGGCACGTCGCCGGACAGGTCCCGCACCTCGGAGGCGCGGGCCAGCCGGCGGATCGCCTCCAGCCAGCGCTCCGCCCGCGCCAGGGCCTCGGCCGGCGCGCCCTGCAGCAGCACCGGGGAGGGTTTCGACGGCGGCACGTTCATCTCATTGCGCACCGACCGCACGAGGCTGATCAGCCGCACCACCCAGTCCAGCTCCGCGCGCGCGGCGGCGGCCTCGGTGACCGGCTGGGCCTCCGGCCATGCGGATCCGATCAGGCTGCATGGCTCGCCATAGCCGAAGCGATCCCACAACTCCTCGGTCACGAAGGGCACCGCCGGATGCAGCAGCCGCAGGGTCAGCCCCAGCACATGCGCGCCGACCGCCCGGATCTCCGCCGCATGCGCCGGATCGGCGCCCTCGGCCAGCAGCGGCTTGGCGAACTCCAGGAACCAGTCGCAGACATCATGCCACACGAAACGATAACAGGCGGCGGCGTATTCATCGAAACGATAGGCATCCAGCGCCGCGGTCGCGTCCGCCAGCGCGGTGTTGAACGCATCCAGCAGCCAGCGCGACAGCGGCAGCCTCGCCGAGGCGGGATCGAAGCCGGGATCGATCCGCATGCCGTTCATTTCGGAAAACCGCGCCGCGTTCCACAGCTTGGTGATGAAGCCGCGATAATCCTGCACGCGGGAGGCACCCAGCTTCACGTCGCGGCCGGGGCCGGTCAGCGCGCAGATGGTGAAGCGCAGCGCATCCGCGCCGTAGCTGTCGATGAGCTCCAGCGGGTCGATGACGTTGCCGCGCGACTTGGACATCTTCTGCCCTTTCTCGTCGCGCACCAGGCCATGGATGTAGACGGTACGGAACGGCACGTCCTTCATGAAGTGATGGCCCATCATCATCATGCGGGCGACCCAGAAGAAGATGATGTCGAAACCGGTGACCAGCACGTCGCCGGGATAGTAACGATCCAGCTCCTGCGTCCTGTCCGGCCAGCCGAGGGTGGAGAACGGCCACAGCGCGGCGCTGAACCAGGTGTCCAGCACGTCCTCGTCCTGCGTCAGCACCTCGTCGCGGCCATACCGGGCGCGGGCGAGGGCGGCGGCCTCCGCCGCATCCTTGGCGACGAACACCGACCCGTCCGGCCCGTACCAGGCCGGGATGCGATGGCCCCACCAGAGCTGGCGGGAGATGCACCACGGCTGGATGTCGCGCATCCAGGCGAAGAACGTGTTTTCCCACTGCTTCGGCACGAACACGGTCCTGCCGGTCTCCACCGCCTCGATCGCCGGCTTTGCCAGCACCTCGGCGTTGCAGTACCACTGCGTGGTCAGCAGCGGCTCCACCGGCACGCCGCCGCGGTCGCCGTGCGGGACGGTGTTGGTGTGCGGCTCGATCTTCTCCAGCAGCTCCAGCCGTTCCAGCTCCGCGATGATGGCGGCGCGCGCCTTGAACCGGTCCGTCCCGGCCAGCGAACGCACGAAGGCGGGATCGGCGACGCCGTCCACCGCGCGCAGATCGGCCTCGATCTCGGTCAGCGTGATAGCGGCCTGCTTGTCCAGCACCGACGGCATCGGCAGGCCGTGGCGCCGCCCGACCTCGAAATCGTTGAAATCATGCGCCGGGGTGATCTTCACCGCGCCGGTGCCCTTTTCCGGATCGGCGTAAGTGTCGGCGACGATCGGGATCGAGCGGCCGACCAGCGGCAGGATCGCCCGCTTGCCGATCAGCCCCGCCATCGCCGGATGCTCCGGATGCACCGCCACCGCGGTGTCGCCCAGCATCGTCTCGGGCCGCGTGGTGGCGACGATGATGAAACGGCCGGGTTCCCCCTCCACCGGGTAGCGCAGATACCACAGCGAACCCTTCATATCCCGGTTCTCGACCTCCAGGTCGGAGATCGCGGTCTGCAGCTTCGGGTCCCAGTTCACCAGCCGGCGGTCGCGGTAGATCAGGCCCTCGCGGTACAGGGTGACGAACACTTCCCGCACCGCCTCGGACAGGCCGGCATCCATGGTGAAGCGCTCGCGCGGCCAGTCCAGCGAGGCTCCCAGGCGGCGCAGCTGGCGGGTGATGGTGCCGCCCGATTCGGCCTTCCATTGCCAGACCCGCTCGACGAAGGCGTCGCGGCCCATGTCGCGGCGGTCCTTGCCGTCGGCGGCCAGCAGCCGCTCCACCACCATCTGCGTCGCGATGCCGGCATGGTCGGTACCCGGCTGCCAAAGCGCGTCGCGGCCCTGCATCCGCCGCCAGCGGATCAGCGTGTCCTGGATCGTGAAGGTCAGCGCATGTCCCATGTGCAGGCTGCCAGTGACGTTCGGCGGCGGGATCATGATGGTGAAGGGCTGCGCGTTGGACGACGGGTCGCAGGCAAAGCTGCCGTTTCTCTCCCAGCCTTCATAAAGGCGGGGTTCCACGTCCGCGGGCGCGAACCGGCTGTCCAGGGTCATCTGTGTCTCGATCACTGTGTCAAACGGGCCAGGCCCCCGGCGGGGCCAGCGGGGCGAAACCGGCCTCCTATCAGGAAACCGCCCGGCCGACGACCCTTTCGATTTCAGCCCTGACCAGCCGTTCCACGAGGTCGGGCAGGTGGCTGTCCAGCCATTCCTTCAACAGCGGGCGCATTTCCGCCCGCACCAGGTCCTCCAGGGTGGGCCCGCCGCGATGGACCTGGGTGGACCGGCTGGCCGCCAGCGTGCGCAGCAGCCCGTCGACCGAGGATGCCGCCGCCGCCGCGGCCTCCGGCGCCAGCAGCGCCGCCGGCGCGGTCACGCCCTCGGTTCGGGCGAGGTCGGGCGGCGGCAGGGCAGCGGCGGCGCCAGCCGCCGGTTCGGCGGCCTCGGCACGGTGATCGGCGGCGGGATGGTCCGTCGCGGCGTGCTCCGCCAGGAGCGGGGCCTCGTCGGCCGGTGTGACCAGCATGGAGCGATCCAGCACCAGGACGTCGTCGTCCGCCTCGGCCTGCGGCTGGGGCTCCGGCGGCGGTTCGGCCGCCGCGCTGGTCTCGTCCTCGTTCAGGATGCGCCGGATCGAGGCGAGGATCTCCTCCATCGACGGGTCGGCGGCATCCTGCGTGGTGGCCTTGGTCGGCTCCGGCATGGGTTGTGTCACCTCATGGTCAGCGGCCCGGCTGGTCGGTGGCGTAGTCGCCCAGGCCGGCCCAGCGGTCCTTCACGGCGTTGTAATAGGCGGTGTCGTCATACAGCGGCACCGGCAGGTGCAGGTCGCGTGCCGTCAGGCGGCCGATCGCCGACGCCACCTGGTAGGAGGCGATGACCACCTGCGACAGCGCGGTGACCAGGTTGGTGCGGGAGTTCAGCAAGGTCTGCGTCGCGTTCAGCACGTCCAGCGTGGTGCGGCTGCCGACGATCGCCTCGCGCTCCACGCCTTCCAGCGCGACCTCGTTGGCCCTGATCTGCGCCCGCGTGCTCTCGGCCGCGGCCCTGGCGGCAACCAGGGTATCCCAGGCCTGCACGGCCGCCTGCACCGCGATCCGGCGCTGATTTTCGATCTCCCGCTGGGATTGCTGCTGCGTCTGCCGTGCCTTGCGCACGCCGGAGTATTCCGAGCCGCCCTGGTACAGCGGCACGCTGACCTGTGCGGTGACGGCATAGCCATTGGTGGACGTGCTGCGGGAAGCGGCGTTCTGCTGCTGGAAGGTCTGCCCCTGGACGCTGACCTGCGGCATCAGCTGCGAGAAGGCGACGTCGATCGCATCCTTGTTGGCCGCGTTGTTGAACATCGCGGTCAGCACGTTCGGGTTGTTGGTCGAGGCCAGCTGCGCCGCGTCCTGCTCTGTTCTCACCGGCAGGGCCAGCGGCTGCGGCTCGATCAGGTCGTCGGGCGGATCATAGCCGATGACCTTCGTGTAGGTGGCGCGCGCCGTCTGCAGGTCACCCTCGGCCTTCTCCCGGGATGCCTTGGCGCCTTCCAGTGCCGCCTCGGCCTGGGCGACGTCGGTGCGGGTGATCTCTCCCACCCGGAACCGGTCGTTGGTCGCCTGCAGCTGCTTGGCCAGCACCTGCTCGTTGTTGACCTGCAGGGCCAGGAGCTGCCGAGCGGAGATGACGCCGACATAGGCGCTGACGGTGTCGCTGAAGCTGCTTTGTTCCTGCGCCAGCAGGGTCGCCCGCTCGGCGTAGACCTGGTTCTTCGCCTGGTTGACCTGCGCCTGTGTCCGTCCACCGGTATAGATGTTCTGCGTGACGGTCGCCTGCGCCGTGCCGATCAGCCGGTCGTTCCGGGAGTTCACCACCCTGTTCAGCGTCGACGTATAGGCGCGTGTCATGCCATCGCCGTAGCCGGTGGAGCCGGCGATCACCACGGTGGGGCGCCAGCCGGACAGCGCGGCGGGCACGTTTTCGTCCGTTGCCCGCAGCTTGGCCCGCTCCGCCTGCAGGGCCGGCTGGTTCGAATAGGTTGCCGCCAGCGCTTCGGCCAGCGTGCGCGGGGTGCCGGGATCGCCGCTGCGCGCGGACCTGGCGGCCGGTTTGCGCGGCTGCGGCGCCGCTGCCGTCGGCTTGCGCGCCGTGGGTGCCGTTTGCGCCATGGCCGTGGCTGACACCGCCACGACGCTGAGGCTCAGGAGCAGACCAAGACGCAGACCCATAGGTACTCTCCCAAGGGCGTCGGCAGCGCCGCCCCTCAATATCGGCAGACTTTCTGAACAACCGGTTAACGGCGCGTTGCCGCAATGCGCCCACGGTGCATGTGTGTGCAGATTTCCCCTGAACCGAGGCGATCTGTCTAGCATTCCCTGCAAAACGCGTGCGTTAGCGGACCATATTGCGTCCCCGGTGTGGCTTTTGCGGCGCGTGCCGGGCGGTTGGTCAAGTCCGATTGCCGCCGGTCAAATTGCCGCCGGTCAAATTGCCGCCGGTCGCATGGACGGGACGCCGGTCAGAACTCGAAGACCGGCGCCTTGCGCAGCGACGGCAGCAGCGGCGTTCCGCAATCGAACAGAGGACAGGTGCGCAGCCCGGCCGCCGTCATCTCGCCGATGACGGCCTGGGTGATGCCGGCGCCGGTGTCGAGCACCGTGAGCAGCCGGCCGGTGACCGGCGCGAGCTGTCCCGTCAATGCCGCCGGAACCTCGGGGACCGCGCCCTCGATGACGATGAGGTCGAAGGGCGCCTCCGCGGCCCAGCCATCTGCCAACGGACCGGTGACCAGGGTCACGTTCGGCGCTTCCCGCGGCAGCACCTCGCGGGCAAGGCGGATCAGGTCGGGGTCTTCCTCCAGCGCGAAGACCTTGCAGCCACAGGCGTCCAGCACCGCGGCGCCGTATCCCGCGCCCGCGGCGACGACCAGAGCCCGTTCGCCATCCCGCGGGTTCGCGGCTTTCAGCATGCGCGCGAGCACCATCGGTTCCATCAGGAAACGGTCATGGCCCAGCGGCACGTCCTCATCCAGATAGGCCATGTGGCGCCGCGCCGCCGGCACGAAGCCTTCGCGCGGGATGCGCCGCATCGCCGCCAGGATGCGCGGGTCGTTCACCCGGTTGGGGCGAATCTGGCTGTTGACCATGCAGATGCGCGCGACGGTGGCAAGATCGTCGTCGGACGCGGGGGAAGCGGCGCTCATCGTGGCGCTATCGATTGTCATCGGGACTCTCGGCTACAGGATCGCGGTCCTTATAGCGGCGGGCCCATCCGCCCGCCAAGCCGGGACCGGCCGGCTCGATCGCCTGACCCGGGCGCCTGACCCGGGCGCCTTGCCAGAGCGTCTTGCCAGAGCGCCTTGCCCGGGCGCCCCAACCCGGGTGCCGGCGCCACCGCCGGCGACCCGGGCCCGACTCGCCGGAGGTGGCGGCCCGTCATCCGGACACGCCGGCTGCCTCGCTTCACGCTGTTCACCCATCACCCCGGGGATTCCACGGTCCGGATATCCGCCGCCCGGGGAGCCGTCGCCCCAGAGATCCACGGCTAGATCCACGGCTAGATCCACGGTCCGGGGATTCCACGGTCCGGGCCGGCCACGGCCGGTCCGCCTCAGGCCGCGTCCTCCTTCCGGTCGCGGATGCGGACATAGGCGAGCCTGGCGTGTTCCTCGCAATATGGCTTGCCGGGGACCGACGCCCCGTCACAGAAGCGGAAATCCTTCTTGCCCGGCTCTCCGATCGGCCAGCAGCACGCGGGGGCGCTGCGGCGCGACGGGGACGGCGCGGCGACCGGCCGCACGGGCGGCGGAGGCGGCGCGACCGGCCGCGGCAGCGGCGTCACCGGCCGCAGCGCCTGGGCCGGCGGGGCGGCAACGGAGACCGCCGGGGATACGGCATGGGACATGCCGCCGGAGGCGTGCACGGGCGCGGCGGCGCTGGGCAGCGGCGGCAAGGTCGGACCGGCGGGACGCACGGTCGGGGCAGGACGCTCCGTCCGTGGGGAAGCCTCTCGGCGGATGGGGGAGGGCCGCGCGGTCAGGTCGAGCCGATGGGCCTTGCCGACGATGGCGTTCTTCGATACGCCAAGCCGCCGGCCGATTTCGGCCGTGGAAAGACCCTGATCCCACAATTCCCTCAAGCGCTGGATCGTTTCCTCGCTCCATACCATATCATGGTCCCTTGAGAGGTTCTAACTACTAGATACGGTATAGGCAGGCGTCCGACGCGGCAAGGGCGGAATGCCGCCGGGCATCAGAAAGCTGTGGACAACTATCAATGTCCCGCCCACCGGCGCCGCCGCCCTGTGGGTAACCGTGGGTTGTGGCGACCCGCGCCGGGTCAGCCGGTTAACCAAGGCTTAAGCATCCCCTGCTAGTCCGGGCCCGGGACGCGGAGGTTGCGGTGAATCGCCTGGATGAACGCCCTGAGGGAACCCCGCCAACGGGCTCCCGGCCAACGAAATTTTTGCCAAAGGGACATTCGCCAAAGGGACATTCGCCGGAAGGGCTTTCGCCGGACGAACCAGAGGGGCCCTTGCCAGAGGGGCCCTTGCCAGAGGGGCCCGTGCCAGAAGGGCCTTCGCCAGAGGGGTCTCGGCATGACGGACAGTCCGCCGATGCCGACGACCTCGCCGAGATCGTCCGGCGCGCCCCGATCGGACTCCTCAGCTTCGATACCGCGGGCATGGTGCTCATGATCAACCCGTCGGCGCGCGCATTGCTGTATCCGCTGCTGCCCGACACGCCGCTGGAGAATGTCTTCACCGGCCTGGCCGCCATCTGCCCGGACCTGATGGAGAAGGTCGCGGGCTTCACCGCGCCCAGCGGCACCATCCTCGATCAGCGCCAGCTGCGCGCCGTCGCTGGCGCCCACGCCGTGACGCTGTCGCTGAGCGTCAGCCGCCTGCGGCCCGGGCTGCACCTGGCCGTCGTGCGCGATCTCACCCGGCTGAACGACATGATCGCCTTCGCCTTCGCCTCGGCGGACGTGCTGATCGATCTGGACCCGGACGGCACGATCCGCTGGGCCGGCGGCGCTGTCAGCACCGTGTTCGACATGCCGTCGCGGGACGCGGTCGGGCGCCAGCTCTGCAGCCTGATCGCGCCGCGTGACAGGGAGGCACTGGCGCGGGCCCTGGCCGTGATCGCCTCGCGCGGCCGGCTCGCGCCGTTGCTCCTCGGCGTCGCCAATGCCGCCGAAAGCCGGCACGTGCTGTCCGGCATGCTGGTGGACGGGCCGGCGCCGCGCTACCTGCTGACATTGGCGCCGCCCCCGGACGGCAAGGTGTCGTCGCTGCCCTGGGTCCGTGGCGGGCGGGACTTTCAGATCGAGGCGGCCAACTGGCTCAAGGCCGGGCAGGCCGGCGTCATGGGCCTGCTGGACGTGAAGGGCCTCGACGCCACCCACCGCGGCGCGCTGACCCATATGATCGGCCGGCTGGCCGCGGAGACCGGCGGCGACCACGTGGTGCTGGGGGAGATCAGCGACGGGCGTTTCGGCATCCTGGGCCCCGGCCCGATCGACATGGCGCAGCTGTCCCGCTCCCTGAGCGGCCTGGTCGGCAGCTCTCTGGGCGGCACCGCCGCCGAGGTGCGGCAGACCACGATCGACCTGAATGCCGGGCTGCTGAGCATCAGCCAGTCGGTGCAGGCGCTGCGCCTGGCGCTGTCGCGCTTTGGCAGCGGCGGGATCGACGGCGTCGAGGCCCTGGGCGGCGCCAAGGGCCTGTCGGGCATCATCGAGCAGGTGAGTACCCGCAAGCGCGCGCTGGCCGCGCGGATCACCGGCTCGCGGTTCACCCTGGCGTATCAGCCGGTGGTGTCGTTGCGGGACCGGCAGATCCATCATTACGAGGCGCTGCTGCGCCTGCCGCCGGACGCATCGGACGCGATGGGGACTCAGGATTTCGTCACGATGGTGGAGGCCCTGGGCCTGTCTCCCGACCTGGACCTGGCGGTGCTGCGCCGAGCGGTGCGGGCCATCCGGCGGACGGGTGCCTCGATCGCGGTGAACGTGTCCGGCCGGTCCATCGTCAGCCCGACCTTCGTGCAGAAGCTGCTGGCGGAACTGGTAGGCTTGCCGCCGCGCCGCCTGCTGGTGGAGATCACCGAGACCGTTGAGATCGAGGACATGGCCGCGGCCGCGATGCAGGTGGACCGGCTGCGCGCCGCGCTGGTCGCCGTGTGCCTGGATGATTTCGGCGCCGGAAGCGCCTCGTTCCGCTATGTGCGCGACCTGCGGGTGGACTACCTGAAGATCGATGGCGCCTTTGTGCGATCCGCCTCCGAGGGGCAGCAGGGCCGGTCCTTCGTGCGGGCGATGCAGGACATGGCCGCCTCATCAAAGGCCGAGACGATCGCGGAAATGGTCGAAACCGAGGAAGATGTGTCGCTGATGCTGGAACTAGGCGTGCAATACGGCCAGGGCTTCCTGTTCGGACGGCCCGGACCGATTCCGGGCGGTGACGCGCCGGATGGCGTCGCCGCCGGGTCAGCACGTCTCGGCGTGGAACAGCCGGGACGGTGACACGAACTCCTCCTGGGCGGCGACGGTCAGGATTTCCCGCGATCCCGCCTCGGCGGTCCGTTTCAGCAGGCCGTAAATGGAGGAGCCGGCCGCCTCCAGCGCCGCGACGGCGCTGCCGGTGCGCAGCCGGTGGAACAGGAACAGCGCGGCGATGGCGTCGCCGGCACCGTTGATGTCCAGCGCCAGTCTCGGCGTGCGCAGCCGGTGGAAGCCGCCCGCCTCGAAGGTCAGCATGTCCAGGCAGTCCGGCGGGGTCTCTGCGGTGTCCAGGCTGGTGACCAGCACGCAGGCCGGCCCCTGGTCGTGCATATCCGCGCGCAGGCGCAGCACCGCGCGCTTCGCCGCCTCCAGCGTCGGGCACGCGTGCCCGGTCAGGCGCTCCAGCTCGAACCGGTTCGGGGTCAGGATGTCCGCCGCGGGCACCGCGTGGTCGCGCAGGAAATCCTCGATCCCTGGCCGCACGAACACGCCGCGGCCGACATCGCCGATCACCGGGTCGCAGCAATACAGCGCCCGCGGATTGGCCCGCCGCACGCTGGCGACGGCGTGCAGGATCGCATCGCCGATATCCGCCCCGCCGACATAGCCGCTGAGCACGGCGTCACAGCCGCCCAGCACGCCGCGATCGGCGATGCCGTCCACCACGTCCCGTACCGAGTCGCCGGTATGGACGGAGCCGCGCCAGGCACCGTAGCCGGTGTGGTTCGAAAACTGCACCGTGTTCACCGCCCAGACCTCGGCGCCCAGGCGCTGCAGCGGAAAGACGGCGCTGGCATTGCCGACATGGCCATAGGCAACCCAGGACTGGATGGACAGGATGTTCACCATCGCGCACCCCCGACGGTCTGTGCCGCTCCGTAGTATCGCGCCTTGCCGCGCCGCGATACCGCGATACCGCGTTGCCGCGCCATCGGCCGACGCCGCCGGGCGCCGACACCCGCTTATCGATGCCGGATTGCCGGTGTGGGTTTGCCGATGCGCGATCGCCGGTGCCGGGTTTGCGGGCATCGGCCGCGCGGCGCCGGGTGGCTTCAGGCGTGCGACGCGGTATATGGCTTCATCGATCGCTCCTCGAACCAGGAATCACGTCCCGGATGTCCACGCCTCTGCTCTTCCAGCCGATCAGCTTCCGGTCGGTGACCGCCCGCAACCGCATCGTGGTGGCGCCGATGTGCCAATACAGCGCCGTCGAAGGACTCGGCACCGACTGGCATGTCCAGCATCTGGGTGCTCGGGCCGCCGGTGGCGCCGGCATCGTGATCGCCGAGGCGACCGCCGTGTCCGCCATCGGCCGCATCACCCATGGCTGCCTGGGCGGCTACACACCGGAGCACCAGGGGCTGCTGACCCGCCTGGCGTCGGTGATCGGGCTGTGCGGCGCGGTGCCGGGCATCCAGCTGGCGCATGCCGGCCGCAAGGCGTCCTGCCAGGTGCCCTGGGAAGGTGGCAAGCCGATCCCGGTGGCGGATGGCGGCTGGACCCCCGTCGCCCCCAGCGCCCTGCCGGCCACGGACGGCGCGACCGTGCCGCACGCGCTGACGACGAATGAGATCGCCGGCATCGTCGGCCAGTTCGCCGCCTTGGCCCGCATGGCGCGGCAGGCCGGGTTCAAGCTGGCCGAGATCCATGGCGCGCACGGCTATCTGGGCCATTCCTTCCTGTCGCCCGTGTCCAACCACCGCAACGATGGCTATGGCGGCGACCTGAAGGGCCGCGTTCGCTTCCTGATGGAAGTGATCGAGGCGGTGCGGGTCGAATGGCCGTCCGACCTGCCGCTATGGGTCCGCCTGTCGTGTTCCGACTGGGTGGCCGGCGGCCTGACCATCGAGGACACCGTCGCGGTATCCCGGATGATCGCCGATACCGGGAAGGTGGACCTGATCGACTGCTCCTCGGGCGGCGTGGCGCCGGACCAGACGATCCCGTCGCTGCATCCCGGCTACCAGGTGCCGTTCGCCGACGCGATCCGCAACCGCGCGGGCATCGCCACCGGCGCGGTCGGTCTGATCACCGAACCGACCCATGCGGCGGAGATCGTGGCCAATGGCCGCGCCGACGTGGTGCTGCTGGCGCGTGGCCTGCTGGCCGATCCGGCCTGGCCGCTGCGCGCTGCCAAGGCGCTGGGCGTGAAACCGGCGCTGCTGCCGCAATATCTGCGCGCGGCACTGTGATGATGCCTGTTGTGATAATGCCCGTGGGGACGATGCCCGTGGGGATGATGCCCGCCGGCATGAAGGCCGCGGGGACGGTGGCCCGGCCCACGGTGCGGACGGCGCTGCTGCGCGCGGCGCTGCCGGTCCTGCTGCTGCCGCTGTTCGGCTGCGGCCCCAGCCGTAATGAGTTCGCGCCGGCCTGTCCGGTCGCGCAACTGGTTCCGGCCCTGGCCGACGTCACGCAGTTCAACGGCACCGGCCGCGACCTGACGGACATGGTGGTGCAGGCCCATGTCACCCGGGTCGACGGGGAATGCTCCCAGGGATCGGACGACAACACGCTGGCGGCCAAGGTATCCGTTACCATCTCGGTCCAGCGCGGGCCCGCGATGGCGGGGCGCCAGGCGGACCTGACCACCTTCGTCGCGGTGATGCGTGGCGGCGAGGTGATCGACAAGCAGTTGCTGCCGGTGCGGGTCGATTTCCCGCCCAATGTCGATCGGGTCACGCTGACCAGCAAGGGGCTGGAGCTGGCGCTGCCGGTCGGCAATGGTGTCGCCGGTCCCTCCTATCACATCATCGCGGGATTCCAGCTCACACCCGAGCAGGTCGAGGCGAATGAGCGGTCGCGGTCACGATGAATCGCCCGTTCGGCGGGCCTCGACATTGTCCACCGCGCGGAAAGAGCCGATATAGTCGGATGCCATGAGCGATACGCCACCGAAGGGACGCCCAAATCAGGGACGACGTCGAGGCATGAAAAAGGAAGACTGGGAGATTCCGCCCAATCTGCAGCCCGACCCGAGCGACTACTCCTTCGACCTGGAGCGGGCGCTGAGAGCGGTCGTGAGCCTCAAGACCTATATCCCGGCCGATGCGTTTACCGCGAATACGCTGGGAACCGAGCGGGCCGGTAGCGGCGTTGTGATCTCCGATACCGGCCTGATCGCGACGATCGGCTATCTGGTGACCGAGGCTGAAACGATCTGGATCACCTCCAATGACGGCAAGGCGGTGCAAGGCCACGCGCTCGCCTTTGACCAGGAATCCGGCTTCGGCCTGGTGCAGGCCCTGGGCAAGCTGGACCTGCCGGTGCTGGAACTGGGCGACTCGGATCGGCTGAAGGTCGGCGACCAGGCGGTGATGGCCGCCGGCGGCGGGCGCCACCACGCGATCGAGACGCGGATCGTCGGCCGCCAGGAATTTGCCGGCTACTGGGAATACGTGCTGGACGACGCGCTGTTCACCGCGCCAGCACACCCGTTCTGGGGCGGCTGCGGCCTGATCGGCACCGACGGCAAGCTGCTGGGCATCGGCTCGTTGATCCTGCAGCAAGGGGACGGGAAGGGGAACCGGCTGGACATGAACATGATCGTGCCCATCGGCCTGCTGGCGCCCATCATGCAAGACCTGCTGAGCTTCGGCAAAGTCAACCGCCCGGCTCGGCCCTGGCTGGGCATGTACGCCACCGAATCCGATGACACGCTGGTAATCGGCGGACTGGCCGATAACGGACCGGCCGAACAGGCGGGGTTGCGCGCCGGGGACAGGATTCTGACGGTGAATGACGAGGATATCCCCGACCTGGCCGGGTTGTGGCGCCGGGTCTGGTCGTCCGGCAGCGCCGGGGCCGAGGTGCGGATGCGGATCGAACGGGACGGGTCGCCGCGGCGGATCGCCATCCGGTCGGCGGACCGCATGAGCTTCCTGAAATCGCCCAAGCTTCACTGATACCCACGCCGCAGCATTGACACACGCCGCATTGATGTCGGAGTTGCACCGATGACGGACGCCCCCACCGCCCGCCTGCGCGGCGCCATCGTGCCGGTGACCCCGTTCCAGCAGAATTGCGCCATCCTGTGGGATGAGGCGTCGAAGCAGGCCATGGTCGTCGATCCCGGCGGCGACGTGGACCGCATCATGGCCGCCATCGCGCAGACCGGCGTGACGGTGCAGCGTATCCTGCTGACCCATGGTCACCTGGACCATGCCGGCGGCGCCACCGGCCTGCAGGCGGCGCTGGTGGCGAAGACCGGCTTCCGGCCGCCGATCGAGGGACCGGACCGCCGCGACGCGTTCCTGCTGGACGGCATCGCCGACCAGGCGGCCCAGTACGGGTTCGCGGCACAGAACGTCGCCCCCGATCGCTGGATCACCGAGGGTGAAACGATCACGCTGGGCCCGCACGTGTTCGAGGTGCTCCATTGCCCCGGCCACACGCCCGGCCACCTGGTCTACGTCCATCGCGCGGCGCGCTTCATCCTGGTCGGCGACGTGCTGTTCCAGGGTTCGGTCGGCCGCACCGATTTTCCCTATGGCGACCATGATGCCCTGATCGCCGCGATCAAGACCAAGCTGCTGCCGCTGGATGACGATTATTCGTTTCTGTGCGGACATGGTCCTGGTTCCACCATCGGCGCCGAGCGGGCGGGCAACCCGTTCCTGCGCTGACCGGGGACTGGTTGGTGCCGTCCAGGCGGACGCTTCCTTGTCCGGCTTCGTCACAGCGGACCGAGGACAGCGAGGCCGAGGACAATCGGATCGGGAACAATAGGACCGGAACCGGCCGGATCGGAGCTGGCCGGACTGGAGTTGGTCAGGTTGGCGTCGCTCATGCCATTGCCGATCAACCATCGGCCCATCTGGCGCCTGCCCACCTGGCGCTGGGCCACCAGACCTGGACCACCACACGCTGCCGGACGCGCTGCGGCGTTTCACCCTGGATGGCGCGCCGACACAGGAGGTGCGGGAGGGCGGACTTCGTTACTTCGTCAATGCATTCTGGACCGCCGGGCAACGCCAGGCGCACAGCCTGCACGAGGTCAGCTACCGCGCCTGTTTTAAGCCGCAGCTTCCGGCCTTCTTCATCGATCGCCTGACGCGGCCCGGCGAGCGGGTGTACGACCCGTTCTCCGGCCGCGGCACGACGGCGCTGCAGGCGGCGCTGATGGCGCGCGCGCCGGCCGCCAACGACGTCAATCCGTTGAGCGCGATGCTATGCGCCCCGCGGCTGAACCCGCCGCCACTGACGGCCATACAGGCGCGGCTGGCGAGGATCGACCTGGACGCGCCGCCCGGCGCCATGGCCGATCCCGCCGTTCCCGACCTGCTGGCCTTTTACCATCCGAACACGCTGCGCTTCAGGCGATCGCGCCCAACCCCGCCGCATCAGGGTCCGGCCCTGAAATGAGCACGCGCGGCCGCGACGAACGCCGCGACATTCGCCGATCCGACGCGATGCGCCGGATGCACGACGCTGACGGCGTAGGGCGCGGTGGCATGATCCTCCAGGATCAGGCGCAGACGCCCGCTCCGCAGCGATGCCTCGGCCTGGTATGAGGCGGTGCGCGTGATCCCGAAACCGTCCTCGACCGCCGCGATGGCCGCGTCGGCGGTGTTCATGATCAGCCGCGGCTCGATACGAATGACGATCCTCTGGTCGTGGCCGAACCGCCATTCGGTTGCCGATCCCACGGTCTCGGCCGCAACGATGTCATGGCCGGCCAGCTCCGCGGGCGTCGCCGGCACGCCGCGCGCGGCCAGATAGGCCGGGCTGGCGACCGTCACACGCCGCACCTCACCGAGTTTCAAGGCCACCAAAGCGCTGTCCGGCAGCGCGGCCAGGCGGACCGCGGCATCGATCCCTTCCTCGACGAGGTTCGAGACCCGGTCGGACAGCACCAGCCGGATGGACAGGTCCGGATGGTCGCGCAGCAGGCGGCGCACGACCGGCAGCACGTGCAGGCGGCCGAACATCAGCGGCGCGCCCACAGTCAGCAATCCGCGCGGGGCGGCCGCCTCGCCGCGGAGCCGGCGTTCCGCATCGTCCAGGTCGGCCAAAATGCGGCGGCAATCCTCCAGATAGGCGGCGCCAGGACCGGTCAGCCGCACGCTGCGGGTGGTGCGGCGTAGCAGCATCAGACCCAGCTCCTCCTCCAGCCGCGCGACGCCGCGTGTCACCGCCGTGGGAGACAGGCGCAGGTGACGGGCCGCGCCGGCGAAGCTGCCGCGCGTGGCAACGGCGACGAAGGCGCGCATCGCATCCATCCGGTCCATGCCGTTTATGTCCGTTCTGGCAAGGGTGAAGTGCCAATAGGGGTGATTATCGCGGAGATGGCAATGCCCTACATCGGGTGCGTGACGCAGGAGGTCCCGATGGTTCAATCCTTCCTCGACATCGCCTCGACCCCGGCGGTGATCACCGCGCAGCAGGAGAATGGCAGCCGCGCCGTCGCCGCCCACAGCGCCGCGACGCGCGTCTGGACCCGTTTGGAGGAGCGGGAGATGGCGTTCATCGCGGCACGCGACACCGTCTTCCTGGCGACCGTCTCGGAGACTGGATGGCCGTATGTCCAGCATCGCGGCGGGCCACCGGGTTTCGTGAAGGTGCTGGATGAGACCACGCTGGCCTTCCCCGATTTTCGCGGCAACCGGCAGTACATCACCCTCGGCAATGTGCGCGCCAACGATCGCGCCGCGCTGATCATGATCGATTATCCGAATCGCCGTCGCCTGAAGCTCTATGCGCATCGAGGAGCGGGATCTGGCCCGCGACCCGGCCCTGGCCGGTATCCTGGCGCTGCCCGGATATCGGGGTATGCCGGAGCGGGGGATCGTGCTGCACGTCCAGGCATTCGACTGGAACTGCCCGCAGCACATCACGCCGCGCTTCACCGAGGCCGAGATCAGCGCGTCGCTCGCCCCGATGATGGCGCGGCTGGAGGCCCTGGAGACGGAAAACGCGGCGCTGCGCGCGGGGATCGCCGCGCCACCTGGGGGCGTGCCAAAGGGAGTGCCAGCGGAAGCGCCAGTGGAAGCGCCAGTGGAAGCGCCAGTGGAAGCACCAGTGGAAGCACCAGAGCCGGCACCGGCCGGCTGATGGCCGGGCCGGCGAAGGGGCCGGCCCAGAGGCGGGGGAGCTCGCTGGCCGTCAGGCGAAGCGCCGCGCCGCGTACGGCGCCATGTCCAGGCCAGGCGGACGCCCGGCCACCAGATCGGCGACGATTTTGCCGCTCTTCGCCCCCGCCGTCAGCCCGACATGGCCGTGGCCGAAGGCGTGGATGACATCGGCGCATCCCGAGGCCGGGCCAAGCACCGGAAGCCCGTCCGGCGTGGAGGGCCGATGTCCCATCCACATCCGCACCCGGTCCGCCGGCAGGTCTTTCGGCAGGTCTGGGAAGATCGACAGCGCGGATGCCAGCAGCACCTGGGCGCGGTTCCAGTTCGGCGCGGCGTCCAGGCCGGCCAGCTCGACCTGTCCGGCCAGGCGCAACCCAAGCGGGGTCATGACACAGGCCATTTTCCCGTCGCTGGGCATCATCGGATAGCGCAGCTGAATCCCGGGATCGCTGATCACCACGTGGTAGCCCCGCTCCGTCTCCAGCACCACGCGGTCGCCGGCGGCGGCGGCGAGCTGCTTCGACCAGGCCCCCGCGGCGATCACCGCCTTGTCACAGGCGACCTCTCCGCTGTCCAGCGTCACCGCCCGCAGCCGGCCGCTATCGATGCGAAAGCCGGTGGCGCGTGCCTGGCGAAGAGTGGCGCCCTGCGCCATGGCGAGACGGCCGAGCGCGGCGACATAGGCGCCGGGGTCTCGGCATTGGCCGTTTTCCTCGACCAGTAGGGCGAATCTGTAGCGGCGCGCCAGGTTCGGCTCTCGCTGGCGGAGCTCGTCCTCGTTCAGTTCCAGCCAGCGCGTCCCGCACTGGCGGCGGATGCGCCAGGACAGGCCCTCCGCCTCGAACGCCGCACGATCGGGGAAGGGGAACAGCACGCCCTGCCGCACCATCAGTTCGGCGACGCCGGCTTCCTCGGCCAGGGCAAGATGCAGCGCCGGCGCATCGGCCAGCAATGGCTGCAGCGCCCTGGCGGTCGCGGCGACCTTGGCCTCGGTGGCGCCGGCGGCGATGAAGCGGCGCAGCCAGGGCAGCAGGCGCGGCAGGTAGGACCAACGGATGGTCAGCGGGCCCAGCGGATCGCGCAGATAGCCGGGCACCTTCTTCCAGATGCCGGGCGAGGACATCGGGATGACGGAGCTGGGGTTCAGCAGCGTGCCATTGCCATAGCTGGCGGATTGTTCGCCGCCGGGCTCGCCGGGCTCGATCAGCGTGACCTGATGACCGTCGCGCTGCAGTTCGATGACGCTGGCGAGGCCGACGATTCCCCCGCCGATGACGACGACATGGCTCATTCCCGGTCAGATACCATATCCGGCCGGGTTGTGGATGCGGTTGATTCGGCGGCGTGGTGGCTGGCATCGGCGGGACGCGGCGCGGGCGTCGCGGACAGCCGGCCGGCGGGAAAAGGTCCCGGATCGCAGGATGGCCCCAGAAGGAGAGTGGCCCCGGAAGGAGAATGGCCCGGCGGGAAAAGGTCCCGGACGGAGAGTGGCCCCGGAAAAGAAGATGGCCGCGGTCCCGGGACCGCGGCCATCATCGGCGTCCAGCGGAGGCGCCGGTCAGGGATCGACGCGCGCGGTCGCGGTGCCCGAAACGACTTCCTTGCCGTCCTGGTTGGTGGTGGACAGCTTCAGGTCGACCAGCTTCTGGCCGTTCTCCTCGCGCAGGCCGTCCACCGTGATGGTGGTGTCCAGCGTGTCGCCGGGCCAGACCTGGTTGGTGAAGCGCACGCCGAACTTGGTCAGGCGTCCGTCGCCGACATAGTTGGTCAGCGCCTTGCCGGTCAGGCCCATGGTCAGCATGCCATGGGCGAAGACACTCGGGTACCCCGCGGCCTGCACGGTGTAGACCTCGTCGGTGTGCAGCGGGTTGTAGTCTCCCGATACGCCCGCGTACTGGACGATCTGGGTGCGGGACAGGTTCTCGACGACGCGTTCCTTCTTCGTGTCGCCGACCTTCAGGGCGGATGCCTTCAATGCCATTGTCCTGTCTCCCCTCAGCCCTGATCCACCGGACGTTCCGTCGTGACACCCACACCACGCGCCGTCATGACGAGTTCGCCCTTCTGGTCGCGGTATTCCGTGATCCGCTCCCGGAACGTCAGCTTGCCGGCGCGCTTGCTTTCCCGCTCCCAGGTCTTGCCGGGCTTGGTTTCCACCGTCAGCACATCGCCGGGGCGCAGCGGGCGGTGATATTCGTAATGCTGCTCCGCGTGCAGGCCGCCGCTGGAGGATGGCTTGCCCTCGATCCCGCTGGGGCCCTTGGCGGAACCGAACCATTTCTGACCGGGCTTCGGACGCAGGTGATAGTCGGGATCAAACTGCGCCACGGCCTGGGCGAAGGTGGGGGGCGCGATGATGCCGCCAACCTCGGTGGCTTTCGCGGCCTCGGCGTCGTGATACACGGGGTTGGTGTCGCCGACAGCGCGCGCGAACATCATGATATGGGTCGCTTCGACGGGGAAGGTTATCTTGGCCAAGGGATTCCTCCGGTTGCTCGGACCGGGGCAGGTTAGCAGGCTCGACGAAAAGCGAAACCGTCCCCGCGGCATGGCTGCCGCCGGACGCAACGGCACGGGGGACGGGGCATGAGGCGGCCGCTGCGGCGCGTGCGGAAGGCGGAGCTGGAGGCCGCCGACATCGCGACGTTCCGGCCGCGGGTGGCGGCGGCGACCGCCGAGTCGGTCCGCTGGCTGGTCGCGCCGGGGCGGATGCCGTTCGGGCGGCGCGCCTATGTGATCGGCGATGTGCACGGCGCGCGCGCCAGCCTGGACGCGCTGCATGCGCAGATCCGCCAGGACCTGTCGGCCCGTCCGGTGCGGGCGGCGACGGTGGTGCATCTGGGCGATTACATCGACCAGGGGCCGGACAGCGCCGGGGTGATCCGTGCGCTGATGGGCGATCCGGTGCCGGGCGCACGGCTGGTGGCCCTGCTGGGTGATCATGAGCGCATGCTGCTGGACGCGCTGGATGGCGACCGGGCCGCCGCGACCGACTGGCTGTGGGCCGGCGGCGGGGCGGCGCTGGAGAGCTGGGGGCTCAGCCCCGACCTGCCGCGCGAGGACTGGGTGGCGGCCCTGCCGGCCGACCAGATCGCCTGGCTGCGTGGCCGGCCCCTGTCACATCGCGAGGGCGCCTATCTGTTCGTGCATGCCGGCCTTCGGCCGGGGGTCGCGCTGGATCGCCAGAGCCGCGACGACCTGCTGACCATTCGCCAGCCCTTTCTATCGGCGGAACAGCCGTTCGAGGCGGTGGTGGTGCACGGCCATTCCTCGGTGCCGGCGGTGGCGATCCAGCCGAACCGGATCGGCCTGGACACCGGCGCCGGCATGGGCGGCAAGCTGAGCTGCGCGGTGCTGGAGGATGACGTGGTTGGATTGATCGCGGTCTGACCGCGTGGAACTGATCGCGGTCTGACCGCGTGGGGCTGATCGCGGTCTGACCGCGCGGGATTGATCGCGGTCCGACCACCTGTCAGTCGAGGCCGCCGCGCCGGCGGCATCTCGTTTTCCGCGTCCACAGCAGCCCGGCAATTCCTACTGCGAACACGGCCAAGCCGCCAGGCTCGGGCAAAATGGCCGACCAGGCGATGTTGCCCAGGGGGGGATACGGGACGAAATATCCATCATCGGAGTTGAACACGTCCGATGTGGAACCGACGCGGCTTGAATAGGTGACCGGCCCGAACGACTGGCGGAGATCGAACGGAAACGGCGAGAACTGGTCGCTCCAGATCGCATTGTAGCCGAGGGTGTCACCGATAGTGAGTTCATACAAGATGACCCCGCCGCCAAAATCGGTTGCTGTCATGGCGATCGCCACGCTGGTCAGCCGGGTCGTTCCCAGGCCGCCAATCGTCAACTGGCCGGTGACCGCCCTGTTGATTTCGTTGCCATCGCTGCCTGACACATCATCGGTATCACCCGTCAGAGTGAACGTGATGGCCTGGTGGCTGAACAGGGTCGCTCCCAGCGTTCCCGACCCGGTGCCCGTCATCGTGTAGGTGATCGGCACCGCCGAAGCGGCGTCCGGCCGCGCGGCCAGCAGCGCGGTCAGCAGCATTGGGATCAGGGGGAAGCCCGGCTTCAGGCTACTCGTGTTCGTTCGGCGCATGTCGGTACTCCCACGCATGTTTCGGATGGCGGGCCGAGTCCCGATCCGACCCGTGCGGCCAGGATGAAGAGCGGTGGAAACGCCAGCAATCGCAACGAAACGGCGCGGCACGTTTTGCTGATGAATCCGTACTTCGCTTGGTGAAGCTGTACCGGCCATGATAAGGTTGCCGCGCACTCGATGATGGCGAACGGGGCGGAGCATGCCGCGTGATCCGATTTGATGCCTCCCTTCTGGAATCGTTCGAACGGGCCGCGATACGGGCGGACGATATCGACATCGGCGGCCGCTTTACCCGCAAGCTCGCGGTGCTCAACGGCGTCATGTCGTACCGCTTGCGCAAATCCGGCACAGACCAGACCGGCGGAGACGGCGTCGTCAGCGTCCAGGCCGTGCGCCCGGTCGGCCGGCTGCGGCCCGCCTACAATGCGGACCGCCTCGCCACCGATATCCAGATCATCGGCGACGGACAGCCGCATCTGTACGGGTTCGTGATGATGCTGTCGGGGGCGGCCCAGATGCTGGCGGGGCCGAACGGCACCGCGACCGCCCATGGCGGTACCGGAATGATCCTGCGTGGACTTGCGGATACACGTCTTACCACAACCGATGATAGCGCTCGGCTCGTCCTATGGATCGAAACCGAACGGATCGAACGCGCATTGACCGCCTGGCTGGGGGAACCGCCGCGCCGCGACCTGGCATTCATGCCCGAGATCGACTGGACGGTGCCACCCGCCGGAGCGGTGCGGCGGCTGATCGACCACCTTCTCACCGATCTGCGCGATCCGCTCGGACTCGCCAGCGATCCGGTTGCGGTTGCAACATTCACCGACCTGTTGCTGCAAGCCATCCTTCATCGCCTGCCGCACAATCACTCCGACCGGCTTCAAGGCAGCCGCGGCGTCGCCATCCCCGCGCATCTGCGGCGCGCCGAGATGTTCATGGACGCATCGGCCGACCAGCCGATCTCGCTGACCGATGTGGCCCAGGCGGCGGGATGCAGCCTGTCCACCATGCGGGCCGCGTTCCGCCGCTTTCGCGACACCACGCCGCTGGCCGCGCTGCAGGAGGTCAGGCTGCGCCATGTCCGCCGAGCCCTGGCCAGCGCGCCGGACGATGTGCCGACCCGGGTGATCGCCAGGCGGTTCGGCTTCAGCAACCCCTCCCGCTTCATCGCCGCCTATGGCCGCCGCTTCGGCGAACACCCCGCGGAGGCGAGGCAGCGGGCGGAGGCGCCCGGCGCCGCCGGCACGCCGGAGACATAGCCGCCTCTATTCCGCCCGCGGTCCTTCCCCCCGCGGTCCTTCTCGCAGTTCCGGCACGCTCCACCACACCCAGATCAGGTTCGCCAGCAGCAGCAGGGTGGTGATCGCGAACACCCAGCGGATGCCCAGCCCGGCGGCGATGCCGCCACCGCTCAGCGGACCCAGCGAATTGCCCAGGAACGTCGCTGACGCGGTCATGCCGTAGATCGAGCCTCGCCGCTCCCGCGGCACGGAACGGCCGATCAGCGCGTTGGCGGTCGGCAGGATGCCGCCGATGAACAGGCCGACCGCGAAGCGCCAGGCCAGGAAGCTCCAGTAGCTGTCGGAGAAGATCTGCGGCGCGCTGGTCAAGGTGGCGCCGGCCAGGCAGATCAGCAGCACCTTCCGATAGCCGATGACGTCGCTGCGGTTGCCCAGGAACGGCGCGGCGATCAGGTTCGCCAGGCCAGTGATGGAGAACGCGATGCCCGACAGGGTCGCGAGCTGGGGCGGAGAGCCGATCAGCTCCTGCACGAACAGCGTCACCACCGGCGCCACGGTGCGGGTGCTCAGCTGCGCCATCAGCAGCACCAGGAACAGCGCCATCAGCGCCGAGGAACCCGTCAACATCCGCAGGCCGGCGCCCAGCGGTTCCTTGCGCGCCGAGGGCGGCACGGGCGTGAAATCCTCGTGCACGATCGCCCAGACCAGCAGCAGCCCGGCGATGGTGATGGCGGCGCACAAATAGAACGGCGTGCGGTAGCTGCCGGCAATGTCGGCCAGCGCGCCGCCGATCACCGGCCCGACCAGGGAGCCGACGAGCTGGCCGGAGGACAGCCAGCCCAGCGCGTAGCCCAGCCGCCGCTCCGGCACCTGGGACGCGACCAGCGCGATGGCGGCCGAGGAGAAGCCGGCGAACAACCCCATGATGAAGCGGGCGCCGAAGAACTGCCAGACATTCGCCGACATCCCCATCAGCGCCGTGAACAGGGCGATGGCGAAGCTGGACCGCAGCAGCGCGACCTTGCGGCCATAGCGGTCGGCGACCCGGCCCCAGACCGGCGAGGCGAAGGCCGCGACGAAGGAGGTCGCGCCGGTGATGATCCCCGACCACCAGAACACGCCGGCATCCGTCTCCACGCCCAGTTCAGGGAGCATCAGCGGAATGATCGGGCTGAGGAAGTTGATCGCCGCGGTCATGATGAACTGGATGAACACCATCGCCCAAAGGGTGCGCTTCCAGGACGTGTCCTCGGTTCGCAGCCGCGGCGGCGCGGCTGGCGCTGTCATCTCGTCGGCGTCATCGGTCATCGGCCCGATGCTATCGGATCGGGGGCGGATGAAAAGCCGGCACCCGCAGGCCGCCGCGTCTGATGCCGCGTCTGATGCCGCGTTTGACAGGCCAGGGGCGGTTTGATCGAGTTCACGCCCTACCGGCCAGGGCGGACGCCATGAGGATCGTGATACCGGACGACTACCAGGACATGGTGCATCGCCTGGCCTGTTTCCGCCTGCTGGCCGGCCACGATGTCATCCGCTACCGCGAGCCGGCGGCGGATTTCGCGGCTCTCGCCGAGCGGCTGCGCCCCGCCGAGGTGATCGTCGCGATCCGCGAACGCGTCGATTTCTCCCGCGCGCTGATCGAACGGCTGCCGAATCTGCGCCTGATCGCCCTGGTCGGGCGGGCCGCCACGACGATCGACTACGCGGCCTGCGCCGATCACGGCGTGCTGGTCTCGACCGGCGCCAGCAATTCACCGCACGCGCCGGCCGAACTGACGCTGGCGCTGATGCTGGCGGCACGCCGCCATATCGTGCTGGAATCGGAACGGATGCGCCGCGGCGAATGGCCGTGCACCCTGTCGCACCGGCTGGCCGGCAGCACGCTGGGCATCTTCGGCCTGGGCCAGATCGGCACCATCGTGGCGCGCGCCGGCGCCGGCATGGGCATGAAGGTGCTGGTGCTCGGGCAGGAGGCCTCGGCCCGCCGGGCCGCGGAGGCCGGCTATGCCGTCGCCGCCGGCAAGGCACAGCTGTTCGAGCAATCCGACGTGCTGTCGCTGCATGTGCGCCTGCGACCGGATACGCGCGGCATCGTCGGCCCCGACGAGCTGGCGCTGATGAAGCCGACCGCGCTGCTGGTGAACACCTCGCGGGCGGAGCTGGTCCAGCCCGGCGCGCTGCTGGCGGCGCTGCGCGCCGGGCGGCCCGGCTACGCCGCCGTGGACGTCTATGAGCAGGAGCCGGTCGTCGGCGGCGACCATCCCTTCCTGGCGATGCCCAACGTTGTCTGCACGCCGCATCTGGGCTGGGCGGAATGGGAGAATTTCGAGCTGTACTTTCGCGAAGCCTTCGAGCAGATCGTTGCCTATGCGCGCGGGGAACCGTTGCGCCTCGCCCCCGCGTTGAAAGGACACACGTCATGAGCCGGCATTTGACCATCCGTATCGATGACCGCCGGCCGTTCGCCGATGGCCATGATTTCGGCGGCACCGGACCGTATGAGCGGCTGAGCGGACGGGTGCTGTTCGCCGTCGACCCGGATGCGCCGGCGCAGGCCGATGTGGTGGATATCGACAAGGCGCCGCGCGACGAGGACGGCCGCGTCCGTTTCGAGGCCGATTTCATGATCCTCAAGCCGGCCCACGGCAACGGCCGGGTGCTGTTCGACTACGGCAATCGCGGCCACAAGCGGGCGCTGCAATTCTTCAACGACGCGCCGCACAGCAATGATCCGCTGTCACGCGCGCATGCCGGCAACGGGTTCCTGATGCGCCGCGGCTACGCCGTCGCCTGGCTGGCCTGGGAAGGCGACATCATGCCCGGCGACGGGCGCGTCGTGCTGGACGTCCCGGTTGCCACCGACAACGGCGCGCCGATCACCGGCCGGGTGCGCACCGAGATCATCGTCGACGCCCCCGGCACCACGACCCTGCCGCTGAGCGGGCGGGTCGCCGCCTGGTCCTACCCGGTCGCCGACCCCTCGGACGCGGTGCTGACCCGGCGGCGCTTCCCGTACGATCCGAAGGAGGTCGTGCCGCGCTCCGCGTGGTGCTTCGGCCAGCGCATCGCCGGTTCGGGCGCCGAGTCGGCCGGCACCGAAAGCGCGCTGGTGCCCTCGGACCGGTTCATCCACTACCCCGCCGGGTTCCAGCCGGGCTGGATTTATGAGCTGCTGTATACCGCCCGCGATCCGAAGCTGATGGGGCTGGGCCATGTCGCGGTGCGCGACTTCGTCAGCTTCCTGAAGCATGAGGACAGCGACGCCAATCCGCTGGCCGGCGTTCAGAAAGTCTATGGCTGGGGCCGCTCGCAGACGGGACGCTGCCTGCGCGACTTCGTCTATCGCGGCTATAACGCCGACGCCGCCGGGCGGCGCGTGTTCGACGGCGTGATGCCGCATGTCGCCGGTGCCGGACGGAAATGGCTGAACCATCGTTTCGCCAGCCCGATCGTGTCCGGCGGCCAGCAATACGAGGATCATTTCAACATCGCCGATTCCTTCCCGTTCTCCTACGCCTGGAGCCGCGATCACCTGACCGGGCGGGAAGATGCGATCCTGAAACGGCCGCAGACGGACCCGCTGGTATTCCATACCCAGACCGCTAGCGAATACTGGACCCGCCGCGGCTCCCTGGTGCATACCGACACGCAGGGGAACGACCTGCCGCAGCCGGACACGGTGCGGGTCTATTTCTGGTCCAGCTCCCAGCATTCGGCCAATCCGCTGCTGGCCGCGCCGGTGCGCGGTGTGGGCCAGAACCTGTCGAACAGCGTCGCGACGTCGATGCTGTTCCGCGCGATGCTGGACGCGATGGACCGCTGGGCCACCGACGGCACACCGCCGCCGCCCAGCCGCATCCCCACCCGGGCGGATGGTACGCTGGTGGAGTACGCGCGCTGGAAACGGCAGTTCCCCGCGATCCCCGGGGTGATGCCGCTGGCGGAGCCGAACGCGCTGCCGCTGCTGGACTTCGGTCCGGATGCCGAGCGCGGCCTGCTGCGGGAGCCGCCGGAGCTTGTGCGTGGCCGCAACGACCCCGATGGCGCGCCCAGGCCGGCGCATCAGGGGCCGGCGCACCAGGGGCCGGCGCATCAGGGGCCGGCGCATCAGGGGCCGGCGTATCAGGGTTTGCGCTATACCGTGCTGGTGCCGTCGGTGGACACCGACGGCAACGACGTCGCCGGCGTGCGGGTGCCGATGGTGGAGGCGCCGCTGGGCACCTATACAGGCTGGAACCCGCGCGCGCGCGGCTTCGGCCACGGCGTGCAATGGCGGTTCGAGGGCAGCTACATCCCGTTTCCGGACACCGAGGCGGAACGCGCGCTGACCGGCGATCCGCGCCGGCCGATCCAGGCGCGCTACGCGGATTGGCACGCCTACCAGGCGGCGATCGCCCAGGCGGCGGAGCGGCTGGTCGGCTGGGGGCTGATGCTGGACGAGGATATCGCCCGCTGCGTCGAGGCGGCGGCGGACTGGAACCGGTCCCGTCACGTCACCAGCCTTTAGGCCGCACCGATTGATAACGGAGGAAATGAAACCATGATCAAGATGCTCGCGCTGCTGACCCGCAAGGAGGGGATCACGCATGAGGAATTCGTGAAGCACTGGTATGAGATCCACGGTCCGCTGGCACACGCGGTGCCCGGCATCCGTCGCTACGTGCAGTCCCATATCATCGGCAGCCGCAGCCGGCCGGACATTCCCGACACCGATGTGGAGGTCGATGGCATCGCGGAGCTGTGGTACGACGACATGGCCGGTTTCGAGCGCGCCGCCGCGACGCCGGAGATGAAGCGGTTGACCGATGACGGCGCGCTGTTCATCGGCCGCATCAAGAGCTATGTGATCGAGGAGCGGCAGATCATTCCGAAATAATGCCGATCGCCGCCAGCCCCGTTCGGCCAGCCCCGTCAGACCGGCCCTGGTTCGATCGACGTTCGATCGGACCTGGCCCAACCCGGACCTCGTTCAGACCGCCGCCCTTCAACCCGCGATAACGACGTCGCCGGCGAGGATCTTCTGGATGCCCTCGGGGGTTTCCAGCAGCAGCGCGCCGGCGTCGTCCAGGCCGGAGAACCGGCCCTCCAGCGGCGTGCCGCTGGCGTTGATGCGGATCATCTCCCCGATCGGATAAGACCGTTCCAGCCAAGCGGCCTTGATCGCCGCGAACCCTTCGGTCCGCCACTGGCTCAGGAACCGGGCCAGCCGGTCCAGCAGGATATCCCGAGCGCTGTCGACCGAGGCGATGCCGCCATTCGCAACCAGCGTCGTGGTCTTGTATTTGCCGCCGGAGGGTGCTTCCAGCACATTCAGGCCGATGCCGAGGATCACCGCGTCGTCCTCCATCTCCAGCAGGATGCCGGAAATCTTGGCATTCTCTACCAGCACGTCGTTCGGCCATTTCAGCAGCGCGCGCCTGTCTTTGGGCAGCAGCGTTTCCACCGTCTCGGCCACCGCCAGGGCGGCGACGAAGCCCAGTTCCGCCGTCCGCTGCGGCGGGGTATCGATCCGCAGCAGGATCGACATGTAGAGGTTGCCGGGCGGGCTGAACCAGGTGCGCGTCAGGCGGCCGCGGCCGCTGCGCTGCTCATCGGCATGGATCACCGTGCCATGCGGCGCGCCCTCCCGCGCGAGGCGGCGGGCCTCGTCGTTGGTCGAGCCAATCGAATCGTAATGTCTGACCGCGAACGTCTCGGCCATTGTCCCCCACTGCCGGAACCGTCGGAACGGGGAAACCTAGCATGCGGCGCGTCGGGTCAAAACCCCGCCCCCTAAAACCTGCCCCCTAAAACCCGCTCCCTGGCCAACCCGGGACGATTCCTTGAGACGATCGGATGAAAAACGGCGGTCAGCGCGCCTGCTGGATCGCCGACAGGATCCACTGCCCGTCACGGCTCCGCAGAAAGGTCCACAGCTCGGTCGCGGTCTGGTGCTCCGTCGGGCTGCCGTCCACCACGCGGCCGGCGGCGTCCCGCGTCACGTCGATCATGCTGAACCGCATCGCCACCGTCGCGTAATCCACGCCACGCTCCGACCAGGCCTGGGCGAGATCGCCGGACTGCAGGCGGACATCGGACACGGTGTTGCGGACGCCGCGGCTGACCTGGTCCGCCAGTTGCTGGGCGAAGTAGCTGACCATCTCCGGCGTCGCCATCGCCTGCAACGCGTTGAGGTCATGCGCGCTCCAGGCGGCCTGGATGCCGTACAGCGCCTGCTCGAACTGCTGGTAGTCGGCCGGCGTGACCTGGATGGACGCGCCGGCCGCGGTCCCGGCCATGCCGCCACCCGCCATGCCCGCGTTCGGTGTCCCGTATCCGGGCCCGCCATCCGCCATGCGACCGAACATGGCCTGGCCATTGCCCATCGGGCCGTTCGCCATCATGGCCCGGCGATTGCCGCTCAGCAGCCGCCACACGAAGCGTGCCAGCACGACGATCAGGAACAACTGCAGCAGGAAGCCGATGAAGCCACCGAAGCCCAGGCCGCCGCCAAGGAAGCCGTGGCTCAGCAACAGCCCGCCCAGGCCGGCGCCGATCAGGCCGCCCATCAGCCCGGACATGAAGCCCGACCGCGGGCGCTGATTATAGCCATAGCCCGGGTTGGCCTGGTTATAGCCGGTGTTCGGCTGGGATGGCTGCGTCATGCTGCGCTGCATCGGCGTGCCGCCATAGGGCGCGGTGCGCGTTGCCGGCGGCGCCGAATAGGTCATGCTGCCGCGGCTGCCCATGGAGCCGCCGCCGCCGGCGCGCGCCATCGCCAGATCGGGCGCCAGGACCAGGCCGGGTGCCAGCACCAGCGCGGCCGCCGCGATCGCGGCGATGAGCCGTCCGGCTCGTTGCATCGGTTGAGAATCGTCGCTCATGGCGGGGCAATATGGTGCGTCCCGGCCGCCGCCCAAAGAGTCTTGTCGGCCAGCCGATCATTTTTCAGCCGGTGACCTTGCCGGAAATCATCGGAGATCACCGGTGGCCAAGGGGTTGGACGCCGCGATGCCCTGCTAGGGCCGGGCTCTCCGCGGTTTAATGATTGTTGCGCGACTCGCCGCGTGTCTCGATCACGTTCAGGAACAGCGTGGCCGGTTCCAGGCAGGCGCCGGTACCGAGCTGGCCGACCATGGAGCGGTAGATCTGTTCCCATGGAGTCATGTTCACCAGCGTCGGGGCGGTCCAGGCCGATTTACGGCGCTCCAGCTCGCCTTCCGGCAGCAGCACGTCGACCTTGCGGGTGTTCAGGTCGATGCGGATTCGGTCCCCCGTCCGCAGGATGGCCAGTCCGCCGCCGACCGCCGCCTCGGGCGAGACATTGAGGATCGACGGCGAGCCCGAGGTGCCGGACTGCCTTCCATCGCCCATGGTCGGCAAGGTCGTGATCCCCTGTTTCAGCAGTGCGGCGGGCGGCTGCATGTTCACCACTTCGGCGCTCCCGGGATAGCCGATCGGGCCGCAATTGCGGATCACCAGGACGGATTGCTCCTCGACGCCCAGATCCGGGTCCTCGATGCGGTGGTGATAGTCCTCCGGCCCGTCGAACACGATCGCCTTGCCCTCGAACACATTCGGGCGCTCGGGGTTGGACAGGAAGCGATTGCGGAAATCCTGGTCGATGACGCTGATCTTCATCACCGCGCTGTCGAACAAATTGCCCGACATCACCACGTAGCCCGCGGCCGGCATCAGCGGCTTGTCATAGGCCCTGATCACCTCCCGGTCGCCGTCGGCTACGTCCTTCAGGTTCTCCGCCACGGTTTTGCCCGTCACGGTCATCGCGTCGCCATGCAGCTTGCCGGCGGCCAGCAGCTCCTTCATCACCGCCGGCACGCCGCCGGCGCGGTGGAATTTCTCGCCCAGGAACCGGCCGGCCGGCTGCAGGTCGACCAGCAGCGGAATCTCCGGCCCCAGGCGCTGCCAGTCCTCCAGGTCATGCGCGACGCCCATATGGCGGGCGATGGCGATCATGTGGATCGGGCAGTTGGATGACGCCCCCAGCGCGGCGGCGGCGACCACCGCGTTCTCGAACGCCGGCTTCGTCATGATGTCGGACGGGCGCAGGTTTTCGTGCACCATCCCGACGATGCGCCGGCCCGTCTCATACGCCATCCAGCCGCGTTCGCGGTACGGCCCCGGGATGGCGGCGCAGCCGGGCAGCGACATGCCCAGCGCCTCGGCCAACGAGTTCATCGAGGTCGCGGTGCCCATGGTGTTGCAGTGCCCGACCGACGGGGCCGAGGACGACACCATGTCCATGAACCGGTCGTAGCCGATCTTGCCTTCGGCGTAGAGTTTCCGGCCTTCCCAGACGATGGTGCCGGAGCCGGACAGGCGGCCCTGCCACCAGCCGTCCAGCATCGGGCCGCCGGACAGGACGATGGCCGGGATGTTCACCGTGGCGGCGGCCATCAGGCAGGCCGGCGTCGTCTTGTCGCAGCCGGTGGTGAGCACGACGCCGTCCAGCGGGTAGCCGTGCAGCACCTCCACCAGTCCCAGATAGGCCAGGTTGCGGTCCAGCGCGGCGGTCGGGCGCTTGCCGGTCTCCTGGATCGGGTGCACCGGGAACTCCAGCGGCACCCCGCCGGCGGCGATGATGCCGTCGCGCACCCGCTTCGCCAGGTCCAGATGGTGGCGGTTGCAGGGCGAGAGGTCGGACCCGGTCTGCGCGATGCCGATGATGGGCTTGCCGCCGCGCAGCTCCTCCGGCGTGATGCCGTAGTTCATGTAGCGCTCGAGATAGAGCGCGGTCATCGCGGGATCGGCCGGATCGTCGAACCAGCGGCGGGAGCGGAGGCGCTTTCCCCGGTTGCTGTCGTCATGGACCATGGCGCGTCGCTCCCGTCTTCAAACCCGGCTTTGCATCGGTCGGACAGTGGGATTTGGGCCGGGCGTGGTCAAGCCAGGTGTGGTCAAGCCGGGCGTGGTCAAGCGGTTATCGCCGCCGCCGGTCCGCCGGATCCTTCGGCGTGCCGGCGGAACAAGGCCGGGCGGGACGCCGCTACTGCGTCTGCAGCAGCGGCGTGTGCGAGATCTCCTCCAACGAGCGGTGATTGGTGCGCGGGCCCCAGATGCCCACCGACAGGATCACCACCGCCATGGCGCTGGCGATGAACAGGAACACGCCCGGCACCCCGAAACCTTGCAGGATCGCGGCGATGAAGAAGCCGGTGAAGATCGTGCTGAACCGGCTCCAGGAATACACGAATCCCACCGCCGTTGCCCTGATACGGGTGGGAAACAGTTCCGTCTGGTAGTTATGTGCCGAGAACGACAGCCAGGCATTCATCATCGTCTGCAAGGTGCCGATGACGATCAGCGGCCCGGGCTGTGTCTGGAAGGCGAACAGCACGCCGAACACGGCGATGCCCAGGCAGGACAGGCAGACCTGCCACTTGCGTTCGATCCGGTCGGCGAACAGCGTGCTCAGCAGCGGGAAGATCGGATAGGCGAAGGCGATGATGAAGGCGTATTCCAATGTCTGCGACACATGGATGCCCTTGCTGATCAGCAGGGTCGGCACCCAGTTGGCGAAGCCGTAGAAGCCGATGGTCTGGAAGAAGTTCGCCACCGACAGCATGATCGTGCGGCTGCGATAGGCGGGGCTGAAGATCTCCGCCAGCCTGCCCTTGCGCGGGTCCTCGATCACCGGCGGTTCCGGCGCCGGCAGCGGGCGGCCTGATTCCGCCGCCACCTTGTCCTCGATGGCGCACATCAGCCGGTCGGCCTCGTCCACCCGTCCCTGCTGGGCCAGCCAGCGCGGCGATTCCGGCAGGCGCAGGCGCACGATCCACACCAGCAGCGCGCCGACGGAGCCGATGATGACCACCCAGCGCCAGCCGGACAGGCCCAGCGGCGCGGTCGGGTTCAGCACCCAGGCCAGGAAGGCCACCAGCGGCACCGGCAGGAAGCCGATCGACTGCTGGATCGCGAAGGTGCGGCCCCGAGCGCGCTTGGGGACGAGCTCGGAGATGTAGGTGTCGACCGTAACAAGCTCGACGCCGATGCCGACACCGGCGACGAAGCGCCAGAAATTGATCGCGTTCGGTGTGGTCTGGAATGCCATGATCAGCGTGGCGATGCAGTACCAGACCAGCGACACGGTGAATACCGTGCGCCGTCCGAAACGATCCGCCATCTGCGTGAAGAACATCGTGCCGATGAACAGACCGGCGAACAGCGCGGCGATGAACGAGGCCAGGCCGGTGAAGCCGAATAATGACACGGTCGTGGGAGTGAAGATCTTGTCGGCGAACATGCCGGGGGCGATCGATCCGGTCAGGAAGATCGCGTAGGTGTCGAACCACCCGCCCAGCGATATCAGCAGCACCAGCGTCCAGATGGTGCGGGTCATCGGCAACCGGTCGAGGCGGGCCGTAACCTCCGCCGCGGCGGAGGGAAGGGCGCGAACCTCCATGTCGTTATCTCCCTGTCAGCATTTTTGATTTGCGGCGATGGTGGGCGACAGGCGCAGGCTTGTCAAATTTCAAGCCGAAACAATCTGCCCGGTTCGGAGATGCCGAACCACGGTGAAGCTGGCGGGACCCCGGCGGGACCCCGGCGGGGAACCACGGTGACACCGGCACCGGCGCGTGCTGCGCTGCCGGCCGCAATCCAGCCGGCGGGAGCGGACGATGGGCTCGACCACGACCATGATGAACCAGACGCCGCACACGGCGACGAACCAGGCGCCGCGCACGGCGACGAACCAGACGCCGCACACGGCGATGAGCCTGACATCGAAAATCCACCAGGCCGCCGATATCGGTGCGGTCCAGGAACTGTACCATGCCAATGGCTGGACCGACGGGCTGCCGATCGTGCCGCCGACCACGGACGCCGTCGCCGCCTGCCTGGACTGGGCGATGCTGCCGCCGGATCAGCTGATCGGCATCGAACCGGTCCGGGCGATGCCGGTCACCGCCGAGAAGCTGGCGATCAACGCGGTGATGGCCGGCTGCCTGCCGATGCACTTCCCCGTCGTCGTCACCGCCATGACCGCGATGCTGGCCGAACCCTTCCTGCTGCACGGCGCCACCGCCAGCACCGGCGGCTGTGCGGTGCTGGTGATCCTCAACGGCCCGATCCGGCTGGAGATCGGCGCCTCGGGCGGGTTCAACGCGCTGGGCAACTCCGACCGCGCCACCGCGGTGATCGGCCGCGCCATCCGCCTGGCGCTGATCAACATCCTCGACGTGCGGCCGGGCGGCATCGACCGTTCCACCCTCGGCCATCCGGGCAAGTTCACCTATTGCATCGCCGAGGACGAGGAGGACACCGCCTGGGCGCCGCTGGCTCAGCTGCGCGGCATGCCGCCGGGCGTGTCCTCGGTGACGGTGATGGCGGCCGGCGCACCCCGCCAGATCATGAACGAGTGGACCACCGATCCGCGCGAGATCCTGGAGACCTTCGCCGCCGAGATGCGCGCCAACCTGCGGCACTACTCGTTACATGCCGGAAACTATGCCATCGTGATCCCGAAGCAGCTGCGTGAGCACATCCAGGCGGCGGGCTGGAGCAAGGCCGACATCGCCGCCTTCATCCACGAACGCGCCCGCATCCCGCGCCGCGAATGGGCCGATGTCGGCAAGGGCGCGGTGGTGCGCGACCGTGGCGACACGATCTATCCGGCGCTGGAATCGGCGGACCACCTGCTGGTGATCGCCGCCGGCGGCCCGGCCGGCGGCTTCGGCGCCATCATCCCCCCCTGGCTCGGTCACAAAAGCCAGGCCGTGACCATGGCCATCGGCGCCTGTGTTGACTGCGAGCCGCCGAAAGGGTGAAGCTGCCGCCATGCGTTTCCAGGTGCTGGACCCTACCAACGAACGGGCGCCGCCGGTGGGCCGGCTGGCGCCGCGCCCGGCCGGGGGCCTGCTGTCGCTGCGCGGCAAGACCGTCGGCTTCATCTCCAACGGCAAGGAAGGCACCAAGGGGTTCTTCACCCATCTGGACCGCCTGCTGCGGGAGGAATGCGGCGTCGCCCAGGTGGTGTCGCGCACCAAGTCCAACTACAGCGCCCCCGCCGATGGCCCCATCGCCGGGGAGGTCGCCAACTGGGACATGGTCGTCACCGGCATCGGCGACTGAGGCAGCTGCTCGTCGTGCAGTCTGCACGACGCCATCATGGCGGAACGGCAGGGCGTCCCCGCGGTCGCGGTGATGACGACCCGCTTCGTCAGCGCGGCGGAACTCATGAGCCGGGTGCTGGGCATGCCGGGCTATCGGTTCGCGGTGATCGCGCACCCGGTCAGCAGCGCGACGGACGACGCGCTGCGCGCCATGGCCGAGGCGACGATCGAGCAGGCGCGGGGACTGCTGGTGCCGGCATGACAGGATCGGCGATCGCCGTGTAACGGATCGCGTGCCAGCCGGGTCTGTCTTGCGGACGCCGCGTCCGGCGCCCGTCGAAAGGATGGTCCCCCATGCCCGGTTTTCCCCGCCGCCCGTTTCTGCTCGCCGCGCTTGGTGCCTGCGTGTCCACACCGGCGACCCTCGCCTCCGCCGCCGACACCGCCCTGCCGGCGCCGGCCATGGATGAGCCGCCGGGTACCGCCCCGCGGGAGGTCGCGGTGTTCGCCGGCGGCTGCTTCTGGGGCGTGCAGGGCGTGTTCCAGCACGTGAAGGGTGTCAGCAAGGCCGTCTCGGGCTACACCGGCGGCGCCAGGGACACGGCGCATTACCGGATCGTCGGCACCGATTCGACCGGCCACGCGGAGTCGGTCCAGGTGACCTTCGATCCGAACCAGGTCAGCTACGGCACCTTGCTGCGGGTGTTCTTCTCGGTCGCGCACGACCCGACGCAGTTGAACCGCCAGGGGCCGGATGTCGGCACCCAGTACCGCTCCGCCATTTTCCCGCTGTCGGACCAGCAGGCCCAGGTGGCGAAGGCATATATCGCCCAGCTCGACAAGGCGCACGCCTTCGACGCGCCGGTCGTGACGACGATCGAGCCGGGCAAGACCTTCTACCCGGCCGAGGACTACCACCAGGACTACCTGACCCTGCACCCGGACCAGCCCTATATCGTCTACAACGACCTGCCGAAGATCGCGGCGCTGAAGAAGGAATTTCCGACGCTGTACCGGTCCGATCCGGTGCTGGTGGCGGCGGCGAAGCCCTGACCGGCGGAGTACGCATCTTCGGGTGTTCCTATAAGGTTTCACAACCGGCGCCAGAGATCGGCTATACAGGACGCGCTTCACCGCGGAGGCCGCATGTCGATTCGCGTCTACCTGGCCGGCCCGGACGTCTTCCTGCCGGAGCCGGCGGTCTGGCTGGACCGCAAGAAGGCGATCTGCGCCGGCCATGGCCTGACCGGCGTCTCGCCGCTGGACGCGCTGGCGGGGGAGCCGGCGCGCTGGACGTCGCTGCCCGCGTGGCGGCGCATCGCCTTGTGCAATGAGGCGCATATCCGCGGCTGCGACGCCCTGCTGGCGAACCTGACCCCGTTCCGCGGCCCCAGCGCCGATGCCGGCACGATCTATGAGGTCGGCTTCGCCCGCGCGCTGGGGCTGAAGCTGTTCGGCTACGCCACGGTGGCGGCACCGTTCCTGGACCGTACCATCGCCCATCTGGACGGCGCGGCCGCGCAGGCCGAGGACGGGTCCTGGCGGGATCCGGACGGGCTGCAGATCGAGCAGTTCGGCCTGTTCGACAATCTGATGATCGAGGGCGGCATCCATGGATCGGGCGGCATGCTGCTGCGCGAGGACGCGGACAGCCGCTGGTACAACCTGGGCGTGTTCGAACGATGCGTGCGGATGGCGGCGGAGATGCTGGTCGGGGTGGCCGGGTAGGGCGGCAAAAACGGTCCATTCTTCACCGGAACGGACCGGATCGGAATGGACCGGTCGCTACCGACACCGACCGGCGCCTCTGCTCGGGCGGCCCTGGCGCCGGCGGGAACAGAACGGTCCGCCGGCACCCTGACGGGAAGGCGTGCGACGGGTCGAACGCCATCCCGACCGAGATGACGCGACCGTCAGGCCGGCTCAGCCGTCCAGCCGTTCCAGCAGCCGTTCCGCCCGTTGCCGCTTCGCCGCGTCCTTGTCGCGCTGGATGATCCGCAGGATCGCGTCGCGCGCCTGGCGGTCCCCGCGCTCCGCCATCTCAAACGCCATCGCGTCACGACGGTCGTAATAGCTGCGGTCCAGCGGCACCACGTCCAGCGCGAGAGTCTGCCAGTAATACTGGCCATCCGGCCGTTCCCATGTCGCATAGACCTCGTCCCAGGTGCCGCAGCCGGCATACGGGACCATGTTCACATCGGCGATCGGCTGGCTGGCCGGCTGGTAGCGCGCGTCGAACGACATGCGGATCTCCCGCGTCCGGTTCGGCAGCGCCTTGTGCACCGTCACATCCGAGAAGATCAGCACGTCGCCCGCGTTGAACGACCCGGTGACCCAGGTGCCGGGGATCGGCACCGCGATATCCATCCCGCCAGCGCCGGTGCCCACCTTGGTGTCCAACACGCCATCCCTGTGCGACCCCGCCGCAACCGCCAGCGCGCCCTTCTCCCGCGGGCAGTCGCCGATCGGTACCCACATCGCGTAGCTGGTGGCGCCGCCGATATGCACGCGGTCCTGGTGGATGCCGGTGGTGAAATCGAAGTCGCCGGCCTGCGGAAAAATGTTGCGCTGAACGAACATCGGATGCGCCAGCGCGGGCTCTCCGAAAATGCGGCTGAACAGGTCCAGCACCACCGGCAGCGTGCGCAGCCGGTGCAGTTCCTCGTCCCGCCACAGGGTCCGGAAGACGCGCATGTAACGATCCTCGGGGTCCTTGCAGGCGGCCGCCTGGTTGGCGATGCCGGCCCCGATCGGCGCGGCCGGGTTCAGCCAGCCCCCCGCCGCCGCCTTCTTCAGCAGCCGCGCGCGGACCGCTCGGATCGCCTCGGCCGGCAGCAGGCCGCGCAGGAACAGATAGCCGTCACGGTCCAGCCGCCGCCGCAGCGCGGGACCATCCGCCAACAGCGCGGTGGAATCCAGGAAGTCGGGATAATCCGTCATGTCTCCGTCCCTGCCATTGCGCGGGGGGCCTCCGCCACGCCCCATCCGCCGGTTGGCGCGAACTATGCGGGACCGCCCGGGCCGGCGCAAATCCGCCCACCCGCTTCGGGCGGGAGACCGGCGGTGTCCCGATTCCGGGCCTTGATCGTCGCACCGGTTCGGCCATCGGTTCGGCCACCGGTTCGGCATGACGCCCGACGGGATGCGTTCGACGGCATGACGCCCCACGGGGATGCGTTTGACGGGATGACGTTCGACGGAGAGACATGGCGGTGCCGGACCGGTTTGGCTCCCGGTCCGGCCGCGCGGCTCAGCCGTCCACCCGCACCCGCAGCCAGGCCGTGACCAGCGCCAGCCCCGCCGTTGCCGCCCCCAACGCGCACACCGCCGGCCAGCCGCCCCGGGCCCAGGCTTCACCGGTCAGCCACGCCGCGATCCCGCCGCCGCCGAACTTGCCGATCATGTAGACCGTCGCCAGCCGCGTGCGAATCTCCGGCCGCAGGCTGAAAATCACCGTCCGGTTGGAGATGTCGGCCGCCGTCGCCCCCATGTCCAGCAGGATCATGCCGGCGATGATCCCCGCCAGGCCGCCGCCAAGACCCGCCAGCACCGTCCAGGAGGCCAGCACCGCCGCCAGCGCCGCCAACAGCGACTGCCGTGGCCCCCGCCGGTCGGCGAAGCCGCCGACACAGGGCGCCAAGACCGCCGCCGCCGCGCCGATCAGGGCCAGGCCGCCGACGCCGTCACTGCGCCAGCCGAACGCGCTGCTTTGCATGTACAGCGAGATGCCGACCCATAGCGTGGTGAAGGAGCCGGTGGCCAAGCCCTGGCACAGCGCCGACCATCGCGCCACCGGAACGGTCCGGACCACGTCCAGGACGCTCCGCATCAGCGCGGCGTAGCCCGCCCGGGTCGCGGCGGGTTCCGCGGGCACGGTGCGGCGGAGCGCCAGCAGCACCAGCAGCATGGCCACGGCGGCCAGCGCATAGACGGCACGCCAGCCGGCATGCAGCCCGATGACGCCGCTGACACCGCGTGCGAGCAGCATGCCGACGATCACCCCCTGGCCCAGCAGGGCGGTCACCCGGCCGCGCCGTGCCGCCGCCGAGCGTAGCGTCGCGTAGGGCGGCAGCACATAGGGCACGATGCCGAAGAAGCCGACCAGCAGGCTCATGCCCAGCAGCACCGCGCCGTCCGGCGCCAGCGCCACGCCGGTCAGCGCCGCCGCCTGCGCCAGGATCGAGGCGGTCAGCAGCCGCCGCGTCGGCATCACGTCGCCCAGCGGCAGCAGGACGGCGATGCCGGCCGCCACGCCAAGCTGGGTCAGCGCCGGCAGCAATCCCAGGGTGGCCCCTCCCAGGCCCAGGGAGGCGCCGATATCGACCAGCAGCGGCTGCGCGTAGTTCGCGTTGGCGACCGCCAGCCCGCAGGCGGCGGCCAGCACATGGATGTCCGCGCGCGACAGCATCCCGCCGGTCATCGCCGGCGCCGACACACGGGGCCGACGTCGGCACCGGCATCGGCATGGGCGGCAATGGTCCGGGCATGGGTCATCACACCGTCTCCCCGCCGGATGGTCAGGTCGCGGACTTGCCGCCATCCACGGACAGGATCTGCCCGGTGATGAAGCTCGCCTTGTCCGAGGCCAGGAACAGGATCGCCTGCGCGATCTCCTCCGGCCTGCCGGCCCGCTTCATCGGCACGCCGGCCACCAGGCCGGCCTTGCGGTCCGCGCCGCCGGTGAAACGATCCAGCATTGCGGTGTCCACCGGGCCAGGCGCCACCGCGTTGACGCGCACGCCGGCCGGCGCGCCCTCCAGCGCCGCGGCCTTGGTGAGCCCCTCCACCGCGTGCTTGCTGGCGGTGTAGATCGAGGCACCGGGCACGCCCTTGTGCCCCATCGTGGAGGACAGGTTGACGATGCTGCCATGACCCTGGCTCAGCATCACCCGCATCTCATGCTTCAGGCTCAGCACCGTGCCCAGCACGTTGGTGTCGAAGGTGACGGCGTAGCGGTCACCGTCCTGGTCGGTGACCGGGCCGGGCGAGCCCTCGGTGCCGGCGTTGTTGACCGCGGCATCCAGGCGCCCGAAGGCGGCGACCGCACGCGCCACCAGCGTTTCGACTTCTTCCTCCCGCCGGACATCGGCGCGGACGAACAGCGCCTCGGCGCCCAGGTCCCTCAGCGCCGCCGCCAGCTCTTGGCCGGCTTCCTCATGCCGGCCGGAGACGACGATGTGCGCGCCTTCCCGCGCGAAGGCCAGGGCGGTGGCGCGGCCGATGCCGGTCAGCGCGCCAGTGATCAGAACGACGGGTACGGTCATGGTTCCTCTCCTTGAGCGGGTCCTTGAGCAAGCCGGTTCCCAGCCGTGATGGGCATGACCGGCGGTGGTGACGGGAGGGAAGTAGGAGCCCTTGCCGGGGAGTGGAAAGACTTTGTATGGATCGCCCCATACCTGTCAGGCATCGCCGCCATGGAACTGCGCCACTTGCGCTACTTCGTCGCCGTCGCCGAGGAAGGCAGCTTCACGCGGGCCGCCGAGACGCGGCTGCACACCGCGCAACCTTCGCTCAGCCGGCAGATCCGGGACCTGGAGGAGGCGCTGAAGGTCCGCCTGATCGATCGCGGCCCACGCGGCATGACGCTGACTCCGGCCGGCACGGTGTTCCTGGACCACGCCCGCGCCATCCTGGCCCGGGTTGATGCCGCGATCGATGCCGCGCGGCGTGCCGACCGCCCGGCGAGGACGCGCTTCACCGTCGGCTTCCTGACCGGACACGAGATCGGCTGGCTGCCCCGGGTGGCGCGCGCGCTGGGCGACGACTTGGACCGGATCGAGCTGGTCGTGCACAGCGCGTCCTCTCCGGAGCTGCTGCGGGCCTTGCTGCGGGAGGAGATGGACATCGCCTTCCTGCGCCCCTCGGAGGCGGACTCCGCCATCGCCTTCGTGACGCTGGTGGAGGAGGCGCTGTTCGTGCTGCTGCCCGCCGGGCATAGGCTGGCGCGGCGCAAGACCGTGCCGTCCGAGGCGTTGCACGGCGAGCGGTTCATCGCGTTTTCCACCAGCTACTCGCCGGTGCTGCGGCGGACCATCGACTCGTATCTTGAGGCGAACCATATCGAGATCATTCCGGTGGAGGGCGCGGAGACCCTGCCGATGGTGGTGTCCCTCGTGTTGTCCAATGATGCGGTGACGCTGCTGCCGGCCTATATGCGGCCGTTGCTGCCCGCCTCCGTCGTCGCGCGGCCGTTGGCGGGGGTGGCGCCGACGATCCCGCTGGCGTTGGGCTACCGTGCCGGGAATGAGTCGACGGTGCTGGCTCGGTTCCTGGGCAAGCTGAACGAGCTGGCGGCATCCGACTGACCGCGTCCGGGGACGCGGCTATGGGCATCGATGTAGGAATTATTGCTTGATCGAGGCTGCAACCTATGATAGAAGTCGGGCCTTCCTTTCCCCTCCCGTCCAGGCCGAGCCCGATGTCCTCCCGCAAGCGTCCGTCCGACACTCTGATCGCCACGATGGTCGCGTTCCTTACGCCGCTTTTCCTCGGCGGGCCCACCGGCAACGCCGATCCTGGCCTCGCGCGGGCGCAGGCCGCGGAGCTGGTGCAGGATTTCAGCGACCGCTCCGCCTGGGAGCTGTTTGCCGCCGCGCGCGTCGTCAGCCTGGGCATGGCCGCGATGGCGTCGACGGAGATGTCGTTGCGGGACGACCTGCCGGCTGTGCTGGCGTTGCGGTGCTGGTCGGTGGCCGGCGCGCTGCACCGCACGGCCACCCGGATGGAAGACCGACTGGCCAGGGCCCCCGCCGGGAGCGGCCGGGCCGGCCGGGGCCAATCGGCCGCCGAACCGCCGGCCCAGGCCGCGCCGCAGGCCCCCGCTCTCGCCGCCCCCGCTCTGGCCGCCCGCGCTCTCGCCGCCCCCGCTCTGGCCGCCCCCGCTCTGGCCGCCGCCGACCTGCAGCGGCAGCTCGACCCAACCCGCGCCGCAGCGGACGCGTCGGATGGGCAGAAGGCCGGTGTGGAGGACCTGCCGGCCGCCACTAGCAACCGGGACGTCATCCCGGAGGCCACGGCGGCCGCGCCGACCGCCTCAGAGGATGAAATCCCAGCAGACCCCGACCTTGTCGTGCGCCTGTGTCCGGAGCCGGTGACCGCCACGGCGGCGCACCACCCGTTGGCCGTCGCGCCCTCCGCCGGCGCTCATCCGCGGCAGGGCGGTCAGCTTGCGGGAGATCAACGCGCGGGAGACCAACTGGCCTGGGCGACCAGCATCAACACGGTGCTGTCGGAGATGGTGCGGGACATGCCCCGTATCCCGGCATCGGCGCGGAAGGCGCAGCTTGCCCGCATCGAGGCGTTGCGCGCCGCCACCGATAATCTTCTCGCCGGAAAAACGATTGCCGGCGCCGCGCGCGGCTCTGTCTCACCCCTGGCGCTGATGACGCCACCGACGCCGCCCGGTGCCCTTCCTCCCGGTGTCCTTCCGCCCGGCTCCATGCCGCCACGGCCGAACGTCGGGCCGGCCTGATCCGCGTCAGGCCCGCGCGGCGGTGGCGGGCGCGGTGAGGCGGCGCAGGCGTTCGGCGGTCGCCGCGTCGGCCGGGTAGAACGCCTCGATCACCAGCTCCGACAGCGTGACCTCGGTGGGTGTGCCGAAGATCGTCGTCGTCGAGATGAAGGAGAGGCGGCCGGCCGGCGTGTCCAGCAGCAGCGGCAGCGCGACGCCGGCATCGGCGGCCTCGCCACCGGGCCCGTCGCCGCCGCCCAGCGCGGTCAGCTCCACCAGCAGCGTTTCCAGCGCCGGGTCGGCCGAGGCGGCTGCCTGGCGCCGCAGCCGCTCCAGGATATGGTGGCGCCACTCCGGCAGGTTGGCGATGCGCGGCGCGATGCCGCCGGGATGCAGGCTGAGCCGCAGTACATTCACCGGCGGCCGCAGCAAGGCCGGGTCGGTGATGCCGGTCAGCAGCGGCGCCAGCGCGGCATTGGCGGTGACCAGGGTCCAATGCCGGTCGACGGCCAGCGCCGGGTTCGGCTCATGCGCGCGCAGCATCGTGTCGACGATGGCGCGCGCGGCGGCCAGGCCGGGATCGTCCAGCGCCCGTTCGGGGTAGACCGGCGCATATCCGGCGGCCAGCAGCAGGGCGTTGCGGTCGCGCAGCGGCACCTCCAGCGTCTCGGCCAGCCGCAGCACCATCTCCCGGCTCGGCTGGGCGCGGCCGCTTTCGATGAAGCTGAGGTGCCGCTGGGAGATCTCGGCGTCCAGCGCGAGGTCGAGCTGGCTGCGTCGGCGCCGCTGCCGCCACAACCGAAGGTGGTCGCCAATGGGGCGGGGGAAGGGAAGGACGTTCGCCATGGCGCCATCCTAGGCGCGCGACGGCGGTGGCGCGATGACCTGGCGCGTAATCGACCGGGTGCCGCCGGGTCCGTCAGCATCGGCTCGTTTCGGAGCAGAAGGAGACGAACCGATGTCCACGACGATCCTTCCCGCCGCCTGGGGACCGCCGGCGGAGCGCCGCTGGTGGGCGCTGGCGGTGGTGGTGGCGGCGCAGTTCATGTTCGTGGTCGACGCCTTCGTGGTGAACGTCGCGATCCCGACGATCCGCCGCGACCTGGGCGCCTCGGCCGGGGAGATGGAGGCGGTGCTGGCGCTGTACCAGGTCGCCTATGCCGCCTGCGTGATCACCGGCAGCCGGCTGGGCGACATCCACGGCCGGCGGCGTGTGTTCGTGGCGGGGGTGCTGGCGTTCACCGCGACCTCGGTCTGGTGCGGCCTGGCCGGATCGGGGACGGAGCTGGTGGTCGCCCGGGTGGCGCAGGGCGCGGCGGCGGCGCTGATGGTGCCACAGGTGCTGGCGACGATCCATGCGCTGTTTCCCGACGCCGGGCGGGGCAGGGCCTTCGCGGTGTTCGGGATCGCGCTGGGCCTGGGCGGCGCGGTGGGGTTCGCCGCCGGCGGCTGGCTGGTGACGCTGGATCTGGGGGGGTTGGGCTGGCGGGCGATCTTCCTGGTGAACCTGCCGGTCGGGCTGGCGGTGGCGGCGGCGGCCTGGCGGCTGATGCCGGTCGGGGAGACCCGGCCGGGGATGCGCCTCGATATCGGCGGCGCCGCGCTGCTGTTCCTGGCGCTGCTGTGCCTGATCGGCCCGCTGCTGGCCGGGCACGAGCTGGGCTGGCCGTGGTGGCTGTGGCTGATCCTGGCCGATGGCGCGGTGCTGCTATGGGCGTTCCTGCGGCTGGAGCGCCGGGTGCAGCGCCATGGTGGCCTGCCGCTGATCGACCTGGCCCTGCTGGGTAACCGCGGCTTCGTCCGTGGCCTGTCCACCGCCTTCGGGTTCCACTTCGGAAACGTGTCGTTCTACCTGCTGATGACGTTCTTCATGCAGAACGGCCTGGGCTTCTCCCCGGCTCGGAGCGGCCTGGCCGTGGTGCCCCTGGCGGTGGCGTTCACCTGGGCGTCCCACAAGGCGGGCGGCTGGGTCGGGACGTATGGACTGCGCGTGCTGCTGATCGGCTGCCTGATCCAGCTGCTGGGTGTGGCGGCGCTGCTGGACCTGTCCATGACGACGCCGCCGCCCGGCATGGCGGCGCTGGTCCTGGTGCTGCCGGTGTTCGGGTTCGGGCAGGGGCTGGTGATGGCGCCGCTGGCGGGGTTCGTGCTGGGACGGGTGCAGGCGGGGCAGGCCGGCTCCGCCGCCGGCATGCTGAACACGACCCAGCAGGGAGCCAACGCGGTGGGGATCGCCGTGGTCGGCGCGGTGTATGCGCTGGGCGGCACCCCGGCCGCGCTGGTCCTGCTGGGCGGGTCGGTGCTGGCCACCGGAACGCTGCTGACCTGGACGGCCAGGGCGCCCCAAGGGAACGCACCCCAAGGGAACGCACCCCAAGGGAACGCATCCCGAGGGGGCGCATCCCAGGGGGGCGCGGGTGGAAGGGCGTGATGTCACACGGTCGACGGGCCGCCCAGGATCGTCGTGGCCTGGGCGGACAGCACGCCGCCATTGCCGTGCACCAGCGCCAGCTTGGCCCCGTTCACCTGGCGCTGGCCGCACTGGCCGCGGAGCTGGCGCACCGCCTCGATCAGGATGAACAGCCCGTACATCCCCGGATGGCAATAGGACAGGCCGCCGCCATTGGTGTTCACCGGCAACGACCCGCCCGGCGCGATCCGGCCGCCCTGCACGAACGGCCCGCCCTCACCTTTCTTGCAGAAGCCGAGATCCTCCAGGAACAGGATCGTGTTGAGGGTGAACGCGTCATACAGCGCCAGCACGTCGATATCCGCCGGCTTCACCCCCGCCGCCGCATAGGCCTGGCGGCCGGACTCGATGGCGCCGGTATGCGTCAGGTCCGGCATCGAGCTGATATTGGCATGGGTGATCGACTGCCCGCTGCCCAGCAGATACACCGGCGTCTGCTTCAGCGCCTTCGCCCGGTCCGCGCGCGTCATGACCAGGGCGCCGCCGCCATCGGTGACGAGGCAGATGTCGCGCACCGTGAACGGCTCACTGATCGGGCGGGCGTTCAGCACGTCCTGGATCGTGAGCGGCTTCTTCTCCCACGCCACGGGGTTCATCAGCGCCCATTGGCGGGCGGCGACGGCGACCTCGGCCAGTTGCTCCCGCGTCGTGCCGTATTCGTGCATGTGCCGGCTGGCGGCCATGGCGTAGGCGCTGGCGGGGAGGAAGGGCTGGAACGGCGTCTCATACGGGTTGTATTCGCGCTGGCTGGCGGCGCGGCGGCCGACGGTGCGCTGGGTGCTGCCATAGGCGACGACGGCGACGTTGCACAGGCCGAGCTCCAGCGCGGCGTGGGCGTGGGCCAAATGGATCTCGAACGAGGAGCCGCCGACGATGGTATTGTCGGTGAAGGCGTTCGGCAGGCCGAGATACTCCGTCAGCGCCATGGCCGAGAAGCGGGACTGGGTGGTGGCGCAGAACACGCCGTCCACGTCCTTCAGCGCCAGGCCGGCATCGGCGAGGGCGGCGTGGACGCCCTGGGCCATCAGGTCGATCGGGCTCATGCGGTCGGCGACGGCGCCCAGGTCGGATTCGGCGGCGCCGACGATGGCGACGCTGCCGCGGGTGACCGTGTGTCCCATGGGGGTGGTCATTGGCCGCCCTCCGCACCGGTTTCGGCGGGGGTGAAGACGGGGTAGGGGTCTTCGTCCCCGGCCGGACGGTGGACGCGGAACTTCACCCGCATGCCGATCTTGACGTCGCGGGGCGGGATGTCCTCCACCCGGCTCATCATGCGGAAGCCCTCATCGAGGTCGACCAGGCAGACGTTGAAGGCCTGGCCCTCGCGCGGGTGGACGACGGTGGTGGCGTGGACCGTGCCCAGGCCCTGGCTGACCCGCCATTCCAGGTCCGCCTCGCCCGTCACCGGCGCGATCACGCGCGGGTAGAACACGGCTTTCCCCAGGGACGGGCTGTATTGGTAGCCGAGCTGGCCGCGTTTGAGGTGGTCCAGGTAGGTGGCCAGGGGCGAGACGGTGAGCGTGTTCATGCGGGGCGGATTCCCTTCGCGGATGCGGACGGGGATGCTGATAGCGCCGCGCCGGCGGGACGCCAAATGGCGGGGGGACGCGGGGTGCGGGGATGGCGGGTATGTCATGCTTGCGATCGGGCGCGTCCGGCGCCAGATTTCGCCGCATGGCAAAATCCTTTTCCGGCGCCGACGACGGTGTGGCCAAGCCGCAGGGCGTGGCCGATCCTTATCTGACCGGGCAGTTGCTGATCGCCATGCCGGCAATGGCGGACCCGCGTTTCGCGCAGACGGTGGTCTATCTGTGCGCGCATACGCAGGAGGGGGCGATGGGGCTGGTGCTGAACCGGCCGATCGTCAAGCCGACCTTCGATGAGCTGCTGAAGCAGCTGAACGTGGAGCCCTCGCCCCCCGCGCGGCAGATCCGGCTGTGCGCCGGCGGGCCGGTGGCGAATGCGCGCGGGTTCGTGCTGCACACGACGGACTGGACGGGGGAGGGGAGCCTGCGCGTGGATGACAGAATGGCGCTGACCGCGAGCCTGGACGTGCTGAAGGTGATCGCCGAGGGCGGCGGGCCGCGGTCCTGCATCCTGGCGCTGGGGTATGCGGGCTGGGGGCCGGGGCAGCTGGATCGGGAGATTCAGGAGAATGCGTGGCTGTCCGTGCCGGCGGATGAGACGCTGCTGTTCGATCCGGACCACGATACGAAGTGGCGCCGGGCGCTGGGGAAGCTGCGGATCGATCCGTTGCTGCTGTCGGATGTCGCGGGGCATGCGTAGGGGGTGGTTTCGGGCGTTGATGGAGGGAACATATAGGGAACTTTTAGTGGATCAGGGGGGTTGCTTTATCCGATCGTTGCCTTGCGGATTGCGGGCAGGCTTTGATGAGGGCGGCGAAGTTACATAAAGCTGTTTATGACAAGTTGTTGAAAGGCTACGAGCGGCCGTCGGGAGCCGCCTGTCATATCAGCGCCTTATGCGGCACCCCGAATCTTTTACGGGGCCGCACGTTGGTGACCGACACGCGCCTATTTTGGACACCTCTAAAAACCTCGTCACCTTCGCGGACGATATGACTCGATGACCGTTGCGGAAGCGGAGGATGGCGGACCTCTAGTTGTTTCTGGATACGAATGTGTGGCTATAGACGGTCTCCGCTGCGGGACCATCACCCGCATTGCGTGCCAGAATCCTTTCACGGCATGACACGCCGCCAGAACCGCCATCTCATCCTGCATCTCTTTTCCGCGACCCGCGCGACCAGATCATGCTGCACGGTCAGTGGCCCGCTGCAAACGATTATCTGGGTTTTATTTTGTGACCTGCGCCGCCGGGTTTGACAATATATCCCGGCGATTTTGCAGGAACTCAGTCGGCCCGGCCGTGGTGACCACAGGTTCCTTTGCATTTGAGTCTAGTCGGGAGCGTCAGAGGAGGCGTACTTGGCGGGGTAGGGGCAGCTAGAACTGTTTTTGCCAGCGGAGACGTGGTGATTGGCTCAGGTGAAGTGACTTCGGATCCGACCGGTGCGGCAAGAGTCGTATCGACTTTGACCGGGTTTATGCTGATATAATCTCTTCTTCCCTTTTGATCTTGCTTGAAGAATACGCTGCCACCTATATTGACAATAGGAGTTGCAGCCCCACTTGCATTCTTCGAAATGGAGACAAGGTAGTTGACACTCATTTCCTCCTGAGCCGCACTGGTTGCATAGTATATATTTGACCGATTAACCACATAGGAGGACAGTTCATCCACCGCCTTTTTTATAACTGCCTTGCCCGGATTTGGAGCAACACAATTAGCGATGGGTCTCACAGTAACTTCTAAGCGGTCTTCCCCCTGAACGGTTAAATTCCCGCTTCCCGCGCCGTATGCACCCTGAAGCGCCGCCTGTCCTCCAGAATCTATTAGAGAGTAATAATCGTTGGGAACTTTATCAGATGCCGCTACGATATTTGGTGCCTTACCAACCTCATAAGCTGCAATTCCTAGAGGAGTGTAAAGACCGTCAGCACCTCTCTCCACCAAATGCCCGCATATCAAGGCCATGGAGTAACGATTCTCTTCGGGCTTAATTATATCGTTCGATATATAGCCAGGAGGAATAGGAGGGTTGGGGGGGAATTTTGGGGGTGTCCAATGTAGTAATGCCGCACCCTGAGGCTGCGATAGGCGCTGCGGCAAGCCAAACGCGAACCTTCACCTTTTCACTCCTTCGACGTGGAGTTGTTCAAACGACGCCCATGCCGACGAACAAGTTTGATCCAGTATGTCCCGCACTCGCCGCTAAACTGACTGCTGACAACGCCCTTTATTACGCCAAAATCATTACGTTCCTAGCTAGATTTTGCTATAACGGAACGTCATTTTCTACCCGAAAATTAAAAATCTGCCACCACCTCACCCCAACCACATTAACTCTCCAGTAACCAATCCCCGCCTATCCTCCCCCGACCACCCATGCCCAACACCCTCCCCTTCCTCCTCTTAACCCTCCCCACCATCCTCCTCGGCACCGCCCTCACCGGGCGCGCCGGCCCCCGCGCGACCAAAGCCTTCCTCCTCGCCGCCTCCCTCGCCCTCTACGCCTGGAACGCCCCGGCCTCCCTCCCCATCCTCCTGCTCTCCGTAACGGCCAACATCCTCCTGACCCGCGCCATCGCCGCCGCGACAACCCACAGAACCCGCATCACCATCCTCGGCGTCACCGCCAACCTCGCCCTTCTGGCCTGGTTCAAATATGCCGCCCCCCTCCTCGGCCTCTCCGAAACCCTCCCCCTCGGCATCAGCTTCTTCACCTTCGTGCAGATCGGCCTGCTGCTCGCCCAATCCGTCTCGGACCAGCCCGCGCCGAGCCCGACGACCCAGGCGCTGTTCGTCACCTTCTTTCCGACTGTCACATCCGGACCGATCCTCAATCCCACCGAAACGCTGCCGCAATTCTCCCGAACCGATCAGTGGCGCCTCACCACCCAAAATCTTGCCGTCGGCGCCGGCTTTTTCCTCATCGGTCTGCTCAAGAAATCACTGCTCGCCGATCCGCTCGGCAGCCTCGTCGCCCAGAATTTTGCCCATGCGCCCGCGCTGACCCTGCAATCCGCGTGGTGGACCGCCGGTGCCTGGTCGATGCAGCTCTATTTCGATTTCTCCGGCTACACCGACATGGCGATCGGCCTGGGCTGGATCCTCGGCGTCCGCCTGCCGGACAATTTCGACCAGCCGTACAAGGCGCGCTGCGTCATCGACTACTGGCAGCGCTGGCACATGTCGCTGACCCGGTTCCTGATGACCAACGTCCACGCGCCGCTCACCATGGCGGTGCTGCGCCGCCGCCGCCGGCGCGGGCACCGGATCGACGACGCGGCCCGCCGCACGCCGACCGGGTTCCTGACGATGATGGTCGGCCCGATCGTCACCACCATGCTGCTGATCGGCGTCTGGCACGGCCCGCGCTGGACCTATGTCCTGTTCGGCCTGCTGCACGCCGGCTTCCTGCTGGTCAACCACGCCTGGCGCCTGTGGAAAGGCCCGACGCTGCCGCCGCTGCTGTCCATCGGCCTGACCTACCTGGCGGTGCTGGTCGGCGCCGTGCTGTTCCGCGCCGAGACCCCCACCCAGGCCGTCCACCTCCTGGCCGGCATGCTCGGCGCCCACGGGGTCTCCGCCGCGCCGGACCCGCGCGCCATCCTGAACGCGCTGTGGCTGGCCGGGCTGTATGCGATCGTCTGGGGCGCCCCGACCACGCGGCAGATCATGCAGGCGGACCCGCGATCCTGGCTCCGCTGGGCGCCCACGCCCCGCTGGGCCGCCGCGATGGGCTGCGCCCTCACCCTCGGCCTGCTGGCCGCCGGCGGGACGGGCGAGTTCGTCTATTTCCGCTTTTGATCCGGATGATCGATGCAGGCTGAACCCGATCCCGCCGCGCCGGCCCCATCGCCGCCGCCTCCGGCGCCGCCCCCGTCATCATTGCCTCCGTCATCATTGCCCCTGTCGTCGCCACTCTCGTCGTCGTCCCGTCACGGTCCCTGCCCGTCATGGCGGGCGCCGGCCCGGCATCCGCGCCTGGCGTTGGAACAACCCGCCCCCGATCGGTGCCATCGCGAAAAAGCCGCGGATGGCGGGCCCCCGCCCGCCATGACGGGAGGGGGAGACGCAAAGCCGGCCTCCGCACATTTCGGCCGCTACCTGCGCACCCTGGTCCTCACCGCCGCGGCCACTTTCGCCGCCGTCTGGCTCTGGGTCCTGCTGGCGCCGATGGCCTATATGGACCCGGAATACCCGTCCTGGCGCGCCAAGCAGGCGCTGCTCGACAGGTGCGACCTGGGTGACATCCTGATCCTCGGCGATTCCCGCGCCGCCGCGAACATCCTGCCCACCCGGCTGCCCGTGAAGGCGACCAACCTCGCGGTCGGCGGCGGCGAACCGATCGAGGCCTATGCCGCGCTGACAAGAGCCCTGGCCTGCAAGACGCCGCCGAAACAGGTCATCCTATCCTTCGACCCAGGCCACTTCGCCCGCCCGGACCTGTTCTGGGAACGCAGCGTCCGCTTCGGCTTCCTGGACGGCGCCGACATCGCCACCCTGCGCGCGGACTCGCTGCGCACCGGCGATCTGTCTGTCTATGCCGGCCACGGCACCGCCGTCCTGCCGTTGCGCCTGCGCGACGTGCTGGAGGCGGCGCGCTTCCCCAGCTTCCATTTCGCCGCGCTGACCCACAGCCTGGGCGTCCTGCGCTGGTCCAGAAACGAACGGACGTTTCGGAAAACCCTTGCCGCCCGAGGACAATACGCGTTCGGCACCGAACCGGGCTCCGCCGCCGTGGCGGTCGAGGGCCATCTGGCCGCGTTCCGTCCGCTGCCCGTGCTGGACCTTTACTTCGACCGCCTGCTGTCCCGACTGCAGGCGCAACGGATCCAGGTCCGCTTCCTGATCATGCCGGTGAACCAGGAGACCTGGGCCAGCACCGATCCCGCGGTCCGGTCGGCCTTCAAGACCTATCTCGCCGGCTATGCCGGCCGGTACGACACGTTCCGCGTCGCCACCGGCCTGCCGGAGCACTGGCCGGACCGTTTCTTCGGCGACCAGTTCTGCCATCTGAACCCGGACGGGGCGGAAACGTTCAGCGCCTTGTTGGCGCGGCGGCTGCGGGAGCCGGCCGGCGTGCGGCAGGAGGCGTTGAGCGGATGGTCCGGCGACACCGGCCCAGGCGGTGGCGATGCCGGGAAGGGCATCCCGCCCTCCGCGACGCACGGGTCATAGGCCGCGGCCGCGTGACCGAGCGGGCACACAGGCGGATCGTTCCGCGGTACTGACGTATATAAGGTACGATTCCGGATCGGATCGCACCGCATGCCGGCCGGACCACGGTGCCGGACCACGGTGCCGGACCACGGTGCCGGCGGGGGGGCGCGGCCTGGGGCGGTGCCGCCCGCTATCCGTTCGCCCGCGCCGCCTGGTCGAACTCGGCCGCGGTGATGCCGATCGACTCGGCGGCCGCCTTGATGTCGCGCCAGGTGGTGTCATCCACCTCGATCCCCTCGCGCGCCCGCTTTTCGGCATACCGCCGTTCCGGCTCACCGGGTGTCAGCACGTCGGTGTAACCCGGGGCGGGGCGGGCGGACTTCACATGCGCCTTCACCGCCTGGATGTCCGCCGCCACTTTCGCCGGGTCGCCGATGCGGGACACGTCGATCACCGTCGCCAGCATCGAATTCAGGATGCCGCCCTGCGGCGTGGCGAAGGCACCCTGGCCGCCGGCGATGGCCGAGGCCATGATCTCGCACATCACCGCCAGGCCGGATCCCTTATGCGCGCCGAAGGAGCGCAACGCGCCGGCGTGGTCGCGGATGAAGCCGGTGGGATCGCTGGTCGGGCTGCCCTCGGCGTCGATCAGGCAGCCATCCGGGACCGGCACACCCTTGTTATAGGCGACGCGCGCCTTGCCGGCGGCGATCGTGGTGGTCGCCATGTCCAGCAGCAGGGCGGGGCCGTCCGGTCCGGGCACGCCGACGCAGAACGGGTTGGTGCCCAGCCTGGGCTCCGCCGCCTGCCAGGTCGCCTGCACGTCGTGATGGTCGGCGACGTTGACGAAGGCGGTGAACGCGCAGCCCTGGGACGCCGCCAGCTCCGCATAGGTGCCGATGCGGCCGATATGCGCCGAGTTCCGGAACGCCAGCACGCACGCCCCCAGCTCCTTCGCCCGCCCGATCGCGCGGCGGACGGCGTCGGCCGCCATGCGCTGGCCATAGCCACGGCGGGCGTCGATCACCAGCAGCGCGCCGGCATCCAGCACCGTCTCGGCGGTCTGGTTCGGCACCAGCAGCCCGGCATGCAGCAGCCGCACATAGGCCGGCAGCATGCCCACGCCATGGCTGTCATGCCCGGCCAGGTTCGCCCGCACCAGATGGTCGGCGACCTGCGCGGCCTCGGAGTCCTCGCTGCCCATGCGGCGGGCGATCAGATGGGTCACGGCGCGCAGCGCGTGCGGGGGCAGGGTGGGCATGATGGGCCTTGGCTGGTTCGGGAGAAAAACAGGGTGAAGGCGGGGTCCGGAAGACCCCGCCGGTCCGGTCAGCGTGGCGAGAGGACCATCACCATCTGGCGGTTTTCCATGCGGGGCATCTGCTCGACCTTGGACGTGGCGTCCATTTCCGCTCTGATACGCTCCAGCACGCGCACACCGATATCCTGGTGCGCCATTTCACGGCCGCGGAAGCGCAGCGTGACCTTGACCTTGTCGCCCTCCTCGATGAACGACTTCATGGCGCGCATCTTCACCTGATAGTCGTTTTCATCGATGTTCGGGCGGACCTTGATCTCCTTGATCTCGATCACCTTCTGCTTTTTCTTGGCCTCGTTCTTCTTCTTCTGCTGTTCGTATTTGAACTTGCCGAAGTCGAGGATCTTGCAGACCGGCGGTTCCGCGTTCGGGCTGATCTCCACCAGGTCGAGCCCCACGGCATAGGCGCGCTGCTGCGCCTCCCGGGAACTCATGACCCCCAGCATTTCCCCCTCCTGGTCGATCAGTCGAACCTGGGGAATGCGGATTTCCTCATTGACGCGAGGGCCCTCGCGGGTCGGCGGGGCAGGCATGGGTCCTCTGGCTATGTGTCGCTCCTGTCTCTGTTGCGATAGGGTGTGCGCCGGGGTGCAGTGTCACCACTGTCCGATCAACGGGCATTGTGGTCGGAAACCGGGCCCAAAATCAAGTCAGGTGGCAATGCCCGCCGGCGCGCTTTGGCGCGGCGGCCGGTTCCGCGACAGCGGCGCGGGCTCGTTCCAGCCGCCCCAACCAGGACGCAGGCTCCGATCGTCCGCATCGGCGCCGCATGGCCGTCTAGCCGGGCGCCGACGCCATCGGGCATCCGCAAAGCCATCACGCCGCGCGCCAGCCCTTCAACGACCAGCCCGTCAACAACCAACGCGCCGCCGACCAGCCCGCCGCCGACACGACACTGCGCCGGATCGCGCCTGATCCCGCCATGCCGTCAGTGCATCCTCATCCGCGCCGCAGATCCGGCGGCGTCGCCTCCGCCGCCAGCAGCCGCACGGCGTCGTCCAGCGGCAGCACCTCCTGTGCCTGCACGCCCAGGCGGCGCAGCGCGACGGTGCCGGTCTCGGCCTCCTTGCGGCCGACCACCGCCAGCACCGGCACATGCGCCAGGCTATGCTCCCGCACCTTGGCGTTGATCTTCTGGTTGGAGACATCCGTCTCCACATACAGTCCGGCCCGGGCGAAGGCGGCGGCGGCCTCCCGCGCATAGTCGTCGGCGTCGGAGACGATGGTGGCCACGACCACCTGCACCGGCGCCAGCCACAACGGGAAGCGGCCGGCATATTGCTCGATCAGGATGCCCAGGAACCGCTCGAAACTGCCCAGGATCGCGCGATGCAGCATGATCGGGCGGTGGCGGGCGCCGTCTTCGCCCACATATTCGGCATCCAGCCGCTCCGGCATGTTCGGGTCCACCTGCAAGGTCCCGCACTGCCAGTCCCGGCCGATCGCGTCGCGCAGCACGAACTCCAGCTTCGGGCCGTAGAATGCGCCCTCGCCGGGGTTCAGCTCGTAGTCGACGCCAACCATGCGGCAGGCCTCGCGCAGCGCGTCCTCGGTCTGGTCCCACAAGGCGTCGCTGCCGATGCGGGCTTCCGGCCGGTCGGAGAATTTGATGCGGAATTCCGGAAAGCCGAAATCCGTGTAGATCGAGGACAGCAGTTCCATGAACCGCGCCGTCTCGGGGGCGATCTGTTCTGGCGTGCAAAAGATATGCGCGTCGTCCTGGGTGAAGGCGCGCACCCGCATGATGCCATGCAGTGCGCCGGACGGCTCATAGCGGTGGCAGGAGCCGAACTCGGCCATGCGCAGCGGCAATTCGCGGTAGGAACGAATGCCCTGGCGGAAGATCTGCACATGGCAGGGGCAGTTCATCGGCTTCAGGGCGAGGAATTTGTCCTCCTCCTCGACCTGCGCGACGAACATGTTCTGCCGGTAGTTCTCCCAGTGGCCCGACTTCTCCCACAGGCTGCGATCCACCAGTTGCGGCGTCTTCACCTCCTGGTAGCCGGTGGCATCCAGGCGGCGGCGCATATAGGATTCGACGGTGCGGTACAGCCGCCAGCCCTTCGGATGCCAGAAGATGGAGCCCACCGCCTCTTCCTGGATATGGAACAGGTCCATTTCCTTGCCGATGCGGCGGTGGTCGCGGCGTTCCGCCTCCTCGAGCTGGTGCAGATAGGCGTCCAGCTCCTTCTGGTCGCGCCAGGCGGTGCCGTAGATGCGCGACAGCATGGCGTTGCGGTGGTCGCCGCGCCAATAGGCGCCGGCGACCTTCATCAGCTTGAAGGCGGGGCCGACATCGGCGGTCGTCCGCATATGCGGGCCACGGCACAGGTCGACCCAGTCGCCCTGGCTGTACAGGCTGATGGTTTCGCTGACCGGCAAATCCTGGATCAGCTGCGCCTTGTACTTCTCGCCCTTGGCCTGGAAGAAGGCGATCGCCTCCTCACGATCGACCTCCGTCCGCACGAACCGGGCACCGCGGCCGATGATGTCGCGCATCTTCGCCTCGATGACCGGGAAGTCCTCGGGGGTGAAGGGTTCGTTGCGGGCGAAGTCGTAATAGAACCCGTTCTCGATCGACGGGCCGATGGTGACCTGGGTGCCGGGGAACAGCGCCTGCACCGCCTCGGCCAGCACATGGGCGCAGTCGTGGCGGATCATCTCCAGCGCCTCGGGATCGCGGCGGGTGACGAACACCACGGATGCGTCGCGCTCGATCGGCGTGGCCAGGTCGACCAGCTTGCCGTCCAGCTTCATGGCCAGGGCGGCGCGCGCCAGGCCGGGGCCGATCGCGGCGGCCACGTCCGTGCCGGTGACCGGCGCATCGAACTGGCGTTCGGAGCCGTCGGGCAGGGTAATGGCGGGCATGAGGGCGGTCGTCCTGTTGATTTCGGAGGGGCTGTCTATGGCAATGCCGGGCCGGCGCCGCAACCCCATTCCGGATCGGGATGGCTGCCCTGTCCTGTCATCGCGCCATTGCAGGTTGGAACCGAGCATCAGCCGCTTTCGTTAGGGAAGGCCGCCGTGCTATGGAGTGCGGTCGAGAAAGCCCGAAAGGGGTCTGATTCGATGAACGCCCTGGCTCAAGTGATGTCGCAATTGATTCCCCTGGCCGCTCTTGCCGGCGCGGTGGCCCTCAGCGTCGTCGCGGCGCAGCGCGCCGCCCCGCGGCGCCACCCGGTTCGCGTCCGCGCCACCCGGCACCGCCGCCGCTGATCCAGCCGACGCTGTTCCGGACGCCGCGCCGCTCGGCCGCGATCCCGGCGGCCCAATTCTCGTCGGTCCCGGTCCCGCCGACCCCAATGCCGTCGGCGCAAGCCCGGCCCTCGGCTCCATGACCGGCACCCAGTCCGGCGTCCGGGCACGCGGCTATTTCGGCCTCGGCGTCGAGGGCGTTTCCAAGTCCGCCAATGTCGGGGCGCTGCTGCGCACCGGCCACGCATTCGGGGCGGTGTTCTGCTTCACCATCGGCGCCGGCTGGGATTCCCGGGCCGCCCGCACCGCCGACACCTCCCACACGCAGCGTCACGTGCCGATGTGGCGCTTCCCCGCCGTCGAGGCGCTGTCACTGCCGCGCGGGTGCGCCCTGGTCGGGATCGAGCTGCTGCCGGATGCCGTGGACCTGCCGTCCTTCCGCCATCCGCTGAATGCCGCCTATGTGCTGGGGCCGGAGCGGGCGGGGCTGTCGCCGGCATTGCTGGCGCGCTGCGACCACGTGGTGCGCATCCCCACCCGCTTCGCGCTGAACCTGGCCGTGGCCGGCGCGCTGGTGCTGTATGATCGGCTGCTGCAACACGGGCGGTTCGCCGAGCGGCCGGTCGGCAGCCGGGCGGCGCAGGCGCCGCTGCCGCCCACCGGCCACGGCGCGCCCCGTTTCCGCCGCACCATCCCCGACTGGCTGGCGGACCGGCAACCGGCGGCGGCCGGGGAAGCGGCGGAGGATATGTGTCAGCCGGAAACACGTTTGCGTGAATGGGGTGACAAAGCGTAACCGCCCCGGGGCGGCGGGTGCGGTGCCGTGAGGGCGGAATCGAGGCCCCGCCGATCGGTCGCGGCGGGGGCAGCCATGCGGCCATGCGTGCCGACAAATCTTGTTTGCCGCAGGCGTCGGCCGTATTCACTGCCGCCCATGAAGACTCGTCTCGCTCTGCTTGCCCCAGCTCTGTTTGCTCCAGCTGTGCTTGTCCTGGCCGCACTCGGCGTGGCACTGGCCGTGACGCCGGCCCTTGCCGCCCCGAAAAAGCCGGCACATGCCGAGAAGGAGAAGGCGTCGGCCGCAGCCGCCGGGCCCAAGGCCATCGGCAGGTTCGATGACTGGACCGCCGCCACCCACCAGGAGGCCGGCGCCAATGTCTGCTACGCCTTCACCCGCGCCCAGAGCTCGGCGCCCAGCCTGCCGGGGCGCGGCCCGGTGGTGCTGACGGTGACGGAGCGGCCGACCGGTCGCGACTCGGTGGCAATGGAGGCGGGCTTCACCTTCCAGCCGAATGCCAATGTCACGGTGCAGGTCGATCAGACCGGGCTGGAATTCTACACCGACAAGCGCAACGCCTTTGCCCGCGACGGCAAGGCGGCGGTGACGGCGTTCGCCAAGGGAAGCCGGGCGATCGCCCGCTCGCCGGGGCCGAAGGAAGCGACGGTGACCGACACGTTCAGCCTGCGCGGCTTCAGCGCCGCCTACGCCGCCATCGTGAAGGCCTGCCCGCCGAAATGAGCGTGGGGGCAGTCAGCCACGCGGCCGGCAGCGCGGGCGCCCATGCGGCAGGCGCGGCGGGCGGCGGCGTCGCGGCGCTGACGGCGGCGGAGCGTGAGCGGATCCTGGCCAAGTCGGCGATGTTCGATCCGCCGGACGCGGCGCTGCCGGACGGCCGCCGTGACCTCGTCGGGCTGAACCGCGAGGAGCTGGCCGCCGAGATCGCCGCGATCCATGAGGCGCCGTTCCGCGTCAAGCAGCTGTGGCACTGGATCTACCACCAGGGCGTCACCGACTTTTCCCGGATGTCCTCGATCGCGCGTCCGTTGCAGGAGAAACTGGCGGCGCGGTTCGTGATCGGCCGTCCCGCCGTTGCGACAGTGCAGACCAGCCAGGACGAGACCCGTAAATGGCTGTTCCGCTTCCGCGACGGGCAGGAGGCGGAGACGGTCTATATCCCCGACAAGCAGGAGGATCGCGGCGCGGTCTGCATCTCCTCCCAGGTCGGCTGCACCCTGTCCTGCCGGTTCTGCCATACCGGCACGCAGACCTTGGTGCGCAACCTGGGCGCGCCGGAAATCGTCGGCCAGTTCATGGCGGCAAGGGATTCCTATGGCGAATGGCCGTCGCCGAAGGGCGAGACGCCGCGCCTGCTGTCCACCATCGTTCTGATGGGCATGGGTGAGCCCCTGTACAACTACGCCAACGTCGCCAAGGCGATGCGCATCGTCATGGACAATGAGGGCATCGGCTTGTCGCGGCGGCGGATCACGCTGTCGACCTCGGGCGTCGTGCCGATGATGGACCGCTGCGGGGCGGAGCTGGGCGTGAACCTGGCGGTGTCGCTGCACGCCGTGACGGACGCGTTGCGCGATGAGCTGGTGCCGCTGAACCGCAAATACCCGATCCGCGAGGTGATCGCCGCCTGCCGCCGTTATCCTGGCGCATCGAATGCGCGGCGGATCACCTTCGAATACATCATGCTGAAGGGCGTGAACGATTCGGAAGCGGAAGCCCGCGAGCTGGTGCGGCTGATCGCCGGGCTGCCGGCGAAGGTGAACCTGATCCCGTTCAATCCCTGGCCCGGCTCGAAATACGAGCCCAGCAGCAGAAGCGCGCTGGACCGGTTCGCCCGGATCGTGAATGACGCAGGCTTCGCATCGCCGGTGCGGACACCGCGTGGACAGGACATTCTGGCCGCGTGCGGGCAGTTGCGGACGGAAACCCGGCGGGAGCGGGCGGCAGGGGAACGAGCAGCGCCAGGACGAGCCATGTCGGAACGACGCGGGGCGGAACGGAGCGGGGCTGAACGAGTCGGGGTTGAACGAGTCGGGGCGGAGCGCACGGAGTCCGCACCGGCAGACGCGGCGGCTGGCTGAGCAGGTCACACCACCGCTTTCCGTGATGGCGGGCGCCGGCCCGCCCTCTACTCCTTTGCCGACGCCATCCACCCCTTTGCCGAAAAGCCACAGTTGCAGCGGGATTCTCGCCGCGGCCAGGATCGTCATCACGCGCCGGCTTCCCCCTTGTTCCGGCTGGTCCGAGCCGGCAACGGAAGCCTCTGCCGTTGGGGGGCGGCGTGGGCAAACAAATGCGCCCGGCGGCAGGCGGCCAGTGGAAGGAGAAACGGCCGTTTCTACATCCGTGCCTTGTCCACCCGCTTGCCCAATGCTCCACCCAGTACATAGCCCAACTGGCGCGCCAACCGGTTGGTGTCGGGCGTCCGCACGGTGCATTGCACGACGGCGATCCAGGACGCCGGTTCGGACGGGCTGTTGCGGATTTCGGCGCGCAGCATCAGCAGGCCGGACTGCGCCTTGGTCCGCGGGTTGAACATGCTGGCGCTGGGAATATCCGGCAGGGCGAGCGAGATGCCGCCCTGCAGCGCCGACTGCGCGCCGTTCGACCAGCTGGACCAGCCGGTCTGCGGATTGCCGGCCTGGCTCATCGCCGGGCCGCCCGGCGTCGATCCGCCCTCGCCGGCCACCTGGTAGGTCACCCGCAGCAGGGCCGTGGGCGTGCCCGTGGTGGTCACGCCGGCGGCCCGCAGGCCGCTCATGAACGCCTGCACGGATTCCGAGGATGCCGAGCTGCTGCTGGCCACGTTCAACGCGACGACGGTGGGAGTGGGCAGCGGCTTCAGCAGCGTCGCGGAATAGACGCCCGGACAGACGCCTTGGGCATGGGCCATCGCCGGCGCCGCGCATAGCAGCATCGCGGCGGCACATGTGGATCGAAGGCTGAAACGAAGGGTCACGGCGGCGTTATAACATCGGATCGGGCAATGGCCATTGAGGCATGCCAAGGTCAGGCTGACCCTGGCATGCTTTTTTGATTTGAGAGCGCGATTCACGCCTTCTCACCGCCGGCTTCAGGCGATCGCGCTCTGGCGGCGCGGACCGACCGCGCCTCGGCCGCTCCCGCGGTGCCTGTCCTGGGGTGCCTTCGTGTCGGCGTCACGGTCAGGGAGTCCGGTGACGTAGGTGGACATCCGGATCGATCCATCCGCCTGCGGCTCGAGATGGATGCCCTGAACCTCGTTCTCGAAGCCGGGGAACAGGTTGGAGGCTTTTTCGGTAAAGGGGGCAAAACTCCGGACAGGAGCGCATGATTTTCTTACTCCGGCCCGACTCGGTGCGAGTCCTTGTGACTGTGCCGCAGACCCCGTCCCTTTCCGAGCTGAGCCGGGCCGAGCTTGACGCCTTGCTGGTCAAGCTGTTTGGCGACGTCGCTGCTCTCGGGCAGATGGTGAGTGAACAGCGTGAGGAGATTGACCGGCTGAAGGGTTTGAAGGGGCCGCCCGACATCAAGCCCAGAGGCATGGGCAAGGCCACCGGACCGATCGAGCCCGGTTGGCGGAAGCACCCGCGACGCGGCAAGGTTCGCCCCCCCCTTGCTGATCGGGGATCGTGTGCTGACCGCCGCGGCGCCCGCGGGATCAGTTCGACATCGGCCGGCATGGCCTGTGCCGGGTCCACGCGGAACGGTTGGTGCATGAGCTGGACAGCTTCACCGACTTGCATCGAACGGCTCAGCAAAACATTCGCAGGCTGATTTAGGGCTTCTACGCCGATCTCAAGGTTTACCGGACCAACCCCGGCAAATGCCGCCGCGCATGTACCCCGCATATTCTTTTCCAGGCAGTGCCATAATAAACCACATGGAAGCCGAAGCGACACCGCTCAGCTACCGGAAGCAAATCGCTTCAGCAGCTGGGCGCTCATGAGATAGGCGACCGTGATGATACCCACCGCGAACAAAACAGCAGCGCTCGGCGTGGCAAAATCAAACCACCCACCCAAGGCCGTGAACGGAATAGCCAGCGCTGCGACCAAGGCGCAAAGGGCCGAGATCAGAAGTCGTGGGTCGGGAGGCGTTCGCCAGGGCAGGCCAGGTGTTCGGATGAGGAAGACGACGAGTATCTGCGTTGCAATCGACTCCAGGAACCAGGCGGTCCTGAACTCCGGAGCCGCGACCTGAAAGCCAATCAGAAGCACGAGGAAGGTGATGCCATCGAAGGCTGAGGAAAGCGGTCCCATGATCCCGGCATAGCGGACAATTCCATGCATGTTCCAGCGCTGGGGGCGGCTCAGATCCGACGAGCCGACGGTATCAAAGGGAATGCCGACCTCCGAAAGGTCGTAAAGGAGGTTGTTCAGAAGAATCTGCGTCGCCAGTAGCGGCAGAAACGGCAAGAACAGGGATGCCGCGGCCATCGAAAGCATATTACCGAAGTTGGAGCTGGAACCCATACGGACGTATTTCAGGATGTTTGCGAACGTCCGACGGCCTTCCTCAACCCCGCCGGCCACGACATTGAGGTCTGGCGCCAGCAGGATCATATCGGCGGCCGCACGAGCGACACCGGTCGCGCCGTCGACAGAAAGTCCGACATCGGCCATGCGGATTCCCGGTGCATCATTCACACCGTCTCCCAGAAAACCCACTGTCTCGCCTCTCGCCTGCAGGGCGCGTACCACGCGAACCTTCTGGTCGGGTGTGAGACGACCGTAAAGATCAACGCTCTGAACCCGCGCGGCCAATGCCTCGTCACTCAGCATCGCCAACGCCGGCCCGGCCAATACGGAGGCGGTGTTCAACCCGACCAATCCGGCGATCCGCGCCACGACGAGCGGATCGTCGCCCGAGAGCACTTTCACGCGTACGCCGGCTGCCGCCAGCCGTTTCAGAGCCTCGCCGGCTGTTTGCTTCGGGGGATCGGCGAAGGTGCAGAAGCCTTGAAAGATCAGGTCCGTCTCGTCGTCCGGCGCGAGCGCGTCGCCGGCGACGGCGCAGGGTTTGGTAGCGACCGCGATGGCGCGAAGGCCCTGCGCTGCAAGCGTGTTGAGCTTCGCCAAGATCGCATCTCGGGCTTCGTCATCAAGCTCGGTGCACGCCTGACCCTTCATTTGCCGGTTGCATACCGCGAGGATCGCTTCAGGCGCGCCTTTGCAGATGAGCAGACGCTCCGCGGCTCGTTCCGCCAGCACGGACCCGCGTCGCCGCTCATAGCTGAATCCGATCCGACCTTGCGCTGTCCAACCCTCCTCGGCCGCCGGCGCAGCGGCTGCCAGTGCTCCATCCATGGCCCCACGATCACCTGCAAGCTCGGCGCAGAGGCCAGCGAGGGCCGCGATGTGAGGATCGTCCTCGCCTTGCGCATTGAGGCTACCGGCGAGCACGATCTCGGCCGATGTCAAGGTGCCCGTCTTGTCGGTGCATAGGACCGTCATGGCGCCGAGATCATGTATTGAGGCCAACCGCTTGACGATCACCTTCCGCCTTGCCATCCGCACGGCCCCGCGCGCCAGGGTCACCGTGGTAATCATCGGCAGAAGTTCCGGCGTCAGTCCCACGGCCAGGGCGACGGCAAACATCAGCGACTCTATGAGATGGCGTCCAAATAGCAGGTTGATTGCGAGGACGGCCACCGAGAGGATACCGGCGGCGCGTGCCACCACGAAGCCCAGAGCGCGCAGGTCCCGCTGAAATGGAGACGGGGTGGTATCCTGGGCGAGGGCCGAGACGACGCCGCCGAAGATGGTTCGGCGGCCTGTGGCCACCGCCAGAGCTATCGCTTCCCCGGTTTGCGCGATTGACCCGCGGAACAGTGCATTCGTTGCGTCAGCCGGTGAGCTGGCGGCGGCGGCTCCGGGTCGCTTTTCCACGGGGTAGGGTTCACCGGTTAGAGCTGCCTCATTGGCGGTGAAGCTCGAAACTTCCAGAACAAGGGCGTCGGCCGGAATGACATCGCCGATCCGCACACGGAAGACATCCCCGGGGACGACGTTGTCGGTGGGCACGCTAACAAACCGGCCATCACGCCTGACTTCGGCCTTCAATGCGACCGATTGCTTGAGCGCATCGGCGGCCTTGGCCGCGCGGCCCTCCTGAAACGCATCTAATGCGATGGAAATTATGATGATAGCGGCAATGATACTGGCGCTGGTCGCGTCTCCTGTCGCTGCCGAGACGCTGGCCGCAAACAAGAGTAGCAGAATCAGCGGCTCCAGAAAGCGGCGGGCGATTGCGCCAAATGCCGAGACCTTACGGGCGGGTGCGTCAACGTTCAGGCCATAAATCCTGAGACGATCCGCTGCCTCGCGTCCCGTCAGGCCCTGGGCGCTGGCCTGGAGTTGGGCAAGGACGACTTCGGGCGGATGTGTCCAGAACGGATCGCGCGCATTTGTCGTCTTCAAGGCCGCCAGTTACCCATGTGCCCTCTCTGCTTACGAGCTGTCTGTTTGGCGACTTCCGTGTACTCTACCTCCCATTGAGGGTACCCCACCTCCCATGGAAGCTCCAGCCTCGGCGTTCCCACTGATGGACGTCGTTGCCTGCTGCGACCGCTCAGAACCGGACGAGCAGCTTGAGGGTCGTGCCGCAAGCTGGCTTGACTTCGCGGGACTCCGATCCGGTCGACGGCGCCGAACATGGCTGATCAGGATTCGGGATGGCCTCGCATTCCATTCCGGCCCTTCATATGTGCACTCCAAAGGGAGACAATTTCGGGACTGGCAGGGGGCAAGGCGTTAACGACGTCGGCGACAAGCTCCTCAAGATACGCCAGGTTGGCCTCCGGCGTGCCGTCCACCAGCGCGTTGTCAGTGACATGGGCCACCGCCTCGGACCCGGGGGCGGCGTGCACCCAAACCTCATAGATGTCGCTGCCGCTTTCGCTCACCCAAACCGGGCGTCCGCATATCAGGGCCGGAACCTTGGCGCCATTGGGGCAAACGACGTAGGACATGGATCATGTCATCCTTTATGCTCTATCTCTACCTCGGCCGGACTGGCTGTACTCGCCCTCCGTCGCTGACATCATCCGGCAAGTTTACGGCAATGGTCTGCCCCACGACGGCGCCCTCGGCCAGGTTGGCTGTTACCCCGTCCGTGTTCGCCACTTTCACGGGCAGCAAATGAATCGTATCATCCGTGCCTAACTGCGCGATCGAGGTGTGTGTACCGTGGATGATCAGCCCGGCAACCGGCACCTCCGGATAGCTGATCGTGGGCACATGCAAGGTCACGTAGGCGAAACTGCCTGGCAGCAGGAACCCGTCCTTGTTATCGATCTCCAACTCCACGAACAATGTCCTGGTCCGCGGGTCGAGCTCATGGGAGGTGCGTGCGATCCGGCCCTGAACCGTGCGGCTGGAATTGGCGCCGTCCGCCACGTCCGCAACATCGCCGACATGCACATATGGGACGTCCCGCTGTTCCACATAGACATCGACGCGTAGTCTGCTTTCGTCCGCGACCGTCAACACTGGCTGATTACTCGTCATGTTGGTCGTGGAGTTCTGCACGAGCGACCCGACATCCACGAAGCGCGCGGTGATCACGCCGTCGAACGGCGCGCGGATCTGCTCATAGGATTTCAACGTGGCGAGCTGAGCGACGTTCGCGGTTGCCATGGCGAAGTCCGTCTGCGCCTGGTCGGCAGCCTGTTGCGAGGTCCACCCCTTGCCCACGAGGTCCTTGGCGCGGTCCCAGTTGCGCTTTTTATTCTGCAGGTCGCGCACCGCGCTTTCGTACTGCTGGTCGGTCTCCACCGAGGAAACCGTGGCCAATACATCGCCGGCCTTGACGCGGTCGCCGCGGTCGACGTCTATGCGGCCGACATAGCCACTGACCTTGCTGTACAGCGTCGCCGTCTGGTACGGTCGCGTATCGCCCAGAAGTTGGATCAGCCGTTCCTTGGGGCCCTGGGTCACCGTGGCGATCTGCACCACCGGTCCGCGCTTCACGACGTCGGCGAACGCCTCCCGCGAGGCGGACAGCGAGTCGTTCTTGGTCTGCCACATGCGCAGCACGCCGAGGGCGGCCCCGCCGATCAGCAGCAGGCCGACACAGTACAACAAGATACGTCTAACCATGCGAATGGTCTCCGGCACCGGCGGCTTCCGTTTCGAAGCGCGAGTCGAGTACGTGCAAGGTAGGTAGCTGCCGCCGCAGCAGCGTATAGAAGGCGGGAACGATGAACAGTGTCGCGACGGTGGCGAGCACGAGGCCGCCGATGACCGCGCGGCCCAGCGGCGCGTTCTGCTCCCCCGCCTCGCCGAGACCAAGGGCCATGGGCACCATGCCGATGATCATCGCGAGCGCTGTCATCAGCACAGGGCGGAGGCGAATGGTGGCGGACTGGACCACCGCGTCGAACGCCGACAGGCCAGGGTCGCGCGCCCGCAGGTCGTTCGCGAAACTCACGACGAGGATGGAATTCGAGACCGAAATGCCGATCGTCATAATGGAGCCCATCAGAGATTCGACGTTCACGGTCGTCCCGGTGACGGCCAGCATCCAGATGATGCCGACCAGGCCGCCAGGGATTGCCATCATGATGATGAACGGATCGACCCAGGATTGGAACAGGACCACCAGCAGCGCGTAGACCAGTACGATCGCCAGGATCATGCCGAGCCCAAGGCTGCGGAACGATGCCTGCATGATCTCGTTCTGGCCGCGGATGTCGATATGCGTGGTGATGGGCAACCCCCGGCTTATCTCATTAATGGCGGTCTGAATGTCGGCGGCGGTCGACCCCAGATCACGGCCGTCCACGTTGGCGGCGATATCCAGTTCGCGCTGCACGGTGTAATGGTTGACCGATTCCAGGCTGGAGCGCGGATAGATCGTGGCGAGGTCGGCGAGCCGCATCACCGGAGAGGCCGGTTGCGCCGCCGGCGCGATCGCCGGTGGCGGGGGGGCGCCGCTGACCGGTGTGTTCATCAGATCAGTGGCCGAGTTGATTCGCGTGATCGGCGTCTGCACCGCCACCGAATAATTCACGTTGTTCTGCGGGTTCAGGAAAAAGTTCGGCGCGACCAGCACCGACGATGACAGGGACGTCAGCATGTTGCTGGCAACATCGCGTTGCGACACATGCAGTTTCGCCGCGCGCAGGCGGTCGACATCAATCTGCAAGGCCGGGTAGTTCAGCACCTGCGCCAGATGCGCGTCCGCCACGCCGGGGATCATCCGCATCCGCTGCAGCAACTGTTGCGCGAGACCGTAGGAGCGGTCGAAGTTCACATCCTGGATCTGCACGTCGATCGGTGCGGGCAGGCCGAAGTTCAGCACCTGGCTGACGATATCGGCCGTCTGGAAGTAGAACGTGCTGCCGGGAAAGGCCGCCGGTAGCCGCTCGCGGATGGTCCGCATGTAGCCAAGTGTCGGGTGATGATCCGATTTCAGGGAAATCAGGATCTCCGCGTCCATCTCCCCTACGTTGTCGCTCGGCACGAAGGCAAGATTGAAGGAGGAGGGGACACCCACGGTGTCATTGATCGTATCGAGTTCGCCGGGGGGGATGATCTTGCGGATCGCCTCCTCCACCTGCAGCACCTGCCGCTCCGTGTCCTCGATACGGGTGCCCGGGGGCGCTCGGTAGTGAAGCTTGATCAGACCCACATCGGCGGTTGGAAAGAAGTCCAGCCCGATCGTTGCCGCGGCGCCGCCGGTGACCAGAAGTAGCCCGCCGAAGCAAAGCAGAACAAAGCCGCGGTTACGCAAGCCGGCTTCCAGCAGTCGGCCATATCCGGAACGGAATCGGTTGAAGCCACGATCAAACAGGCCGAACAAGCCCTTGGGCTCGGCATGGTGATCGGCAGATGCCAATAGAAGGCGCGCGAAACTGGGTACCACCGTGAAGCTCAGCACATAGGAGGCGAGCATGCAGAACACGACAGTGATGGCAAGCGGAATGAAGAGGAACCGGGCCACACCGAACAGCATGACGACCGGAAAGAACACGATGCAGATCGCCAATGTTGCCACCGTCAGTGGCTGAATGACCTCACCGGTGCCATCGAGGATGGCGACGGTGAGCGGCTTGCCCAGTGTCAGATTGCGGTGAATGTTCTCGATCGTCACCGTGGCATTGTCGACCAGCAGACCAATGGCGAGAGCCAATCCGCCCAGCGTCATCAGGTTGATGCTATTCCCGGTCAGGAACAGACCGATAATGCCGGCAAACAATGAGAGCGGGATGGAGGCGGAGACGATCACCGTGTTCCGCCAGCTTCCGAGGAAGATGAGGATCAGCGCAGAAACGAGGATCGATGAGATGATCGCCTCGCGTACCACGTTCTGAACGGCGGCGCGGACAAACACCGACTGATCGAAATCAAGCTTGAGATCCAGGCCATTCGGCGCGGCGGCCTGGATTTCTGGCAACGCGGCGCGGGTCGCGTCCACCACAGCCAGCGTCGAAGCATCGGCATGCTTCAGGATCGCCAGGTACACCGCGCGCTTACCATTGACATGGACAATATTGGACTGGGTCGCGAAGCTGTCACTAACGTGGCCGATATCGCCAATCGTAATGGGCACGCCTTGGAAAACACCGATCGGCAGTGCATTGAACCGGTCGACCGCAGTCGGGCTGGAATTGAGCTGGACGTTATAGGTGCGGTCCCCCAGGCGGGCCGTGCCGGCCGGCACGATGACGTTCGACGCCTGCAGCGCATTGACCACGTCCGTGAGGGACAGGCCCTTGGCCGCCAGCAGCGCCGGATCCACGTCGACGTCTATCTGACGTTGCTTGCCGCCAAACGGGCCAGGTGTCGACAGGCCGGGGATGGTGAAGAGCCGAACCCGAATGAAATTCAGGCTGTAGTCGTAGATCTGTTGTTCCGAAAGCGTCTGCGATGACAGCGTCATCTGCACGACAGGTACATTCGAGGCGTTGAATTGAATCACCGCCGGCGGCTGCATCCCGGGGGGCGCGCTACGGAGAATGCTGTTGTTCACCGATGAGATCTGTGCAATGGCGCCGCCGATATCAGTGCCGGGTTGAAAGTAGACTTTCAGAAGACCGACGCCTGGAATTGACTGGGATTCGATGCGGGAAATGCCATTAACGGTCGTCGAATAGGCGCGTTCCGAGATAAAGACGACCCGGCGTTCCATATCCTCGGTGGTCAGCCCGGGATAGTTCCAGACGACAAGCACCACCGGGATGTCTATGATGGGGAAGATGTCGACGATCATGCGCGTCAATGAAAGAGCGCCGAGCAGGATGATCAGCATTGCCGCGATTGCCGACGTATAAGGCCGCCGTAAACTGAGCCGCACCAAACCGAGCATATGTCCTCCCCTTCGGAACCGGCGCGTGTTCCATGGCCATTATCTTCGCCTCCCGGATGGGCGCCAAGCAACCCGGGGTGCCAGGTGAGCAACCGTGGGTGGGTGGTCAACATCAAGGGAAGTGGCCGACCTTGCAGCTTTGACGTCTTTGGCAGCCTTTGTCTACTTGCGGAGCAACTGGAGGTCCTCCGCGAGCATTGACGGTCGCCGCCTCAGGTATTCGCGACACACCCTCTGATCTTCCGTCCCAAGATCGCGCAAACACCCGATTTCCAGTTTGTTCTCGCCAAGACGGGGGCAACCTGCTCGCGAGAGTAGAGGGCCGTCAGCCGTTGTCCAATCGCTATCACCCTGCCAATGCCGCCACGAAGATAGGTGGCCTCGGCAGTGTTGAACGGTAATCCAGATCAAGGCCGAGGTCGGTCTCGCGGTGCCGGGCCTGGCCCGGAGCGTTCTCAGCCGGGCGGAGGTCAGCCCCCCACCGAGCCCTTCCTATGGGCGGGTTGGTCACGCTAAGGTCCCCGCTGGTGTCGGCTCCTCAGCGCGATCGCCACAAGCCGCCTATGTTTCGATGACCCGCAACGATCGTCAAGCCACGCCGGGCCGCGGCCAGTTCCTCATCGCTCGCCATATAGCGGCGTACCCCATCACGCTTCAGCGCATACCGACGCATGTCATCCGACACCAGTTGCAGCAATCGTGCCTCCTGCAAAAGGACAGCACGGATTGACTCGATGGAATCAATCGACCGGACGACAAGCTCAAGATGCCGCAAACACAATCCTGAAAACCGCCGTGACGTACTGTTATCGGCGGCGGTGACCGTGGACGCGAACCCGGTCACGCCAGCGCGCTCGATATCGCGATGCGCATTGCACAGCTCACATCCAGCGGATGTCGCTTGTAGCGTATCCAGCTCCGCCACGATCCGTTCCTTGTCTGACGCGCCCGCCGCCTCCCGCATGCGTGATGAGACCCGCTCGAGGAGCGGTGAGAAACCAAGGCAGGTCCCTTGAGGACTTGCTATTGTGTCGTACTGCCAGGTGTGAAACGCGCATAACCCAGATCGCTCGGCCAGCTTCTTCTGGGTCTCGCTGCAGGTAGCAATATCATATTGATAATGACATAGATAATCGTATATCTCACGCTCTATACGACTGCAGATCGGGCATTCCGTGAAGATCGACCGATCTTCGCTGACAGACTCGACAACCGCCGACGTACCTTGCGGCCGCCTGCGTTCCAGACGTTCTCGAAGAGCACGAAGCCGGCTGAACAAATCCTGTGAATTCGGGACATCGCGCAGAGCTTCCGCGACACGCTCACACATCCGGAGCAGAAATCGCTCCTGCTTCTCGGTCAAGAGAAACGTTGTGAGCGCATTGACAAGCTCAGGGATCCCGCTTTCGGCCCAGAGTTGTGGATTTTGCATCTGGGTTGCTTCAATGCCATAGCGCGCCGAGATCGAGAAAATGCGTGGCATTTTGCCGTGAAAGACTGATGTAGTCAGATCCTCCAGATGCCGTATAGCCTGCGACTGCTCTTCGGCGGACACGGTATCTCTCTTGTTGATGACCAGAAACACATGGGTTGCGGAACCCGCGACGCCCTGCAGTATCTTGAGTTCTTCTTCCGACAGCTGGCTGTCGAAGCTTGTGACCAGCATGAATGCATCCGCTTGCGGCAGGAAGCGTCCGGTCGTTCGCGTATTTTCGATGATGGCCGAGCCCAAGCCCGGCGTATCCACAAAATGAAAGCCACGCCGCAACAGCTCAGCCGGTAGTTCCACGCGGGCGACGGCAACCCGCTTTTGGTTCGCCGGATTGCCTTGCTAGGTGACGTAATTGGGGAGTGCATCAAGACGGATTTCCTCGGGAATACCCCACCCCTCACGCTCGATATAAGCCCGCTCGGTGCTGCCATAGCTGACTGTCGTGATTACCGACGTAAGCGGAACGATGCCGGTAGGAAGGCTCTCGGTGTGCAGCATCGCATTCATCAGGGATGATTTTCCCCGACTAAACCTTCCCACCACGACCAAGTTAAACCGATCCTCGGCCGGTCGAGCGTAGAGATCGCCGAATGGTGACGGAATCTCTGGCCGCGTCTCTCGAAGAATGGTCGCTGCCGTGCGCAAAACTGCGCCTCGTCGATGGACATGCCAGGCTCCTGAAAATAGGCACAGGAATACTGCATGTCCCGATCAAGAAACGCGCGGAACAATGTCTCCGACAGATCATAATGATGGGCAACGTTGCGCTTGGCTGCCTTTCTTGAGTTGGCCTTCAGAAATTGCCTGGCCAGCTTCCGGAATATTCTCGCTAACCAGGAGTCGTGACGAGAATGGCGGTGTGCCAGATTTCGGCCGCATATATCCAGGAGATCCCATATGGTGCCTTTCTCAAGCACCAGCATGCCGTCGACGACCGCAGGCTTCAGGTCGTGCGCTTCGCACCAGGACCGGGAGGGAGGCCCTCAATAAACATGCCCGCCCCAGCCCCCAGCGCGACCAGGTCGCCCTCCATGGTCCTTCCTGAAGCCATTTCAGATCGCAACCCGCCTGCGGTTGTCCGAGCCAGCCGCGCCACAAAAATCCGCCTCTGACAACAGAATGTCGGTTCGAGTCCGACCGCCCGCACCAGGCTATGGCGGGTCATTTCGTGTCGGTCTCGGGGACGGGACACGCCGGCAAGGGGACGGCGGACGGATACCAACCGCCAAGCGGGCCTATCGCTTCGCCACATCCGCGAAGGTGGCACCGGTCAGTCGCTCCAGATCGGCTGGCGTCAGCTCGAATACCGCGTTTGGAGAGCCCGCCGCCGCCCAGATCCGCGGAAAGGCGGCAAGGTCCCGGTCCAGCAAGGTGAGCGGCGGCGTGCCGTGACCGACCGGCGCCACGCCGCCCACCGCGAAACCGGTGTGGTGCAGCACGAAGGCGGGATCAGCGCGCCCGATCTTCTGACCCAGCAGGGCAGCGACCTTCTTCTCATCGACCCGGTTGACACCCGAGGCCACGACCAGAACGGGCTGCCCGTCGGCCGCCTTGAACACCATCGACTTGGCGATCTGCGCGACGTCGCAGCCAATTGCGGCGGCGGCGTCGGCCGAGGAATGGGTGCTCTGTTCGAATTCCAGCACCCGGAAGGACTCGCCCAGGGTGGCCTGGACGCGCAAGGCGCCCTCACTGGCGGCAGGCTTCATCGTATCCCCATATGCCATGACGTCACCGCGGCGCGATGCTCCGGCGGCGCCGTCCGTCGTAGCCAAAGCCATGCCGCGCGGCAAACAGGGCCGCCATCCGCGCCGCGCCGTTCCTATTCCCGCATGAAAACCGTGCCGCGCCACGAACGCCGCGTCGCCTTGCTGGGGTGGGGTCGGCTGTCCTATTCGGGCGGCGCGCGGCGGCCATGTTTGACGGCGGCACGATGGGCCTTGGCGTCCAGCCGGCGCTGGCGGGAGGACGCGGTGGGCTTGGTTGCGACCCGACGCACCGGCGCGACGCTGGCCTGCCGGATCAGGCGGATCATTTCGGTCAACGCGGCGGCGCGGTTGCGGTCCTGCGACCGGTGCTGCTGGCTGGTGACCAGTAGATGGCCTTCCCGCGTCAGGCGCCGGCCGGCCAGCTTCTCCAGCCGAGCCCGGACTGGTGCGGGCAACCCGGCTCGATCCAGGTCCAGGCGGAGCTGCACTGCCGTTGACACCTTATTGACATTCTGCCCGCCGGGGCCGGAGGCACGCAGAAAGGTCTCCTCCAGCGCCGCCGGGTCCAGCGACAGGATGCGGGTGATCGGGATCATCGGCCTCGCACCGTCATCATAAAAATAACAATCATCATAATGCCACGGATCCAGTCGCTTGCCACGGAACGGGCTTGTTTGCGATCTCTTTCTGCGTGATAGTGATTGCCAACAAAATGAGACAGGCCTGCGTCTGTTCAATTCAGGGTTGCTTACGTCGGAGACCATATCATGCAAGCGAAGATCACTCGCCGGAAGGCGTTGCGCGTAGGAGCCGCCGCAGCGGCACTGCCACTGGTGCATATTCGGACCGCGGGGGCCGCGGGCAAGCTGACCTGCGCACTGTGGGATCATTGGGTACCCGGCGGCAACGACGCGATGCGCAAGGTGGTCGCGGCCTGGGCGGACAAGAACAAGGTCGATGTACAAGTCGATTTTCTGACCGCCATCGGCAACAAGATCAACATCACCATGGCCGCCGAAGCGCAGGCCAAGACCGGGCACGACATCTACGCATTCGATATGTGGACAGTGCATGAATTCGCCGATTCGCTGGTCTCCGTGGACGACCTGATGAAGACGTTCATCAGCAAATACGGCAAGATCGGCCGAGCGTATGAATACCTTGGCAAGGCCAACGGGTCGTGGAAGGCCATCCCGGTCGCCTGGGGGTCGGCGCCGCTGACGCCGTGCGCGCGGATGAGCATGTTCAAGAAGTATGCGAACGTTGATCTGCAGGCATGGTTTCCTGCCCACCCGTCGACCCCGGAAGCATCCAAGGACTGGACCTACGATACGCAGCTGAAGATCGCCGAGGCCTGCGCCAAGGCCGGCTATCCGTTCGGCTTCGGCTGTGGGCAGACGACCGACAGCAACCAGACCTGGGGCTCGATGTTCGGGGGCTTCGGTGCCGACCTTGTGGATGAGGCCGGCAACATCACCGTCGACTCCGACAACGTGAAGGAAGCGATGGAATACGCCCAGCGGATGGTGCCGTTCCTGCCGAACGACACGGTCAGCTATGACGACGCGTCGAATAACCGCGCGCTGATCTCCGGCAAGTCGGCGATGATCTACAACCCACCTTCGGCCTGGGCGGTGGCCAAGCGAGACGCGCCGCAGATCGCCGAGGATTGCTGGACCTTCCCCAACCCGCGCGGCCCGAAGGGGCGCATGGTGCCGATGCGGCCGTATTTCTTCGGCATCTGGTCTTTCGCGCAGAACCAGAGCGCTGCGAAGGAGCTGCTGGCCTATCTGGGTTCGCGCGAGCAGATGGAAGCATTGACGACTGCCGTCTCCGGATACGACATTCCGCCTTACCTTTCGATGTCGGACTTCAAGATCTGGGAGGAGGTGGAGCCGCCGAAGGGCGTCGTCTACAATTACCCGATCCGTCCCTGGCACGACGCCGAGTATTATGTGACCGGCTGGTCCGGCCCGCCGGAAATCGGCGTGCTGGCCTGGAACCGCGGGCTGATTCCCACCATGGTGTCGAAGCTGGTCGCCGGCCAGACCATCAAGCAGGCTACCGACTGGGCGAAGGACGAACTGGAAGGGTTCCGCCGCTGATCCGGTGACGCCGGCAATGGGTTGCACCGGTCGCATAGGCGCGGCCGGTGTCACCAGCCAAGGTGGTTCGCCAAGGCGAATTGCCAGGTGAAGTTGCCAATGGAAGTTGCCCGGGGGACAGTCGGGCGGGGTGTCGGCGATCAGGCCCCCCACATGCTGATCAGGGTCCGTCCGATCAGCAGCGTCGCCAGCATCGTCAGGGTGATCAGCGCCGTCAGCCGGTGATGGCGCGGCTTTGCCCGGTGGAAGGCCAGCGTACCCAGCCACGTGCCCAGGAACAGGACCGGCAGACACGCGGCGGCCCAGATCAGCGTGTGGCGGGTGATCAGGCCGCGCACCACCATTGGCAGGCCGGTGGCACATCCGGCGATCATGAAATAGACGATGGCCGTCGCGCGGATACGGTGCGGATTATGCCCGCGCGCCATCAGGTAAACGATGATCGGCGGTCCGCCCATCGAGGAAAACCCGCTTATCACCCCCGCCAGCAGCCCGACGGCGGCGGTCAAGACCCGTGACGGCTCCGGTGGCAGCCGCGCGCCACGGTGCAGCAGCACCACCGACACCACGATCATCGCCCCGATCAGCAGCCGCACCGGATTGGGCGCCAGCACCGTCAGGATCGCGATCCCGGTCGGCACCCCCACGATCAGCCCCGGCACCAATTGCCGCACCGATCGCCAGTCGCAGAGATGCATCGCGTCCCGCAGTCCGCCGATCCCGACGACGATCTGCAGCGCCACCACCAGGGGCACGACCTCGGCCGGTGGCAGTACCAGACTGAGCAGAGGCACCGCCGCAAGGCCAAATCCAAAGCCCGTAAAGCCGCGAAGCACGGACGCGGCCAGGATTCCGGCCATCGTGAAAAGGAGGCTGTAAGACATTATAATTGCTTTATTTTTATTGTTTTTAGGCGATGCCTGGACAGGCGGCGTCTGGTGGAAAAATGCACATTGGTGCCGAAAAAATCGCCGCTGCGGGTTGCCATGCCGGAAGAACGCAAGCATCTTACCGCGCATGCAGCGGGGGGCAACCTCTTGCGGCCTGAAAAAGCGCCGCAATTTCGCCACATTGGCGAAAGCACACAGCACAACGTCGATCATTACGATCGCGTTGATGGGGGACTATTGTCCTTTCAACCGTGAACGAAACGGTCGTTCAGTCTTTGTTAACCGATCGACTGTATAAGCGGCGGGACATGATGCGAAAATATTTTGTTCTTGGATTTATTGCGCTTTCGGCTATGGGTTTTCACCCCGCCAAGGCAAGGGCCGGCGATACCGAGGCGTCGGAGGCGGGCATGCAGCAGGGCATCGCGTCGTATTACGGGCCACGTCAGAACGGCCGGCGCACCGCCGATGGCAGCATCTATCGCCCGCATGAGATGACCGCGGCGCATCCCTATTTGCCTTTTGGCACCCGCGTCCGTGTCACGCTGCTGGACACCGGCCGGTCCGTCATCGTCACCGTCACCGACCGGTTGCCGTCACACCGCCGGATCGTCGATCTGTCCGCCGCCGCCGCGCGGGAACTGGGGATAATCCGTCGCGGTATCGCCATGGTCTCCCTGGCGCCCGTCTCCTGAGAGCAGCCGCCTCTTGAGGACATCCGCCTTCTAAAGTCGCCGATCTCCTGAAAGACCGGCCTGCCGAGGTCGCCGCTTTCTAAATCCGGCCTGCGCCGGTCAGACCTCCCTCTGAGCCGACCCTCAAAACTTGCGCCGCCGATTGGGCCATCCCCGGTCATGCTGTAGCCTGACCGCCAGGGAGGGACCATCCATGCTGAAAGACCGCCGCGACCTGCCGTTGACCACCGCGTCGGACGCCGTCGTCGCTGCCTTCGACCGAGCGGTCGACGGATACCTGGAATACCGCGCCGACCTGATGGAACGGATCGACGCGCTGCTGGCCGCCGATCCCGATTTCGGCATGGCCCATGTCTTCAAGGGCTACATGATGCTGGCCGGCTACCGCTCCGACCTGCTCCCCGCCGCCCGGACTGCCGCGGCCGCCGCGCGCCGGGGCACCGCGGCCGCCACCGAGCGGGAGCAGGCGCATGCCGCTGCGCTGACCCATTGGGCCGAGGGGTCGGCCGACCGCGCCATCGCCGTGTGGAACCAGATCCTGGCCGACGATCCGCGCGACATCCTTGCCTTCCGTGTCGCCCACTTCGTGAATTTCTGGCTCGGTCGCCCCGAAGCGATGCTGACCTCGGTCCTGTCGGTGGAAAGAGGCTGGAATGCGGACTTGCCGGGCTATGTCGCGATCCTGGGCTGCCGCTGCTTCGCCCACGAGGAATGCGGCTACTACACCGAGGCGGAACATGCGGGGCGGGAGGCGATCCGGCGCGATCCGACCGATCTGTGGGCGGCGCATGGCGTGGCGCATGTGCTGGAGATGACCGGCCGTCGGCGGGAAGGCATCGACTGGGTCGTCGGGCTGCAGGGCCGTTGGGATGGCGGCAATAACCTGAAGCACCATCTGTGGTGGCACCAGGCGATGTACCATCTGGAACTGGGCGAGATGGACAAGGTATTGGCGCTATACGACGCCGGCTTCCGTGACATGGCCTCGCCGCTGACCCGCGCGGCGCCGGATCTGTATATCGATGTGCAGAACGCGGCGTCGATGCTGTTCCGGCTGGGCCGGCACGGCGTGGATGTCGGCGATCGCTGGGGCGAACTGGCCGACAAGGCCGAGGCGCGAATCGGCGACTGCCAGTCCGTCTTTACCCTGCCGCACTGGATGATGGCCCTGGCCGCGACCGGCCGTGACGCGGCGGCCCGGCGCATGCTGGCCGCGATGCGGGACGTCGCCGCCACCGAGGGGGAAATTCCGGCGCTGGTGCGCACGATCGGGCTACCTGTGACCGAGGCGGTGCTGGCGAACGGGCAGGGCCGCCACGCGGACGCGGTGGCGCTGATGCGGCCGGTGGTGGGCGAGATGTACCGCACCGGCGGCAGCCACGCACAGCAGGACGTGCTGGAGCAGATGTACCTGGATTCCGCGTTGAAGGCCGGTGCCGATGACGACGTCCGGCTGATGCTGGAGCGCGCGGCCGGTCGCCACCCGGTGCCGCCGTCCCGGCGGCGGGGCTACGCGATGGCGGTGACGCGGCTGGCGGCCTGAGTCGGGGGGGCACCTGATGCAAGCGGCGCTAGTGCCGACCGTTCCGCCGTTGCTTCGCGTCAGGACGGAGGGGATAGGCTAGAACGCGATCACCTGAAGCCGACGGTCGGAGGGCGTGAATCGCGCCCCTGGATCAAGGAGTTGCTAAAGCGTGATAGGTCACCCTGACCCTGGCATGCTTTTTCGAGCCCTTGGTTTGTCCCCGGCCGACGGCGTTCAAGCCGCTACCTTCTGATCCTCTTTGATCATGTCGGCGCCCTTTTCGCCGATCATGATCGTCGGCGCGTTGGTGTTTCCCGTCGTCAATGTCGGCATTACCGAGGCATCGATGACCCGCAGCCCCTCGATCCCGTGCACGCGCAGCCGCCAATCGACCACGGCGGACGGGCCGTCGCCCATGCGGCAGGTGCCGACCGGGTGATAGATCGTGGTGCCCCATTGCTTGGCATAGCTCAGCAGTTCGTCATCGCTGGTGACGTTCGGGCCCGGCAATGTTTCCACCTTGCTGTACTTCGCGATGGCGGGGGAGGCGAAGATGTTGCGGGTGAAGCGCATCCCGGCGATCAGCACCCGCGCATCGGCGGGGTCGGACAGATAGTTCGGTGTGATGATCGCCGGCTTCGTCGGATCCGCGCTGCCGGCCATGATCGTGCCGCGGCTGTCCGGCCGTACCGGGCACACGGCGACGGTCATGCCATCCTCGCGTTCCAGCTCGCCGAACCTCATGTTGTCGTAGCTTGCGGGTGTGAACAGAAGTTGCAGGTCCGGACTGGCCTTTTCCGGTGATGAGCGGGTGAACACCTGGGCCGTCGTCACGCCGAAGGTCAGTGCGCCGCGGCCTTCCACGAGGAACCGCGCGACCTGCCAGGCCAGGTGCACGCCGCGGGCCAGGCGATTGATCGAGACCTCGCCCTTCACCCGGTGCGCGATACGGGCGACATAATGGTCCTGCAGGTTGGTGCCGACGCCCGGCAGGTGGTGCACTACCGGCACGCCGATCGATTGCAGGTGTTCCGCCGGGCCGACGCCGGATATCTGCAGCAGGTGCGGGGAGTTGATGGCGCCGCCGGACACGATCACTTCCCGCCGCGCCTTTGCCTCGATCTCCCTGCCATGCTGGCGGAAGCGGACCCCGACGCAACGCTTGCCCTCGAACAGCAGCCTGCCGGCCAGTGCCTCGGTTTCGACCTGCAGGTTTGGGCGGCCTTGCGCCTCCTTCAAGAATGTCTGCGCCGTGGAACCGCGCCACTTCCCCTTGCGGGTCATCTGCGAATAGCCGACGCCTTCCGCCTGTCTTCCGTTCAGATCCTTGCTGAACGGGTAGCCGGCCTGTTGCGCCGCCTCGATGAAATGGTGCGTCAGAGGAAGGATGGTGCGGTAGTCCTCGACCTTGAGAGGTCCCCCCTTGCCACGGTAATCCAGATCGTTGCCTTGCTTGTAGTCCTCGGATTTCCGGAAATACGGCAGCACATCGTCAAAACTCCAGCCGCGGCAGCCCATCTGCGCCCAGCCGTCGAAATCGGCCGGATTGCCGCGCACGTACAGCATGCCGTTGACCGAGCTGGACCCGCCCAGCGTCTTGCCGCGCGGCCAGTAGATCTTGCGTCCGCCGCTGCCTTCCGTCGCCTCCGCGTTATAATTCCAGTTCACTATCGGATGGTGCAGCAACTTCAGCATGCCGGCGGGGATGTGAATCCACAGCAGCGAGTCCTTGGGACCGGCCTCCAGCAGGATGACCTTGGCCCCGGTTTCGGAAAGCCGAGCGGCGACGACGCAGCCGGCGGAGCCGGCGCCGACGACGATGTAGTCTGCCTCCATCAAATCCTCAGGCGTGGTTGGGAAGAGGCAAGGCTTCCCCGGCGAAAAAGCGGCGCGGGTTGTCGTGCAGGATGGAATCGATCTCCTGCTGGGTCAGGCCACGCTCTTTCAGCATCGGAACGAAATCGGTGAACAGGTAGGTATAGGGTGGTGGCCACCTGCCTTCGGCGCGCAGAGCGTCGATATGCGCCTGTTCCTGCGGGGAGACCTGGCGGGCGAACTTGCCCAGCCAGCCGCAATGGCGGTCCTGGCTCATCATGATCTGCGCGCGGTGGCCGCTGCGGACCAGCCGCACCAGGTTATCGGCGCGCACCTCATCCGGCTGGAAGCGCAGCAGGCCGATGCGGTCGAACCCGATATAGGAGCCGCCATCGACGACGCGGCGGTGATAGGCGGGGTCGGCGTTGCCGCAGCAATGGCCGATCAGGCAGCGATGCGCCGGCACACCGCCCGCGGCGAACAGCTCCTGCTGCTCCGGCGCGCCGTGGCCGTCCTGGGTATGGGTGATGATCGGCACGCCGGTGGCCTTCTGCGCCAGGCAGGCGGCGTTGAGGAATTTCGTGTCCAGCGCGGTGATCGGCTTGCCGGTGGCGACCTTGATGGCGCCGGCCTTGACGCCGGTGTTGCCGATGCCGTGCAGGATCTCGCGGACATAAAGGTCGGCGATCTCCTGCTCCGTCCGCGCGCGCCAGTAGACTGGCAGGCCCATTTCCTCGAAATAGAAGCCGGTGGTGCAGATCACCTGCATTTCCGATTTTTCGGAAATTTCCTTCATCAGAGCGGCGTCGCGGCCCAGCTCGATCGGGCAGGGATCGACGAAGCTGCGGACGCCGTGGTCTTCCCGCAACTGACGCAGACGCTTCACCGCCTCGGCGACGAAGGCGGCGCGGTCGAACACGGCGGTGGGATCGAACTCGGCGCCGGGAAAGGCGATGAACAGATGCTCGTGCATCAGGGTGCGGCCGAGCTGGTCGAGGCCGATCGGGCCGGTGACGGTCTGGATCTGCATGATGGCGTTCCCCCTGGTCTGTCCGTTGCAGGGGTTGTAGCACGGCAGAGGCGGTGCGCCATGGGGCGGCGTCAGGCGGTCCCCGTGATCTCCTGCCACAACCGACGCCCCTCGGCGCGCGGATCGTTTTCGATCCGGCACGGTGTGTCGATCATCAAGGTCGCCCGGTCCCGCGTGTCATAGGTCGGCCAGGTCGGAATCCCCGATGGTCGGGCCGTCCGTTGCGGGCGAAGGCGGCCCAGACGCCGGATACCGTATCGGCCAGCGCATGCGCCGCCGCGCCGCCATCCGTGGCGTTGGTCAGGTCCAACGTGTTGAATACGAACGGCACGTCCAGCACATGCGGCGCTTTCAGGCGGCCGTCCAGCACCGGCGTTTCCCACTCGAACGAATACATCCAGACGGGGCCGCGGTTCTTCGCGGCGCGCCGCTGCGCCAGCACCAGGGAGCGGATGCGGAAATTGGCGTCGGTCGCGATCGCCAGCAGGCGTTCCGCCGGGTTCAGGTGGCCATACAGCCTGCCATACACATCCAGCACATCATCGGTCCGCCCGCCGGCGAGGGCGGCGACGCGGTCGCGCAGCTCCGCCTCGGTCAAGGTGCGGTTCCAGAACCGGTCATCGGCGGCGAGGAAATATGCCGTCTCATCCTTCATGTCGCCGATCATCAGCGGAATGTCGGCCGAGATGTCGGGTGCCGCCGGATCGAAGGGCTGTGCCGGCAGGATATCGCCATCGACCACCGGGCCGAACGGATACCGGTCCAGCAGCGGCATGGGCGAGGGGCCCAGCGCCTGCTGCGCGGGATTGACCGCGGCCAGAAGATCGGATGCCGGAACGTCCAGCAGCGCCTCGGCCGAAGTCAGCCCCAGATGGCGCAGCACGCACGCGGTCAGCGCGTGCGCCCTCTCCTGCGTCCGCAGCCGCACGGCGGCGCCGCTTTGGATGATCGCGCGGTGGAACAGGCCGGCGGCGCGCGGCATCGCCAGCAAGGTGCTGACCTTGCCGCCGCCGCCGGATTCGCCGAACACGGTGATGTTGCCCGGATCGCCGCCGAACGCGGCGATGTTGTCGCGCACCCATTCCAGCGCCGCGATCATATCCAAGGTGCCGGCGTTGCCGGAATGGCGGAACGTTTCGTCGCCGACGGCCGACAGGTCCAGATGGCCGAAGATGTTCAGCCGCTGGTTGACGTTCACCACCACCACGTCGTTCTGCTTCGCCAGCCGCGATCCGCGCAGCCGCGCCGCATTGGCATTGCCGTAGGAGAAGGCGCCGCCGTGGAACCAGACCATCACCGGCCGTTTCGCGGCAGGATCGGGATCTGATATCCGGACTGCGGGCGTCCAGACATTGACGGTCAGGCAGTCCTCGGTTTCCGGCGAGGAATCCGGCTCACCGGAGAATGTCGCCATCTCCCGCCGCGGTGCCGGCAGCAGGCCGGTCTGCGGCGCCTTGCCGGTGAACGCGCGGCAGTCGCGGGTCCCGCTCCAGGCGGTCGGGGCGCGGGGCGGGCGGAAGCGGTCGGCAACGGCATAGGGGATGGTGCGGAAGGCCTGAACCCCTTCCTCGATCAGGCCGAGGACCTTTCCGGATGTCGTTTCCGCTGTCGGACCCATGGATCGCCTCCCGCACCACGCGCCTGTCGACGCCCTGCGAGTCCTCCATAGCGCGGATCGGGCCGGTTCGTGAGGCCTGCCTGGAATGGCGCAAGTCCCGCCACTGGCGAGTCCACACGGCCGGACATGTCAGCCATGCGCGACGTCTATTCGGAGGAAAGGCATGGATCAACGATCCGGCCGCGCGGGCTCGCCCGTCCGGTCAGCCGAAGGCGCCGATCTCATGGGTGATCGCGGTGGCGATTTCCCGTACCATTCCAAAATAGCGGGCGATCGGCTTGAAGATCTCCTCATGCTCCTTCGCGTACGCCGTTGTGCGGCGTTTCGGCGCCGGTTCGGCATAGTCGCAGCCGGCGGCGGGATCGCCGGCGATCGGGAAGATCTCTCCCAGCAATTTCAGAGACGCATCGATGTCCAGCTGCAGGATCGCGGCCTCCAGCCCCTGCCGGGTGACGGAGTGCCGCGGCGAGAAATCGGGAATTTCCGACGCCAGCAGCCAGATGCGGTGAATCAGCGCGAGGCGCAGCGCATGCAGCAGCACCTCGCGCGTCTTCATATGCGGCACATCCTTCCACGCGGCGCGCAACGCCAGATGGTCGGCGGTGATGCGCCGGAACATCGACTGCGCGTTGGCCCAGATGCCCAGTCGCTCCAATGCCCGTGCCACCGATACCAGCGCTTCCCGCCGGCCCGGCCGCTGGGTATGCGCCGCGCGGTCCAGCCAGGTGCCGGGATCCAGCGAGGCGATCACCGCCCGCAGCACGTCGATGTCGGAATGCGCCAATGCGTGCGTCGCGAGGTCCATGGCGCGCCTGAACCGCCGGCTCTTCTCCCGCATCTCGGTGAAGGTTTCGGGATGGCGGGCGGCGGCGGTGCCAATGCCCTGCAGCGTGTTCGCGCACCAGCCCAGCTGCTGGAGAATTGCGTTGTTCGGGATCGCCCGCAGCTCCCGCGGATGGCGGATGCGAGCCCCGCCGACCACGCCGTCGGCCTGCCGAGCAGAGGGACGGGAGCCGGTCTTGTCCAGCAGGGAGGGACCGAAGGCGCCCAGCAATGCGCCATAGCCGGCATCCTCGACCAGTTCCTCCATGCCGTTGCGGATGGTGGCGAAGAAATCCGCCGCGAAGTCGGGATCAGCGTAGACCGGGTCCTCGATCACACCGGCGCGTGGCTGGTAGGTTTGCTCGGCGATGCGGGTGATCGTTGCCAGCGCCAATTCCGGCGTGCCGAACAGCATATAGCCGTCGCCACCCTGGAACGCCGCCTCCTCCCGCACCTGCAGCCCGGCCGCATGCATTGAATGGCGCGACGCGGTGGGTGACAGGTATTTCAGCCGATCGGTCAAGGATCCGGGATGCGAGCCGCGGCCGATGCTTTCGCCATGGGTGTCGAACAGGATGACTTCGACGCCGGAGACGCCGCTCTTTTCCAGCACCTGGGCGATCTTCATGCGCAGCCGCTCGATCAGATAGCTGGCGGCGAGCTGGCCGATATAGCGGCCGGAATCGGAATAGCCGAACTGCAGCGCCAGCTTGCCGGTGCGCTTCAGGTAGTCGCGGTAATGCGGGCTGCGCAGCGCTTCCTCCAGCACATGCGCGCCCTGGTCCAGTGCGTCCGCGGTCTCGAACAGCGGCGAGATCTCCACGCTTTTCTCGATCCCGCAGAGCCGGGCGAGCCACAACGCGGCGAGCAGCGTGTAGCCGGTTTCCGTCTCGGCGATCAGGAAGCGGACAGGCTTGGAACTGTCCACGTGCTTGACGATCTGTGCCACGACCATCATCAGCCGGGCGGCGGACGCCTGCTCTGAGATCAGCGCGCCGAAATCGATCGGTTCCGGCGTGACCGTATCCAGCGCATGGTTGATCGCGGCAAACAGCGCCCGGCGGCGGGACGGGTCCTCGGGCGCGTCGGAGATGCCCAGCCGCTGGCGGACCACGTTGTGGACCTGCTGCGAGTTCAGCCGCACATGCATGTGTGCCATAGCCAGGCCGTGCGACACGACCCCCGCCCGCGCAACGGCAAGCGCCAGTCGGTCCGGTTCGGCGGCGTGCGCCATCGCGTCATCGAACAGGGGCAGCAGCGGGTCCGGCGAGCCCAACGCTGTATCCTTCCCATGGATCAGCACCTGGGCGAAGGCGGCGACCTTGCTGGGTTCCGGCGCGTCCGGCGCCAGGCCGATCTGGCGATCCACCACGTCGCGCGCGGCGGCGATCCGATCGGCCAGCCCCCTGGCGGTGGGCAGGGAGGCGATTTGCGCCAGCAGCCGGTCCAGTTGCAGCCGCTTGTTTTCCAGCCGCAGGCGCAGCGTGTCCCACCAGCCGATATCGGTGCGTCCGTCGGTGTCGTAGCCCACCCAGGTGGACAGGATGACCGGTGCCGGATTCAGCTGCATCCAGCGATCCGGCCAGGCGCTGCGCGCCACCGACAGCAGCGCCGCGTTGAACCGGTCGATGGCGTCGCGGCCATGCTGGATCGCATGGACCGATTGTTCGAACTCGGCGCGCAAGGTGATCGGTGGCGGGCGATGCGAATCGAAGTGGATGTCCGCCGGCCGGCCGCTGGCGGTCTCCACCAGGATTTGGTTGACGTCGCGCGGCAGGGCGAAAGTCGGGTGGGCGGTGAACACCGCAGCGAAGCGCGTGCGCTCCGTCAGCGCCTGGTATTCCGCCCAGCGGACAGGGCTGTCATTCGGGTCCGGCCGCAGCAGATGCTGTGCCAGGCCTGCCAGGATTGCCTCATTGGCGGTGATATCGATGCCGCCAAGATAGGCCGACACCCGTTTCGCCCGATCGGCGAACGCTTCATCGCGCAGGTACCGGATAAGGCCGTTGATGTCGTCCTCGGTGAGGGAGCCGGTGTCGAGCCGGCGGGTGATCGCCAGCGAGACCAGCAGGACCGGATTGCCGAACGGGTCTTCATCGGCCCGGGCGCCGAGACGCGCGGTGAGGTCCATGAGTTCCTGGGCGAGTGAGGCGGAGGATGCGGGCACGGGAACGTCTGGCATTGCGGCACTGTGACGAATCTTGTGCGCCGCAGCAAGTCTATCGCGGTCAGGTTTTGATAATTTTTGCCTATGAATTAGGCCAAAGTTTCGATTGGATTAATGAATAGGCAGAAAATTTTTGCGATCTGGTGGATGGAGCATCGAAACGAGCAGCATTGGTCACACTTATGGCGTGAAGCAGGACGCGGCCAGTCCCGGGCGGTGGCCGGTGAAGCCAGGCCGCAACCCCGGCCAGCGGGACCGCGGCCTGCGATGGGAATTTCAGGTGCGGCCGGGGGGCGGGTCGCAGACCACGGTCTTCATCTCGGCCGGCACGGAGACTTCCAGCAGTTCCAGTTCGTCCGCCGTGGCGGTTTCATTGTGGCGCATGCCGCCGGGAATCATCAGCGAGTCGCCGGCCTTGAGGCGGACTTTTGTGCCATCCTCAAACTCCAGGTCGACCCAGCCCTTCAGCATGAAAACCAACTGGTGCTCGCAAACGTGGTAATGCCAGCCGGTGGGCTTGCCGAGGCCCTGGGTGCAGGACGTCACCTGGGCGCGCATCCGTCCGTTGGTGGCGTCGGTCACGCCCAACTCCCGGTACTTGAAGAAGGAGCGGCGACCTTCCTTGTAGACGGGGTTGCTCGCGTCGGAATAAGCCAGTGTGCCATTGGCGTTTCCGGTATCCGTCACGGCGTCGTTCATGATCGTTCTCCCATGTCTAGCGTCTCTTGACGGCTTCTGACCTCGCGGACCCTGCTGGCTGCGATCCTGATGCAGCTAATACCCATCCGCCGGCGACGGCAACCGGGCGCGCCAACGCCAAGAGGAGCGCAACACGGGAGCGTCTCGCATTGCATGTCCGGCGGGCGGGTGCCACAAACGGACAACAAGAACAATCCCAAGCGACGCAAAAAAGAGGATTTCGGAACCATGACCATTGCAGTTCGTCCGATGCACCCGGTCTTCGTCGGCGAAGTCAGCGGTGTCGACCTGCGCCAGCCGATGACCGCATCCGAAGTCGAGGCGCTGACCGCCGCGATCAACCAACATGCCGTCCTGGTGTTTCATGGCCAGGCGATCGACGACGCCCAGCAGCAGGCGTTCAGCCGCAATTTCGGCGACCTTGAAACCACCGTCAGGGCGTATCGGAGCGATTTTATCCCGCGGCTCGACCTGCATATGGCCGATATCTCCAACCTGGATGAGAACAACAAGATTCTGCCGAAGAACGATCGCCGCCGCCTGAACGCGCTGGGCAACCGGCTATGGCACTCGGACAGCAGTTTCAAACGCGTGCCGGCCCGTTTCTCGCTGCTATCGGCCCGTGTCATTCCGTCCTGGGGCGGCGAGACGCAGTTCGCCGACATGCGCGCCGCCTGGGATGCGCTGCCAGACCGGATGAAGGCGCGGCTGGAAGGCCTGATCTGCGAACATACCCAGCTGTTCTCACGCGGCCGGATCGGCTTCACCGACTGGTCGGAGGAGGAGCTGGCGAAGATGGCGCCGGTGCCGCAGGTGCTGGTGCGTACTCATCCGGGATCGGGGCGCAAATCGCTGTTCCTGTCGTCGCATGCCGGGCGTATCCGCGGCATGGAGGAACCGGAGGCGCGCATGCTGCTGATGGATCTGAACGAGTTCGCAACCCAGCCGCAATTCGTCTACACGCATCAGTGGCAGGTCGGCGACCTGGTGATGTGGGACAACCGCTGCACCATGCACCGCGCCCGCGAATACGATGAGACCGAGGCGCGGGACATGCACCGGACCACGGTGTCCGATGGCGTGCCGACGGTGCTGGACCAGGCCGCGTAGCAACCGGCCGCGGAGCGGAGGATGGCGGCGGAGGCGTGGCGTCCGGCTAGTCCGCCCCCTCATGCCAGGTGCGGCCGTCCCGCTCGATCAGCGCTATGGAGGAGGTGGGACCCCAGCTTCCAGCCGGGTAGGGACGCGGGTGGTCGGGGCGGCCGGCCCAGGCCTCCAGGATCGGCTCGACCCACGTCCACGCCGCCTCCACCTCGTCACGGCGCATGAACAGGGTGGGATCGCCGCGCACCGTGTCCATCAGCAGCCGCTCATAGGCATCGGGGAAGCGGTGGCCGAAGGTCTTCTCGAACCGGATGTCCAGCGCCGTCGGCGATAGGCGCATGCCGCCCGGCCCCGGGTCCTTGGTCATCATGCCCAGGCGCATGCCCTCTTCGGGTTGCAGGCGGATGATGAGCCGGTTCGGCTGCCATTCGGCTGCCTCGGCGGGGAAGATCGAGAATGGTAACGCCTTGAATTGTATGACGATTTCGGATACTTTCTGTGGCAGGCGCTTGCCGGTACGCAGGTAGAACGGCACGTTGGCCCACCGCCAGCTGCAGATTTCCGCCTTCAGCGCGACAAAGGACTCGGTGCGCGACGGCTTGTCGGAGCCCAGGTCGGTCAGGTAGCCCGGCACCGGTTGCCCATCGATGGCGCCCTGGGTGTATTGGCCGCGCACCGTCAGCGTGGGCACGTCGTGCGGGTCCATCGGCTTCAGCGCCCGCAGCACCTTCAGCTTCTCGTCACGCACCCGGTCGGCGTCCAGCGACACCGGCGGCTCCATCGCGATCAGGCACAGCAATTGCAGCATGTGGTTCTGCAGCATGTCGCGCAGGGCACCGGAATGGTCGTAGTAGCCGGCCCGCCCCTCCAGCCCGACTGTTTCGGCGACGGTGATCTGAACATGATCGATCACATCCGATGACCACAGACGCTCAAAAATCGTGTTGGCGAAGCGCAGCGCCAGCAGGTTCTGCACCGTCTCCTTCCCCAGATAGTGGTCGATGCGGAAGGTCTGGTCTTCCCGGAACACCGCACCGACGCTGTCGATGATCCTCAGCGCCGACGGCAAATCATGGCCGATCGGCTTTTCCAGCACGACGCGGGACTTTTCCGTCACCAGGCCGGCGCCGCCGAGGGCCTGGGTGATGGGGCCGTAGAGGCTGGGGGAGGTGGCGAAATAGAAGACACGGACCCGGTCAGGGTCCAGCATCGCCTGGAACCGGCTCCAGTCGGCGTCCTTGGCCGCGGCATCGATCGGCAGGTAGAACAGTCGGTCGAGGAAGCGGTCCCTGGTTTTGGCGTCCAGGTCCTTGGCATCCACGTGCTCCATCAGGGCGTGGGCGGCGCGCCGGCGGAAATCCTCGTCGGACAGGGGGGAGCGGGCGGCGCCGATGATCCGCGATTCGTCCGGCACCTGGCCGTCACGGAAACGGTAGTAGAGCGCCGGGAGCAGTTTCCGGAGGGTCAGGTCGCCGGTCGCGCCGAAGACGACACAGTCGAATACGGCGACGGGGTGGATTCTCTGCATGCGAACGCGGCCTTCCGAGCGATGGTGCGGCCCAGGATAGCTGGCGGGGGAGGGGAGGCTGTCAAGCGGGGTCATGTGACGTCTCCGAAGCGGCATCGTTGACGCGGTGGGGCAGGACGGTGCATGGAATGGCCCGCGTGCGCCTGTAGCTCAATTGGTTAGAGCTGGCGGCTCATAACCGCTCGGTTGCAGGTTCGAGTCCTGCCGGGCGCACCATGGAATCGATCCATTATGGACGGAATTTGAAATGAATTCCGGGCTGATCCGGTTGGGACAACGTCCGGGGCAACAATTCGCGCCACCTTAACGGCAGTCTTCCTGCGATTGGAAGACGGGAGCAAGGCGAGAGGGCACAGTCGGTCCAGGGTACAGTCGGTCCAAAGACCGCGGCGACTGCGAACGCTTGATGACCGAGGTCGGGCCGCACCATACTTCAGACAGAACGGACAGATCTTGGAGGGACGCTTTATATCCGCCACGTCGACTTGCTCGGTTCAGGCGCGGCGATGCATAATGCGATATGGTGCCTAAACGGTGCCTTCCCGACGGCGTTCCCTCTGATCTGAAGTCCCTCGGAATAAGAATCGCTGCATGACGAATTCATATACAGGTTTAATCATAGTCTCGTTCACAAGGTTATTCACGCAATTGTCGGTTTGGGAGACCAATGGATCTTCCAGATCATCGCAGTGTGCTTCCATCGTCTGCTGCGTTATCGCCGTCGGAGACTGAAGCTTCTTCCAGATCGATTGGCCCGCTTTGACGTTGCTAAGTCTGCGCAACATCACTACAGTGTAGCGATGGATGCCAGCGAAGAAAAGTCAAAATCGCTACATCATAGCGAAATCACCGCTGAGCAATGCCGCATGGCACGGGCTGCACTGTCGCTTGGGGTGCGCGGACTGGCTACAGCCGCGGGTGTTTCCACGAACACAATCACCCGCTTGGAGCGTGGCGAGACGCTCTATGAGCGCACCTTGCGGTCTATCCGCTCAGCCCTCGAGCGTGCTGGCGTCGAGTTCATCGCGGCGAACGGCGGCGGACCCGGCGTGCGCCTCGCGAAGCGAGGTCAGACCGCCAAGCACGAACTGCGCGAGGTCGGGCCGGAAGACGAGGTCAGAAGCGGGCCGGAAGCGATCGAGCGGCCGAAGCGCGAGCTGGATGACTGAGTTGCCGCGACAAGAGGGTCACGGTGGCTCAATGCGGAGATCGCCGACAGTACCGTTTGAACGTACGTATCTCCGTCGGAAAGCCTCGGGCCCTCGCTCGACCTGGCGGCCGTGGGCCTCGTCCGGCGCGGCCTTGGCATGTCAAGATCCGCGATCTCGGGACTCCGGAGGAAATGCCATGCGCGCCGTGCGCTGCCACGAATGGATGCCGTATCAGGATTTGAAGCTGGAGGAGGTGCCCTCGCCGCCGTTGGGTGCCGGCCAGGTGCGGATCGCGGTGCATTACGCCGGCGTGTCATTCGCCACCATGTTGGTCACCACCGGCCGGTATCAGCGCCGTCCGCCTCGCCCGTTCAGCCCGGGGACGGAAGTCGCCGGCGTGGTGACCGAGGTGGCGCCGGGCGTGACGCAGGTCGCGGTAGGCGACCGCGTCTGCGCGGTGATCGACTGGGGCGGCCACGCCGAGGAGGTGGTGACCGACCCCGCCACGGTCTTCAAGCTGCCGGATTCGGTGCCGCTGGCGGTGGCCCCACAACTGCCGACCTCCTACGGCACCGCGTTCACCGCGCTGGACTGGCGGGCGCGGCTGCAACCCGGCGAAACCCTGTTGGTGCACGGCGCCGCCGGGGCGGTGGGGCTGGCGGCGGTGGAACTAGGCAAGGCGATGGGGGCGCGGGTGATCGCCACCGCCTCGACGGCGGAGAAACTGGCTGCAGCGCGCGCGCATGGTGCGGACGCGGCGGTGCTGTTCCCGTCCGACACGGCGCTGGAGGCCATCAAGGCCGCTGCCCCGAACGGCGCCGACGTGGTGTTCGATCCGGTCGGCGGCGATGCCTTCGACCTGTCGCTGAAGGCGGTGGCGCAGGGAGGACGCATCCTGATCATCGGCTTTGCAGCCGGGCACATCCAGCAGATCCCAGCGAATATATTGCTGGTCAAGAACGTGTCCGCGATGGGGTTCAACTACGGCCGCTATATCGGCTGGGGCCTGGTGGATGAACGCCACCGGCACGAGCCCGCCGTGCGCGCCGCCCTCGCAACGATGTTCCGCTGGATCGAGGAGGGCAAGCTGCGTCCCACCACGTCGCACCAGTTCCCGCTGACCGACTATGTCGCCGCCATGGACGCCGTGAAGTCTCGTCAGGGCATCGGCAAGGTGGTGCTGCGCATGCCGGCGGCGGACGCGTAGCCGTCATGGCCCCGGCAGCGTGATCCGGGTCGGGCATCCGGTTGCGGCGCGTGCGCTGGCCGCCGGCCTGCTGATCCATGTGCTGTCATCAGGCCCCGCGCCGGCGGACAGCGAGACCGCCGGGGTCGCCGTGCATTTCCCCGCGGTGCCCGCCACGACCGGGCCGCACGAGCTGGCTGGAATCCTGCGTCGCCCCGCCGGCGCCGGCCGTTTCCCGGCCGCCGTGCTGCTGCACGGGTGCGGTGGCGACGCGCAAGGGCTCGACCGTAACTGGGGCGCTCTCATTCAGTCCTGGGGATATGTGATCCTGACAGTGGACAGCTTCGGGCCGCGCGGAATCACCAACTCATGCCGGACGGGCCCGCCGCCGGGCCGTGTTCTGGACGCCGACAGTGCCTATCGGTTCCTGGCCACGCAGGGCTTCGTCGATCCGTCGCGCATTGCCTTGATCGGCTTTTCGGAAGGGGGAGTCCTCGCCCTGCTGCAAGTGGACGCGGAACAGCATCCGCCTCTGTTCGGAGCGGACTTCGCGGCGGCGGCCGCATTCTACCCGCTCTGCGCGGAGAGCGGGACGGTGACGGTGCCGACGCTGGTCCTGAATGGCACGCTGGATGATTGGTCCCGGATCGACGCCTGCCGCAGAATGGTCCGGCAGGAGAACGATATCGGGATCACCCGCCACCCGGGCCCAAGCGCACCGCTGGCGCTGGTCGCATTGCCCGGCGCGTACCACAAGTTCGACGATCCGACGTTCCAGCCCGGGCGCCGCTACATGGGACATATGTTGGAATACAACGCCGTCGCCCGCGCGCAGGCGGCCGGTGCCTTGCGCGCGTTTCTGACGGCGCGGCTGGGAGATGCCCGGTAGCCGGCGACGGGCGGTGCCAAGGCCTACATCGGCGGCTCGACGCCGTCCTTGCCGACGGTGACGCGCGACGCCGAGAGTTTTCCGCCATCATCCGTCGCGATCAGGAAAACCGCTGCGCCCGGTTTCAAGTCCGCACGCTGGGCGGGGACGAAGGTCACAATGGGCACTTGCGGCGGAACGAAGACCGTTTTGGTGCCGTCCTTGTAGGTGACGGTCAGTTCACGCCCCGCCGTGGCGGTGATGGCACCGGTGATCGTGCCGTTGGTCATGGTGGTGTTGGGTTCCAGGTCCCAGGGACGGCTGCCCTCTCCGGCGCCGCGGGCGGATTCCGGGAACACATGCACCTCGATGGCGGTCGTCTTGCCATCGGGGCCGGTGCGGGTCGTCATCCCCACATAGGCCTTGTCGGTCAGCGCCGACAGATCGAGCTTCTTCACGCTGGACACCGTCAGGTTATCGGCAAGCGCGATCGCGACGGTCTGGCCGGTGCGTGTGGCGACGGTCATGGTGGCGCCGTCGACCGAGACGATGGTTCCGCGGATACGGGTCGTCGCCGGGGCCTGTGCCATGGCGCCCAGGGGAAGGACGGCCATGGCGGCGGCAAGGATGAAGCGGCGGCTGGTTGGCATGGCGGTGTCCTGCAGCGGCGGCGTTGATGTGTCCCGATGGCGCGCCGACGATGGCGGATTTTCCGCGGCCCGCCAATGGCGGTGCGGGCCTTGATGCCCCCGCGCAACGCTGCTTAGTCTTTCAATGCAGAACAACACTCCGGACGGCACGGGGTGACAATGGAGGAAACCGATGCGGATACACCGTCGCTCCCTGGGCCGGCTCATGTTCGGCGCGTTGGCACCGGCCGGCCTGGTACGCGGTGCTGTGGCGCAGGATGATACGAGCGAAACCTATTTTAAGCAGGCGAAGGTCGACTGGCAGCAGGCCAAGGGCCAATCCCTGACCATCGGCCTGAACAAGCATCCCTTCACCGAATCCCTGCTGCCGCTGATTCCGGAGTTCCGGAATCTGACCGGGATCGAGGTCGATTACCTGATCCTGCCGGAAGCGGAATATATTACCAAGCTGACCGCCGATCTGTCGCAGCAGCGCGGTGAATTTTCCGTGATCATGACGGGTCCGATGCGGAACTGGCAATACATACCGCCGGACTGGATCCTGCCGCTGGACGATTTCCTGAACAACCCGAAGCTGACCGATCAGGCCTGGTACAAGCTGAGCGATTTCTATCCCGCGTTGATATCGGCCAATCGCTGGGATGGCACCACCGGCAGCGGCGTAGGCAAGGGTCCGCTGTATTCGATACCGGTGCTGGAAGAGAGCTATATCCTGGCCTACCGGAAGGATATTTTCGATCAGTACCACATCAAGGTGCCCACCACGATGGCGGAGCTGGTCGAGGCCGCGCGGCTGGTGAAGCAGAATGCCGGCATTCCTGGCATCGTCGCGCGCGGCACGCCCAGCGTCGCCACGATGTCGACCGGTTTCATCAGCGGCCTGAAATCCTTCTCGGACGGCAACTGGGCAGAGCTGGACACCAAGCTGAGGGCCAATTTCCACGATCCAGCCTCGGTGAAATTCACCGATGCCTGGGTGAAGATGGTGCGGGAGAGCGGACCGCCGAACTGGGCCAATCTGCAATGGTACGATGCGATGGAGATGTTCGCCGCCGGCCAGGCGGGCATGATCATCGATGCCGACTTCTTTGCCGCGACCTATGAGGATCCGAAGAAGTCCAAGGTGGCCGGCAAGGTCGGCTATGCGCTGATCCCGGCCGGTCCCGGCGGGAAGCCCTATTCCGGCCTGTGGACCTGGGCGCTGGGCATCAACCGGGCGACGAAGAACAAGGAGGCGGCCTGGCTGTTCATCGCCTGGGCAACATCGCAGCGCAGCCTGCTGAACGCCACGGTCGGCTACAACAATTACAATCCGGCCCGGGCCTCGGTGACCGAAGATCCGCGCGTGACGGCGAGGATGGGCGCCTGGGGCGATGGCAGCTATCTGAGGACGGTGGCTGAAAACCTGAAGACCGCCCGCGTCGCCTGGGTGCCGCAGCCGGAGCGCGCGCGGCTGGGCGATATCTGGGCGCGGGCGCTGCACGACATCTATTTCCAGCGCATGTCCACCGAGGATGCCCTGCGCAAGGCCGATGCCGAGGTCGACCGGGTGCTGAAGGAAGCGGATATCAAACCGTAACGACGCGACGGCGATGACCGGAGTCCCCGTGATCCAGGCCCGTGTGATCCCGACCCGCGCGAGGCAGGCGCGCGGGCGGCGCGGGGCGGCGCTGCCCTATCTGCTGCTGGCGCCCGCCCTGGTGCTGCTGGCGGGGATGGCATACCCGTTCGGCCTGGGCGTGTATTACAGCTTCACCAGCTACTGGCTGCAATATCCGAAGCGGTTCCGGTTCATCTGGTTCGACAACTATATCGGCCTGCTGGATGAGCCGCTGTTCGGCCGAGCGCTGCTGTTCACCCTGGGCTTTACGGTGGTGGCGGTGGTCGTGCAGGTCGGGCTGGGGCTGGCCGTGGCGCTGTTCCTGCACGCGCGCATTCCGGGCCGCAACGTTATCCGGGCGCTGATGCTGTTGCCGCTGATGATGCCGCCGGTAATCACCGCATTGATGTGGAAGATCATGATGGCGTCGACGAATGCCGGCATCCTGAACTACATGCTGTCCTTCGTCGGCCTGGGGCCGGTGAACTGGTTCGGCGAGCCGAACAGCGCCATCGTTTCGATCCTGATCATCGATACCTGGGGCAACCTGCCCTTCGTTTCCCTGATCCTGCTGGGCGCGTTGCAGGCGCTCCCCACCGAACCCTATGAGGCGGCGCTGGTCGACGGCGCCGGCCCATGGGGCGTCCTGCGCTACATCACCCTGCCGCTGCTGGGTCCCTTCATCGTGCTGGCGGTGATGTTCCGCACCATGGACTCACTGCGCATTTTCGACGTGATCTACGCCACCACCCAGGGCGGCCCGAACGATGCGACGACGAATCTGCTGATCATGGCGTATCAGTACTCGTTCCAGTGGTATCAGATGGGCAAGGGCATGGCGCAGTCCATCGTGCTGCTGATCCTGGTGGTGATCGTCAGTTACGGTCTGATGCGGCTGTGGAACCGCGCCGCCGCGAGCACCGCGTGACGGCGGCGCGTGCCATGACTCGCCAGCAGGCGGTGCAGCGGGTGCTGCTGGCTGCGGCGGCCGCCCTGCTGCTGATCTGGACGGTGTTCCCCTTCGTCTGGATCATCCTGACATCGTTGAAGAACCCGGGCGACATCATCTCGGTGCCCCCGAAATTCATGTTTACGCCGACATTCGACAATTACGCCGCGCTGGTGCTGGGGGAGCAGCGCGGACAATACGCGTCCTCCCGCCCCGATTTTCCGCTGTTCTTCCTGAACAGCCTGATCATCTCGATTGGCGCCGTCCTGCTTTCGATGATAGCGGGGGTCCCAGCGGCCTACGCGCTGGCGCGGTTCCGCTTTCCGCTGAAGGAAGGATTGGCCTTCCTGTTCATGGGCTTCCGCTTCGTGCCGTTCCTGGCTTTCGTCATTCCACTGTACCTGCTGTACCAGAAGGTCGGACTATACAATACGCATCTGGGGCTCATCCTGGCGTATCAGCTGATTACCCTGCCCTTCACCGTGTGGATGCTGCGCAGCTTCTTCTTGGAAATCCCGCAGGAAGTGCAGGAGGCGGCGACGATCGACGGCTGCTCCTGGCTTGGTGTGCTGACGCGGGTGATCCTGCCACTGAGCCTGCCGGGCATCGCGGTGACTGTCATCCTCGGGTTCATGTTCTGCTGGAACGCGTTCAACTATCCGCTGATGCTGGCCGGACGGCAGACTTTTCCGGTGACGGTGGGGGCCATCCAGTTCATTTCATACGAGCAAATATTATGGGGCCAGATGGCGGCGGCCACGATCGTCGCGGCGCTGCCGCAACTGGCGCTGAGCCTGATGGTACAGAAATACATCGTGCGCGGACTGACGATGGGAGCAGTGCGGTAGGCGCGGCGGCCGCACTTGCCGTATCGGCCGGCCGCATGATTGTCATCCCGCCCCGTCCATGGTCCACTTCCCTCAAGCAGTATCAGGGAACCGTAAATGTCCGAGACTCAGTCGCAGCCGCGCGCCGGCCGTAAGCAGGATCCGAACGCGCCGGCGGTGCGCGTGCAGTTCGACCCGCTGCGCCCGACCGACAAGCCGCAGGATTTCTACGATGCGATCAAGCAGAAATTTGCCGAGGCGCGCGATCTGCGCCTGGGCTTCCGGCCCGAGGGACGTGAGCAATACACGTCCGACCTGACTGGTGAGCTGGCGCGGTATGAGGTCGACCCATGGGCGGAGGAGGTCAAGGAGCGCGACCCGATCACCGACCATGTGGAATGTCTGTTCATCGGCGGCGGCTTTTCGGCGCTGCTGACGGCCGCTCGGCTGCGGGAAAAAGGCGTCGAGAGCATCCGCATCGTCGAACGCGGCAGTGATGTCGGCGGCACCTGGTACTGGAACCGCTATCCCGGAGCGGCCTGCGATGTCTCTGCCTATGACTACCTGCCGCTGCTGGATGAGATGGGATACATTCCGCCCAGCTATTTTGCCAAGGGACCGGAAATCTTCGCGCATTGCCAGGCGATCGCGCGGCGTTACGATCTGTATGAGCTGGCGGTGTTCCAGACGACGGTGACCTCCACCGTGTGGGACAAGCAGGCGAAGCTGTGGCGCATCGGCACCGACCGCGGCGACCGGATGACCGCCCGCTTCGTCATCTGTGCCAACGGGACCCTGTCGAAGCCGAAACTGTCGCGGATCGATGGGATGGAGCGGTTCAAGGGCCATTCCTTCCACTCCTCCCGCTTCGACTACGGGTATTGCGGGCAGGATCTGTCGAAGCTGAAGGATAAGGTGGTTGGCGTCATCGGCACCGGCGCCTCGGCCGTGCAGATCATCCCCAAGCTCGCCAAGGCCGCGAAGGCGCTGTACGTGTTCCAGCGTACGCCCTCGGCGATCGATATCCGCGATGATATCCCGACCGATCCGCAATGGGCGGCCTCGCTGAAGCCCGGCTGGCAGGCGGAACGTCTGGCCAAGCACATGCGCGGCCCGGTCCTGACCGAGGAACAGAAGGCCGAGCTCGCCGCGCTGCCGCGCGAGGAGAAGATCCGCCGGCAGGAGAACCAGAATATCGACCACCAGATGCGGATCCACGCCCGTGTCGATGAGATCGTAAAGGACAAGAAGACCGCCGAGGCGCTGAAGCCCTGGTACATGCACCGCTGTAAGCGGCCGACCTATGACGATGAGTATCTGCCGACCTTCAACCTGCCCAACGTTCATCTGGTGGACACCAACGGCCGGGGCATTACCGAAATTACCGACAACGGCCCGGTCTTCGACGGTCAGGAATATCCGCTGGACCTGCTGATCTACGCCACCGGGTTCGAGGTGCAGGTCACCGGTATCTACAACCGGATCTTGGGTGAAGACGGGCGTGAGCTGAACGAGAAATACGCCGATGGCATGCGGACGGTGTTCGGCATCCACTCAAGCGGGTATCCGAACCTGTTCATCATGGGTGGGTACCAGGCGTCGTTCCAGTTCAACCTGACCTTCATCCTGCGCACCCAGGGCGATCACATCGCGGACTGCATCGATTATACGCGCAAGCACGGGTTCACGACGATCGACGCCACGCCGGACGCGGAACAATGGTGGGTGGATGAGGTGATCAAGCACCGCGGCAAGACCAACCGCAACAAGGAATGCACGCCGGGTTATTATAACTTCGAAGGTGAATCGAACCGCCGGCAGGACGGGAACTATAATGGCGGCTTCCACCAGTATTTTCTGCACATGGAGGATGTGCGGAAGGAAATGGGGAAGCATTTCGTGTTCGGGTGACGCGCCGGCGCGTCACCCGAACACTCGATGAGAGCCGCCAGGCCGGGGAGCGGCTTGGCGGCCCTCCTGGTCAATCGGTCTCGTCCGGTCGCAGCGCCGGACGGCCTCATACCGCGACCAGACGGCAGAGGCCGTCGCTATACGGCCTCCCGCTTCAGCCCATCGCCATCATATTCCAGCTCGGAGCCGCTGATCGGGTTGACGACACCGAACAGGTAGATCAACGCGCCCAGCGCGGCAACGGCGGCCCCGATGAACAGCGCGCCTTCGAAAGAGCCGGTCATGTCCACGACCATGCCCGTCACCACCGGTGACGCGGCACCACCCAGATAACCGCCGCAATTCTGGATGCTGCCGAGGGAGGCGACATAATTCGGTGGCGCGGCGACGGTGACGAGGCCCCAAATCGTTGCGCTGGCGCAGTTGCTGAACAGGACCGCGATCGACACCAGGGTGATCGCCAGCGCTGCGGAGTTGGCGTAGGCGGCGCAGACTGTCAGGGCCGCGGTGCCCGCCAGACCGACAATGATCGGGATCTTGCGGCTGTTGACGGGCGTAACGCCCATCGCCGCCAGACGGTCCGACACCCAGCCGCCCGCCAGCGCGCCGACGATACCGCATAATGGCGGGATGGAGGCGTAGATGCCGGTTTTGGCGACGCTGACATGGTGCTGCATCTCAAGAAATCCCGGCAGCCAGGCATAGTAGACCCAGAACAGATAGCCGGACCCGAAGTTGCCGAGAAGCATCGCCCAGGTCGTCCGGCACCGGAACAGCCGCCCCCATTGCGCCAGGGTGACCTTCGATGTGCTGGCTGTATCGCCGGAGCGGATATAGGCCACGTCCTGCGGAGGTGCGTGTTGTTCGGGGTCGCGGTAGAACAGAAACCAGACCAGGGCGCCAACAAGGCCGATGACGCCCATGGTGATGAACATCATGCGCCAGCCGAAAGCCAACATCAGCGCCGTCAGGATGGGTGGCGCCAGCGCGGTTCCCAGGCTGGGCCCCACCGAGGTGGCGGCGGCCATTGGCACGCCGCGCCGACTGATATGAAACCAGTTGCCGACGACGCGTGCCGCGGTGGGGAATTGCGGCGACTCGCCCAGGCCGAGTGCGATACGGGCCCAATAGAATTGGGTGAAGCTGGTGACGAATCCCGCCAGCAACTGCGCCAGCGACCAGATGCCGAGGCCAACTCCCAACAGGATGCGCGGACCGATGCGGTCAACCGACACGCCCGCGGGAAGCTGGGCAAAGGCGTAGCTCAACAGAAAGGCCGACAGCAGCACGCCCATCTGCGTCGCGTTGAGGCCCATCTCCTCACGGACTTCGACATTCGCGATCGAAAGCGCCGCTCTGTCGAGGTAGTTGATAACAGCACTGCCGATCAGCATCGTCAATGCCAGAATCTGCATCGTTCGCGTGGTCGCGGAGAGTTTGGTGTTCTGCATAGGCTTTTCCGTGGACGTCTGTAGTGCTGTCATGAGGCACCAGTTGCCGAGAGGCGTCAACGTTTACCCAGGACAGGGGCCATGGCCCGCCGGTACGGCATCCGCATGGCGGATGCCAGTCTATGCCGGTCGGCAATGGCGTGGCCTTGATGTTCCTTATGCAGAACGGAACTTACACGGAAAGACATCTCGCAGCAGATCTGCTGCCAAGGCCATCCGTCAAAAATTTTCGTGCAGGACGTAGCTCAGTGCCTTGGACGGCTGGATGACGCATTGCTCGATCTGGCTGGTCATCTGGCTGGCATCCGCATAGAGGGTCCGCGTAAGGTAGAGGCAGCGTCTGTTCTGTTGCGCCAGGCTGCGAACCAGCCGTCCAACTTGCGGAAATTTCCGATGTTGAGGCTTCCGAGCTGCGGCACGAGGTTGATATCGGTGCCGCCACCGGTGGCGTGCGACATCAGATGACCACGATGATAGCGGCCGTCGCCTCCTGGCGGGTGACCACTCATGCGAGCCGTGTCGCGCTTGTGCGTCACATAGGCAGGCACGTCCCAGGCGACAACATTACGACCTAGTGTCAAATCAAAAAGATAGCTGAAGGTCGGCCCCCCGGCTGCGTCAGCGGAACTTCCACCAGTTCCGCCGAAGGATTGGTTTCCGCGTACGTGTCACACCAAAGCGGCACCAGCCTGTCAGGCAGATCCGCCACGATGTCGTGCGGACAGCATCGCCCGGGCCTGGCTGTCGCGTCACCGCGACTGGCCATCGCAGCTGCATGTTAATCGCCCGGAAGATCGCGGCGCCATCAATGGGCGGAAATTGGTACGAAAGCGGAATCGCGCGCGCCCATCGGTCGTGGTCTCCGTCCCGCCTCCTCGCTCGGCCCGCCGGCCAACCCATGACGCCGCGCGCCCGCCCCGCTATCATCCGCGCGGAGCGGAACAACCCGGTATCCGCCTTGCCGCCAGAAGGAAACGCACGCGCATGTCCGAGACACGCTTTCCCACGCTGACCCCCGACACCATGAATGAGGAGCAGCGCGCCGTCGCCGAGGCCATTCAGTCCGGCCCGCGCGGAGCCGGGCTGCGCGGTCCGTTCAACGCCCTGCTGCGCAGCCCGCAGCTGTGTGATCTTGTGCAGCGGGTCGGAGCCTATGTCCGTTTCGGCTCTTCGATCCCCGCCCCGTTGAATGAGCTGGCGATCTGCATGGCCGGCCGCAAATGGGGTGCGCAGTATGAATTCTACGCCCATCGCCGCCTGGGCATCGAAGCCGGGCTGAACCCGGCCATCCTTGATGCAATCGCCGTCGGTCGCCGGCCTGCTGACATGAGCGGGGATGAAACCCTGATCTATGAATTCGTCACCGAGTTGCTGTCCACCGGACAGGTGCCGGATGAGAAATACCGGCCCCTGCTGGACCGGTTCGGGGAACGCGGCGTGATGGATCTGGTCGGCGCCGTCGGCTACTACAGCCTGGTGTCGATGGTGCTGAACGTCGCCCAGGTGCAGCTCCCTGAAGGGGAGACGCCGCCGCTGCCGCCACTCTGATCCACGGAAAAGGGCGATGCCGCAAGGCCGCCCTTGAAGGGTGGCAGGGCCAACCTGACCCTGCCATGCCTCAGCGGCCTTTTTGACTTGAAATCGCTGTTCGATACCTTCTGACCGGCGGTGCCGGGCGGTCGGGCGCCATGTCGTTCGAGGCGGAGTCGGCGTTACGACTGTGCCTCGGGTGATAACACGATGCAGCTTCCCTTGCCGCGTTGGATCTTCTCGCAGGCCTGCACTGCGCTCTCACGCGACATGCCTGTCATCCGAGCGCGATACAGCGTAGCCTTGCCTTGCTTGACATTGCCGACATAGGCGTGGGCCGCGGACAGTTCTCCATGGGCATGCTCCCGCGCGGTGCTCAGCGCGCTATGCGCCATCGCCTGGCTGCCATAGGCGCCCACCTGGATCGCCCATTCGCCTTTGGCCGAACCCCCGCGGCGGGACGGCGCCGCATCTGCGGCATTGGCCGGCGCGATGAAGTGGAAGCCGGCCTTGGAGACACCCGGCGGCGGCGGGGCGGACGGCGGCGGCACCACCATCGCGTAGCTTTGCGCCTTGCCGCGGCCATAGCGCGGCGGTTCCGGCATCGCCGCGACCTCCACCGGCATCCGCTTCGGTGTCTTGCCGCGGTTGGAGTTGCTGGCGAACACCGACGTCCGGCCGTAGCGCAGCCCGGCAGGAATATCGGTCGGCACGTCATACAGCGCCAGCTCGTCCGCCGCGGAACGGTTGTTCGGATAGATGCCCTGGATGTTCGGCGCGATCGAGGCGACATAGCGCCGCGTCTCATTCGGCAGGCCGCGCACATTATTCAGGTAGTCGTCCAGCCGGGCCGGACCGGCATTGTAGGCGGCCAGGAAGCCGGGCGTGCCGTAGATGTCGTACATCTCCCGCATGTACGCGGTGCCGGCCATGATATTGTCGTGCGGGTCGTAAGGATCGTCGCCCAGGGCGTAGCGCTCGCGCAGCCCGTCATAGGTCGCCGGCATCACCTGCATCAGGCCCATCGCGCCGACCGGCGAGGTGACGAGGCCGCCATTCACATACAGCTTGCCGCCCGATTCCTGCCGCATCAGGGAGCGAATCCAGACTTCCGGCACGTCGTATTTGGCCGAGGCCTCGCGGATATACGGTCCCCACGGGTCTTCCGGCGGGCCGGGCGGCGTATAATTGCCCTTGGCGTGGGAGGCATAGAACTGCGCCTCCTTCACAGCACTCTGTGTTGCCGGATCGCTACAGGCGGAGAGAAAGGCGAGGACTGCAAGCGCTCCGGCGACACAAAACTGACGGCCGAGGGTAGCGCGATGGGACCCACTCATGCTTGGTATTTCTCCGCGTCGCGAAACAAAAGTCCTGTTACGGCGACCGCGGGGCCGACGTTAAAGCAGGGACTCAAGAACCTCGGATAAGCCCCTACAGCACATCCATCTTTCAATCAAGTCATGTCGGCCTAATTTCGACCATCCCGGCGCGTGCGCGCTGGCGCGCGCGGGATGGCCGGCGTCGGGCCGCCGGCTTGTCGTCCGTCTGTGTTGTCTGGCCCTGGCGAATCGAGTATCGGCACCGCGCCATGACCATCGCCGCCACCGCCACGCCGCCGGATATCCCGCGGGTTCAGGCTGACGCCGCGCTCGACCTGACGGCCGAGATGACGCTGCGGTCACGCAACCGCCACGCGGTCGACGACATCCGCAAGGGGCTCGCGCTCTGGCGCCTGGCCCTGACCTTGGGTTGGCTGGATGTGCGCCTGCGTTATCGCGGTTCTGCCCTGGGGCCGTTCTGGCTGACCATCTCCACCGGCGTGATGGTTGGCGCGCTGGGGGTGCTTTATTCCAAGCTGTTCAAGATGGACCTGGAAAGCTACCTGCCGTTCCTGGCTCTGTCGCAGGTATTGTGGGGGTTTCTGGCCGCACTGGTCTCGGAAGCCTGCACCACGTTCACCGAGGCCGAGACGGTGATTCGCTCCGTGCGCATGCCGCTCTTCGTGTTTTCCATCCGCACGCTGATCCGCAATCTGATCACCCTGGCGCACAACATCGTCGTCATCGTGCTGGTGTTCGCCTATTTTCTGATCTGGCCAGGCGCGGATGCGCTGCTGGCGCTGCCCGGCCTGGCGGTTTGGGTGATCGACGCTTTGGCGCTGACCCTGCTGCTGGGCGCCTTCTGCGCCCGTTTCCGCGACATCCAGCCGATCGTCAACAGCATCATGCAGATCGCCTTCTTCGTCTCCCCGGTGATCTGGAAGCCGGAGCAGCTGGGCGCGGGCGCGGCGAAGCTGTTCCTGAACCCGTTCTACTGCCTGCTGGAAATCGTCCGCGCGCCGCTGCTGGGCCAGCCGATCGCGCTACGGGTCTGGGCCGCGACGATCGTCTACAGCCTGGTGCTGTGCGTCATCTCCTGGGCCTTCTTCGTGCGCGCGCGCAGCCGTGTCAGCTTCTGGATCTAGGGGGCGGAGCGTGTCAGGCCGCATCGACGTCGAGAATATCTCGGTCTGGTTCCCATTGTACCATGGCAGCGCGCGCAGCCTGAAAAAGACCATGTTCGCCGCCGCGTCCGGCCGGCTGGGGCAGGACCAGCAGAAGCGCGTCGTCGTGCGCGCCCTGCAGGATGTGACGGTTTCCATTGCCAGCGGCGACCGGTTGGGCCTGGTCGGACGCAACGGCGCCGGCAAGACCACGCTGCTGCGCGTGCTGGCCGGCATCTATGAGCCGGTCGCCGGCCGCGTGCGCATCTCCGGCAGCCTCAACGCGCTGCTGGACCCCAGCCTGGGGATGAACATGGAGCTGACGGGGCGGGAGAACATTCTGCTGCGCGGCCTGTATAACGGCCTCACAAAGCCCGAAATCGCCCGGTTGGAAGAGGATGTCGCCGACTTCGCCGGCCTGGCCGATTTCATGGACCTGCCGATGCGGATCTACTCCTCGGGCATGGTGCTGCGGCTGGGGTTTGCGCTGGCCACCGCGGTGCGGCCGCAGATCCTGCTGATGGACGAATGGTTCCTGGCGGGCGATGCAGACTTCATGGAAAAGGCCAGGACGCGCCTGGAGGAAATGGTGCGTGGCGCCGACATCCTCGTGCTGTCCAGCCACCAGGACGCCATCATCCGCGACTGGTGTACCCGCGTGCTGTGGATGGAGCAGGGACGCGTCCGAGCCGACGGCTCACCGGACGAGGTGCTGCCTGAATATCTCGGTCACCCGCTGCCGGAGCGGGAGCCGTTGCCGGTGTCGTGACAACCCCAGCAGGCTGTCGGATCGGTGTTGGCGACGACGGGTGGAAGTGTGGCTTTGTGAACGAAGTCAGGTGGCCTGCGGGCGATTGAGCCGGCTGCAGCTATAAGCGGGGGTGATCAGGGTTCACCCGTGCGCGACATTGGCGAGGCCGGGCAGGTGGAAGCGGGTGAAGCCGATGGCGCTTTTGATGATCCCGAACACCGGCTCGACACTCTATTTTCGCTTTGTGTACCGCTTGCGGCCATCTTCGGTCTCCAGCCTGGCTTTCACTGCGATCCGCCAGGGTTCGATAATCGATCGTAACGGCCTGACCGGTGGTGGGGGTGAACGTCGTAAGGTCTGTGCGGTTGAGTGCGCCCGATCGCCACCAGTGGGTCGATGCGCCTGATCACCGCAGCGACGATGAAGTGCGCGACATCGTCCGCCGGCAGCCAATCCTTGAGATCGGGCGGCAGCGGAAAACACTGGTCACGGTTGAACGGCACGAAGTTCGACATGCCCGATTCCATCCAATCAGCATGGATTGGGGTACCTCAATCCGACAGGCTGCTAGAGTGATATATATCCGAAACTTGGTCGGTCTCTATGCAAAAAGAACGGGTAGGCGTGGTGGGATTCCACCACACCCACCACAACCGTCGATCTTGCTGAAAGTTACGATATAGATATGACAACTGGCTGGGTCGCAACCGGGATCACCCAGGTCGGCACGTCATCGTGGGGGATGGATATAACCGGTCTATCCTGCTCCACTGCTGCGTAGATCTGCTCTTCGGCGAGGAGACTCCGCCGGAGGATCTGACAGAATCTGGTGACGGGATCACAGGCATCCGCATCGATGATACCCGTCTGCGGCAAGAACGTGAGCATACGATCGATGTCATCGGCCGGAGCCTGGGCGACCTCATGGACTTGGATCGGTCTTCAGAAATGACTAGTTCTTATCTGATCAGCCAACGGACTGAAGAATATTGAGGATACAGAGACTAGCCTTGGGCACCGTTATATCCGTGCTGATCTGGGCACTATTGGTTGATCGGATGTGCTGCGATGGATGCAGCACATAATAGGCCTCGGCAGCCTCCATTTCCGTCAGAAAGATCCTCGCCATGGTGTCTCCCAACGATGTTCTTCTTGAGGGCTTTTTATCCTTCAACTTCTGCGCCTTCATAGAAAACTCCTCGTAGCGCAGTTCGGCATATGTTTTCACCATGCGTCCGCGCTGATGGCACTGCAGCCTTTGGATTATGGTGTCGCGGCTTCGTGGGTGGATTATAGTCCGTTGGTCTGACAATAGGATCACCACCTATGCTCTGCCCATGACTGCCCTTTTGGAGATAGCATACAAGCAACAATACTGCGGCGGCCAGGGAAGTATTAAAACGGCCCAGAGGCACGCAGGAGGCCATGTTGTTGCACCATTCTAACCTACCGTATGAAAGAGGACTGGCAGCCGCGTCTGGTGACCATTGCGGAGCAATAGTACACGGCGCCAGAGCCTCTGGATCGTGGCGTCGCTCGATCAGCCCGGCCTCGGCCAAACCGTCCGCCAATTCCACAGCGCTGTGGTGCCGGATCTTCAGACGCTCGGCCAGCCTCCCAAGGTCGGACTGCGGTCGACCAGGAACCCCTTGATCGCAAGCAACGCCTGATGCTGACGGAACAGCAACCCGATACGGTTGGCCGCCACTCTGCTGAATTCCAAGAAGCAGCGGATCAGGGTACCGAAACTCGGAGAGCGTCCGATCATCCTGCCGATCAGGGCGTGCCCGCGGCTCCACGATCGGAATGTCTGCCACGTCCGTAAGATGGGGCATACACGCTTGTCCCGCGAATATATGTCGTGATACGACATATACACCCTCCGCACCCAAACACGAGACGCACGTGACCCAAACGACGAAGTCGCTCACCCGCTCGGCTGCCGCGCCGGGCCACGCACTCGCTGATCGCATCCGCCATCTTGGTGACTTCACAACCAATCCGCGTGTCCTCGTGATCTCGGCCATTGCCGTTGTCGTTGCGACAGGCGGGGTGATCGGCGGCATTATTCTGCTCAAGCTGATCACGCTGTGCACCAACTTGGCCTATTTTGGCGAATTTACGCTAAAGAGCCTGAAGCTGGGTGACTCACCGCTTGGCTTGCTCGCAGTCGTTGTGCCGGTCATTGGCGGTCTCATCGTTGGACTGATCGCCCGCTACGGCAGTGAAAAGATTCGCGGCCACGGCATCCCCGAAGCCATTGAGGCCATCCTGCTCGGCCGCAGCCGCCTGGATTGGAAGGTTGCTATCCTGAAGCCCCTTTCGTCAGCCATCGCCATCGGCACCGGTGGACCGTTCGGCGCGGAAGGGCCGATCATCATGACAGGCGGCGCCATCGGCTCGTTGATCGCGCAGTTGCTGCCGGTGAGCGACAGCGAAAGAAAGACGTTGCTCGTGGCTGGCGCAGCGGCCGGCATGACGACGGTCTTCGGGACGCCGATCGCTGCGATTATGCTCGCCGTGGAACTCCTCTTGTTCGAGTGGACACCCCGCAGTTTCGTTCCGGTCGCGGTGGCCGCAATTGTCGCGGACGTAGAGCGGACGGCACTGCACATGCCCTCCCCCCTGTTCGAGTTTCAAGGGGGTATGGACACGTCATTTCTGGCGCTGGGTTGCTGGATCCTGGTCGGGATAGCCGCCGGTCTTCTGTCCGGCCTGCTGACCCGCCTTGTCTATGCCTGCGAAGACGGATTCCTGAAGCTGCCCATCCATTGGATGTGGTGGCCAATGCTCGGCGGCGCGGTGGTCGGCATCGGCGGCCTTGTCGATCCGCGTGCGCTCGGCGTCGGTTACATCAACATCGCCAACCTGCTTCATGGCAATGTGCTGCCCCCGTCGGCCGTTCTTTTGCTGGTTGTGAAGGCCGTCATCTGGGCGGTGGCACTTGGTTCCGGAACCTCCGGCGGTGTGCTGGCTCCGTTGCTCATCATGGGTGGCGCCATGGGCGCGGCGGCGGCCCACGTCCTTCCTGCCGCGAGCCCCGGGTTCTGGGCCCTGATGGCCATGTGCGCGACCATGGGCGGAACCATGCGCTCACCGCTGACGGCGACGTTCTTCGCCGTGGAGTTGACTGGCAATACCCATGTCCTGCTACCACTGATCGCTGCTTGCGTCACCGCGCATCTTATGACGGTGCTGTTGATGAAACGCTCCATCCTGACCGAAAAGGTCGCGCGGCGCGGCCATCATCTGGCGCGGGAATATCGGGTGGACCCGTTCACCCTGACCCGCGTCGAAGAAGTGATGGTAAGGGAGGTGCAGACGCTGCCAGACACCATGACGCTGCATCAGGTTGCCGCCTACCTCGCCAGTCCCACGACAACGCACCCCAGTTTCCCCGTGGTCGACAGCGATCGCCATGTTCTGGGGATCGTCAACCCACCCACCGTGCTGAGCTGGCGGCGTGCCGGCAGGCACCGCCAGTCTCTTTTGAAGGATCTGCTGACGGACCGGAAGATCGTGACAGCCTATCCGGATGAATATCTGGAGACCATTGTTGATCGGATGATGGCTATGAACGTCGCGCAGATTCCGGTCATCTCACGGGTTGATTCCCGTCTTGAGGGATACATCGGCTGGAAGGATCTGCTTCGAGTCAGGAACAAATTGCAGGCTGAGGAAAAGCAGCGCGTCGTGTTCTACCGCGTGCGGTGATGGAGTGGCGGGGGAAGCCGGTCCCGCCACTCTGACGCCTCCCTGGCCCCGAAAGCGGCCATGGAACGGAGGCAACCAGGCTGCCAGATGGTGCCGGGCCGTCCGACCGAGGCGTTGGCTTCAGGTTGGACGGAGCGGTAGCAACACGGCAGATCCCGCGCAGCCGAGGGCGACGCAAAGGAGGATGATGGCGGTGAACCTTGCCAGGCTGGGTGCATAGGCACAGGCCAGGCCTCCAGCGACGCCTGTGCCATATGTCAGATAGCCAACTCTGATGTCACTGATCAGTCCTGTCGAACCCCCAACTGCAATCAACGGTCTCGGCCCGAAGCGATCGCCCAGATGACCGGCGACCGGCCCTGCGAGATAGAAGAGCAGGCCGCAAACAGACGACAGCGTGGACACGGACGCCCGGCTGACATCGAGACTGGCCATCATCGGATCGAAGAAAGCGCCGAAGCTATAGGAGATCCCGAAAACCACGAAGCCAACGACAAACGTTGCGGCAACGGTCAGCCAGGCCTCTGGCGTCTCCACGTGGCCGGCGGCGGCGGATGTATTCGGCACAAAGCCCTCGAAGCGCTGCTGGGCGGCACCTCTAGGTTCGTAAGGCGCCGCAAAACACTCCGGTTCTTGCCATCCTTCATGATCAACGGCGAGACGCCGCCGGGATCGGTCCGATGGATCGACCGGCGGCGACCGGCGGCCTTAGCTCTTGATCATCGGACAGTCGCCCTCGCTCATGGGCCGGAAGGCTTTTTCAGCCGGCACGGTGGCGACCACGTTGACCACGTCCCCCGGTTCGTGGCTCTCATCCGGCTTCTTTGCTCGCAGCAGGTAGGAAGGGTGGACCTTCCTGCCGTCGGCGCGGATGACCCCAGGGCCGAAGCAATCATCATCCGTTGGCATTGCTTTCATGGCGGCAACGACGTCCCTGCCGGATGCTTTTGCGCGCTCGACGCCGATTGCCTTCACCACCTTGAGATAGTGGGTGATCGAGCCATAGTTCCCGGCGTTGTCCATATTCGGGAAGACATTGGACGGGAGATAGGGGCGCATGCGTTGGTTGAAGCTGCGGGTGCGGTCGTTGAGATTCCAGTAGAAGGTTTCGTAGAGCGTCATGCCCTGCGCCACTTGCAGGCCGAGCGCTTGCACATCGGTGGTAAAGGCGGCTAGTGCGAGCAAAATCGTGCTGCCGCGGTTCAAGCCGAATTCGTTCGCTTGCTTATAGGCATTCAGAAAATCGGTCCCCGAGTTGGCGAAGGCGATCACCTTGGCGCCGCTTGCCTGCGCCTGCAGCAGGTAAGAGGAGAAATCAGTGGTACCCGGAAACGGAAACAGCGCGTTTCCAACTACCTTGCCGCCCGCCCCGGTGATGAACCGGGTTGCGTCGTTCTGCAGCGTCTTACCGAAGGTGTAGTCGGCGGTGATGAAGAACCAGCTGTCGCCGCCCTGTTCCAAAATCGGAATCGTCATGGTGTGAGCGGCGCACCAGGTATCCATCGTCCAATGCACCAGGTTGGGGCTGCAATATTGACCCGTGAGCGCGGAGGTTGCCGCGCCGGTATTGAGATGCACCTTGTCCTTGGCGGTAACAACGGTGTTACAGGCAATGGCGACAGCAGAGCTGCCGACGCCCACCACCACATCGACCCCGTCCTGATCGAACCATTGCCGCACGAGGCTCGCAGCGACATCCGGCTTCTGTTGGTGGTCACCGACGATCAAATCCACCGGGATCGACGGGTTGGCATCGGTGAATTCTTTGACCGCGAGCCGCGCGCAGGCGGTTCCGGTCGGGCCAGTGAGATCGCGATAGGGACCTGACTGGTCATCAAGCACACCGATACGAATGGACGCGGGGGTGGCGGAGCGGGCGTGCCGCATGGCAGGGGACGTAAGGGCAAGCGTCCCTCCTCCGAGCAAAACGCGGCGCGATAATCTCATGGACCGTTTCTCCTGATGGGGCCAGGTGCATAGCATCGGCCTCGCCGGCAGGCTATGTCTCCGGTGTCGGATCAGGGCGGCAGAAATAGCGCCTCGATTGTGTGGTCGGATCTGACACCGCACCGGTGATTTGATCTGCGCCTGCCTGCAATGCCGGAGGCCAGCATGAACGGGTTGCCCAATTTCTCCAGAGGACGGCTATCCACGAGGTCGCGTGCAACCGCCTTCTGTACGGCATCGCCCTGAAACACGCGGCCGCACCGACGACGACACTGAATTATGTCCCTGGCGGCAGATTCTCCGGCCGGGCGAAGCGGAAATAGTCGCGTGGACGATTAGCCGATTCGATGCCGGCTTCCAGAACGCTGACACGGAGACACAGGCTGCCGGCCAGCGCTATCCACGAGGCCCAGTGCTGCAGCCGGGTGTCGCGCCGCCTCGTGGCGATCGAAATCGCGTGCAGACCGACTGGAAGCAACATCCCGACGGTGGCGGCTGCCTGTAAGCCGTTGCCCTCCGTTCCCACCGAGATTCTTTTCTTGTGGCACGTGTTCTCGGAGGCGACGGTCGCCAGCGCTTCCACCATAAGTGCCACCACCATCAACGTATCGAGGTCGCGCGCAGCGCGATGACGGCCCCTATGCCGCGCGCCGAGCGAGAGAGCCGCCGCTCCGGCCGCCACGGAGGAACTGCCGAAACGAATGGCAAGCGCCTTCGGTGCGGCGGCCCAGAGCGGCGTGCTGGTCGCGGAGAGCAATGACGCCGTATATGTGCTCAAACCCGCGCCCGCGACCGCAGCTGGAATTTGCGTGACGCGGGCCACGCGGCGCAGCCGTGGCAGCCGGCCCGCCAATAGAGTGCAGCTCAGCGTCATGCCGCCGAACGCAGAGAACGCCATCAGCAGCCAGGTACCGATCGACATCGGCGACGTGCGCTTCAGGATCCGCAGCATGTTATAGAAGCGCTTAGGCGTGTTGAGATCGTAGATCAGCAGCGCCGAACCGACCGTGGGGGCCAGGGCCGATAACCACCGTCCGTACGAAACGACCGCTTCGTCCTTCTTCCGTCCGACCAGGTCGGCCACTGTCGACAGCAACTGCGCAGCGCCGGATAGGCCGGCCAGGAAAATATAGCCTCCGACCACCCACTTCTCGAATGGCGCTGCTTTCAGCGCGGGACGGCCGTAATAGGTCCGGTCCTCCTCCGGCCCTCGACCAATAGGCGTGGCGGAAGGCGGCTGTGTTGCGGTCAACGGAATCTCCGCTCAATCGGGATGGACGAACAGGGCCAATGCCGCGAGCGCCAGCCCGGCCACTGCCGCAAGTCCCGATACAAGGCTCGCCGCGACCCGGTTGGCCGGCCGGGTTGGCGCTTCCGGCAGGTTGTATGTCTCCGGCGTTTCCGTGAGCAGGAAAAAAGCATTCAGATAGGCGAGACCACCGGTCGCGCCTGGGCCACCCGGCGTGCCATAAAGATAGGCTGAGGTCACGCCAAGGCCATGCAATTCCTCGACGCGCCGCCTGGCCCGTTCCTGCAAGTCGGCAACTTCGCCAAACTGGATCGAATCGGTCGGACAGGACTTGGCGCAGGCGGGTTCCAGGCCACCCTTCAGGCGATCATAACACAGGGTGCATTTATGGGCCTTGCCGTCCAGCTTGCTGACATCCACCACACCGAACGGGCAGGCTGGCACGCAGTAGCCGCATCCGTTGCAGATATCCTGCTGCACCACCACCGTATCGAACTCGGTCTTGAACAGGGCACCGGTCGGGCAGGCCTCCATGCACGGGGGATTGTGGCAGTGCTTGCAGACATCACTCATCATCAGCCAGTTGCTTTGAAACGCCGGCATTCCGGTCGGCCGATCGGCAAGATTTTCGATGAAGGCTACATGCCGCCAGGTATTGGCTGAGAGCGCACCGGTATTATCATAGCTGTTGCCGGTCAGGCCAAGATGATCCGCCGGCAGGTTGTTCCATTCCTTACAAGCAACCTCGCAGGCCTTGCAACCGATGCACACGGTCGTATCGGTGAAGAACCCATACGACTTGCCGGAAACCACGCGGATTCCCGCCGTCAGCTCCGCTTCATCGGGCATCATGTGCGGCAGGCGGGAGTCGGGATATTCGAGCACACGCTTGCTGAGTGGCAGCCCCTTGCTCATGTTTCGGCCTCCTCGAGCACCTGCACCGAATGGGCGACGTGGCCGATGATGTCGTGCGCCTTCGTATAGGTCACGCGCACTTTCCTGCGATTGATCTCGGACAGTTGCTGCGGCTCACTGGCAGCGCGCCATGACAGGATGAAAAGGCGAGAGTCACCGTGCTCTGTCACCAGCATGAAGCGCCCTTCCTGCACCAGCAGGACGGTCCCTTCCATGGTTTTCCGCCCCTCTGTCATGCTTCGCCCGCCATGCTGAATTCGGCGGCTAACGCCGCGAAACTATCGCGCGCTTTCTCCAGCAGCACCCACGGCGGTGAACCGATCGGGTAATGCACGGCATAAAGCGCGCTCAGCACCGCGTTGAGTTTTGCAAGACGCTCCAGAGAAAGCGGGGGACTGCCCTTATCACGAATCCGGCCGGTCACGTGGTCCCGATAAGCGGTGAAGCAACGTGTCGCGGCGGAGAAATCGCGTGTTTCGCGATCAGGCCTCCGGCGCAGCAACCCGTCGATGTGCCGCAGCACCATCTCCGCGGAAGGGGGCTGCTCCTCAGGCATCGCGCCGACCTCCAGGTCCGGCAAGGCGGCCTTTGCGCAGATTGCAGGTCAGCGCCTTGGTGCTGTGAATACTGGTATTGGCGTCACCGAAGATCGCCAGCAGGACATTTGCGGTGTCGCCGTGGGCGTAACCTTCGTAGCCAAATACCCAAGGCATCCCGATCTGATAGATGACTCGCCCATCGATCGTAAACGGACGCAAACGATTGGTAATCATCGCTTTCACTTCGATCTCTCCACGCAAGGTGGACAAGATGACCCAATCGAGATGCGCCAGTTCCTTCTCCGCCGCAAGCTCCGGCGGGATTTCCACGAAAGCCTCCGGCTGCAACTCCGCCGTATGCGGCATCGCCCGAGTGGACAACCCGCCGCAATGTAGCTCGGTCAGCCGGAAGGTGGTCAACACGTAAGGGAAGCACGGGTCCGCCGTTTCATGAAGCTCATTGCCAGGACGGGGCCACATCTTCGTCACCGGGTTATTTTGCCGGTCGTAAAGAATGTTGCGAACGGGGCTTTCCAGCGGTTCATAATGCGTGGGCAAAGGACCGTCCTTCAATCCGGATGGCACGAACAGCATGCTCTTGCCATGCGGGATCATGATGAAGGGATCGATGCCGCTCAGCGCCTCCATGCCCACCGGATCCTTACTCCAATCCGGCCGATAATCCGGAGATTTATCGGGCTCGAAATCAGGCACGTCGTGACCGGTCCACCTGCTCTGCCGTTCATCCCACCAGACCAGACGCTTTGCCTCCGACCATGGGCGTCCTTCCGGGTCGGCAGATGCGCGGTTGTACATTTCGCGGCGGTTGGAAGGCCAGGTGAACGCCCAATTCAGATGCGTACCTGGCCCATCCGGCGGGTCCGGTTTTCTGGAGCGGGACTGGTTGTGGTCTTCATCGGGCGTGATACCGCAATAGAGCCAGCCGCCGCAGGCGGTGGTCCCGTCGTCCCTCAACTCCTGATAGCTGGAGAGCAGCTTGTTGCTGGTCAGGTCACGGCCATTGATCTCCTGCAGTACCTGCAGCGCATCCGGCTCTTGCTTCTGGCCGTGCAGCCGGTAATTCCAGGTCAACGCCTGGATCGCACCATCCCGTTTCGCCTGGCTGCCCGCATAGAGCCGTTTCAGCCGAATGCCGAGATGCACGATGAACCACAGGTCGGAGCGGCTGTCACCCACCGCTTCGACGACCTTGTCGTGCCATTGCACAAGCCGGCCGGTGTTGGTGACGGTGCCATCCTTTTCGGCCTGAGCACACGCGGGTAGCAGGAAGACCTCTGTGCCAATGTCTTCCGGCCGCAGCTCCCCGCGCTGCACCAGACGCCCCTTCTTCCAAAAACTGGCAGTCTCTGTCTCGAAGCTGTCGCGTACGACGAGCCAGTCCAGCTTCGACAAGCTCCGCTCCACGAGATCGGCGTTTACCGATCCGACGGTAGGGTTCTGGCCGAAGACAAACATCCCCTTTATGACGCCATCGCTCGCGGCGAGGGTGGAAGGTTGTTGGGAGTGATCGCCGACCATCTTTGGAATGAAGGAATAGCCGAAGTCATTTCGCATGGTCGCTGCGTCGCCGTACCAAGCCTTCAGCAAGCTGATGAAGTATTTCGGGAAATTGTGCCACCAGCCGGTCGGCACCGTCTCCGCTTTCAGCAGTTCCTTCAGTGTGTGGTGAGGTTTGGTCGCATTGGGTTGCGGCAGATAGGTTGGCAGCATGTTGTAGAGAGTCGGAAGATCCGTACTCCCCTGAATGCTGACATGGCCGCGCAACGCCATCACGCCGCCGCCCGGCCGGCCGACATTGCCAAGCAGGCTCTGAATGATCGTCGCAGCCCGGATGATCTGGACACCTGTTTCATGATGCGTCCAGCCGACGGCATAGCAAAAGGATCCGGTCTTGTCTGGTCCCGAGTTCTTTGTCAGTGCTTCGCACACCTTCAGGAAGGTCTCACGCGGACAGCCAGTGATGCGCTCCACCATTTCCGGCGTGTAGCGTTCATAATGGCGCTTCAGGATCTGGTAGACGCAGTTAGGGTCTCGTAATGTCCGATCCTCTGCCGGCGGGCCATGCATTCTTCGGGCGCCGAACAGGGTTTCGGTCGTCGAGGCATGATGCTGTGCGTGGTGTTCCGCCAGCGGCGAAGGCTCCTCCTCACCGGCCGGCTGCCACGTCTCAATCCGGTAGGAACCCCCTTTTTCGTCGAAACCCGAGAACAGGCCGTCAAGCTGTTCCGGATCCTGATAATCCTCCGAAATCAAGGCGGCAATATTTGTATACGCCATCGCCCACTCCTTGAACCAGAGATCATTCACCAGGATGTAACGAATGATCCCGCCCAGGAAGGCGATGTCGCTACCGGAGCGAATAGGTGCATGAAGATCGGCGAGGGCCGAGGTGCGCGTGAAGCGCGGGTCGACATGAATGATGGTCGCGCCACGTTGTTTCGCCTGAACGACGAAACGGAAGCCGACGGGGTGGTTCTCCGCCATGTTGGAGCCCATGATGACGATGCAATCGGCATCAGCCAGACTCCACAACTGCATGGTGGCAGCGCCGCGTCCGTAGGAGGTACCCAGACTGGGCACCGACGAGGAATGTCAGATTCTGGCCTGGTTCTCGATCCCGACGACGCCGAGGCCGCCGCCCAGCAGCTTCTTGATGAGGTAGTTTTCCTCATTGTCCATCGTGGCGCCACCGACCGAGGCGATGCCGAGAGTATGGTTGGCGACCGTGCCGTCCGGGAGGGCTTCGACAAAAGTCTCGTCGCGAGCCTGCTTGGTTAGCAGTGCGATTCGATCCATCGCCCAGTCGAGCGGCTTCTCCTCCCATACATCACTATAGGGCGCGCGGTACTTGACCTGGTTTACGCGTAGCGGACTGGTCATCAGACCCAGGGTGCCCCCGCCCTTCGGGCACAGCGTCCCCTGATTGACCGGGCTGCGCGGATCACCCTCGATATGAATGGGTTTGCCATCCTTGGCATAGACGAGCTGCGCGCATCCGACAGCACAAAATGGGCAGATGCTGGTTCCTATGGTGTCAGCGTCCTCCAGCCTCGGACGCAGCCGACGGGACTGCTCGCTCTGGGCGGCCTTGGCAAAGGGGCTTTGTCCGGCAAGCTGACGGGGTATCGACCAATCCTTGAAAAAACCGCTTGCGCGATCCCTCGGTAAACGGCGCAGTTCCTTCATTGGATCCTCCGACCAGGACCGCGTGATAACGCCGTGACGGCACTCATGGTTGCGGGTGCCGAAACACCTTCCAACCACCCTCGGCGATCACCTGCGCTTCAGTGCCTGGCAGGCATCTGGCGCATGGGATCCGATTGCCGCAACTCAGCGATTGCGGCCTCGGCATTCTGCCACCGCACCATGCCCGATGAGTCACCCCTCATACGTGCTTCTTCGAGTCTTTCTCTGGCGACTGCCATCGCTCGCTGGCCGTGAACGGCAATCAGGTTCTTCGCCAGATACATGTTCTCGCTCAGATCAGCCATTGCCTCCTCCTGGCACTCATACGCAATACATAGACCCTGGGCGACTGGCGTCCAACGGGCGGGGTAGGTGCAGGTGTTCCTTCACAACAACTTCATCGCTGCTCCTGGAGCCGGCCATAGCCTGTGCCGGAAACCCCCATCCCTGTGGCGGAGTTCCTGCAAGTACCGGGATCGCCTCATGCTCCCCAGAAGGTGGATCAGAGGGCATAGCGACACTGGGATTCCCCGGGGGATTCCCCGGGGCCCGATGGTTCCACCAGCCTGCGAACAGCGCTGCGAGGAAAGAGGCATGGACGTAAACCTCACGGTGAATGGCAGTGTCCACCACCTCACCATCGACGTTCGCATGGCCTTACTGGATGTGCTGAGGGAAAGGCTCGGACTGACTGGTACCAAAAAGGGCTGTGACCAAGGTCAATGCGGTGCATGCACCGTCCTGATCGACGGCCGCCGCGTGTTGTCCTGCCTGGTGTTGGCCGCGGCCGTGGAGGGTGGGGTCACCACCATCGAGGGGCTGTCCGGCGAAGGAGCGCCGCTGCATCCAATGCAAGACGCCTTCCTCCAATGCGATGCGTTCCAATGCGGCTACTGTACACCGGGTCAGATCCTTAGCGCGATCGCTTGCGTCACGGAGGGCCATGCTGGCAGCGAGCATGAAATCCGCGAATACATGAGCGGCAATCTATGCCGCTGCGCTGCTTATCCCAACATCGTGAAGGCGATACTGCAGGCGAAAGCCAAAATGCAGGCAACGGCGGAGGACGTCTGATGCGTCCTTTCATTCTCGATCACGCGCCCAATGCAGCCGCGGCGCTTCAGCTAGCGGCAATGACTCCGTCCGGCGACGGACGTGTTCAATATCTGGCCGGCGGCACGCAACTCCTCGACCTTATGAAACTGGACGTGATGCGGCCCGAGCGCCTCGTCAACATCAATGCGCTCCGTCGGGATCACGGACAGATCAACGCCGATTCGCACGGACTGACTCTGGGCGCGCTTGTCCGGATGGCGGACGCCGCGGATCATCCGCGAATCCGGCAGGACTACCCGGTGATTGCCGAGTCGCTGTGGATGGCCGCAAGTCCGCAACTCCGTAGCATGGCCAGCCTGGCTGGGAACGTCCTACAGCGGACACGCTGCAACTACTTCCGCGACACCAGCTGGGGCGGGTGCAACAAGCGCAGGCTTGGCTCGGGCTGCGCCGCTCTTGACGGTGTGAACCGGCGGCTCGCGGTGCTCGGCGTCAGCGAGCACTGCATCGCCAACTATCCCGGTGACTTTGCCAATGCCCTTGTCGCGCTTGATGCCGAGGTGGAGATCGCGGCGACCGACGGCAGCAGAAGGTGGCTCGTCTTCGAGGATCTGCACCGGCCGCCAGCCGACACGCCCCATATCGAGACGACGCTCGCGCCCGGGGATCTTATCACCGCCTTTCATGTGCCAGCCGGTCCGTGGACGCGCCGTTCGCTCTATCTGAAGATACGTGACCGAGCTTCCTATGATTTTGCTCTCGCCTCCGCCGCCGTGGCGCTTGATCTGACGCCATGTGGAGTGGTGAAGGTGGCGCGGATCGGCATCGGCGGCCTCACGGCAAGGCCTTGGCGCTCGCATGAGGCCGAGGCGATCCTCACGGGTCGCAACCTTGACGAAGCCAGCGCTGAAGAGGCTGCCGAAGCAGCCTTCGCCGCCTCCGTGACCCATGGACAAAATAGTTTCAAACCAGAACTTGGCCGCCGTACCCTGGTACGCGCGCTGCTCGAAGCGAAAGCGATGGAGATCAGTTGATGGACGAGCTGGCGCCCAATGCTGCCGTGTTCGGCATCCCCCACCTTCGCATAGATGGCCGTGCCAAAGTCACGGGTCAGGCCCTTTATCCCTCGGACGAGGCAGTTCCGAACCCCGCTTACGCTTTTCTGCTGACAAGCGCGATCGCGAAGGGTCGTATCAAACGATTCGATCTTCATGAGGCGCGTACCCTGCCCGGTGTTCTCGATATCCTGACCCACGACAATATTGGCGGCGATGCGAAGCCGCTGGTGCAGCAGGCGGGTGGCAAGGCCACGACCACCCTCGAAAGCAATCAGATCTGGCATGACGGCCAGGTAATAGGTGTGGTGGTGGCCGACACGTATGAAAGTGCCCGTGAGGCTGCCTATCGTGTCCGCGTGCATTATGAAAAGGAAGCGCCGGCCGCCACCTTCGGCAGCAAGGGCACCACGGAAGAAATCCGTGAACCAGGCGAACATGAAGATTTCCACATTGGCGACGCCGACTCCGCGTTTGCCGCGGCTGAAATCAGGATCGATGCCTGGTACGGCACTCCCACACAGCACCACAACCCGATCGAGCTTTTCACGACGACATGCGCTTGGAACGATGGTCAGCTCACGATTTGGGAGCCCAGCCAGTTCGTCTATGGCTTGCGTGCCAATGTCGCAAGGCAGCTTGGTATCGCTCCGGAGCAGGTGCGCGTCATCTCGAAATTCATCGGCGGAGCATTTGGCTCGAAGGGAAGCGCGACCGCCCGGACGGCTTGGATCGCGATCGCGTCGCGGCGCATGAACCGGCCGATCAAGCTGGTTGTCACGCGGGACCAGGGTTTCACGGTCGCTACCTATCGGGCCGAGACGCGTCACCATATCCAGATCGGGGCCACGCGGGCTGGCAAGCTGACAGCGTTGCGGCATAAAGGCTGGGAAGTGACCAGCCGCCCAAGTACCTATAATGTATCTGGTACCGAAACAACAGCCCGGATGTACGGCTGCCCCAATATTCTAACCAAAGTGAATATCGTCCATGCGGACCGCAATACGCCGGGTTTTATGCGCGCGCCGCCGGACACACCCTATATGTTTCCACTCGAATCAGCGATGGATGAACTGGCTTCGGCTCTCGGCATGGATCCGATCGAGCTACGTCGCATTAATGACACGCCTGTCGATCCGGCAACCGGCCGGCGCTTCTCCAGTCGCCATCTGATGGAATGTTTCGATGTCGGCGCCGCGCGGTTCGGATGGCAGGCCCGCGACCCGGTGCCTGGATCGATGAAGGATGGTGACTGGTTGATTGGCTGGGGCTGCGCCAGCGCCGCCTATCCGGCCAACATCGCGACCTGCACCGCCCGCGTCGTCCTGCACGGCGAAGGCCATGCCCGAGTGGAGATAGCGGGACACGATATCGGCACCGGCGCCTATACGGTGGCAGCGATGGCGGCGGCGGAGCGGCTGGGCCTGCCGGTCGAAAAGATTATGGTCCATATGGGCGATACGGATCTGCCGCCGGCGTCGCTCGCCGCCGGATCAAGCCATACCGCGAGTATCGCCCATGCCATCGTCAAAGCTTGCGATGAGTTGAGGGGTCGACTGATCCAGGCGGCGATCACCAGCAACGATGGCCCGCTCGCCGGCCGCGCGGCTGACAGCATAAACCTAGGGAATGGGCAACTTCTCTCTCGCGACGGCGCACATGAGACGGTGGCGGATGCGGTCAAGCGCCTGACCGGCGGAGCGCTGGAAGCCTATGCCGAGAACATCCCGAAGGGCCTGAACCAGGATACGGTCGGCAAGCTATATCAAGGGCAGCTGCCGATCTCCCGCGGCATCGGGCGTGAAGATGTCACGGCCTATGCTTTCGGCGCGCAATTCGTGGAGGTCCGAGTGCACAGGCGAACTTGCGAAATCCGTGTCCCCCGCATGCTTGGCACGTTTGCATCTGGCACGATCGTCAACCCGCTCACCGCGCACAGCCAGTATATTGGCGGCATGATCTGGGGACTTGGCGCCGCGTTGCTGGAGAAGACGGAGATAGATGAGCGATTTGCGCGTTACGTCAATGATAATATCGCTGAATATTACATCCCTGTGAGCGCCGATATTTGCAAGGCTGAGGCGATCATGCTTCCAGAACATGACAGAGACGTTAATCCGCTCGGCATCAAGGGTATCGGCGAGATCGGCATTGTCGGTGTCAATGGCGCGATCGCCAATGCCGTGTTCCACGCCACCGGCCGGCGCGTGCGGGAGTTGCCGATCCGGATTGAGAATTTGTTGTGTCCTGATCGAGCCCAATGAACCGGAAAGGATTTCAGTCGTTCTCTTATCGGCTATCCGCAAAACAGGAGGATACAGAGTGGCGACGAAGAACGAGCACGGTTCCGACTCCGGGCAACATTCCTCGCATGGCGCCGAGCGCAACAAGAGCGCGGCGGGTCAGAGGGGCGTATCGCAACAGCAGGTCGGTAGCGGAAAGGCGCACGATCCCAACAACTTCGCCAACGATCCGGAGCGCGCTGCGGCCGCAGGACGCAAGGGAGGCCACGAGAGCCATAAGAACGGCTGAACCGAATTGGCTTCGAACTGAACGAGCGGCCGGTCGGATTCGTCCTCCGGCCGTTTCAGTGTTCACCGGGCGGTCAGCTGACCTTGCCCGCGTTCCAAGTAGCGCGCATGACTCGCCTTTAAGGACGAATCTTTCGCCGGCGCAAATCGGTATCCTTCACCGTCCGCGTCGAGGGGATCGGTCCAGGGGCGTTTCGCGGTGGATCTCGGTTTTCGTCGCCTTGGGGACCAAGATAGGGCTTTGACAAGCTTCCTTCAGGCAAGGCTGCGCTGTCTCCCACATAAGCACGCTCCGTGCTGTGCGGGTGTCTGGCCAGCCGTCCCGTCGGATCAGACTGCCTGATCCTTCCTTCTGGTTGCTCCTTGCGATTCATCCTTGAATTCCCTCCAAAGACAGTCACTCGACAAGAACGCTAGGGAAAGAATGGGGTTCAGAACCGCCGCCGGTATCGCCGTCGCGAAGGCTGGTCGCTAGGCCTTACCAAGAACCGACCGGTCGCAAACTTCTCAGATTCGCGATAGCTGCTGTTGCAGGACGTTCGGCGCCCACATGCGTCGTTCGGTCAATAGAGCCAGTGCTTCAGCGATCTGGCGATCGCGGTTCCAGCCGGCGATCGCGGCAACCTGCCCCTGGCGGACGTACATGGCCAGGAAATCGAGCTCCTCCGGATTTCCGTCTATTACGATCTCATCCCAATCAGCGGCGTGTCCAAGATAGTCCAGGCGTTGGTGATAAAGGATCGTCCAAAAGACCGGGACAGCCTCATAGGCCTGCCGGCGACCGAGCATATTCAAAGCCGCTACCCGGCCATGCTGCTGCGCGACACGCCAGTGCTCCACGCGCACGAGACCTTCGCCGCTGGTGAGCGGAAACGCTGCCAGATCGCCGGCCGCGTACAGATCGTCCGATACACGCAGGTGGGCGTCCACAGGGATACCGCCATCATCCAGCAAGGTGATGGTCCGCACCGGCGCGGTCATCGGTGTCACGCCCAGGCCGGCGACGACCAGATCAGCCGGCAAGACGGAGCCATCCTGCAAGGCCACCTGACGGACCCATCCGTCACCCTCAATCGCCGCCACCCTCATACCGAGCCGGAAGGTGACGCCCTTGCGCTCATGCAATTCTTGGAAGGCGTGCCCGATCTCTGCACCAAGGCGACTCGCCAGCGGTGCCTTATCGGGTGCAGCAATCGTGACCTCAAGCCCGCGCTCACGCAGGCTGGCCGCGGCCTCCATCGCAATGAAGCCTGCCCCGATGACCACAACCCGTCGCGCGTGCCGTGCGGCGGCGACAATGGCTTCCGTGTCCTCAGGCCGGCGCAACACAAAAACACCGGGAAGCTCGGAACCCGGAAACGGAAGTGGACGCGGTTCGGAGCCCAGTGCAATGAGAGCCGCGTCATACGATAGTTCTGTGCCGCCCGCGAGGTTCACACGCTTTGCGCGCAAATCGATCCCTGTCACCAGTCCCTGGCGACGTTCTATCCGTTGGCGCTCATAAAAGTCCGCGTCCAGCAGAGGCGTTTTTTCGCTGCCTTCCCGACCAGAGAGATCGTATTTGCTGAGGCGCGTGCGATCGTACGGCAACCGCGCTTCCTTGCTGATCATTACGATGCGCCCGGTAAACCCCTCCTCGCGCAGGCATTGAGCAGCCGACACACCAGCCGCTCCCGCGCCCAGGATCAGAAAGCACCGACGATTACGCCCGCTGCTCAGGTTCGGGAGCGGCGGGCGCGTTTGCTTCGGCGTCAGCTCCACCCGGATCACACCTTCCGCCTCGCGGACCGGGTAATATGGCAGGTCGTCCATGGCCGGTGGCTCTCGTCGATGACCGGAAACCAGATCGAACGCGGCTTTGTGCCAAGGACAGATGACGGTGGTGCCGTGCAAGACGCCTTCGGCGAGGGGACCGCCCGCGTGTGGGCATTTGGCACCGACAGCGTGGCATCTCCCGTCAACCCGGCCCAGCATGATCTCACGGCCATGCAGGGAGAAGCCGCGGAGTTCGCCTTCCTGTATCGCCGTACTGGCGCAGACGATCTGTTCGGTTGCAACCATGGCTGCCTTCCACATTCCCGGTTACCTGAAGCCAGGGTGTGTTACTCCACGGTCAGATGGGTGGCTGTTCACCCGAAAATAGACACCATCCAGGACACGTCGCGGCGAGGTTCATCTTGAGGATCCGACGGCGCCGGTTTCCTGCGAATTCTGTTCCTTGGCGCGACCGATTTCCTCCAGGCGCCAGGGCGTACTGATCACGATGAGACGTGACCCCCCATATCGCAGCAGCCGGGAGCGCAAATTCCGGGCACGATGGGCATGAAGTAAGTACTGATACCAGTGCGGCTTCACGATCTCGGGAATAAGAACAGCAATCTTTCTCTGGCCGAATGTCCGCTCGAGATCGGACGCAAGCCTCAGGAACGGTTCGTGAATCGTCCGGTATCGCGCCTGCGTGACCATTAAGCGCGGCGGCTGGAGCCCTGCGGCCATAGCTGGCTTCTCGACATGGTCGCGCCATTGGGCGTGAAGGTTACGGTCCTCCTCCTTGGTTTCGGGACCTGATAGCCGCGTCAGGTGGACTGCGATTACATCGGACGACAATGTGAGAGCGAATTCTACTGCTTTTGCCGAGAGCTGGTTCCAATGCTCGATCGCGACCAGCACGATCGGGGGCGCCACGGCTGTCAACGCCAGCACGGCTGGTCCATCCAGCGTGGCGGCGAGGCGGTCGTAATACCGCCGGACCGTCCTGAGCAGGACGATCACCATCGGAATCACCAGAATTGTGATCCAGGCGCCTTCAACGAACTTTGCGACAGCGATAACGCCCAAGGCTGATCCGGTTGTTATTGCGCCGATGAGACTGATCGAGAGATGCAGGCAATGCCTGCGTCGTTTGTGGCCGGGTGGTGCCTCTCTGGCTTGACGCCGCCAATGGATGACCATGCCCGCTTGCGACAACGTGAATGTCAGAAAGGCCCCAATCGCGAAAAGGGGAATCAAGCTGTCGGTAATGCCCCCGAACAGCACGAGGAGCGCGCTGGCGGCGACAGCGAGATAGAGGATGCCGACGGACAGAACGAGTCGCCGCCCGGCGATGGCAAACGGTTTAGGCAGGAAGCCATCTTCCGCCACCATTCGGCACATGCGCGGGAAATCGACGAAGCTCGTGTTGGCTGAAAGCGCGAGAACGGCCAGCGCGGAGGCCATGGCGATATAATAGAAGGTGCCGTTCCCGACAATGGCGGCGGCGAGCTGGGAAAGTACGCTACGATAGCCAGTCTGGGTCTGATCCATCGCGCCAATGCGAAAAGCCGTTGCGAGATAGGCGATTCCTATAAGCAGGGTGCCGAGTATGGTGACGATGCCCGCCAATGTACGGTGTCCGTGGCGAACCGTTGGCTCTCGGAAGGCGCTCATGCCGTTGCTGACCGCTTCGACACCGGTCATGGCGGTGCATCCACTCGCGAAGGCGCGTAGGAGCAACCATAGGCCAACGGCTTCCGTCGCCCCAGGAAGGACGGGCGGCGCCACGATCGGCTGAGGATGACCATCCGACAGCACCGTTCTGCCGGCTCCGATCGCAAGAATAGCGATGAAGCTTGCGACAAAGGTGTAGGTCGGCAGCGCGAAGAGCCGGCCCATGTCCAAAGTGCCTCGCAGGTTCACCATCGTGATCAGCACCAGGATGCCGAGGCAAAGGGGAAGGATATAGGGGTGCAGCGAGGGCACCGCCGAGACCAGGGCTCCGACGCCGGCGGATATGCCAACAGCAACATTGAGGACATAGTCGATCATCAATGCCGCGGCCGCGAGCAGCGAGGCGGATATGCCGAGATTTTCCCGAGCGACGATGTAAGCCCCGCCATTATTGGGATAAGCCTTAATCGTTTGCCAGTACGAAACAAACAGGACGAGGAGCAGGCCCACGATCGGTGCCATCACCCAGCTGATGTAGGCGAGACTTGCCCCGCCAAGCGGAATCATGACGCTGAGTGCCGCTTCGGGCCCGTAGGAGGCAGAACCTAATCCGTCCAACCCCATCGCTGGTATGCCCTCGAAGACACCGATCCTGCGCTCGCCATGTTCGCGATTCGCCAGGCGACGGCCGAACAGGAATTTAAGAAGATCCACCGACTTCTCCACGACGGATAGGCTTTGCCGTAGAGAAGGTCGGTAGGATAAGACTAGTTTCGGCCATCTGGCCGGAAGCCAAACTCCTCCGGGTAAGGCTTCACCAAAAATTTATCTCGGTAGAGCGGCCGTTGGCTTGCTCAGCAAGCAAGCAATGCGGCGATAATACTGGGCCGAATGTAAATATACTCGCCTGATGATGATCAAAATCGGCTTTAATTTTGAAGGCTTGCCACCTTTGTTGACTTTACGGAGCAGGCCATGCCGACATTGGAAATACATCGTGAGGTCGTCGCTGAGATGAGTAAAGAGACCGCGGCAAACCCTTTGCGAGCAAAGTGGGTCGGACTGGGGTTGGAACGTGACGGCGCAATGCGGGCGAACGTCGTGGCTTTGGGCTAATGGCGCGAGTCACTACCACTGAAAATTGAATTGCGGCTGAATTTTCCTCAAGCGTAGCTATTGCCGGTTATGCACTGGCCTGTCACCGCGATGGCACCAGCCGGGCGTGTGCGTGGTTCGGTTGGGGCATGGAACCACGTCCATGCCTGATATGTTTTTCGATGTCGTTAACGGCGGAAATCGGAGCGTCCATCGATGCGGCCTGCAAGATCGAAAAACGGGCGCCTGATCGCGTTTCGCCGAATTCCACGACAATTTTGGAAGACTGCAATTCCTCCGTCGATGACGGAGTGAACGATGTCGGACAGGCGTAGTCGCCGGGGCGGCGACAGCCTATTCAAGCTGGAGCGGTGGTGCGCTTCCTTTTGGCTGGCCGTCCTATCGGCATGCCTGTTTCCTCAGATGCTTTTGACCGCCGCACCGCGCGACCCGCCGCATGTCCTGCTGAGTTGGCGGGCCGGCCAGCGCGGGCTTCCTTCCATCGCCGTTAGTGCCGATGGGCGGATGCTGTTTGTGCAGACGGCTTTTCCGTCGACCGTCACCGCGTTGGATCTGGCCGTGCCGGACCATCCGGTCGCGTGGCGCGCATCCCTCGGGGAGGAGACCTCGGCGGAGGGGCTGAGCTGCTGTGCGCCACCAGGTTCACCCGCTCCGGCTGAAAGCCGCCTTTTCGTCAACGGACCGGATGGGCATGTCCGCGCGCTCGACGCGCGCACGGGTGCCCAGGTCTGGGATCGGCCGCTTGCGCGCATCGACGAGGCGGAGCTGCTGCTCGGCGCACCGCTGCTGGCGAGGGGAAAGGTCTTTGTGGGCACGGGCAACGATGATTTCGGCGTACGAGGCTCCGTCGCGGCGCTGGACCTGAGTGACGGACATCTTCTTTGGCGCCGCTACACCACCGGGCCGGACGCCGATGTGGGCATCGGCGCCGGCGGCGGGGACACAGGCATGACGAGTTGGTCTGGAGATGGCTGGATGCATGGCGGTGGCGGCCTGGCTGGCCCGCTGGTGTTCGATCCCATGCTCGATCTTTTGTTTTACGGAACGGGCCATCCCGCACCCTGGAACCCGGCGCTGCGCCCCGGCGATAACCGTTGGACGTCCGGCCTATTCGCCCGCGATCCAGCGACCGGCGCAGTGCGCTGGTTTCTTGGGCTCGCGCCACACGATCTCTATGCGTTGGGCGCGGCGGGTCCCCTGATCCTGGCGACGGAGCAGGGAAACCGCGTCCTGCTGCATCCCGACGCGAATGGCTTCCTCTACACGCTCGATGCCGCGTCTGGTCGCATGCTCTCTGCGCGTCCGTTCGTCGCGCAGACCGCGCTGCGGCACGTCGACCAGACAACGGCGCGACCGGATCGCAACCCCGCCATGGCGCTTGCGACGAACACCACCACGCGTGGCATCTGCCCAGCCTGGCCGGGCGCGGTCGGCGCAGAGGGGGCCGCATTGTTATCCGGCACGACGTTGCTGTTGATCGCGGTAAATCGCATGTGCATGGACTTCGAGCCGCGCCAGGCGGGCTTCATCGCCGGCACGCCCTTCATCGGCGCGAATATGCGCATCACACCGCCGGTGCGCGGTGCGTCAGGTCGGGTGGTCGCGTGGGATCTCGTGGCGGGCAGGCAAGCATGGGCGGTGGATGAAGCCTATCCTCTCATCGGCGGCATCGTGGTGTCGCCAGAGGCGGGCGTGATTTATGGCACGCTCGACGGCTGGCTCCGAGCGATCGGCCCTGATAGCGGCCGGTTGCGGTGGAGCGTGGATGTAGGCGCGCCGGTCCCGGGCCGCCCGTTGCTGTTTGTATTGCCCGATGGGCGCCACGCCGTGGCGGTCGCGTCCGGCACGAGCGGGCCGGTCGCGAGTATCCTCGCCGGCAAACGCGACATGCGGGACGCCACGGCGGGGCATGGCTACGCAAATGTGCTGAGCGAGCTGAAGCCGCCGGCTGATCCCAGCGGGCGCGTCACCGTGTTTGTCCTGCCATGACCCGCGCGCTTGCCATCCTGCTGGCGATAGCGTTGACGACGGGCGGCTGCAAGCGTGAGCAGCGTGATTTGCGAACGGACCCTCCGGTGGCGGCGGCGCTGAATGACGTGGCGGTCCTGCCCGGCGGTTTCGGGGGCGGGATTGGCGGCGCGTTGCCTCCGGTGCTCTCCGTGCTCGGTTATCCGTTTGACGGGAACGCGTATCAACTCGGCGAGGGCAAGCGGCTCTATGGCGGCTTCAACTGCGAGGGTTGTCACGCACAGGGCGGTGGCGTGACAGGGCCGGCGCTGACGGACGGGTGGTGGCGTTACGGGCCGGATCGGGTGTCGATATTCGTAACGCTGCGGGACGGACGGCCGCACGGCATGCCGGCCTTCGGCGGCAGGCTCACGACGGATCAGCTTTGGCAGCTCACCGGCTATATCAGGAGCATGGGTGCGTTTCTCCCACCGTCCGGGGCGCCCAGCCGGAACGACGAGATGCAGGCTCGCCCCTCCGAGAACCGCACGCCGGCCGCGATGCCTCCCCGCATGGCCCCAAGCCGATGAGCTCGGCCCGTCACCGTTTTCCGTATGCTATCGTAACGCCATTGCTGCTGGCCGCCTGTTCCGGCGCGCAGTCCGCTTTCACGCCTGGCAGTCCGCAGTCGCAGGCGTTGCGCTCGCTGTTCTGGCTCATGACGATCGTCTGCGGCGTCATCTGGCTGCTGGTGATGCTGTCGCTGATCCTGGCGATATGGCGCCGCGGACCGGCAGCGCTGGCCGGATCGCCGCAGGAGCGGCGCGCGACGATGGTTGTTGGGACGTGCGTCATGGCCACGGTCGCCGTCATAGCCGCCCTGACCGTAGTGAGTTACGCCGCCACGCGGCGAATGGCCGAGGCGGGGGCCGAGGAGCCGCTGACCATCCGCGTGCGCGCCAGCCAATGGTGGTGGGAGGTCGAGTATCCCGACACCATAGCCTCGCACGGCTTCATCACGGCGAATGAGATCCACGTTCCGGTCGGCCGACCGGTGCGGGTCGAGTTGGAGGCGGCCGACGTAATCCACTCATTCTGGGTGCCAGGCATTGCCGGCAAGCTGGATACGATCCCCGGCCGGACCAACACGCTCACTTTCACCGCCCGGCACATCGGCGTTTACCGTGGTCAGTGCGCGGAGTTCTGCGGCCTGCAGCACGCTCACATGGCACTGCTGCTGGTCGTGCAGGATCCGAGGGGATTTGCGCGGTGGGAGGACGTACAGCGTACCCAGGCGGTGACTCCAAGCGACACCGAGCAGATGCGCGGGCGCGAGGTCCTGGTCTCGCGCCAGTGCGCGGCCTGTCATACCGTGCGGGGAACGATGGCATCCGGCCGGTTGGGGCCGGATCTGACCCACATTGGCGGTCGCGCCTTCCTCGCTGCTGGATTGTTGCCGGTTACGCGTGGCTCGCTCGCCGCGTGGGTTGCCGATCCGCAGACTCTGAAGCCGGGCAACAACATGCCGCTCGTTCCCCTCTCGCCCGACGATCTGCGCGCGGTCTCCGCCTATCTGGCGGCGTTGAGATGAGTGGCGCGCTTGAACAGGACACGCGCGATACGGCATTGCCCCCGGAGAGGCTCGCATGCGAACTGGCGCGTGTGTGGCGCACGCCGCCAGGGCTGCTGGGTTTCATCGGCACAGTTGATCACAAGCGCATCGCGCATCGCTACATAGCCACCGCGTTCGTTTTCCTTGCCCTTGGCGGCGTGCTTGCCCTCGCGATGCGGCTGCAGCTCGCACGACCAGAGGCGCGGTTGATCGGACCGGACCGTTACAACCAGATCTTCACGATGCACGGCGCAACGATGATGTTCCTGTTCGCCGTTCCTGTGATGGAGGCGATGGCGGTTTACCTGGTGCCCCTGATGGTGGGCACGCGCAACATCGCCTTTCCGCGGCTCAACGCCTTCTCCTATTGGATCTATCTCGCCGGTGGCATCCTGTTGTGGGCGGCATTCGCCATCGACATGGGGCCGGACGTCGGATGGTTCGCCTATGTGCCACTTTCCGGACCGAACTACGGTTCGGGCAAGCGTGCCGACATCTGGGCGCAGATGATTACGTTCACCGAACTCGCTGCCCTCGCCGTGGCGGTCGAAATCGTGGTGACGGTGCTGAAGCAGCGGGCGCCGGGTATGTCGCTCGACCGCATCCCGCTGTTCGTCTGGTCGATGCTGGTGACGGCGTTCGCGGTGATCGGTGCGTTGCCGGCGATCATGGTTGCCAGCACCTCGCTGATCCTCGACCGCCTGGTCGGTACGCATTTCTACAATCCAAGCGAGGGCGGTGACGTGTTGCTCTGGCAGCATCTGTTCTGGTTCTTCGGACATCCAGAGGTCTACATCATCTTCCTGCCCGCGGTCGGCATGGTCTCAACCATCATCACCACCTTCGCGCGCCGGCCGGTCTTCGGCTACCTGGCCCTTGTCCTTTCCGCCATCTCGACCGGCGTCCTCGCCTTCGGGCTTTGGGTGCACCATATGTTCGCCACCGGGCTGCCGCGTCTGGGTGAAAGCTTCTTTACCGCGTCGAGCATGGCGATCGCCATTCCAAACGGTGTACAGATCTTCTGCTGGCTGGCGACGCTGGCGCTCGGGCGGCCGGTGTTGCGCGTGCCGATGCTGTTCGTGCTCGCCTTCTTCTTCACCTTCATCATCGGCGGCATGACCGGCGTGATGGTGGCGTCGGTGCCACTCGATACACAGGTGCACGATACTTATTTCGTCGTCGCGCATTTCCATTACGTGTTGATAGGCGGCTCGGTCTTTCCGCTCATCGGTGCCGTCTACTACTGGTTTCCGAAGATCACCGGCCGGATGATGAGCGAATATGTCGGCCGCTGGGTAGCTGGCTTGCTGTTTGCCGGCTTCAATCTGACGTTCTTTCCGATGCACATCCTCGGACTCATCGGCATGCCACGCCGTGTCTACACCTATCCCGCGTCGCTGAGCTGGGGCGGGCTCAATCTGTTCGTCAGCATGAGCGCCGTTGTGCTTGCGCTGGGTTTCCTGCTGTTTTTCGTCGACGCGCTGCGCAGCATGCGCGGCGGCGCAGTAGCCGGGTCCGATCCGTGGGGCGCGCCAACACTGGAATGGGCCACCCCCTCGCCACCCCCCAGCTATAACTTCGCGTATATCCCGGTGGTCAACGGTCTGTATCCACTCTGGGATGACGCGACCGGCGTAAACGTCGCGACCGGGCTGCGCGTCGATCGGCGCGAGCTCATCGTCAGTTCCGTTACGGAGGCGCGGCCAGAGGCGCGTGAATCCTCACCACGGAACTCGGTTTGGCCGTTCTGGACCGCGATCGCGACCAGCGTCGTGTTGATATGGTCGATTTTCTCTCCATGGGCCGTGGTGTGGGGCAGCGTCCCGATCGGTATCGCGTTGATCGGCTGGTTTTGGCCGAAGGCGACGCCGGAGGATCTGGCATGAGACAGCCGCGCGTCGTCGCCGACCTTTCGAAGCTACCGCTGCATGGCTTTGAGACCGCCAGCCTTACCTGGTGGGGTACGCTCGCCTTCATGCTGATCGAAGGGACGGGATTTCTGCTGACGATTGCTGTCTATCTCTACCTCGTGGCGGTCGCGCCGCGCTGGCCGATCGGCGCGCCGCCGCCGGACTGGCGGGCGGGCACCGCCACGACGCTTGTGCTGCTTTTGAGCCTGGTGCCGAATGTGATGATCGCGCGCGCGGCGGAGCGCCAGGATATCCGCCGGGTGCGGGTACTGCTGATCGTGATGGCGGCATTCGGCACCGCGCCCATCCCGCTGCGCGTGTTGGAATTCCGCTCGCTGAACGTGCTGTGGGACAGCAACGCCTACGGCTCCGTGACATGGTTCCTGCTTGGCCTGCATTCGACGCATTTCGTGACGGATCTCGCCGAAACCTTCGTGCTGGTCGCCGTGATGTTCACTCGGCACGGCGAAAACCGCCGGCGGTTCGGCGATGTTCAGGACAACGCGCTCTACTGGAATTTCGTGGTGTTCACATGGCTGCCGATCTACGCCGTTCTGTATGGCGTGCCGCGTCTGACATGAGCGACGCTGGGCAAACGCGGCGTCTCTGGTTCGCCTGCGCCGGGCTGATCGCCGGACCGTTGCTCTGGGCGGCGAGCACGCAACTCGGCCTCATCCTGACCTACCCGCAATGCGCTGATCAGCTGCCGCTGTCCGCCATCGCGGTCGGTTTCCTCGTTACGCTGTCACTTGCGGCGGCTTATGTTTCGTGGCGCGAGGTCGTCCTTGTGGCGCCGGGCGCCTTCGTGGCGTGGCTCGGAACGCTGGTCGGCCTGATCTTCACCTTCACGATGATATTGCAGGGTCTCGCCGGTCTCGTCCTGATCGGATGTGAACAATGAGGCGCATGGCCCTTCTCGCGACCCTGCTGCTTCCATTCGGCGGGCCCTCGGCGGCGCTGGCGCATGGCGTGGCCGCGGGTGCCGAACGGGACCTGAGATGGACGCTCGACCCCTGGGTCATCGTGCCGCTCGTGCTCTCCGCCGGGCTGTACGCGCTGGGTGTAAAGACGCTATGGGGACGGGCGGGGTGGGGACGCGGCATCTCGCCGCGGCAGTGCGGTCTCTACGTGGCTGGCTGGATGATCCTGGCGGCCGCGCTGATCTCGCCGCTGCACGAACTCGGCGAGCACCTCTTCACGGCACACATGGTGGAGCACGAGCTGGTGATGGCGGCGGCCGCGCCACTGCTCGTGCTGGCGCGGCCGCTTGGTGCGTTCCTCTGGGCGCTGCCGCAGGCTCTGCGCCATGGCGTTGCGCGCGCTTGTTGCCGGCCGATGTCACGGCGGACATGGCGTGCTTTGACCGCTCCGATGGCGGCGACCGTTGCGCACGGCGTGGCTATCTGGGTCTGGCATGTGCCTTCGCTGTTCGATGCCGCCGTCGCCGACGTCACGCTGCACCGGCTACAGCATCTGAGCTTCCTCGTGACGGCCCTGCTGTTCTGGTGGGCGATGGTCCGGCGGACCGTACCCGGTGCGGCGGTGCTGCACCTGTTTGCCACGATGGCACACATGACCATGTTGGGCGCGCTCATCGCGCTCGCGCCGCATCCGCTCTATCTGCGCCAGACGGCCGGGGCGGCGATTTGCGGCCTGACACCGCTGGAGGATCAGCAACTCGCCGGGCTGGTGATGTGGGTGCCTGCCGGAACCGTCTATGCGGGCGCGGCTCTCGCCTTCGCGACGCTATGGATCCGCCGTTCCGGCGAAAGGGCGCGGGCCGTCGGCGCGGTGCCACTTGGTTGAGCCGACCGCCCGTCTGGCGCCGTCGCCGGCGATCTTGCTGGGTGCGCTCGCGCTTCTTGCCGCCGGGACCATCGGGCTGTTGGCGACGCGCGCGTGGCTCTCCGCCCAGGAGGGGATGGCCGTGGCGCGGGCGTTGACCGGCGGTGATCCCGCCCGAGCGCCGGCGCTGCTCAACCGCTATGGCTGCGGCGGCTGCCACACGATCCCGGGCATGGCTGGCGCGGATGGCCAGGTGGGACCGGTCCTGCGCACACTCCGCCAGCGCGTATATATCGCTGGTAGCCTGCCAAACACGGCGCCCAATTTGGTCGCTTTCCTTGTCGATCCGCAGCGCTTCCGCCCGCGTTCCGCGATGCCGGTGACCGGCATTTCCGCAGACGAAGCGCGCGATGTGGCGGCGTGGCTGTATGCCCGGTGAGGACCTTCACCACCCGCTGGCGGCGTCGGACGAGCGGCGCGGCGGCAAAGAAAGTACATAGGCGGCAATGGCGATGCGATCCTGCTCTGGCAGGGCCGCCATGTTCGTGACGACATCCGCCATCGATGAACCGACGCGGCGCAGGCCGGGTGTATGGCCATCGGTCAGCACCTGAAGCAGGTCGTCCGCCGACCACCCGCGCAGGCCCGCCTGCGTGATGTTTGGCGCATAGCCCACGCCACCTTGCTCCTGACCGCCGGCGAAGCGGCTGCTCTCATTGATCGCGCCGAGCATGTTGCGCGCGGAATGGCACTCCGCGCAGTGGGCGAGGGCGGTGACAAGGTAGTGGCCGCGGTTCCACGCACTATTCCGACCAGGCTCGTCCTTGACGAGGCTCCGGTCGAGGTAGAACAGTTTCCAAAGTCCAACAAAGCGGCGGATGGTGAGCGGGAAGGGCAGGTCGTGCGGCGGCGGCTTCCCGGCAACGGGAGGCAGCGTGCGCAGATAGGCCATCAGGTCGCGCACGTCCTCCGGCCGCATATGGGCGTAGCTGGTATAGGGTAGCGCGGGATACAGGTGACTGCCGTCTGGCCTGACGCCACTCATCAGCGCATTGGCGAGGTCGACGGTACGCCAGTTGCCGATCCCGTCGCGCGGGTCTGGAGAAATGTTTGGCGGGTGGAACACACCAAACGGTGACTCGAGCGCCATGCCGCCGCCGAGGCGAAGCCGGTCCGGCTGGCCGGGCGAAGCGTGGCAGGAGGCGCATTGTCCGGCGTCGAATACCAGTTTGCCGCGCACCGGATCACCCGGCCCGGCCAGCTTCGGTGCGTTCCCGGCGAAAGCCGGACGCGGCATCGTCAATATCCACGCTCCGGCGCCTGCCGTCGCGGCGAGCACGGCCGCCGCTGCTCCGAGAATGATGGTCACCCGGCGCACGTCGCCCAGCCCCGGCCGGCTTCAGAGCATGGGTCGCCCGCCGGTGACCGGGATCAGTGCCGAGGTCATGTAGCTCGCTTCGTTGGAGGCGAGCAGTACATAAGCGCCGGCTAGTTCGGCGGGTTGCCCAGGACGGCCCATCGGCGTGTTTCGGCCGAATGTCTTGACGGCTTCCGGTGGCATCGTCGACGGGATGAGCGGCGTCCAGATTGGCCCTGGCGCGACCGCATTGACCCGGATGCCTTTTTTCGCAAGTAGCTGCCCCAGCCCGGCCGTGAAGTTGGCGATCGCCCCTTTGGTTGTCGCGTAGGCAAGCAGATGCGGCGAAGGTGAGGTCGCGTTGATCGAACTGGTATTGATAATGGCGGCGCCGGGCCGCATGTGCGGTACCGCCGCCTTGCACAAATAAAACATGGCGTAAATGTTGGTGCGGAACGTGAGATCCCACTCCTCCGCGCTGATATCCTCGATTGATTCGAAGCTCGCCTGATGCGCGGCGTTGTTTACAAGGATGTCGAGGCCGCCAAGTTCGCGCACCGCCCGCTCTATGATGTCGTGGCAGTGGACCTCGCTTTTGATGTCGCCCGATACGAGGATCGCGCGGCGACCCGCTTCCTCGACCCAACGCGCGGTCTCCTTCGCGTCATCGTGTTCATTGAGGTAGGCGATCAGTACATCCGCGCCCTCGCGGGCGAAAGCAATGGCGACGGCGCGGCCGATGCCGGAATCCGCGCCGGTGATGATCGCGCGGCGGCCGGCAAGGCGGCCGGAGCCCTTGTAACTTGTTTCACCGTGATCGGGAGCCGGCATCATGGCCGCCGTGTGGCCGGGTTGCGGCTGCTGCTGCGCCGGCATGGTTTGCTTTTTCTCGCTCACGGCTTGCTTCCTTTCCGATCTCGATGCCGGCGCTATCTGCTCGGCTCCGCCATGCGGCGGTGCGCTTCGGCCAGCATGTCCGACGGTGTGACATGCGCGATGGCTGCTTGCAGTTTGTTTTGCCAGCCGGTCACGACGTCACCCTCGCCGTTCATCATCGCGGCGAAACCCTGATGCGCGACCATCGCCGGATCGTCCTTCTTCTGTTGTCCCACCTTCGTATCCATCATGTCCGCGCGCTCGAAGAACGCCGTCTCGGTCGCGCCGGGCATGAGGCAGGTTACGGTGACGCCGCTGCCGGAAAGCTCGTGGCGCAGCGCGAACGAAAAGTTGTCGAGAAACGCCTTGGTGCCGTTGTAGACGGCCTGGTATGTGCCCGGAAGAAAGCCCGCGATCGAGCCGGTGATGAGGATGCGTCCGCTACCCTGCGCGCGCATGTCACGGCCGATCTTCTGGATCAGCAGGAGCGTGCCGGTGATGTTCGTCTCCACGCCCGCTTCCAGTCGGAGGGCTCCTGGTCGAGAAATCCCCGGCCGAGACCGCGACCAGCATTGGCGAGCAGCGCGGCGACCGGGCGACCCCGCAGCATGCTGCATAGCTTGTCGACGCCAGCCTCGCCGGAGAGATCGGCCATCACGGGCTCCACCGACCCACCATGCGGTCGCAAGCGCTCAGCCGCGGCCTCGATGTCCGGCTCATCGGCGGCTATGATGATATCGTGGCCATGTTCGAGAGATTCCCGCGCAAGCTCATAGCCGATCCCGGTCGACGCGCCGGTTATCACCGCCAGGGGGCGGGCACAATCGGTCATTATCGTGGTCTCCTTCGATGCCGTTACGGCCGCATCATCACCTTGATGCAGCCATCCTGCTTGTCGCGGAATGCCTTGTACATATCGGGACCGTCGCTCAACGCGACTTTGTGCGTGATGACGAAGGACGGATCGATCCTGCCATCCTCGATCAGTTTCAGCAGCTTTGGCAAGTAATGCTGCACCGGTGTCTGCGCCATCCGGAAGGTCAGCCCGCGATTGATCGCACTGCCCATCGGGATCTTGTCGAGGAAGCCGCCATAGACGCCGATGATCGAGACGACGCCGAAATTCCGCGTGTTGTTGATCGCCTGCCGCAGCACGTGCGGCCGATCGGTTCCCGCGAACACCGCGACCTTCGCGCGGTCGATCATGGAATCAAAGCTGGCTGACGTATGAGGTTCGGTTCCCACCGCGTCGATGCAAGCGTCGGCCCCGCGTCCGTGTGTCAGCTCCTGGATGCGCTCATAGACATCCTCTTTCATGAAGTCGATCGTGATGGCACCCGCTTCCTGGGCCATCCGGAGGCGTTCGGATACGGTATCGATCGCGATGACGCGTTCAGCGCCGAGAAGGAAGGCGCTTCGGATGGAGAATTGCGCCACCGGACCGCAGCCGAATACAGCGATGGTCTCACCGCCTTTTATATTGCAGAACTCCGCGCCCATGTAGCCGGTCGGAAAGATGTCGGAGAGGAACAGCACCTGCTCGTCGGTGAGCCCGTCCGGCACCTTGATGGGTCCGATATCGGCAAACGGAACACGCAGGTATTCCGCCTGGCCGCCTGGATAGCCGCCGAGCAGATGTGAGTATCCGAACAGCCCGGCGGGAGAATGAGCCCACAGCTTCATCGCCTTTTCGGCATTCGGATTGGAGCGTTCGCAGCCGGAAAAAAAGCCACGCTGACAGAAGAAGCATTCGCCACAACTGATGGTGAAGGGAACAACGACGCGGTCGCCCTTTTTCAACTTCTTGTTCTCCGACCCTACCTCGACCACTTCGCCCATTGTCTCGTGACCGAGTATGTCACCGCGTTCCATGCTCGGTATCAGACCGTCATAGATGTGCAGGTCACTGCCACAAATGGCACAAGCCGTGACTTTGATGATCGCGTCGCGAGGATGCTTGATGCTCGGATCCGCAACCTGGTCACATCGTATATCGTTCTTACCGTGCCAGGTGAGTGCTTTCACGTTTGTGGCTCCCGCGGATTTCCTCGACCAGAACGCGGCGAGCCAACTCATGTTCCTTCCGGACTAGAAACCACGACGCGCACATTCTATTGAGGGATCGTGCTATTGAGGGATTGGCGGGGGCACGGTTTTACCGCCGCTGCCTCCAGGCGGAGCCGATAGAGGGGCATCGACCACCGCGGTCGGCCCGGCATGCGGAGATTCGCCTGACCGGAACCCGCCGGCATCTTCTTCCTCTTCATCTTCTAAATCTTTGTCTTCATCAATGGGAACCCTCCTTATTGACGCGCGTTGGGTTGCTTGTCCCAAACGATGAGAGGCCCCGATGGCGCGCACTTATCTTGTGACCGGCGGCGCCGGGTTCATCGGCCGGCATCTCGTGCGAGAACTGCTAGACCAGGGTCATCGCGTGCGCGTCCTCGACAGCATGCTGCCGCAAGTCCACGGGACCAATGGAGTCCCTCTTCCCAACGATGTGGGCTTCGTGCGCGGCGATATACGCGACCCGCGGGCCGTCGCGCGTGCCTTGGAAGGCGCCGACGGAGTGTTTCATCTAGCAGCGGAGGTCGGCGTCGGTCAGAGCATGTATGAGATCGCGCGCTATACCGAGGTCAACGACCTCGGCACCGCGGTGCTTTTGGAGCAACTGGCGCGGAAGCCGGTTGAACGTCTCATCGTCGCGTCCTCCATGAGCGTCTATGGTGAAGGCGCTTACCGCGACTCCAAAGGAGCATTGGTTCAGCCGAGGCGGAAGACGATCCGGGGTGACAACGGGTGGGAGCCGCTGGGGCCGGATGACGAAGAGCTCACGCCGGTTCCGGTCGACGAACGAAAGCCTGTTGATCTGGCTTCGATCTATGCGCTAACGAAATACAATCAGGAGCGCGGCTGCCTGATCGTCGGACGCGCTTATGGGATGCAAGTCGCGACCCTGCGTCTGTTCAACGTCTTCGGTCCCGGTCAGGCGCTGGGTAACCCTTATACGGGTGTGTTGGCGAATTTCGGTGCGCGGCTGCTCAACGGCGCCCGCCCACTGGTCTTCGAGGACGGCCGTCAGAAGCGCGATTTCGTGCATGTCCGTGATGTTGCCCGCGCCTTTCGTCTAACCATGGAAAGCGCCTCTCTCGGAGAGGAAGTGATCAATATCGGCAGCGGCCATGCCTACGCCATCGCCGATGTCGCCACGATGCTCGCCCGCGCCATGGGCATGCCGGACAGACAGCCGGAAATACTGGGCAAGGCCCGCGCCGGGGATATCCGCCATTGCTTCGCCGACATCGCCCGTGCCCGCTCCCATCTCGGGTTTGCGCCGCGCTTCCTGCTTGAGGATTCGCTGGATGAGCTGGTCGACTGGATCGTCGCCTCCGAGGCGGAAGATCGCGGCGAGGACGCACGACGGCAACTGGAATTGCGAGGACTGGTGGCATGACGGCGCCGGCACACCCTCGCACGGATTTCGGCTTCGTCGAGTGGTTTCGGCCCGGCGAACAGCTTCGCGTGCAGGCGGCGATGGATGGCATGAGCGAAGCTGGCGCCGTCTACCTGCGCACGCATCTTTCCTGGGCAGAGTATCACGCCCCTGGCGGCGAGGCGTGGTACGACTGGTTGCTTCCGATTTTGGGTGAACGGTTCGATCTGCTGCCCTGCATCCACTACACACCGCCTTCGCTTTCGCGGACAGGCCGGTCCTCCGGTGCTCCCCGACGTCTCAAGGATTACGCCGATTTCGTGGACCACGTGCTCACCCGTTATGGGCGGCACTTCCAATATGTCGAACTGTGGAACGAACCCAATAACCTGCTCGATTGGGACTGGCGCGCCGATCCCGACTGGCGACTGTTCAGCGAAATGATCGGTAACGCCACGTATTGGGTGGAAAGACGGGGGTGGAAGGCTGTACTTGGCGGTCTCTCGCCGTTCGATCCGCACTGGCTGGAGTTGATGGGTCGCAACGGCGTGCTGAGCACGGTCTCGGCCGTGGGCTTTCATGGTTTTCCAGGTACCTGGGATAGCGAGGCTGGTAGCTGGATGGGATATGACCATCATCTGGCAGAACTGCGCGCCGTACTGGACCGCCACCAGCCGGAGGCAGAGGTTTGGGTTACGGAAGCAGGCTATTCTACCTGGCGACATGATGAGGCAGAGCAGGTCGAGCGCTTTCGCGAGGCTCTCACGGCGCCGGCCCAGCGCCTTTACTGGTACTGCTGGCAGGACATCCCACGCAGTGTGGCGGTGCAGGAGGGACGCTATTTCGATCCGCGGCATTATCACCTTGGGGTAACGGACGCGGTGGGCCGGCCGAAATTGCTGCGACGGCTCCTGCGCGGCAACGGCGTGTCGAAGCTCATTGGTCCCAGCCCGCTGGCCGCCCCCGCCGTGAAGCGCAAAAGCGCCCCGTCGCTAATCCTCGGCGGGGCCGGTTTCATTGGCGCCAACCTCGCTGACCGGCTGCTGCACGCGGGGGAAGAGGTGATCATCCTCGACAATCTCAGCCGCGCCGGGGTGGAGCGGAACCTGGCCTGGCTGCGTGGCGCGCATGGTGGGCGGCTGCATGTCGCGAACGGCGATGTGCGCGATGCCGAGGCGATGGATGAACTCGTCGCTGACGCCAGCGGCGTGTTCCACTTCGCCGCCCAGGTCGCGGTGACGTCCAGCCTTGAGGATCCGCGGGAGGATTTCGCGGTGAATACTCAGGGTACCTTGACGGTGCTGGAGGCGATCCGGCGGCGCGCACCGGCCGTGCCAATGCTGTATGCCAGCACGAACAAGGTCTACGGCACGTTGCGAGCGGTGCGAACGATAGCGCAAGCGGGTTGCCACGTGCCGGAATCGACCTGGTTGCAGGAGAACGGCATCGATGAGACCGCGCCGCTCGATTTCTGCACCCCCTATGGCTGCTCCAAAGGTGCGGCCGAGCAATACGTTCTGGATTATGCTCATAGTTTTGGCCTGCGCACCGCCGTCCTGCGCATGAGCTGCATCTACGGACCGCGCCAGTTCGGCACCGAGGATCAAGGCTGGGTCGCGCATTTCCTCATCCGTGCCCTGCGCGGCCAGTCAATAACCATCTACGGAGATGGGCGGCAGGTGCGCGACATTCTCCATGTTCACGACGCCGTCGCAGCCTATCGCGCTGTGCTGGATCAGATCGACACACTCGCCGGCCAGGCATTCAACCTCGGCGGTGGCCCGGCGAACGCAGTCAGCCTGCGCATGGTGCTGGCGCGCATCGCGGCGATGCTGGGTCGCGAGGTCGTGATCGAGGAAGCGCCTTGGCGCATGGGCGACCAGCCCTGGTTTGTTGCGAACACGGCTCGGCTGCGCGCGGCAAGCGATTGGCGCGCCACCATCGGGTGGCGCGAAGGCATGACGGACCTGGCGGCCTGGCTCAGCGCGGATCTTGGCTTGCCCGTCGGCGTACCGGCGCGAAACGAGAGGAGGTTGCGGGCATGAGGCTGGCGCTGATCAATCCGCCCTGGAATTTCGAAGGCAGCATCTATTTCGGATGCCGCGAACCGCATCTACCGCTGGAGCTCGGCTACGCGCAGGCGCTGCTACGGCAGGCCGGGCACGAGACCTTGTTGTGCGACGCGCATCTAACCGGCCAGGGCATGGCAGCGCTCTGTGAGGAAGTGGCAGGCTTCACCCCGGATATCACCGTGGTCACAACCGCCCCCAGCTATCTGTTCTGGCGCTGCGCGCCGCCGGAACTGCGCGTCCCCTCCGATTTTCTGCGCACCCTGGACGGGCGGGGGGGACGCACCGTAGCCATCGGGCCTCATGGTTCCGTCACCCCCGCCGCAACCCTGCGCAAGCTGCGCGTGGACGCGGTGGTGCGCGGCGAATGTGAGGAAGTCCTGGTCGCCCTTGCCGGGACCGATTGGCGAAACGTGACGTCCCTTGGACTGCGCCGCGGTAACGACATTTGCATCACCGGCGGTCCCGCCGCCGGACGCTTCACCGATTTGCCGGCGCTGCATTGGCCGGATGGCTGGATCCAGGCACACCATCACCATCATCATCGCTTTGATTCACCTCAGCATGGTCCGGGCGCCGAGGTCGAGGCATCCCGCGGCTGCCCTTTCGCGTGCAGCTTTTGCGCCAAGATCGACTTTCGCGACCGCTATCGCCGGCGCGACCTCGATACATTGCTTCAGGAGATCGACACGCTGGCGGCGCAAGGCGTGACCTATCTGTACTTCATTGACGAGATCTTCCTGCCACAGGTGCCGTTGCTCAAGGCCCTGGAGGCCCGCCGGCTGCAGTTCGGTATTCAGACACGCATCGATCTTTGGAAGCCGGACCTGTTGCGATTGCTGGGGGCCGCGGGCTGTGTCTCGATCGAGGCCGGGGTGGAGAGCCTGACCGAGGCCGGTCGTGACGAGCTCGCAAAAAACTGCCGGCTGAGCACCGATCAGCTCGCCGCCTTGTTGGTGGAGGCACGACGCCACGTGCCCTTTGTGCAGGCCAACCTGATCGGCATGGAACAGGACGATCCGCGGATGGTCGCGCGATGGCGGGAGCAAATGAACGAGGCGGGTGTCTGGTCGAACGAGCCGGTGCCGCTTTACCCCTATCCCAGCTCACCCAGTTATCGTGCGCGCTGGGGTGAGCCGGACGACCTGGCGTGGGAACGCGCGCATGCGCACTACCTCGCTGCCTTTGATGCTTTCAGCGATATCCAGACGGATCGGCCGCTGCCTCTCGCGCAACTGGAGGCGGCATGTCAGGCCGAGGTCTAGCGCCACGGCGCGTGCTGCTCACGCTCGATGCGGTGGGTGGCATCTGGCATTACGCGCTGGATGTCGCCGCGGCGCTCAGTCAACGGGGAGGAAGTTGCCTGTTGGTCGGGTTCGGCCCTCCACCCGATGCCGTCCAGCGTGCCGCCTGCGAAAACCTGGCAGCCATCGATCTTGCCTGGACCCATCTACCGCTCGACTGGCTGGCGGATGGCGAGGATGCGTTGCACGAGGCCGATGCCGCACTGCTGTCACTGGCACGTGACTGGCAGGCCGAACTGCTGCACCTCAATCTGCCCTCGCAGGCCGCGTGCGTCCCGCTCGGATGGCCCGTGGTCGTCACCAGTCATTCCTGCCTGCCCAGTTGGTGGCGGGCTATGTACGGCACACCCCTGCCTTTGGACTGGCAGTGGCATTGGCAGCGCAATCAGCAGGGTTTGCGGCGCGCGGATGCGATCATGGTGCCCAGCGCGAGTCACGGCGCGGCACTGTGCGCGGTATATGGATCAGTCGCGGGGCTGCGCGTAGTGCCCAATGCCACCCAGCCGGCGTCGCCTCGGGCTGGGCCCCGGATGCCTGTGGTCCTGGCCGCGGGCCGGTGGTGGGATGAAGCGAAGAACGCGGCCGTGCTCGATGCGGCGGCACCAGACATGGCCTGGCCAGTGCTGCTCGCCGGGCCACTCGCTGGCCCCGATGGCAGTCGCGTCGGCCTCGACCATGTCCACACGCTAGGTGCGCTACCGCGGATCGAACTGCTGGCGCTCATGGACCAGGCCGCCATTTTCGCCGCGCCCTCACGCTATGAGCCGTTCGGTCTCGCGGTGCTGGAAGCGGCGCTGCGCGGGGCTGCGTTGGTCTTGGCCGATATTCCCGGTTTTCGCGAGCTCTGGGGCGAGGCCGCTTTATTCGTTGATCCTGGCGATGCAATGAACTGGGCGGCAACCTGCAACAGCCTCGCCACGGACCCGACGCGGCTGGCGATGTGGGCCGACAGGGCTTACCGCCGCGCGCGGCACTTTACGCCGGCGCGTCAGATCAAAGGACTGCTGGCGGCCTATGAGGCGGCATGCCTGGGCGCAGCCGCGGAGCCGGCCTGATCATGCACGTCGTTCTCTACACGCATTCCCTCGTCTCGGACTGGAACCACGGCAACGCGCATTTCCTGCGCGGCGTGCTGACCGAGTTGCAGGCCCGAGGCCATACGACATTGGCGCTGGAGCCGGCGGACGGCTGGAGCCGTACCAATCTGCGCGCCGCGCAAGGCGATGCGGCGATCGAGCGCTTTGCCGCGCGGTTCCCGGACCTGCGCATTCAGACCTATGGGACGGCATTCGACCACGAGAGGGCGTTGGACGGCGCAGACCTGGTAATCGTGCATGAATGGACCGCGCCGGAGCTGGTGGCGTGGCTGGGTGTGCTGCGACGCCGGGGGCATTTCACCTTGCTGTTCCATGACACGCACCACCGTGCCGTCTCTGCCAGCGAAACACTCGCCACATTACCGCTCGAAGACTATGACGGGGTGTTGGCTTTCGGTGATACGTTGCGGCAACGCTATGAACACCAGGGGTGGGGCCGACGTGTCTTTACGTGGCATGAGGCGGCCGATACTCGCGTCTTCTGGCCACGGAGGCAGGATGTCGCGCCTGACGGGTTGATCTGGATCGGCAACTGGGGCGATGGCGAGCGCGCGGAGGAGCTGGATACATTTCTTATTGCTCCGGCTCGGAGTCTTGGCCTTGTCGGACGTGTGCATGGGGTGCGCTACCCGGTGACAGCGCTGGATCAGCTGAATGAGACCCGCTTGCGTTACGCCGGTTGGATTGCCAACGCAGATGTGCCGGAGGCATTCGCCCAGTTTCGTATGACAGTCCATATACCGCGCCGGCCTTATGTGCACGCCCTGCCCGGCATTCCGACCATCCGCATTTTCGAAGCGCTGGCTTGTGGAATCCCCTTGATCAGCGCGCCATGGAACGATGCGGAGGGACTCTTCATCCCCGGCGAGGATTTTCTGTTCGCTCGTGACGGCGCGGAGATGACCCGTCATCTGGCGGCGTTGCGCGCGGATGACGATCTCGCCCGGGCGCTGCGCCGCAACGGACTCACGCGTATTCGATCGCGGCACAGCTGCGCCCATCGGGTCGACGAATTGCTCGCGATCCTGGACCGGCTTGACCGGCCGGTGCCAGGGTCGCGCGATGCGATGGAGGCAACGGCATGAACATCGCCTTCTACGGATCGAGTCTGCTGTCCTCTTATTGGAACGGAGCCGCCACCTATTATCGAGGCCTGTTGCGCGAGCTGGCGGCGTATGGACATGCGACCGTTTTCTATGAACCCGATGCCTTCGATCGCCAGCGCCATCGCGATATCGCGCCACCGGATTGGTGCGCGGTGGTGGTCTATGAGGCCACGGAGGATGGGGTGCGCCAGGTCTTGTCACAGGCAGCCAGGGCGGACGTCGTCATCAAAGCCAGCGGCGTTGGTGTTTTCGATGACGTATTGTTGACCGGTATTCTGGGCCATGCGCGATCCGACGCGCTGCGCATCTTCTGGGATGTCGATGCCCCGGCCACGCTGGCCACCCTGGTCCAGGACGAATCTCATCCGCTTCGCGCCGCCCTGCCGCATCTGGATCTGGTTTTGACCTATGGCGGCGCCGAACCAGTGGCGGCGGCTTATCGGACCCAAGGTGCTGCGCGGTGCGTACCAATCTATAACGCGCTGGATCCCATGACCCACCATCCGGTGCCATTGGATCCGCGTTACCGCGCTGATCTGACTTTCCTCGGCAACCGGCTGCCGGATCGCGAGGCCCGCGTAGACGCGTTGTTCCTGATGGCGGCGCGGTTGCTGCCAACGCAGCGCTTCCTGCTTGGCGGCGCGGGCTGGAACGACAAGCCGGTTCCGCCCAACGTGGTAAAGCTGGGCCACGTGCCGACGGCGGCACACAACGCGCTGAATGTGAGTGCCCGCGCGGTCCTGAATATCAGCCGCGACAGCATGGCGCGTACCGGCTTCAGCCCAGCCACCCGGGTGTTCGAGGCGGCGGGCGCGGGCGCTTGTCTCATCACCGATGCCTGGGAAGGCATCGAGCTGTTCCTGAAGCCGGGCGAGGAGGTTCTCGTGGTACACGGCGCGGCCGATCTGGCCGAGCTTCTGGGCGAGCTGACACCGGAACGCGCGGCCGCGATCGGAGCCGCCGCGCTGCGGCGTCTGCGCGCGGAGCACAGCTATAAGCGGCGTGCGGCGCAGCTTCATGCGTTGCTGCTGCAGGCCATGGCGCGGCGACGGGCGGTGTGTGCGGCATGACAATGCGTTGCGACGATATCGTCGTGCTGGGCCTGTCGCTCAGCTCGTCCTGGGGCAATGGGCACGCGACGACTTGGCGCGCACTCATCCGTGGCCTAGCGGAACTGGGCCAGAAAGTGCTGTTCCTAGAACGAGACCAGCCTTGGTATGCTGCTAATCGGGACCTCCCGGTGCCGGATTTTTGTGAGCTCGGCCTCTATGGTTCGCGTGCCGAATTATATAGCCGCTATGGCAGCCGCATCGCCGAGGCCAGGGCGGTACTATGTGGCTCCTACCTGCCTGAAGGCATCGCGGTCATTGACGACATCCTGGCCCTCGTACGCGGTCCCTGCGGCTTCTACGACATCGATACCCCGGTGACCGTTGCCGCCTTGGCACGAAAAGATTGCGACTACCTGGCAGCCCGACAGATCCGCGCCTTCGATTTTTACCTGTCCTTCACCGGAGGACCGATGCTGGGGCTGCTGTCTGATCGTTATGAGGCCCGCCGACCCGTCGCGTTCCATTGCGCGGTCGATGCCGAGCGCTACCAGCCCGTGGCGGTTCCGCCGCGATGGGATCTTGGCTATCTCGGCACCTTTAGCGCTGACCGCCAGCCGGCATTGGAGCGGCTGCTGCTGGAACCGGCCCGGCGTTTGCCGCAATGCCGATTCGTGGTTGCCGGGCCGCAATATCCTGATGACATCGCCTGGCCGGCGAACGTGACGCGGATCGCCCATGTCGCGCCGGCCGAGCACCCGGCCTTTTATGCTGCGCAACGCTTCACCTTGAACATAACCCGCGCGGACATGATCGCGGCGGGATGGTCTCCAAGTGTCCGCCTGTTCGAGGCGGCCGCCTGCGCCACGCCCATCATCAGCGATGACTGGCCCGGCTTGACCGATCTTCTGCCAGCACCCACGGCGATCCTTATCGCCGAGGACAGCGATGCTGTGACGCACATCTTGCGACATGTTTCCGATACGGCACGGCGGCGCATGGCCGCGGAGGCACGGTCAATCGTGCTGAAGGCGCATACAGGCCAGGCACGTGCGCGGGTGTTGCTACGGTTGTTGGACGCGTTGGCAAGTGCTTCCGTACCCCTCATGCCGGTTTCTTCCGTCCGGTGAGGACACCGGTTGATGCTGAGTCCAGACGGCGTACGGCCTGCTGCGGGTTCTGGATGCTACCATTTACCGCTGGCACTCAGTTTCCTGCGGTTACTGTGCATGCCAGCGCATCTCGCGGATGGTTGAATGCTGAATCTCGTCCTGACCGTGATGTGGGCAGGGAAGGAGGTGAACACAATGGCGGACGGCTCTTCAAGCCTTGAGGCGCGGATTCGCGCACTGGATCCTTGGTTTCATAACATGTGGCTAGGTGGTGTGGAGACGGCGCCGGACCACTTTCTCGGGGACTATCCCGCATTCAAATGGCAGCGGCTCGCCGGCGCACTGCCGGCCGACTTCAGTGGCCGGACCGTGTTGGATATCGGCTGCAACGCAGGCTTTTACAGCCTGGAAATGAAGCGGCGTGGTGCCGAGCGCGTGCTGGGCATCGATTCCGATCCACGTTACCTGCGTCAGGCCGCGTTGGCCGCGGAGATAACGGGGTTGCAGGTCGAACTGCGCGAAATGTCAGTCTACGATGTGGGTCAGCTCGGTGAGAGTTTTGACCTGGTCCTGTTCATGGGTGTGCTGTACCACCTGCGCCATCCGCTTCTCGCGCTCGACCTGATATCCGAACATGCGGTCCGTGACATTCTCGTCTGCCAGTGCCTGCAGCGTGGTGAAAGCGGGCCATTCGAAGCCGCCAAAAATTACCCGTTTCATGAAACCACGCTGTTCCGTCAGGCAGCCGCGCCCCGAATGCAGTTCATCGAGCACAGTTTTGCGGATGATCCGACCAATTGGTGGATTCCAAATGCCGCATGCGTCGCCGCGATGTTGCGGAGCGCGGGATTTAACATAGAGCAGAAGCCGGACGAGGATATCTATATCTGCCGCCGCGCCGCCTGATCGGCTGCATCGGCGCCGAACGAATTGTGCACTAAGACATGAGTGGGTCCGCAACGGTTGTGCAGTGATGCCGCCAGCCGGGCTGGCTATTGCCCGGCTGGCGGCATCACTGCAAGAATGATGGCGCATAATATGCGAGCCGGCGTAACGACGCTCGTTGGGAGGGATATGCATGCACAAGGTCGCATCCCGTGGCGCCCATCTCGGCCGCCGACCGTTCATCGCGGGCACGGCGGGCGTTGCCGCCTCGCTGGCCATGCCAGCCATCGCGCAGGACAGGCCGATCCGCATGGGCTGGATCGCCGCCGTCACCGGCGTCTTCGCCAGCAACGCCCAGGCGCAGGACTGGGGTTTCCGCACCATGGTGCAGGACTTGAACGACGCCGGCGGGGTCAACGGCCGCAAGCTGGAGATCGTGATGCGCGACTCGGCCGGTGATCCGTCGAAAGCCGTCAGTTTCGCCAAGGAGCTGGTTTATAATGAAAAGGTCGACGTGGTCTGCGGTCCGATCAACAGCGGAGAGGTCCTGCCAACCCTGGGCGTGGTTTCTGGCGCCAAGACGATCCAGATGGTGGGTGGCGTCATCGATGAGCTGATCGACCCGGTGAAATACCCGCTGGCGTTTCGCAACCTGAACACCAATACGCAATATATCAAGGTGGCGACGCGGTTCTGCCTGGAGAAGCTGAACCGTAAGAAGATTGCCATCATCGACGACAACACCGGCTACGGTGTGCTGGCCATGCAGGGGCTAGTCAAGATGCTGGCCGCGCAAGGGTTGAAACCAGCCTTCACCGTCACCGTCGATCCGAATAAGGTCGACGTGACGGATGAAATCCTCAAGGCACGCGCGTCGGGCGCCGATGTCATCCAGACCTGGACGAACGCCACCGGGTTCATGGCGCGGGTACTGAACGCGCGCGGCGAACAGGGTTGGGACGTGCCGATCGTCGGCAATCCCAGCATGTACCAGGACCAGGTTGGCGCGCTGCTGAGCAAGCCGGCTTATTGGGAGAACGCTTTCGCGGCGGGCTACGCCAACAGCGTTACCGATGCCAACGGCAAGCTGCCTCCTGCAACGCAAGCCTTCCTGGACAAGCATCGAGAGGGCGCCGCGCCCTATGTCAAGACGGCCGTCTTCGCGATCATGCAGGGGGCGACCGCCGCGCTGATTCCGGTCACCGGATGGAAGAAGGCCGGCACCACCGAGGCGTTCGCCACCAAGGCGGCGCTGGAATCGATCCCGGTGATCGAGACGCCGTACGGGAGATTCTCATACACCCCCACCGATCATAACGGCTTCGGCGATGACGGCATGGCGATCTGCATCGCCAATTCGCGCCAGCCGGATGGCAGCCTGAAAGCGATTCCTTTGTAAGCCTGTCCGGGTACCGGCTTGCGCGGCAAGGCGCCGTCAGGGGGATTGCCGGGAACGGCGCTTCGCGGCACCATCGCTGACAACACGCGGCAGCAGATGCCGGAAAAAACGTCTTGGAGGAAACGCATGTCAGGGATCAAGATCCGCCCTACCGGAATCGGACGCCGGCAGGCGATGCTGGGCGCGGCAACCGCCGGCCTTGTCTCCGGCCTCGCGATGCCGGCCATCGCGCAGAACAAACCCATCCGCATGGGCTGGATTGCTGCCGTTACCGGCATGTTCGCCTCCAACGCCCAGGCGCAGGACTGGGGTTTTCGCATGACGGTGCAGGATATCAATGAGAAGGGTGGCCTGTTGGGCCGCCCGGTGGAGATCGTCATGCGCGACAGTGCCGCCGACCCGTCGAAGGCGGTCAGCTACGCCAAGGAACTCGTTTACAACGAAAACATCGATGTATTGTGCGGCCCGATCAACTCTGGCGAGGCGCTGCCCACGTTGGGGATCGTGTCCGGTGCGAAGAAGCTGCACCTGATCGGTGGATCGGTCGAGGAACTGATCAACCCGGTGAAATACCCGTTGGGATTCCGCAATCTGAACGCCAACGGCCAGTGGATCAAGGTGGCGGTGAAGTTCATGGTCGAGGACCTGAAGAAGAACCGTATCGCCATCATCAACGACAACACCGGCTATGGCGTGCTGTCGCGCGACAAGGTGACGGAGTTCCTGACGGCGCGCGGCATGAAGCCGGTCTATACGGCCACCGTCGATCCCAACAAGCCGGACGTGACGGATGAGCTGTTGAAGGCCAAGGACGCCGGCGCGGACGTCGTTACCGAATGGTCGAATGCCACCGGCTTCGTCGCTCGCCTGGTGAACGCCCGTGGCGAGCAGAACTGGAACGTGCCGATCGTTGGCCATCCCACCATCCTGCAGGAACAGGTCGCGAAGCTGCTGGGTAAGCGGGCCTATTGGGACAATGTCTATGGCGTCGGCTACCGGCATGAGGTCGTCGACGCCCAGGGCCGGCTGCCCGAAAACGTGCAGTCCTTCATGGACAAGCACAAAGACTCGATTGGTCCCTATATGGCCGCCGGCTTGCCGGCCTTCCTGCAAGGCAACGCCGCCGTGACGATCTATGCCGAGGGCGTGCGCAAGGCCGGCGACACCGATTCGTTCAAGGTGGCAGCGGCGCTGGAATCGATCCCGATGATCAACGCGCCGTACGGGCCGTTCATCTATACGGCGAAGGATCACACCGGCTTCCAGGATGAGGGCATCGTCCTGGTCAATGCCAATGCGCAACTTCCGAATGGCGGCTACCCGCCGGTAAAGATCGTCTGAGACCAAGCAGCGTTGATGCTGACCGTTCGGCCGTTCCTTCCCCCCATGATGAGGGCGCTGGTGATGACTCAAACGCGGCGGCCGGCATGAGACCGGTTCAGCGGAGGGCGGCCCCGTGCTGCTGGTGATCATCAGCGGGCTGGCGCTGGGCGGCCTGTATGGCATGACGGCGCTGGTCTACAACGTCATGTATTCGACCTCGAAAGTGCTGAGCTTCGGCACCGGGCAGTTCGCGATGGTTGGCGGCATCTGCGCCGCCTGGGTCGTGCTGGATCTGCACTGGCCGGTCTGGGTGGGGCTGATTGCCTGCCTGCTGGCCGGCGCCGTCTTCGGCTGGCTCAGCGAGCTGATCGCTGTGCGCCGCATCGTCGCCGTGTCGGACGAGCATTTATGGGTCCTCAGCACGCTGGCGCTGGCGACGATGGTGCAGGAGGCGATGTCGCTGGTCTGGGGCACCGATCCCACACCATTCCCGCGCGTACTCCCGCAGGAGTTCGCCGGTGTGATGGACCAGAAATTCTGGCTGCCGCTGCTGCTGTCGGTCGCCATGGCGGTGGGGCTGCAACAATTCTACCGCCATTCCATGACTGGCAAGCTGTTCATCGCCATGTCCGAGGACACGTTCGCGGCAAGGGCACGCGGCGTCTCCACCGACCGCATGCGCGCGGAAAGCTTCGTCCTGGCCGGCGTCCTCGGCGCGCTGTCCGGTTTCGCCGCCGGGCAGCTCACCTTCGCCGATTTCGCGCTGGGCACCGCGCTGGGCCTGTCGGGATTCATCGCGCTGGCGGTGGGCGGCATCGGCAGCTCCATTGGCGCGCTGGTGGGCGGAGCAATCCTGGGCACGCTGACCGCGCTGACCACCTATTACTTTGGTGCGCAGTATCAAAAGACCATCGCCATCGGCCTGCTGATCCTGCTGCTGGTGGTCCGGCCACAGGGCCTGTTCGGTGCGACGCAGGTGCGGCAGGTATGAGCCAATCCTATCTCCGACCCGCCATCGTTGCGGTGTTCGCCGTGTTCGCCGCGCTGCTGCCCTATATCACCGGCAACATCTACTACCTGCACGTCGCCACCATCATCGGCGTCTACTGGGTGCTGATCGCCACGCTGAACCTGCTGGTGGGCTTCACCGGCCAGCTTTCCGTCGGCCATGTCGGGCTGCTGGCGATCGGCGCCTACGCCTTCTGCCTGCTGGCCGGGCCGCAGGGTTGGAACCCGTTCCTGGCGCTGCTGGCCGGCGGCGCCATCTGTGCTGTGATCGGCCTGCTGCTCGGCTTGCCGTCGCTGCGCCTGCCGGGTTTCTACTTCGCCATGGCCACGCTGGCGTTCGGCCTGATCGTCAGCGAACTGGCGCTGGCGGAGCAATGGCTGACCAATGGCAGCGTCGGCATGGCCGCGCCCAGCTTCCCGGCGCCATTCGACACGCCCTGGGGCTTCTATTGGCTGGTGCTGGGCATCGCCGCCTTTGTCACCTGGATGACCTGGAACCTCGCGCGCTTCATGTGGGGCCGAGCGATGGTGGCGCTGCGTGACAGCACTGTTGCGGCTTCGTCGGTTGCGGTGCCGATCTACCTGACCAAGCTGCTGGTCTTCGTCTTCAGCGGCTTCACCGCCGGGGTCGCCGGTGGGTTGTACGCCACGTCGCAGAGCTACATCACGCCCGATGCCTTCATCGTCAACCTGGGTATCTACTTTTTCGTCGCCATCGTCATCGGCGGCCGCGGCGTCATCATCGGACCGTTCATCGGCGCCGCCGTGCTGGCCGCGATCCCCGAGCTGGTTGGTCCGCTGGCAAAATATGGTAGCTTTTTCTATGGGTTCATCCTGCTGGTCGTGGTGCTGGTGATCCCCGGCGGCTTCGGTGAACTGATCGACCGGCTGGCGGAGAAACTCCGGCCGGCACCGCGACAGGCCACGCGGATCGAGCCCGACCTGGACCGGCTTCGTTCCGCGATCGGGCCGCGCGCGTGAACGGCGCTCACGCGAATGGGGGTCTATTGAACCGATCGCGAGTGGACGAGACGCTGGAAGCCGCTGGGGTCATGAAGCGCTTTGGCGGACTGGTAGCGGTCGATGCCGTGTCCCTGGAACTGCGCCCTGGCGAGGTACACGGGCTGATCGGGCCAAACGGATCGGGAAAGACCACGATGCTGAACCTGATCTCCGGCTACTATACGATCGACGCCGGCCGCATCCGCCTGGGTGATACCGACATGACCAATCTGCCGGTGCGCGCCCGCGCTCGGGCCGGACTGGCGCGTACTTTCCAGACACCCAAGCTGGTGGCGGCGCTGCCGGTGCTGGACAATGCCATGCTGGGTGGCTGGCCGGATGTGCGCGCCAGCTTCCTGGAGACTGCCCTGGCCGCGCCGCGCCCGCGGCGGGAGGAGGCGGCGCTGCGCGGGCGCGCCGCCGCCATGCTGCACGGCGTCGGCCTGGGCGAGGTGATGGACCTGCGTGCGGCGCTGCTGGAACACACGGCGCAGCGCTTTCTGGAGATCGCGCGGGCGCTGACCGCGCGGCCGAAATTCGTGCTGCTGGATGAGCCGGCCGGCGGCCTGACGGTGGCGGAGATCGAGCACCTGGGCGGTATCATCGGCGTCATGCGCGACGCCGGCATTGGCGTGCTGCTGGTGGAGCACCATACCGATTTCGTGTTCCGCGTCTGCGACCGCGTGACCGCGCTAAATCTGGGCCGCGTGATCGCCCATGGCTCGCCGCGACAGGTTCGCAACGATCCGGACGTCATCAGGGTCTATCTGGGCGCATGAATACGCTGCTGGAGATCGCGGACCTGCATGTCGCCTATGGCAAAGCCGAGGTCGTGCACGGCACCAGCCTGACCGTGGGCGAGGGAGAGTTCGTCACCTTGCTGGGCCGCAACGGCGCCGGCAAGAGTACGATTCTGCATGCCATATCCGGCCTGATCCCGAAGCAATCCGGTGCGGTGCGGTTCGCGGGCCAGGACATCACCGGCGCCACGCCGCGCGACATCGTCAGGGCCGGGCTGGTGCAGGTTCTGGAGGGTCATCGCGTCTTCCATCCGCTGACAGTGGAGGACAACCTGCTGATCGGCACTTACGCCAAATCGAAACGCGGCGACCGATCGAAGCTGCCGGCGATCTATGACCTGTTTCCGGAAATGGCGGAGCGACGGCACCAGCCAGCCTCCCGCCTGTCGGGCGGACAACAACAGATCCTGGCGGTGGCGCAGGGAATCATTGCGGAACCCAAACTACTGATCCTGGATGAACCGTCGGGCGGCCTGGCGCCGTTGGTAATCGACCGCATCCTGGATGTCGCTCGAGCGCTGTCGCGCGACGGCGTCGCCATCCTGCTGGTGGAACAACTGGTGGAGAAGGCGCTGGCTCATGCCGACCGCTGCTACCTGATGGCAACGGGGCGCATCGTACATGAGGGGTTGGCAAAGGAACTGGCCGGCAGCGACATCTTGCACAGCGCCTATCTCGGTAGTGGAGCCGTGTAATCGCCGTCATCATTCGTATCGCAAGTAGCTGCATGGCTATAAATGAACGGTGAGACCGACTTGAACGGACCGATTACGGTTAATTCGGATAACGACGCTATGGGCACCGGCGTGCGCGCATGCAGAACTCCGCGCCGGGCAGCGTGCCCACCCGGTGCTGTATGCCGGTCGGCAGCCATACGGCCTGTTCGGGGGAGATGACGAATGAACGTCCTTCGACGGCGACTGTCAGCACACCTGAAATGGCGTAGACGACTTGGTTCCAATCGTGGGCGTGCTCTGGGAAGTAGTGGCGTGGGGGGATGGATTGCGCGCGCACCGTGATCGGCCTGGGCGGGGCCAGTCCTGGCGGTGGTGCAATGGTTTCCCAAGTCATGACGAGCTTCCAAGCTTGTCTGAATAGTCTATATGACCCGCCGAGCTGTCAAAAGGCCGCTGCGGCGGGCATAATTGTGCCCGGCCTGATGTGAAAAGCGGCGTCGCCGCTGGTCGGGGTCTGGTTGGATGCGGGCGTGCCCGGCAAGACACTTTCCAGCATCGGCTTCATATGGACATGGCCGCAATGGCGAGGACGGCATTAAGCAGACGAGTAAAAGCTCGCGACCGCGGTCGAGCCATTAAAAACGCAGCTGGAATACCAGATAGATGCCGCTTTTACCGTATGGGTGCGGTGAAGTCATGGCCTGGCGCAATCATCCAGCTCAGCTTGCTGACCCGCAAGTCTGGCTGAGCAAGTGCGAAAGGTTGGGATATTGCCACGGCGGATGGCCTTCTACTCGTGGTTGCCCCTGGAAAGGCAAAGCCGCTCCGCGCTAGAGGGAATGCGATCCGCAGCCCCGATGTCGCGCATTTCGATATTGTGGACAAGCAGGGTTCCGCGCCGGAAGCGCATGAATTTGCCGGGGATCATTCGTCGCAGAGAATCGACAACCTGGAATCCCGCGGTCCAGTCTTCTGCCCTTTACCTTTCCGCCGCCGGCGCGGAATAATCGCCCGCAAGGGGCCGCAGGTCTCCGGTCGCCAAGGGCTCCGAAAGCCAAAGACCGGGTAGGGAGCCAAATAGCATGACCATCACCCGGCGTGAATCTCTCACGCTCGCCTCCGCGTCGATCGCGGCGGCGACCATTCCCACCTTGCGTGCCCGAGCTGCCGTGACCGATGTGCCCACCGCCAATGTGAAGCCACTGGAGTACAAGCTGGAAAAAGGCGCGGAGCTACGGGTACTACGGCCGGCGAAGTTCATCGACCCGGATGAGGTGTATTGGCGGGAGAACACCAAGAAGTACACCGACGCAACAGGAATACCGGTGCGCGTCGATTTCATCAGCTGGGAGGATATTCGGCCACAGACCGCCGTTGTCGCCAATACCGGCGCCGGGCCGGACATCGTGGTCGGCTTCAGCTCCGACCCGCAGATCTATGCGTCGAAGATCGCCGATATGACAGACCTCGCCGACTATCTGGGGGCGAAATACGGCGGCTGGCAGGAATTGTCTGTGTTGTATGGCACCAAGTGGAAAACCAAAGACTGGATCTCGATCCCGATCGGCGGCGGTGCCGGGCCGGTCGTGTATCGCCAGTCCTGGGTGAAGCAAGCGGGTTACGACAAGATCCCGGACGACCATCAGGGATTTTTGGCGTTGTGCCAGAAGCTGCATGCGGCCGGCCACCCGTTCGGTATGTCACTCGGTCATGCGCTGGGCGACGCGAACGGCTTTGCCAGTTGGCTGCTCTGGTCGCATAACGCGATGCTGGTGGATGAAAACGGCAAGATCGCGCTCGATTCCAAGGAGACGGTGGCAGCACTGAGATACGCCACCGAGCTGCAGAAGGTGCAGGTATCCGGTAATTTGTCGTGGAACGATTCCGGTAATAACAAAGCCTATGCCGCGGGCGATATCGGCATGACGTTCAACGGCGTGTCGATCTATTATTTCCTGAAGACCTCGCCTGATCCGAAGCTGCAGCAAATGGCGGTGGATACTCAGCATCAATTGCTGCCGAAAGGCGTCGCGTCCCGTTCGCCGATGTCGGCGACGCCGATGAATGCGATGGTGTTCAAGCATACCAAGTATCCAAACGCCGCCAAGGACTACCTGCGGTTCATGATGGAGGCTGATCAATACGGCCCCTGGCTGTCCAACTGCATCGGCTATTGGTCCAACTCGCTGAAGGCCTACTCCAAGATGAAATTCTGGACAGAGGACCCGAAGCTGGCGCCGTATGCCTCCGGCATGGATACGCCATATTACGACGGGTACAAGGGGCCTGTGACGCCGGCGTCCTCGGCGGTGACGGCGAACTATACCGTGGTGGACATGTTTGCCTCGGTCGTCACCGGCAATGCCACGCCGGAAGCGGCGGCCAAGCGAGGGGCGCAACAGGCGCAGCGTTACTACAAGAGTTGAAGCGTCGTGCCGGGATCAGGGGGCAGCGCTTGTTGCCGCCGGTCCCCGGCATTACGCATGGACGCGAGCCGGCGGCACGATGAGGTTCCGTCCGGTCTTAGGGAAGGAAATCGAATGGCTGGCTTGACTCGCCGCGACACGCTCTTGTCCGGCACCGCCGCGCTGATCGGCGCGGCCACCTTGCCGCTGATTGGCGCCCATGCGGCCGATCTGGATGTGCCCACGGCGGACGTGAAGTCCCCGGACTTCAAGGCGGAATCCGGCGCGACACTGCGTGTGCTGCGCCCTGCGAAGTTCGTCGATCCCGATGAGGTGCTGTTCAGGGCAAACACGAAAAAGTTCAGTGATCAGACGGGCATTCCCGTTCGCGTCGATTTCGTCGGGTGGGAGGATGTGCAGCCCCAGACGGCGGTGGCCGCAAATACCGGTGCCGGTCCGGATATCATCATCGGTTTCGGTTCCGCGCCGCAGATCTATGCCAACAAACTGATCCAGATGAATGACCTCGCCGAATACCTCGGGGCGAAATACGGCGGCTGGCACCAGCTTGCGCAGATCTATTCCTGCCGCTGGGGCACCCAGGACTGGTTAGCGATTCCGATGGGCGGCAGCGGCGGCGCGTCCGTTTATCGCGTGTCCTGGCTGAAAGAAGCCGGCTACGACAGCATTCCAAACGACCATGCCGGTTTCCTGGAAATGGCGACGAAATTGAAGAAGAACAACCACCCGATCGGCTTCGCGCTGGGTCACGCGGTAGGCGACGGCAATGGTTTCGCCAATTGGCTGCTGTGGTCGTTCGGCGCGTCGCTGACCGACGAAAAAGGGAAGGTCTCATTGGATTCGAAAGAGACAATCGCCGCATTGAACTATGCCAGAGAGCTGTATCCGCAGATGATCGAGGGTACCTTGTCCTGGGGTGACCCGAGCAACAACAAGGCGTTCGCGGCAGGTGACATCAGCCTGACGTTCAACGGAGTCTCGATCTACTACGTCGCAAAGAACTCGTCCGATCCGAAATTGCAGGCGATCGCGGCGGACACCAACCATCAGGTGCCGCCGCTTGGCATGGCCAAGAAATCGCCGTCGTCGTCGCTGGTGGTCAACGCGATGGCCTTCAGGCACACGAAATATCCCAATGCCTGCAAGGAATACCTGCGCTTCATGATGGAGGCACCGCAATACGCGCCGTGGTTGGCGGGCTGTCTGGGATACTGGTCCAACTCGCTGAAAGCCTACGGCAAGATGGCATTCTGGGACGCGGACCCGAAGCTGAAGCCGTATATCGACAGTATGGATACGCCGTACTACGACAGCTACAAGGGGCCCATATCGGCGGCGTCATCCGCCGTCGCGGCCAATTATACGCTGGTGGATATGTTCGCCTCGGTCGCGACTGGCAACGCCACGCCGGAAGCGGCGGTCAAGACCGCGGCGAGGCAGGCGGCTCGTTACCTCAAGGGATAGCAAAAGGAAGACGCGACCATGGACGCGACGACCGGCGAACTGATCTTGGAATGGAAGCCGCGACGACGCCATTCCCGTATCAGCCGATTGTTCGACTGGAAGCCGTTCCTGGTTGCGCTCTGCATGCTGCCCACGGCGGGATTGCTGCTGATCTTCCTGACCTACCCGCTGGGACTGGGCCTGTGGCTGTCGCTGACCGACACCACCATCGGCCAGCCTGGCGAGTATATCGGGCTGGACAACTTCACCTCACTGTTCAGCGACCCGGTGTTCTGGGGCGCCGTGTGGTATACGATCTTCTACACGGCGGTGGCGACAGTCGGGAAATTCCTGCTGGGATTGTGGCTGGCGCTGCTGCTGAACCACCATATCCCCTTCAAGGCATTCATACGCGCCATCGTGCTGCTGCCGTGGATCGTGCCGACAGTGCTGTCCGCGATCGCCTGGTGGTGGATCTACGATCCGCAATTCTCCATCGTGTCGTTCGTTTTGGTGGACGTGCTGCACTGGCGGAGCCATTACATCGACTTCCTCGGTTCGCCCTGGTCCGCCCGGTGGTCGCTGATTGTCGCCAATATCTGGCGCGGTATTCCATTCGTGGCAATCACGCTGCTGGCCGGGCTGCAAACCATCTCGCCGTCGCTGTATGAAGCGGCGCTGCTGGATGGCGCCAGCAGCTGGCAAAAATTCCGCCGCATCACCGTGCCGCTGCTGATGCCGATCCTGTCGGTGGCACTGACACTGTCGGTGCTGTTCACCTTTTCCGACTTCCAGCTGGTCTATGCGATTACCCGTGGCGGCCCGTTCAACTCCACCCACCTGATGGCGACGCTGGCGTTCCAGCGGGCCATCCCCGGGTCGCAACTGGGCGAGGGGGCGGCGATCGCGGTGTCCATGATCCCGTTCCTGCTAGTGGCGACGCTGGTTTGTTTCTTCGGCGTCGGGCGCCGCAAATGGCAACAAGGAAGCGACAATGACTGAGGCGCTGGCGGCCAACCAGGAGGTTCAAGTCGCGGCGTCCCTGAAAGACGCACCGGAACTGCTGAGCTGGGATTCGCGGGCGCGGCGCGTCATCACGGTGTACATCCCGCTCGCCATCTTCATCATCGTCTTGTTGTTCCCGTTCTACTGGATGGCGATTACGTCGATTAAACCCGACTACGAGATGTACAACTACAAGCAGTTCAACCCATTCTGGGTGCACTCGCCGACACTGGCGAACATCAGGAAACTGCTGTTCGATACAGAATATCCCCGCTGGCTGATGATTACGATGGGGGTCGCCACGGCAGCGACCTTCATTTCGGTGGGTGCCAGCGTGCTCGCGGCTTATGCGATCGAGCGGCTACGGTTCCAGCACGCTCAGCATATCGGCCTGGCGATCTATCTGGCCTATCTGGTGCCGCCGACCATCCTGTTCATTCCGTTGGCCACGCTGATCTTCCAGTTCGGCCTGTTCGATAGCCCGTTGGCGCTGGTGCTGACCTATCCGACGTTCCTGATCCCGTTTTGCACGTGGCTGCTGATCGGCTACTTCAAATCGATCCCGTATGAGCTGGAGGAATGTGCACTGATCGATGGTGCTTCCCGCCTGCAGATCCTGCGGCGAATCACGCTGCCGCTGGCGGTACCAGGATTGATCTCGGCCGGTATTTTCGCATTCACCCTGTCGTGGAACGAGTTCATCTACGCGCTGGCGTTCATCCAGAGCACCGAAAGGAAGACGGTTCCGGTGGCAATCCTGACCGAACTGGTCACCGGTGACGTCTATCAATGGGGGTCTTTGATGGCAGGATCGCTGCTGGGTTCGGTCCCGGTGGCAATCATCTACTCATTCTTCGTGGAGTACTACGTGTCCTCGATGACTGGAGCGGTGAAGGAGTAGCCGCGATGCAGATTGACACCCTGAACCCGAGATTCCCACGTTGCCCGCCGTGGCCTTGTGTCGTCTCGGGATGGGAGGGTGAGGGCTGATCTTGAAATGCGGACGGACTTGATTTCCAGGCTGCGGCCAAACTCACTGGGCCCAGCAGGAGCATCGTCCGTCACCTGGGGATTTTGCGCGCCGGCGCGGCGCATGCCAGGAAGCGGACAGGAGAACCGCCGTCGAATGCGCGGTCGCTACTTGGAGGAAAGACAAGCATGGCCAATGTGTCCATCCGCGATGTCCGTAAGCGCTACGGATCCAACGAAGTGCTGCACGGCGTCAGTGTCGAGATCGAGGATGGGGAATTCGTCATCCTGGTCGGCCCGTCCGGCTGTGGGAAATCGACACTGCTGCGGATGATCGCCGGGCTGGAGAATATCACTGGCGGCGAGATCGCCATCGGCGGGCGAGTGGTCAACAACGTCGCGCCGAAGGAACGGGACATCGCAATGGTGTTCCAGAACTACGCTCTGTACCCGCACATGACGGTACGCGACAACATGGCGTTCGCGCTGAGCCTGGCGAACGCACCGAAGGCGGTGATCGACCAGAAAGTAAACCGAGCGGCGGAGATCTTGAGCCTGGCGCCGTATCTGAATCGATATCCGAGGCAATTGTCAGGTGGGCAGCGGCAGCGTGTGGCGATGGGACGGGCAATCGTGCGCGACCCACAGGTGTTCCTATTCGATGAACCTCTGTCCAATCTCGACGCGAAGCTGCGCGTCGCCATGCGAGCGGAGATCAAGGAACTGCACCAGCGGCTGACCACGACGACAGTGTATGTCACGCACGACCAGATCGAGGCGATGACCATGGCTGACAAGATCGTCGTGATGAACGCCGGCAACGTGGAGCAGATCGGCACTCCGTTGGAATTGTACGATTATCCGGCAAATTTATTTGTTGCCGGGTTTATCGGCTCCCCTGCGATGAATTTTTTGAAGGGTAAGGTAGATGGTGGGGCGTTCAGGTCGGAGGAGGGGACAGCGCTGCCGCTGCCGTCTACTCGGGGAGTGGTCGACGGCAGCCCGATCATCTACGGCATTCGTCCGGAGCATTTCTGTTTGAGTAACGGTGGCGGTACCCCGGCCAGAGTCAACGTAATCGAGCCGACGGGGTCGGAAACGCAAGTGATGGCGGACTTCGCCGGCGCCCCGATCATCGCCGCGTTCCGCGAGCGGGTGGCCGCCAAGCCGGGGGAGATGATCCACATCACGCCCGATCCGGCGATGGTGCATCTGTTCGATGCTCGGACGGGCCAGCGGATGGAAGCCGTATAGAACCTGTCTCGCAATCAAGCATCGGGCTGAAGCTTGCGAAGCAAGAGCCATGCTACGCACTCTGGAACAGCGTCTCGAAGACCTGTGCAACTGCCTTTCGCGGCCAAGCCAGCCGAAGATGTATTCCACAACCCGTGCTTCGGCGGAATGATGTAGCTTTTGATGGCGTACGGCCCGGCTGACGGACGATCTGAAACTAAGCCACTCTCTTCCCGATATTCGCGAACGCGCTGAGCTTCAGCCAGGCGCGCAGATCATTGGCGAGCGCGCCGCTGCCCGTCAGGACAAGCCGGCCTTCCTCGGTCGCCCGACCGATCGTGCAATAGCCCAGCCAGATTTCGGTCATCGTCCGCAAACTGGTCGATACGTAGAGATCGACGTCGAAACCAGGATCGACGGTGCACAAATCCACTTCCGCGTCCGGTTCGACGATGAGCCAATAGTTGCGTTCCGATACAGGCTGCTCGTCAAAAATGAACTGGATGGTGTTGCGCCGGCGCGGCATAGGGTCGGTATCGATGTTCCGCTTGATGTCCCACATCAGCAGATTGGCGTCGAGGTTGCTTAACGTTGCCTCGGTTGTGACCCATCGTTGGCCCCACACGCCAACCGCTTCAATGATCGGGCGCAGTTCGCCTCCGGCCTCGGTCAAGCGGTATTCATGCACAGAGAATCCGCGCACCGTGGCGGTCCGCGTGACGATCCCGGCCGCCTCCAGATCCTTCAGACGCCTGGAAAGCAAGGCCGGAGACATGCCTGGCAGGCCACGCCGCAGCTCGTTGAAGCGAGTCGATCCCATGAGGAGTTCGCGCAGGACGAGCAGCGTCCAGCGGGAACAGACGATCTCCGCAGCCATGGCGATGGGGCAGAACTGATTGTAACCGCTGTCTGACATGGTGGGCCTTCTCCGGCAGTGGTTTCGGATGGCCATGGCAAGGCTGGTTACGCCTCTTCCTTGGACCTTCGCCAGTTCAGTTTCTGTATCGGGCGGATTCAGATGGTGAACTGGAATCCGGCAACGCCGTCGTGAAAACCTCCTGGCCAACAATAAACCGCGCTGCGGCAAGCAAATGGAGGTTCTCGATGTCGGTTGTATCCACTGCCCCCGATTACACGGCGATCAAGCAGCGCCAGAAGACCGTCTGGTCGTCCGGCGACTACGCGATCATCGGTACGACGCTGCAGATCGTCGGCGAACGCTTGTGCGAGGCGGTGGATATGCGTGCCGGAAGCCGGGTACTCGATGTCGCCGCTGGCAACGGCAACGCGACGTTGGCCGCCGCTCGGCGCTTCGCGCGTGTCACATCGACCGATTACGTCGGTGCGCTGCTCGAGCACGGCAAGAAACGGGCTGAGGCCGAGGGTTTTTCGGTCGCGTTCCAAGAAGCCGATGTCGAAGCGCTTCCCTTTGCCGATGGCAGCTTCGACACGGCGCTCTCCACCTTCGGCGTCATGTTCGCCCCTGACCAGGAGAAGGCGGCCTCAGAACTCACTCGCGTGGTGCGCAAGGGCGGCCGCATTGGTCTGGCCAACTGGACGCCCGACGGGTTTATCGGCGAACTGCTGAAGATCGTCAGCAGGTATGTGCCGCGTCCGGCCGGCATCAAGCCGCCGACGCTCTGGGGTACGATGGGACGTCTGCTGGAACTGTTCGCTGGATATGAGATTCAGGCTTCCGAGCAGAGCTTCACCTTCCGCTACGAAACACCAGGGCATTGGCTCCAAACCTTCAGGAGCTTCTATGGACCGGTCAATCGGGCCTTCGCGGCACTCGATGGCAAAAGCGCGGCGGCACTCGAAGTCGACATCCTGCGCCTGCTGCAACAGCACAACAACGGCAGTGGCACGCTGATCGTCCCTGCTGCCTATCTTGAAGCCGTCATCATCAGGCCGTCGGCTTGACGAACGTATTCCGACGTTGGCCAAATAAGCGGGCTATGCGCTGACCGTCGCTTTCTAGGGTGCCACGTTTTCTAGGGTGCCACGTTCCGCGTTACGTCCAGGCCAACGTCCGCCTCCTCCCGGCGCCGCGTCGAGGCCGGGAGCCCACCCAAAGCCGACTGATCGAACTCAGCCCTCGGGCGGCGCTGCGGCGATCGGGATTTCCCGAGCCTCTGGCTGCTCGCCAAAGCCGGCGGGATGTTCGATATCATTCGCATCGGCCGGCGGGGCGCTTTCCTCGCCATTGGCAGCGGCTTCGCCCTGGTAATGGCGCCGACCCTGCTGCTGCTGTTGTTGCTGGGCGGCTTGGTTCATAGCATTCAGGATGCGGAAATAGTGCTCCGCATGCTGAAAGAACCCTTCAGCCTGCACGCGGTCGCCGGAACTGGTCGCATCACGGCCAAGTTGCAGATATTTCTCGAACAATTGTTGGGCGGTGCCGCGGATCCGGACATCCGGGCCATTGCTGTCGAAGACGTGGTTGCGGTTTAGCGGAACACCGCCGCTCGCGTGGCGCATTCCGCCGCCGCCACCTCCGCCACCACCGGAACGGTGGTTGCGGCCACGCATACGTTTCATGTTCATGCTTATGCCGTCGCGCTTTCCCATTGCGGGCGGACCAGGGGGGCGAGCGGGCGCGAGTATGGTGATCCCGTGCGCTATCCGCGAGGTCGGCCACCGATCATCGGCGTTTGACGATGGTTGGTAACGGCCATGTCAGCGATACGCCATTACACCCAGGAACAACCGCATCGCGGCGTCCTTACCATCCAGGGCAAATTAGCCTCCGGGCCCCTTGCTGCCAAACAGTTTTTTAGTCCAGAGCCGCGGAAAGCCTGATCACACGCGGAATTCCCGCCAAATCTTGGCGGAAAGTGATGCAAAAGCCATCAGGCCGTGCGATCTCCGCGACCATGTTGGCTTGGCCGGCACCGAGTTCAAGGATCGCAACGCCATTCGGTGCAAGCGACTCGCGTAGCGCCGGGATGACCCGCCGATAGGCATCTCCACCGTCTGGGCCGGCCGCCAGGGCGCGGCGCGGTTCGTACTGGACGACATCGGGCATCAGCGCCGCCATGTCGGGGGTGGGAATATAAGGCGGGTTGGACACGATGAGGTCGAACCGCCCGGCCAGCGGCGCAGTCCAATCCCCGGTGATGAACGCGGCCCGCGCGGCCAGCCCCAGCCGGGCGGAATTGCGCTGCGCCAGCGCGGAGGCCCTCGGTTCCAGGTCCACGCCGACACCCCACGCATCGGGAAACTCATGCAGCAGGGCCAGCAGCAGACAACCGGTGCCGGTTCCCAGGTCCAGAATCCGCGTCGGCGCTGGACGCCGGGCAAAGGCGGCCAGCGCGTCCTCGACCAGGGTTTCGGTGTCCGGACGGGGGACCAGCGTAGCCGGCGAGACCTCGAAGGACAGGCTCCAGAACTCACGCCGGCCGACAATATGGGCGATCGGTTCGGCTCGCTCCCGGCGCGCCAGCAGATGCCGAAACACGGTGGGATCGATCAGGCGCTGCGGGTCGCGGATCAGGTCGCTGCGATCGCATCCCAGCGCATGAGCCAGGAGCAGGCGGGAGTCGAGGCGTGGATTGTCAGCGACCGTCGCCAGCCGCTCCGCTCCCTCTCGTACCGCCTGGCTGATGGTGATGGGTGTCGTGCCGGCGATCACTCCTCGGCGGCCAGCCGGGCAGCCTGGTCCTCTGCGGTCAGGGCGTCGATGAACTCGTCCAGTTCGCCCTGCATGACGCGGTCGATCTTGTACAACGTCAGGTTGATGCGGTGATCCGACACACGGCCTTGCGGGAAGTTATAGGTACGGATGCGCTCACTGCGATCGCCGGTACCCACCTGCGCCTTGCGATCGGCCGACCGGGCCGCGTGGAGCGAGGCGCGCTGCTGCTCATACAGCCTGGCGCGCAGCACTTTCATGGCCTTGGCGCGGTTCTTGTGCTGGCTCCGCTCCTCCTGCATCGCCACGACGATGCCCGTGGGGATATGGGTCAGGCGTACCGCGCTGTCGGTCTTGTTGACGTGCTGCCCGCCGGCGCCGGAGGCACGGTAGATGTCGATGCGCAGATCCGCGTCGTCGATGTGGACATCGACCTCCTCGGCCTCCGGCAGCACAGCCACGGTGACGGTGGAGGTATGGATGCGTCCCTGGCTTTCCGTTGCCGGCACGCGCTGCACGCGATGCACGCCGGATTCGTATTTCAGCCGGGCGAAGACGTTGCGGCCGGTGATTTCGGCGCTGGCCTCCTTGATGCCGCCCAGGCCGGTGTCGCTGTAGTCCAGGACCTCGAACTTCCAGCCCTTACTCTCCGCATATTTCTGATACATGGCGAACAGCTCGGCGGCGAACAGACCAGCCTCATCGCCGCCGGCGGCCGGACGGATTTCCAGAATGGCGGAGCGTTCATCGGCCTCATCCTTGGGCAGCAGCGCCAGACGGATTTCGTGTTCCAGCGCCGGGATGCGGTCTTTCAGGCCGTATAGCTCCTGCTCCGCCAGATCCTTCATCTCTGGATCGGCGAGCAGGGACTCCGCGTCTTCTCGCGCGCGTTCCGCCGCACGCAAGTCGTCGACGCGGGCGACGATGGGTTCGATATCGGCCAGCTCGCGCGACGCCTTGACGAAAGCCTCGCCGGAGAGGCCCTCGGACAGCATTGCCCTCAGTTCATCCGCGCGGGCGGCGATCCGATCCAGCTTCTCGTCCAGTTTCATGATAATAAAGCAACGATCTGATCGAGCGGCACGGCTTCCTGCGTGCCGGATGCCAAGTCCTTCACCTGTGCCACACCGGCCGTCAGGTCGTCGGCGCCCAGGATGACCGCGGCGCGGGCGCCGGCCTTGTTGGCACGTTCCATCCGTCGCTTGAGATTGCCTCGATACGCCATCTCCGCCCGAAGCCCCGCCGCACGGAGGGCCTGCAGGATGGGGATGGCGGCCGCCTCGGCCTGCTCTCCGATTGGCACCAATGCGATCGCGGTCGGGGCAGGGGGCGGCTGGTCAAGCAGCATCGAAAGGCGCTCGATTCCCGAAGCCCAGCCGACGGCGGGGGTTTGCGGACCGCCCATTTCCGCGACCAACCCGTCATAGCGACCGCCCGCCATCACCGTACCCTGGGCGCCGAGGGCCTGGGTAACGAACTCGAAGGCCGTGTGGCCGTAATAATCCAGGCCGCGGACGATACGAGGGTTGCGGATGAACGGCACGTTGAAATGCGCCAGATGCGTCTGCAACCCGTCGAAGAAGGCGCGTGCGGCGTCGGTCAGGTAGCGGTCGATGGTCGGCGCGTTGGCAACGATGATGCGGTCGCTCTCATCCTTGCTGTCCAATATACGCATCGGGTTGCGGTCCAGCCGATGCAGGCTGTCCTGCGACAACGATCCCCTATGGTCGGTGAGATAGGCGACCAGCGCGTCGCGATATGCCAGGCGGCTGTCCCTGTCGCCCAGCGTGTTCAGCTCCAGCACGACGTCGTCCGCCACATCCAGCGCCTGCAGGATATCCCAGCCGCAAGCGATCACTTCGGCATCCGCCAACGGTTCGCCAGGACCGATCAGTTCCACGCCGATCTGGTGGAACTGGCGGTACCGGCCTTTCTGTGGCCGCTCGTACCGGAACATCGGGCCGGCATAGAATACCTTCTGCGGCAACGACTGAGTCAGCCCGTTCGTCACCAGTGCTCGGCAAACGCCCGCCGTTCCCTCCGGGCGGAGCGTGACGGAATCGCCGCCCCGGTCGGTGAAGCTGTACATCTCTTTCGTCACGACGTCGGAGGTTTCGCCCAGCGTGCGGGAGAAGACGCGCGTATCCTCAAAAATCGGCGTCTGCCATTCGTCGAAGCCATAGGTGGCGGCGATGCGGCGGGCGGTGTCGGCGACATGGGCAAAGCGGCGCTGTTCCTCGCCGATCAGGTCGTGGGTGCCGCGGGCGGGCTGGAGGTCGGTCAAAACGGTCCTCGACGGATCCTTGGATAAGGCGGCTTATATAGGGGCACGTTTCGGCAGAGGCTACGGGGCACGGCAAATCAGAGACGCGTGCCGAGGGGATGTCTCCCGGCCCCTTACCGGCTGTTGCCCTCACGAATCATGGTCCGCACTGGCTACTGGTTCCCCGCCAGCCGCCGCTCTGCGATCCGCGCCAGCAGGCTGGCACCGATCGGCAGGATGTCGTCATTGAACCGGTAGCCGGGGTTGTGCAGGTTCTTACCGTCGCCCGCGCCAACCCACAGATAAGCGCCCGGCACCTTCTCCAGCATGGCGGCGAAATCCTCGCTGCCGCTGACCGGCTCCGCCGCCGGGTCGACATTCTCGGCGCCCACCAATTCTGATGCGATACGGCAGGCGATGTCCGCCAGCGCCGGATCATTGGCCAGCGGGGTACAGCCGGGATTGATCGTGACGGTGGCGGTGGCGCCGAAGGTGGCGGCGATACCCGCGGTGATCTCCTGTATCCGGCGGATAATCAGCGTGTGCACCGCCTTGTCATAACTACGGATCGTGCCGCAGAGGGAGGCGGCTTCCGGCACCACGTTATAGGCGGATCCGGCGTGGACACTGGTGACCGACAGCACCGCCATCTGCCGCGGCGGCACGTTGCGGCTGACCACCGTTTGCAGCGCCTGAGCCAGGCTGACGGCCACGATCACCGGATCGACCGACTGGTTCGGCATTGCGCCGTGGGAGCCGCGGCCGGTGATGGCGATATCGAAACTGTTTGATGCGGCCATCGATACGCCCGGCGTGCAGCCGATCCAGCCGGCCGGCTTGCCCGGCCAGTTGTGAAGCCCGTAAACCTCGTCGCAGGGAAACCGGTCGAACAGCCCGTCGGCGATCATCGCATCGGCACCGGTCAACCGTTCCTCCGCCGGCTGGAAAATCAGGATCACGCGACCAGGGAAGGAGCGGCTGGCCGCCAGGTATTGCGCCGCGCCGAGCAGCATCGTGGTGTGCCCGTCATGGCCGCAGCCATGGAACGCACCCGGATTGCGAGAGGTAAAGGGCAGCCCTGTATCCTCCTCCATCGGCAGCGCGTCCATGTCGGCGCGCAGGCCGACGGTGCGGCCGGGACCACGCCCCTCGATCACGCCGACGACGCCGGTCTTGCCGATGCCGGTCTCCACCTGATCCACGCCCCAGCGGCGCAGGCAATCCGCGACCAGGGCCGCGGTGCGGGTTTCTTGGAACCCGATTTCCGGATGGGCGTGGATGTCCTGGCGGATAGCGGCCAGCGCCGCCTGTTCGTCGCGGATCTGCGGGATCAGGTCCATGAAGCAGGGTCTCCTGTCGATTTCGCCGCATTAGAGCATGATAAAGGCGACCGGACCCAAAACTGGTCTGCAACCGATTGTTGCCAGAAGCCGGTATGCCAAACACAGCCATGTGTGTTTTGGCGCGATGGCAGGAATCGGACCAAGCTGAGAGGAATCATACCAATTTGTGCCCGCGCATCTCGGGTATGGCGGCCAAGGCAATGACGGTCGCGGCGGCACAGGCCATCACGTACCAGGCGGCGGCCAGCGGGTTACCGGTGGTCTGGATCAGCCAGGTGACGATGAATTGCCCAAAGCCGCCGAAAATCGCCACACCCAGAGCGTAGACCAACGACATGCCGGTGGCTCGTGCCTCGACAGGGAATATTTCGGGCAGGGTCAGGATCACCGTCGCCGCGCCGAGTGTATTCAAGGCCGACAGCCCGCCAATGATCCACAGCAGGGTGTTCACCGAGGGGCTGGCGTTCAGAGCCAGGAAGGCGGGATGGATTGCCACCACAAGGAGCAGATAGGATATGAGAATGACAGGCTTGCGGCCGACCCTGTCCGACAGGGCGCCGCCGAGCGGGGCGACGATCACATTGGCAAGTCCGCCGGCGATCCCTGCCAGCAGCCCGGCCTGGGGCGGCAGATGGAGCTGTGTCACCGCATAGGTGGCCATGTAGAGCACAATGATCGCGTTCGCAGCCGTGCCGCCGACCACCAGCCCGACACCGGCCAGAATGCGGCCCGGAAACTGCTTCACCGCGATGCGCAACGAGGATACCGAGCGTGTGCGCATATCTGCTTCGTTGGCGTGGCTCTCCTCCAGCGCCACGCGCAGCCACAGCCCCACCGGCACGATCAGCGCGCCCAGCAGGAAGGCGAGACGCCAACCCCATGCGGTGACGTCGGCGGGTGGCAGCATCGTGGTAATCGCGAATGCCACGACGGCGGCGGCAGTCACGCCCAGACCCTGGCTGGCCAGTTGCCAGGAGCCGAAGAAGCCGCGCCGATGGGAAGGCGCGTGCTCCGCCAGCAGGGTGGTTGAAGCGCCGACTTCACCACCCGCGGAGAAACCTTGCAGCAGGCGGCCCAGCAGAACAATGGATGCACCGGTCAGCCCCGATGTGGCATGGGCAGGGGCGAGTCCGATCATGCAGGTGCCCAGCGCCATCAGCGCCAGCGTCAGCAGTGTGGCAGTCTTGCGGCCCTTGCGGTCGGCGTAGGCTCCCAGCACGAGCCCACCCAGCGGGCGCAGGAAGAAACCGACACCGTATGTCGCGAAGGCCAGCAGCAGTTGCGCCGTGGGATCCTGGGCGGGGAAGAACAATGCGCCAATGGTGCGCGCGAAGAAGCTGAAGACAACGAAATCGTAGAATTCCAGCGCATTGCCAATAGTGCAGGCTGCGATCAGCCGAACGTGGCTGTGCGCTCTGAGGGATGCGGCACCGGAAGGGCCGGTGGTGCCAGTGACGGACATCAAGGTCTCCACGGTGATGGCGCAGCAGTGGCCCATCAAGACCCAGCCGGCCCGCAACGCCGGAGGGCGCGTCCGGGCTCTACTGGCCTTGCTCTCGCCTGCAACTTCATCGTGAGAAGTTGAGCGGTAACCGCAATCGTCTGTTTATGCAACGGTCGGCTTGCACCCTGACGTATTCCACAACTGGAGTGCGGTTCCCGCGCCACGAGTCACATGGACAGCTCCCCTGGACAGCCCGTCCGGCAGGTGGGACGCGTATTCATGCCACATCGCGGCGGCCTGATGGCCAATGCGGCGCCGAGGGATCAACCGCACTCGAAAACTCCCAGGCTCAGCGCCGCAACGGACCAGACACTCTGAACACTAGGGACAACCGCCTTCTGCCGATGGCGTCAGTCGATCGTCTCATGCTGGGGTACGATGAAGCTTTCAGACCAATGACAGAAGGGGCATGCGCATTTCGACGCAGCGCGGAAGGAAGAATGCGTGTCCGCTTGCGACACCCGGTCCATCGCCGCCGTCCGGTCGACCCTTCGGGCTGCTGGACGCCGGCCCCCGAACCGAGTGTGACAATCTCCGCTCAGAGTGGCAGCAGCAGACCGGGTTCGATCAGCGTGTGCGGGTGCCGCACGACGGCGCGGAAACCGAACGTCGACCTTGGCGAGCAAATCGAGCGGCGCAACGGTCCCGCCGGCGGTCACTCCGCCGCCAGCTTCTCCGCTGCTTTTTCGGCGCGGATCGCCTCGGCCTTCTTTTCGACCAGTCCCACGATGTGATCGATCATCTTGTCGCCGTCGATGGTGTGATCGGTCTTGCCAGCCGCGTACACCATGTGCCGTCCGTTGCCGCCGCCGGTGACGCCGATATCGGTCATCAGTGCCTCGCCCGGGCCGTTCACCACACAGCCGATGATCGAAAGGGTAATCGGTGTCTCGATATGGCTCAGCCGCTGTTCCAGCGTCTCCACCGTTTTGATGACGTTGTAGCCCTGACGCGCGCAGGACGGGCAGGAGATGATCTTCACCCCGCGATGCCGCAGTCCCAGGGACTTCAGGATATCCCAGCCGACGCGAACCTCTTCCTCGGGCTCATCGGACAAGGATACCCGCAATGTGTCGCCGATGCCGGCCCATAGCAGGCTGCCCAGCCCGATCGACGATTTCACCGTGCCCATGCGCCGCCCGCCCGCTTCGGTGATCCCGATATGCAGGGGGTGATCGCACGCCTCGGCGAGTTGCTGATAGGCTGCCACCGCCAGGAAGACGTCCGATGCCTTTACGCTGATCTTGAAGTCGTGGAAATCGTGCTGCTGCAGGATGTCGGCATGGTACAGCGCGCTTTCGACCAGCGCTTCCGGGTTCGGCTCGCCGTATTTCTCCAGCAGGTGCTTCTCCAGCGAGCCGGCGTTGACGCCGATGCGCATGGAACAGCCGTGGTCGCGGGCCGCGTTGATCACCTCGCGCACCCGAGCCGGCGAGCCGATGTTGCCGGGGTTGATGCGCAGGCAGGCCGCGCCCGCCTTGGCCGCCTCGATGCCGCGTTTGTAGTAGAAGTGGATGTCGGCCACGATCGGGACCTTGGCCGCCTTGACGATGGCGGGCATCGCCGCCGTCGACTCCTCGTCGGGGCAGGACACCCGCACGATGTCCGCGCCGGCCTCTTCCAGCTGACGAATCTGATTGATCGTCGCGTTGGCGTCGGCGGTCAGGGTGTTGGTCATCGACTGGACGGTGATCGGCGCGTCGCCGCCCACCTCCACGTCGCCGACGCGGATCTTGCGGCACTTGCGGCGCTCGATGTGTCGCCACGGGCGCACATGGGTGTGGTCTTGAGCGGTCATGACGTCTCCGAAGGTAGGCTATTGCGCCGGATCGCCCAAGCCCCGCAGCGAGAATTTTAG